>NZ_FOCV01000057.1 GCF_900110205.1 Rhizobium tibeticum | reverse complement strand
TCAAGAAAACGATCAACATAAGCTTCGCTCAAATCCTGCGGGGCATATCCATTGCCAACATGCCAGTCCATTAGGTCTCGAAACAGGCTCAGCGAACGCCACGTGCATTGCCGACCCAAACCTTCGTCCGACATTCTGGCGGCGTAAACGCGCGCAAACTCCCGATACGGACCGTAAAGCAGCTTCCGATACAGGGCGCTCGATTCAAATAGTCAGTTGTGTTCATATGTCCTCTCCTTCGCGTCAATTGCGACGGAGAGACCCTAAGCTATGCCGACTAGGCGACCGCTATGTTATAGAAAACGTTGGCAAAAACTTGCTTAATCGGCATAGTTCGACGGTCGGCATAAACCGCCAAGATGAACGAAGTCGACCCGCTGGCCTGGCTGACACAGACGCTTGAGCGTATCACCGCAGGTTGGCCATCGAGCGAGATCGACGCGCTGATGCCCTGGTCCTTCCAGAAGTAACGGTGTCACCTCATCGCTTACATGCCTCCCAGCTGGGTGCGGTTGTCGATTTGAGTGGTGTATCCTAGTGGCAGTGCATATTAGTCGTTGGGCGGGGCCAAGTCGCTGGCACTTTGGAACGGCCTACGAATGCCGGTCGAAGATTTTCCGCGGATTGAATTTGCCGTTGAGATTTGGCCGGCTGGGGACCAAACCACTGAGTTATCTCGACCTTGCGCACCCGGGCTCACACTTTCAGCTCTTGCTAGAGCGCGTCCGTTGAACGCGGAATCGGAATTGAGATGACAGATCACGAAGGAAGGCTCGGGGCGTGGTGTGCGTCCTGATGATGACTGTGTCGGCCGGGACGAATACGGAGACGAACATGTGCCGGATTGTCGGCATTGTTGGGCAACAGTCAGTGTCAGAGCGGTTGGTCGACGCATTAGAGCGTCTTCAATATCGCGGCTATGATTCCACCGGCGTTGCGACCATCGTCGAGGGGACTTGCATCGCCGCCCGCAGAGGGAAACTCGTCAATCTCTAGACGAGACTAATGGGAAAGCCACTGAGTGGCACCATCGGCATGTCCCACATGCCCGCAGACACTTCTTAGCAGAACAAGAAAACCCTCCCTAATCTGCTGCCCCCAACCGTCGGCAGCAACAAAACGACGATCCGCCAGCTGGTGTAGAGCCTGTCTGGGGCTGCGGCGACCTCAATCATATGGAAGGTTCTATGATCAAAGCGCCGTAGCAGAGATGGAGTTCACCCTTAAGCATTCCTGTATCGCTCAACTACGGATAAACGTTTGTTCACATGAGCTGCAAATTATTCAGACTACATAGTATATCTGGAAACTTTTCCCATTACATACCGGAACATAGCGTCCGTCGACTGAATGCAGTCATCGTACTTTTTCTGATAGATCAGTTTTGTTGCCAGATACATGAAATTATACTTGTATTCTATAATACCGTCGTTTCCTAAATAATGGTTTCGATATATCCATATTCTGTCCCACGCTCCACGAACAAACTCCTGTTCTGAATCAGAAAATATTGCGGCAGCCAACGAATCCTGCCAGCGCTTATAATTCTCCACGCTGTCTACTACCGTTCGATCGCTTGTTTCAACGTTTAGTTCTATAGTGTCGCCCTTGTCTTTCAACCTACCGATTGCATACGTATAATGTGATCGCAACTGATCCAAATGAAACAACGCGGTCGAGCTACTAATTTTCTCTACAAAGAACCCTCGGTTGCGCTCCCACCGAAGGAGGCCGCGTTCACTGAGCCTGAGCATGGCCTCCCTTATGGGGGCAACGCTTACGACGTGTTCTTCGGATAACTGCTTGGGATGAAAAAGATGCAATGGTCGGTATCTCCCTGAAATTATATCGTTCCTGAGCATTTCGAATGTTTCAACACTGGTCGTCATCGCAAGTCTCCACTTACATAATAGAGGCAGCGATATAGGCATAGTGCCGTGCGCGGAAGCCAACTCAAGAAGTTATTTTCAGATTATAACGCCACTGGTTTTAAAATTAATCCAACCTATTGAGCTTTTTTCCTCTTTAGGTTGTAGCGCACAGCGAAAGGAAATGGCTTTGGGAAGGCCTGAAGCGGGAGAACCATTGGTCAAGCTACGACACCAAGGGTGAAATCGCCAAGCTCGGCGATCTCAACAAGAAGCAGACAAACTGAAATGTCGCAGGTCCTTGGCCAATGAGGACGAAAGATGACCTTGACCACTTCGGCCAATCGGCCCGTAGAGCAAAGACTGACTAATCCATCGGGGGTGTTAGCCGACGTGGCTTACGCGATGACGTTGCCGCTTGTCCTGCTGTTGGCGTGGGAATTTTCCGCGCGCCTCGGCTGGCTTCCGGAGCAGATCCTGCCGGCTCCCAAGGTGGTTTGGGCAACGATCGTCGAGTTGTGGCGTGACGGGTCGCTCATCAACCACACGTTCGTGAGCCTGCGGCGGGTTGCCATCGGTTTTACGATCGGAGCGCTTTCGGGTCTACTTGCCGGAGCCCTCCTCGGCCTCCTGCCCGGGATTAGAGCATTCGTTTGGCCAATCTTCACCGCCGTTGCACAGGTCAACACGCTGGCTTGGGTGCCTTTGCTCGTGTTGTTCGTCGGCATCGACGAGGAGCTCAAATATGTCTGCATTGGGTGGTCGACGGCGATACCGGTAACGTTGGCGACAACACGCAGCATCGCTAATGTCTCTCCAAACCTTCTGGAACTGGGCCGCGTGTTCAATTTCACACCGCTGCAGTGGATGTCTGCAATCGTCCTGCCCGCCGCGCTGACGTCGATGTTCACCGGGCTTCGCGAAGGGCTGGCTGCCGCCTGGCAAAGCCTTGTGATTGTCGAACTGTTCGCGTCGTTCGAGGGGCTCGGTTATTTGATGATTTGGGGCCGCCAGCTTTTCCAACTTGAACTCGTCATCGCCGCCCTGCTGGTCATCGCAGCGATTGGCGTATCACTAAACGCCATCCTCGAACATCTGGAACGCTTCGTCCAGCCGTGGAACTCGGAGGCGCTCCATGGCCGCTGACACATTGCAAGTCGGGCGCCTTCGAAACGTGGCGCGCCATTGGCGCCCGTTTGCAGCGTTCGCGGCTGTCTTCTTGCTTTGGCTGGCCGCCGTCCGGTTCGAGTGGGTCGATCCTCGCTTCCTCCCGTCGCCCGACGCGGTGGCCGCACGCGCCGGAACGGAGTTCACCACCGGCACGCTCGCGTTCGATATCAGTGAAAGCCTTCGGCGAAATCTCACCGGCTTTGCGATCGGCGCCTCGACCGGCCTCCTCCTCGGTCTGTTGCTTGGCTTTTCACGCACGGCGGAGAGGATCGTCGGCCCAACCTTGCTGGCCTTTCGCCGGATTGCGCTTTTCGCTTGGGTACCATTATTGTCTGTATGGTTTGGTGGCGCGGATGCGGGAAGATCGCCTTCATCGCCCTTGCCGGGTTCCAACCGGTGGTCATCAACACGTGGCAGGGCGTGAGAGGACTATCGCCAGCCTATCGCGAGCTGTCGGACGTGCTCATCTTCAGCCGGGTCGACTTTGTCCGTCTCGTTGCCCTGCCTGGCGCCCTTCCGGCCATATTCACGGGCCTGCATGCCGGTTTGATCTACGCTTGGCTCGCTACGCTCGGCTCCGAACTGTTTCTCAACGTGACGCCCGGGATCGGCGGCCGCTTGAATGAGGCCAGCCAGTTGTTCGAAATGGATCTGCTCTTTGTCGGCATTCTCATCCTGGCCTTGATCGGCCTCTTCTACAACAGTTCGGCCCATTGGCTGGAAACAAGGTTACTCAGGAGAAGAACGAGATGAACCAGATACCCCATCAGCCGCCATCACAGGCTGCTGCCATGGCTGACTGTCGAAGGAAATGTCGCAGCCGCCCTTCGACGCAGTCCCCTGTCACGAACCGACAAGAAGAAAACGGTGCGCCAGCATCTCGAACTCGTCGGTCTGACGCAATTTTCTAAGGCCTACCCCGCGCAGTTATCGGGCGGAATGGCGCAGCGCGTTGGACGCATTGACACGCCTGAGGCTGCAGGACGAACTTAAACGCATCGTTCAACATGAGGGCACGACAGCGCTGCTCGTGACTCATGATGTCGACGAGGCGGTTCATCTCGGGCATCGGGTCGTGGTCATGCAGCCCCATCCGGGCCGCATCGCTGCCATACTTTCTATTCCCGAGCCGGCGCGGTTGGACCGCTCGAGCCTGGAGTTCATCCGTCTGCGGGACAAGGTTCTCGGACTTTTAGGCGTAGGAGCCGCGGAATCATCTTCGTGATGAGCGGCCATGAGCTGGAACGCTTCCTCGTCGCCAACCGGCGAAGGAAGGCGCAGCGAGCGAAGATGCAGGTCGAAGCAAACCGCTTCTCTTGCCTGATTCATGCCGCCGCCGATCACCGACTCGAGGTCCCCGACGTGATCGACCCTTGGAACGTGGGATTCACCAGTACTTGACGGAACAGTTAAACGCCGCCAATGTAGAGGTTTTTGCTACTCATTGCAGGGAGAGGAGTGATCCCTACCCTCCAAAACAGGCATGATGCACCTCGGTTAGGTTCTCCAAGAGTCCATCAACATCTGATGACCATGGCTGGTTTATATCTTCGCCGATTGCGGCTATGCGAGCAACAAGCTGAAAAAGCGGCTACAGAAGATCGACAGGTGGACAATGGAAATCATCAGGCCAAGGTTAAAACCTGCCGCGCCGCTGGGTCGCCGAGCGACATTCGCATAATTGGGCAGATACCGCAGGCTGGATTTCGAAAAATCCAGCGCTTCAGCACAAGCGTGGATAACTATCGCCCACATCCACATGCTCACCAGACGCCTTGCAAGAAATGGATAGCCTTTTCGGGTCAGATTCTGAGACAGCGATCGCCCAAGTGGATGGCCCTGAAGAAGGGAGGAGAGCGCTGTCCCTCTGTCTCGCATGGGAAAAACAATCCCCCGGCTCCGCTCCTTCGGGTGAGCGAGCCCCTCGGTTTTATTCCCTTGCCGCTCTTCTCCCGCTGATCCGCGCGCGTTCGAAGAGCAGGTACGGGGCTCCCGCCCTATTTCGGCAATGAGCTACCTGGTTCACTGAAAGAGAAAGGGCTTAGAACGATGTCAAACTGCTACTGCTGGACCCGGAAATGACGATTTTACCTGTCTCGCCGCCGCTAGACATCTTGTCCGGCTGACATTGACCTCGCCGCTGTTGACCGTGTGAGGTTT
Organism: Rhizobium tibeticum; assembly: GCF_900110205.1. Lineage (GTDB taxonomy): Bacteria > Pseudomonadota > Alphaproteobacteria > Rhizobiales > Rhizobiaceae > Rhizobium > Rhizobium tibeticum. Next base: position 14,487 of record NZ_FOCV01000057.1, on the reverse strand, counting down.
ATGGTCGGGCATGCGACGCTTATGACAATAGGTAAATAGTCACGAGATGGAGAACGCCCGAAGAATTACAACTTTCTGGTCCCGCGCTACTATAGCGGCCCAGATGGCCATCATTTTGATCGGGAGATTTGGCATGCATCAAGGTAGTTTCGGCCATCCCCCGATGGGCGATCAATCCTCTTCCCGTTCGCTAGGATCCTACCCCCTTGGTCTGCGCCAGCCTGGCGAGGTCCGGATAGCGGCGCCATCGGGGCGGTTCCGGGCCTACTGGTATTTCTGAGCGGTTGAGTCCACTAGAGGATCCCGGTATCGTGCGCGCCCTCGCTGTCCGGCGAAGAGTCGAACATCCGGTGTAGAGAGCAGGAGCTTGCGGGGGTGCTGCCTACCCGGGACCTGAGGAGGCGAGCGCATCTTCTCATAGTGACGTTGGACACTTGGTTTCACTCAATCGTATTGCTGGAGAGAACATGCTGCAAAAGTTCGAACGCTACCCTCTCACCTTCGGGCCGACGCCAATCGAAAAACTCGAACGCCTCGGTAAGCATCTTGGGGGAAAAGTGGAAATCTATGCGAAACGCGAGGACTGCAATTCCGGTCTCGCGTTTGGCGGAAACAAGCTCCGCAAGCTCGAATACATCATCCCCGACGCAATCGCCACCAAAGCCGATACTCTTGTCTCCATCGGGGGCGTGCAGTCCAATCACACGCGGATGGTCGCCGCGGTCGCCGCCAAGATCGGCATGAAATGCGTTCTGGTACAGGAGAGCTGGGTTCCGCATGAGGACGCGGTCTATGATAGGGTCGGCAACATTCTGTTGAGTCGAATCATGGGGGCGGATGTGCGCTTTGTCGACGAAGGCTTTGACATTGGTATCCGCCGCAGTTGGGAACAGGCGCTCGAAGAGGTCAAGTCAACAGGTGGCATACCCTATGCGATACCCGCCGGGGCTTCCGTCCATAAGTATGGCGGCCTTGGCTATGTGGGATTTGCGGAGGAGGTGCGGGCTCAGGAGGAACTGTTCGGGTTTGCCTTCGATTACATCATAGTGTGTACGGTCACGGGTTCGACGCATGCTGGCATGCTCGTCGGCTTTGCCAAGGACGGCCGGCAGCGCAGCGTGATTGGTATCGATGCCTCCGCCACTCCCGCCCAAACGAAGGCGCAGGTGCTAAGCATTGCCCGGCATACAGCAGAGCTTGTCAATCTCGGCTCGGAGATCGTCGAATACGACGTCGTCCTCCTCGATGAGTACGCGTACCCATGTTATGGTGTCCCGTCCGACGAAACCAAGGAGGCTATCCGCCTGTGTGCGCGGCTAGAAGGCATGATTACTGATCCGGTCTACGAGGGAAAATCGATGCAAGGATTGATCGATCTCGTCAGGAAAGACTTTTTTTCAGAAGGATCACGGATCCTGTATGCGCATCTCGGCGGCGTGCCGGCTATTAACGGCTACAGCTACACCTTCCGCAATGGGTGATCCTCGACAGACAGCTTTTGGATGGCCTTTGCCGGGTGCGAGGCCACCCAATTCTGAAATTTTTTCAGCGTGGATCATCGGCCGCGGTATCCGTAAGGCTTCAATCCTCAAGGCTTGACACGTTTTCTCCTTAACTCCGGTTCCGTCATGCTACATCCGGATAAGCTTCCACGACTGCGACCGGGTCCCTGACTAGCTTCGTACCCGTTTTGGCGCATTTGCGAGGGTATTAAAGCCGAATCTATGAGCGTCACGTAAGGTCTTTGACAGCAGGACCAACCGTTTAGTGCTAAATAACACCCGGCCGAAGCCCTGTTGGCTGATCTCCATCGTCCGCGACACCACCGAGTCCGAGCGCTCTTCGATCGCGAGGTCGACGGCAGCATAAAAGGTATCGAGTCTCCACAGGACAAGCGGATCGGGATCGCCGATGATCGGGATTGCTCGCCGCTGGTCCTTTGGTATGGCACCCTCCTGGCCGACCTCCATCGTCCGCGACACGAATAAGATTTTCCGGAGACGTTGGGCCAGTGCCTTACTTGGGATCGCGGCGCAGAAATGACCCAGCATGAACTTCCGCGGGTCGACACGGGATTGCAGACTTTTTCGATCTCCAAACTCCTCAGCTATGATGGCGCCAAACGTGTCCGCCATCCGTCGATATGTCGTGCAACCTGTCGGGTTTGTCGCGTCCGCGACACTATGATATTTCGCGCGGCCTCCTTTGAGCTATCATTGACGCCATCTGTGTCGAAGCTCTTTGCTCTTTTTGGGAGTTGGCACGGTTCATGCTTCTATTTGCGCGATGGCAACAGCCATCGGCGTGAGGAATGGAGACAACAATGAACTCTGATATGTCGTCATACAGCGTAACCGAATTGGCTCCCGAAGAAGCATCTGCAACTTCGGGAGGGATGTTTTGGGCAATAGGTTTCGCGATTTTTGGGATAGTCGGCCTTGCAGCTGTAACTATAGGCGCAAAAGCCGCCGACCGGAATCATTGATTCGTCCTCTTATTTGAGCTTTAGGAGTGTAAAAAATAATGACCAATATGTCAGCCTATGGAGTGATCGAGTTAACCCGCGAAGAAGCTTCTGCAACTTCCGGGGGGTGTTTTTGGGTAGTTTTCGGACTTGTTGCTGCCGCACTTACTGCGTTAACAATCGTTGCGGGTATAGCTACAGCGCGTGTGTTGAATTACAAATAAAGCGGTGACTAACTAACGGACGCGTGAACATTATCCCACTTCCTCCCGAAATAGCCTGCTACACTGCAGAGAGCATCCTCTCGCGGCGATCAGGTCGATCTTTGGTCATCTACAAGGTGATCGTGCTCTCTGTGGTTTTGGCATTCGTGTCGCTGCCACTCATGAGCATACCTGTCTCTGTCCAAAGTGTCGGAAGAATTCGGCCCGTCGTCGAAAAGACGCCCCTGGTCGCGCCCGTCTCCGGGCGCGTCTCACACATCCTTGCCGGTGAGAACGATCGTGTTGCCCAAGGGCAGGAGATCCTCACCCTCGACGATGAGATGGTTGAGGAAAAGCTCATGGCACTTAGAGCCGATATTCGCGCTAAGAGCGATCTTGCCAGTGACCTCGAAGCGCTGATCTCATCCGGCACCGCCACGGACCCGGTCCGCCTCCTCACCGAGTCAGCCACGGCCGAGCGGGCGCATTTTCTCAACCTGCTGCGGGAGAACGAGTTTACCCGCAGTAATGCCGCGGCGGAATTCGCCCGCGCTAAGCGACTCCTCTCAGTTGCTGCGGCGCCCGCGAAGGCCGTAGACGAAAAGGCTTTCGCTCTCCAGAGCATTGAGGTTCAGGGCGAGATTCTAGCCAGGCGCAAATCCGCTGAATGGAACCAGCGGCTCTTCGACACTAACCTGCGCCTTAAGGAACTAGTGGCCACCTTGCATCAGCTTGAGAATGAACGGGATCTGACGCGAATCCGGGCTCCGGTGTCAGGGGCCCTCGAGCAATTCTCCGGCCTCAGCCCCGGCAGCTACGTCCAGGCGGGGCAAACTGTTGCTTGGGTCTCGCCGGGCGGCGAAATGGTGGCGGATATTTACGTCTCCCCCAACGACATTGGCTTCGTGCGGCTCGGCCAGTCGGTGCGGCTCCAAGTAGATGCCTTCAACTACAATCAATGGGGCTTGATCGAAGCAACGGTGCTCGACGTGGCGCAGGACTTCACATTCCTCGACGGTAGGCCGATCTTCAAGGTCCGCTGCGCGCTCTCCCGCAGCCATCTCGCGCTCAAGAACGGGGCCATCGGTTACCTGAAGAAAGGCATGACCGTGCGGGCGCGCTTTCTTGTAGCAGACCGGACTGTCCTGCAACTCCTCTACAACGGGGTCGACGATTGGCTCAACCCGCTCCTGACGGGCCGCTAATCCTTCATTTCCCAAACAGCCAGAAAGTCGCCATGTCGAGCAATGTCAGTAAGTTCAAGCAGCGCGACATCACGGATTGCGGGGCCGCCAGCCTTGCTTCTGTCGCAGCGTTCTATGGTTACAAGCTGCCATTGTCGCGCATCCGGCAACATGCCTCGACCAACCGCGCCGGCACCACCGTGCTGGGCCTCACGGAAGCGGCCCAGAAGCTAGGATTTATCACCAAGGCGGTGAAGGGCGGCTTCGACAGCCTGTACAAGATCCCGAAGCCCGCTATCGCGCATGTGATCGTCAAGGAGGTCCTGCACCACTTCGTCGTAATCCAGGCGATCGACGCGAAGTGGGTCACCGTCATGGACCCAGCCTATGGTGAAGTCCGCAAGCTGGCGCACGAGGAATTCAACAAACAATGGACTGGCGCCCTGGTGCTCCTGGTTCCGGCAGACACCTTCAAGCGCCGCGACGAGACCACCTCACCCCTCGCCCGCTTCGCCCGTCTGCTTAGGCCACACAGGGCGGTGATGGCGCAGACTCTCGTCGGGGCGCTGGTGACAACGATCCTCGGCCTCTCGACGGCCATCTACGTCCAGAAGATCGTCGATCATGTGATCACTGCGGGTAACCGCAACCTGCTCAATCTGATGAGCGTCGCCATGCTGCTGATCCTGGTGTTGCAGGTCCTGATCTCTCTCCTTGGAAACCGGCTCGTCCTGCAAACGGGGCAGAAGATCGATGTCCAGCTGATCCTCGGCTACTACACTCATATCCTAAGCTTGCCTCAGAAGTTCTTTGACAGCATGCGTATGGGCGAAATCGTTTCCCGTATGAACGATGCGGTGAAGATCAGGAGCTTCCTGAACGACGCCTCGATCAACATGTTCGTCGATGTGCTCATGATTCTGTTCTCGTTAGGGCTGATGTTCATCTATTCGTGGAAGATCGCCTTGGTCGTGGCGGGATCCATCCCGCTGTACCTCTTTGTCTATTGGACCACCAATCGGCTGAATAGGAAGCGCCAGCGCGCCATTATGGAGAACGCTGCCGAACTGGAAACACAACTGGTGGAGTCACTCGGAGCTATCTCCACGATCAAGACCTCCGGCATGGAGAGCTTCGCCAACCTCAAGGTGGAAACCCGCTTCATCAAGATGCTGCACTCCGTCTACAGCTCCGGGCTAATTTCGATCTTCGGAGTCAGCACCTCGACTTTCCTCTCGACCTTATTCACCATCGTGCTGATGTGGTTCGGAACGACGCTTGTCCTCGATCAGACCCTCACGCCAGGCGAGTTATTATCCTGCTATGCGTTGCTCGGCTATGTTACCCGGCCGGTTACCAGTCTCATCCAGACCAACCGGGTCGTTCAGGACGCATTCGTCGCGGCAGATCGCCTATTCGACATCTTCGACCTGGAGCAGGAGACCAACGGCGGCGGCATTGATGCCACAAAGTCCCACCTTGGTGATATCCGCCTGGAGAATGTCACGTTCCGCCATGGCTCTCAGCGGGAGCTTTTCCAGGATCTTAGCCTCACTTTCGGGCGGGGCGAGATGACGGCCGTCGTGGGGAAAAGCGGCTCAGGCAAGAGCACCATTGCGGCTCTGCTGCAGAATCTCTACCCGCTCGAGAGTGGCCGCATCCGGATCGGCTCCTATGCTCTCCAGGATCTCTCGACGGTATCCCTGCGCAAGGTTATCGCAGCGGTGCCGCAATCGGTCGATTTGTTCTCTGGCTCGGTGATCGAGAACATCGCACTTGGCGTATTCGATCCGGACATCGTGAAGATCCAACGAATATGCGATCAAATAGGGCTACAAGAGCTAATCGAAAGCTGGCCCAGCGGTCTCCAGACCCATTTAGGCGAGAACGGTATACGCCTCTCCGGCGGCGAGAAGCAGCGCCTTGCCTTGGCTCGGGCTCTCTACCGGGATCCGGAGATCCTGATCCTCGACGAAGCGACCTCCTCTCTCGACTCGGTCGCCGAGGCTTTCATCCTGCGGGTGGTTGAGGATCTGCGTCAGGCTGGTCAGACCATCATCGTCATCGCTCATCGAATGAGCACCATTTGTAGGGCTGACAAGATCGTAGTCTTAGACAAGGGTCGGGTTGTTGAGGAGGGAAAGCATACTGATCTGCTGACAGCTGATGGCGCTTATGCTGCTTTGTGGCAGGCGCAAATCGGGGCAGCCTCCGAGTTTCAATCCCAGAGCGTCTCCCCTTTTGTTTGAATCTTGCTGTGATCATGCATCGCATGTGGAATGACGGAACCGAATTCTGTTGGGCACGGGAGAGCTTGCCTCTTGCTGCGTAGCGAGCAACCAAGGTGACAAGAACAAAAGGAGACAAGAAGAATCCGCCGCCGGTGGAAAGATGTCCTTCGCAGGACGATGGATGAGGTGAGTTCGCGTGGTTGTCTTGGTACGGTCGTTTATTGCGATCAGGTCGCCGATTAGATTGTTCCGCCTCTTCTTCTGGTCCCATAATGGGAGGGCCACGCGGGCCGATCCCGGAGAGAAGCGCGATACTGCGAAGACGTCAATCACCATAAGCTGCGGACAGTCAGAAGGTGCTTGACCTCACCACGCCGAATAGAGAAGATAAAAGTGGTGCAGTTTGCGGCGGTTGCGACGACCGTTCAGTGGATCCTTTCGCACCGTGTCGGCTCTGATCGGATGCCGTATCGCGCTCAGCGCCGCCGACGCCCGCTTAGCTGGTCAAGCTTTGCTTTTCGCGGCCAGTCCAGCCGCAAGGCTCGAAGCGCTTCGGCTGCAACGCCCTCTTGCGTCAAGACGCATGACCTGAGCTTGCGTTCGGCCGTCAAAGCATCGAACGCAATGAGGAGATTTAGATCAAGGCCGTCAAATGCATCCCAGTGCACGCGTCCCAAGGATCGATACGGTGGATGATTGCTATCCCTACTATCGATTTTACCGATCTTGCCGAATGCTATTAGAAGATCCTGAATGAAGACGCGCCAGGCGGGTGTCCGTCATCGTGATTACTGCGGCGGCTAAGGTGCCGGGACGAAGTCGGAGAGAACATGTGCGGGATTGTGGGTATCGTCGGGCAGCAGCCGGTCTCGGAGCGGCTGGTCGATGCGTTGAAGCGCCTGGAATACCGGGGATACGATTCGGCCGGCGTTGCGACGATCATCGATGGTGCCTTGCATCGCCGGCGCGCCGAGGGCAAGCTCGTCAATCTCGAGGCGAGACTGAAGGAAGAGCCGCTGAGCGCCACCATCGGGATCGCCCACACCCGCTGGGCGACCCATGGAGCGCCCACCGAACGCAATGCCCATCCGCATTTTACTGATGGCGTCGCCGTCGTTCACAACGGCATCATCGAGAATTTTGCCGAGTTGAAGGACGAGCTTTCGGAGTCGGGGGCCGAATTCCGGACGGAGACCGATACCGAGGTCGTCGCCCAGCTCCTGGCGAGATTTCGCCGCGACGGCCTGGGACGGCGCGAGGCGATGCATGCGATGCTGAAGCGGGTGAGGGGCGCCTATGCACTCGCTATTCTTTTCGAAGACGATCCATCGACGATCATGGCGGCCCGCAACGGCCCGCCGCTGGCGATCGGTCATGGCAACGGCGAGATGTTCCTCGGCTCCGATGCCATCGCCCTGGCGCCCTTCACCAATGAAATCACCTATCTGATCGACGGCGACTGGGCGGTGATCGGCAAGACCGGGGTCCATATCTTCGACATGGACGGCAACTTCGTCACGCGGCCGCGCCAGGTCTCCACGGCCGCCGCCTTCATCGTCGACAAGGGCAATCATCGCCATTTCATGGAGAAGGAAATATACGAGCAGCCGGAGGTCATCTCCCATGCGCTCAGCCATTATATCAACTTCATCGATAATCAGGTGCTGCCGGTTTCCGACGATATCGACTTCGCCAAGGTGCCAAGCCTGGCGGTCTCCGCTTGCGGCACGGCTTACTTGGCCGGGCTGATCGGCAAATACTGGTTCGAGCGCTATGCCCGACTGCCGGTCGAGATCGATGTCGCTTCCGAGTTCCGCTACCGCGAAATCCCGCTGTCTCCGCAGTCGGCGGCGCTCTTCATCTCGCAGTCGGGCGAGACCGCCGACACGCTCGCATCGCTCCGATATTGCAAGGAACAGGGCCTGAAGATCGGCGCCGTCGTCAACGCCTGCGAGTCGACCATTGCCCGGGAGGCCGATGCCGTCTTCCCGATCCTCTCTGGCCCGGAGATCGGCGTTGCCTCTACCAAGGCCTTCACCTGCCAGCTTGCTGTCCTCGCGGCGCTCGCCATCCGTGCAGGCAAGGCGCGTGGCACAGTCACCGATGATCAGGAGCAGGCGCTGGTGAAGAGCTTGACCGGGATGCCGCTCATCATGAGACAGGTGCTGAACAGCATCAAGCCGAAGATCGAGCTCCTGTCGCGGGAACTGTCGATATGCCGTGACGTGCTCTATCTCGGCCGCGGCACGAGTTTTCCCTTAGCGATGGAGGGCGCGCTGAAGCTCAAGGAGATTTCCTATATCCACGCCGAAGGCTATGCGGCTGGTGAATTGAAGCACGGTCCGATCGCGCTGATCGATGAAAACATGCCGGTCATCGTCATCGCCCCAAATGATCGGTTCTTCGAAAAGACCGTCTCCAACATGCAGGAGGTGGCGGCTCGCGGCGGACGGATCATCCTGATCACCGACGAAAAAGGGGCAGCCGCATCGAAACTCGACACGATGCACACGATCGTGCTGCCGAACGTGGACGAGGTCATCGCCCCGATGATCTTTTCCATGCCGCTGCAGCTTCTCGCTTATCATACGGCGGTCTTCATGGGCACAGATGTCGACCAACCGCGCAATCTCGCCAAATCGGTCACCGTCGAATGAGTGTGACGCTTTCATAGCTGGCTCGGAAAACGCCAACACCTTCGTATTTAGATATCAACGCTCGGATGGAGATCCAGATGACGAAAATTGCTCGGTGCAATTTCGGGAAACTCGCGGTCGCCGTAACCATGGCAATCGCCATCCTTACTTCGGCAGGTCGGGCGATTGCGCAGATTAAACATGGCAGCCCGATCGAGCTTGCTCAAGCCGACGTCAGCACCGCCGTCCGGCAGGACATCGTAAACGAAGTTCGTATAGCCGGCTCTCTCACGCCCGTTCGACGTTCGACACTGACATCTCGGGTATCCTCGACAATCAGTGAGCTGCCCGTGCAGATCGGAGACGTGGTCAAAGCCGGCGACCTCCTCGTCCGTTTTGATACGGAAGCTCTCGGATCGGCCGTGACGGCGCGAAAAGCAGAGATGGATGCCCTTAATGCCCAGATCGAACTCGCTGAGTCGGTATTTAAGCGAAACACCACGCTGGGTGAACGAGGCGCGGCATCGGAGGCGACGGGGCTTGCAGCGCGGGCCAACATGCTCAATCTTCGCGCGCAGCTCAGAGCGAAACAGGCCGAGGTCGCAGATGCCGAACGATCGCTCTCCTATGCGGAATTGCGCGCCGAGTTCGATGGCATCATTGCTGCGCGTCCGGTGGAACAGGGACAGACCGTGCCGCTGAACACTGAAATGATGACTATTGTCGAGCTCAACCGGATGGAAGTTGACGCCGGGGTTCCCACAAGCCGCATCCCGCTCGTTCGCCCCAAGCAGCCTGTAGAGCTGACAGTAGAGGGCTTTCCGGGCCGGAAATTCCCTGGAGAGGTCGTCCGTATCTCGCCCACCGCGGTCGCCGGATCCCGTGCCGTGCGGGTATTCATCGCCATCGATAACAACGACGGCCTGTTGCGAGGCGGGATGTTCACCACCGGCATCCTCAAAGTCGACGACCAGAAGGATGTCATAGCACTTCCGGCGGCCTCGATCCGGTATGACGCAGTTGGGCCTTTCGTTCTCAAGGTGGAACGAGGGGTTTTGCGCAGGCAACCTGTCGAGTTAGGCAGGAGTTGGAGCGACCGGAATCTTGTGCAGGTATCGGGGGTGAACGAGGGCGATGTTATCGTCAGCGCCCCCTTGCCCGATCTGGTCGCCGATACACGGGTGACCATCGAGGGCACCTGACGGATGTTTCTTACGCGTATAAGCGTCAACCACCCAGTTTTCGCCACGATGATGATGGTGACTATCCTTGTGCTTGGCCTGTTTTCATATGGCCGGCTCGGCGTCGATCACTACCCCGAGACCGACCTCCCGATCGTCGTGGTCGCGACCACCTACACCGGAGCGTCGCCGGTATCGGTCGAAAGCGAGATCTCACGGCCGATTGAATCGGCGCTCAACACCATCGGCGGCATCGACAGCATTACCTCGGAGTCCTACGAAGGACGTTCGGTCGTCGTGGTCGAGTTCGAACTTGATGTGGACTCACGGGTCGCGGCGCAGGAGGTACGCGACAGGGTTGCGCGGCTGGGAGCGAAATTCCCCGACGGAGTCGATACCCCTCAGGTCACGCGCTTCAAACCGGACGGCCAGGCAATTCTCTCTGTCGCAGCATCCTCGTCGATCCGGACGCTGCGCGAAATCACCACGCTTGCTAATCGCGTGATCACTAATCGCCTGAGCGCCATATCCGGCGTCGGCCAGATTTCACTGGTTGGCGGCAGCGAGCGGCAGGTTCTCGTGGTCGTGGATCCTGATCGTTTAGAGGCTTATGGGATCGGTGTCTCTACCGTCATGGATGCAATCCGACGCGAGAACCAGGATCGCGCGGCGGGAACGCTCGTATCCGGTATCAACCAGCGGATCGTGACGGTCGAGGGCCGCATCGCGGATGCGTCAGGCTTCAACAGCATCATCATCGCTCATAGCGGCGGCTATCCCGTCTACCTCTCGGATGTGGCGACCGTTCTCGACACAGGTGCTGAAGTGACCAGTCTTGCAAACTATCAGAGCATGACATCTCTTGGGTTGCAAATCGTCAAGGTCCAGGGCGCGAACACGGTAGAGGTGGCGTCCGCACTTCGCAGGGAAATCTCTGCGTTGAACGCAGAGCTGGCAAAGGAGAACGTCCGGCTCACCATCACACGTGACAACTCCCGCCCCATAGCCTCTCAGGTTTTCGAAGTTCAGCGAACGCTGATCGAAGGCGGTGTTCTGGCCGTGCTGATCGTGTTCGTGTTTTTGAACTCCTGGCGATCCACGGTCATCACCGGCCTCACGCTCCCGATTTCAGTCATCGGCACATTCGCGACCATCTACGCTCTCGGCTTCACGCTGAACATCATGACGCTGATGGCACTCTCCCTGTCAATCGGTATTCTCATCGACGACGCGATAGTCGTTCGTGAAAACATCACCCGCCATCTCCAGATGGGCAAGGATCATGTCAGGGCGGCGCTCGATGGCACCAAAGAGATTGGACTTGCCGTGCTGTCGACTACACTGTGCATTGTCGCTGTGTTTCTGCCTGTCGCCTTCATGGGCGGGCTGATTGGTCGCTTCTTCCTGCAGTTCGGCGTTACTGTCGCCGTGGCCGTGGTAATTTCGCTCTTTGTGTCCTTTACCCTCGATCCGATGCTGTCGAGCGTTTGGTACGACCCCCAATCTCAAAAGAGTGCCAAGCGAGGTTGTTTCGGTCGGATGATTGAGCGATTCGATCAATGGTTCGAGAGTCTCGCGAGCCGGTATCGCTCTGTCATTCACTGGTCATTCGACCATCGGAAAAAGACGATTGCCATTGTCGTCGCCATGTTCGTTGCCAGCCTGCTGCTTGTGCCGCGCATCGGTACTGAGTTTTTGCCGCCAGCCGACCAGGGGGAAGTGAGCATATCGCTCGAAGCCAACGAGGGCGCTTCCCTCGATTATATGGCCGTGAAGGTCGGCCAGGTCGAACGAGTGCTGCGGGATTTCGATTATGTCTCCTCGACGTATTCCACTATCAATTCCGGCGCAGTGCGCGGCTTCAACCGGGCTATTGTGGCCGTGCAACTTGTGCCTAGCGATCAACGGAGGCTGACGACGGCGGAAACCATCGATCCCATCCGTCAGCGGCTTGCCACGATCGCAGGCCTGGAGATCTCCGTCGGACAGCCTTCCGGACTGGGGGGATCGTTAAAGCCGCTGCAACTCTCGGTCCTCGGGGATGGTGACGAGGAGCTGCGACGTATCTCCGATAACATCACCTCGGCGCTCGCGGCTATCCCAGGCGCGATGGAAATCGAATCTTCGATTGAAAATGTCCAACCAACGCTGGCTGTCCGGGTACGCCGTGAGGCGGCCAGCGATCTGGGCGTGTCGATCGCAACGATCGGCGATACGCTCAAGCCTCTCGTCGCGGGCGATGCGATATCCGTATGGAACGCTCCCGACGGAGAGCCCCATGACGTCGTGGTGCGGCTGCCCCCGACCGCCCGGCGGGATGCCGCACAGCTCCGTAATCTCACAATCTCGACCGGCCGTACGGACGACAATGGTAAGCCGATAACCGTCTTGCTGGATCAGGTCGCCGACGTCGTCGAGAGCACCGCGCCTGATGCGATCACCCGCAAGGATCTGTCCCGGGAGGTTCGCATATCTAGTAATATTGAAGGAAGAGCGTTGGGCGACGTTGCGGCCGATCTGAACGCCGCGATCGCAAAGATGGATATTCCCTTGGGGTTTCGCATCTCATTCGGCGGTGACGCGGAGAACCTCGCCGAGGGCACCGCCTATGCATTCCAGTCGCTGGTGCTAGCCGTAATCTTCATCTACATCATCCTGGCTTCTCAGTTCGGCTCCTTCATCCAGCCAATCGCCATCATTATGACATTGCCGCTATCCTTGATAGGCGTCCTGCTTGGCCTTTTGTTTACGGGCTCGACGCTCAACATGTTCTCGATGATCGGCTTCATCATGCTGATGGGGTTGGTGACCAAGAACGCGATCCTTCTCGTCGATTACTCCAATCTGGGCGTTCGGGAAGGCAAGAGTCTGCGTCAGAGCCTTGCTGATGCCGGAGCGGTAAGGCTCCGGCCGATCGTAATGACAACCCTCGCCATGATTTTCGGTATGCTCCCGACTGCCTTGGGCTTGGGCGAAGGCGGCGCGCAGCGCGCCCCGATGGCCCATGCGGTCATCGGCGGGTTAATATCCTCGACCCTCCTCAGTTTGGTCTTTGTGCCTGTCATACTAACTTACCTCGACGAGATGGCCCGGCGCCTCAAACGCTGGCTGGCTCATCCTACAGAGACGAATGCCGCGGCTCAGCACATCGACTTCGATAAGCGTAAAAGTCCTATCAGCTCTGCCGCAAGCGATCATACGGCGACGACACGGATGGGACGTCAGTTCGAGACAGAAAGTAAGTGAGGTCGCATGCATGAAATTTCCCTCGCGGACGGGCCGAGGCTTGTTGGCCAGGAACTCGGCACATCCAAATGGATCACCGTCGATCAAACGATGATCAACCTCTTCGCCGATGCGACCCAGGACCATCAATTCATCCACGTGGACCCGGAGCGCGCAGCGGCCGAAAGCCCGTTCGGCGGCACGATCGCCCATGGATTCCTGACACTTTCGCTTCTGTCGGTGATGAACTTCAGTGGTATGCCGAAGATCCGCGAACAGACCATGGGCCTCAATTTCGGCTTCGACCGCGTCCGCTTCATGTCGCCGGTCAAGACCGGCAGCCGTGTGCGTGGTCGCTTCGTGCTGTCGGATTGCCGCTTTCGCGGCGCCAGCATGCTGGTGACCACCTACGAAGTGACGGTCGAGATCGAGAACGAGAATAAGCCGGCACTCACTGCCACTTGGATCGCTATCGTTCAGTTCGATCCCAAGGACCGGCCCACAGGCGTTTGACATCGCCCGTGGCTTAGCACCCCTCCGGTGAAGAATTCAATTGCGCTGGTTGAACCTGCTCGCCCACCTCGCTCGAAACGATCAACATCGTTTTGGCGATCGTAAAAAGGAACTTCGGTACAGGCAGTCGTGACGCGATGCCGGGATCGGTCGGAGAACGGATTCTCAAGGCCAGCCGCTATTGTTTGCCGATTCCGATGAAGCCGCCCCCCAATTCCGAGATGATTGCGCCCCCGGATTCCGGGATGATCTCGCCCCCCTGAGGCTGGGGTCCTGCTGGCAGTGATTGTTGTCAGTTCATTCGTGTAGCGAGTCAAGATTTCCGGCGCTGATTTCGCCGCAAGCTTTCCCCGGATAGGTCTATGCGGTGGGCGTTATGAACGAGGCGATCGAGGATGGCATCGGCATAGGTTGGATTGCCGATGATCTCATGCCAGGCTGATACTGGAAGCTGACTGGTAATGATTGTCGAGCGGCGTCCGTACCGATCCTCGAGGATCTCCAGAAGGTCGTGGCGAGCCTGTTCGTCGAGCGGCGTCCGTACCGATCCTCGAGGATCTCCAGAAGGTCGTGGCGAGCCTGTTCGTTGAGCGGCTCCAGACCCCAATCATCGAGGATCAAGAGCTGGACGTGCCCGAGGGTTCGCTGCAGCCTAGCATAGCGGCCGTCGCCATGGGCAAGAGCGAGATTGGCAAACAGCCGTGGCACGCGCTGATAAAGAACCGAGCGATCGTCGCGGCAGGCCTTGTGCCCGAGCGCACAGGCCAACCAGCTTTTGCCGACGCCAGATGGCCCGCAGATCGCGAGGTTGTCGTGGGCATCGATCCAGTCGCCGCCGATCAGCTTCATG
>NZ_FOCV01000063.1 GCF_900110205.1 Rhizobium tibeticum | reverse complement strand
ATTTCATGACGTTCGTCGTGCGGGCGCAGGTTGAGGGTCGCTCCCTGACAAACGAGGAAGTCCGCGGTATCGGCGTGCTATTCTTGATTGCGGGACTAGACACGGTCGCTGCCGCGATAGGCTTTGATCTGGCCTATCTCGCACGCAATCCAGAGGATCAGGAATTGCTACGGAGAGAACCGGACCGGATCGCGCTCGCGGTTGAAGAGCTGTTGCGCGCCTATTCAACCGTTCAGATTATTCGTGTGGCTACGAAAGATGTCGAATTTGAAGGTGTATCGATCCGTAAGGGAGACTTCGTTTCCTGCGCCACGATGATTGCCAACCGCGACCCCGCCGAATTTAAGTGCCCTGACACGATCGACCTGACACGACGGGGCAACCGCCACATAGCGTATGGCTATGGTCCTCATCTTTGCCTGGGAGCAAATCTTGCCCGGCGGGAGATTGCCATAGGGGTCCATGAATGGCTGGCGCGGATCCCCACCTTTCGGATCAAGGAAGGTACGGCGCCCATTACTCATGGGGGCCATGTATTCGGAGTTCAAAATTTGATTCTGACCTGGTCCCGGCCGACTCGAACGGAACCGGTAGAGAGAAACGAAGAGCCATCGCACTCGCCAACCGTCGGCATTCTTTCTGCGTCAAGCCACGGCATGTGATGTGCTAAACGGAACGAAGTTTCGTATAAGGTCCGGGGGAGCGTAGCAGTTTTAAACGAGAGCGCCGACAATTTTGTCGGCTTTGTCGCATCCACAACACAGCCTTCTTTGGTCGAATCTTTGCCTTTATCTAAGGCTAGATAGCTGAAAAGAAAACATAAAATCTTTTTTAGCGCCGTCAGCCGAACTGGCATGAGTCTTGAACCTCCTTAAAGGCGTGGCCCGGCTAGCATTCACGTCGATGGGCAACCGCGATCGCTGGAGAGCGTAAACTGGTCGTGATGCGAAATGCACGGACAAAACCATTGTCTACCGAGGAAAGAAATGACGAGGATCGCAGAAAAGCCTTTTGAAGCTGTCGAAAAACCACCCTTAGACCGCGCCAGAGCGACCGATTGCGGAGGCGAGCAGCTGGCGCCGGTTCTTGACGCCCAGAAAATGTTCAAGCCCATCATCGAGACCACTATCAGGATCGGTAACCCACTGTCGCCGATTGCTGCACTGCAGGCCAACGTCTGCGCCGAATTTTCGCATCTACAAGCACCGATTGGGGCGACGTCGGCGTCCGAAGTGGTCGAACGGCAGTCGGCCGTCCTGCGCAAGCGCGTCGACATGGCTATTGAGCAGACCAGGAAACTCCAGGCGCTGAACCAATTTCGCCGTCGTTCGGGGCAAAAAAGGTCGGACCGATGATGTATGGCGCACTATTCGTATCGGGGCTGGTGGCCTGTGTAATGATGATCCTCGTGATCGGGCACGAAGCGAAAAAGACGGATAACGGTGCCCCGCGATCCGCCGTCTATGGCCATCAGAGCTAGGTGTTGCCGGGCTTTAAGTTTACGCCGACGCCAAAAATACGAAACCTTGGCTGCGCAGGTGAAGGCATGAAAACGCCACTTCCAACCTCAGAACCCCAAATGAATGAGCCGATGGACCAAGCAAGCATAACCGAACTACTCGACCGCGAGGCGATCCGCGACTGCCTCTATCGGTATTGCCGCGGGATCGACCGGGCGGATGAGGCGGCGCTGCGGAGTGCGTACTGGCCGGATGCGCATGACAATCATGGTGCCTATACCGGCTCGGCCGAGGGCTTCATCCGACTTGCACTAGGTATCTTCAAGACCGGACCGCGTAATGTCCATCAGATAGCGAATATACTGATCGAATTCTCCGGCCCGTCAGAGGCAGCAGTCGAGAGCTATTTCATGGCGCTGCAACGCGGGCCGGACAAGGCCGGTGAGATATGCCAGATGCTCCTGTGCGGCCGCTACTGTGATCTGTTTCACAAGAGGGAAGGGGAGTGGCGCATCGCCGAACGAACCGTGATCTACGATTGGTTTGAGCAACAGAGCCCACCCGCGCCTCCAGAATGCGAAAGGTTTGGATCGCGGCAGCCGATTGGAGCGCCTCATCCGAATGATCCAGTTTATGCGCTTTTGAAGGGCATCATACCTTCGAAAAATCACCTGGAGAACCGGACCGGCATCGGAGGCGAAGGACCATGATTAATCTGCGACACCCAGCGTTCCCTGCTGCCGACGTCTGCTCGGTGAAGATGCGCTTAAATGGTCGTCTGTTCAGGGTCATGACCCCGCCAGCCACGTATTCGGGCATCGAGAGCCCGATGCTGGCGCAGCAACTACGAGATCCCAACGAAGTCCCACCTCAAATCGAGCCACGCCCTCGCCGACAATATCTTGCCGAGAGGACGGCCGGTGTTTTGCCCTACAAGTGCAGCCTCATCCCCAAGGGTGGCGTTGGAACGCAGCGGATCTGCATAAAGCAGAATCCGGCGTCGCCTGCTAGTGCTGGTCTACCGAGACAGATCACTCCTCGCCGAGAGGACTTCTCGTGAAACAGCTAGGACGCGTCGTCGTGGTTACAGGTGCTGCAGGCGGGATTGGCCGTGCGCTTGTCGATATTTTTGCCACGGGTGGAGACACTGTCGTCGCGGTCGACATTCCGGACAGCGGCGTGCTTGAAATGAGCTGCCAGCTCGGCCATCCGCATCTCGGTCTTGAGTGCGACGTCTCTCGCAAGCAGACCTCCTCTCTCTTTACAGCCATATTGAAAAGCGGTTCTCGCACATTGGAGAGCTTGTCAACAATGCGGCTGTGGGGCCTGATCTTGCTGCGACAGTTGACACTTGTGCCCAAGATTTTCAACTCGCGCTGGAGATAAACCTCATTGGACCTTACATCATGGCGCGCGAAACGGCGCGGCGGATGAAGCCTTGAGCTGTCATCGTAAACGTGGGCAATGGCATGCGCATGGGCGTCACGCGGCATCCGCGTGACGGCGATAGCGCCCGGTTACGTGCGCACTCCGATGATCGCGGAGTTAGAACGCGTGGGCAAAATTGATCTCGCGAAGTCAGGGGCCGCGTACCAAAGGGGCGCATGGCTCGGCCCGACGAGGTCGCTCGGGCGGTTCGTCTTTTGGTTAGTGCGCAGGCAGTGTACATCACCGGATCGACGCTGGTCGGCGGCTTGACCTCGTCCAGCGCGCGGACGCGCCAGCAGTGATCTGAGATGCGTGAGTACCGGGAATTGCCCAGGCGACCGGTCGCGCCCGTCAAGCTCCCGCTCACGTGGCTTGCGACGTGGCCTGATCGAGACGGAACGTCTCATTGGATCAGCTTCAGCCTTCCACGCGGCGGCTGACGGTGATTGGCAATAGCGGCTTGCGGCGAGGTGGTCGACTACTCCCCATCAAAGCGGGATCGACCCCGCGGCCGCCAAGAGCTGCGCGCATCATCTGATCTTCCCCACCGCGAACAAGAACCGAAGGACGAAAAAAAACTGGCTAGCGCAAGGAAGAGACTTAGCCGATCGGCGCCAATGCCGGTCAAAACATAACCGAACTCAAGGAAAAACTCCGAATGGCGGTGTTTTCCCCTTGAGTTCTTTCATTGGAGAACATTCATGGAATTCGCAACATTCATGCTGGCCACTCAGCGCGGTTACCATCAATCGTCCGATAGCGTCATCCACGACGCCATTGAACAGACCATCCTTTCGGAGCAGGCCGGCTTCAATACCGCCTGGTTCGCGGAACACCACTTCAACAATTACTGCCTAGTTCCGTCGCCCTTGATGATGGTCGCTCATTGCGCCGGTGTGACCACCACCATTCGCCTCGGCACTGCTGTCTGCGTGCTTCCGCTTTATCAGCCGCAGCGCCTGCTCGCCGAGATCGGCTTCGCCGATGTGGTTGCAAGCGGCCGCCTCGAGCTCGGTGTTGGCTCAGGGTATCAGCAGTTCGAATTCGAGCGCTTCGGCGTCAACATCGATGAGGCGCCGGCCATATTTTCGGAATACCTGGACATCTTGCTCAAAGGTCTCAATCAACATGTCTTCTCGCACAACGGCCACTTCATGCAGCTACCCCCCACGGCGATATCGGTCCCCACCATTCAAAAGCCCGCCCCGCCGATCTGGATCGCAACTGCGTCTACGCGTAGCATGCGCCGAGCTTATCGTGAGGGACATAATCTTTTCGTAACCGCGTTACACGACGGTTTGGAGATTTTGGGCGCGGTGCGGGGAACCATTCAGAAGGCGGCAGCTTCCGAGGGCAAGAGCCCTAGCGACGCCAAGGTATCGCTGCTGCGCTGCTGTTACGCCAGCGATGATGGAGCGGAGATCGACCGGTATCTCGACAACGCCCGTTTCCAGCGCCGGCTATCCGAAGCGCTGTATCAGCGTCGCCAGCAGAGCCAGGATGGCTATATGCTGCAGGCAAGGCCGACGCAGCAGGATCTGTCTTTCGAGACTATGCTCCACAACTTGCCGATCGGCAGCATAAACCGAGTAATTGATCGCCTCCTGCAAGAAGTCGAAGTCCTGAAGCCGGACCAGATTGCCATTCAGACTCAGTTGGGAGACCTCGACCAGAATACAATGCTGCGTCAGATAGAGCTCTGGGGAGAAAAGATCATCCCAGCAGTCAACAAATCGCTTGGTCATCTGGAGGTTTGAGGCACTACGGTTCGTCTGCTTGATTATTTCAAGCGCCGCGCATGCGCGATAGGGGCCTCCGCAAACCGACACAATGGCGTTGCGGGTGCACAATGACGCTGGGCATATGGTGTAGCTAACGCCGATGTCACAGCGCATGCTGGATTATCGTCAAGAGCCGATGGGAGACAGCGTTATCGGGCGGATGGTCGGGTAGTTCGTCGCGTCCGGCTTCGCGCTAGGTCCTCGTCCGGGTCGAATGGTCGATGTACGCGCGGCGAGGTCTCTGCTTGAGCAATCACAACCAATCCAAACTGGCCGTCGGTCCCTGCGACCGGTCACCTGCGCGACCTGAAAAAAGAACTGTCTCCGCCAATTTCCTGCAATTGTACACTGAAGTACCGGTGACTGTTTAAAAACCTACTCTCACATCCCAAACACTACCGGACGTAATATCGTGACGCTTGAAAGGTGAAGCCGCGCGCAATCCGCTATAGCCGTCGAGCTTTCCAGTCCCACTGCCTAAAACCGTGACACCACGGGCCATTGAGGCTCGGTGTAGCAAATAGGTTTTTCGGAACTGCTGTCTGGCATACTACATTTGAACCAAACCGAGCACTTCAATCTGAGAGGGCCTGCGCCCTAGACCAGCACAAACTCGTCGCCGTTCTGACTTGTGATAACCAACTCATGACACCGTCGTAACCTTTGTCGGGTCCGCGACAAGGCTTTATTTCCTTAAGCGGCGCCCCTTTGCCGTCTAAATAGCTGGAATAGCAGCAAATATTTTTTGTCCACCTCAATCTAGCTGCTTGGCACGACTCTTGAAACACTTCAGGCGAGGCGGCGGAAGCTGCCGGCGGCATCCACGTTGCGGGCAACCGCATTGGTTCAAACAAGTGAAGGAAAGAAAGCATGGCAGCTCTGCGTCAGATCGCATTCTATGGGAAGGGTGGCATTGGCAAGTCCACCACATCCCAAAATACGCTCGCCGCTCTTGTTGACCTCGGGCAGAGAATCCTCATCGTTGGCTGCGACCCAAAGGCAGACTCCACCCGACTTATCCTGAACTCGAAGGCCCAGGACACGGTTCTGGATCTTGCGGCAAAGGAAGGTTCGGTGGAAGACCTCGAGGTCGAAGACGTGCTCAAGGTTGGCTACAGAGGTATCAAATGCGTGGAGTCTGGCGGTCCCGAGCCAGGCGTCGGCTGCGCCGGACGCGGCGTTATCACATCGATAAACTTTCTAGAAGAGAACGGCGCCTACGACAATGTCGACTACGTCTCCTACGAC
This sequence comes from Rhizobium tibeticum, assembly GCF_900110205.1. Classification (GTDB taxonomy): domain Bacteria; phylum Pseudomonadota; class Alphaproteobacteria; order Rhizobiales; family Rhizobiaceae; genus Rhizobium; species Rhizobium tibeticum. The sequence goes on along the minus strand of NZ_FOCV01000063.1, from coordinate 11,196 downwards.
GTCCTCGGCGACGTGGTGTGCGGCGGCTTCGCGATGCCTATCCGCGAAAACAAGGCTCAAGAAATTTACATCGTAATGTCTGGTGAGATGATGGCCCTCTATGCCGCCAACAACATCGCCAGGGGTATTCTGAAATATGCCAGCGCCGGCAGCGTGCGTTTGGGCGGCCTGATTTGTAACGAGCGTCAGACCGACCGCGAGCTCGACCTCGCCGAAGCGCTGGCTGCCAAGCTTAATTCCAAGCTCATTCACTTTGTGCCGCGCGATAACATCGTCCAGCACGCTGAGCTCAGAAAGATGACGGTGATCCAATATGCGCCGGAATCTCAGCAGGCAGCGGAATATCGCGCACTGGCTGAAAAGATCCATGCAAATTCGGGCCAGGGCACCGTCCCGACCCCCATCACCATGGAGGAACTGGAGGACATGCTGCTCGACTTCGGCATCATGAAGACCGACGAGCAGATGCTTGCCGAGCTTCACGCCAAGGAAGCGAAGGCGGCAGCCGTCCACTAACAGGCCTGCCGACAGGGGCGGCGCGCAGCTTTACGCAGCGCGCCATTCCACGCACCAATGCCTCGTTGATGAGGCTTCATCCGAACCTTTAAAAAGGGGACAGGCCCAATGAGCCTCGACTACGAGAATAACAGTGATTTCCACGCGAAGCTTATCGAGGACGTGCTGTCGCAGTATCCCGACAAGGCGGCGAAGCGTCGCAGTAAGCACCTCGGTGTCGCAACGGGCGGAGAGGGATCCAGCGAGGGCGCGAACGCGGTTTCCGAATGCGACGTAAAGTCGAACATTAAGTCCGTTCCAGGCGTGATGACGATCCGCGGCTGCGCCTATGCCGGCTCAAAAGGCGTCGTTTGGGGACCGATTAAGGATATGGTTCACATCTCGCATGGGCCGGTCGGCTGCGGCCAATATTCCTGGTCACAGCGCCGCAATTACTACGTCGGCCTGACAGGCGTCGACACTTTCGTGACAATGCAGTTCACCTCCGACTTCCAGGAGAAGGACATCGTTTTCGGTGGCGACAAAAAGCTGGAGAAGGTCATCGATGAGATCGAGGAACTGTTTCCGCTTAATAACGGCGTCACCTTGCAGTCCGAATGCCCAATTGGCCTGATTGGCGACGACATCGAGGCTGTATCGCGAAAGAAAGCAAAGGAGCACAAGAAAACCATTGTGCCGGTGCGCTGCGAGGGCTTCCGTGGTGTGTCGCAATCGCTAGGTCATCACATCGCCAACGACGCGATCCGCGATTGGGTCTTCGACAAGAAACAGGTGGAATTCGAGTCCGGTCCCTTCGACGTTAACGTGATAGGTGATTACAACATCGGCGGCGATGCATGGGCCTCCCGCATTCTGCTCGAGGAGGTCGGGCTGCGTGTGGTCGGCAATTGGTCCGGGGATGCCACGCTCGCCGAAGTCGAGCGCGCACCGAAGGCCAAGCTCAACCTCATTCACTGCTACCGGTCGATGAATTACATATCTCGGCACATGGAGGAAAAATATGGCATTCCCTGGATGGAGTATAATTTTTTCGGTCCGTCCCAGATCGAAGCCTCTTTGCGCAGCATAGCCAAGCATTTCGGGCCGGAGATCGAGGATCGGACTGAGAAGGTCATCGCCAAGTACCAGCCCTTCGTCCAGGCTGTGACCGAGAAGTACCAGCCGCGCCTAGATGGCAAAAGGGTGATGCTTTACGTCGGCGGTTTGCGCCCCCGTCACGTCATTACCGCCTACGAGGACCTCGGCATGGAGATCGTAGGCACCGGCTACGAATTCGGCCACGGCGACGACTATCAGCGCACCGGCCACTATGTCAAAAAGGGCACGCTGATCTACGACGATGTGACCGGTTACGAACTGGAGAAGTTCATCGAGGGGATTCGCCCCGACCTCGTCGGCTCAGGCATCAAGGAGAAATACCCGGTACAGAAGATGGGCATTCCGTTCCGTCAGATGCACTCCTGGGATTATTCCGGCCCCTATCACGGCTATGACGGCTTCGCCATCTTCGCCCGCGACATGGATCTCGCTATCAACAATCCGGTCTGGGGTCTCTACGACGCGCCCTGGAAAAAAAAGGCGCCGCCTGCAACGGCAGTTGCAGCCGAATAGGAGCCCGGTCTCTCGCGGCAAACGGTCGCGGGAGACCTGAAAAATCTCGAAGGTTTCTGTGTCGCCGCAAGTCGCGGCCAGATTTAAAAAGGTGACCACTATGCCGCAATCGGCCGAAAAAGTTCTCGATCACGCTCCTCTGTTCCGCGAGCCGGAATACAGGCAAATGCTTGCCGAGAAAAAGCTGAATTTCGAATGTCCACACCCGGACCAGGTTGTTTCGGATCAACGCGAGTTCACCAAGACCTGGGAATATCGCGAAAAAAATCTAGCCCGCGAAGCGCTTGTCGTGAACCCTGCCAAGGCCTGCCAGCCGCTCGGCGCAGTTTTCGCTGCGGCCGGATTTGAGCGGACGATGTCGTTTGTCCATGGCAGTCAGGGCTGCGTTGCTTACTATCGATCGCACCTGTCGCGCCATTTCAAGGAACCGTCATCTGCGGTCTCATCTTCCATGACAGAAGACGCGGCTGTATTTGGCGGGTTGAAGAATATGGTCGACGGTCTCGCCAATACTTATAAGCTCTACGACCCGAAGATGATCGCGGTCTCGACCACCTGTATGGCAGAGGTCATCGGCGATGACCTGCACGGCTTTATTGAAAATGCAAAAAACGAGGGCTCCGTCCCGCGCGATTTCGACGTGCCCTTCGCCCACACGCCCGCCTTCGTCGGCAGCCATGTCGATGGCTATGACAGCATGGTAAAAGGCGTGCTCGAGAATTTCTGGAAGGGCACGGCGCGCACGCAAGTCGCTGCTTGCATCAACATCGTTCCGGGCTTCGACGGCTTCTGCGTTGGTAATAATCGCGAATTAAAGCGGCTACTCGATATTATGCGGGTGACCTACGTGTTCATCCAGGACGCCTCCGACCAATTCGATACGCCTTCCGACGGTGAGTTCCGCATGTACGACGGAGGAACCAAGATCGAGGACGTGAAAGCGGCGCTGAACGCGGAGGCGACACTGTCGCTGCAGCACTACAATACGCGCAAGACGCTGGAATATTGCAACGAGATCGGACAGGCGACGGCTTCCTTTCACTATCCGCTCGGCGTCACGGCGACCGACGAATTGCTGATGAAGATATCGGAGATTTCCAGGAGGGAAATTCCTGAGGCAATCCGCCTGGAGCGCGGACGACTGATCGATGCAATGGCTGACAGCCAGTCCTGGTTACATGGCAAAAAATACGCGATCTACGGCGATCCGGACTTCGTTTACGCCATGGCGCGGTTCATCATGGAGACCGGTGGCGAGCCAACACACTGCCTCGCCACAAACGGCACCTCAGCCTGGGAGGCCGAGATGAAGGAACTGTTCGCATCCTCGCCCTTCGGCAAGGATGCACAGGTGTGGGCGGGCAAAGATCTCTGGGCAATGCGCTCACTGCTTTTCACCGAGCCGGTGGATCTGCTGATTGGCAATTCCTATGGCAAGTATCTTGAGCGCGACACTGGCACGCCACTGGTTCGGCTGACGTTTCCGATCTTCGACAGGCACCACCACCACCGCTTTCCCATCATGGGCTACCAAGGCGGATTACGTCTATTAACGACCATCCTCGACAAGATCTTCGACAAACTCGATTGCGAGACGATGCAGCCGGGTGTGACGGATTATTCGTACGACCTCACTCGCTAAGAGCGGCGGCCGGCTAGGTCGGCCATCTCCCAACCGAACTTGAAGGCCAATGCATGTCCTCGCTCACCGTCAAAATCCAAGATGTCTTCGACGAGCCTGCCTGCGAGGGAAATCGCAACAAGGACCCCAAGACGCGCAAAAAGGGCTGCTCCAAGCCGTTGATCCCTGGAGCGACAGCCGGCGGCTGCGCTTTCGACGGCGCCAAGGTTGTGCTGCAGCCGATCACTGACGTCGCGCATCTGATACACGCGCCGCTCGCCTGCGAAGGCAATTCCTGGGACAATCGCGGGGCTGCATCGTCTGGTCCCACGCTATGGCGCACCAGTTTCACCACCGATCTTACCGAACTCGATATAGTAATGGGCCACAGTGAGCGGAAGCTCTTCAAAGCGATCCGCGAGATCAAGGAAGGCTATGCGCCGGCTGCAATCTTCGTCTATGCAACCTGCGTTACGGCGATGATCGGTGACGACATCGAGGCGGTTTGTAAGCGCGCGGCGGAAAAGTTCGCCATACCGGTGGTGCCGGTCAATGCGCCGGGGTTCACGGGTTCGAAGAACCTCGGTAACAAACTCGCCGGGGAGGCGTTACTCGACCATGTCATAGGTACGGTAGAGCCGGATGACCCCGGCCCTCACGACATCAATATCCTTGGCGAATTCAACCTCTCAGGCGAATTCTGGCTGGTGAAGCCGCTCTTGGACAGGCTTGGCATCCGTGTCCGCGCCTGCATTCCGGGCGACGCGCGCTATCTGCAGGTTGCTTCCGCGCACCGCGCACGTGCAGCTATGATGGTGTGCTCGACCGCTCTGATCAATCTCGCTCGCAAGATGGAGGAGCGCTGGGACATTCCCTTTTTCGAGGGCTCCTTCTACGGCATTTCCGCCACCTCTGAAGCGCTGCGGCGGATCGCTCAATTGCTCGTAATGAAAGGCGCCGACACCGAGCTTCTCAATCGCACGGAAGCGCTGGTCGTGGATGAAGAGGAAACAGCGTGGAAGAGGCTGGAAGTCTACCGCCCCCGGCTCGAAGGCAAGCGCGTGCTTCTCAACACTGGGGGCGTGAAATCCTGGTCGGTCGTCCAATCGTTAATGGAAATCGGCATGGAGATCGTCGGCACATCGGTCAAGAAATCGACGGCCGATGATAAGGAGCGCATCAAGCAAATTCTAAAGGACGAAAACCACCTGTTCGAGTCGATGGCACCGCGCGAGCTTTACTCGATGTTGTCCGAGCAAAAGGCTGACATCATGCTGTCGGGCGGTCGCACGCAGTTTATCGCGCTGAAGGCGAAAATGCCTTGGCTCGACATCAATCAGGAGCGACATCACGCTTACGCCGGTTATGACGGCATGGTGCAGCTCGCACGCCAGATCGACCTCGCAATCCACAATCCGATCTGGGCGCAGGTGCGCGAACCTGCGCCGTGGGAGCAGGCCATGACCACGGAGGAGAAGTTGGAAGAAAGAACAGCAAATCCATCAAATTTTGCCGGCGAAACCGCCGGTGATGACTGTTGAGGTAATATTTATGGCCCGCAACCTTCCCCAAACTAAATCGGCGGCGATTAATCCTCTGAAATCGTCTCAGCCGCTGGGCGCTGCCTTCGCATTTCTTGGCATCAATGGTGCAATGCCAGTGTTCCACGGCAGCCAGGGGTGTACCAGCTTTGCGCTGGTGCTGCTCGTAAGACATTTTAAGGAACCGATCCCACTGCAGACGACGGCGATGGACGAAATTGCGATTGTCGTCGGCTGCGCGGATCACCTCGAAGAGGCCATTCTTAATCTCAAAGCCCGCTCAAAGCCCCGGCTGATCGGGATTTGCACGACGGCACTGGTAGAGACCCGCGACGAAGATATCGCTGGGGACCTGGCCACCATCAAACGCAAGCGGGCGACAGAACTCACGGGTACGGAAGTGGTGCTCGCCAGGACGCCGGACTTCGACGGTGCGATAGAAGAGGGGTGGTCCAAAGCTGTTGCCGCTATGATCGAGGGAATTACTCGGCCTCGGACGCACTATCGCGATCCGAGGAAGGTCGCGATATTGCCCGGCTGGAACATAACAGTTGCCGACATAGAGCATCTGCGCGAGACGGCCGAGGCCTTCGGGCTCAAACCGGTAATACTGCCCGATGTGTCCGGCGCGCTTGATGGCACCGTCCCCGACCACTGGATCCCCACAACGTACGGCGGCACGAAAATAGAGGACATCCGCGAGCTCGGTGCCGCGATGCAGTGCATCGCCATCGGCGAGCAGATGCGGCGACCGGCTGAAGCGTTGCAGCGGCTAACCGGCGTACCATACGTGCTGTTCGAGTCGCTCACAGGCCTAAAGAACGCGGACCGGCTTATCTGGCTGCTTACAGCAATGTCGCGCGAACAAGCGCCCGCCAATGTCCGTCGCAGCCGCATGCAGTTGCAGGATGCCATGCTCGACGGACATTTCCATCTGGCTGGCAAGAAGATCGCAATCGCCTCCGAGCCGGATCAGCTCTACCAGTTTGCTGATTTTTTCATTGGCATGGGTGCGGAAATTACAGCCGCCGTCACTACGACCGGGGCTTCAAAAATACTGAAAATAGTTCCAGCGGAGACTGTTCAGGTGGGCGATCTCAGTGACCTAGAACGCCTCGCCCCGGGGGCCGATCTTCTCGTCACGCACTCGCACGGCAGGCAAGCTGCAAAGCGTCTCGACATTCCGCTAATGCGTATCGGCTTTCCGATCTTCGACCGCCTAGGCAGTCAGCACAAGCTTACAATCCTGTATCAGGGGACGCGCGACATGATCTACGAGGTTGCCAACATTTTTCAGGCTAACCAACACCCGCCGACATCAGGCGCACCTAATCCAATTTGTAGCCGGGAATTGCAAAATGACCTCAACTCGTCGTCTCTCGCTCGTCAATGACGAGTTCCAGGAACAGCGGCCCGAAAGGCAGGTCGGCACATTGCGAGTAGCAATCGCCACTCAAGACATGAGAGGACTGAACGCGCATTTCGGGTCGGCTAAACGATTTGCCATCTACGACGTGACGCCCGACGCGTGGAGTTTCGTGGAGGCCGTAGCGTTCGATGACGTTTCCGACGAGAGCGGTATGCATCGAGCCGAAGGTGATGACCGCATCGCTCCGAAGGTGGCAGCGTTAAAGGGCTGCCAGCTCTTATTCTGTCTGGCTATCGGCGGCCCTTCGGCAGCCAAGGTTATTGCGGCAAAGATCCATCCAATCAAGGTGCCGGAGCCTGAATCCATCGACGCTGTGCTGGCGCGCATTCAAACAATGCTCAGGGCGGCTCCTCCACCTTGGCTTCGCAAGGTGCTAGCGGAAGCCGGCGCCGTCGGAAAGAAAGCCAGCTTCGAAGACGAGGACTGAAATGATGACAACGTTATCTGATCCTGCGGTTACTCCTACCGTCAATGACGACAAGATCTTCGGCACCCCGTTTATTAAATGCCTCGTGCGGCTGATCCGCGCTGAAGATTCCTATGGATTGTGGAGAGGCAAGTGCAACTCCGAACTGCTGGCCCACTTCACCGTCACGGAGGACCAGCGCCGAGCAATCCCGATCATCGGCGATCCCGATCCGCATGTCCTGTGGAAGCTCGATATTTTTTACGCCGCCGTCGGCATCGCTATCGAGGAGCGCTCGGACCTTTTGGTGTCGCGGACGATGGAGGTCAACCAGGAGGGCTTCGGGCGAGTGCTGTTTACGACCAAAAGGTTGGTCCTGCTGTCAAAGACCCTGCGTGACGTTCACCGGTTTGGCTTCAATACGCTTCGGGATTGCGCCAAAACCGGTACGAGGCTGGTCAACGATGCGGTCGCAGTCATCAAAGCATATCCGGACGTGGCGCGGGCGTGATGGGGCCCATATCGGGGAAAGAGATCATGTCAGACCTTGAAGAATTGAAGAAAAGAGTGCGGAAGCTGCAGTCGCGTGCTGGGAATGCGAAGATGGAATTGCACGATCTCGCCGAAGACCTTCCAGTCAATTGGTCTGAAATCATGGCAGTCGCGAAGAAAACTTTTCAGGCCTTTGTTGAGTTGGACGCTGCAAAAAGAGAACTCGCTGCATTGGAGAATCCAACATGACAAGCTCATGCGTGACCCGCGACGGGTCCAGATGGATGCCGGAGTATCTAACTTCCATCAATCGTGCGATGTGCATTGGCTGCGGCCGCTGCTTCAAGGTCTGCTCACGGGAGGTCATGCATCCTCACGGTATCGACGATGCAGGTGAAATTCTCGGTGTCTGCAATGGCGAGGAAGACGACTTCGATGGCGAGCTCAATCGAGTGATCATGGTCGTGGATTTTCCCGGCCGCTGTATCGGATGCGGGGCCTGCGCCCGCGTCTGTCCAAAAAACTGCCAAACTCACATCGCGGGCGGCACGATTGCCGAATGAGCGAAGAAGGAGAATGTAATGCGCTTCGGAGTCTTTCACCGCATCCTATGGCTGCTCATGTGCACTAACGCTCTCGTGGTCTATTGCGTCTCCCAATCGGAGAACGATTGTCACGACACCGGCGGTCTCGTTTCTTCTTCAGCTAGCCTATTTCGGAAGTCTGCTTTTCCTGGTTTGGCGGGCTGGCTGTGATCGCAGGACCGTGCAAAGGCCTGAGCGTTAAGCTTCTTGCGTCGAAGGCGGTACCCCAACATCGCGGGGCAGTATCAATCATTTGAACCGGCATGCCGCTTCGCACGGCGGAAAGTGCAATCGCAACCTCATTATGTCGACGCCAACACAGACGGTTCTACGAGCAGGTGAGCCTGGCCATTCCCGGGATTATGATGGGATATTGACACTGGGAACGGCCGGCATCACTAGCGCCGGACCGTAGCCGCATCCTTCGAAAATAACGCCTGTTTATACCAGCGTGAGCGATCTCTGACTCTTTTTGAGGTTTCCAAATCAGTTGAGTTCTGAATCAATACCGCGAACGGAGGTTTGCGGATGACATCTCGGGCGTGTCGAACGCCGAGTCATGAGTGCGGTCGAGATGTGCCGGATCGCTCGCCTGGGCGGGCATGTCCAGCAATGTCAGGACTGCGCGGCGCTTCCGGCGCTGGGGCGCGTCCATCGGTCCGCAGACCGAAGGGCTGATCGTCGCCATCCTCGCCAGCCGGCCGCATCCGGAACAAGGCTTCAGAACATGCCTCGGCATCCTGCGCCTTTATCGCGACATCGGCCGCGATCGCGCCGAGGCCGTTTCGGCGCGTGCCGTCGAGATCGGCGCCTGACCTGCAAGACCATTGCCTCGCTCATCGCCACCACAAGGGCGCAAGGCTGCAACAGTATAACTATTCTCGCATTGATGGATCATTGGCCACGTCAACTGCGATTAAATTGCAGAATAACCTGACGGAAGTCATTCGGGAGATTTGCAATATACAAAAGTGACTCACTGGACTCCAGTATTGGATCAAAGCAGGAGCTAAGATGAAATCGGTCGGGTTAGAACGCATCGAGAAAGATGCCATGGTGCCACTTGTTCTTAGACTTGCCGTGCCAACCATTGTGAAACTTTGCGTTTGTGCGGCCTACCAGCTTCTGAATGCTTTCTTCGTTCGACGTCTTGGGGCAAACCACCTTTGCCGCACCGCTGCTCCTGTTGCGGCGGAACCATGACGATCATCGGCGCGTGGACCCCGCTCCAGCCGGTACCGTCGCTGGCGAAAGATTGCGGATCGTCATGTCATCGATCATGCGTCGGCGGAGCGGGCTCTTATCTCTGTCATCGTCATCTCCTGTTCAAAGGTTGGGCTAAAACAGCCCAATCCTTCAAATCAGAAGCGCATCATGCAAATCCCGCGCTCCAAATGCCGCGCAAGCGGCTTCGTTCAATCCGCACCCAAGCTGCGATAGGCTATAACATCGGTGCGGGGAGGGGCGACAGAGTGCGGCAGGCATTGACCGCAATTTTGTCGCTCTCCTTGGCGTTCTCATCGATGTGTGCCCTGATAGGTATCGCCCAATCGCATGCTTTGGCGGCCTGGTTTGTTAGCGAGTCCTCCGCTATCGCGGTTGCGGAACGCGCAATTGCTGCATTCCTCACCGCCTTTGTTTGCTTTCCTCCAATGGCAGTTACTATTGCGCTGCTTCAGGCCAAGGGCGAAGGGACACGGGCATCGCTGCTCGCAATTATGCGCCATGGCCTATTCCTGATACCACTGCTGCTAGTGTTGCCGCATTGGCTGGGCGTCAACGGTCTCATCATCAGTACCGTTCTCAGTGAGGCTGCTGCTGGTCTGACTGCCATGATCGTCCTCTATCGAGAGTGGCGGCGCTTGAGCAGAGATGAACGTTCGCTTCGCGTCTAAGGGCGCAATGCTACGTTCGGCGACGAAGTTGAATCACCACAACGGAAACAGAAGGGTCTCAATTGGTGAAGATTTGGCAGATTGATCTGAACGTTCTGCCCGACCAGTGGCCGGACTGCCTTGCCTGGCTGAATCACGAAGAGCAGGAAAAATACCATGGTTTGAAGAATCGACACGACGCGCGAAGATTTGCAGTGGCGCACGTGGCCCTACGCCGGATCTTGGCAGGTTGGTTGATTATTGAGCCCTGGGATGTGAAATTCGCGTACAGCCAATGGCGTCGCCCATACGTTCTCGGCGGGCCGTTCTTTTCGATGAGCCGGAGCGGCGGTCTGGCACTTGTCGCCGTCTCTCACCACCCTTTGCTCGGCATCGACGTCGAATGCCTCGACCAAGTCGTTGAATGGAGCTGGCTTGAGACCATTTGGTCGCCGGCAGAATGGCGACGGCTTCGGACGATGAAGAATGCTCCTGAACTACTATTGCGCCTTTGGGTTCGTAAAGAAGCCGCAGTAAAAGCTCTGGGACTTGGTCTTACCCACCCCCTGTCGCAGGTCGTGGTTCCACTCTCGGAACAGACTGGCCTCAATGGTGCGCGTCTGTGGGTTCGAAACAATCAGGTAAGCCACTGCTGGCGCCTGTACGACTTACCAACAAAGGGTGGTTTCATCGGATCGATCGTAACGGCGCGGCCTGTCGCTCCTGAAAATTTGGCAGTGCATGCGTTCCCTCCGTAGTGTACGGAGCGGAAAGATTGCCGAAAGCACAGGCCCGCAGGTTGCGCCGCCGCCGCAGGGAATATTCAATATCCCTCGGGTCGGTATGCTCGATGCGGTGCCAAAGGTAACAATGGCCAAAAGCTTTGCCTGCTGAAATCGTGCGATCGGCCCCGGTGGGGCGTTCGAAAGGCTACGAGCTCTTCTCGCTTCAGCCGGAGCTCAGGATGTAACGACGATTTGGAGTGAGGGCGGGACGTGCGTTCATCGAATAGAGCGTAATGAACCTCTTGATGTCGGCCGCATCCACCTCCACCGGTTCCTTCGCTATTATCCAATCGACGATTTCGCTGCAAGGCGGTGTGGTGAGCGATCCCTCATAGGC
>NZ_FOCV01000056.1 GCF_900110205.1 Rhizobium tibeticum | reverse complement strand
GAACGGCGCACGGCGGCGAGATCCGGTGGGTCGCGATCAAGCCACCTCAGCAGCGTCTGGGCGTTGACGACGATCGCACCGAGCGGCTGGTTGAGCTCGTGTGCAAGCGAGGCCGACATTGCGCCGACCGTTGCGGCCTTCGATGCCTTTGTCAGCTCCGCCTGCGCTTCGGCCAAGGCCTTCAGAGCCATTTCGCGCTGGGTGATGTCGACCATGCTGACGACAACCCGGTTGAAGGCGGCCGGATCTTCGGGAAAACTGATGCTGAGCAGCACGAGCTTGTCTTCGCCATTGTCCGCTCGCGCCTCGGCCTTGTCTTCGAACACCCTTTCGCCGTCCATGATCGCCTGCAGCACGTCGAGGAATTTCTCTTGCCCGGGGATGACGGACCGGCGCAGGGTGCCGACCGCCGCCGCCTGAGGTCCCAGCAGCTCGCGTGCCGCTTCGTTCGCCGCGACCACTTCGATGAGACCGACGCAATGATCGACGACGGCCGGTTGGGTGCGCGCATGCGCCTTGATATCGGTGACGCCCTGCGCCCTGAGATCCATCAGATAGCGGCGCAGCTTCGAATAGTCTCGCTCCCAAAGGGCAACGCGGGTGCGGTCAAAAATCGACCGGTATCGGGCCTCGCTGTCCTTCAGCGCGGCGTTGATCGAAAGCAGCGCGAGGCGGGCACTCTCCGTTTTCAGGAGCAGCATGGTCGTGACGAACAACGCAGCAAGCGCCACGGTCAGGCGGATGGTCGATTGAAGGTCTGCATCGTTCCTATGCGTCGTGGCGTAGGAAAGAAGCGAGAGGGCGGCACACACGGCTGCGATGACAAGCAGGCCGGTGCGCGTGGTTGCTTGGGCGGCCACAAGCATGGTGACGACATAGAGAACAGCGATGGCGCCCTCGATGTCCGTATAGGTATCAACGTAAAAGACTGCAGCTGCAAGCGCGGCGGCAATCAGGCCGAAAGTCAGATTGTGGCCTGATCCCTCTGCATCGTGAGCGCGAAATATCGTTGACGCTGTAGACATTGTTCCCCCAGTCTAGTTTGCCGAAACCATACCTTCTTCCTTACCCAGTCTAACCTATACATAGGTGTGAGTCGGACTGGCTTTTTGCAGGCAGGAGACAAGCCTGCGGTTGAACGCCATTCCTCGTCTTGGATGTTCGTGTGATTTTGCTGCGATATCGCCGCTGACCGGCAGGCCTGGTGGGCGATCGTCGATCAAGCGGCCTTGCTCTGCGCAACCGGGGTCCCTGCTGCAGGCCCCTTACGATGAAAGTCCGGGTGGAGTGGGCCGAACGGCATCGCGCCCATCAACGCGACCAGGCCCAAACCGACGACGGCGAAGCAAAACGACAGGATAAAGCCGTCGGAATAGGCAAGCACATAGGCCTGCGCTCGGACGTGTGCCGCAACTGTCGACAATGCCTCCAGGCTCCCCCGCGGCGAGGCACCGAACAGCGTCTCCAGCCTGGCCATCACGCCATGGAAATCTCGTGAAGAGGCCGTAATCGGGCCATTCAGTACGTTGGAGTGAAACTGCTCGCGTTGCCGCAGCCAGGTGCTCAGCACGCTGACAGCCAGTTCAGCACTTCCAAGCCGGATGACCTGAATATAGGCGGACGCTGCGGTTGCCCGCTTTGGATCGGTGTTTGCCAAGAGGTAGACGACAGTTGAGAAGAAGGTGAACGACTGGCCCGCGGTAAACAGGAGAACGACGGGCAGGAAGTTCCAAGGAGACCATTCAATCGTCAGCCTGGACCCAAAGAGAGAACCGAGCGCCATCGCCACCAGACCGATGAGGATGCACAATCTCGAATCCACCCGACGCTGCAGATAGACGGCCAGCGTGATGAAGACAAAGACCGGGATGACGGCACCAACGACATAGAGCTCGGAAATCGCAATGGGTCGCAACCCGACGACGTTTTGCAGGAACGCCGGGATGACGATCGAGCCGCTGGAGCTCGAGAATGTGAAGGCGACAATAACGGCGTAGCCGAGCCCGATGTTACGCGACAGGATGACGCTGGCATGAGCCCAGGGGAGTTTCACCACGCTCTCGTTGATGAAAAATCCGATGGCAAGGATTGCGCCGCCGGCAAGAAGCGAATTGATGATGCCTGACTGGAACCAATCAAGCCGGTTTCCCTGGTCAAGAGCGATATAGAGCATCGTCATCGATGAGCCGAGCAGCAGCATTCCGCCCCAATCGGCAGTCGCAAGCAAGCTGACGTTGATCTCCTCCTTGGGAGCAGCAACGAGAAGCAAAAGCGCAATGAGTGGCGCGACGATCACGTCCTGCCAGTAGAGCCATTGCCAACCGAGGTAGTCCCCATAGACCCCGACAAGCACGAAGCCGAGGTTTTGCGACAACGGAAGGCGAAGCGCGTAAATCGCAATCCCGACTAGCCAGTATCTCATGTCGAGGTTCCGGAAGATCACCATGATCGTTGCCGGGATGAAGACGCCGAGCAGCAGCGCCCGCACAGCATGAAGCGCATAGAGCGCAGGCCCGTCATGGAGCAGCGGGATTGCAAACGAGATGCAGGCGTAGACAAGGCTCGAAGGGATCATCACCCGGCGGACGCCAAACACTGTGGCAAGCCATGCCACCGCTGACGAGATGAGGATCTGCGGTGCGTTGGCAGTCGTGTTCAGCCAGGAGGCCTCGTCGGCCCCCAATGAATAGGCGCCCCGCAGGTCTGGAAGGCCGACGGTAAAGACCCTGGTGTCGAAACCGACCACGAAGGACGCCAGCAGCAGCGCCGCAACGATCAGGTAGGGGCGGTTGGCTGTCGTGCCGCTGGTCACCGGACCATAGGCGCTCGGTGTGGCGCTCACGGTTTTGCGTCCGCCGATGTATCGACGCTGACGACAGCCGACATTCCCGGCTTGAGCTGATTGGCTAGCGTTTGACCTGGATCGAGGTCGATCCTGACAGGAATGCGCTGCACGACCTTGGTATAGTTACCGGTGGCATTGTCAGGCGGCAAAAGCGCGAAAATGGAGCCGCTCGCCGGCGACAGCCGGGAGACCTTTCCATTCAGCGTCTGGCCGGGAAATGTATCAATAGTGACCTCTGCCTGACGGCCTGGGGTCATACGGGCAAGCTGTGTCTCCTTGAAGTTTGCCGTCACGTAGACGCTCGGAAGGGGCACCTCCGAAATGATGCCGGTGCCGGCGGCGACAAAATCGCCTTCGTGGACGAGCCTGCGTCCAACGACACCATCGAAGGGTGCATAGATGCGGGTGTATCCCTGGTGAATCAGCGCCGTGTCGAGATTTCCCTGTGCGGCGCTAACTTCAGCGCGCAACAACGGCTCCTGTCCATCAAGAACCTTCAACTGCGCCTTCTGTTGCTCGATGGCGGCTGCGGTCGATTTGACGGAAGCCTGGGCCTGGAGATAGGCCGCTTGTGCCTGCTGCAGCAGCTGCTGCGACGTGGCATCGCCAAGATTTGTCTGCCGGTGAAACTCAAGCTCAGTCTGGGTCTGCTGGGCAAGCGCGGATGCGTTCTGCGCTTCTGCTGCCTGCACGACAGCCTTCTGCAATGCGGTTTGGTTCGCAAGGTTTGCGAGCGAGGCGTTGGTGGATGCAAGGTTTGCCTTCGCCACCTCGACGGCGGCGTCATACTCGCGGGGATCGATTTCACCGAGCAACTGGCCTTTCGTGACCCGCTGATAGTCTCCAACCGGCGTGCTTCGTACCGTGCCGCTGACCTGCGCGCTGAGGGTGGAGACATCAGCATTGATGACCGCGTCGTCCGTCGATTGCCTGGCAGCACCGGCCACCCATCGGTTCCAGTCTGCCATGACCAGTGCCACGCTGGCGCAGACGACCGCGATTGCCAGGGCCGGAATGGCGAGCCGTCTGATTGTCGCCGTGGCCGTCGAAGGCTGCGGGCTCGAAACGAGGGCCTCCCCGGCCGGCGCGAGACTGGCCGGCGGTGGGCTGAGGTTTGTGATATTGAGTGGGTCGTCCATGACGAGCCTCACTCGTTTCTGTTGGCGGAAATCTTTGTCCGGACGGCTATGGGAGCGGGCACGAGAAAAACGTGCCAGCTGTTGTGGAACTGCGCCCGGCCGAGCGCCATGAAGGCCGTGCCGGCGATCAGATTGCCGAGGGTGATCCAGACCAGATTGTGAAGAGCGCCAGCAACAGTGATATTTGCGGGATAATCGCGAATCAGCCCCATGAAAAAGGTGGCAGGATCGACATGCACACCGGCGGGGAACGTCAGAATGTCGCCGAAGCCGATATAGGCGCCCAGGATCGCCGCTCCTATCAGGAACGCGAAGAACCGGGTGCGGACCATGGGTGCCTTGCATTCGCCCAAGCGGGCAAGGTTGGTGACGGAATCCTGGTACATGACGAGATCCTCGCATCCTGCCCGGACTGAGCCGAGCGCGTCGCTGGTTGATGCAGGGAGTCTAGTCGCACGGACTGCTGCGGTGAATCATACGTAGGTGTAGGTGGCAAGTGGTGTGGGATTGGCACGCGGGACGACTGCAAGCAAAGGAAACAGGTGCTGCTCGCGATCTCATTCGCGCTCCTTGCCGGGGCAAGGCCTTGAGGAGAATAACCCCGGTTCCGGCGGAAACGAAAATTGGACACGCTCGCTCGATCTGGCAGTCCGCTGTTTCACACGGACGTGGGGGGAAATGGATTGTCGC
This sequence comes from Rhizobium tibeticum, assembly GCF_900110205.1. Classification (GTDB taxonomy): domain Bacteria; phylum Pseudomonadota; class Alphaproteobacteria; order Rhizobiales; family Rhizobiaceae; genus Rhizobium; species Rhizobium tibeticum. The sequence continues at coordinate 15,587 of NZ_FOCV01000056.1, read as the reverse complement.
GATCGTCGGTTCGCGAGCATGCTGATCGCCAAAATCCTGCGGCCAGGGCGAGTTACGTCCAATATTTGGAAAAGATTGTTGATGATGCCGCGGTTTCTTGCAGGTGCCAAAGCCTCCGGCTCTTACAAAAAAAGGCCGTCTCCGGGCGGATGGAGACGGCCTAGGCGGACCTTGGGAGGATCCGCGGCCTCGGCGGAGGGGAGGGACACCGAAGCCCGGTAGCTGGGAGGATGCTACCCGCCTCATCGAGGGGTTGAGGCGATAGAGAAAAGGTAGACCGATCGGGCAGATTGCGTAACTACACTTAGGTATGGGCCCGCCTATACCACCAGGCAATCCCGGTTTATCTGCGCGCACGTCTATCGATGAACGATCCCGAACGGTGGGCGCGTGAGAATAACCTTAGGCGGCCGTGCTCTGCGTCCTGCCGATAGGCTGGACATAAATTGTCGGGAGGAACGTGGCTGATGGTAGCTCTGCTACCGAGTTCGGTAAAATCCTATCGCCGAGCAGATAGGTACCCTGCCGCCAATTCCGCCCGGCAAGCCTCACCAAAATCAAGGAGAAAGTTCATCGCGCCGGAACGGGCGAGATCCCGGATTTCAGAGAGCGAGCGATTGGGTGTCAGATAGGTTTCGACGATCCTTGCCATCGCCAGCTCGGCTCCATCCACGACTGGACGGGATGAGATCAGACGCATCTGGGCGACCAATGCATAAAGCAGCACGAGGTCGGAGACGTCGTCCTTCTGGTGGCTGATTGCGTCACCGTAAAGCCGCGTGGCTTCGGCGATGAAATCCGAAAATAGCTTTTCGCGCTTGGCAGCCTCGACCTCGCGATGTTTTTCCTTCACCTGTGATCGATGCGTCATCCATGTGGTGGCAAACGAGGTCAGGCTGCCTATCGCAATGCCGGCGAGACCCATTAGAGCAGAGATGTATGCGTCCATGAGAATTCTCCTCTCTAAACGAGACGGCGCGCGTACCACGTAAATCACTGAGCGGTTTTCCGACCAGTTCCAATATCCAAGCGTGCTCGTCGAATAGCAGATCGCCGAGCGGTAGGCTTGGGACGTCCTACTCGGGAGGCGGAGGACCTATCCAAACGCCTTCTGGTACCGTGGGGATACAATTCGCCAGTCCGTCGAGCATGCCTTGCAAGACGTTCTCGGTCAGCTCCTCCATCTTGCCGCTGGGACCGACGAGGCGGTCTACCAGCAACAAAGTGAGTCCGTGCATTTGCGACCAGAATATTAGAATGGCCCCATCAATCTCACGTGTGTTTGCCGCGGTGTTTGGAATGAGGCGCCCGAGAGCGCCGTCGCATAGCGCCCCTACAATGAGGGCTTTCATGTTGTTAGCCGCAGTTCTTTCGATCGCAGGGCGCCCATTATCCTGACCGGTAAGATAGCCGCCGAACATCAATCTGTAGAGTGCAGGATTGTTGACGCCGCCGCAAACATACGCGCGCGCCATGGCTGCCAGCCGCTCGCGCGGACTGTCGAGTTTCTTCGTCGCGTCGGTCATCTTTTTTGCAAGGAGCTCGAATCCGACCGCCGAGACGGCCGTCAGCAATTCACGCTTGTCGGCGAAGTGTTTGTACGGGGCATTATGGCTGACGCCCGCTCGACGGGCGAGCTCCCGAAGCGAAAATTCTGTGCTTTGGGACTCGCTGAGAACATCGAGTGCGGCACTTACGATCGCCCTGTGCAGGTCACCATGATGGTAGGGGCGCTGCTCTGTCGTGGAAATGTCTTGGGTCATGTCCGTCCGTTTAGATTTTTAAGTTGCTTCTGTCAACATTTTTGCTCGAGCAATGTTGACATTGTCCACTCTAATCTCTAAGTGGGCGTTGTCAATATCTGGTAAGCCCCGTTACACGCATTGGAGACTCCCATGAACCGTGAAGACCGCAGCTTAGAAGCAGCTTGGCGGAGCCAGTACTTATGAGCCACCATCATCCTTGTGTATGCGGAAATTATACGGACGCAGCAGACAGGCGGGGCTGCCAGGGAGCTATGCCAGGCTCAGCCACTCGCTTTCGAGCATGAAGCGTCCACACACTGCTCAGTGTTCTCCTAGCCGGCGCGCTCAAGACGACGAATGGTCGTCCTAGCCGGCGGCATCTGATCGCGAAGGAGCGGGTGGTAGTCGACTTTCTAGCGAAGACATCACGCGGCTTGCCTCGATCAAGGACTCCTAAACCTCCGTATAGGTCATCCCCTCCTCTTCGCTACCCGATCCTTCCTCCCGATCAATAGCAGGTCGAGCAGTGTCCTGCTACGGTCAGGGTTCATTCGATGTCATCAAGCTCACTGGGGAGTTCATCACGCCGCGGGATAGCTGCATCAAGAACAGTCCGGACGGCAGTTTCACCAACACAAGGTGTTCGGCCACGCCACGGGTCTTTGCCTCTTCGTTCCTCCGCGCTCCTTCTAAGGATTGACACCATGACACATGAACTCAACCGCATCGAAATCGATCTGGTCCCGCTGACGCTAATTCCCAGCGCATATGGGAAAGCTAGGCCCTGGGTTCCGGGCACTCCGCGCCAGATGCCGCCAGATGGTTCATCATCGCCGAATACGGCCTTTGAGGCTCATTTGATGATGTTTTCCGTCATGCCGCCACGAGAAACAATCACGCCTCCCTGGGGACAAGCTTTGCACGCCTGGAGACCTGCCTTCACCCTGTACGCTATTGGGACGCGGTTCGGTCTTTGGTGCTACTCCCTCGGACTTGTCCGTCTTGTACAGGACTTCGAGGATCTTTCCCTGACCATGCACTAAGCCAAGCGATCCGCGTCTTGGAAAGGGTCTTTTAGTCTGCACTTGAGGATCATCGAGCTTGGTGCCTAGCACCTTTTCGCTGGCGCGAACGCTTTGGATGCTTTCCATCGCGTCGTCCAGTTTCCTGTCGCGCGATTTCGCAAATCGATGCGCTTGTTGCTTTCGCCACTGCCGCCCCCATTGGCCCGATGACCGCGTCGTGAAGGTGAATTCAGCTTCGGCCGCGCCTCGGTCGTCTCGTGAGGAGAAGAGAAGTCCGGCCGACGGCCTTCACACTTCGCAGAGACCTGCACTTGCTGCGAGAGCTTCAGCCAGTTGTTGATCCTATTAAATTAGTTTCCCAACATTGCCATTTGGTCGGCATGATTTGCGCCAGCGGTTTCGTCTCGTTCGAGAGGCAGGGTGAACAGAAACACTGCCCCACGAGGTTCATTAGCGATGGCCCACATCCGGCCCCCGTGAGCCTCGATGATCGAACGGCAGATCGCCAGGCCCATGCCCATGCCGCTGGATTTGGTCGTGTAGAAGGCCTCAAAGACGCGATCCATACTTTGCGGGTCCAGCCCTGGACCCGAGTCGCGCACCCCGACGACCACGCCTCCTGAGGCCTCTGTATCGGTGCTGATCAGCAACTCGCGCTCTTCCTGATCAGTGCCGCTCATCGCCTCGATGGCGTTCATGATCAGGTTTAGGATCACCTGTTGCAGCTGGACGCGATCTCCATCCACGGACGGGAGGCTCGTCGCGAATTCGGTCTGCAGTGTGACGCCTTGCCGGAGCACTTCACTGCCGGTCAAGGCAATCACGTGACGGATGGCTTCATTGAGGTCGAACTGCCCCTTGCGAGGGGGTTCCTTCTTGACCAAGGCGCGGATCCGGCCAATGACATCGCCGGCTCGATTGGCGTTCTCGACGATCCGGCCGAGCGCCTGAGTCGCCTCCTCCAGATTCGGCGGATGGGCACCGAGCCAGCGCAAGGCCGCCTGGGCGTTGGTGAGCGACGCGGCGAGCGGCTGATTGACTTCATGGGCGATGGAGGCTGTGAGCTGCCCCATGGTGGCGACGCGGTTTGCGTGGGCCAGTTGCCCCTGCGCCTCGCGCAAGGCTTCCTCGCTCTCGCGTAACGCCTCTTCGGCCTGCCGGCGCTCCGTCAAATCGAGGACGAAAGAGACACCTTCGTTCCTGCTTTCTTCTAACAGTGCACCGCCGATCAACACGGGCAGACGGCTGCCATCTTTCCGAAAGTACTCCTTCTCGAACGGTTGGACTGCTCCGATCATCTTCAGCTCTGCGACGGTTCGTGCGTCGCGGTCGCGCCATTCGGCCGGCGTCAGGTCCGTCCAGCATAGCCGACCCGAGGCAAGATCCTCTCGGTCGTATCCTACCATGCGGAGGAACGCGTCGTTGGCCTCAAGAATGTGACCTTCGATATCCCAGATGACGATCCCGATGATGTTGGCCTTGACGAGACGACGGATCTTGGCTTCTCGTTCAGCGAGATCGCGGTACAACCGGGTATTCTCCAGTGAAATCGCTGCCTGAGAGGCGAGCAGCTTCAGGACCGCGATCCGGTCCGGCGCGAAGACTTGAGGGGCAAGGTTGTTCTCAAGATAGAGTACTCCGGTCAGTTGGCCCTGGTTGAGCAACGGCACGCAGAGAATGGAACGCGCATGGTGCTGACAGATGTAGGGATCCGCGGAAAATGGATTCTGAGCTGTGGCATCGCCGAGAACCACGCTTTCGTTTGTGCGCAGGACATAATGAAGGAGCGATTCCGGCAGCGTGATCGCGGTCACGATCTCGTCACGCACGTGCACCACGACCGTGTCGCCGCCGGTCGTTGCCTCCGCAGTGATCCGTGACTGACCGCCACGCGGCAGGATCAACAGGCCGCGCTCGGCACCCGCCTGCTCAACCGCAGTGCGCAAGACCGTGTCGATCAGCTTTTGAACGACAATCTCGCCCGACACGGCTTGCGAGATTTTCAAAACGGTTGCGAGATCGAGTTGCTCGACCGGTGCATCAATGGTGCTTGTTGGAGCTGGCGCGCGTTCTTCGCCTCTCAGGTCAGGATAGAGTTGGTCGAGCTGCCGCACCTTAGCGTCGGCACCCCAGCGCAGATAGCAGCCACGCGCGTTGCGGAGATAGAGACGGGTGAAGTCCTCGAAGCCTCCCTGCGCATAAAAGCGGGCCGCGAGTTCATATGCGATGGCTTCATGATGAATGAAGCCGTTTGCGCGCGCCGAGCGGATTGCTTGTTCGTAAAGACGCACGGCGTCGATTTCGCGACCTTCAAGGCGTGCTATCTCGGCGCCGACCAGCGCGGCTCGGTTCTCGAAGTTCTCCGGGCAATTCTTCGCATAGATCTGAAGCTGTCGGTGGTGGGCAACCAGAGCCTCCGTATGTCGTGCCCGCTGGTCAGCCACAGCATAGTCGCAGCATGCGGCGCGGGCCAGGGCACCGTAGAAATGATGTTCCGGCGTTTCTTCGAAATGCGAGACCGATGTCCATGGTAGCCTCTGCGCCCGCAATGACGCATCGACAGCCGCCTCATAGTCGCCCGCAAAGAACCGGGCCTGGAGTTTTCTGACAAAGTAGCAGGTTTCCGCAAGATTCGGATTTTCGGAAAACCGGCGTTCGATCTCAAGTTCGTCAAATCCGTCGTCGTCAAAGGAGCCGAATTTCCGGGTCAACCCGCGCAGCGTCCGGACGAGCCCGAGCTGCGCGCTGGCGAGATCTATGACGAACTGGAACCGCACCTTCTGCGCAAATGCGAGGCCAATCTCCGCTTGGCATTGCACTTCCATAAGCGGATCTCCCGCCGCCAGCAGGTTCGAATTCAAACTGACATAGCTGTATCCGGCAAACGTGAGGTCGCCGCTCTGGTTGGCAATTTCAAGCGCTCGCCGCAAGATGTCTCGGCCGGCTCGGACATGTCTCGTCCACGGTATGACGTGAGCCCCGAAGTCTTTATAAGTCCTGGCTTGGAAGCGCTTCAGTTCGCTCTCTTCGACCAGTTGGCAGCCAAGCCGACCGAATCGGAATCCGGCCGCATAGTCGCCGAAGCGTGGTCCGGCAATATAACCAAGCGACACATAATGGTAGCAGGAACCGTCGCTATTGCCTCGCTCGAGGCTCAGATTAACAGCCAGGCAGATCGCCATGCATGCAAGATTCGCATCGGTATGCCATACCGCCCCAACGAGCCGGGTGAGAATATCCAGCGTCGCGGAGGATGCTGGGTCGCTCATCAACGGCAGATCAATGAGGTCCTCGATCGCGCGGCTCCCGAGCTGCGACCAGATCCGGTCGTATTCTCGTTGCACCTCCTCGTCGGCCGGATGCGACGACCAGTCGATGCCGAGATGCTGCCTCAGGTAATCGAGACCGACGGCGGCGGAGCGACTGGTCTGACCGAGCGCAGCATAGAGATCGATGCGCAGGCAGGCGACAGCAGCCTGGTCGTCGGCGCAGACAGCACAATTGGAAAGCTGCGCCAACCGCTCCTCGGCCTCCGGCAGCGCGCCAACGAGGAACTCGCATTCGGCTCGGTTCAGCTCAAGCGCGAACGGCAGTTGGTGCTGGCGCTCCCAGGCGTCTTCCGGCAGCAGTGTCGTGCCGGCAACAAAATAGTTGAGCGCTGAGGCGTAGGCCGTCGAGGCCTTGGCGCGCTTGCCGGCCAGCAGATTGAACTCTGCCAGTTGCTCGCGCTCCTCAACTGAGGTGATCAATGCGGCTCCGCGATTGAGCTGGCTGACAATCTCGAAAACATGATCGTCAATCAGCTCCGGCGCAGTGTTCGCCGCAAGCAGTCTCCCTATGCGAAGGTGCAACTCCCCGCGTCGCTCCTCCGGGATCAGCGAATAGGCGGCTTCCTGAACGCGATCGTGGACGAACCGGTATGCACCTGCCAGACGCTCGAGCAGTTCATGATCGACGGCAGGCCATAAAGCCCCGGCAACTTGCTCCTCCGGGGTCCCGAGCACGAGTGAAAGCATCCTGGTATCTGCGATGTTTCCAAGGCAGGCGAACTGCTGCAACGCCTCCTGCGTTTCGGGCGGCTGGCGCGCGAGCTTGCCGACCATGAGGTGCACGACGTTATCGGTGTATCCCTTGGCGTGAATGCGCTCGAGATCCCAGGACCAGCATGCCGCGTCATGATCGAAGGTGAGCATTCCCTCTTCGGCGAGCGAAAACAGGAACTGACGGACGAAGAACGGATTGCCGCCGGTCTTGTCGTGCATCATTTGTGCGAGCGGGGCTGCACGCTCGGGCTGACAGTGGAGCGCATCCGCAATCAACTGCCGGAGATAGTCTTTAGTAAGCGGCGCAAGCGTGATCTCCGCGACCTTGCCGCCGGCGGTCTTGATCGCGTCAAGCTTGCGCATCAGAGGATGGGCCGCGGTGACTTCGTTGTCGCGATAGGCACCGATCAGCATGAGATGCTGCAGATCCGGCCGGGTCAGCAGATCCTCCAACAGGTCGAGCGTCGCCGCGTCAAGCCATTGGAGATCGTCGAGGAACAGCGCCAGCGGATGTTCGGGGCGGGCAAAGACGCTGATGAACCGCCGGAATATCAGCTGGAATCGCCGTTGCGCGTCTTGTGGCGGAAGTTCGGCGACCGGCTGCTGGTCGCCGATGATGAGCTTCAGTTCGGGGACGAGATCAACCATCAGCTGTCCGTTCGGGCCCAGCGTCTCGCGAAGGGCCTCGCGCCACGGGGCCAAATCCGCCTCGCTCTTCACGAGGAGCCCCTTGAGCAGGCCCTGAAAGGCCTGCGCGAGCGTCGCATAAGGGATGTCGTGCTTGTACTGGTCGAATTTGCCGGACGCGAACAGCCCGCGCGGCGGCACTAGTACTTTGTGGAGTTCATTGACGACCGCCGACTTGCCGATGCCGGAATAGCCAGAGACCAGCACCAACTCCGGCGCCCCGCTCAACACCACGCGGTCGAAGGCATTGAGCAAGGTCTCGACCTCGTGCTCCCGCCCGTATAGCTTCTCGGGAACCAGCAGGCGGTCCGGGATATCGCGTTCGCCGAGCGGGAATGCGTCAATCCGGCACTGCATTTCCCATTGGCTGAGACAGCGGCTCAGATCGTATTCGACGCCGCCCGCCGTCTGGTATCGTTCCTCGGCTGTCTTGGCGAGCAGCTTCATGACGATGGCCGAGACTGCCGGTGAAACATGCGCCGCCCGGTCGTTGGGCGGTATCGGCTGCCGTGCAATGTGGCAATGCACCCATTCCATCGGGTCGGAAGCGGCGAAGGGCAGGCTCCCGGTCAGCATTTCGTAGAGGGTCACGCCGAGTGCATAAAGGTCGCTGCGGGAGTCGATCGAGCGGTTCATGCGCCCAGTCTGCTCGGGGGCCATGTAGGCAAGCGTTCCGGCGACCACTTCGGGCGGCTCGAGCGCCTGCCGCTCGCGAGAGAGGCGCGAGGCAATGCCGAAGCCGGTTAGCCTCACCTCGGCGCCCGTGCCCGTTACCAGGATATTGGCCGGTTTGATGTCCTTGTGGACTAGACCGCGCTGGTGGGCCCTGCCGAGCGCAGCGGCGATGCCGATCGCGAGGCGCAAGAAAAGCTCCGTTTCCATTGCCGTTCCGAGCCGCCGAGCGAGCGGCTCGCTGCCCGGATCTTCAAGCACCAGCATGGTCCGGCTGCCTTCGCGTACCAACTCAAGCGGTCGCACCGCCCATGCGCTATCGAGCTCATCCTTCAATCCATATTCATGGTCGAGGCGGCCGAGGCTTGAAGGTGTCGGGTACTCGAGGGGCGAAAGCACCACCAGCACCGGGTTCCACTTGCCGTCGGCGCCCTGGCGCCGTTCCCGGTGGAACACGCGATCACCGTCCTCCCAAAGAACCTCCAAACTGCCATCTCCACCAACGCCGAAGAAAGAGGATGTGCTAATTTGCCGACTTCGTCATCTCGCCTGTCGCATCTGGCACTGCCACTTTCGTTTCGGAGACCCGTCCAATCAAATTGGCCACAGCGAGCACATATGGCGAACCGTAACGACTTCCCTACCGTCTTACCACATCTCGCCTGTTCGTCCCAGCAAGCGAGCGGCCGTCACCCGCCCGTTCGATGCGTGGTCCGACGAAAGACCGCCCAGCGGCGGCTGGGCGGTCGCGCGGGTCGTGGACCCGCAGAGCTTCGGAGGAGGGAGCGCCGAGCTGGTTGGTAGCAAAGGGGACTTCGCTACCTGCCTGTCCCGAGGCAATGAGTGGAGACTAGCGATGGAAAGGACGACGGGAAATTATACTGTGGTTTCTTCTTGCGATACTTTAGAATACCGGCACCGATACCCATCCGCGAACTTTTGCTCAGCGAGTGACATGTCGGCGACGTCATCCGGGGCCTCGATAATGACTGGGACGACGGTCTCTCTGCAACTAACCCGGCAGGACGGCAGGTGGTACGGCGGCGGCGCCGCCGACAATAAAGGCCAGCATACGGCCAACATCGTGCGCTTCGCGCCGTGATCGAAACGCGCGGAACGCTTGGATTCAAGTCGGTCTTGAGCGCACGACCTTGTCTGCCATGCGGGAAGACTAAAAAGAGGCCTCCCGGTGGGAGGCTCGAGGCGGGCCGATCAGCGGCGATACGGCCTGGGAGGAGGAAAGGAACCCGCACCATAGAGGAGAACTCCCGCCGGGACTATTGGCCACCAGGAAGGATCGATTTCCAATGAAGAGGGGGTGACCTATACGCACAGCCAAGACCCTTACGAGTGCGTTTGCCGCTTTGCTGGCGCGAGCATCAGCTTGTCAGCCATACGCGCGAGTTCGGGCAGGGATTTGGTACCCATCTTCTGCATGACCTGGCTGCGGTGAACCTTCACGGTAATCTCGCTCACGCCTAGATCGCCGGCAATCTGCTTGTTGGGCCGTCCGGTAACCACCAAAGCCATCACCTCGCGCTCCCGCGGGGTCAGGCTATCGAAACGAGCGCGCACCGTCGCCAAAGCCTTTTCATTTTCAAGCCACATGCGGTCGCGCGCCAGGCCGGCGTGAACGGCGTCGAGCAAATCCTGGTCTCGGAACGGTTTCGTCAGGAACTCGACCGCGCCTCCTTTCATCGCCTGGACAGACATCGGAATGTCGCCGTGCCCGGTGATGAAGACGATCGGCAGCTGAACATTCTCCCGCGACAGCTCGAGCTGAAAATCAAGACCGCTTTGTCCCGGAAGCCGGACATCGAGCACGAGACAGGTCGGTCCGTTGGGTCGCCCAGACCTGAGGAAGTCGCCTACCGAAGCGAGGAGATTGACGGCAAAGCCGACGGAACGCAGCAGACCGCCAAGCGCCTCGCGGATTTGCGGGTCATCATCGATGACAATGATGGTTTCTGGCGCCTCGGTCAATCGTCAGAGCCCCCAAGGTGAATCGACGTTTTGGGATATATACTATCTACCCCAACTGCAGCAGCAGCGGGCGAAGCCCAAACAGCAGAGCGCCAGTCACGCGATAAGATCACTCCTCCTCTCTCCTTCGCTAATGCCGAAACGGTTTTTCTTTCGCACACCAGGATGCGCGATAATTACCTCGGCTACAAGGCTAGATGCGGGCGGCCCCCAAAAGCGCTTGCGCGTCGTGCAGTCTGCGATGGCGTGCGAATGCGCCACATGGCCGGCGTCTGCCGTCACAAGGGAACGGCGCCGCAGGTATCGGGCGGCGCGAGGCAAGCAAACCTCAAGCACTAATTTAGCGACGCCGTGCCGAGTGAATCCGGCATAGATTGCGTACAATCGAAAAGAAGTCCTTCACCGGATTATTCTAGTCGGGACAAGCTTCAAGTCTGGCTATCGGCGCCAGGCCGCTTCGGCAACGGCAGTAAACGCCAGACGTGTCAGGCGACGTGGAACTCGCATGCTTCATGGAAGAGTTTTCGATGAGCCTTGCCTTCGCCAATCCCGCCTATCTCTGGTAAAAGCGGCGCTTTGGATGCTCACTCCGGCACGGGCGGCCAAGCGGGGATGAAACTCATCGTCGAGCACCGATGCAAGCCTTTCGCCGGCACGGCCTATGCCCGGACCATCGCCGCCGTCTGCCAGCTCTTCGAGACGACGGCGCGGCCCTACGACAAGCCGGCGACTTGCGACTACAATCCTTGACGGCCAACGGGTCTGGGCGAAAGCGTCGCCTGGGAACGCCCCCTTCTGCCTGTACGTCGCGCTCGAATCGGAAGCTCAGGCGGCCACTGGCGCGACCGAGGTTCGACCAGGCGCCGCATCGGGTCAAGCCGCAGCCAAAGCTCCTGGTGGTCGCGCGGCTGTCCGGCCATTCACCACCCTTCCGCGCGGCACAGTCGAGACCTTCCTCCCACCACTTCTTCTGCATCACCGACTGGCCCGACGCGCGAATGGTGCCGCTTTCGCAGCGCGTTGATCTCAAAATTCCATCGACTGTCTCATCTCCATGTTCTGGGACGCTCTTGGCAGATGCCCCGCTCGTTGCCGCAAGGTTTAGACAACTTATACGATCGTATAGCTTGCGATGCCTTTGTCGCCGATCAATACTAAATCCATCCAGTTAAGCGCGCCACAACGCCAATTTGGCACGACGCCGATCGGCGAAGTCGGGAGGCGGCAGTGCCAACCAAGAGACCTCTGATTGCGATCGTCGACGACGACGAGTCGATGCGGGAGGCTATCAAGGGGCTCATAAGGTCGATGGGATTTGACGCCCAGACCTTTTCATCCGCGGATGATTTCTTGAGATTCCCTCATATCCGCCGCACGGCCTGCCTCGTGACGGACATCAATATGCCCGGAATGAGTGGGCTCGATCTGCACCGCCGGCTCGTCGCGCTGGGCAGGAGCATTCCGACTGTTCTGATCACCGCCTTTCCGGAAAAAAATGTGCGCGCATCTACGTTGGGCGCGGACATCGTCGGCTGCCTGACAAAACCGTTTGGCGAACAGATCTTGCTTGATTGCATCCGTTCTGCGCTGGCTCTCGATAGCGAGGGCGAAAGCGGTTCATGAGATCGCAAAGACCAGAAAATGTTGTTCATACGGGGTCCAAGGATCCTCTGTGGACGCGAAATTGTTAACGGTCCATTCTGACCTGTTAGCATTTGGCGGTGACCGGGCAGAGGTCGTCTCGCCCGGTTTTGAGATAGGGTGAAGTGAAAGACGACGCCCGAGGCTTTTGAGCGGCCCCACAACCCGCCCGCTATGCGCCTCGATTATCGACCGACAGATGGCCAAGCCTTGCGCCTTCGTTGACTAAAAAAGGTCTCGAACACCCGCTTCGCAATTTGCGGATCGAGCCTGCTGACGGGGTCCTGGACGGCCTCCCATGCGTCGTGCCGTGATGTAATCAGGCGCTCGCGCGGCCGGTCCGCCACCTTCGTCAAAGCCTCAAGCCGCCCTCAACGGAATTCTCACATCCAACGGCCTCGACGTAACCACGATATCTAGGCTTCGATCCGTCGCAGCAGTTGAAGGGAACTCAGGCGAGGGGCTGTACCAAATAGGCGGGCGCGGGAACGCTAGAGCATTTCATGTTTTGACGGCAACATAGCCAGCATTCTCGAGATAGTTGGCGCATTCGTCGGGTTTGATTGTTTCAACGAGCCTGCCGATGGACCGCCAGGTATCGTCGATGGTCCGCTTTTGTGCGTTGCGCATCCAATGCTTGATCTTCGAAAAGGCTTGCTCGATCGGATTGAGGTCCGGTGAATAGGGCGGCAGGAACCAGAGCCGTGCACCGGCGGCTTTGATAGCCTGACGGATTGTCGCGGACTTGTGGCTGCCGAGATTGATGGGGTGGACGCCCCCTGACGGCATCGCTGTGCCAAAGTGGTGTCGTTGATCATCACTTGAACGGAGGCGTCCATGTCGGAAGTTAGCATAATCGGGTTGGATCTGGCGAAGAACGTGTTCCAGGCGCACGGTGCAGATGCATCGGGAGTTGCCCTGTTTAGAAAGAAACTTCGCCGCGATCAGGTGCTTAAATTCCTTGATGGGCAGCCGGCTTGCACGGTTGCCATGGAGGCTTGCGGCAGCAGCCATTATTGGGCGCGGGAGATCACGAAGCTGGGACATGATGTCCGGCTGATCGCTCCGAGCTACGTCAAGCCCTTCGTGAAGAGGCAGAAGAATGATGCAGCTGATGCGGAAGCGATCTGCGAAGCCGCGCAACGGCCAACGATGCGTTTCGTGACGGCCAAGAGCGAGAAGCAACAGGCTGCAGCGATGGTGTTTCGCGCTCGCGATCTTCTGGTGCGCCAGCGGACTCAGACAATCAATGCCATACGTGGTCATCTTGCCGAATTCGGTCTGGTGGCCGCGCAGGGCCTATTCCATGTTGCCAAGCTTGCAATCGCGATTGAGGATGAAGGCTCCGCCATTCCAGAGGCCGCCCGTCCGATCCTGTTTTTGCTCCTGGAGCAGTTGCGCTCGCTGGATGAGAGGGTGGCTTTGCTTGACCGCGAGATCGCCCGGCGTGCCAGGGAAGATGAAGACGCCAGACGACTCATGACAATCCCCGGCATAGGGCCGGTTACCGCGACGGCTCTTTCTGCGTTGGCGCCTTCTGCCCCAATCTTCAAGAGAGGGCGTGATTTCGCGGCATGGCTCGGCCTCACGCCGTTGCAACGCTCCACGGGCGGAAAGCAGAAGCTCGGTGAGACCTCGCGGATGGGCGAGCGAACCCTGCGCCGACTGCTAATCATAGGGGCCAGCGCTGCCGTGCGTTGGGCAATGCGTAAGGGCACGACGGCAGATCCCTGGCTTTCGCGCATGCTGAGCCGCAAGCCGCCCATGCTGGTGATCGTTGCCCTCGCCAACAAGACAGCACGCATTGTGTGGGCATTGATGGCCAAAGGCGGAACCTATCGGCCGCCCGGGATGGCGGGGTAGTCTGGTCCGCGCAGCCGGCGGACTGCCGAAGTGTGAGAAGGTCGAACGGAGAGTATGGCGCAACGGTCAATGAGACGGGATCGGGAAAACCAGGTCATGGATACGCGCCGTGAGCGCGCGAGATTGAATTGGACCCGCTCCGCGAACTCCCATACGGGCCCGCGGCACGTCGAACGCCGCATCGGAGGCCGGACACATGTCAGCACCCGACCACGCTCCGAGCTCTTCAAAAGATTCTTCTTGCATCGACGGGGGCGTCCACACATGTCCATGATGACGATGTCGCCTGGCTTGAGGACGGGGACCAACTGCTGCTCGACATAGGCGCGAAAGCATTGGCCGTTGATCGGTCCATCGAAGACGCAAGGCGCTGTCAGCCGGTCGTTCCTCAAGGCACCGAGGAATGTCAGCGTGCGCCAGTGACCGTGCGGCGCGAAGGCCCGCAGACGCCTGCCTTTCGGTCCCCAGCCCCTGATGGGTGTCATGTTAGTCTTGATCCAGGTCTCGTCGATGAAGACAAGGCGTCCCGGATCGAGATGCCGTTGCAAGGTCTTCCATCGCTCTCTTCTGCGGGCGACATCGGCGCGGGCCTGCTCAAGGGCGAACAGCGTTTTTTTTGAAGCGCAGCCCTTCGCTGCGGATGAACTCCCAGACGGTATTGTGGGAGACGGCAATGCCTCGCGACGCCAATTCGGCTTTCAGGCCATGCAGCGTCAGATGCGGGTTCTGCTCGAGCCGCTCGGCAATGAAACCACGATGCGGATCCAGAATGCGTTTGCGATGGCCGCCCATCTTGCCGGGACGAACCGATCCGGTCGCGCGGTGGCGCTGGGACCACTTCACCACCGAAGACGCGGCCACCTCAAAACGGGCAGCCACGGCACGGACACTTTCGCCGTTCAGGACGGCTGCAACAACACGCTCACGAAGATCATTCGATAACGGTGCGGTCATGTGATGCTGGCCTCCATCCAGCCAGCATCAAATGAATCAGAACAAATCTGATTTGGGAATCCGACGCGATTCAGAAAAACGCGGAAACGCTCTAGTACTACAGTTGCGGTTTACCGGAAATCATGATTCACTTCCCGCATTTGGCGGGAGGGAAGTTTAATGTCGGTTGCGGGTTGGTCCGGGTCGGTTCTGGCGTGGCATCGTGAGCTCGATGCCTTGAAGGTGCGGTTGGGGCCGGTCTTTGGTCGCCGAGAATTGCGCGCATCGTGCGGTGCCTTTCTGGATGGGTTGTTGTCGGGAGTAGAGCGCAAGACTGGCTGGCTGCTGGCGGAACAGGCAGGACTGGAGCGCCCTTATCGGATGCAATCGCTGCTGGGGCGCAGCCATTGGGATGCTGACGCATTGCGCGATACGGTTCGCGCCTATGCAATAGAGTCTCTCGGTGACGCGGACGGCGTTCTTGTGGTCGATGAGACCGGCTTCCTGAAGAAAGGCGCCCATTCAGTCGGTGTCGCACGACAATATTCCGGCACGGCCGGCCGGATCGAGAACTGTCAGATCGGTGTTTTCCTTGCCTATGCTAGCCGCTACGGTCAGACCCTGATCGATCGGCAACTTTATCTGCCGAAGGAGTGGGCCGAGGATGAAGCCCGCCGTGCTTCGGCTCACGTCCCCCAGTCCCAAGCCTTCGCGACCAAACCGGCCATTGCAGCCAAGCTCATTGCCGATGCGCTGGATGCCGGCGTGCCTTGTGCCTGGGTATTGGCGGATGCGCTTTATGGTTCGGATTCCAAGCTGCGCCGGATGCTGGAAAGCCGTGGCCAGCCTTATGTTCTGGCAGTGCGCTCCAATCATTGCCTGCGCTTTGTGCGTGAGCAAGGGATCGAGCAGACCGATCCCGAAACGATGGCTGATGAGTTGAAACCGGAGGTTTGGCAGAGCCATGCAGCAGGCGAAGGTGCCAAGGGGCTTCG
>NZ_FOCV01000022.1 GCF_900110205.1 Rhizobium tibeticum | reverse complement strand
CTCGGAGCGCTGATACCGTTCAAACAGTTCGGTGGAAAAGTGTCCCGAGCGATCTTGCGGAACACGCAGTTCAAGCTTGCCAACGCGGGTGATCAACGTTCGGCCGTAGTGGCCTGAGCGGTACCCGAGCCGGTCCGGCGTGCGCTCGCTTTTGCCGGCCCCAAGAGCCTCGTCCATCTCCGCTTCCAGCACTTCCTGCATCACTGCGCGGATCACTTCACGCAGGCCGTCAGGGTTCGATAGCAAAATCTCTTTCACTGCAGCACTGGCTGACTTACCATCGGTCTTGGTCATGGTGGCTTTCCCTCCGGGGAATAGGTGACGTTGAACATCACCAGTCTGCCATGGCCGCCCTCATTAAGGAATTTGCAGAACCTTCAGCACTCTACCTTTGCTTCAACTTGGCCTTGAAGAGTTGGGTACCTTGATCTTCGTCCAAAAGACTTGCAGCGACTGACTTGTGAAGCGCCGTATCCCTCCGGTGGGAAGTGGATGAAGTTGAACGCTCCGTTCGGAAGCGCTTCGCGCCGATGGCCGCGAATTCTCAGTAATTATGCGCCGGTCTCACCCGCGTTCAGCGGCGCTCCGCGACATAATGGGTTCCGCCAAAAAACGGTCAGAACCGAGTATCCTTCGAGCAAACGTTTATACCAGCGGCATGTAGGAGCAATCGACCAACAGTGCCCTTTCGTCGACAAAACCAAATCTCGCTTGGCGGTATAGATCGTGGTCAGCCTTTTCTTGGTCTGATTTACAGAAAACAGTTTCGCCGTCGCTAGACCTCATCATTTGATGGGCGTATGGGAATCGGTCGCAAAGCGCCAGGGTGCGAGCTTTCACTTCAAGCATTCGGTAGCTCGCTTGTCGGTCTTCAGAACGAGCAAGAGTAGCCCTCGACGGCCATTGACTAGCAACGCCCTGTTTTCGGCCGGGAGATGGAAGACATCGTACACGTTTCCCGTGACTTCTTCGCTTCTGTCGACCAAATCCCATTTTCTTTCGGCGTTCAGCGTATAGATGCCGTTGTCGGCCAGTTTCACCAGTATGTTCCCAACTGGAAATTCCGTCGGCGGTGGGTAATCGAACCTGGAAGGCAGATCGATCGAAACCTTCTGGCCGTGAATCGCAACAAGATCGCCGACGTAGACCGTCATCCCCTCAAAGTTTTCGTAGGTGTGGGTAGTCTGTTTCGCCGGAAGGCGAGTTGGATCAGCTGGCGGCCACGGCACAGTGTAATTATCGCCGGTTGTCGGGTGAATGAAGATTTCCTTTGCCGCAGTAACTCTTGCCGCCTGGATTCCGTTGAAGCTGTCATCAAAAACCGTGATTTTTCCGCTGTCGTCCCTCACGTATGCGTGGCCGTAACTGGTGAACAAAAGAAGCTTCAGTTCGGGCAGGTCGAACACGTTTCCGGGGCCTGTGCCTCCGACACTCGTATCCCAGGACATTCGTTCGACTTCGCCGGACGATTTGAGCAGGTAGAGCCCCGAATTATCGGAGATGACCGTACCGCCGAATCTGGCAACATAGACGGCCGAGAACGGATGGACGAAAGGCTTCCCATCGGCCGCATAGAGGCGCTGGAATTCCCTTTCGCCCCGCTTGAGCCTGAATACTCCAAGCTTCCAGCTAACGCCGATCACGCCCCCGCTAGCTGTGTCCGACGCATATTCGTCTTGGTAGTGGTCGGGGAAGACGCCTCCGAACCGCACGAACGTTCGTGTGTTGTCGATTGTCCAGACGCCACCGCGGTTCAACGGAAAGATGATCGGGCGGTCCAAGCCAGGCACGGCAACGACCTTGGAAGTCATGCGATGTGGCTGAAACATCTCGGCCTCCACCGGCTGACCGTTATGTACGGGAATCAGGCAGAGCGAGGACGAGTTCCCTGAGAAGATGCTCGCTGCGATGCCAGGCGAACTTGACGCTATGAACGCAAAAAGGGCAGTCGCAAGAGCGGTAGACTTGCTCCGCATGTGACACTCTCACCAACAACGGAAACGTAGAAATTCAATCCACACTACAACAAGCGCCGATCGATGTATCCGGCTAGATCGCCGCGTGGTTTATGAACCGCGCGATTCTTCGAAAGCCGCGAGGTACAGCGCTCTATGACCTTTGCCCGAGGGACGGATGTCGCGACAACCCCACCGCCTGGAACATCCCTAAGTCACCCCTTCGGCCCACGAGAAAAGAGTCTCTTGAAATCCGGGAGAGGGACGAGCGCCGACAGAGAATGGCCGAAGAATCAAGCGGTGGGATATGATGGTGCGGCGCTCGTGGGCCTGCAAACCGATGACAACATTCCCTTTAGTTGCCAGTTGAGACAGCGAGCTGCCGTTCGATCGCTTGCTTGTCCAGAGTCGACCATACGCGGCGAATCTTCGTCCCCTCGAACTCATAGATCACATTCTCCGCGAAGGATACCGTTCGACCATTCACGGGCAGGCCAAGGAATTCGCCTTTCGGCGAGCAGTTGAATGTCAGGCGCGCCGCGATCATTGGCGGCTCGCTGACGATCGTGTCGGCATTGAAATGAAGGTCAGGAATGTCTTGGTAATCCTTGATCAGCATTGCCCGATAGCCTTCCAAGCCAAACGGGCGACCGTTATGTTCGGCATCTTCGCAGACGAACTTCCCCAACTCGTTCCATGCCTGCCGATTGAGGCAGCCCAGATACGACTGATAGATGTCACGCAAGGTCGTCGTCATCGTAGATCAACTCCGTTTTGCTTCCCTATATGTGACGCAAACCACTTTGCGGTGCAGAGTTCTTCACGAGGTGTCTATTGTAGTCCGGCGCTCCATCGGTCAAGCCGGTGGCCCACGCTCGCCAAGTGCTACTTCGCATCGTGCACCTTTTTCCTGACCGAAGAACTTTACCCTACCAGTAGTAGCCATGTCATTCCTCCAAGGCGCTCTGTCGCTCACATGCCGTCCAAATCCGGTGTCCGCAACTGAAATCATCCTCGCTTTGCGTTCTGTGCGCTGTCGAACGGGCTGATGAAAATCGAAGGCGGCACGGTCTACAAAAGTTCTTCTACACGCCACACCAAAGGATCATCCGTTTGCGACACTTCAAAGGAAAGGCAACCTGTCTCCGCTCTGGTCGCCCCTCCCCTGCGGCACTTGTCTTGCGAGTAAAACAGATTGGGTCCAGTATCGGGGCTTGCATCTCCTGCGCGAAACGCGGACAGCCAATCTGTGCGGAGCACTACGATGAAGCCGGCGTCAGTATTTTTCCTGAGCATACTCTTCGCCGCCGCCCCGGACCTAGACGTCGCGCAGGCCGATGACCCAGCGATGGCGCTCCCCAAGCAGGAGTTAAAGGTTCAAGCACAAATCTTGCGCCGGGGTGATTTCATTGCTTTTGGATTCGGCTCCATATGGATGATGACCAGTAATCGGCTGGGTCGTTTCAATCCGGCTGACAACAGCGCAATCGACGTGCCAATTGAGGGCGCAATTGGGCCATATAGGGGCATCGCAATCGGAGAGAGCGCGGTTTGGGTACCGGACATTGGGAGCAAGACCATTTATAAGGTCGATCCGAAGGCGAACCGGGTTGTGATGCGCACCCGCGCAGACTTGTCCGACAGCGAAGGCAGCGTTGGTGTCGGCGCAGGGGCGGTATGGGTTGTCACGATGGCCGGGAAGAAAATCACGTCGAAAGACTACAATCGCGAGCTTAGCCGCTTCAGCGCCTCAACTGGTGTACTGGAAGCAACGCTGCAATTGCCTGCACGTGGGGCGGCCGCCATTTTTGATCATGGCTCGGTTTGGGTCACCGGCTTCAACAAGAATGAACTCTATCGCGTCGACCCGGTGACCAATCGTATCGTCGCGACAATTGCTCTGCACGAACGCCCGCGTTTCCTGGCATCGGGTGAAGGGTCAGTCTGGGTCGCCAACCAGGGTGACGGTACGGTGCAGCGGATCGACGCCAGAAGCAATGAGGTGATCGCGACGATTGAGACCGGCGCAGGAGGCGGCGGTGGCGATATCGCGTTTGGCGGCGGATTTACATGGGTCACCTCGCATGAGTGGCCCGTCATCAAGATCGACGCCAAGAACAATCAGCTTGTTGGAAAGTTCAATGCGCCTCGCGACGCGGAAGACATGGGAGATGCCATCCGTTATGGCGCGGGCTCGGTATGGGTTTCGGGCACATCATTATTTCGGATCGACCCCTCCCAATAGCGTTTGAACGACACGGACGCCTTGATGGCAGTGGCATAGCCCATGAGTACAATTCCCCTGCGGGCAGCCCATTGCGGTGATCAAGAACAGCGGGGTTCATCGTAAAAGCGCCTGGGGCAGGTGCCTCAAGATGTAATCGGCACGTTGATCGACAGCCAATTTTGGTAACACCCGAACTTTGTAACCGAGTGCTGGATATATGTTTATGAGGCGCTCATATTCGGCAATTGCGCTCTCTAAATCGTGACGTCGCTCTGGGTCGGCGTGGTATATTTCAGGCCAAGGAGGAGCCACAAACACCTCCTCGTGATAGCGGTTCTTGGCGAGCAGATCGCTCGAAATTGCCTCTCCTGTCGCATGATGCAAAGCTGCGACTGCATCGACCAAGTCTTGAAGAGCCATTCTGATTGCACAATGAGCGAAAGCAGCCATGTTGACCCATGGTAAAGCTTCACCAGCTTTTCAAGTTGCTGCTTGACGATGCGCCGCCCAGGCTCCTCCGCAACGGCAAAACCCCGTTTAGCAAGTTCTGCAAGGAGGGTTGATTTGCCGCCGCCTGAACAGCCAGAAAGAATTACAAATTTGCCCATGGTTCATCCGCAAATGTCAACGCGTCCGGACCTGACACCCGAAACTGAAGGCTGCCTTCTCTGTCGATGGCAGAAACTCGCGCGGTTTCCAACTGGGCGCGCAACGCTTCGCATCCCGAAAACTCTCTCGACAACAGCTTTTCCACGAGCCGAAATTCGTTCGCGGTCAAAGGACGGCATGCACGAGACATTTCCCCTCCGTTGGTTCGTCTGCTGGTTGATCCTATACATAGCCAACCGAGTTGCGAAAGCTGGCCGGCTCCTTCCGCGGCTTCACCTCCGATGACTTCGCCGCGATGACCGCTCTTGGCGGCGTGCTTCAGATGTGGGAGGCTTCAGTCGCCAGTCAGAAACGTCCCCGTTGCCTGCGCCAGCAGCACGTCATTGTCGGCGCGCAAATCCAATTCCGTAAAAGACTTATCCCGATCGCGCAGGTTTTAACCACATCTAGCGTTGGCGCATGAGGAACTGTTCCGCTCCATTATAGGGCAGAATGGGCGAAAGCCCCGTTTCCGACACGCTGGCCAACTATCGGCGGCCGCCGCTGGAGAAGGGCTCCGCCCTAAGCACCTGTTGCGAGACAGGTCAGCGATTTTGCGCTATAGGGTAGCAATTGTCGCTAGGCAGTTGCTACCTGAGGCGGTTCATGGAAGTCCGTGAAATCATTTCTCCGACTGACTTCGAAGAGGCACATATGCTCATCAATGCCATGGGCAAATGGGACGCCGAAGAGTCACGCAGGTTCGGGGTGCCCGATGTTGTATTGATGGATTACATCTACGGACACACGATAGAAACTCTAATGGAAAAGTTCAGACAACGCGGCGCGGGATTCTTCCTAGCCAGCGTGGATAAATATATTGCCGGATGCGCTGGCTATTCGAAGTCAGACGACGGTATTGCCGAATTACAGAAAATGTACGTTCGCCCTGAGGCGAGAGGCAGAGGCGTTGCGAAGGGCCTGATGACCGCCTGCCTAGATAGAATGCGCGATGATGGATACGCAAGTGTGAGGTTGGAAACCGTCACGTTTATGAGTGATGCCATAGCTCTGTACGAAGGCTTTGGTTTCAAGCGCAGCGGCCATTTCCGAGCCGTTCCCCAAAGCTTGAAGCCCATCACGATTTTCATGGAGAGGACGCTCTAAGCACCCAATCCCCGGTGAACTTCTTTCTGCCAAGCGACCGGCATCATAGAGATCCTATGAGGAGGGTGGAGCGATCAGCACTGTGGCAAAGTGAGGTCGCTGAACACAAACACCCTACCAGGCTCGCGACGCCCGCAAATTGACCAGATCGAGGTTGTTGGGGTTGAAGGCGACTGCTTGGAGAACCAGCTCGAAGCCTCGATCATGGGCTGGCGGAGCATCGACCGCGCTCAGGTTGATCGCCTGGTGGCCGCGATCCGGCAAGCGCCTGTAGGCGGTGTTCCCGTCGGTTACGAGCAGGCTGCCGATGGCTGGTGTCCCGGATGAAGGCGTGGAGACTCTCACGGTTGATGTGTACGATGCAATGCAGGCGGCATCGTGCTGGATATTTCCCGCCGTGCACCTCGCGGCATCGATCATGAAAATCTTGCCTACGGAACTGCGCCCTGCGCACCGCCCTCCGTTCGATCCAACAGTGACACCGATCCCATCCTGATGCGGTGAACTAATGCGAACGCTCAGTGTCAGTTGATCAGCAAATTCCGGCTGGTGATAAAGTGATCGTCTTTCACGTCCTCTTCGATCATTGACACCGGCGTGGGTCAGATGCACGATTTTGCGGCATTATGGGGCAAGTGGGCACCTGCTCCAAAGCCGGAACTCAATCAAGAAGCCGCGATCAACGGTCGTCCGCACCGCGACCAGCAGGTGTACGCAACGGGCCTTGACGATTGCGGGCCGGCGCTTCGCGAGTCCCAGTCTCGCCCTGAACTCCAAGCCGCGTAAAACCTGTCGATAACCCTAATCACACCATTTATTAGCGCGGGCTAATTCTGCTACGCTTGTGCCATCCTAGCAGTTAACGGCTCTATCGAATGACACGGAGGCTGGCTTGCGAAAGATTTTAGTGAACGAAGACTACCTCGACATGGGCACCCCTGCTGGGAGCAGCGTGCTCCTAAAAGGCGTGGTGTTCGACAACATTAGCACCAGCCAATGGGTTCATCCCCCTCTCCGCGACTTTTCCTTCATCAAATATGCCCTCAAGACTCTATGCCGTGAGAGCGGGATTGTGCGGGACAGGAAGGCTACGGTTGAAGTCGCGGCACTGTTGATGGCTCTGGTCAAGGAAGGCGTGCATTGCGAGGCGGAGCTGGTAGACCGCGCGCGCCAGAGATGGTCCGCGGCGAAGGTCCATTAGATCACCGCGGATTGTTGCGGACGTAGCGACTGCCGCCTTGGGTGCCGACGATCCTCAGAGCTGTGCTGTCATCACCGACTCCCTCGCCGGTCTCACTTGCTTCGACAAGATGTTCCCCAAGGCAGACGGGGTCATCTGTGGCATCGACTTCCGGATCGGCGTCTGACACGGACGGTGGTGACGAGGCCGCTGTTCGGTGGAAAGTCGACGCCCCTCGGCGACTCTCGAACGCAAACAGCTTTGGTCGAGCCTCGCGAATACAAAAGCATGGCTTCGGTCCGCTGTCCCCTCCAACGCATTGATCGGGAACCTTTTTTACGGAACGCGAGTTTCTACCATACCCAACGGTAGGAGGAACCGATGAGTGATCGTCGTCTTGGAATGCTAATTGCCATTGAAGCCTGCATTCTTTTCTGGGCCGCCACAGCGTTCTTAATGTTCGGGTGAGTATGGTTTACCCGTTTTTTCAGCCGATAGCACGACGCACGAAAATCTGACGAATCGAAGGAAGTTCAGTCTTCCGAAGAGGTCGTCGCCATGCCGCCGACTGCGATTTCTCTCAGCCCCCGCCGTAGCGTTGCGACGTTTGCTGCGCCATTCAACTGCTCGAATTCTAGCTGCGCCTTCTCCCAGAGCGGCTCCGCTCTCTTATGCAGGCGACGACCTTCATCGGTGAGTTCAACAATTCGAACCCGGCCGTCCGCGGGTGACGGCTTAATCGTGACGAACCCGTCGCGTTCCAGGAAGCCAACCATCTTTCCCATCGCAGTCCGCTCGATGTCGAGCCGTTCGGCAAGAGCGTTGACAGCGGCACCGTCAGCCTCGTCGAGAGCCGCCAGTGTCAGGAACTGCGTGATACGCAGCCCGACGGGCTCAAGATGGCCGTCGTAGAACCGCGTGATCTGTCGGCTCGCCTTTCTCATGGCGGAGCAGTTGCATTTATCGATTCCAAGCGGTTGGTTCGCCGACAACATCTCGTTTCCTTTCAATTCCTATTCATCGCCCGTACGTGAGGCGCGAAGTCCTGAGGTTCTCCGCGCCTCGTGGTCCGCTGCTAGTGCTGTCTCCGCCATCTTAGTGTTTAGATCAACACTGGCGGCGGGGTAATGTAGCCGGGCACCCCGGCTGCAAGCGTGCTCTTCAGCAGCGCGATTCCCTCGTCGGCCATGATCTCGCTCTTACCAGCGGCGAGCGCGTCATACGGATGACGCTCACCTTGAGTATTCGACGGTTCAGACTCCTTGCCTTGACGGTGCTCACGCGAAGGCGGCGCGATTGTTGGCGATGAATTGCTGGACCGAGAGTGCCGGCGTTCCGGTGATCTTCTCGACGGCATCGTTCGTGCCCGCGAAGATGCCATCCCGATAGTTCTGGGCGACTTCGATCAGGTGCTGCACTAGGAAAGGCGGGAACTTGTAGAGATTTTCCATCTTGTCCTTGAACGCTTCGATCGAGGTTGGCGCATATTCGATCTTCGCGCCAAGGACGTCGCTGACGACGGCCGCGATCTCGGTGTGGTCCATCTCGACCGGGCCATGGAGCGGGTAGATTTTGCCTTCATGGCCGCGCGGATTAGCAAGAACATGGGCAATCACCCGACCTTGGTCATCGGCGGCGATGGGCGCATGACGACCGTTCTCAAACGGGAACTCGATCTTCTTCTTGCTCCAAATCTCCTTCGCAAAATGCGGATAGACGAGCCAATCGGCAAAGAAGGTCGGGCGGAGATGCGTCGTCGGGACACCTGACCAGTCGAAGACCCGCTCGGAGACCCAATGGTCCTGGGCCGCGTGGCTCGCCGACTCCCGACGCGCCGAAATTTGCGACATGTTGACGATTGCCGTGATGCCCGCTTCCTTCGCGGCCTGTGCGAAATAGGCCGCAGCACCAAGAATACCCGGCGCGATCGGATGCAAGAAATAGGCCGATCGGATGCCTTCCATTGCGGTCCGGATGTCATCGATGTTGGTGAAGTCCCCGACGGCGATATCAACTCCCCGCTGCCTGAGGGCCGTCGCCCGCTCATCGTCCGAGCGCACGTAGGCCCGCACGCTTTTGCCCATCTTGAGCAGTTCATCGATAGCGGCACCTCCCGTCCGTCCGGTGGCACCACTTACAAGTATCTCAGCTTGGTTCATAACCTTACTCCGTTTTCGCATAGGAGCATATGCCCCTAATAGCCCATATAGGAGCATATACTCCTAACGTCAAGCTCGGCTCCATTTATGCTGGTCTTCGCCCTCGCCTCGATCCTGTTCAGGTGGCGGCGGACTAAACACATGCCCGTGCAAAAGCGACGTGTTCATCAAGGCAGAAGTCGTAGAAGACCTGCGCCGGAACCGCCTGAGATCCCATCATTGCTCAATTCTCCGCAAGTCATGCGACGATTGAATCACCCCACTACAGCGCCAGCAATGCCGAGTTTTTCAACACAAGCGGCCGATAGCGGTTCAGCCGCGCAACGGTCTCTCAAATGACCTGCCCGAACGGCACGCCGCTCCCCTTGCCTGTCCATTCGCGCCTCGATACGCAAATTGGCAGCACGCGCTTTGACGCCAAGCAAGCTTGCGCCGCCCGGCGTTTCATCGAATGCGACAGAAGCAGTTCTGCGGGAGGCGGTCAGCACGGAAACGCTGACCGCCGTCCTGCCCTCGACGCCATCTGTCAGGCCATCAGTGGAATTAGTCCATTCGGCGGCTTCTTGGCGTCGCCATAGAACATCCGCGTATTATCCGTGTAAAACAGCGGGTTCTCGATGCCGGAGTAGCCCGTTCCGTACCCTCGCTTCGAGACGAAGTCATTCTTGGCCTTCCAGACTTCAAGTACTGGCATGCCGGCAATCGGTGAGTTTGGATCTTCCAATGCGGCCGGATTGACGATGTCATTCGAGCCAATAACAATTTAGACATCGGTATTCGAGGTGTCCTCATTCATCTCTTCCATTTCAAGAACGATGTCGTAGGGAACCTCGTCTCCGCAAGAAGAACGTTCATATGACTAGCGATCAGCACGATCCGTTTCAGCAGCGGGCCAATCGTTCGAGGGCTCGTCCACAACATCGCGTGCTGGGACATAGTCAGCTGCATCGGGATCGTGTTCCAGCTCCTCACGAAGCCGTTTCACCTTGGTGGTAATTGCGTCGAATATGTCTTGTTGTCTCACTCCGAAGACCACATATCTATCGACAAGCTCAAGCAGGCGCAATTCAAGGTCGGCGCGCCAAGTCGATGGGTCGGGCTCAGCTGAATTGTCCATCACGCATACCTCCGCGGGTGAAACGACGAGAGACATACTTCTTCAGCTATCATCCACCTTTTTGACGCTATTGCCCACCTCCCGGCTGTCAATCGGCGTCAAAAATTAGCTCTGGCTCAGTTTTGATGCAGTTGTACCGATGCTATTTTGCTGGTTTCCCCAAAGGAATCAGCATGATGAGCACTAAGCTTCGCCCCTCTGATCTGGTACCTGCTGGTTTCATCGCCGAACGCATCACCCACATTGACGATGAGACCTGCATCTTGCTTTCCCGAGCCGGCGCTCCCGCGGCGTGTCCGGCATGCGGACGAATGTCGCGAACGGTTCGAAGTCGCTATTGCCGCCAAGTCGCGGACCTTCCCCTCTCTGCAAGACGCGTCAGGCTGCTCGTACAGAGACGAAGGTTCGCTTGCGACGCCGTTCTCTGCGGCAGACAAATATTTGCTGAGCGGTTTGGCGAGGTGCTGCCGCCCTATGCCAGACGAACCCGCGGCGACCAGGCCGGGAACGTTGTGTCGGGGAATAGCGCGGCGGCGACGATCCGAAACTCGGTCAATATGCATGCCATCGATGGGCATGAAATTCTCCATGCGCTTCTTGGAACCTCTGCGTCTCAGCATCTGCCCCCGCGTCGTTCATGACGAGCGTTCGGCCGATACCCATCCCCGGTTCAGGCGTTCGGCCGAGGAATTTGGTCGCTGAAACAGGTGCGCGTCAATGTGATTCTAATACTCGGCGATTGTTACCTGTTGTCAGGCGACGCTGACTCGCGTATATCGTGTACAGCTGGTGCAACCCGCGGATGGCCTCCCAGCTCCGCGCAGCAGCTGTTCCCTCTGGAGGTGAAAACCTTCATACCTATGGGCCTCGGTTTCCGATGGCCCATTTTTCTAGTCCGCTTGAAGGCACGCTGCGGTGTAACCGCCCAGCGGCGAAGCTCGAACGACCGGTGCGACATCTTCGAGCTTATCTCCAGCGGATTGCCGACCCTCAGGTTATTGTTCTAGAAACCTGCCATCTAACTCAACCGACGTGTCCCCGGAGCCCAAAATGCACATCGAACCGCAACACCGGATATACGTCTGCTTTTTTCTCTTCGCGGTTTCCATGGGAGCCATGCTTTCGCGCCTTCCCGATTTGCAGGACGCTCTTCTGGTTGACAAATCCGAGCTTGGCCTGACTCTGATCGGAGCAGCAATCGGCGCATTGATCTCTCTTACTTTGTCATCGCCGCTTGTGGCGCGTCTCGGAGCACGCGCCACCGCATTCATCACTGTACTCGGAACGTCCGCGCTGCTGGCGCTCGTCCCCTGGATGAACGCAGCCCCCTTGGTA
Source organism: Rhizobium tibeticum (assembly GCF_900110205.1). GTDB lineage: Bacteria > Pseudomonadota > Alphaproteobacteria > Rhizobiales > Rhizobiaceae > Rhizobium > Rhizobium tibeticum. Next base: position 108,757 of record NZ_FOCV01000022.1, on the reverse strand, counting down.
TTTGGCCTTCTGATATGCGAAGGGCTGCTGGCGGGGGCGCTCGAGATCAATCTCAATGTTGAAATCGACCGTATCGAGGCCCAACTTGGCAGGGGTGTGATGAACCGAGCCCATGGATTCTGGAGTCTAGGTTTCTTCGTGACCGCGCTCGTCTCTTCGGCAGTTCGCCAAGCCGGTGTATCTATGCAGGTACACCTCGCGCTCACGTTCGCCCTTGTCCTGATCATCGGAACCATAACAATCGCGGGCATGAAGAACGCGCCAGCCCGGGTCGCTCGCGAACCCGTAAAGGCGGAACATATTGCTTTACCCACACTCGGCTTGCTACCTCTCTGCGTGATCGGTATTGCGGCGTTCCTCGTCGAAGGCGCAGGCATTGATTGGTCTGCGATCTATATGCGTGACGTCTTTCACGTAGAACCGTTCGTCGGCGGGCTGGGGCTAACGCTGTTCACATTCTTTATGGCGTTGACAAGATTATTCGCCGATCCTTTCGTTGACCGCTTTGGATCGCGCATGGTGGCTCTTGTCCTTCTCGTTCTTTCAGCGGCGGGGCTATTTTCGGTTTGGATGGCGCCACATCCTTTTGTCGCGCTCTTCGGATTTGCGCTCATGGGAGGCGGATGCAGTGCGGTCTACCCCCTAGCGGTCTCTGCAGCAGCCCAGCGCACCGACAGGGCGGCGCATGTGAACGTGGCGGCGCTTGGACAAATGTCATTCGTTGTGTTTTTCCTTGCCCCACCCATGCTTGGTGTCGTCGCCGAGCACGCCGGGATTCGCGTATCGTATTTGATATGCATCCCTGTCATCGTCATGGCGCTCTTTTGTTGCAACTCTCTTGCTCCACGCCTCAGGCTTATTGCGGCTTGAAGGGTGTTGTTGGGCCCACGCATGCGAGAAGCCGATAAAAAAGAGGCCACTACTTACCAACGTCCCATCGATCGGGCGTGCGGCGGACCTAACGCGCATCCGCGAGGCTTTCATCACCACAATGTATGACAACCCAGCTAGGGCACCCCGCGGCCAGCTAGATTCACCGTTTTAAGAGCCCAGACCTGCTCGCTGAACGACTGACCGGGTTACAGGTCGAGCGCACAGGTGTGGTGTCACGCCGCCATCTCCCCGTGGCTCCACGTTAGACGGCGCCAGGAGTTGAGCATGGCGGCGGACTTGGCACGGTTCCCACATGGAACTTGGCAGAGGAAAGATGTACCTGGCCTAAAGGCTGATTTTTACCAGCGGTCTATCGTCACGCCTTCAATGTCACCCATATGACTTTCGTGGCGTTTCTCACCCTTGAGCTTCCGCCCGAAATCTTTGCGACGTTCGTCCTTGGCTTTATCCAGCTTCGCTCGTTGCGCCTTGGAGAGTTGCTGTCCTGCGCGGTTGATATAGACAGCATTGACATGGCCGATTGGGAGCGACTTGCTTTTCGCCGGCTTCGTTCGGCCGACTATTTCAACGAACTGGCAATCTTCTTAGCACTCTGCTGCTTGAACACATCCTCCTCAAGATCAATCGTGTCGCTGTTATCAGTTACCTCTTGCGACCATTTCTCTTCTCTTCCTTTGGCATTTTGACTGCTCCAATGCTGGCGGATGCACTGATGCTAGCCGTGGAAATGGGCGAAGGTTTCAACTGAAGATCCGCGGGCTGGACGTCACACGGGATGCTCGTTAAGTGCAAAATGCTCCACCTTGAAATGCCGCTGAAGCTCACGATGAACGGCTTCGGTGTTGGCGGATGCCCTGGCCTTCCATCTAACGTCGAACACCAGCAACTGCTGGGCATCGTGGCGAGTGCGGCTTGAGACGAACCGAACCTCGCAATCATAGGCGCCGAGGACCTGTCTCAGTTCCGCAGCGCCAAGTATTCCATCACCAAGGATTTCAACCGTGGCCCGCTGCCGCCTTGCAAGCCACTGATCCAGGACCTGCATCGGGGAAAGAAAGAAAAAGGCGACTGCGGTACCGACAATACCGATGCCCAGTTGTCCGCCGCCGAAGCAAAGGCCGATTGTGGTCATGGCCCAGATGGTTGCAGCCGTTGTGACGCCAGTCACGAAGTTTCCTCGATGCAGGACCGCGCCACCGCCGATGAAGCCCACGCCCGTTAGTACGCCAAGCGCAAAGCGCAGAACGTCCATACGGGCAAAGCCGGAATGTTCGTCATTTCCCTCCACCACCAGTAACGCGTTGGCCTGCAGCATGGCAAGGCACGCCGCCAGGCCAACGAGGACAGTCGTTCTGAAGCCAGCGGCATGCCCGCCCTTTTCCCTGTTGATGCCGATGAGGGAAGCCGCGACAACGGTCAGCAGCACGCGCAGGAGAATGTCCGGCCAGGTGAGTTCCTCGGACATTCTGTTCAGAACAAGATCCCATGGATCCATTGTCAGGCCTCCGGAAATGCTGCCTCAGTGCAATTGATGATCGCCGCCTGGCGGCAGTGTCGATGGTAACTCACTCATGGCCGAGAGTGCTGACATGAATCGGCCATTTGGGTCAGTTTCCAGCCAGATAAGCCCCCCCTCATCGGAATGTTCCGTCCGTCGCGATCTGAGGCCGAGGAGACTGCGTGGTTGCGGGGCGCTCAATCCTGTAGCGGGAACCAAAATGAACTGGGTTGCATTGTTTCGGTGGAAGGAGACACCCCATGTCCTTCGATCCGAACAGCGATTGGCATCACGATGAGGAACTGAAGAAGCGGAAGGATGAGCGTCGTCCACCATTGTTTTGGTGGTCGTGGCTTGCAATTGCCGCTGTCGGGATCCTGATCTTGATCCTGGCCGTCTTGCTTCGATGAAATCATGTTGGCACCTCGGTTTGCCTGCAGCCGGCCTCACCCTCTCCGCCTTGTTGGCCCGTCCCGTCTCAGCGCTGCTCCCGCAGACCGGGCGCTCCCCGTCCTCCAAATCCGAGAGCGAACTATGCATCCTCAAGAAGCGTCGCGACGGCTTTCAGGTCATCGACAAAGCGCGCTCTGCTTTGCTGACCGGCGGGCTGGTCGAGCATTCGCAAAAGCGCCGAGGGATGTATCGTGACAAACACAGACAGTCCGGCCGGCGAACGAAGGACAGAGCCTCGGTCGCGGGTGACCTTTGCTTGTGGCCCGAGCAAGGAATAAACCGCCGTCGCGCCGAGGGCCACGACGAGTTTCGGCCGTATGAGGCGCAATTCTGCTGCCAGCCACCATGCGCAGATCTGAACCTCTCCCCTGGTCGGTTTGGCGTGGATGCGACGTTTGCCGCGAGGTTCAAACTTGAAGTGCTTTACGGCATTGGTGACGTAACAGGCATCGCGTTCGATACCCGCTTCCTCCAGACAGCGATCCAGCAGCTTTCCCGCAGGGCCAACGAACGGTTGCCCGGCAACATCCTCCTTGTCGCCCGGCTGCTCGCCAACGAAGACAACTTTGGCCTTGGTCGGACCTTCCCCAAACACCAACTGTGTTGCGTGTTTGTAGAGGTCGCATCGTGTGCAGGTCGTCGCTTCCCGGTGAACTTCGCCTAGGCTCGTGCCCAATGCACCTGGTTGCGCCAATGTCGGGCCGAGCAGTTCTGACATGCCTGTTTCTCCTCCGTTAACACTCAGCCGAAGGTCGCGGAGTGCTGATATCACGGCCACCGCAGACCAGTGTGATCGCCGTGTAGCGCAGGCAAGGCTAGAACAATCGGCCAGCCGCTTCGTTCCACGATTTCTCAGGCCCTGTCCTCAAAGTGCGGTCACAGTCATAACAGGGACTATCAATCTCGGGATGGGCGAAGCCGCTGATCGCAGCACCACCAAGGCACTGCCTGCAAGCAGCTTTTTTTCGTGTTGCCGCCCGGCATGGCGCATTTCGCCTACTTCGACGAACCGACAGTCATCCACATTACGACGACTGGCCTATGGGCCATCAAGTATGTCAATCCGGCGGACGATCCGCAAAAATCGAAATAGCTAACCATAGCATTGAAGACGAACTGCCTCGCTCTGTGGGGCTTCTTTGTGACCGTACTCTGACAGAGAGGAACGTCCGCAGAGGGCCGTCGATTGTTGGATGGCCGCGCGGCTCGCTCATTTCGATAAAACGAACCGCGCAGACGCAGTCAAAAGGGATGCCGCACCCTCTATCCCTGCGGCACGAAGATCCGGCAGCAGACCTACGCTAACCCGATCCTGGTCTTTTCACCGAAAGGTAGTGCAAACTACGCCAAATTGGTGAAGTGCCAGCAATGATCGGTTGTGGTTTGATGGACCGGACAGATGCGGCATCACAGTATTGCGTCAGAGCCCGCCAGCATCTGGGCGGGCTCATTCATTCCTCAAATTGTGGCCAAGTTACCGGGCTGGCAGCGGCTTTGGCCGCTCCAGGGCAACGCCACAGCCAATCCTGTCTGAGATGCTGCAGATGATGGCGTCTCCGCGACAAGAGGCTTTGTCACGGCACAACGATTAGGGAATTCGCTGAACACGCCCTTCCCTGCTCCCCTTCGACAGCGACGAATCGGCCTCGGCGCGATTGCGCCCGGATCGCTTAGCGTCGTACAACGCGCGATCAGCTTTCTCGAGGAGGTCGCCGGGTTCCTCCGAAGTCGAGGTGGTGAAGGAGACCCCGATGCTGCCAGTAAAGCGCAAATAGGTTCCATCCACGCTTTGGGTTTCAAGTTGCTCTATTTTCCTGCAGAGGAACCGAGCATATTCAAGCGCGTGATCGGACGAAGGAGCATCGTACACGACCACGAATTCCTCACCTCCAAACCTGGCAGCCAAGGCATTCGAAAGATCCGGTATGTTTTCAAGGAGGCTAGCGAGCGATTTGAGACAGCGATCGCCGGTCGGATGTCCGAAGCGATCGTTGACCGATTTAAAGTGATCGATGTCAATGAGCAGAATGGCTGTGCCCGACTCCGGCGACGACCTCTGAATCGCCGCGGCCAAAAACCTCTCGAAGGTTCTGCGATTGGCCAGACCCGTCAGAGGGTCTTTCTCGGCAAGCGCCTGCAGTACCAAATTTGTGCGGCGCAGTTCACTAGCCGCATTCCCATAAGAGATGATTGCGTCTCCAATCAACGCCAACTCTTTTAACAACGGCCTGTTCTTTTCGACAAGGAGAGGTTCGTCTTTCTCGATCCGTTTAAGGTTGCTGATTGCCGCAACGATTGGAACTGCCAAGTGCCGGCGGGCTAGTACAAGCAAAAGAGGTACGGAGAGGGCGGGAATAATGAGAACGATGATCACGACATTCCGCACTGCGACCGCGCTCTTTTGAATGCCTCCGGCGATTTCGTCGGCCACGAGAGCGGAGTTGCCACTGACCTCCTTGCCCATCATTTCAATGATGCGCATCGCCTCCTCATAGGCGACCAGATCCGCTGTCGATTTGCCGGATCCCGGGGTAGTCTGATCACCGTTTCGCTGATCTACTTCGTCCCGATTTTTCTGGTGCGCAGCTGCGATCGTCTTCGCGAGGCTGGCCACCTTGCGAGAGCCACCAGTCAGGGTGGCTGACCCATCAAAACCGAAACCCTGAGCGAGAGCCTGGATTTGCAGCTGAAGCTGTCGTTCCAAACGGCGATCGTTGGCAAGAAATATCGCTCGAACGAGGGATGACATCCTTTCGATTTTAACCGCGTTCCGAGTCTGCGACAAAATCAGCGGGATCTGTCGCTCGCGCGTTACAATCGCCTCATTTTCGATGCGAGTCAGTAAGAGGCCCGCGCCTGCCGCAGCGATCGCCGAGTAAATGACCACCACAAACAAAAGAATGCGCCCCACAGATCGGAGAGGCATGTCGCGAGACGTCGATAATCGCGTAACCAATTGGCCGACCTAATAGATGCTGAAGGGAAAGTAGTGGTCGTTGATCTTGTCGTAGGTCCCATCAAGTTTGATTTGCTTGAGCGCATCGTTCACGCGAGCGATAAGCAGACTGTTTCCTTTTCTCGCCGTGATGTGCGCTGAGCTCTGAAGAAATTCGCTGGAAATGGGATCTCCGACGTAGCCATACGCGGAACCTGTGGGCGTCTCCATGAAGCTCAAAAGTTCAATAGCATCGCCGATCAACAAATCGGCCTTCTTTTCTTCGAGCAGTTTTTGAGCTGACGGCTGATCTTTGGCCAAGACAGGAACGCTTTGTTTGTAGGCTTGCTTTGCGTAGTCAGCCTGGATTGTTCCCTCGGCAGCGGCGATGCGCGCGCCAGCCAAGGCTTCTGGAGAACTGTCGGTGAACTTTTCTGCGTCCCCGATCAAAACCGAATGCGAGCGGTAGTATGGCGCTGAGAATTCAACGCGGGCAGCACGCTCCTTCGTGTATGCCATGCTTGCCACGATCAAATCATATTCGTCGGATTCCAGCCCCTCGATTATCTTGGACCATTCGACGGTCTGGTAAGTGCAGTCAGCGTTAAGCTGCTTGCACAGCGCCTTTGCGATATCGACATCGAAACCCTTGAGGGTACCGTTCTCATCGATGAAATTGAAAGGGGGATAGGCCCCTTCGGTAGCGATCCGGAGGTGCTCGGTAGAATGGGCGACAGAGGCGCCGAGCAGAAGACCTAGGGCGAGGACCACATTTCGCATCATGACGTTTTCTCCTTCAACGCAACTATGATGCGAAATGACTAAGGAAATCCTGAAATGACCGCTCGGAGTCGAGGAAATTTGCGACCTGCCAATTGCAGTTGCAGCAAATTCGGTGATCTACAGGACCTCCAGGCGGCACTTCCGCTTACAGGTGGCTGTCCAGGGCGCGGGCGGACCACAAGGTGACCGATCGCAGACGATCTCGAACGTGTTCCGGATGACTGACTGCTCTTGCGCGAAGACCATGGGACAGTAGCGGCCATGTCTTAGCCCCGGATGAACGCCGCCAGTATTGGGCTCCTCCCGACTTCGAGACATTCGACAAGCGGTTGCCTTGGCCATCGTCTTACTTGCGGGATCGCTTCGCCGTCACTTGCGTGTCGCGCCGAGCCTTGCGAGAACCTCACCTGGAATCTGATACCGCTTGATGACATCCTTATCATTGTGGAGCCCGCAGATCTCGCGCTGGATAAACAATGCCCAGACGGCGTCGGAAGCATCATCGAGGAGGGTTTGCCGGTCAGTCTTGTGATTGTTTTCCGGCGACCACGATGCAAGCCTGGCCAACGCGGCTTCCATCTTGCGGCCTTGGCGACCCAAGGCGTCCGCTCGCGCGGAGGCAAGCTCGTATTCCAAGGGACTTAATCCGGCGCTCGACTGCCCTGAGAGTGATCGTGGTGGCCTGAGACTCACGATGCCTCCTTTCCTGGATATTCGTTCAAATGACGTTGCTTGGTAAATTTGCGTTGTGAACGGACTTCCTCCCAGCCCTACCCAACACGCTCAATTGGTATGACATGTTTCGCTCTTCCCGCCGCGGGTCAGGGTGGCTTCCCTGCCCTTAATCCAGAATTCCATAGCGTTGTTGGCATAGCGGCCGCCATCGGCTGAGGCGACCTGCGGCAGTCTGATCTTGCCCGATGCGCCCGAAAAGGCGAGCACGACACTGCCAGGCGAAGCGTCAGGCGACGAAAAGTTTGCATGGAGACGCGTGCCGGTTGCGCACTCGTATTGCGCCTCAATCGGGAATGCCTTGGCCGCCGAGATCGCAAGAGCAGCAAGCGCGAACATAATCGTCTTCGCAGTCATCATGCCTCCTTCGCCCTGACTGAGACACTCAATCAGCACGCCCTGCGTCGAGGTCACGGGGCGCCGCCATGGTCGCCAGGCCAGTCTAACGCTGCGACGCTGGTGAAGAAAGGTTCGCGTCTTCAGCGTTCGTCCCAAGGCAGCGTGCGGCCTTGGTGACGTCAAGCTGCCGTCGAATAGCTGACTGCCGAGGTCGCGGGCGCTCAGTGAGACCTCGACAAGACGGTCGTGCGTGCCCGGCTGACGGCTACGTGACAAGCTCGCGCCCCCTAGCCTGCCGCTGTCTCCCAGAGCACACTTCGTGTTGCTTTTGCTCGCGCAACGCTCTATCCAGCCCGCTTCAGAATATGGAGAAACAGAGTCATGTTTCGCCGGTGGCCGTTCTGGCCGACTAGGTTTGGCGGTCCCAGATCATTTTGAGTGTTTGAATGCTGCGTCGCTTCTTCTCCTACTATCGGCCGTATCGGGGGCTTTTCGTCCTCGATTTTGCCTGCGCCATCCTTTCGGGGTTGCTCGAACTCGGCTTTCCCATTGCCGTCAAGCTATTCATCGACCGGCTTTTGCTTAGCCAGGAGTGGTTGCTAATTCTGCTCGCGTCAGCAGCCTTGCTTGCGATTTATGTCATCAATACCGGCCTGATGGCGATTGTCACCTATTGGGGACATATGCTCGGCATCAATATCGAGACAGACATGCGCCGCGCGGCGTTCAATCATCTGCAGAAGCTGTCATTCAGCTATTTCGACAACCAGAAGACCGGGCACATCGTCGGACGGTTGACAAAAGATCTCGAAGAGATTGGCGAAGTCGCCCACCATGGCCCGGAAGATCTGTTCATCGCACTGATGACCTTTGCCGGCGCCTTGTTGCTGATGATCTCCGTCAACTGGCAACTGGCGCTGATAACGGCGATCGTTGTGCCGCTGACGGCGTGGTTGACGAGCCATTTCGGAAGCCGCATGACCCAGAATTTCCGCCGCCTCTTCGAACGGGTCGGCGACTTCAACACGCGTATCGAGGAAAATGTCGGCGGCATTCGCGTGGTACAGGCTTTCGCGAACGAGAATTACGAACGCACGCTGTTTGAAATGGACAATCAAAACTACCGGCGGGTCAAGCTCGACGCCTACAAGCTCATGGCCGCAAGCACTTCGCTGAGCTATATGAGCATGCGGCTGACGCAGATGCTGGTGATGATCGCCGGAGCCTATTTCGTCCTCTCCGGTAACCTGACGACCGGCGGCTTTATCGGCTTTTTGCTGCTGGTTGGCGTCTTTTTCCGTCCCGTTGAAAAGATCAACTCGGTCATTGAAACCTACCCCAAGGGCATTGCCGGCTTTCGCCGCTTCACAGAGCTTATCGATACCGAGCCAGATATCGCCGATGCGCCTGACGCCATCACGGTCGATCATCTCAAGGGGGATATCGCCTATGAGGACGTCTCCTTCGGATATAGTCCGGCCGCGGCAGTGTTCGAGCATGTCAATTTAGCAATCCGCGCCGGTGAAACGATCGCCTTCGTCGGCCCATCGGGCGCCGGCAAGACGACGATCTGTTCGCTTCTGCCGCGCTTCTACGAGGTCGGCAGTGGCCGCATCACGATTGACGGCGTGGATATACGAGACATGACGAAGGTGTCGCTGCGCCAGCAGATCGGCATCGTGCAGCAGGACGTTTTCCTGTTCGGCGGTACGATCGGCGAAAACATCGCCTACGGTCGGCTTTGCGCCAGCGAAGACGAGATCGCTGAGGCAGCCCGCAGGGCGCGGCTGGAAGAGATGCTTGCGGGCCTGCCCGCCGGTCTCGATACGGTCATCGGCGAGCGCGGCGTCAAGCTTTCCGGCGGCCAGAAGCAGCGCGTTGCCATCGCTCGCATGTTCTTGAAGAACCCTCCGATCCTGATCCTCGACGAGGCGACCTCGGCGCTCGACACAGAGACGGAACGCGCGATACAGCGTTCGCTTGCGGAGCTTTCAAAAGGCCGTACCACGTTGATCATCGCCCACCGCCTGGCCACCATCCAGGGGGCCGATCGGATCGTCGTGGTCGATGGCAACGGTATCGTTGAGCAGGGAACGCATCAGGACTTGATGGCCAAGCGCGGCGTCTACAACCGGCTGCACGATGCGCAAATGCGGAGCCACTGAAAAACCGGAAACGCGGCGATTGATGCAATGCAATAAACTTGATAATTATACACATGTTTTATAATTGCAGGACATCGCCATGACATTTCAGCCGCGCATGCAGAACGCGATCGAGGGTTTCTCGGTCGTGGGCGGGCTCAGGCGTCGAAACTTTAACGGCATCACAGCTGATCTGTGGGATGTCGAATGTGGCGCCTATGCAGGCGGACACTACGTGGCGCGCGATCCGCGCCTGTTCATCCTTCTCGACCATCTCGGGCGCGGTCGTCCGTCGGTCAAGCGTTCGGCGACGGCGCCCGGAGCGCCACAGGACCGTCAAGCGAGTCCAATTTCCTATATCCCGGCGGAAATGGAACTGTGGGTGGACATCCGAGAGGTGCACGCGATGCGTCATCTCGATGTCCATTTCGATGCCGATGTAGTCAGCCAGCGTCTGATGGAAGATATCGATCCGCAGAAACTGAGAGAGCCGCAACTGCTCTTCTTCGACCAGCGGGCAATGGCGCTTGCCGAATTGATTGCCACGGAGATCGCCAGCCCAACTCCCTTGCATGATCTTTACGGTGATGGCCTGGCACTCTCACTTGTCATCGATGTCCTGAAGATGGTCAAGACGCCACCACGCAAGCGCGGTGAGCTTGTATCCTGGCAGTTGCGCCGCGCCACCGAGTTCATGCAGGAGCACTGTGGGCGCAATATCCGCCTGCAAGAACTGGCCGAACTGACGGGGCTGTCCCAGTCGCATTTCAGCCACTCATTCAAAGCCTCCACCGGCGTAACGCCACATGATTGGCAAATGAACGCCAGGCTTGAGCTTGCCAAACAGCTGCTGCGCGATAGCGATCAAGGCCTCACTGCCATCGCAGTGGAAACAGGCTTTTCCGACCAAGCGCACTTCACGCGCGTCTTCCGCAAATATGTCGGCACAACACCGGCGCGCTGGAAACGGTCGAAGTGCGAGTGATGCATTTTTGCAAAGATTTGCCCACAAATTTTGGAACTGCCCAAAATCATTCAATCGCCGCGGATCAGACCAAGCCCAACCATTAAATTTGAGTTAATCGCTCACCTTATTCGAGCTGGCGCCTGGCAGGCGGCCGGCGGGCCTATGAGCGGGGTAGTAGGAATGCACAAAGTAGAAGGTTTCCAACGTGCGCGGAAAGCTCTGAGCGCGAGCGCAGCACTGATCGGTGTTTGCGCCGCCTGGACGGCCCAGGCACAAACCGCCGACACGGCACTTGCGCCGATCATCGTCCAGGGCAACACCGCCGATAACAGCGCGATCGGCCCCGTAAACGGTTACGTCGCCAAGGAAACGAGGACGGGATCCAAGACCGACACGCCGCTCAATGAGATCCCGCAGGCCGTCTCCGTTGTCGGAAAGCAGGAAATGGACGACCGTGGTGTCGTCAACAAGGTCGATGAAGCCTTGCGCTATACGCCTGGCGTGATCGCCGCTCCCTTCGGTGTCGATGCTGATACGGATTGGATCTACATTCGGGGCTTCGACGCTACACAGACAGGCGTTTATCTCGACGGTCTGCAGCTCTTCACCTATGGGTTTGGGGGGTTTCAGATCGATCCGTTCATGCTTGAGCGCGTCGAGGTCTTGAAGGGTCCGGCATCGGTTCTCTATGGCGGCGGCAACGCCGGCGGTATCGTCAACTATGTTCGCAAGCGACCGACGGACGAGCCCTACGTTTACACCGACGTTGGCATCAACAGCGACGGCAATGCATTCACCGGGTTCGATATTTCCGACAAGCTGGGAAAGAGCGACACGGTGACCTATCGCCTCACCGGCAAGATCGCGGGTGGCGACAATTACTCCGACTTCTCCCACGACCTGCGCGGTTTCGTCATGCCGCAAGTCACCGTCTCCCCCGATGATGGCACCACGCTTACAGCCTGGGCATACGCAGGAGCGCTTAACCAGGTTCATGTGGGTAACGGATTTTTCCCGTATGTCGGTACTGTGGTCGACGCCCCATTTGGCAAGATCGATCGCGACTTCTTCCCTGGAGAGCCGGACATCGATACCGGGCGGTACGACCAGCAAATGGGAGGCTGTGAGTTCGAGCACGAGTTCGATAGCGGCATCACGTTCACATCGAATGCCCGCTACGGCCACCTCCAGAAATATGAGGTTGGCCCCTATGCTTATGGCTATGTCAATACCACGGACCCGCTCGATCCAGGCTACTTTCAACTCAATCGGCTCGGCTTCGAAGGGCACTCCGAGGTTAACACCGTTGCCATCGACAACCGACTGGAAGGCGACTTCCAGACCGGCGCCCTAGACCACGAGGTCATGGTCGGCCTCGACTACAAATACTATCAGCTCGACAACGTGCAGGCATCCACGCCCGCTACATCGATTGACCCGGTCAATCCGGTCTATGGCGCTTCCCAGCCGATCAATCGAATTTACAGCAATCAGCTGATCACCCAGCAACAGCTCGGCATCTACGCTCAGGATCAGATACGTTTCGCTGATGGCTGGCTCGTAACGCTGAACGGGCGCTACGATTTCGTCAATACCGACACCGACAACCGACCGACGGCCTACAGCTCAACCTATAGCAGCTACAGCTATGATACATCGGCGGCCAGCGGTCGCATCGGCATCGCCTATGAATTCGACAACGGCCTTACGCCATACGCCAGTGTTGGCACCTTCTTCAATCCGACCGTCGCTCCGAGCGCAACGCCGAACAATGCCCCGGAGGAAGGCGAGCAATACGAAGTCGGGCTGAAGTACGACCCCACCTTCATCGACGGCACGTTTACAGCGTCGCTCTTCCACCTCAATCGTCGCAATGTTGTCGTAACGGATCCGGCGACTTTCCTTGCCAACCAGATCGGTGAAGTCGAGTCTCGTGGCATCGAGCTGGAGGCCAAGATCAACCTCAATGATAACTGGAAGCTCCTTGGCTCCTTCTCCTACACCGATCTTGAGGTGAAGGAGGATATTGTTGCTGCCTATGTTGGAAAGAAGCCCTATCTCGTGCCCGATAAGACCGCCGCACTGTGGCTAGACTATACCGTAACGCAGGGCGCATTGGAGGGAATGAGCATTGGAGGCGGCGTGCGCTACCAGGGCGAAAGCTGGGCAGACCGTCTAAACACTTTGAAGGTTCCTGACGCAGCCGTGTTCGACGCCGCAATCCGCTACAAGAAGGAGGGCTGGGAAGGCTCCATCAACGTCACCAATCTCTTCGACAAGGACTATGTCAAAGGCTGCGGCGGCGAATTCACATGCGGTTACGGGGACGCGCGGACCGTCTTGTTCAGGCTGAGCAAGACTTGGTAAACCGCTAATTTTGTATGTCTTTTCCGGAGGGCCTTCTGGGCCTTCTTTGCCCGACGGGAGATCAATTTGAGCACATCACTGCTCAGCCGCAGGACTTTTCTCGCGATAGCGGCCACGCTTGTCGCGGGTGCGGCGCAAGGTCGGTCGCCAGAACCGCGGGTTGCCACGCTCGACTGGGCGCTCTTGGAAACGCTGCTAACGATCGGTGCCAATGTGGTCGCGGCGACGGAATTGCGCCAATTCAGGCAGGTCGCCGTGACGCCCGCAGTGCCCGAGACCGTCGCCGATCTCGGGCTGCGTGGAACGCCGAACCTCGAGGTTCTGCGCTTCGCCCGGCCCGACCTGATCTTCAACTCTAATTTCTACGCATGGGCCGATCCGATTATGAGCCGCATCGCAGCTGTCGAAAACCACGCGATCTACATGCCCGGGAAAAGTCCCTACGGGCTGGCCGAGCAGGCAACATTGGCGATTGGAGAGCGTCTAGAGCGGGCGCAGGCGCGACTGCTGGTCGAAAATCTCTCTGCGAAACTGGATCGCTACAAGGCTCTGTTTGCCGCCGGCGATGGACGACCTGTCTTGCCGATCAATCTCGGCGATGCCCGCCACTACCGCGTATTTGGCTCTGACAGCATGTTCGGGGAGGTATTGCAGCGCATCGGGCTCACCAACGCCTGGAGGGGAGCGACCAGCTATTCCGCCACGGCGCCTGTCGGCATCGAAACACTGGCGTCCATGCCGGACGCCTGGATCATCCTCATTCCACCGCATTCGCAAGACGCGTTCGATACCCTGACCGGGAGTGCATTCTGGAAGGCGCTTCCCGCCGTGCAAGAGAACCGCGTCCTGACGACCGGTTCGATCAACCCTTACGGCGCGCTTCCGGCGGCAAGTCGCTTCGCCGACTTCCTCGCCAATGGATTCTCCCGTGTCCGAAACGGCTAGTCTCTCCATGCCGCGTGCGCCCTCACGCAGCCCAATCATGCCAGCTTGCGCGCTTGCCGTCGCATGCGTCACGTCCTTCGTCCTGCTATTGCTGTTGCGTCCCCAGGTGCCCGGCGATCCCGAGCAGGCCAAGGCACTCGACGCGATCCTGCTCTGGAACAGCCTTGTGCCAAGAGCGGCGATCGCTCTTGTCTCGGGGGCGGCACTGGGCCTCGCCGGGGCGCTCCTGCAGCGCATCCTGCGCAACCCGATTGCCGATGCCTCGACGCTCGGTATCGCTTCCGGCGCCCAACTGGCGCTGACGCTTGGCTTGAGTTTTTCGCCTGTCCTTACCGGTGTCTCGCGTGAGCTCGTTGCCTTTGCCGGTGGACTGGGGGCCGTGGCCCTCGTGCTTGCCTTGAGCTGGCGGCGCGGACTTGATCCAGTCACCGTGACGATCTGCGGCATGATCGTCAGCATGGTTGCAGCCTCGCTGAGTGTTACGCTGGTGCTGGCGCGTGGCGAATATGCCATGTCGATCCACATCTGGGGCGCCGGCGCCCTCAACCAGCAGGATTGGGGTGGCGTGACGTCGCTTGCACCTCAGCTCGCTGCCGGTATCCTCGTCGCGATGCTTCTGCTCAGGCCGCTCAACGTGCTGGCTTTGGACGATGCGAGCGCTAAAAGTCTCGGCGTCTCGCTTCATACCGCGCGTTTCGCGATCCTAATGCTTGCCGTCTGGCTTTCGGCCTCGGTCACGGCGACGGTCGGCATCATCGGCTTCCTCGGACTTGCCGCGCCGGCAGTCGCGCGGCTTTGCGGCGCGCGCACCACCCATCGTATCATGACGATGGCGCCTCTGACCGGCGCAGCGATTCTGTTTCTGACAGACTGCCTGACGCAACTGCTTGGCCCCGGCTTTTCCGACCTTGCGCCTACAGGTGCAGCCACCGCGCTCATTGGCGGCCCGCTCCTTTTGTTCCTGCTACCACGCGTGCATGGCCCCACTGCTGTCACCGCAAAATCGCCTGGAAGTCTGCGACGCGTATCGCGACCATCGCTGGCACTCCTGCTTTTCGGCGCTCTCTTCTTGGCTACGCTCGCGGTCGTTCTTGCTGTCGGGCCGACCGATGGCGGCTGGAAAATTGCCGTTGGATCGCCGCTTTCAGATCTTCTGCCGTTCAGGCTGCCGCGAATTGTCGTTGCAGGTGGAGCCGGTGCGATGCTGGGTGCTGCTGGCTTCATCATCCAACGCGTGACCGGCAATCCGCTGGCAAGCCCTGAAGTGGTCGGCGTGTCCTCTGGCGCCGGGGCTGGACTGACGGTGACGCTATTCATTTTCGCCTTCCCTTCGCCGCCGATCATGATCGCCGGCATGGTCCTCGGAGCGCTCGCCTCATTTCTGGCCATGAACGTCATTGCCCGGCGAGCTGGGATGTCGCCTGAGGCGCTCCTGCTTACAGGCGTCGCCATCAGCGCCTTCTGCCTTGCAATCATCGGCATGGTGCTCGCGCAGGGCGACATGCGCAGTTACATCCTGCTGACCTGGCTATCCGGTTCGACAAACCGCGCCGGGCCTTTTGAGGCCTGGACCGCGATCATTTCGCTTTCTATTCTGACAGCCCCGCTCTTCCTGATGACGCGCTGGTTGACCATCTTGCCACTTGGCGCCGGGCTGGCACGCAGTGTCGGAATTAGCGTTACCCCAACACGTCTGCTGCTTGCAGCAGTCGCGTCGCTCATGACGGCGATCTCTTCTTTCCTGATTGGGCCACTTAGCCTCACAGGGTTGATCGCGCCCCACCTGTCCAGGCTGATCGGTTTTCACCGGACGCGCGATCATTTGCTGGCAGCTATGTTGATCGGCGCCTGCCTGCTTGTCCTAGCCGACTGGCTATCACGGATTATCATTTACCCCTATCAGGTTCCCGTCGGCCTCTTCGCCGCCCTGATCGGAGGGCCATATCTTCTGTGGTTTCTCAGCCGAAAGGAAACACGCGCGTCTCCGTAGCACCGGTGGCCAGAGGCCGCGCATGCGACTGCCAGCGAGTGCATACGGTCGCATCGACCATCTTCAGCTTCCCTAACGTCAGGTCGATGCGTCCAAATGCAAGCACAATCTCAGCTGCCAGAGCAAACCGATTGATTAATTGATCACTTCGATCACGCGGTGCGTATGCGGATCAACGATCACGCGCTTCTTGTTCACTACCGTGTAACCGTATGCATCGTTGCTGGGGATCGTGTGGATTTCGACTGAGGACGGAAGCTCAGTTCCCACGATGATATCACCATCGTAAACAACGGATGGGACCTCCTGTTCGGTTATATAGGTTCTTACCTCGCCAGGCACGGTCACAACCGTGGTGGTCTGGGCCATAGCCGTTCCGGTTAGCATGAGCGCTGCCGTTGCAGCTGTTACGAGAGCTTTCATAGCTACCTCCATATGTCTGAAAGGGTGAACTCCCTTTCCACGTGAAGGTTCCCCGGCAAACAGGACGGGCAGCTCCCCTCCAACCTCACTGCAGTGTTCGGCTTACGCCATCGTCAGGCGGCATGTCGGCGGTCAAAAGAAGCTTGTCGATTCTGCGCCCATCAAGATCGACGACCTCGAATCGCCAACCGTTCATCGCAAAACTTTCGCCAACCTCCGGCAGGTGCTTCATTTCCTCCAGCACGAGGCCCGCCACCGTCTGGTAGTCCCTGTCGTCATCAACCTGGAACCCCATGAAATCCGCAAACTCGTCAATCGGGGTCCAGCCGGACACGAGATAGCTACCGTCGTGGCGGCGCACGATCGCCTTCTCTCCAAGCGAGTCTTCCTGGACCGCACCCATGATCGCCTCCAGGATGTCGCCGGAGGTGATCACACCTTCGAAGTGGCCGTATTCGTCATAAACCAGCACCATGTGGCAGGATGAACGACGAATGGCCTGAATGACGTCTAGGGCACCTGACAAGTCCGATACGATCGGAACCTCGTGAGCAAGGGTGGCAATGTCGACATGGCCGGACGACGCAAGCGCATCGTAGAAGTCCTTGGTCAAAAGCACGCCGATGATTTCGTCGGAGCTGTTCTTGCGCACCGGCAACCGTGCCTGCGCCGTCCGACGGAGCTGGTCCCGGATCTCTGCAAAGCCATCCTCCACATCGATCACCTCTACATCACGGCGCGGCGTCATCAAGGCTCTGGCATTTCGATCTGCCAGGCGCATGACACCGGAGATCATCGCCGACTCTTCGGTCTCAATAACGCCCGCGCTGTGCGCTTCGGCGAGCACAGTCTTGATTTCTTCATCGGTGACGACGTCGCCGGACTTGCCCGACTGCCCGAGAAGGCGAAGGATGGTGCGACCGGACGTGTCAAGCAGCCAGACGAGCGGCGCGGCCAGGCGGGACAAAAACACCATTGCCGGGGCGACCCTACTGGCAACGGCTTCCGGTGCGCGAAGGGCGATCTGCTTCGGCACCAGTTCGCCGACAATCAACGACAGGTATGTGATCGCAACGACGACCGAGCCGACCCCAAGCGCGTCGGCTGCTGCCTGTGACAAGCCGTGTGTGCCTAGCCAGCCGGCCAATCGCGCACCAAGCGTTGCGCCCGAGAATGCGCCGGACAAGACGCCAACGAGGGTAATGCCAATCTGAACGGTGGATAGAAAACGTCCGGGGTCCTCACCCAGCCGGATGGCCATGGCGGCCCCGCGGCTTCCCTGATCGGCGAGTACTTTGAGACGAGCCGGCCGCGAGGATACGACCGCGAGCTCGGACATGGCGAGGACGCCGTTCAAGATCGTGAGAATGGCAACGATTGAAATTTCGAGAAGCAAAAATGGGGACCTTACTATTTCAAAACTATGCGAAACATAGGCATTTTCCCACAGAACGCCAGCTTCCAGCTAGTCGCAATAAATGTTTCTTTGGGTTCTTCAAGATCGCCAGAACCAGTGGATTTGGTTCGCCCGCCTGCGACATTTGAGCTCGCTCCGCCCTTCACCTCGATCTCGGCTGCGGCCCGGTTCTGGCAAGGACGGCGAAAGGTCGGAACCGTTCCTTGAAAGTAGCGCCTCAAACGGCTTGTGAGGCGCATATCGGCACCAGAGAGCGACCGAGGAAATATAAAATCGATTTGCAAATCGGTTCACTCGAATCCGAGTTCAAGCCGATCCGATCGATTCACGACCATCGGTCACTCACGTAGAAAGTGACGCCCGTTCGCCCGTGTCCACGACAGTCGCATTGGCGTTGGCCATGCCATCATGCTGCTCGCCTGCCCAGGCGAGCTGTCCGTCTCCCCATTTCTCGCCTGAAGGCATAGGCACTGACCGGAACAAGGATGGCGACAACAGCCAGCGCAATCAGCAAATGCAGGTGAAGCTGCAGCCGCCCGAGCAATTCTTCAACCGCACCTCCGGCCACGAATCCAATCGCAGTTATCAGGATACCCCAAATCAGCGCGGCAATCGCATTGAGTATGACAAACCTGCGCGTCGAGATGCTCGAGATGCCGATCGCAACGGGGCTGATCGTTCGGATGCCATAAATGAAGCGAAACGCTAGAATGAAGCCGGTCGGATGCGCTTCGAGCAATCGCGTCACCCGCGCAATCGGTTCCGATGCGAGCCGTTTCTGAACATAGGACCACTTCGTGGCGTATCGACCCGATAGAAAAAAGAACTGGTCTGCAGCAAACGATCCCAGACATGCAGCCAACGCGACCTGCCAGTATGGAATGAGTTGCCGATGGGCGAAGATCCCACCCAGAAATGCTGCCGTTTCGCCTTCAACAGCAGCGCCAAGAAAAACGGCCAGGACGCCGTATTCACCGATCAGCTTTTCGAGCAATGGCTAGCCTCCGCGCGGGCGACGAGCACGCAATCTGCCTTGAATTGGGTCCCGCAGCAACGCCTGAGAGGAGACCTACCCCAGCGTGCGACACCGTGGCTCCCCTACCAATGCCATAGGGCGTCAATACAACGATAGCCTCGCAACGCGTTAAGAATGTGTTAGCCTTACGGGCACGTCAGCTTTGGGCTAGCGGCCAAGGGGAAGCGCGATGCAGGACAACGATCCGAATGGCGCCAGGAAACCACCGGTCAAGAGCGGCTGGAGGAAAGCCCAGACCGGTGCGATCGAGCGCCGGATCGTTACCGCACTTTGCTACGATCTGGTCGATTCAACCGAACTCTTCCACCGCATGGACCTGGAAGACTACCGCGAACTGATATCGGCGTTTCAGGCAGCCGCGAACAAATCAATCGTAGGGCATTCAGGCGTGCTTCGAGTGGAGGCCGGTGACGGCGGCCTCGCGCTGTTTCCGATCGATCTCGGAGCACGGGATGCCGCTTCCCTTGCTATTCGTGCAGGCCTGCAAATCATTGAAACCTGCAGGCACGTTGGCGAGGCCGCCGGTCGTGCCGATCTGCAGGTACGCGTCGGCATCGCCACCTCCGTTGCGCTCGTTCAGGGATTTCAAGAACAAAGCTGGAGCCATGAGCCGGTTGTCGGCGTGGCGCTTGCTCTCGCCACGCGTCTCGAGACAGTCGCTGCTCCCAACACCGTCTTCGTGTCAGACGAAACCTGCAGGTTGGCGGGGCGCTCGCACGCGTTTTCGTTCGAGGGCATCTGGAAGCTGAAGGGATTCGAGGGACCGCAAAGGGCATGGCGCGCGCTTGGCCACAAAAATGAAGTGGACAGATTCTATGCATTTGGGAGACTCGGCAGCCCCTTTGTGGGTCGCACAGCCGAGCTGGAGGCACTTTCGAAAGCGTGGAAAAGCGTCGTGGCCGGGAATGGACAGACGGTCGTCGTCGAGGGAGAGGCTGGGATCGGAAAATCGCGTCTCCTGCATGAGTTCCGCAGACTGACGCGCGCGGAGCGATCGAAATCCTTCTTCTTCCAGTGCGTTCCTGGTGGCTTCCATTCGACGCTCCACCCCTTGGTCAACAGCCTCACCGGCATGCCCGAAACGGGCGGACAGTCGAAATTGAGGGCAGCTACGGTCGCCGCCCGCTTCCGGCGCCACGGCATACGGGAAGACGACATCATCGAGATCTTTGCCCATCTCCTCGGTGCCGAAGGGCGTAGTGAAAATCTCGCAGGCAGCAATCCCAAACTCATACGGGAGCGAGCGCGACAAGCAATTCCACGGGCCCTGCAGGCTTTATGCGAAAGCGGGCCGGTCCTTATGGTCGTCGAGGACATTCATTGGATTGATCCGACCTCGCGGGAGTTTCTGGTGGAGGCGGCCCGCGTCATCTCGCGGCTTCCGTTTCTTCTCATCGCGACCACACGTCCGGAGCCGACGACGGAATGGTCTGATGACGCCAATCCATCTCGACTGTCTCTGCAACCTCTCGATCCGGACGAAACGAGGCGGGCGATCGAGAGCAACTGGCCGCAGCACCGACAAGCCGAGTTTTCAGAGCTGGTTGAGGTAACGGAGCGAATATCTGGCGGCGTGCCGCTCTTTATCGAGCAGATATGCCAGTGGGTATCCGACACCAAGATCGCCGACAATGTCACGATGCCGGAGACGGCATCGACAACCCATATTTCGGCATTTGAAGAGATTCTCGAAGCGCGGCTCGGTCAACTTGGCCCCATCCGGGATGTGGCACGCGCCGGTGCCGTTGCCGGTTCCCGCTTCACCTTGCCGCTCCTTCAAAGGCTGCTCCCGGATTATGGCAAGAAGGCGCTGGCGAACGCGGCAGATACGCTGTGCGATACGGGTTTCGTAACACATGTGCGAGCTGGCGGAACCATTACCTATGGTTTTCGCCACGCATTGATCCACGAGACAATCTACAAGCTGTTGCTGCGGCGGCAGAGCCAAGCCCTTCATCGGCGCCTCTTCGACGCTGTTAGCGAAGACCCCACAATTGCACCGTGGATCGATGTCGGTTCCCGTGCCGAGCATGCGGAGCGTGCCGGTCTCAAGGAAACGGCCGCGCAACTGTTCATCAGGGCCGGCCAGGAGGCTGCGCGTCGTTCCGCTTTGGTCGAAGCCCGCCACCATCTCGAACATGCCCTCTCAATCTGCGACAGTCTGGAGGTGGTCGACCGGGTTGATCGACTTCGTCTAACAGCTGTAACCGCGCTGGGACCAGTGCTCACCGGGGCGGTCGGCTTGAATTCGCCGCCGGCGCGAAAGCTCTACGAAGACGGGGTGGAGATCGCCAATCGCCTGCCGCTTGAAGAGAAGTCGCAATGGTTTCCGATCTACTGGGGTTGGTGGCTGACGGGAGCCGATTTTCTGACGATGCATGAGCGCGCAATGGAAGTGCAGGTCATGTTGGCAGGCATCCAAGATCCTGAAATACGCTTGCAGATGAAGCATTGCGTCTGGGCAATCGACTTCAACCTTGGACGTCACCGAGAAACGCAGAGTGCAATCCGAGAAGGGCTGGCGCTTTACGACACACAAAGGGCGACGGAAGCACGCACAATTTACGGCGGTCACGATGCACGTGTCTGTGGACTGGGCCAACTGGCACTCTCGCTGTGGCTGACAGGCCAGACGCATGAATCGGATCATGCACTTCAGGACATGATCCGGTTCGTGAACGAGATTTCCCACCTGCCGAGCAAGGCACACTCTCTCGACACGGAAGCCGTCTCTGCCTTCTATCGCAATGATTACAAACGCTTGACAACCGTTGCGGAAGAGATGTCTGAATTTGCGAGACAACACGAAATGCAGTCTTTGGCTGGACTTTCGCTTCTTTTCGGCGGCTGGGCCGAGGCCCACCTTGGAAACCTTGAGGGGGGCTACGAAAGGTTCTGCAAGGGGTTTGATCTTCTTGCGGAACTCGGCGCGGTGATCGACCTGCCGATCTATCTATCGATGCAGGCCGCAATGCTGGGCCTTGACGACAAGGTCGATCGCGCCATCGAGGTTGCCAGCCAGGCGATCCTCAAAGCACGAGAAACGGGTCACGCCTATTGGCTTGCCGAGCTGTACCGGGTTCGCGCCATGCTGCGTGCCCGCGCCGGCGCGATGCGAAATCTTGTCATCGAGGATCTGCGGGTTGCCGCAGAGACTGCCCAGACGCAGGGTGCGGTCGCACTCCAGCAGAAAATCAACCAGTCGATCGAGGACCTTGGCCTTGTCGTCGACCGGTGAGCCCACTGACGGCACTTCAGATAACGAACTCCTCGGCGCGTTTGCGGAAGAGGTCACCGTCCACCTCTCCTCACCGCTTGCCCGGGAGGCGGAGGACGATCCCGGCATCTACTTGCGCGGGCTCCTGCCTATGTGCAGGCACGCGGGCATAACACGCATCGCGGACCTCACCGGCCTCGACCGATTGACGCTTCCGGCGGTTCAAACCATCCGCCCAAATGCCCTTTCAGAAGTGACCTCCCTTGGCCGAGGTCGATCCATCCAACATGCCGCGATCGGAGCGATCATGGAGGCGCTTGAGCGCTACTACGCCGAGCTGCTTCCTGCCAAGAGCGCCGTTCTTGCAAGTGCGGATGAGCTCGCCATCCCAGAGGGACTGTTCGACACTCAGCTTGTCAACAGCACAAACGCTGCTTGGCGGCAAACACCAACGCTCTGGATTGCAGCCCATGACCTTCGCTCCGGATCGAGGCAGATGGTTCCTCTCGAACTCGTGCATACACGCTACACCGATCCGCCACCGGACTTCGATGGGCTGTTCCTTCGCAACACCACCGGCCTCGCGTGCCATTCAACATGGCATCAAGCGGCAGCGCACGCGCTCTTCGAGTGCATAGAGCGCGATGCGATTGCCAGAGCGTTCTCCACACACGGCTTCTTCGACAGACACCGACTTGCTCCCGAGAGCCTTGGTGCGGCTGTCAATCGCCGGATCGGACTTCTCGCAGAACACTCTATATCGGTCGGGTTCTGGCTTGCCCCCTCCCCGACCGGAATTGCCGTCGTCTGGTGCCAGTCGATCGAAATTGGCGCCGGGCATCCCGCTCTTGCACTGCCGACAGAAGGTTATTGCGCCGGGCAAAACCTCCACCAGGCGGCGGAAAATGCCTTGCTTGAGGCTTTGGCGACCCGAGCAGGAGCCATATCAGGCGCCCGTGACGACCAGACGGCGGGGCATTATCACAAGCGTGTTGACGGCGTCATTGCAAAGGCGCGCCAACTCATTCTCGAACCGGTGTCTTTCACGCCCGTCGCAGAAATCCGGTCGGTTTCCACCCTCCAGGAACTGCTAGACTATGTCACAGATGCCGCGCTTGGGCCTGTTCTTGCAATTCTGCTGGGTTCGAATTCCGACGGTCCTGTTCGCTGCGTCAGGATCTTGATGCCGCGCAGCCGCCCCTTTTCCATCATGCGCTAGGAGATCAGGATGAGCGCTACCGATCAAGCAGGTCCGATACTGGTTTTTCTAGGCCCGACGCTGCGACTGTCGGAAGCCCAAGTTGCGCTCGACGCAATCTACCTTCAACCGGTCGCACAGGGCGACATACTGCTTGCCGCCCATGCTTTTCGCCCCAAAGCGATGGTCATCATCGATGGACAGTTCGAAGATCGCCCGTCTGTCCGGCATAAGGAAATCCTGTGGGCGCTGGCCCAGGGGATCGTGGTGATCGGAGCCGCAAGCATGGGAGCGCTCCGGGCAGCGGAACTGGGTCCATACGGTATGATCGGCGTCGGGCTGGTCTTCCGGTATTACAGGCGCTGGATACTGGCCCCGGACGATGCCGTCGCCGTCCAATCGGGACCGGCCGAACTTGGCTTCCCACCCGTGACAGACGCCCTAATCGATCTTCAAAGGACGTTTGCCAGTCTGAAGCGGCTCGGCCACATAAGCACCGCTCAACGCGATAGTCTATCCGCAACCGCGCGGCGAATGAATTTTCGCGACCGATCGTTTGATGGGATACTTCGCGCAGAAGGTTGGCGGCGGGAAGAAATCAGTAGATTGCGTCATCAGCTTATTCGGCAGAAGGGCCTTGACGCATCACTGGCACTGAAACTCGCGCCTCAATTGGCGACGGAATTTGGCGGTCGCCGCCCGATTAACACCTGGGTTGCAACGAATACTTTCATTCGCGATCTCGAAGCAGCCAATATTGACATACACTTAATTAATACATACTAATAAAACGTAAAGTTGTTTCGACCTGTGGGGCGAGGCCAACATGGATTTGTACCCGGATGTTGCGCTTGCCCCTGCAGAGGCCGGCACAGGAACACGATTCTGGATTTTTCCTCAGCCTCCCTTCATCCCGGGCTATGAGCAACCAGATCGCGTCTGGCTTTCAATTCTTCCCGATCAGATCAATGAAGGACCGAGCGATGCGCTGATGTATGTGGCTGATCCGCTCTACAGCAAGCGGCCCTACGGCATGTCGCGCCTGCCGCCCTTTGAGGGCATCCGCCGTCCGCCGGTCCAGGCAGGACCCGACCGTCATTTCGACGGCCTCGACCCGCGATCGCGACCCTATCTTGGCGTGCATGCCTATGCCTGCATCCACCGTGTGCTCGACATCTGGCAGAGCTACATTGGTCACCCGATCCGCTGGTTCTTCGATGGCACGATCCCCAGACTGGAGATCGTCCCTTTCGTCGAATGGGACAATGCCCAGGCAGGCTATGGCTTTCTCGAGCTTGGTTGCTCGCATGCCGGCGGCTCACCAAGACCTTACGCTCTGAATTTCGACGCGATCGCCCACGAACTCGGCCATCTCATCATCTTCTCTGAGATGGGCGTTCCCCTTGGCGCGTCGCGCGAAAGCGATTTCTTTCCCTTCTCGGAAGGATTTTCCGATTGCGTGTCGCTGATCTCCTTCCTCCATTTCGACTCCGCCGTCGACCGCCTGTTACGCCGGACAAGGGGAAATCTGCTGCTCTACAACGAACTCAACCGCTTCGCAGAAACCAGTCCCGAAACCCAGATACGCCTGGCGACCAACTTCAGGCGCATGTCGGAAGTCACACGCGAACCGCACGACCGGGCGCTGCCCTTCATCGGCGCGGTCTTCGACAGTATTGTCGAGCTCTATCATCGCAATCTCGTCTCGCAGGGGTGTGCCACCCCACGCCTCTTGGATGTCGATCTCAGAGAACTGACGCTCGATGAGTTCGATCGGTTCAGAACGCTGACGGCCGAATGCTTCCGCGCTCGGCCGCTGCTATTCAAATTAGCGCTGGAGAAGGCACGCGATGACATTGGCCGCGCCCTAGGGGCTTCATTGGAGACGCTTGACTCGCCAGCATTGACGTTCAGCCGAGCGGCGCAAGCAATCGTCGCTGCAGCGGAGGGCGTGGCTGCAGAGCGACTGGAAGAGAATTTTGCATGGCGTGAAATCACTAGATCAAACTGACGCGAAAGGATCGGGACCATGAGCTGCTGTGAATATCCAGGTGTGGGTAAAGAGCCGGAAGATCTCGACAAGCCAGTTTATGAGACCTTCAATCCGGGCGAGGTCCGGCTTTACGGTCGACCAGCTCTGGCACGACCGAAAGCCAAAGAAGACCGCGAAAAAATATTAGCAAAGGTTAAGGCCGCCGAAGAGGGGAATGATGAATACAGATCTCGAGGCGGAATTTTTCCGTTCCCCTTCCCGGACGAATTATTAGACGAATTGTTAGAATATCTAATAAAAGAGATGGGGTTTTTATACGATGAAGTCCTAAATCACCTTACGCTTGCAATATACGATGGCAACTCGTTTCGTACACTTCCTATCGAAGTCAACGGACTTTCGAAGCTCTGCTGTGCTGACGGAGAGAAGTACATCAAAAGTATCGGCGTAATTTATGGATATGCCTTTGAGGGCCATTGCTACAAATTGCCCAAACCGAAGATCATGTTTATACCAGCAACCGCGCGTAGGATCGTCGGCGACAAATGCGGATGCGACTGCGGCTATTCGGCTGACCTTGGCTACGCTGTTTGGCAGGTCGACCAGCTGGATCGAGTGGTCGCCTTGGACATCCGTTCAGGCGATGTCAAAACACTCATTCTCGATGAAAACATGCCTGGGAACCGCTCACCACAGGCCTATTCACAGTCCCTGTCGATGGCTCCGGTGCGCCCGCGGGAATGAGCAGTTCCTTTCCAAGAAAGGAAAATGCCCGGTCGCAACATTACACGGGGAACCTCTCGCCTTGCGACGGGCCTTGCGAGACGATATTCCCCTGTGCAAGAAGCCATGTGTGACCTAGGTCGGCTAGTCGCACGGTAAGGGGAAGCAACCCAGTGCAGGTACAGAAGATCGGCTTCATCGGAACCGGAGCTATTACCGACGCCATGGTCAGAGGCCTGCTGGCCAAGACTGCCGCCGTCGCGCAGGTGACGATTTCGCCGCGCAACGCGCAGATTGCGGAGCGCCTTGCCAGTGAGTTCGCAGAAGTCTCGATCGCCGCCGATAATCAGGCTGTCATCAACGCCAGCGACATGGTTGTCCTGGCCGTGCGCCCACAGATTGCGCAAGACGTCCTGAACGGACTGACGTTTCGAAAGGGGCAATCCGTTGTCAGCGTCATTGCGGCAACGAGCCGCAAGACGCTTTTGGAGTGGATCGGGGCAGATGTCCACCTCGTGCAGGCCATTCCGCTGCCTTTCGTCGCGGATCGCGAAGGGGCGACAGCCGTCTTCCCGCCGGATCCTCACGTTGCGGCGCTCTTTTCCGTTCTCGGCACGGCAGTCGAATGCGAGACCAAGGAGGAATACGACCTTTTGGCCGCAGCCAGCGCGCTGATGTCCACCGTCCTCGGGATCATGGACGTCTCGGCAGCGTGGCTGGAACAGCGCGGCCTCGCCAAAGGCAAGGGGCGCGCCTATATCGCGCCGCTATTTGCCAGCCTTTCGCAGACGGCGCTGCGCTCCAGTACCATTCCGCTCGAAGCCCTCAGCGGCGAGTTCGCAACAAAGGGCGGCCTGAACGAACAGGTGCAGTCCGACTTTCAGGAAAACGGCGGGCATGATGCCCTAATCCTGGCGCTTGATCGCGTTCTGGCGAGGATACAGGGCGAACCCAGCGCCTAGAACGTCGGGGGCGTACAGGCACTGATGACGTCGCATGCGACCGGTCCGACGCATCGGAACCGATGCGGTCTCCGGCTTTCGAAATAATAGGCGTCGCCCGGCCCAAGGATCCGGCGCTCGTCGTCGACCGTCACTTCGAGCCGCCCGGAAAGGACGATCCCGCCCTCTTCTCCCTCATGAACGAGGGGAACCTTGCCGGTGTCGGAGCCCGGCTGATAACACTCCTTCAGGATCTGCAGGCTGCGCCCGAACAGACTTTCGCCAATCTGCCGATAGGAAATTGCCCCCTTCCCGATCTCGACGAGCTCCTCGGCCGCATAGAAAGCCTTTCGCGGTCGTTCCGGTTCGAAGGCGAAGAATTCCGCCAGGCCGATCGGAATGCCATCAAGGATGCGCTTCAACGCGCCGACGGAAGGGTTGGTGGAATTCGATTCAATCAAAGAGATCGTCGAATTCGTGACGCTGGCGCGCTTGGCGAGCTCGCGCTGCGAGAGATTATGCATCATCCTCAAATGACGGAGACGATTACCGATATCGACGGACATAGGACGTGTTTCACCTGTTGCAAATATCGAACATATTCAGCTCACGCACATAATTTTCAAGTGCTTATGCACGCGCAGAAAAGGACTTGTCCATCGCTGTAAATCACTGAACATTCTTCGAAACTCAACGGAGAATAGTGATGGACCAGATGAGCACGTCGAACCGGCCTTCCCTCGATAATTTCTGGATGCCGTTTACGGCCAACCGACAGTTCAAGGCCGCTCCCCGGCTGCTCGCCTCAGCCGAAGGCATGTACTACACCGATATCGACGGCAACAAGGTGCTGGACGGCACAGCTGGCCTCTGGTGCGTTAATGCCGGCCACGGCCGCAAACGCGTCGCAGACGCTGTCGCACGCCAGCTGCAAACGATGGACTTTGCTCCGACGTTTCAGATGGGCCATCCTGTCGCATTCGACTTTGCCGAGAAACTGGCAAAGATTGCGCCCGGCGGGCTGGCCGCGAAACTCGATCGTGTGTTCTTCACCGGCTCGGGGTCGGAATCGGTCGATACGGCGTTGAAGATCGCGATCGCCTATCAGCGCGCGATCGGCCAGGGCACGCGAACCCGCATCATCGGTCGCGAGAAGGGCTATCACGGCGTCGGCTTCGGCGGCATCTCAGTCGGCGGGCTCGTCAACAACCGTCGTGTGTTCCCGCAAATTCCGGCCGACCACATGCGCCACACGCTCGATATCGAGAGAAACGGCTTCTCCAAGGGGCTTCCGCACCACGGTATCGAGCTTGCGGACGATCTGGAACGTCTGGTTGCGCTGCACGGTGCCGAGACAATCGCCGCCGTCATTGTCGAGCCGATGTCCGGATCGGCAGGCGTCATTCTGCCGCCGAAGGGATATCTGGAGCGTCTGCGCGCCATTGCGGATAGATACGGCATCCTGCTGATCTTCGACGAAGTCATTACCGGCTTTGGCCGTCTGGGAACGCCCTTCGCCACCGACTATTTCGGCGTCGTACCCGACCTTGTCACCACGGCGAAGGGCCTGACGAACGGCGCCATTCCGATGGGTGCGGTCTTCGCTAGCCAAAAGGTCTATGACGCATTGATGGTCGGCCCTGAAAACCAGATCGAGCTCTTCCACGGTTACACCTATTCCGGCCACCCCGTTGCCAGTGCGGCAGGTATTGCCACTCTGGAAATCTACGAGGAGGAAGGTCTGCTCACGCGCGCCGCCTCCATCGCCGACACCTGGCAGGACGCCCTTCACTCCCTGAAGGGACTGCCCCATGTCATCGACATCCGCAACCTCGGTCTCGTCGGCGCTGTTGAGCTAGCGCCCCGGGATGGTGCGCCTGGGACGCGTGCCTATGACGTCTTCGTAGACTGCTTCCAGAAGGGTCTTTTGATCCGTGTCACGGGCGACATCGTCGCGCTCTCGCCGCCGCTGATTATTGAAACGGACGAAATCGAGAAGATCGTTTCCATTTTGGGGGACGCCTTGAAACGCGTCTTGTAAGCTCAGTACGGGCTTGTCGCCCGTTTGGCGGCCAACCGCCAAACGGGCGCGACGTCCAACCGACTGCCCTAAGGTTGGCGACGACAACCGGATCACGATCGCTCGCGCAGGCATGGCCCTCCAGCGTGCCGGCTATTGTCGGAAAAACGCGCTTGGAACAGTTTGCTTTTTGATCGCACCGGGATAAGGATCGCCCAGTGTGACCAAGGAGCTTTCCGTATCGATGTCGAAACCCCGGTTGAGAAGGGAAGCAGATCTCCTGCTGCATCGTGGGACCAGGACTGCCAGCGGCGAATATTCCGTCAGCCGCGCTCGCAGACCTGTCGCCGTGCAACGCCTGATCGGTGCGTTGGGAAACATCATGCTGTCCGATGCGGCTCCCTTCATGGAGAAATTCGTTGCGGGCAAGGTGTTCCACCTGCTGCAGGATCCGGGCGCCATCGCAACGAGGCCGGCCACTCCTGTGCCTTTGGCACCGCAGTTACAGTTTGCGCTCCGCAACTTGGTCTCGAAGGGCGAACTTTTCGCTGAAGCTGCCGCGGCCATCAACGATGTCGCCAAGAGCCTGGAATGGGTTGCCAGCAAGACCGGTCCTTTTGCCAGTATCAACATTGAGCACACACACGCACATGCGCTCGTGGCCGGCATATCGGGCGTCGAAGAACGAGCCGATGTGGCTCTCGGCCTGACGATCATGGCGCCATACAGCCGCTTCCCAGACCATATTCAGTATCGCTCCCGCGTTTTTCTGGCGCTTTCCGACTGCGAATTCTCCTGTAACGACAAGGGATGGCAGCGCGGTTCCATTGGCTCGATTTTCTTCAACGAAGCGGGACACAACGTCGCGATGCGGTGCACGGCGCGCCCCCTCCTTGCCGCCTGGTGCCACGTCGAGCGGTAACGGATCGCCCCGCTAATTTCCCTCTTGACGTTTGCGCGCCAAACCTTTGAGTTACCAAGGGCATCCCAGAGAGGACAAAACCCCTGCGCAGCAGCGATACATATCCTGGATCAGGCGAGATGGCCGCTCGCATTTATGCCCACGACTGGGAAGCGAGCGGCCTCGGCCCGCCGTCCTCGTGGCCGCTCTGCTTGAAATCTGCCGTCGACATCATGCTGCCATCCAAAGCCCAGATCGTCATGTTCTGGGGCCAGGATTTTATCGCTCTTTATAACGACGCCTATGCGCCGACAATCGGAAGCAAACATCCTCAGGCCCTCGGCCGCCCGGCCCGCGAGCATTGGAGCGAATTGTGGAGCGATCTGGAACCGCTCCTGCGGCGCGTCCTTGACCACGGCGAAACAGTGGTCGCCAAGGACCGCCCGTTCTATATCGAGCGCCACGGCTATCCAGAGACTGTTCACTTCGACCTTTCCTACTCACCGGTCCGGGACGAGGAGGGCAAGGTCGGCGGCGTCTTCTGCATCGTCAGCGAGACGACTCAACGCGTCAAATTCGAAACCGCGCTACGAGAGAGCGAGGAACGCTTTCGGGCAATGTTCTCGCAGACGGCGGCCGGCATCGGGCAGTCGGATCTCGCCGGGCGTCTCCTCCTGGTCAACAGCCGCTTCTGCGAAATCGTCGGCTACACGGAAGCCGAGCTTTTGAAGATGCGGGTGCAGGACATCACGTTTCCCAAGGATCTGGACGACTATGTCCGATCATACAGGACAATGCTGGAAACCGGCCAGAGCTTTGACATCGAGAAGCGCTACGTGCGCAAGGACGGTAGCCTCGTTTGGGTGGCGAATTCCGTCTCACCTCTTCGCGACAAGAACGCAGCGATACGGCAAGCGGTCGCCGTTGTCGTCGATATCACGGAACGCAAGCGCGCTCAGGAAGTGGAGCGTCGCCTTGCCGCGATCATTGCCTCGTCCGACGACGCCATTCTCGGCACCGACCTGAACATGAGGATCACGAGCTGGAACATCGGAGCCGAGAAGCTCTATGGCTATTCGGCCGACGAAGCGATCGGCCACTCGGTCGTGCTTCTGGTTCCCGATGACAGGATTGAAGAGGAACCTGCAATCATCAGGCAGGTCAGCGCCGGTCTGAAGGTTGATCCTTATGAGACCAAGCGCCGCCGCAAGGATGGCGGGCTTGTCGACGTCCTACTCAGCGTTTCACCTATTTTTGACGCTTATGGCAGGATCGTCGGGGCTTCAAAAATAGCGCACGACATCAGCGCGCGAAAGGAGGCCGAGCGGCTGCAGACGGTTCTCGTCGGCGAACTGAACCATCGTGTGAAGAACGTGCTCGCGACTGTGATGGCGATCGCTCGGCAGACACTCGGGCGAGAGGAAGCAAACCGAGCCGGAGTGGACGCTTTCGAGGCAAGGCTCGCCTCGATGTCGAAGGCCCATGATCTCCTGACGCACGGCAACTGGGAGCAGGCAGAGCTGGAAGCTGTCGTCAAGCAGTCACTGTCTCCCTATCAACGGGACAGGTTCTCGATCTCGGGGCCGAGCATTCACCTGGCGCCGAGGGCCGTCCTGTCGATTTCGCTGGCGCTACACGAACTGGCAACGAATGCCGCCAAGTATGGAGCCTTGTCCGTACCGGAAGGCCGCGTTTCCATTGAATGGTCGCTTGAAGGCGACGACCCTGCCAAGCTGAGACTGCGTTGGCAGGAAACGGGCGGGCCGAGCGTTACTCAGCCTTCGCGCAAGGGCTTCGGTTCACGCCTGATCGAAAGCCTGCTGGCGGCCGAGTTGAAGGGTAAAGTAAAGATCACCTACGACCAGGCCGGCGTGATCTGCGAGGTCGACGCCGCTGTCGGCGGTGGATGGGATCATGATCATTCGGTCAAACCATCACAATAAATACCAAACGGCGCCACAAGGCCGTCCTCCTGGCTACTTCCCGAGCGTGCCGTGGCCTTGTCCAACTGATACCTTTCTTGAAGTTGGCAGGCAGCGCCGCGCAGTATCCGACGGCGCTCGAAGTGCTGTCGTGCTCCCATTTTTGTGTTTCCTGATTGCGCCGGAATTGAATGGGTTAGTGGTCGAAATGTCCCATGCAGAGACGCGCTCCGACGCGTTGGGGCCGGCTTGGCGGATCAAGCGCAAAACGACACGTCGTCCGCCGCGCAACTGTCAACAAGCCTAGCTGTAGGTCGAGATTCGCCGTCGACATCGGACATTGGTCGACATCGGACGAACCCTTTTCGTTGCCGCTGTACGGGAGTATTTTACTCCCGGACTGTGTTAACCTCGGAGGGGGCAGTGTTTGTGGATCGCAGTCGCAACTTTCTGCTCTTTTTGGCGGCCGCAACCTGGATGACTTTTGCATCCCGATTACCCGCGGCAGACGACACCGTTAGAATCGACAGCGGCATGCTGAGGGGCGAAAGGTCAGGCACGGTCGTCAGCTTCAAAGGCATACCCTACGCGGCACCACCTCTTGGCGATCTGAGATGGCGCAATCCCAGACCCGTGAATGAATGGAGCGGTGTTAAGGATGCGCGAAACTTCGGTCCATCGTGCATGCAGACCGACGACTTGCCGAAGTCCGAGGACTGTTTAACTCTCAATGTCTGGACACCGGCCAAGCATTTCAAGACACCCCTCCCGGTGATGGTTTGGATTTACGGCGGCGCTCTTGTCCATGGGAACACCCCTGACCGGTGGCCAGCTAGCCGCCAAGAGAGTTGTGTTCGTTAGTATGAACTACCGCATGGGACGGCTTGGTTACTTTGCTCATCCTGCGCTCATAAAGGAGTCGCCTGACGAACCCGTCGGCAACTATGGCTACATGGATCAGCTTGCAGCCCTGAAATGGGTTCAGCAAAACATCAAAGCCTTCGGCGGCGATCCGAACAAGGTGACCATATTCGGAGAGTCAACAGGCGGCGGCTCGGTGATGGCACACATGATATCGCCTTTGTCACGGGGGCTCTTCCGGGGAGTTATTCTACAGTCACCGGGCGTCCCTACCGCGCGTGCGCACAGCACGCCTTTGTCATCGTTGGAAGAAGCAGAGAAAACGGCGCTAGATTATGCAGCTTCTCTTGGAATTGAAGGTAGCGGGGCCGACGCTCTCGCCGCGCTTCGGGCGGTGCCTGCCGAAACGTTGACCAAGGGTGCATCGGCACCAGAGGTGCTGGCGGGAATGTCGACAGGCAAGCCCGTCATCGGCGTCTCAGGCTCGATCATTGACGGACGGTTTTTGCTCGAAACGCCGGAAGCGGCTTTCGCGGCAGGCCGCCAAGCTCCAGTGCCAGTCATTATCGGAGCGAACAATCGTGATCTCGGTATCGGTCAGGCAGCGACGAAAGACGATCTCTTCCAGCTACTCGGGAAGTATGCAGCCCAAGCCCGCAACCTCTACGATCCCACCGGCCAAGAGCCTCTTGATGAACTGAAGCAGCAGGTCTTCGCCGATAAAACGCTTGTCGAACCGTCTCGCCACCTAGCTGACGAGATGCTCCGCGCAGGTCAGCCGACGTGGTGGTATCGTTTCTCGTATGTTGCCGAGGCACTTCGCAACGATCCGAAATGGAAAGGCACTCTGCACGGCTTCGAAATTCTGTATACGCTCGACATTCCAGCTGCACTAGTGAAAGACAAGGTTACGCCCGCCGACTGGGCCATGGCCGCTTTGGCGAGTGCTTACTGGGTCGAATTTGCAACGAAGGGTGACCCCAACGGAGGCTCGCGGCCAAATTGGCCTCAGCACGACCCAGCCGCGGACAAGGTCTTCGACTTCAGAAATAACGGCGCGACGGTAGGAGCCGATCCGCTGAAACCCAGGCTCGACCTCTGGCAAAGGTATTGGGAGGAAGAGAAATGACGGAGCGATGCCTGTTGCTTGGTGTGTTGCCGCCCGAGCCACAAGCCTTGAACTCGCCCCCTCGTAATCCGATCGTCAGGCGGAAGCGAAATCCGCCCAACTCCACCTGAACATCGCGCTTGGGATTTGATCCTAGGGATGCTGCGAGGGCTGCCCGCCATCCGGATTCTCGACCGCCTCTCCTGTCGCACAGTCAAGCCGTCTATCCGCAATTCCTTTTGCCGATCATGTCCTTACGCGACCGAAAGCGTCAATAGCGTGCATCCGCGAGGCCACAGAATGGATCTACCGGGTTCGTGCCGAGGAAGGGCTTGCGACCGAGCATGCAATCAACGACGGCTTCCTGGACGCTGTCCATGGTGGAGTATGCGTTGATATAGGCCGGTACGCGCGGTGCATCGTAAAGGTGATAGGGATGCCCAAACGAGATCATCACTGAGGGAATATTCGTCCAGGGCCGGTACATGGCCTTGAAGAGCCCTCCACCGCCCATCCGGTGCCAGTCAACGAATATCCGGCCCCGCACAAGCAGCGACTCGTCGCCTAGCGCGTAAATCACGAGGTCGAAATTCTCCGGGGTCGGCACGATGTCCGGCCGGTCGATCGTGACTTCGAAACCTTCCGTCGCCAATAGGTCGGGCAGCACGAATTTCAGAGGCTGCTGGACGAGCGGATGAATGATGCCTCCATCGACCAGCAGGATGCGCTTCGTCTTCGCGGGGTCGAGCGGAAAGATGCTGTTGACATCCTTCACAAGCGTAGGCGAGCGGCCGATGTATTCCTTGGACGCGGCGACGCTGTTTGGATGCGCAAGCAGGTGGCGCGCCTCGGCCGCATCGGGAAGCACATCTGACGACCGAAAAAGCTTGAGGTGCGCCTTGAGCGCCAACACACGAAGAACCGCTTCCTCAAGTCGCTCCGGGGTAATTCGGCCGTCTTCGACGGCCGCCTTGACCGCAGCCATATCCTCCTCAGGCGCATCGCTGAAGAGGATCATGTCGCAGCCATTCGCGATGATATCAGGCATGGTATCGAGGTGGTGGCCCCACGCCGATAGCCCGCCCATGGGTGTCGCGTCAGAGACGATGATGCCATTGAAGCCGAGTTCGTCTCGGAGAAGGTCAACATTCAACAACCGGGAGACCGAGGCCGGTCGGAAGGCTTCGAGCCCGGCATCTGGCATCTTCGACCGGATATAGGCGGGAAGCGAAATATGCGCACTCATGACTGCCAGCACACCTTCGCTGATCAGCTTTTTGTAAAGCCGACCGAAGGTTTCCTTCCACTCCTCCATGGAAAGCGGATTGGTCGTCGTAACGAGGTGTTGATCGCGGTCATCGTAGCCCTCGCCCGGCCAGTGCTTCGCGGTGGCGGCAACTCCATTCCGCTGGAGACCGCGAACATGGGCGACCGCGTGCCGTTCGATCCTATCGACATCGGAGCCATATGAGCGTGTACCGACGATTGGCGATCGGAAGGCGGCATTTATGTCGATGACCGGCGTGAACGACCAACGAACACCCATCGCACGGCCCTCGCGTGCCAGGATCTCCGAACTTCTTTCGGTTGCCTCGATGTCATCAACGGCTGCAAGGCCAAGTTGGCCCAGCACCGGAGTGCCAAAGGCGAAGGAATGACGGCTGCCTTCGAGGTCGGCGCTGATAATGGGTGGCACTTTGCTCTGAGCGACGAGGTTCGAAATGACGCGCCGCTCGAAGTCGAGGTCAGGCGTGAAAAATCGCGTAATGCCGCCCGGTCTCAACGCGCCAACGCGTTTGAACTCCTCCTCATCCGCCCCGATCATGATCAAGGTGAAGAGTTGGCCAACCTTGTCGTCGAGATTGAGCGAGGCATAGACGTCGCGGACCCAGGCGATCGCAGCGTCATCGAGGTTGAACGGCGCTTTGCGAAGTTGTTCGTAGATCGTCATAAGTCCCTCCTTGACCAACGCTCTGCCTGCATACTCACATGTGCATATGCGCGATACCCCATCACAGGCTAGCGACGTTGAACTCCGTCCCCAGGGAGAAGGCCAGCGCTGCGATCCGGCATCCCCTCGCGCGCAGACGTTATCGCAGATACGACTAGGAACCAAATACCGCAGCGCATGTTTCGAAACCGTCTCTCTTTCTAATTGCGAGCACCGCGACGTCTTCCAATGCCGCCTCCACCATGTCGGCAAAACGCCCGACACGGCAATTGGGCGCGGGTTTCTATAGCTTTAGTCCCCACGCACGCATGAGCTCCAGCGGACCGGAAAGTTCGGACTGCAACACGTAAGGATCAGCCACCCTCTGCTTTTGACTCGAGAACCGCCTTGGCAGCCCATGGCCAAGGCCACGAACCGAATAGAACGACAGTTGCAGTCGATCTCCGCTCTTCCATTGCTTGAGCGTGCCCCACGACATCTGCCTTATTCGCCCGGCGGGTTCCTCCAAACCCGTTACCTCTAGCCATTGCGAAATCGAGGCCATCGCGTTGACCGGGTTGACGACGCCGTCCGCCGTTCCGTGCCATATCGAAATCGACGGCCAACCTCTTGCAGCAGGCGAGACACCGCGCACCAGATCGCCCCATTCACGAGGCTCTCGCCGTGAGACGCCGGACCTCATGCTGCCGATAGCCGACATTGCGTCTCTTGCCGCGCCGAACGGCATCCCGGCAAAGATGGCAGCGCCAGCAAAAAGATCCGGATAGGTGGCGACAAGCGCCGAAGTCATCGCGCCGCCGGCAGAAAGGCCCGCAATATAGATGCGGGATCGACCAATTCGATGCCGAGCGCATGCGTGTTCGATCATCTGGCGAATGGACATGAGTTCGCCCCGATCTCGCGCAATCGCGCTTGGCCGAAACCAGTTGAAGCACCGCTGCGAATTGTTCGCTTCTCTTTGTTCCGGATACAGGAGAACAAAACCACGCTGCGTCGCAAGTTTGGAAAAGCCACTTCCGGTGTCGAAGCTTTCCGGCGTCTGTCTGCATCCATGGAGCACTACGACCAACGGCGGCTTTACGGGCAATTTGCTTGGCACGAAGACCTTCATTGTCAGCCGTCCAGGATTGCTACCGAAGCCAGACACTTCACTGAGTGCAGGCTTGGTAGCGGCTGGCCTTTTTGTTTTCCTGGATGCTGTGCGGGTCGGTGTGCGTAGCGCCTTTGCAACCAGCTTGCGAAACGCCTTCTGCGATTTCAGCAGTCTTGAAAATGATCTCGGCAATTTGAATGGCATCGGTAACGTCCTCGATCGACGTCATCGATGCTCCGCGGCAGGGACGCCGCCACCGATAGACAGGTTACGCTATTGGATCAGCGGCAAACGCGGAAGACTAAAACGGACAACCCTTCCATGCGCGCAGCCGGGTCGTCCTCCTCGCTCAGGTGGGCCTTCGGTCTTGCCTATGCTCCTAAATCGATCATCAGGACCATGGCGGAGGAACAGATTTCGTTCGACGAGGTTTTCACCGCAGATGGCGTGTCGCCGATCCCTAGTTCGCGGAGGAAAAAACATGACCAGCATTCACAACGAAGCATCAGGCAGTTTTGCCAGCAAAACTCTCTGCACCTTAAGCGCGTTCTTCGATGACCGCAGCAAGGCCGAGAGTGCGATCAGGAGATTGGAGGACATCGGCATGCCCAACGAGCGCATTCGTTTCATGCCCGGATACGAAACGGAAGGCGATGTCGCCCGATCCGATCATAGCGGCTTCTGGGCGGGCCTCGCCGACTGGTTTTTCCCGGACGAAGATCGCGCCGCTTATGCCGAAGGACTGCGCCGAGGTGGCTTCCTCGTATCGGTTCAGGTCGATGATCAGAGCTATGAAAGCGCCCACGACATCCTTGATGACGAAGGCAGCATCGACATGGACGAGCGTGCAGACCTGTGGCGTGATGAAGGCTGGGATGGCGGTCGAGCAGTCTCTACCTTCTCGGAAGACGCCCTCGCCCCTGCTCCCGACACCGATCGCGAAACAACCGACCTTGCCGAGCGTGGCGCTCCCAACCGCCGCGACCTGGAGAGGTCAACCCCTCGTGTTCGCTCCTACCGTTACCAATCGCCGATTGACGAGGTCGACACGCCTGCCCCGTCCGAGGACGAGGTTGCTCCTCCGCCATCGCACTGACGAAGAAGCGTTCACCTAGCTTCGGTCGTCTTCTCTCTGGCCCCGCGGTTTCGCGGGGCACAGAACAAATCCAAAGCTGCCGTATTCCAGCGCTCGGTGCCTCAGTGCAGATGGCGAGCGCTAGAACGCTTCGCATTGATCCAAGTTTTGGGACGCCACGACGCCTGCCCTCACATGGCGATGAGATCAAGACCCTCGCCCAATTCCCGCCGTGCAATCTCGACTACGCTCCGCTGGTGCGTGAACAATATTGTCTGGAATGTTTTGGAGGTAGACGCCAACGCCTTCAATCCAGCCGCGGTGCGGTCATCGTCGAAAGTCTGGAAAATATCATCAGCGATCAGCGGGATTGGCTCGTTCTTCAGGCAATAATCCTCGAGAAAGGCCAGGCGAAGCGCAAGATAGAGCTGATCACCGGTACCCTCACTCAATCCACCTTTCACCGGCACCCGCTCTCCCGTCGGACGCTCCGCCATGAGATGAAGCACATCGTTTTCGCCATACTCCTGAACCAGCCGGCTGAATCCCCCGCCGGTGAGCATCGAAAACGCGAGGCTTGCCCTATTCATGACAGGGTCGGTTTGCGTTTCACGAAAGGCCTCGATCGAACTACCCAACACGCGTGCCGCAAGCTTTAGCACGACCCATTGGCGAGCAAGTTCCTTCGCCTCTTCTTCGGCCGAAAGGCGCTCGAACACGGCGTGCTCAGCGGTCTTTCCCGTTTCCAGCTCACGGCGCTGCCGCGCGTTTTCGGCCAGCCGCGCGGAGAGCTCACCGTACTCCTCGAAATGGTTGGCATCGGCCTTCTGCAGACGTTCGATTTCCAATCCTGCTTTTGTGCGGTCGAAATCTGTCAACGACGCTCGAACCGCGTCTTCAGATTGCCCCTCCGCGTTTTCGGCGAAGCGCCTGCGGCTTGAAGAAAGCCTCTCGAGAGCTTCATTGCGTCGCTTTAGACGGAGGCGCAACTCGATGGGATTTTCAGCGTCAGGCAACCCTGAGGAAATGTCTTGAAGGTGTTCTTTCGCATCTTGCAGGGCGGCGAAACACCGTTCGTAACGTGCTTTCGCCTGCGTGAGCTGTTCTTCTGTTGCACGTCGATGTCGATAGGAAGCCTCCGCGTCCTGCGCGCGCTCCTGCAATATGTCGGCGGCCGCATCGACAGAAAGGCCTGCGAGGTCCGGAGCGGTACTCCTGACGAGCTTAGCCGCGGTCGCCTCGAATGCAGCGATGTCTCGCTTCATCCCGTCGACCCGCCGTTGGCGATTGTTCCGCTGCGCAACGATTTCCGGAACCTCGCGCCAGACTTCCAAAGCGGCTTCAATCATTTCAATCGTCGCGTTAAAAGGTACCTTTAACAAGGCGGCTGCATCAGAGAGTGTGCTCTGCCATTGCTCGATCGAAAGCCTAGCTCTGCGCTTTTGCTCATCCAGGTCATTGATCTTGTCAATCGCCGCGGAGCGCCTGATTTCTGACGTGCGTCCTTGCTGCCAAAGCTCCGCCAGCTTGCTGAGGTGCCGATCCAGCGCACGGCCCAAGGCAACGGCGGGGAGATTTCCTGCCCCTTCGAAACCAGCCTCATCGCAAATAGATGCCAGCGCGGGCAAAATCCGCTGCTCGGCCAGTCGAAGCTTCGTGACGTCGTCTTGCAACTCCAACAGTGTGTGGCGTTGCCTTTCCAGCTCCGTCATGGAGCGACGCCACTCAATCATCTGCCCCGTCGTTGTGGGTGAGACGGGCACATCGAGGAATAGCTGCGCGAGTTTGGATTGGGTTTGACGATGTGCCTCTTGTGCGATGGCTTCCGCCTGAACCGCATCGTCCACGAGATGAGTCTTCTCGGCCAGCTGTGCCTTAAGCTGACTGTGGCGAGCAACGCGCTCTGCTCCTGCAAACGCTAGATCAGCGAGCCTGTCACTCTCGTTCATTGCAGCTTGCACTGCAAAGCCCGCGCCCGCAGTTGGAGCGTCCCGGTATTTGTCCCAGAGAATTTGCCTTGAACTTCGCGAATTGAGGATGTCGCTCCTCGTAACCAAGTTCTCCGCTCCCTCCAGCCCGTCTATTTCGCGGATGATGTTTTGCCGCTCGCTCCGGACCGAATTCAAACGTGATGTGGCATCGCGGACGCCTGTCGCAGCTTCATCCTCCAGCTTCCGCAATTCCGTCAACGCATTCAGGTCAGGCAACGGGGCGGCTAATACCGCATCGAGGTCGTCGACGCTGGGAACGAGCCGAGCCGTCGCCTCTGAAAGGTCCGCCGTCGTGCGGGCGAGCTTCACGGTCAGCAAATCGATCTTGTCGATCTCCACTAAGGTGGGCTGAATTGCCACCAGGCGCTCGGTGAAGAATTTCGTGTCGATCGAGGAGCCGAGGCGCTGGTTTCTCTCCAACTCATTCAGATATTGGGTTTCTTCAATGAGCTGCTTCTCCAAGGTGGTGAGCGATCGGCTCAGTTCTCGACCTTCCATCGTGAGCG
Organism: Rhizobium tibeticum; assembly: GCF_900110205.1. Classification (GTDB taxonomy): domain Bacteria; phylum Pseudomonadota; class Alphaproteobacteria; order Rhizobiales; family Rhizobiaceae; genus Rhizobium; species Rhizobium tibeticum. Next base: position 68,334 of record NZ_FOCV01000022.1, on the reverse strand, counting down.
CTCTCAGTAGCGCGAGACTTGCGTCCGTAGGCTGCTGGTCAGCCAACGACTTATCGTTTGTGTCGATACCCAACCGCTTGCCCAATTGGCCAAGTCTAGCTTCGAATTCCTGAGCCTCAGCGATGACGCGCGGCAAATCTTCCCTCGCCTTGAGGTAGATACCCTTATCCGCGTAGAGCTGTCGGATACGCGCGGCAGCTTCACGGATCTCGTCATTCACCGTGCTTACCGCGAGCGCATCCACCAACCGTGACACTTCCTCCTGTACGGACGTAACGGTTTTCTGAGCCTCCTGATGAGATGCGAGCGCAGCGTCCAGCTTCGGTTCCGCGCTGGCTGGCACATGCTCCAGATCAGAAAACCCTTCCAAGTCATTGACGTCGAGATCGATTTCTCGCAGCAGCGGTTCGAGCGAGCGTCGCAGTGTCAGTGCGTGCAGGTCCAATTTGACTTGCGTCCGTCGAGCATGGACTTCGGCGAGGTCCCTTTCCAGGTGGGTTGCCTCTTCTATCAGCTTTTTCCAGTCGCCCGCGCGAAGCTCATGCAACTTCTCAAGTTTGCGAGCATCATCATGCCTGTCCAACGCCTGGTAGAACAGTCGCTCCTTGGACCGTCGCTGAGCGAAGATATTTTCGGCTTCAGCATCGAGAGACAGTCTCAGACTGCTCAATCCCGTCAGCCCGGAAGCCGCCGAGAACAGTAAACTTCCAATCTCTCCGTCATGCTCGAGCATCTCCACACCACCGGCTCGGAGGCGATCCGGGTCCAAGCCGAATGCTCTTTCAAACACGGTTCTGTCCACGGGGCCCAGAAATGGCTGCAGTGCATCCTCGGGGAGCGAGCGCTCATCATCGGAGTTATCGAGAAGCGTATTCTTTCGACCGCGTCGACGACGGAAGGTGAGTTCGCTGCCGTTGCGAGACGAGAGCGAAGCTCCGACACGAAGGGTCGTCGCGTCATGAAGATGGTCGTCCCTTGCAACATGCGGGAAGCCGAAGAGCAAATCCGACATCGAGCGGAGCGCAGAGGACTTTCCCGCCTCGTTCGGTCCAAAAATCAGATGCAGCGACGCGTTCCGCCGAAAAGGAAGAACCTTGTTGGTCAGGGATCCGTATCGGATGATGTCGAGTGTATCGAACCGCATTCACAGACCCATCTCAGTGCGGGCGAAAAGCAATTGCTTCGCCTCCTCGAGCAGTGCCTCGGCACTCACTTCCAACGGCGATTCATCTGCAGCGGCTCCGCCTGGCAGCTTAACTGCGATCGAGGATATCAGGGCTTGCGCCTCGAGCAGGAGTTCCTTCCCGTCGTCTGAAAGCTTGACGAGCTCTCTGAGATCCAGTCCAGCATGTGCATCGCCGCTCGGTTTGTCTTGGAGCCCTGTCGAAAGCCGGACTTCTAGTTTTTCAAGCCAGATGTTTTCGTGCGCACGATGAAGCGAGGCCTGGATCTCATCCCGCCACTGATGCCGATTGACGACAAAATTGCTCTGCAGCTCAGAGTGACCACTCAATCGGACGCGAACTGCAAGCGGCCTTCCCTCGCCTTCGTCTGCGCAGGTTCTACCAGCTCGCTCCACCATCTGCAGGATATCGATCATGCTGTGATGCGGTTCGAGCATTGCCTTCACTTCGCAGAAGCGCGCACCGTCAACGATGATCCGCTCGTATTCCACGTGACTGTCTCCGACAGTCACGAGCACCGCGCCTTTCGCACCGACCTCTCGAACGCTGCGCCCCTGAAGATTTCCCGGAAAGATGACCGGCGGATCGGCAGAAACTTCCTCGAATTGATGAACGTGCCCGAGCGCCCAGTAATCGTAACCACGTGAGCGGAGATCGTCGACAGAACAGGGAGCATACGGGGCATGCGGTTCTCGTCCCGAAAGAGAGGTGTGGAGCACGCCTATATTAAACCACCCTTGTTCTCGCCGCGGGTATCCGATCGCAAGGTTCTCGGTAGCTGATCGCTCGACGAAGCCTTGTCCATGCAACGCGACCTTGAGGCGATCGATGCGGAATGTCCCTGGACGATTTGTCGGAAACTCAAAAACGTTGTCGGGAAGTGTGATCGTTTTCGTGACGACGCTCACCGCATCATGGTTTCCGCGCAGAAGATAGACGGGAATTCCCGCTCGTTGGAGCCGTGCCATTTCTCGGTTGAAGAACAAGCCTATTTTGTTGTCCTTCCAGTCGCCGTCGTAAATGTCGCCCGCGATGACGATGAAGTCGACGGCCAGGTCAATCGCCCTGTTGACGAGCGTAGAGAGAGCGTTCCTAGTCGCCTCAATGAACTGGGCAGCAACATCTGCATCCTTCGACGCCAATCCCAGCATAGGGCTCCCGAGATGTAGATCGGCAGCATGGATGAAACGAAATGAGGACATGGTCACACTCTTCAGTTTTTAGAGACCTTGCTGAGTCTCCAGCAACGCAAGTGTAGCAACGAATGTGCGGCCCGCGTCACGCGTCCACCCGTTCTCCACTGCCAATTGTTCGTGGATCGCGGGTCGGTAAGGCGGGCCCGCGCCGTTCGATGTCAGATGGAAGGAAGCGGTAAAGACCGCGGACGCACTGGAGAACCACATCTCGACGTGCCTCCAATACGTTAGAGCCATGCCGCCGCGCATGGCGAGCGCGTTTTGATGATTCGCCTCCAGGGAGAGTGGAGACGACTGCTGTAATTTTGAGCTCTCGCTAAGTCGCGACTGTTGGAAGAGTGCAACAATGCCTCAGGCGCGCAGACGGCTTTCCTCGCTCATCAAGGGGGCACCTGGCCCATTCGCAGGTACATTCTCTTCGCCTTCAGTCGGCGTCGCTACGCTGTGATCTGGAACCCGGAGGGTATGGCCACAGGAGATGCCACTTCCACTTCGACAGCAACGACCGACGCGCCTGGCGGTCCTTTCCAGAATTCCTTCAACATCGCCGAGACAGCCGTCTCCGGGCCGGCGATGAGCGCTTTCACGGATCCATCATAGTCGTTGCGGACCCAGCCCACCAGACCGAGCTGTTCAGCCCGGGCGCGTGTCCAAACGCGAAAACTGACGCCCTGGACCCGACCGGATATCCGCACCAACACTGCCTTCCGATCCTTCCCCATGCTCGCCTCCATTCGCGTGCCTTGTAGGCAATCTGGAACACTGGGAGAGAATTCAAGCACGGTCTGTCCCGCAGCATATGGCAATCGCCAGGCGTCACCCAGATATCGCGCGATTTCAACGCCATATCCCCCTCGAGCCGCTGGCGCAAATCAAACGGCGCGCTATACTCACAATTGCATCAACGTGAAGGGATCTCGATCATGCGCAGGCTTATCGCAGTGACTTCAGTCCTCGTCCTCAGTTTCGCCGGTTCGGCCTTTGCGCAAGCGAATATGGGCATGGACAGCAGCGGCCGCTTCGACGGTTCGCCGCCGCTCGGGACTTCCCGCGAAGACGAGGCACCGAGCGGTGGATTCGCGATACCGTTCGACACGTTCCAGACCGGCAGTACGACGGGGTCAGGCAATATACAATGGACGCGATGCCCGCCACAGCGCCGTGGGGTCCAAGGCAACAGCCAAGCTTGCCTTGAGAGGTACTGAAAGAAACCCTTGCAGCCACCCGCGAGCCTGCTTCCAGGTTCGCGGGTCTGCCATTTCTGTGCTAGGGGAACCGCGCAACGCGAGGCACGACAGACATGCTCCCCTGGATTCAACTTGATTCCGCCCCCATTCCCGGAGAAAGCGGCGAATTGCGCCTCAAGCAGCGAGGCAGCAACTTCTCGATCATGCTGGGCTCGAACGAGCTGATGAACAGCCGACTGAGCGGCTCCGAGGAGGCGCTCGCGACGCTTTCCCGTGAAAAGATCAAGGGGTGTGCGCGTCCGAACGTGCTGATCGGTGGTCTCGGAATGGGTTTCACCTTGCGTGCTGCCCTTTCCGTTTTGCCGCAGGATGCATCGATCATCGTTGCCGAACTCGTACCGGCGGTGGTGCGATGGGCACGCGGCCCAATGTCAGAGGTATTTCAGGGTTGCCTCGACGATCCACGCGTCGCCATTCACCAGGGCGATGTTGGCGAACTGGTACGGCGAAGCAAAACGCAATTCGACGCCATCCTGCTTGACGTCGACAATGGGCCTGATGGCCTGACGCGCCGCTCCAATGATCGCCTCTACGATTTTGCGGGTCTGCGCGCTGCGCGCGATGCCCTGCGACCCGGCGGCGTTCTCGCGGTCTGGTCATCAGGGCCGGACGCCGGTTTCACCCGGCGGCTTGGCGAATGCGGCTTTGCCGTCGAGGCGGTCAACACGCGCGCCAACGGCAAGCGCGGTGGCGCGCGTCACGTCATATGGCTCGCCGTCAAATAGATCAGCTTGCCTGAACTCGACGCGCGGCTGCAATCGCGCTTGCGGCTCCAGAACGGAGTTGCTGCGTGTCGGCTCCGGCGATGACGAAATCGAAACCCATTTTCAATAGTTCGCCGGCCCGCTCGCCGTTGCTGCCGAAGACGCAGGCGAATTTGCCGTGAGCCCGGCAACGGGCGATCAGATGCTTGAGAACGCCGTCGACCTGCGCCGTATCGGGTGCCACCTTCGCTCCATCTGACAGTGCTATCGACAAGTCGGACGGGCCGACGAAAATACCGTCGATACCGTCTACACGCATGATTTCATCTGCGGCATCAAGGGCCGCGCGCGTCTCGATCATGGCAATCGCCACGGTCTGCAGGTTCGCGGTCGCGAGATATTCCGTTGCCGAAAGCCCCGTGTGGTTCATTGCCAGGGTCGGCCCCCAGCTACGCTCGCCGAGCGGCAGATACTTGGTGGCCTTCGCGAAGGCCTCGGCATCCGACACCGAGTTGATCATCGGCGCAATAATGCCTGAGGCGCCCATATCGAGAAGGCGCGAGGCGGATGCGAAATCCCCGAGCGGAATGCGGGCAAGCACAGGTTTTCCGGCAAGCCTGCCCTGGCCAATGCCAACGGCAGCCGATCCGATATCCCAAACGCCATGCTGCATATCCAACACAACGGCATCAAATGCCTCCTGCGCCAGATGATTGACGAAGAGCGGATCGGGAATGCCGATCCAGGCGGATATTAATCCGCCTTCACCGCTTCTGATCCGCTTTGCGAAGCCGTCGATCGTCGTTGCGCCAGTCATTCCATGCTCCTTTCGCGGTTCAGCCAACCGCGCGCTGCTTTTGCTGATGAAATTCCTCGATGAAAGCCTTTTGAAGCAGGATGCCATCCCACTCATCGGTAAAAAATGGTGAATCGTAAATCAGCGTATAGGGTCCGCTGTAACCTGCCGCCCGACACGCTTCCAGAGATTTGCCATAATCAGCCCTGTCGAGCCCTGATCCATTGAAGTCAGCCTTGGCGTGGCAAAGTTCCGCGCGTCGCATGATGTCGCAAAGCCCGGCATATTTTTCCGGCGCAGCCCAGTTGCCAAGATCGCCGTTCAGACCGACGCTTCCCTGCAACGTATCGAGAAGCCAGTTCGTCTCCTTTGGAGAAGGCAGAAGAGCAAACCAGTTTTCGGTGACGATGCGAACGCCGCTGTCTTCAACCTGCTTTGCAAGCCAGCCCAGATGCTGTGCCGCACGTTCGAGGTTTTCTGCCGTCGGCGCCTGCTTGCCTGCGATCACCCGCATGTGCTTGGCGCCAAGCGCCGCCGCGATCTCGATCCAGCCGGCGATCCATTGAATATCGCGCGCAGCCGTTTCTGGATGGCTTGGATCACCATCTTCGACGAGCAGCGTCTGCAGCAGGATACCGGCGTCCTGAAGCGCGGCGCGCATTTCTGCCAGATGAGTGCGCTCCAGGCTCGAGAGGTGGAACGAGCATAGTTCGAGCCGCCCAATGCCGCGCTCGGCGAGCTGCCCCGGGATGTCGAGGAGCGAGCAGCGCCCCGACCCATAAGGTTCTTTAGGCGCGGCACTTTTCTCCGGATCGGGGCTATAGGGGTAAACGGCCCCAAGCAGCCGGTGCAGCGACCATGTCGAAACTGCAAATCGTCCGTTCTCCAAATTGCCTTCACTCATGTTTTCCTCCCCGGGAGCAATGCCATTGGCTCAAATGAATTCGCCGCGGATAATCTCCTCTGCCGACAGCGCCGTGCTGAGGAGCGCTTCATCACGTTTGCCCACCGCAGAGAGCAGGAAGCCGACCGGCATATCGGCATCTCCCGTCCCACAGGGGATCGATACGCCGCACCAATCGAGGAAATTGCCGAGCATCGTATTGCGCAGCGTCATGCCGTTGGTTGAAAAAAACAAATCGTCGTCAGCTTCCAGCGGCGCGATGGCCGGCGCCACGTGAGCAACGGTCGGAAAGGCAACGAAGCTCTCGCCCACGAGCTGCTCGACATCTGCCATCAACCTTTCTCGCGCGTCGAGGAGCGCAAGATAGTTCGCCAGCGTCGTCTTCTCACCAAGCCTTATGCGCATGGCGACGCGATGATCCATTTCAGCGGCTTGCGGCCCAGCCAGCCGTTCGCGGTGAAGCGCGAAAGCCTCTGCGGTCACCAGGGCACCATATTTTGCCATCAGCCCCAGGATTTCATCGAACGCAGGAATCGCGATCCGGCTGATCGATGCACCCTCTGCCGCAAGCCAATCGATGGCCGTCTCGAAGGCTGTAACAACACCGGCTTGCGCGCCATCGAACACCACGTTGTCGGGGATCACGATATCCAGCCCTTTGACAGGGCGGCTCACAATTGATGGAGACGCCGCGCCGCGCATTCCCGCGTCAATCCATACGGCATCTTGGACGGTCCTGCATAGCGGTCCGAGCGAATCCAGACTTTTTGCCAGTGGGAAAACGCCCGCCATCGGGTAGCGGCCGCGTGTTGCCTTGTATCCAACGATGCCGTTGAAGGCAGCGGGGATGCGCACCGAGCCGCCCGTGTCTGTTCCCATCGCCACCGGCACGAGGCCGGCTGCCACTGCGACGCCGGCGCCAGATGACGAACCGCCCGGGACACGCGCAAGATCGCCACTGCGGGGATTTTGCGGCGTGCCGTAATGCGGGTTGATGCCAAGCCCGGAGAAGGCGAACTCGCTCATGTTGGTGCAGCCGATCGAGACCATGCCGATCTGCTGCAGCGATGCCACGATCGGGGCGTCTGCCTGCGCCGCTGGACCGGTTGCGAGAACGGTCGATCCGGCCGTCGTTGTCCGCCCCTTGAGGTCGAAGAGGTCCTTCCAGGCCATCGGTATGCCTTCCAGCATTCCACGTGAGCGGCCATCCTTCAGTCGCTTCGATGAGGCCCTTGCCTCTTCGAGTGCCCGATCCCGGAGGATTACCGTGAAAACCGCGCGATCCGGATATGCGTCGATGCCATCGATCACGGCTTCCGTCACTTCGATCGGATCAACAGCTGCCGTTTGAATGAGCCCGGAAAGCTGCGCGACGGACATCGCGCCAAATGATTTCGTCATGGGGGTATCCGCAATCTGACTGACTGACCGAACTAAGCCGAATTTCGTCGACGAGCCAAGTCCTTAAAGTCAAATCAAACCGATTGGTTCGATTTTATGAACACTGCGTTTGTGGATCCGCTCTTCTACCGGCGCCCTCGAAAACACACATGCCCGTTGCGTGCCATTTTTTGCCGGCGCGAGGACGAGCGTATGCCGGTGCACGCATCAGTGTAGGAGTTAACAAAATGACAAACGACGAGAGTTGGAACACGGCGCGCGGCGACGTGGTGCACCACCACGCAACAGATGACGAGTTGAACGGCATGGGTGAACGCGAATACGCCGAACATGTAAATGCACACGGAGCTTCAATATCAGAACGGGTCATTGTTCTTGCAGCGTTAGTGCTTCTGGGCATTGCCGGGCTGACGGTCCACTTTGGTGTCCCTATGGCCTCGGGCCTTGACGCGGCAACAGTCGGATCAATCTCCGAATCGTTGCCATCGGTCGATTATTGCCGCGAGCATAGCCCTTACCCGAACAGATCCTGCTGAGGATCTCTCCCGCTCCGGGCATGGACAACCTTCCCCGGCGATATAGTTAAGCGCACGGGGAGGATCGGCGATGCCCGGTGAGATCGACTACAATCTGAACCGCTTCATGGACGCACAAAATGGCGTCTATGAGCGGGCGCTTTCGGAGTTGAAGGCTGGCCGCAAACGGTCTCATTGGATGTGGTTCATCTTCCCTCAGATCGCGGGCCTCGGCTCATCATTCATGGCAGAGAAATACGCCATCCGATCGGCCGAGGAAGCCTCCGCCTATCTTGCCGACCCTGTTCTCGGGAGCCGGCTGCTTCGCTGTGTCGATGCCGTGCTTGCCATCGAAGGCAGGACCGTGCACGAGATCTTCGGCTCTCCCGATGATTTAAAGCTACGGTCGTCGATGACGCTCTTTGCCGCGGTCAGCGAGCATGGATCGCCTTTTCACAACGTAATCAATCTGTTCTATCGGGGGGAGTTTGATGAACGCACCATCCAACTCTTGGATGCGAGTAACTAGCTTGCACCCGAATGTTCGAGCGACTCGATCTCAGCTGATACTTCGCTAATCCGCTCTCGCAACTCTTGATCGGTGCCGTCATCGATCTCTTCATCGCCGAAGCAACTGCGCGCCTCATAGAGCTCAAGCTTCGCCTCGAGTTCGGCGCGCCTTGTATAGAGACGATGAAGGTAACTGTAGTTCATGCCTTTGCTTCCCACATCGTCCGAAACGAGTGTAAAGGCATATGGTTCCCGCCGATCGAGCGATGCCGCTACGCAAAAGCGGTCATGGCAGCGTTGCAGGCCTTGGAGAAGTGATTGCAACATGTATCGTTGCCCATGGCTTGCCGCGTGACACGAGCGCCCTCGAGAAGCAGCGTCAGCGTGTCGGCCAGCAGGTTCGGTTCGCGCGCACCGGCTGCAAGACAGAGCGCTTCCAGCCTGTCGCGTTGCTCGGCTTTGTGACGTTCGATCACGTCGTAGGCCGGATGCCCGTCGCCTTTGAGCTCGATGGCGGCATTGGCGAGATCGCAGCCGACATGCTCGCCGCAAAGGCTCTGCGTTCGCGCTTCGACCCATGCTCGCAGCTGTGCCTTCGGATCGCCAGGATGGGCACTCTCGAGATCGCACCAGATCGCCTCGGCCTTTTCTGAAGCGCGGCGCAACGTCTCGCAGACCAGCTCGTCCTTGGAGCCGAAGTGGCGATAGAGAGTCATCTTGTTGGTCAGCGCCGCATCTGCGATCGCATCCACGCCGATGCCGCGAATGCCGTGCTCGCGAAAGAGCTCGGCGGCGGTCGAGACGATACGCTCCCGGGGCGGGATTTTCTCGTCAGTGTTTGCGGGAGATAGCACGTTCAATGATTCTGATCTTTTTGCGGACAACGTCCTTGACATCCATGTGACCGATCGGTAACAAATGCATTGTTACTTACCGGTAACACCACTCCTCGCGGAAGTCAATGTCGATCGGCGACGCGGCCGGAGTGGAACACGGGCTACCGCCCACGAAAGGAGGCAAACCATGAGCAAGACCAGAGAAGACCTGACCATTACCGAAGCCCTTCGCGACCCCCTGATCGCCATGGTGCTCCGCGCTGACGGCGTGAAAATTGACGATTTTAAGCGTCTCCTTGAGACGGCCGCCAAGAAGCGTGAGCAGCGCCCCTCTCCGGTGAGCAAGTTTATGAACGTGATTTCCAACAACCCCGCTGCCATGTGCAGCTTTTGCTGAAACTTCGGGCTATTCCCTGCCCCTTAAGAGCCGTCGCTGATCCAAGCGACGGCTTTTTTCATTTCAGGGGCCGGGCTTCTATGGTTCCAACAGTTCGTATTGCAGGTGGTCAAGATAATCGCGATCGGCAACGGCATCGATCGCTGCGATTCTGTCTCCGTCGAAGGTTAGAAGCAGGACAACACGCAAATCTCCTGCGACGGACACCACGAGCCCGAACTCCCCATCAATGAGCGCAGGCTGGGCAGCTTGGGCGCGCCCCTTGAAGGTCTCTGCGACGGCTGATGCGCCGTGAAGCTCGCGAACGGAAGGATTATACCGCATTGCCGCAGCGTCGGGGGTGAAGACCACCTGCGGATCGAGAACCGCAAGCAGCGCGTTGAGATCGCCGAGCCGCGAAGCCGCGAGGAAGGCGTTGACGATCGTCCTTTTGTGTGCGGCATCCGCTTCCGGCACATCGGTCGCTCCCTGCACGCGACGGCGAGCGCGGCTTGCAAGCTGGCGTGTTGCGGCCGATGAGCGATTGATGATTGGTGCGATATCGTCGAAGGGTAGATCGAACATATCGTGCAGCACGAAGGCGACGCGCTCAGCCGGCGCCAATGTCTCGAGGACAATTAGCAGCGCCACGCCGACGGAGTCGGCAAAGGCCACCTCCCGCTCCGGATCAACTGTCTTTGACGTGTCTGCAAGCCGTTCATGCACCGGAAGGTCAAACGGTTCTTCCCGCCTCGTCTTTCTCGAGCGCAGCATGTCCAGGCAGATCCGCGCCACGACGGTCGTCAGCCAACCACCCATATTGTCGATTGAGTCCGCGTCGCAGCGGCCGAGCCGCAGCCAGGCCTCCTGAACGGCATCGTCTGCCTCCGTGCGGGAGCCAAGCATGCGATAAGCGACCGTGGCGAGATGCGCCCTGTTCGCTTCGAATTCTCCGGCCAGCCAATTTTTCTCACCCATTGTCACATTCCTCCAGTCTGTTCCGTCAAAGCCATGACGAACGAAACCTGGCCGGTGTGACACGACACCGCCGGCGGCGTCATTTCGACAACATATCAAGGAGACATATGATGCAAGCGAGAATGGGAAACCCAGCCGTCGTCATTCCCGAAGCGATGCAGGCGCTGCACGCCCTCGGCACATTGCCGGCCAAATCAGGTCTGTCGCCAATCCTTTTGGAACTCGTCAATCTGCGCGCCAGCCAGATCAACGGCTGCAGTGTCTGCATCGACGGGCATCCACGCATCGCCAAGAAAGCAGGCGAGACCGACGAGCGCCTGTTTGCCGTCAGCGCCTGGCGCGACACACCGTATTTCACGCCTGCCGAGCGGGCAGCCCTTGCGCTGACCGAGGCGGTCACCCGTGTCAGCGATCGTACCGACCCCGTGCCGGACGACATCTGGGACGAGGCCACGCGGCATTTCGACGGCAAGAGCATGGCAGCCCTCGTCATCGCGATCGCCAATATCAACGTCTGGAACAGGCTGAACGTCGCCACCCGCCAGATCGCCGGCGAATGGAAGCCGTAAGGCACGATCGGGCCGCTATCCCTAGGACAGCGGCCCGACAAAGCAGCCTTGGGAGGCTAAGGGATCAGATAATGCCACCGCCGCCGGCGGCCGATACCGGGCGTTCGGCGGCGACCTTCCTGCGGTAGCCGCTGACACGATAGGTCGCGACGGGATCGATTGCGCCACCGGCGCGGCGGCGGGCTTCGGCAAGGATTGGCTCAACGTCGGCGCGGTAGGCGCGCTTCAGCGTCTCTGTCGCCATCAGCGCGTCATTTTCGTCCTGGTAGCCGGCAAGCGCCTTGCGGTCGACGAGGAGAGCCTGTGCATAGGCACGGCGGATCTCATTGGCGCTGTTGATCAGGCTTTCGATCGGGTCGGTGACGTTGTGCGACTGGTCGATCATGTGCGCCGGATTAAAATCGTTGACGCCGCGCTGCTCTGCATCGACAAGTTCGTTGAAGACGAGGAACAGGCGGTAGGGTTCGATCGCACCAGCGTCGAGATCGTCGTCACCATATTTGGAATCGTTGAAATGGAAGCCGCCGAGCTTTCCGAACTGAATGAGACGGGCGACGATCATCTCGATATTGGTATTGGGCGCATGATGGCCGAGGTCGACCAAGCACTGCGCCTTGGGTCCAAGGGTCTGGGCGATCAGGTAGTTGGTGCCCCAATCCTGGACGACCGTGGAGTAGAAGGCCGGCTCGTACATCTTGTGCTCGGAAAACAGTTTCCAGCCATCCGGCAGCGCCTTGTAGATGTCGCCCATCGAGGCGAGATAGCGTTCGAACGCCTTGGTGAAGTTGCTCTGACCGGGGAAATTCGAGCCATCGCCGACCCAGACTGTCAGCGCCTTGGAACCGATTGCCTTGCCGATCTCGATGCATTCGAGATTGTGTTCGACGGCCTGCGCGCGCGTTGCCGCATCGGTGTGGCTGAGCGAGCCATACTTGTAGGAATGCTTCTGGCCGGGTGCATCCGAGAAGGTATTGGAGTTCATCGCGTCGAAGCCGAGGCCAAGCGCATCGCCCTTCGCCCTGAGCTCCTTGGCGTCGGCCTTGTCCCACGGAATGTGCAGCGACACGTTCGGTGTCGCACGCGTCAACTCATTGATGACGGAGCAGTCGTCGAGCTTGTCGAAAATGCCGCGCGGTTCGCCGGTGCCGGGAAAGCGGGCAAAGCGAGTGCCGCCCGTTCCAACACCCCACGAGGGTACAGCGACGAAGAATTCCGATACCTTCGCGGTGACCGTCTCGATGTCGATGCCGCGGCGGGCCAGATTGGCGCCGAGCGCCTCATAGTCTGATTTCAGCGCATCAGCGCGCTTGTCGTTTTCCTGCGCAATGACATCCTGCGCGATCTTGGACTCGGCCATGAAATTCCTCCCGAGAATGTGGATGGGATACGGCGGGCAAGGCGCCCGCCGCCTAACTCAACTTAGCGCGGGAAGCTCTGCGCGTTGCCGGCATCGACGTTGATGATGTTGCCGGTGGACTTGGCCGAAAGATCGGACGCCAGGAAGTAGATCGCCTCTGCGATATCTTCCGGGAAGACGTTGAGCTTCAGCATCGAGCGCTTGCGGTAGTGCTCCTCCAGCTCGTTGATTTCGATCTTCGACGACGCTGCACGCTGTTCGCGCCACTCACCGCTCCAGATCTTCGAACCGCGCAAAACGGCATCCGGGTTGACGGTGTTGACGCGGATGCCTGCTTCTGCGCCCTCGAGCGCCAGGCAACGGGCCAGATGGATTTCCGCAGCCTTTGCGGTGCAATAGGCTGCCGCGTTCGGCGAAGAGGCGAGACCGTTCTTGGAGGCGACGAACACGACGTTGCCGCCGAGATCCTGCTTGCGGAACAGGCGGAAGGCTTCACGCGATACCAGGAAATATCCGGTGGCCAGAATGTCGATGTTCTTGTTCCACATCGAAAGCTCGGTGGTTTCGATCGGCGCGGACGAAGCGATACCCGCGTTGGAAACGAGGATATCCACACCGCCGAACTCGACACAGGCTTCGGCGAAGGACGAGATCACCGCGTCTTCCTTGGTGACGTCAAGCTTGACGCCGCGAACGGCATCGGTGCCGAACTGCTTGGCAAAATCGGCCTGCGTGCCGTCGAGGGCCGCCTGGTCGATATCAGCCAGAACCACGCAGGCGCCCTCGCCGATCAAGCGGGCCGCTGTTGCGCGGCCGATGCCGCCGGCGCCACCGGTGACGAAGGCAACGCGACCGGCAAGGCTCTTCGGCTTCGGCATGCGCTGCAGCTTGGCCTCCTCGAGCAGCCAGTACTCGATATCGAAGGCTTCCTGTTCAGGCAGGCCCTGATATTCGGAAACGGTCGACGCGCCGCGCATCACGTTGATGGCATTGACGTAGAACTCGCTTGCGATGCGCGCCGTGGCCTTGTCGCGTGCAAAGGAAAGCATGCCGACGCCCGGAACAAGGAAGATGACCGGATTGGCATCACGCATGGCCGGCGAGTTGTCGTGCTTGCAGTCGTTATAGTAACGCGCGTAGTCAGCGCGGTAGTCCTCAAGCGCCTTGTCGAGCGATGCAATGACAGCGTCGACATCCGGCTTTGCCGGATCGAAATCGACGATCAGCGGGCGGATCTTGGTGCGCAGGAAGTGGTCCGGGCAACTCGTGCCAAGCGCACCGAGCGGACGCAGGTTCTTCGAGTTGGCGAATTCGAGCACGGCATCCTGATCGTCGAAATGACCGAGCTTGCGCTCCGCTTTGCCGATACGCCCGCGGATCTCAGGCATCAGGCGTGCGGCGATGGCGCGACGCTCTTCCAACGGCAGGCTCTGCGTGGCGACGCCGCCGAAGATTGTCTTGCCTTCGGTCTGTTCTGCAAACCAGGTAATTGCCTTGTTGATGACGGCAAGCGTCAGTTCATAGCAGGTCTTGGCATCGTCTGCCCAGGTGAAGAGACCGTGGCTTTCGAGGACGACGCCCTTGGCATTCGGATTTGCCTTGACAAAGGCCTCGAGGTCGAGGCCGAGCTGGAAGCCTGGTCGGCGCCACGGCAGCCAGCCAATCGCGTCGCCGAAGATCTGCCTGGTCAGTTCCTTGGAATTCTTGGAGGCGGCGATCGCGATGATCGCATCCGGGTGCATGTGGTCGACATGGGTGAAAGGCACGAAACCATGTAAAGGGGTGTCGATCGAGGCGGCACGGCTGTTAAGATTGTAGGTGCAGTGCGGCAGGAAGCCGACCATGCGGTCTTCGTCTTCGACGCCCTTGTAGATCCCCTTCAGGGAATCGAGCTTGTCTTGGTAGAGCGTCGCAAAGCCGTCGAGCTTGATGGTCCCGACGTCGCCGCCGGAACCCTTTACCCACAGGATCTTGACCTTCTCGCCGGTCAGCGGATCGGTTTCCGTGACCTTGGCAGAGGTGTTGCCGCCGCCATAGTTGGTGATGCGCTTGTCGGCGCCGAGCAAGTTCGAGCGATACAGCAGCTTGCCGGGCTCATCGAGGCCAGCAGCGTAAGCATCGTCCCAACGGTTATCAAGAAGCCGGACGGTTGCCGCCATGTCATCCTCCCATAAAGAAATTTCTTGAAGACGCGAAACGAAAACCGCGTCTCTTGCGCTGACGGTATCGCTCATCAAAATACGCGTTGTCAATCAAAAACGATCAAACTCGCTTATTGTGCAGTGCAATATGCAAATTCTTGATCGTTTTTGATTGACACATTCTCACAACTGCGAAATAAGCAAGCTAGGAGGAACCCCATGCACGAACGCGAACGCCATCGCATCATATTGAGCGCCGTTCAGGAAAAGTCGGTCGTCACTGTTCAGGATATTTCCGAATTGACCGAGGCTTCCGAGGCGACGATCCGGCGTGATATCGCGGCCCTTCATGTGCAGGGGAAGATCCGGCGTGTCCGGGGCGGCGCCGAGGCGGTTCACCCGCCGCAGCTCGGCAATCTCGCCGGACGGCCCTTCCGGGTTTCGGAATCAGTCAATATCGATAAAAAGCGCTCGATCGCGCGGGCAGCCGTCGACCTGTGCGATCCAGGCGATGCCATCATCATCAATGGTGGGACGACCACCTTCCAAATGGTGCATTTCATGGCCGCCCATCGCATGCAGGTCATGACCAACTCGTTTGCCATCGCCGAGCATCTGGTCAAGCACTCGAAGAATACCGTAACGGTCCCCGGCGGCGTGATTTATCGCGAGCAGAGCCTGATCCTGTCGCCCTTCGACAATGACGCGATCCGCAATTTTTACGCCCGCCGCTTCTTCATCGGCGCCCAGGGCGTCGGTCCGCTGGGCATCATGGAAGCCGACGCCCAAATCATTCAAAGCGAACAGAAGCTCATGCACCAGGCCGATGAGTTGGTCGTCATGGTCGATTCCAGCAAGTTTCACCGCCGGTCGAGCCTCATTCTGTGCCGGCTCGACCGCGTTTCGACGATCATCACCGACGACGGCATTCCAGAGGAGTCGGTGCGAATGATCGAAGATGCGGGCATCAAGCTCGTCATTGCGAGCGTCGCAGTCTCGCAATCGAAGGAGGATTCCTCGTCCGTCGCATGAGTAGCGCCGGCAGGATGTAGTCAAGTCTTATCAACGTGGGAGGAAAGCATGAAACTTGCAAAGACACTCGCAATCGGCGTGGCGTTTGCCGTCGCCATGATGGCCGGCGCCGCAAGCGCCAAGGACGTCAAGATTGGTCTCGTGGTAAAGTCGCTCGGAAACGGTTTCTTCGAAGCCGCCAACAAGGGCGCGCAGGAAGCAGCCAAGGAACTCGGCGGCGTGGAAGTGATCTACACCGGCCCGACCTCGACGACGGCCGAAGGCCAGATCGAAGTCATCAACTCGCTGATCGCTCAAGGTGTTGACGCCATCGCCATCTCCGCCAACGATCCGGATGCTGTTATCCCGGCGCTGAAGAAGGCCAAGCAACGCGGCATCAAGGTCATCTCCTGGGATTCTGGCGTCAACAAGGACGGCCGCATCCTGCAGCTGAACCCGTCGTCCAACGAACTGATCGGCAAGATGTGCCTGACGCTCGCCAAGGACCACCTCGAAGGCGGCAAGGGCGACTTTGCAATCCTGTCGGCCACGACGACCTCGACCAACCAGAACATCTGGATCGACCAGATGAAAAAGCAGCTCAAGGACTTCCCCGGCCTCAACCTCGTCACCACGGTTTACGGCGACGACCTTTCGGACAAGTCCTATCGTGAGGCCGAAGCCCTTTTGAAGTCGAACCCGAACGTCAAGGTCATCGTTGCTCCGACGACGGTCGGTGTTCTGGCCGCTTCCAAGGTTGTCGAAGACAAGGGCCTCGTCGGTAAGGTCTACGTGACGGGCCTCGGCCTGCCCTCGGAGATGGCTGGTGCGATCAAGTCGGGTGCGACGAAGGAATTCGCCATCTGGAACCCGATCGACCTCGGCTACTCCGCAACGCAGATCGCCTATCACCTCGTCAAGGGTGACGCGACCGGCAAGCCGGGCACCGAAATCGAGGCCGGCCGCATGGGTAAGATCAAGATCGGCGACAACGGCGAAGCTGCAATGGCAGATCCCTTCGTCTACAATGCGTCGAACATCGACCAGTTCTCGAAGGTCTTCTGAGCCTGATCTCGCTCCAGAAACAGAACCCGGCGGCTAAAGCCGCCGGGACCTCCCAATTCGACACCGGTAACCGCTGATGAACACTGCCCTTCAACAACCCGTCGCAGGCTTCAAGACCGCCGACGCCGCCATTCTGGAAATGCGTGGCATTTCGCAGATCTTCCCCGGCGTGAAGGCGCTCGATAATGTCAGCATCGCGCTCTATCCTGGCAAAGTGACCGCCCTGATCGGCGAAAATGGCGCCGGCAAATCGACGCTTGTCAAGATCCTGACCGGTATCTATCGGCCGAACGAAGGCGAGATCATCGTCGACGGTAAACTGATAACCTTCGCCAATGCGCAGGCTGCCATCGACGTCGGCGTCACGGCCATCCATCAGGAAACCGTGCTTTTTGATGAACTGACGGTTGGCGAAAACATTTTCCTTGGCCATGCACCGCGCACGAGATTTCGTACGATCGACTGGAAATTGATGAACAGTCGCTCGAAGGAATTGCTGCATTCGCTTGAAAGCAATATCGATCCGACGATCCGCCTCAAGGATCTCTCGATTGCTCAGCGCCATCTCGTCGCCATCGCCCGCGCGCTCTCCATCGAAGCGCGCATCGTCATCATGGACGAGCCGACCGCAGCACTTTCGCGCAAGGAAATCGACGATCTCTTTCGTATCGTCGAGGGCCTGAAGGCACAGGGCAAGGCGATCCTTTTTATCAGCCACAAGTTTGACGAGCTTTACGAGATCGCCGACAACTTCGTGGTTTTCCGCGACGGTCGTGCGGTTGGCCACGGCCAACTCAAGGAGACACCACAAGACGACATCGTCCGGCTCATGGTCGGCCGCGATGTGGAAAATGCATTCCCGAAGATCGACGTGGCCATCGGCGGCCCGGTGCTTCAGGTCGAGAAATACTGTCACCGGACCGAGTTTCGCGACATCTCGTTCACCCTTCGCAAGGGTGAGATCCTCGGTGTTTACGGACTGATCGGCGCCGGTCGCTCCGAGCTCTGCCAGTCACTCTTCGGCATCACCAAGCCTGCATCCGGCAAGTTGAGGCTGGAAGGTCAAGAGCTTGCAATCCACTCCCCGCTCGACGCTATCGGCGCCGGGATCGTCTACGTGCCCGAAGAGCGCGGCCGCCACGGCTTGGCTCTGCCGATGCCGATCTACCAGAACATGACGCTGCCCTCGCTCGCACGCACATCGCGCAAGGGCTTCCTGAAGGCGGCCAATGAATTTGCCCTGGCGCGCAAATATGCCGAGCGCCTCGATCTGCGCGCCGCAGCACTCTCCGTTCCCGTCGGGACGTTGTCGGGCGGCAACCAGCAGAAAGTCGTTATCGGCAAATGGCTGGCAACGAAGCCCAAGGTGATCATTCTCGATGAACCGACCAAGGGCATCGACATCGGGTCTAAGGCCGCCGTGCACGGGTTCATCAGCGAACTCGCAGCCGAGGGTCTATCGATCATCATGATCTCGTCGGAGCTGCCCGAGATCATCGGAATGTCCGACCGGGTCCTCGTGATGAAGGAGGGCCTGATGGCCGGCCTCTTCGAACGCAAGGATCTGACCCCGGAAACGCTGGTTCGCGCCGCAACGGGAAATGCTTGAGGTAATCGGAATGTCCAGACTCCTGAAAAAACGCGAAACCCTGCTCTTCGTCATTATCGCGGTCATGGTCGCGATCTTCGCAACACGAGCCCAGGATTTCGCGACACCCGGCAACCTGGCTGCGATCTTCAACGACACGTCGATCCTGATCATCCTCGCACTCGCCCAGATGACCGTTATTCTGACCAAGTCGATCGACCTGTCCGTTGCTGCAAACCTTGCCTTTACCGGAATGGCGATTGCAATGATGAATGCCGCCTACCCGGACTTGCCTCTTATCGTGCTCATCCTTGCGGCAATCCTGATCGGCGCCTTTCTCGGCGCGATCAACGGATTTCTCGTCTGGGCGCTAGAGATCCCACCGATCGTTGTCACGCTCGGAACCCTGACCATCTATCGAGGCATGGCCTTCGTGCTGTCGGGCGGTGAGTGGGTGAACGCCCATCAGATGACGCCGATCTTCCTCAATGTTCCGCGCACAGTCATCCTCGGCATGCCAGTCCTCAGTTGGGCTGCGATCATCATCGTCGCGATAATCTACATGCTCTTGAAGTATACCCAGTTCGGTCGCTCGACCTACGCTGCCGGGGGCAATGCGACGGCCGCCGTGTATGCCGGCATCGATGTCGGCTGGACGAAGTTCCTCGCCTTCGTGTTGTCAGGTGCACTTGCCGGTCTCGCAAGCTATCTTTGGGTCTCGCGCTACGCCGTCGCCTATGTTGATATCGCCAGCGGATTTGAACTGGACAGCGTGGCTGCCTGCGTCATCGGCGGCATCTCGATTGCCGGTGGCGTCGGCTCCGTCATCGGGACGGTGCTTGGCGCCCTCTTTTTGGGCGTCATCAAGAATGCTTTGCCCGTCATCGGGATTTCGCCTTTCACGCAGATGGCGATCTCGGGCACCGTCATCATTCTCGCCGTCGTCTTCAACGCAAGGCGCGAGCGCAATCGCGGCCGCATCATCCTGCGCGACAAGGCCGCAGCAGAGAGCCCAGCAGAGGTGGCAGCATGAGCACCGTCGTTTCCACCCCGAGCGAAAAGCGCGTCATCCCCGATCGTCTCGGCACGCCGTTCAAGCGCATCATGTCGAGCTGGGAAGTCCTGCTCTTCGGTGTCGCCGTCCTGATCTTCATTTTCAATTCGCTGGCATCACCCTACTTCCTTGATGCCTGGAACCTGTCGGACGCGACCTTTAACTTTACCGAAAAGGCAATGATCGCCTTTGCCATGGCGCTGCTCGTCATTGCTGGCGAGATCGACCTTTCGGTTGCCGCCATCATCGCCCTTGCCTCGACAGCTATGGGAGCGGCAGCGCAAGTCGGTGTGGGGGCGCCCGGCCTCGTGCTGATCGGCATCGGCGTCGGCCTGCTCTGCGGCATGTTCAACGGTTTCCTAGTCTCCGTCATGAAGCTGCCGTCGATCGTCGTCACGATCGGCACGATGAGCCTGTTCCGCGGCATCTCCTACATCGTCCTCGGCGACCAGGCCTATGGCGGCTATCCGGAGGATTTTGCCTTTTTCGGCCAAGGCTATGTGTTCTGGGTTTTCTCTTTCGAATTCGTGCTCTTCATCGCGCTGGCGATCGCATTTGCAATCCTGCTGCATGCCACGAATTTCGGCCGGCAGGTCTACACGATCGGCAACAATGACTTCGCGGCCCGCTTCTCGGGGATTCCCGTCGAGCGCGTGAAATTCATTCTCTTCGTCCTGACCGGCGTCATGAGTGGTGTCGCTGCCGTTTGCCTGACCTCGCGCCTCGGCTCCACCCGCCCATCGATCGCGCAGGGATGGGAGCTCGAAGTCGTCACGATGGTCGTCCTCGGCGGCGTCTCGATCCTCGGCGGCTCCGGCAAGATTGGCGGCGTCGTCATCGCCGCCTTCGTCATGGGCCTCGTCACCTTCGGCCTCGGACTTCTCAACGTGCCGGGCATCGTCATGTCGATCTTCATCGGTCTGCTGCTCATTATCACGATCGCCATCCCGATTATCGCGCGCCGCATCAAAGCCCTGAGCTCGAAATGAACGGGTACCAAATGACGCTCGAAAAACACGCCTTCAAGATGACGCTCAACCCAGGCATGGAAGCCGAGTACAGGAAGCGGCATGACGAAATCTGGCCGGAACTGGTCGAGCTGCTGCACCAATCTGGCGCCAGCGACTACTCGATTCATCTCGACCGGGAAACGAACACGCTGTTCGGCGTTCTGACACGTCCCGCCGATCATACGATGGCAAGCCTGCCCGATCATCCTGTCATGAAGAAGTGGTGGGCGCATATGGCAGACATCATGGCAACCAACCCGGACAATTCTCCCGTCCAGAGTGACCTCGTCACCGTCTTTCATATGCCATGACGCCGAACTACAGCCGCATCGCCGTTCTCGATATCGGCAAGACCAATGCCAAAGTGGTGATCCTGGACAGCGTGACGGGCGTCGAGGTCGCAGTGGCGAGGACCCCGAACACGGTCCTGAAGGACGGTTTCTATCCACACTACGACATCGATAATCTCTGGTCCTTCACGTTGGACGCCCTTCGCTCCTTCGCCAAGGAGCCCGGTTTCGACGCCATCTCGATCACCACCCATGGGGCGTCGGCGGCGCTTCTCGATAGGGCTGGCAATTTGGTCATGCCGGTGCTCGACTACGAGCACGAATATCCCGCCCACATTCGCGATGCCTATGCGCGACTGCGCCCCCCCTTCGAGGAAACCTTTTCGCCGCACCAGAACATGGGCCTGAATATCGGTGCGCAGCTGCACTACCAGAAGACCGCCTTCCCCGCTGACTTTGCCAAGGTGGTAACGATCCTCACCTATCCGCAATACTGGACGGCGCGACTGACCGGTATCGTTTCGAACGAGGTAACCTCGCTCGGCTGCCACACCGACCTCTGGAACCCGCGTGACGGCCGCTACTCCTCGCTTGTCGACACACTTGGCGTCCGCGATCTCATGGCGCCGATCCGCTCCGCCTTCGATCCGCTCGGGCCGGTTCTGCCAGACATCGCCGAAGCGATCGGTTTCACCCGTGAGATCCCTGTCTATTGTGGCATTCACGATTCCAACGCGTCGCTTCTGCCACATCTGATCGATCGCACAGCACCGTTTGCCGTTGTCTCGACAGGCACGTGGGTGATCAATTTCGGGGTCGGTGGAGACCTCGATCATCTCGATCCCAAGCGCGACACACTTGCCAATGTCGATGCCTATGGGCGTGCCGTTCCCTCCTCCCGTTTCATGGGCGGACGCGAATTTGAAGTAGTCTCCGGCGAGATCGGACATGTTGACAAGGAAGTGGTTGCCACAGCAATCGAGCAGGTCATCGTGAAAGGCCTGATGCTGCTTCCGAATGTTGTGCCCGGCTCCGGACCGTTCCCCGGCAAAAGCGCCCGCTGGGTCAACACGCAGGGCGCGACGGCTGAAGAGCGTTACGCGGCGCTGTGCCTCTATCTCGCATTGATGAACCAGGCCTGCCTCGATCTGATCGGTGCGCAAGGCCCGGTAATCGTCGAAGGCCCTTTTGCACTCAACGATTCCTACCTAATGCTGCTTGCGGCGCTCACCAGCCGTGATGTCATCGCCACCCCCGGATCGACCGGCACGAGCCAGGGCGCCGCGCTGCTGAGCGGCATCCAACCGCCTGCCGCCAGCGAGCGTCACATAGCTCCGAGCACCATCCCCGGGCTCGACGCCTACCGCCAGGCTTGGCATGCAGCGATTGCATAGCAATCTTTCCATCAAGGCCCCTCGCCCCATCTTAGGGTTAGCGATAGGCTCGCGACTCAAAGCAAAATGGAGGAGACCTCATGGCAGCTTCAGCCGCCGCCCCCTTTGATCCGCGTGCACTAGCCGCAAAACTACACGGCCTGCGCCGTTCGCAAAGCCAGGCGCCGACGGCGGAATTTGCCCTGCCTGCCGATCTCAGGCACGCAATGGACGCGCAGAATTTTCTTGCCGCTGATGAGGCCATTGCGAGCAACGCCTGGAAGGTAACCGTCTCGCCCGATGGGCAGGCGGTGACAGCGCCCCTGCATCCCTTCGTGCAAGCGGAATCTGGAGCACAGATTCCCTGGCAGCGGGGCACCAAGTTGGAGGCGGAAATCGCCGTGCGCCTCGGTCGGGACCTGCCGGTCCGCCGCGAGGGCAGCTATAGCCGCGCCGACATCGTCGATGCGATCGAAGCGGTTCACCTCGGTGCGGAACTTCTAGCCAGTGCCATCGAGGAGAGCGGCAAGATCTCCTTCCTCCTGTTCCTGGCTGATCGGCTTGGGAACAGCGGATATGTGCTCGGTCCCCGTGTGGAAAAGCCGGCCGTCGACACGGCAAGCGGCACGCCTCTCAAGGTGACGTTCAACGGCAAGCCGATCTACGACGCGCCCGCTCAGCATCCGAAGGGAGACGTACTGACGTGGCTTTTGGAGTATGCCAACGATGGTATGCGACCGAATACGTCGCTCAAGGCCGGCGCCCTTGTCACAACAGGCACGCTCTGTGGCGCGATCGAACTCGTCACGCCTGGAGACATTGAAATCGTCCTTGGCGGATCTACCTGTCTGCGCCTGGCACTCGTCTGATACTGCATGTAGGAAACCACGCAATATGTCCCAACGCCAAAATCTGTCCCAAATACATAATAGGGATGTATTCCTATTATGACGTAAACCACTCGCCGGCAAGCTCTTCGTCGGCGTCGTAAGGGCCGCCGTTATTCCACAGTTCGCCACCCTCACGGCCGTTGTAAGAGGTCTCGTGAACGGGGTCTCGATAATTCGAGTGAAGCCACTGAGCCATAGCCTCAACTTTTCGAGCACGGGACAAGCGCCGAAACTGCGATGGTGTGAAGCGTTCTTCGCGAAGACCCGACGCCAACGGTAGCCTTCATCGATGCGCGAGCAGGCCGTGTAGTGCAGGCAATCGAAACAGCAATGATACTCGGATTGTCTGGACACAGAAGGATCGCCGCTGCGGCTTCCCGCGTCCTTATCTTGGCGTTCGGGAATATAGGGAGCGTTTCAGGCCCCCAGCGGATGGGTAACCGCGACAGCGCTGGTCCTCAGTCAACCAAGCGCCATCGCGTTAGGCTGGACTGCTCGCAGGTCAAACCGCGGCTGTCGCTTTCCGACGAGCGGACACCGCCAACCAGATTGCGGAGATCAAGAAATAGAAAGCACCAAATCCCGCATATGGGGTGATGTCGAGAATTGACGGCGGCGTTCCACCGAGCGATTGGGTGATCATGAAACCGCCAGCCAGGCAGGACTGGCCTCCGCTTAGAATCATGGCCCACTGCGCACCATGGTCGCGCCGCCGGCTGACACCGGTCATCAGTTGGAGTACGCCGGACAGAATCGCCCAAACACCAAACACGGCCAAGACGGCAAAGGTGCTTTTCGTAGCGGCCAAGATCACAGCAGCCGTCGTAACCGTGCTGACGAAGATATTGAGGGTTTGCGAGCTGTTTGCTTTGAAGCCGCCGTTCGAGCGGGCATCGACGACGTTCGCGACGGCGTCCCACGCAGGATAGATTACAAGTAGGACAGAAGTCAGAATCGGGTTGGAGGCGGAGAGAATGGCGACAGCTACCCAAACGATCGAGAAGGCTGCTCGCACGTAGTAGTAGGATCGCAGCCAGTTGGACTGCGCGGATTTTTGGTTGGTCATAGCTCGCTCCGTTTCATTTGCCTACCTTCTAGTAGGTATGTCTGCATGCACTGTCAAGCGATCCCAGCTTTTGGGAAACTTGACAGCCTTCCTATCAATAGGTAGGTGGGGATATGGAGACAATACCTTCGACTTCGAACAAGATCTTGGACATCGCGCAATCCCTCATCGTAAGGGGCGGCTACAATGGCTTTAGCTACGCCGATATCGCGGGTGCCGTTGGAATCCGGAAGGCAAGCATCCATCATCATTTCCCAACCAAGAACGAACTAGTCGTGGTTCTCGTCGATCGATACCGTATGCAAGCTTCAGAAGGCCTCAAGGCTCTGGACGAAAGCTTGCCGAACCCACTAGAGCGACTGAATGCGTATCTCAGCTACTGGCAGCAATGCATCCAGGACGCATCGGCACCAATTTGCGTGTGCGCGATGCTCGCCGGCGAGATGGCGATATTGCCAGAGGAGATAGCCTCAAGAGTGCGTGGGCATTTCCAGAGGTTGGCTCTTTGGTTGAGTGCCGTTTTGAAGTCAGGGGCAGACCAGGGCGTATTCCAGCTTACCAAAAAGCCCGATGACGAAGCCCAATTATTCATGGCGACAGTTCACGGGGCGATGTTGACAGCGCGGGCGCTGGACGATCCCAAGCTGTTCAACGTTATCACGAAACCTTTGCTCGATAGGCTGAAGGCGGTTTGACGTCGGTCGGTATTCGTGAGGGTCTCGACGCCAATCCTCTGCCCGCAGCGCGGTAGCCAGACGGTTAGCGCCATCTATAGGGTCCGACACATTCGCGACGGGGGCCGTAGTAGGGCTGGAAAGTATTGTCGAATGCCCTGTACGTACGATAGCGCCCATAGCACCAACTCACATGGCTGCCACCTTCATAGGCGACCGACGGTTCATACTCGCGATACGGCCGATAATAGCTATATTGCCGACGCTGATATCCGTAAGAAGAGTCGTAATATGCGGCACGGTATGGACCGTAGTGCGGCGGCGTTAACGCGCCGCCTACAATCACACCGTAACCGCCGTAGGAGCCGCCGTCCCGGTCACGCCACTGCACGGGTTCCGCTTGCTGGGGCGGGTTGATCTCGGGCGGGGTAATTGCCGGAAACGCGTGAGCTGACCCAATGGTGAGACCGCTTATGATCAGGTCCAACGCTACCAAGACTAGCTTAACCATGACTGATCTTCTTTTGCTCTCCAGGTGGGAAATAAAGGGCGCTTTTCAGCAGCGCCGCGATCGCGCTCGGCCTGGGCAAGTCGCTTCTTCAGGTCGTCTTGGGAGGTCCCACTCGATTGATCACCGGCCACCACGCTTCTCCTACGCTTGGTGAAAGGTAGCATGATGAAACTATTCCGTCAGCCTAATACCCTGATGTCCACATTGGGCCGGCCGGGGGAAGGGCTTCGCATCGGAATGTCTCCGTCGGTCCGTCAAAGCTGTTGACTAGAACGCCAGCTGGATCTTCATCGACCTGCTGCGATCTCCGGCGGCTTCAAATGCGGCGACAGCGTCTTTCAAGGGGTAAATGCCGCTCAAGAGAGGAGAGAGATCAACCCGTCGTCGGTTGATCAAGTCGACGGCAACACCGAATTCCTCATGGAAGCGGAAGGTGCCCTTCATCTCGATCTCCTTGGCAACAACCATGTTCTGCGGGATCGAGACATCTCCACCGAGCCCGAGCTGAACCAATATCGAGCGAGGCTTGAGGACCTCAAGGCCGGAGCGGACTGCACTGGCGTTGCCGGACGCCTCGAAGTGGATATCGAAGTAGCACTTGTTGGCAGCGTAGCTTGCGAGCTCTTCCGACGCGGTTGCGACGTTGATGGTGCGATCGGCCCCCACCTCGCCCGCTTTGCGAAGCACGGCGTCCATGACGTCGGTGGCGACGATTTCGCGCGCTCCGTTAGCGCGTGCGGCGATGATGGCGAGAGCCCCAATCGGGCCGCAGCCGGTAACCAGTACACGCTTGCCGGCGAGCGAACCGGCGCGAACAACCGCGTGCAAAGTGACCGCCAACGGCTCGGCAAAGGCCGCTTCGTTGATCGAGACCTCATCGCCAACCTTGTGGCACTGCCACGCCTCGGCCACGAGCCGCTGGCGGAAGGCGCCCTGGATGTGCGGCATCGGCATCGCGCTGCCGTAGAAGCGCATGTTGAGACAGTGATTTTGCTGTCCATGCAGGCAGTAGTCACAGGCATTGCACGGGCGGCTGGGGGAGACGGCGACGCGATCGCCGATCGCCAGATCCGACACCCCCTCGCCGACAGTCTTGACAGTCCCCGCGACCTCGTGACCGAGGATCATCGGCTCGCGCACACGCACCGTGCCGAAACCACCATGATGATAGTAGTGCAGGTCGGACCCGCAGATGCCCCCAGCCTCGATGGCAACCTCGACCTGCCCCCGGCCGACAGCCTCCGGCTCTCGATCTTCGATGCGCAGATCCTTGGCGGCATGGATTACGACGGCTTTCATTCGGTCACCTCAAACGACGGGGGTCAAAAGCGGCGCATTGGAAAAGTGCGCGGCGAGATTGTTACGGACAAGCTGTCCCATGGCCTTGCGGGTTTCGACAGTACCGGACGCATGGTGCGGCTGAAGTAGGACATTGTCGAGGGCAAGGAACCGCGGGTTGAGCTTCGGCTCCCCCTCGAAGACGTCGAGGGCGGCCGATCCGAGCACGCCCGTTTCAAGCGCGTCGAGCAGGGCGTCTTCATCGATGTTGGATGCCCGAGAGATGTTGATCAACATTCCCTCCGCACCGAGGGCTTTAATGACGTCGCGCGAGACGATGTGCCGGGTGGCGGCTGAGGCGGAAAGCGTGACGAACAGGAAGTCCGAGCGCTCAGCGAGCGCCACCGGGTCGGCGATATAGGTCATGCCGTCGGCATAGGACTTTTCGGTTACGTCGCTATAGGCAATATCCATGTCGAAGCCACGAAGGCGCTTGGCGACCTCGAAGCCGATACGACCAAGTCCGAGAACGCCGGCCTTGCGGCCCCACACACGCCGGCGCAGGGGATAGAGGCCTTTGGCTGCCCAGCTTCCATCCTTGACCCAGCGCTCCGCCCCAATCATCCCACGTGATTGCGTCAGCATCATCGCGATACCGAGATCGGCCACGTCGTTGGTCAAGACGTCGGGTGTGTTCGTGACCCTGATGCCCTTCTCGCGGCAGGCAGCCAGATCGACAGCATCGTAGCCGACGCCGTAGACGGAGACGACCTCGAGCTTCGGAAGGTTGCCGATCAAGGATGCCGGAGCACCGAGTTCACCGCGCGTCGCCACGGCACGGATGTTCCCGCCATGATTCCGAAAAAATGCGACTGTATCAGATGCTTCGTAGAGTTTATGAACGTGATAGGTCTTTTCCAGCTCCACCATGTCCCATTCCGGGTACGGTCCGACCAGGAGGATTTCGGGTTTCAATATTCTGTCCTCCATTACCTCGATTGCATGCGTTGGCGGGTCGCCATGAACGCGAGTTTTGTCATTGCCAGGGAGACGATCCGCTCCAGCGGTTGGTCGATCTCGATCGTCACGACATCCCCTTCCCTGGTCGGCAGCTCCAGGGTGGCAAGCTGACTGTCCAACAGGGAGGGCGGCATGTAGTGACCCTTGCGGCTGTTCATCCGGGACGCCAGTGTCGTTCTCGTCCCCTGCAGGAATACGAAGGTGATCGGCTTGCCAGCCCTGTCTCTGAAAAGATCGCGGTAGGACTTCTTCAAGGCCGAGCACGAGATCACGGTGTCATCTGCGGCTGCAAGCTCGGCCGCCAGCGTCTCCAGCCACGGCCAACGGTCGTCATCCGACAAAGCGACGCCCGCGGTCATTTTCTCGACATTGGCCGCCGGGTGCCGGCTATCGCCCTCGATGAACCTGTGGCCGAGATAGGAGGCGATCAATTTGCCGACCGAGGTCTTGCCGCAACCCGATACGCCCATGACCACGACCGGCCCAATATGACGAGATAAACTAGAGGCAGGTGGTGATGCCGCCGTCGACATAGAGAGTGTGTCCGTTGACAAAGGATGATCCCTTTCCGGAAAGGAAAACCGCTGCACCGATCAGCTCGTCGACGTCGCCCCAGCGGGCGGCCGGCGTGCGCTTCTCAAGCCAGGAGGAGAATTCCGCGTTATCGACGAGGGCCTGATTGAGCGGTGTCTTGAAGTAGCCCGGTGCAATCGCGTTGATCTGGATGCCGTACTTCGCCCAATCGGCGCACATGCCGCGGGTCAGGTTCTTCACCGCGCCCTTGGTGGCCGTGTAGGGCGCGATACCCGGGCGGGCGAGCTCGCTCTGCACCGAGGCGATGTTGATGATTTTCCCCGCACCGCGCTTGATCATGTGGCGGGCGACGGCCTGGCCGACATAAAAGACGCTGGAGACGTTGGTCTTCAGCAACTGCTCCCAGCGCTCGGCTGGGAAGTCCTCCAGCGGTGTGCGGAACTGCATGCCGGCATTGTTGACGAGAATATCGATTGGACCAATGGCGGCCTCGATTTCGTCGACGCCGCGTTTGACCGCAGAAGCGTCGGTAACGTCAAATACGCCCACAGCAACATCGTAACCAGCACCTCGCAGCGCTCTTGCGGTCGCCTCCAGTTTTGACGTATCGCGCCCATTCAGCACGACGGATGCGCCATGCTGGGCAAGCCCGCTTGCGAGCGCCAAACCGATACCTTGCGACGAGCCCGTCACCAGTGCGCGCCTGCCGCTAAGATCGAAAAGCGGAAAACTCATTGTGTTACTCTCCTTCGTCATATGCAGCCGTCGCCCGGACGAGCTGGCGGGCCGTGACGCTCAATCCTCGACGACAAGGCCCTTCGCCCTGAGTACACCTTCTAGGTTGCTGACTTCGACGACCGACTTCCCGGATTTGTAGGCGGCAATGTAGCCCACCTCCGCGTCTTCCCGTGCCTGCGCCAACTTGGCAACTTCGCGTGCTTCAGACTTTCGGACAACGACCAGCCCATCGGCGTCGCCAACAATGATATCACCGGGATAGATCATCTCGTCGCCAACCATGACAGGATCGTTCGTGGCGCCGAGGGTCTCCTTTACGGTGCCCTTGATACAGACGCTGAGAGAAAACACCGGAAAGCCAAGCTCTCGAAGCTGCAGAGAGTCGCGCACGCCGGTATCCGTGACGAGGCCACCAATTCCCTTGGCGAGACATGCATTTGCCAATACGTCTCCGAACGAGCCTGCTTCTTCATACTCGCCCGCCGACACCACAATGATGTCGCCCGGCTGAGCGTAGTTGATCGCCACCTGCAGCATAATGTTGTCGCGAGGTGCGCACTTGACCGTGAAAGCCGGACCGCACAGCTTCATACGGTAGTCTATCGGCTTCAGCCGCGATGAAAGCGCCCCTCTGCGCCCCTGAGCTTCGTGCAAAGTTGCGGGTGAAAACCTTGAGATCGCAGCAATCTCTTCTTTCGTCGGTCGATCGATCTTTTGTTTGAGCTTGATCATTGGATTCCTCCTGGGGCGTGTGCGCCTTGCATGCTTGTCATATTAGAGGCTTCAGCACAGAGGCTTCAGCCATCAAAGGCCATAAATGTGGGGCATGTTGATGCGGCCCGTTCATTGGCGAGCCGCATCGCGTATCCTCCTGGGACATAGAAGTTTAGGGGATCGGCTCGAACTTCAGTTCACCGATCGGCACGACCTTGTCTTTCCGAGTCATCTTGTACTCAGTGTTCGGGCCGAGCCACTTGTCCCAGATCTGATTGATCTCGCCGGAGGTGTCGAGCTTGACGAGGATCTCGTTGATCTTCGTTGTCAGGGCCGGCTCGTCCTTCTTCATACCAACCCCAATCGGTTGATAGAGCATCGGCTCCTCGATCATGCGCATCTCTGCGCCCTTCGTCTTTGACTCATTGACGATCTTCGTGGTCGTCATCGTATTCGCCACAAGTCCGCGCGCCTTGCCCTGCTGGACGGCAAGATAGGCCGACCCCGTGTCCTGGAACGTCAATGCATCGGACTTGTTCTTACGGATCGCAAGTTCTGACGTCGACCCCTTCGTCGACGCAAGACGCTTGCCCTCGAAGTCGGCCTTCTTCTGACCGGGATCGTTTGCCTTGACGATCAGCATTTCCTTGGCGAGGTAGTAGGGGTCACTGAATTGGATCTGTTCGGCACGGCCTAGGGTGTAGGCAAGGTTTGCGACGGCGATGTCGACGTGACCGAGCTTGACTTCCGGGACTCGTGCTTCGACCGAGACTGGCTTGATCTCTGCATTCACGCCGAGCTCGCGTGCGATTGCACGGCACAGATCGACGTCAAAGCCAACCATTTCTCGGGTCTTTGGGTCCGGCGAAGCGAATGGGGGCACGTCGGCGAAAGTTCCGCAACGCAGAGTCTTGGCTGCCGTAATGTCGGCGAGTTCGTCGGCGTTCGCGTATCCGGCGAGTGCCCCCGCCGCAACAGCCGCTATTACCGCAATTGACCTCATTTTCATTTTTGTATTCTCCTCGGGTGGTTGAGCTGGAATTAGTGCCGCAAGTCGCTCAGGAAGCGCTTTGCCCGACCGGTCTGCGGGTTTGAGAAAAAGTCTTCCGGTGGCGCGGTTTCGATGATTTGGCCGTCATCGATGAACCAGACGCGATCTGCGACGTCGCGGGCAAAGCCCATTTCGTGCGTCACGCACATCATGGTCATGCCGTCAGAGGCAAGGCTCTTCATGACGGCGAGCACCTCCCCGACCATCTCCGGGTCAAGCGCGCTCGTCGGCTCGTCGAAAAGCATGACCGGCGGCTCCATTGCCAGCGCCCTGGCGATAGCGACGCGCTGCTGTTGACCACCCGACAATTGGCCGGGGAACATCTGTGCCTTGTCGGCAAGACCCACACGCTCAAGCAGTTGGGTTGCTTTGCGATAGGCCTCCTCCCGAGCGACCCCCTTCACCCTGATTGGCGACATCGCGATATTGTCGATCGCAGACAGATGCGGGAACAGATTGAAGCTCTGGAACACGAAGCCAATGCGGCTGCGAAGCCGGTTGAGTTCCCTCGCCGCCATCTGGCGGTGGATATTGTTGCCCTCGCACGTGATCGAGCCGCTTTGGATCTCCTCGAGCCGGTTCACCGTGCGTATAAGCGTCGACTTGCCCGACCCCGACGGACCGCAGATGACGACGACCTCTCCTCGGCCGACCTCAGCATTGATCCCCTTGAGGACTTCGTACGTGCCATAGTTCTTCCGGACCTCCGAGAGTTGGATCATGGACGAGTTTCTGGACTGCGCAGGAGTGTTCATGACGGCTGATCCGTAAGTGCTTCGAGTTTGAGAACGTTGGCGCCAATCGGTATGTTGGCCCCGGCGCGTTTGCGGGTAATGTGACGCTCGGTCATTGTGGCCACCAGGGTGAGCGACCAGCAGATGGCGTAGTAGACGGCGGCGAGGATGAAGAAGACCTGGAACGGCTGCGTCAGAAGCTGATTGTTGATCTGGCTTGCCGCGAAGGTCAGATCGGGAACATTGATCACGTATCCGAGCGTCGTATCCTTGATCGTCGAAACAAAGACAGAGATGATGCTCGGGATAACGTTATAGAGGGCTTGCGGTAGAATGACGTAACGCATGGCGCTGAGGTTGCTATGGCCAAGTGCCCGAGCAGCTTCCATCTGGCCCTGCCCGAGCGCGACGATACCACCTCTGACCACTTCGCTCAGAAATGCACCCTGATACACGACCAGCGTGACGAGCATTGTCATGAAGGCGGGAACACTTGCCCCCGTCAAAAGGGGAACGAGGAAGTAGCCCCACAGGATGAGCATCAGGAGCGGCACGCCGCGCGTGAAATAGACCAACGCGGTAACGGGCCAGCTCAGGATCGGCAACTTCGACAGTCGAGCGAGAGCCAGAAAGATGCTGACTGGAAAAGCGAGTGCGATCGCAGACACGGATAGCAGGATCGTCGCCGCCAGTCCGCCAAGCGGACCGTTCGGATACTGGCCGATGAGAAGCAGGAGCCAGTAGTCCTGGACAATCTTGATGATGTCGCCGATCATACGCGTGCGCTCCTTACCGGACTTGCCCTCGACGTCAGATAGGCACCAAAGCCCATGATGATCAGCGAGAATGAGAGATACAGGACGGAAGCGAGAAGGTAGCTTTCAAACGTGCGGAAGGTCAGGTTCTCGATTTCCTTGACCGCGTAGGTGAGCTCGGCAACGCCGATCGCTATCGCCAAACTGCTGTTCTTGAACAGAGACACGCTGTGGTTGATAAGCGAGGGAAGTGCGTTTCGGACGCCCTGTGGCACCATGACAAACCGCATCGCGGAAATATATCCATGGCCCAAAGCCCGGGCGGCTTCCATTTGCCCTGGATTGACAGCACGCAGGCCAGAGCGAAGATCCTCGCTAAAATAGGCTGCCTGACAAAGGCCAAGGCCGATAACCGCAAAGATCGCCTCCGCATTATGGTCGGTCAGCCAATACATGACTGTTTCCGGCATCAGCGTGAAAATGCCGAAGTACCAGAGCATGAGCTGAACGAGGGTCGGAACGTTGCGGTGATAGGATACGTAGGCAGTGACGACCGCATTCCCGATCGGCCCGGGTGAATAGCGCAAGGCAAGAAGGATAAGCGCCAGCGTCATTGCCAGAAGCCATGATCCGATGGCAACGATGAACGTCATTTGAACGCCGTGGATCAACATCCATCGGTATTCGGGATTGCCCAAAATTGCGAAGAGATCGAAGTTAGCCACGGCCTTCAGTCCCGGAGTACGGATGTTGTGGTTTTGCCGTCTGCAGCCCGCCCATCACCTGGAGAGTAGGCGTTATCTCCATGTGTCCGATGTTGACGGCAACAGGCGCTGCGATGACGAATGCAATCGCGTCGGCAATGTCCTTGGCCTCAGGCAGTTCAAATCCATCGAGAAACCGTTCGCGGATCTCAGGCGTATCACCGTGGACATGGGCAAAGATATCGGTGGCGACGCGGCCGGGGCAGATTTCGGTTACCCGAACGCGCTTGCCAAACACGTCGATGCGAAGTTGGTTCGACAACATGCTCACGCCGGCCTTGGTGGCATGGTATGAGGAATTGCCGCCGAAATTGTACGCGCCAGCGATCGAGGAAATATTGATAACGTGCCCGCGGTCCCTTTCGACCATACCCGGCACAACCAGCCGGCAAAGATGCAGAACAGCGCGAAGGTTGACGTCGACGAGGAGGTCGATGTCGCCATCGTCAGCCTCAAGGAACTTCTTCGGCTTGTCGACGCCAGCATTGTTCACGAGGACGTCAAATTGAACGCGTGTTGTGAGAGCAGAAAGCGCCGCGCGGTCCGTCACATCGATTTTGTGAGCGATGCAGCCGGTGCGATCGGCAACTTCTTTCAGCGCATCTTCGCTACGTGCAATCGCGTGAACTTCTAGTCCTTCGGCGCAGAGACGTTCGACAGTAGCAGCACCAATGCCAGAGGACGCGCCGGTAACAAGTGCAGTTTTGTAATCGGAAAATGACATCGAAAGCTCCTTTTGAATGGAAGGTAGCGAACCTTTTCAGCGGGCGATAATGCTGAATATCTTTGGAGGGATAAGCCTGTCTTATGAAGGTCAAGGCCTCCCTGCCGTCTGCCCAGATTATTGTTTTTGGTTCAATAGCTTATATGAAACTGCCAATTCACGTTTCGAGGTAGCGCTGCGCGAATTTAGACATCGAGGCCGGTCATTCGGGCCTATGGCGAACGTCATCAGGGCTCGTTTGGCGCGCTCAAAACTCTTTCAAATTCGGTGCCTTCCCCCTATGGTCGCGAGCAAGAATGGGAACAGCTGCTATAAATGGATACTCGCCGTCTCAAGTCGTTCATCACCATTGTTGATATGGGAAGCATCACGCGCGCGGCAGACATACTGCATATCGCGCAACCGGCACTTAGCCAGCAGTTAGCGGCGCTCGAAGAGCACTTTCAGGAAAAGCTGCTGACACGAAGCCAACAGGGTGTGATCCTGACCGACGCTGGTCGCGCGCTCTATCGCCATGCCCAGATCATTCTGCGCCAGATGGACCAGGCATATGCAGATGTGCGTGCCGGTGGAGCGATCTTGTCCGGTCGCGTATCGGTCGGTCTGGCTCCGTTCAGCAGCGCAGCAACCCTTTCGCTTCAACTGCTGGAGGAAGCGAAGCTGCGATATCCGCAGATTCTGCTGCATGTCACCGAGAGCGTGAGCCAGCCGTATAGCCAGATGATTATGAATGGTCGCTTGGAGATGGCTCTGATCCACGGCGCTGGACCAATCAAAGGCGTGAAATTCCAGCCTCTACTAACTGAGGAGTTCGTTTTTGTTGCCAACGAATCCCTTGGCATTTCACGCGAGGAACCGCCAATTGCGGTCGCAAATCTGGAAACAATTCCTTTTGTCGTACCGCCCGCATACAACTTTGTTCGACGCGCGATCGACGTGGCATTTGGCAGGAGCAGGACAAACCTGAACGTTGTTGCAGAAGTCGAGGCGGTCAAAACCCTGGGACGTGCAGTTGACGCCGGGCTTGGTGCAACGATCGTGCCGAAGGCGATCGCAAATCGCATTGTGGCCGAGGCGACGCAACCGATGGTGGTTCGGCGCATTTCCAGTCCGAAGATCGAAGAAACGCTTTCGCTCTGCCTCTCCGACACAACGCCGCTGTCGGAACCGGCGCTCGCGATCACTCAGTTGCTCGTTGAGCTCACCGAAACCCTCAAGACAGTCGAACTCCCCACCTAAGGGAATTCGGGCAACATTGCTGCCGCCCAAATCGTTCTCTTTGACCTGCTTTGACGCATTACGTCATCGACGAGCAGAATTCGGCGATGCGGGTGCAACCTTCATCAAGGGCCTCCAAGCTTGTTGCATAAGACAGCCTGAAGAACGGGCTCATGCCGTAGGCCGCCCCTTGCACGGTCGCAACGTGGTGCTCCTCAATAAGCGCCATCACAAAGTCGGTATCGTTGTTGATCAGCCGGCCGCCCTTGGTTGTTTTTCCAATAAGGCCAGCGATGTTCGGAAAAATATAGAACGCACCCTCGGGCTTGTGTGTCTGCACACCCGGTACTTCTGCCAAGCGGCCAAGGACAAAATCGCGCCGCTTCTTATAGATTGATGCACGCTCCTTCAGAATGTCCTGGGGGCCATCCAAGACGGCAACCCCTGCAGCCTGGGTGATCGTCGAGACGCCTGCCGTGTTCTGCGTGTTGACGTTGCTGATGGCCTTCATCAGATCACGTGGCCCACCGCAATATCCCAGGCGCCAGCCGGTCATTGCGTACGCTTTTGATGCGCCGTTGACAGTCAAGACACGGTCGTACAGGCGAGGCTCTACCTCTGCGATCGTGCAGAACTCAAAGTCATCATAGATGAGATGCTCGTACATATCGTCCGTCATGATCCAGACATGCGGATAGCGCAGCATTACGTCCGCGATGGTCTTCATTTCTTCGCGAGAACACGCAGCTCCCGTTGGGTTGTTGGGGAAGTTGAGCAGCAGCCATTTGGTCCGGGGCGTAATTGCAGCTTCGAGGTCTTCGGGGCTTATCTTGAACCCGTTGCTCTGTGGGCAGTTGACCGGTACGGGCACTGCGCCGGCAAATTTTGCGATGTCGGCGTAACTTATCCAGGACGGTGAAGGAATGACGATCTCGTCACCCGGATTGCAGGTGGCGAGGATCGCGTTGAAGATCACCTGTTTTCCACCGTTGCCGACAAGGATCTGGTCCAAATCATAGTGCAGATTGTTCTCGCGTTTGAACTTTCGCTGGATGGCTGCCTTAAGCGCCGGCGTCCCATCGACCGGTGGATATTTCGTATCACCGGCCAACGCAGCTGCATGCGCCGCCCCGATAGCGTGCGCGGGCGTTGGAAAGTCGGGTTCGCCGGACGAAAGCCCGATGACCTTGGTTCCCTTTGTAGCGAGATCACGAGCACGTTGTGTCATCGCGACTGACGCAGACACTGTCACGTTCTGAAGGCGATCGGCTATGGCTGGCATCTATTCAATCCTTTGTCGTTACCAAATTTCGAGAGCCCACTGCGCAAAAAACGGGGAGGCGGCGCGTAAATTGCCGTTTGCCATGCGGCCCCTTTCATGTCGAATTGCGTGCAAGGTAGGGGTAAAGTTGGGGTAATTTCCAATACTGGATTGGTTTGACGCCATAACGGAAACCAATGGAGGCGGCGTGCGACGAGCCGATGGAGCGCCGATCCAGGAATGCCTGGCTGCGCACGCGTTTTTCAGGCTTCAAGACCTCGGCGAAGCCTCAGCGACGCTGCCTCCGAACAGAGATTAGCCGAGGACCTCGTTTGCAGGAGCAATCCTCCCGCCCGCACTTTCGACTTCACTTCTGACGATCTTAGCCAATTCCAACGATCCCGGTGTATCGCTATGCACCAAAATCGACCTTGCCCGAACAGGCAAGCGAACCCCCTCGATCGTCGTTACGGTGCCTGTTTCCATAAACTGGCGGACGCGAGCGCGGACGCTCGCTTCATCCTTGATGACCGAGTTTGCGACGGCACGACTGACAAGCTGACCGGCCACGTCATAGGCGCGGTCGGCAAGGAAGAGTGTCAGGGTGCGCAGTCCGTTCGATTGCGCTGCCCGCTCGAGCTCGGTGTCGGGCATCGCGAAGACAATGAGGTCGGCGTCAACGCTCCTGATCGCTCGCATGATGCTCGTCGCCAGCTCAGGATCGCGATTGATCATGCTACCCATGGCTGCGTGGAAACTGATGTGGCTCAATTTTACCCCCTCGCCGCGCGCGACAGACGCCAAAGCGCCCAACTGGTAGAGCACCTGTTGCTTCATATCGTCCGCGTCGGTCGGGATTTCGCGGCGACCAAAACCCACCCGGTCCGCCAATCCCGGATGCGCACCGACACCCACACCGCGTGCCTTTGCGAGGCGAACCATCCGCGCCATTGTTTTCGGATCGCCGGCATGGAATCCGCAGGCGACATTTGCGGAAGAAACCACATCCATTAGCGCTTCGTCATCGCAAAGCCGATATGGTCCGAACCCCTCACCCATGTCAGAGTTCAAATCGATCTTCATCTTGAAGTCCTCGCTGCAATTGATGTCTATCGCCGTGTTAGGTTGATCAGCGCCGCGGCAACCACCGGAGCGATTTTCGTGACTTGGTTGAGGTAGCCCTCAAGCGCGTGCTCAGCAGCCAGTGCCTCTTCAACAGTCGATCGCACGAACCGTATGCGGCTTCCAATTCTCGCTTGCGCGAGCCGCCAGATGTCGACTTCGATGACGCCGGCTATCTTGGGATAACCTCCAGCAGTGTTTGCGTCGCTCATCTGCACGATGGGTTCACCTCCCGGAGGTACCTGGACCACGCCTGGAACAACCCCATGAGATCTCATCTCGATTGGACTGTCGGGCTTTAACGGGTCGCCAGACAGGCGATATCCGGTGCGATCGCTTTGAGACGTGATCTTCCAGGCCTGGGTCCAGAATCGTTCGCAGTCTTGACCGAACAGATCGTGTTCGCCCGCCGGGATGGCACGCAACAACAGTTGTCCATCCTCGTCGACGGGGAAAAATTCCGCCAAGGCTTTCGCAGGGGGCATCACCCCAAAGCCTCCAAGCGGAATGTGAGGAACCTCGGTGGGAACGACGGAGATATGATCACCGTTCTCCAGGAAACGACCTGCAAATCCTCCGAAGGCGCCCCGCAACGAGGTGCTTCGGGAACCCATGACGACGGGGACGTCTATGCCGCCAGCGACAGACAAGTAGGCGCGTGCGTTGCGCAACGGCATCGAAAGTTCCAACGTCTGGCCGCGGTTGGCTTGCTGCACCCACCATGGTGGCAAGTCGATGCCGTCCAACGTTGCACGGCAGTCGGCACCAGTGATTGCAAAAACCGTCGGCCGATCGAAAGAGATCTTGAATGGAAACGTCTGGATTTCAATGGACGCAGCACTCTCGGCGTTGCCGACGAGCAGGTTCCCAATCCTGGTTGCCACCGGGTCCATGGCACCACTTGCCGTTACGCCAATGTTGCGAAAACCAAAACGACCAAGATCCTGAACAGTATTCAACGGGCCTGTTATGAGAACGTTGATCACAGTTCGATCCTTTCCGGAACAAAGCGAACACGATCGCCCGGCGCCATGATTGCGGGAGATTTTGCCATCGGATCGAAGACGGTAATGTCGGCAAAACCGATCGAATTCCAGCCGTTCGGGCCGGTGAGAACAGCAACCCCGGTCTGCATCCCGCCTATCGTGACCATGCCTTTGAGCATCTTCAACGAAGGCACGGATTTGCGGGGCATGCAGATGCGCGGATCAAGGCCATGCAGGTATCCGAATCCCGGGGCACTTCCCACTGAAAAGACGGTGTAGATCGGCTGCGCGTGGAGCGTGACGATCTCCTTGGCGGAAAGCCCGGAATAGCCGCAGAGCGCAGGAAGATCGATTGCGTGTTCGCCGCCGTAGATGGTCGGAATCTCGATGGTCTTGCCCACCAGGTCGAGTTCGCCGGCACAGTCCCATTCATCCGTGAGGCGTTGAACAACGAGCGCTGGATCGGACGGGGTGTTCTTGAGCACGACCAGGAGATTGGTCATGCCGGGTATGAGCTCGGCAAAATCCTCGCCGTTGGCCAGGGCTTTGCTATAAGCCCATATCCTGCGTTGCGCGGCGAGATCGAAATCGCCTGGCGCTTCGATCAAATAGCTGCGTGTGCCAATACATGAGATCTTGGGGGCGCGCTGGCTGGGCGATCGGGTCGCAGGCGCCGACAACTGTGCGGTTGCGACAATCATATCTATGCCCCCCTGTGGGAAATCAAAACGTCGCCGTAACCAACGAGGCCGCCGCTCTTTTGGTCAAGCTTCGCGGCCTCAGCACGTGCCTCGGCCCGGGCGGCAACAAGAACGGGGCCAACCCGGACAAAGCCGACAAGCTGACCCGCCTCGACACTATCGCCGCTGCTGATCTCGTTAGCCGTGCCGTCTGGGTGACCGGGAAGAAAGACACCAGCGATCGGCGCGCGAGCGATGACGGTTTGCGAGGGAAGCGCTGGCGTGGCCGGCTCGGCTGCTTGCTCTCGGTGTTTTCTAATGCCGCCTGACGACGTAATCTGCACCGAGCCATCGAACGTGGTGATTTCGATCGCCTCGACACCGTTTATCGCCAGGCAATCCGAGATGCTTTCCAGCGTCTCCAGTTCGCTGAAGGCAGAAATTCTGCACTGTTTAACGCGCGAGTTCACGAGGCTGCCCTCCGTTCGGCAAGCCATTTTTCCAAATGGTGAATGTCAGTTCCGCCGCTGCTGAATGAATGATCCTCAAAAATCTCACGGTGCAAGGCGATGTTCGTGGAAATGCCGTCAACCCGCATCTCCGACAACGCAACGCGCATGCGGGTGATCGCCTGGTCTCTTGTCGGCGCATGCACAACGAGTTTCGCGATCATGGAATCGTATTGTGGCGGTACCTTGTATCCGGGCCGGACATGCGTATCGACGCGAACGCCTGGCCCGCCCGGCAAGGAAATCGCCGAAATGAGCCCCGGCGAGGCCGCGAAGGTGAATGGATCTTCGGCATTGATGCGGCATTCGAATGAGTGGCCAAAACAGCCAACATCGGCCTGCGACAGCTCCAATTGGTATCCCTGTGCCACGCGCAATTGCTCACGCACGATATCTATGCCTGATGTCATCTCGGTGACGGGATGCTCGACCTGAAGGCGCGTATTCATCTCGATGAAATAGAATTCTTTGTCTTCATAGAGGAACTCGAAGGTTCCAACGCCGCGATAGCCAATCTGCCTGCAGGCGGCCACGCACCGTTCTCCAATTCTTGCAACCACATCAACCGGTATTAACGGGGCCGGAGCCTCTTCGACCACTTTCTGATGGCGACGCTGCATCGAGCAGTCGCGAGCGCCAAGCCAAATTCCCTGGCCATAATTGTCGCAGAGGACCTGGATTTCCACGTGTCTGGGATGCTGCAGGAACTTTTCGATATAAAGCTCTGGCTTGCCGAAGGCGCGCCTTGCTTCCTCGCGTGTCACGATGACCGCGCCGGCAAGCTCATGGGCCGAGGAAACGACGCGCATCCCACGCCCGCCGCCGCCGCCGGCCGCTTTGACAATGACCGGATAACCAATCGTTTCAGCAACGTTCGCGACCTCGGCCAGGTCTTCGCCAAGAGCGGTGTCCGGACCGGGTACACAGGGGACGCCCGCGGCCATCATGGCCTGCTTGGCGGCGATCTTGTCGCCCATCGTTCGAATTTCGCTGGCTCGCGGCCCGATAAAGGTTAATCCCAAGGCTTCCACGGCGTCTGCAAACGCCGCGTTTTCCGACAGGAAGCCATAGCCCGGATGAATTGCGCCGGCGCCCGTCGTGACTGCCGCTGCCAGCACTGCATCCCGATTGAGGTAGCTTTGAGCAGCGGGGCTCGGGCCAATGCAGACGAATTCGTCGGCGGTTTCACGGTACGGTGCGTCACGATCGGCTTCTGAACAGACCATGATTGATCGAAGACCAAGCTGGCGACATGCGCGTTGGATGCGCAGCGCGATCTCGCCACGGTTGGCGATCAACACGGAGTCAAAAAACGGAGCTTTGAGACTAGCAACTGCGCTCATATTACCTGATCTCGAATAGGGGCTGGCCGACATCGACATCGTCCCCATCGGAGACGACGATCTTGGTGATCTCACCCGCATGTGTTGCCGGGATTGTATTGAAAACCTTCATTGCCTCGATGATGCAGAGGCCCTGTCCCTTTTCGACGAGCGTGCCGACCTCGACAAAAGGCGAGGACGACGGGTCGGGGCCACGGTGAAAGACACCAGCCGACGGAGCTCGAACGACATGACCGGTGCCGTCTGCGGGCTGATCCTGCGCCGCAGGGACTGTCCCGCTGGTTTGTTCAGGAGCCTTTGCTCCAGGCGCGGCATCAGCGAACTCGACACGGCGCGGAACGCTCTTGATGATCCGAACGGTTGCGCCGCCTTCCGTGACGCTGAGTTCGGAAACGGTCGACCGCCCGACAAATTCAATCAGCTTTTTGATCTTTTCGAGATCCATATCCCTACACCGACATCGCTCGCTGACCCGTGCAGGAGGTAATTCCGAGACGGGTCATCATTCTGATCGAGAACTACCATGCGATTTGCGGTGATGGGGGCAGACAAAGTTTATATGGACGCCATCTCAGGCGGCCGCTCCTGCAGTCATTGCCGGCGCCAACGCATTCGTCACGCCATTCATTATCGACGTCACGAGGCTTGGATGCATGAGAAAAGGAGCCGATTGGGCAGCCGCATTTTTCCGTACGGTGCCTGCCATTGACACCAGCGGTGCTCCATGTATTCTTTTATAAAAGCGCATATAACATAATTGTGGAACACAAACCGGGAGAAAAGCATGAGAATGAAACTCGCATTCCTTGTCGCCACCGCGTTGGTCGCAACACCTTCCTATCTGCTGGCACAAGAAAAAGGCGGCGTGATCAATGTCGCAACGATCGGCGAGCCACCGACGCTCGATCCGATGACGTCGACGGCCGACCTCGTCGGCATCGTCACGCAGCATATCTTCGAAACGCTCTACACGTTCGACAAGAAGTGGGCCGTGACGCCGCTTCTGGCTGAAAGCCTTCCCGACGTTAGCGCCGACGGCAAGACCTACACGATCAAGCTTCGCACCGGTATCAAGTTCCACGACGGCAGCGACATGACGTCGGAGGATGTCGTCGCTTCGCTCAACAGGTGGGTCAAGCTTGCCTCGCGCGGCAAGCAAGCGGGTGCCTTCATCTTGTCGATCGCCGCTGCCGATCCGGCGACGGTCGTCATCAAGCTGAAGCAGCCCTACGCGCCGCTGGCCTCGCTACTTGCCTTTAACAACTCAGCCGCGATCATCATTCCGGCCGAAAAGCAGGCCGATACGATGACCGACTTCATCGGCACCGGCCCCTATATGCTGAAGGAACGCAAGGCAGATCAATATATCCAGCTTGTCCGCTTCAATGACTACAAGCCGCGCTCCGGCGACAGCGATGGTTACGGCGGTGCCCGCCATCAATATCTCGACGAGATCCGCTTCGTGCCCGTGCCCGACGCAAACACCCGCGTGGAGGCGGCGGTTTCCGGCCAATATGACTACGTCGATTCGCTACCGGTCGAATCCTATGACAAGCTCAAGTCGTCTACCGCGACGCAGCCGCTCGTCCTGAAACCGTTCGGCTATCCGGTCTTTGTCTTCAATACGGCTGCCGGTGTCACCAAGAACGTCGCGATCCG
Organism: Rhizobium tibeticum; assembly: GCF_900110205.1. Taxonomy (GTDB): domain Bacteria; phylum Pseudomonadota; class Alphaproteobacteria; order Rhizobiales; family Rhizobiaceae; genus Rhizobium; species Rhizobium tibeticum. The sequence goes on along the minus strand of NZ_FOCV01000022.1, from coordinate 25,998 downwards.
CAAGGCGATCCGTCAGGCGCTCAGCATGGAAGACATGATGGCCGCCGCCTTCGGTGGCACGGATTTCTACGCCCCAGACGGCAACATCTACCCGCGCAACTTCGCCTGGAGCACGGATGCCGGGGTGGCGGGCAACTACAATATTGCGGATCCGGAAGGGGCGGCCACGGCTGCCAAAGACGCCGGCTACACCGGTGAGCCGATCCGCATCCTGACGAGCCGCCAGTACGAATTCCACTACAAGATGGCCCAGGTCGCGGCCGAATACCTCAAGCTTGCCGGCTTCAAAGTCGACCTGCAGGTGGTCGACTGGGCAACGCTGACGCAGCGCCGCACCGACAAGGCGCTCTGGGACATCTACATCAGCCACAGTCCGTTCCTGCCAGAACCAGCACTGATCGGCTCCTTGTCTCCCAGTTCGCCGGGATGGTGGGACACGCCCGAGCGCAAGAGCGTCGTCGATGCCTTCACCACCGAGGTTGAACCAAACAAGCGCATCGAACTCTGGGCCAATGTCCAGAAGGCCATGTATGACGAAGTGCCGTTCATGAAGATCGGCGATTTCAACGCCGTTTCAGCCATCTCGACGAAACTCGAGGGCGTTGATCCCGCTCCCTGGCCATATTTCTGGAACGCGTCGACCAAGAAGTAAGCGCGAGCACTGCGGGTGCCGGTTTGAGGCTGGCATCCGTCCACAATTTCGCCCTGTGTGGATACAGGAGCCGCTTTCCATGATACGCTATATCTTCCAGCGCCTTCTCGGCATGATCGTGGTGATGTTCCTCGTCGTTACGATTGTCTTCGTGATCGTTCGCGTGACGCCGGGCGATCCCGCCGCCGTCATGCTCGGTCCCGATGCGACGGCACAGGACGTTGCTGAACTGCGCGCCCGCCTCGGCCTCGACCAGTCAATCGTCGTCCAGTACTTCTTCTATATTGGACAGCTGCTGAGAGGCGATCTCGGCCAGTCGATCTTCCTTAATATGCCAGTGACGTCAGCGCTTCTCGAGCGCGCGGAGCCAACCGTCTTCCTGACGATCTTCTCGCTGCTGATTGCCAGTGTCATCGCACTGCCGATCGGCATTTATGCTGCCTACAGGCGCGGGTCGTTCGTTGATCAGATGTCGACGACCATCGCCATGCTGGCCGCTAGCATCCCGAGCTTTTGGCTCGGCCTCATTCTCATGCAATTCTTCGCCGTACGGCTGAACATATTTCCCGTCTCGGGCTATGGCGGGCCTGGCGCATCCTTCTTTGAGCGCATGCAACACCTGACATTGCCTGCCTTTGCGCTCGGCCTCGTTTCCTCGGCACTGATCCTACGCTTTACCCGTGCCTCGATGCTTGACGTGCTAGGCGACGACTACATTCGCACGGCACGCGCCAAAGGGCTTGTCGAACACCGTGTCGTCCTCAAGCATGCCCTGAAAAACGCGCTGATCCCGATCCTGACGGTCATCGGCCTGACCGCTGCCGTACTGATCTCCGGCGCCGTCGTAACGGAAACCGTGTTTGGCCTCCCTGGGGTCGGCAATCTGGTCGTCTCTGCTGTATTGCGACGCGACTATCCCGTCATCCAGGGCGCATTGCTCGTCATTGCCGGCCTCTATGTCCTCATCAATTTCGCGATCGACATGCTCTACCTGCTGGTCGATCCAAGGGTGCGCTACTGATGGCCGATATCGTAACCACCACCGATAAACCTACTGCCAGCGAGCGCAGCAAATTTCTTCGCCGCCTGCTGAAACGCAAGACCGTCGCCGCCGGCGTGATCGTGTTGATCATCTTTGTGCTGTTGGCAGCCCTCGCGCCCTGGATCGCGCCGTATTCGCCATCTAAGCTATCGATCGTCAACCGGCTCAAGCCGCCGAGTGAACTGTTCTGGTTCGGCACCGACGAATTCGGCCGTGATGTGTTCTCACGCACCATCTATGCCGGGCGGCTCTCACTGCTGGTGGGCGCTGCCGTCGTCGTGCTCTCCGCATTGATTGGCGTGACGCTCGGCTTGCTTGCCGGCTTCTTTCAGAAGCTCGACACGCCGATTGCCAGGCTGATCGATGCGATGATGGCCTTTCCTGACATTCTCCTGGCGATCGCGCTGGTCGCAGCTCTCGGACCGTCGCTCACAACGGTCATCGTTGCGCTCTCAATCGTCTACTCGCCTCGTCTGGCGCGCATCGTTCGCGCCTCGACGCTGGTGATCCGCGAATTGCCTTACGTCGAGGCGGCGCAAGCACTCGGTATTTCCACCTTCCACATCATGACGCGGCACGTGCTTCGCAATCTGTTGTCGCTGATCCTCGTACAGGGCACCTTCCTGTTTGCCAGCGCCATGCTTGCCGAGGCCGGACTTTCCTTCCTCGGCCTTGGCGTCAGCCCCGAAATCCCGACCTGGGGAACCATGATCGCAGCCGGACGCCAATATATCGGCCAGGCCGACTGGATGACCTATTTCCCGGGCTTTGCCATCATCCTCTCCGTGCTGTCGCTGCAAATGGTCGGCGATGGTCTCAGGGACATGCTCGATCCAAGACTTCGAAAGGACCTCTAGAATGACCGGTGAAAAAGCGGGCAAACCGCTCCTCCTCACCAATGTGAAACCGACGGCGTTTGGCGCGGCAGAGCCTTTCGGCGCGATCGACATCCTCGTCGGCGCCGACGGCAAGATTGCCGCAATCGGTCCTTCCCTGGCCAGCCCTGGCGACGCCGAGCGCATCGACGCAAGGGGCGCCTGGATCTCGCCCGGCTGGGTCGACCTTCACGTGCATATCTGGCACGGCGGCACGGATATCTCCATCCGTCCGTCGGAATGCGGCGCCGAGCGGGGCGTCACGACGCTGGTTGATGCGGGCTCCGCCGGCGAGGCCAACTTCCATGGCTTCCGCGAATACATCATCGAGCCGTCGAGAGAGCGCATCAAAGCCTTCCTGAACCTCGGCTCTATCGGCCTCGTCGCCTGCAACCGCGTCGCCGAACTGCGCGACATTCGCGACATCGATCTCGATCGCATCCTCGAATGCTATGCACAAAACAGCGAACACATTGTTGGCCTTAAGGTGCGCGCGAGCCACGTCATCACCGGCTCCTGGGGCGTCACTCCGGTGAAGCTCGGCAAGAAAATCGCCAAGATCCTGAAAGTGCCGATGATGGTGCATGTCGGCGAACCGCCGGCACTCTATGATGAGGTGCTCGAGATCCTCGGCCCTGGCGATGTCGTCACCCATTGCTTCAATGGCAAGGCCGGTTCAAGCATCATCGAAGACGAGGACCTCTTCAATCTTGCCGAGCGTTGCGCCTCCGAGGGCATCCGTCTTGATATCGGCCACGGCGGCGCGTCCTTCTCCTTCAAGGTAGCAGAGGCAGCCATTGCGCGCGGTCTTCTGCCGTTCTCAATTTCGACCGATCTTCACGGCCATTCGATGAACTTCCCGGTCTGGGACCTGGCGACGACGATGTCGAAGCTGCTATCGGTCGGCATGCCGTTCGACAAGGTCGTGGAGGCCGTCACGCATGCGCCGGCCTCCGTCATCAAGCTGTCGATGGAGAAGCGCCTGACGGTTGGCGAACGGGCCGACTTCACCATCTTCGACCTCGTCGATGCCGATCTCGAGGCCACCGATTCCAACGGCGACGTCTCCCGCCTGCACAAGCTCTTCGAACCGCGCTATGCGGTTATCGGATCGGAAGCGATCACCGCCAGCCGTTACATTCCGCGCGCCCGCAAGCTCGTCCGTCACAGCCACGGCTATTCGTGGCGGTGACCGGCATGTCTAAAACCGCATGATAGGAGCAGACGTGAATACGTCCCCAGCAAAGGCCGCGGCAGCGGTGCAAACACCCTATGAGCGTCTGGCCGCGCTCGGCATTACATTGCCATCGGCGCCGGCGCCCATCGCCAATTTTCTTACCCATGTGCGCGAAGGCAACGTTCTTTATCTATCCGGCCAGGGCCCGCGCGAGGCTGATGGCCATCTCCATTCCGGCAAGGTCGGCAGCGATGTCAGCATCGAAGAGGCCTATCGGCATGCGCGCCTCACCGGCATCAACCTGCTTGCGGTGATGCATGACGCTCTTGGCGACCTCGCCCGCGTGAAGCGCGTGGTCAAGCTGCTCGGCATGGTCAATGCCGTCCCGCAATTCGAAAATCATCCAAGCGTCATCAACGGATGCTCCGACCTCTTTATCGAGGTCTTCGGCGAGGCCGGCCAACATGCCCGCTCCGCCGTCGGCTTCGGTTCCCTGCCCGGCAACATCACCGTCGAGATCGAGGCGATCGTCTCGCTCAACGATTGAGGAGGTCCAGGTCAGTGGTTGCGCCATCCCATCAGCGTCTCGATCCGCTGCGCCGACATCCGAACATGTTCGGTGTAGTGGTGCTCGTCGGAACGCACCTTTTGTTCCGGCAGCACGATCGAAATGGTGGCAACGCACTGGCCGTCCCGGTCGCAAACCGGCGACGCGATGCAGGCAACCGCGTAGTCCGACTCGGCGACCTGGATCGACAACCTCTCCCCGAAAGCTTTCCCAGCCGCGTCGGAAAGGGTGCGCGCGTCGATCAAAGCGCGTCCGGTCGGCGACGTTCGGGCGCAACGCTTGAACAGCTCGATCCGCTCGCTCTCGGGCAGATGGCCGACGAGGAGCCTGCCGGATGCGGTCCAGTTCAACGGCACGCGGGTGCCGACGCGCGAAGCGACCTGGAAATGGCTTGGCCCGTCCGCCATGGCAAGCACCAGCATGTAGTCGCCGTCGCGCCCGCAAACCTGCACTGTTTCCCCGGCCTGCCGGCAAAGATCGTGCATTTCATGGGTGGCCACACTCATGAAATCCAGCGACCGGGCATAAGCGAGACCGTAGTGGTAAAGACGAGACCCAAGCCAGATGGATCCATCCGAATTGCGGGCAAGCATGTTTTTTTCGACCAGATCGTCGATGATAACATAGACGGTGGAAAGCGGCGCCCGGACTGCCTTGGCGATTGCGTATGGACCCGCGGGCGTGCCGGTTTCGTAAAGATAATCAATTACCTGCAAGGCACGATCAATTCCGCTGACGCGAGAGCGGCGCGCGCCCTTGGCCTCGGCTGCGCCGACCGACACGGCCTCTTTGAGGGGTGTTGCGGATGAAGTCTTTGTGTCCAATTCAACGCTCCTCGGCTGATTTCGAGAAGCTATTACATTACTATGGCATAGCTGTCGATGGCAATTCGCAGCCGGCCGTCACTTTGGAGAGATAAAATGTCCGATGATTTCCGTACCAAGATCGGCCTGCGCCCGGTCATCAACGTGTCCGGCACGATGACGAGCCTCGGCGCCTCCATCGTTGTTCCCGAAGCGATCCAGGCGATGGGAGCGATCCTGCCGCAATTCGTCGAGATCAACGACCTACAGCGCAAGGCAAGCAAGGTGATTGCGCGGCTAACCGGCGGTGAAGCCGGCTTTGTCACGGCGTCCTGCTCCGCGGGCATCAGCCTTGCTGTCGCCGGTGCCATCACAGGCAACAACCTGCTCGCCATCGAGAAGCTGCCGGATATGACCCCTGAGAAGAACGAAGTCATCGTGCAAATGGGGCATGTGGTGAGCTATGGCGCGCCGGTGGATCAGGCGATCCGGCTTGCCGGCGGCAAAGTCATGCTGATCGGGCAGGCAACGTCGACGCATCGTTTCCACATGGAGGATGCCATTAGCGACAAGACGGCAGCCGCCGTCTATGTCGTGTCCCATCACGTGGTTGACTATGGCCTGCTGCATCTCACCGAATTCGTCGAAATCGCCCATGCCAAGGGCGTTCCAGTCATCGTCGATGCGGCCTCCGAATACGATCTCAGGCTGTTCTTGGCGCAAGGAGCCGATGTCGCGCTTTATTCCGGCCACAAGTTCCTCGGCGGCCCGACCTCGGGCATCGTTGCGGGCAAGAAGGAGCTGGTGCGCAGCGCCTTCCTGCAGAACATGGGGATTGGCCGCGGCATGAAGGTCGGCAAGGAAAGCGTCTATGGCACCATGGCGGCTCTGGAGGCCTGGGAAAAGCGAGACCATGCAGGCATCCGCGAGCGCGAGAGCGGCTATCTTCATCTGTGGAAAGAAACGCTGGGCGAGCGCCCGGGCATTACGGCGCTGATTGAGCCGGACCCCACCAACAACCCGCTCGAGCGCATGCGGGTGATCGTCTCGCCGCAAGAAGCGCATATCACCGCCTGGGATCTTGCCGCAGCGCTCGGCCGCGGCAATCCGCCGGTCATCGTGCGTGACCACGAGGTGGAGCATCACTATTTCTACCTCGATCCGTGCAACCTCCATCCGGGTCAGGAGAAAATCGTCGCTGCCCGCCTGACAGAAGAGCTCGACAAGGCGCGTGCCTCCAACGAAATCATCGCCACGCCGATCGAAAACCGTAGCAGACACCGCTTTGACGGCATGCTGCGCTGGCCGGACTAAGGGTCACTCAGCGGGAAACGAGAAAAGGAAGGAAACGACTATGAGCGCCACGGAGACAAACACAATCCGGTCCGCCGATCCGGTTTTGTCCGTCCAGAAACTCACCACCTCGTTTCTGGTGGATGGCGACTGGAAGCCCGTCGTACGCGACGTTTCCTTCTCTGTGGGGCCGGGAGAGACTGTCGCGATCGTCGGCGAGAGCGGCTCGGGAAAAAGTGTCACCTCGCTCTCCATCATGCGTCTCTTGCAGCCCGATACGAGCCGTATCGAAGGCAAGATTATGCTGGGTGGTCGCGACCTGTTGTCGCTAGCCGAAGCTGAGATGCGCAAGGTGCGCGGAAACGATGTCTCGATGATCTTTCAGGAACCGATGACGAGCCTCAATCCGCTCTTCTCCATCGGCGACCAGATCTCGGAGGCCTTGCTTTGCCACACGGCAATGTCGAAGGCCGAGGCCAAGGCTGAGACGATCCGGCTGCTGGAAAAGGTCCGCATTCCTTCGGCCGCGTCTCGCTTCGACGAGTATCCGCATCGCTTTTCCGGCGGCATGCGCCAGCGTGTGATGATTGCCATGGCTCTTGCCTCCAAGCCAAAGCTGCTGATCGCGGACGAACCGACGACGGCACTCGACGTGACGATCCAGGGCCAGATCCTCGACCTCATCAAGATGCTGCAGGACGAAGAGGGGACGTCGGTGCTTTTCATTACCCATGACATGGGCGTCGTTGCCGAAATCGCCGACCGCACGGTCGTCATGTATCGCGGCGAGCAGGTGGAGACCGGCGCCACAGGCGACATCTTCCACCGCGGAAAGCACCCCTATACCCGCGCTTTGCTGTCTGCTGTACCGATCCTCGGGTCGATGCAGGGATGCGAGCGGCCATTGCGCTTTCCTGTTGTCAACATCGCGACGGGTGAAGCAGACACGCAAGTGGAGGTGCCCGACACCGTTGCCAAGGACAAGCCCATCCTTGAGGTGAAGGGATTGACCAAGCGGTTTGACATCCATTCGGGGCTGTTTGGACGGTTAAGCGGCCGTGTGCATGCCGTCGAGAACGTCTCCTTCGACCTTTTTGCTGGCGAGACGCTTTCGTTGGTCGGCGAGTCCGGCTGCGGCAAATCAACGACCGGCCGCGCCATCATGCGGTTGATCGAACCGAGTTCGGGAGCCGTCATCGTTGAAGGCCGCGACATGCTCGCGCTCGACAAGCGGGAAATGCGCAACATGCGCAAGTCCATGCAGATGATTTTCCAGGACCCGTTTGCATCGCTCAATCCGCGCATGACGGTCGGCCAGGCGATTGCAGAGCCATATCTCGAGCACAGGATGGGCACGGCCAAAGATGCAAAGGACGTGGTCGCCGACATGCTGGTGAAGGTGGGCCTGACGCCCGACATGGCGAGCCGCTATCCGCATGAATTTTCCGGCGGCCAGCGACAGCGTATCTGTATCGCAAGGGCGCTGGCGCTTCAACCCAAGGTCATCGTCGCTGATGAGAGTGTCTCGGCGCTCGACGTCTCGATCAAGGCGCAGGTCATCAACCTGATGCTCGACCTGCAGCAAAGCCTCGATCTGGCCTTCCTGTTTATCTCCCATGACATGGCTGTCGTCGAGCGCGTCAGCCACCGGGTGGCCGTGATGTATCTTGGCGAGATCGTCGAGATCGGACCTCGTGTGGCCGTCTTCGGCAATCCACAGCACGAATACACCAAAAAGCTTATGGCCGCCGTTCCGGTGCCAGATCCGGACCGGCGCCGCCAGAAACGCATGGCCGCGACCGAGGAGTTGAAAAGTCCGATCCGGCCAGTAGAATACGAGGCGGGACGGCGCGAGTATCGAACTGTTTCGCCTGGACATCTCGTCATAGCCTAGCAGTTTCGGGGTTGATCAGCATTTTTCTCCTCACATGAGGTACCCGCCGGGCGGGTGACCTGGCGGCAAGCACCCAAGACTATCCGGCAAACCCAGCCAGAGCCCTTTAGACATTTCGGTTTGGCTGTTGTGTGAAAGTCTTCCTGGCAAAACTGGCTGAAATCGCCGGGCCTTGCGCATCTTGCTCGCATTTTGGTTAGCGTCTGCATTGAGGGGAACTTTTGAGCATTCTGAGGCATTCTTGAGCATCTTCAAGGAGGACGTCATGAAGTGCTGGCGATACACTGCTGTCACGGCGCTGTTTTGGATGGTGACGGGAGGCGCATATGCCGATGAGGCGCCTTTCCTTCAATCGCTGGCCGGCGATTGGACGGGCGGAGGCATGATGAAGCGCTCCACAACCTCGTCCCCCATCAACCTCAGCTGCAACTTCAAGACCGAGGCGAGTGGCGAGGCGTTTTCGATGAAGGGGATTTGCCGTGGGATGATCGTCGTCACGCGAGCGGTTTCTGCCAACATCAAGGTCAATGGCACGCAATATGCCGGCAGTTACATCGGCCCCTCAGGGGGCGTTTCCGGCCTGCGCGGGACGCGCAGCGGCGACGCTATTAATCTCGCCGTGCGCTGGTCGAGGGTGATCAACGGAGATCGCAGCGCGAACATGACAATCCAGCGCCTGGATGCCGATGCGATCCGTATCCGAACGGTCGATATGGATCCGGCGTCCGGCCAGCAAGTGGTGACAAGCGATCTCAACCTGCGTCGCGACTGACCTTGTTTGACAACCTCTCGTCGCAGCAAGTCGGGCAACCTATATAGAGCCCAAAAGGCTGGCGATTTCCGCCGACTGAACCGGAGACATGTATGAGCCGCGACCCGTACGAGCTTCTCGGCGTGAAAAAGGACGCCACGCAGAAAGACATTCAAAGCGCGTTTCGCAAGCTCGCCAAGAAACTTCACCCCGACCTTAACCCCGGCGACAAGAAGGCAGAGGACCGTTTCAAGGAGATTTCGGCTGCTTATGAGCTGCTGAGCGACGAAGAAAAGCGCGGGCGCTTCGATCGCGGCGAGATCGACATGACGGGCGCCGAGCAGGCGCAACGCCACTATTACCGGGACTATGCCTCGACGGCGGGCGCTGACAATCCTTACCACAACAGCGCCGGTTTTGCCGATTTCGGCGACAGCGACGACATCTTCTCAAGCTTCTTTTCGCGGCGGGCCCGCAGTAGCGAATTCCGGGCACAAGGCCAGGACCGACACTACGCCATGGAGGTCGATTTCCTCGATGCCGTCAACGGCACGAAGACACAGATCCGCTTGCCCGATGGGCCGGCGCTCGATTTGCAGATACCGCCGGGAACGCGTGACGGCCAGACGCTCAGACTTCGAGGCAAGGGCGAGCCCGGTATCGGTGGCGGCCCGTCCGGAGATGCGCTCGTCGAAATTCGCGTGCGCCCGCATCGCTTCTATATCCGTGACGGTGACGATATCCGCTTCGATCTGCCCATTACGCTGCGTGAGGCGGTGCTCGGCGGCAAGGTGCGCGCACCGACGCCGTCGGGTCCCGTCAATCTCACACTGCCGCCGCACTCGAATACAGGAAAGCTCCTGCGGCTGAAGGGCAAGGGCATTCCGAAGAAAGGCGGGGGCGTTGGAGATATCTATATCTCGCTGAAGATCGTGCTGCCGGATGCGCCGGATCAAAAACTCACTGACTTCATGACCGGCTGGACGGCGGGCGATACGCAGGATCCGAGAAAGGGCATGGGAGAATAGCCATGGATGATCTTGAATTCCGCCGTTTTCTGAAGATCGACGTGACGGTGCTTGAGGTCTGGGTCGAGCAGGGATGGTTGCTGCCGCAGAGACGTGACGGCACCCGCGATTTTCGCGATACCGATGTCGCGCGGGCGCAGCTCATCCTCGACCTGACCCGAGACATGGGCGTCAACGACGCCGGCGTCGACCTCATCATGGACCTCGTCGATCAGATTCACGGATTGCGCGGAACGCTTCGCGAATTGCTTACCGCCATGGAGGAGCAGGACGAGGAGGTCAAGCGCAGGCTGCGTGGCAAGCTGGACGATCTCGCCGGCATCCGAGGCCTTTGACCAATCGCCTATTGACTTGTGCTCGCCGGGCCTGGCGATATCATCTCGAAAGACGGACTATCCTCGGGAGGCGAAAATGACCCAGGATCACCATCACGATCCGATCGACTGGCGCGAGCATGGCGTAAAGGTCATTCCGGGCAATTCACTTGACCCCAATACCGCGCAGACGCCCGGAATGGACCGAGCGACGGCGATCAACCATGCACGCGCGGGGGCCGAGAAGATCTGGGCCGGCACCGTCACCATCCACGCGAACGCGAAGACCGGCGCCCATCATCACGGCGATCTCGAAAGTATCATCTATGTCGTGAAGGGAAAGGCGCGCATGCGCTGGGGCGACCATCTCGAATTTACCGCGGAGGCGGGTCCCGGTGATTTCATCTATGTACCGCCTTATGTCCCCCATCAGGAAATCAATGCCAGCCGTGACGAAACTCTCGAATGCGTCGTCGTCCGGTCCGGCCAGGAGCCAGTCGTCGTCAATCTCGATATCGAGCCGGTCGAAAAACCGGAGGACGTGCGGTGGATCGATCCGATCCACCGGTAGCAGAAGCCCTCACGGCGAATCCTTGAGAATGGCCGCAAAGCTTGGATCGAAGGCGCGGCTGATCGGATCGGCGGCCGCGCCAAGTGCGACGGCCCACGGATCAGTCATGCCAAGCTGGAAACGAGGAATGACCCGGTGACGGCGATCGGCGATGGATGGGGAGAGAGGATGCATGGCCTCGACCAGACGTCGCGCCAGGGCCTCAGGCGCACCACCGCAGAGTATGACGGTCTGCGGATCGAAGATCGATTCGATCAGATGCACGCTCCAGCGCAGATCCATCACCGCTTCCTCGATCCAGCTGTTAATTCTCGCATCGTTGTTCAGCGTGAGTTCGTTCACCATCGCATAGACGCCGGGATCTGCCGGATCGATTGCCAGATGCTGGTAGAGTGAGGCGAGTGAGGCGCGATGTTCGAGCGGTGTCGGACTGCCGCTGGCCGAAAGGAGCGCCATGCCGATTTCGCCGGCATTCCCATGCGCACCGCTATAGAGTTCGCCGCCGAGGATCAGGCCGGCACCGATGCCGTAGCCGAGATAGAGGCAGACGGCGTGATCGAGCCCGTGGGCAGCGCCGACCATGCGCTCAGCCGTCGCGCACGCGGCCGCATCGTTTTGCAGACGAACGCCAAGGCCTGTGCCTGTCGCAAGCGTTTCCAGCAGCGGAAATTTTTGCCAGGCCGCCATCATCCAGGGATCGTCGCCGGTCACCTCGACGCCGAAGGGGCCGGGCATTGCCGCGCCCAGACCAACGAGCCGGCCCTCCGATTGGGCAACCAGGCCCGCAAGTTCACGGCGAACCTTGTCAATGAGCTTTAGAATGACCGCTGCCCCACGCGAGGGGCCACCTGGCGGCAGGTTCGCCTCAGCCCGGGTCAGCACATTGCCGACAAGATCGACGGCGATGGCACGGCTCACGTGACGATCAATCTGCAGCCCGATCGCAAACGCCCCCTCCGGCACCAGTCGAAAAGGTGTCGATGGCTGGCCCCTGCCCTTGCGGATGGCCTCCTGCGCTGTGACCAGCCCGTCCTGCTCAAGTTCGTCGATGATATTCGACACGGTCTGCTTGGTGAGCTTCGTGGCGCGCGCCAGATCCGCGCGTGAAAGCGGCCCATTCATCCTCAAGGCGTCCATCATCACCCGCCTGTTGTGGGCGCTGGTGCCTTCGTGATTGGTGCCGCTCTTTGCCCGTATTGGGCGCGTGTCGTTCATCCTGAATTCCCTCTTGACAGCAATAGAATATTGAAGAACAAATAAGTCAAGACAATTGACTTAATAAGGAACCGAAGAGTTCCAGGGAACGCAAAGAGCCAAAAAAAACGGCTCCGTCGACGCTCCGAATCTGGCAGCCCGGCAAGCCGGGTGTCATTTCGACAGCTGACGGCGGCGACAGCCGCCCTCAGGAATTGGGTGAATGTCAAGAAACTGGAGGCTGGAATGTTGAAATCCCTAAACAAGACGCTGCTTGGCGCAGCACTGATCGGCGCATCGTTTGCGCCGCACGCCTTTGCTGAAACGGCGATCAACGCGCTGTTCATGGCGCAGGCGGCCTATAGCGAGGCTGACGTCCGCGCCATGACGGATGCTTTTTCAAAGGCGAACCCCGACGTCAAGGTCAATCTCGAATTCGTTCCCTACGAGGGGCTACATGACAAGACCGTGCTCGCTCAAGGGTCCGGCGGCGGTTATGACGTCGTCCTCTTCGACGTCATCTGGCCGGCCGAATACGCAACCAACAATGTGCTGGTCGACGTCTCCTCGCGCATCACCGATGACATGAAGAAGGGCATTCTGCCCGGCGCATGGACGACGGTTCAGTACGACAGCAAATATTATGGCATGCCGTGGATCCTCGATACCAAGTACCTGTTCTACAACAAGGAAATCCTGGAGAAGGCCGGTATCAAGACCCCGCCGAAGACCTGGGACGAGCTGAGCGAACAGGCAAAGATCATCAAGGACAAGGGCCTGCTGGCGACGCCGATCGCCTGGAGCTGGTCGCAGGCCGAAGCCGTGATCTGCGATTACACGACACTCGTCAGCGCCTATAAGGGCGACTTCCTGAAGGATGGCAAGCCGGACTTCCAGAATGGCGGCGGTCTCGACGCGCTGAACTATATGGTGTCCAGCTACAAATCCGGCCTGACGAACCCGAACTCCAAGGAGTTCCTGGAAGAGGATGTCCGTAAGGTCTTTCAAAACGGCGATGCCGCCTTCGCGCTGAACTGGACCTACATGTACAACATGGCGAACGACCCGAAGGACAGCAAGGTCGCTGGCAAGGTCGGCGTTGTTCCGGCGCCGGGCGTTGCGGGCAAGAGCGAAGCGTCGGCCGTCAACGGCTCGATGGGCCTTGGCATAACCACTGCCAGCAAGCATCCGGATGAGGCTTGGAAGTACATCGCATTCATGACCTCCCAGGCGACCCAGAACCAATACGCCAAGCTCAGCCTGCCGATCTGGGCCTCCTCTTACGAGGATCCGGCGGTGACGAAGGGTCAGGAAGAAATGATAGCAGCGGCCAAGATCGGACTCGCCGCTATGTATCCACGCCCGACCACGCCGAAGTATCAGGAACTCTCGACCGCCCTGCAGCAAGCAATCCAGGAATCCCTGCTCGGCCAGTCCTCGCCGGAAGACGCCCTGAAGTCGGCAGCCGACAACAGCGGTCTTTAAGCGATACAACCGTCCAGGCGGCCCGCGCCGCCTGGCTCCACTGTAACAATCCGATGAATTGAGAGGCGCGCCCCATGTCCGGCACCTGGATGACGACCCGCGCGTGGCTTTTGATGTTGCCGCTGCTTGTCGTGATGATCGCGGTCATCGGATGGCCGCTGGTCGATACGATCGGCCTGTCTTTCACTGACGCCAAGCTTGTCGGCACCGCCGGCAACTTCGTCGGCATCGACAATTACGTGAAGATGATCTCCGGGTCGAATTTTCAGCGAAGCTTGATCACGACCACTTGGTTCGCCGTGATTTCGGTCGCCGCCGAAATGGTGATCGGCGTGCTTGCAGCGCTTCTCCTCAACCAGCAATTTCGCGGCCGCGCGCTGTTGCGTGCCCTGATGATCCTTCCCTGGGCGCTGCCAACGGTCGTCAACGCCACGCTCTGGCGGCTGATCTACAATCCGGAGTACGGCGCGCTTAACGCAGCACTAACGCAAATCGGCCTGATCGACGCCTATCGCTCGTGGCTCGGCGAACCGGGAACGGCACTTGCCGCCCTGATCGTCGCAGACTGCTGGAAGAACTTTCCGCTGGTGGCCTTGATTGCGCTCGCTGCCTTGCAGGCAGTCCCGCGTGACATCACCGCCGCCTCGCTGGTCGATGGCGCGGGCCCCTTCGCCCGCTTTCGCTTCGTGATCCTGCCCTATCTCGCCGGTCCGTTGATGGTGGCGCTGGTGCTGCGCACCATCGAAGCCTTCAAGGTGTTCGACATCATCTGGGTGATGACCCGTGGCGGCCCGGCCAACAGCACAAGAACATTGTCGATCCTCGTCTATCAGGAGGCGTTTTCATTCCAACGTGCGGGCTCCGGCGCCTCGCTGGCACTGATCGTCACATTGCTGGTAACGCTGCTTGCCGTCGCCTATGGCGCGCTGGTGCGCAAGACTGCAGGGAGTGCCGCCTGATGGAACGCAAGAGCGCGATCTTTTCAGCCTTCGTCTATGTCTGCGCCCTGTTGCTTGCCGCCATCATCTTGGCGCCGATACTGTGGCTGTTCGTCATGAGCATCTCGCCGGCGGCCGATCTTGCCGCAAAGCCGCTGCCATGGTGGCCGCAGTCGGCTGATTTCTCGCGTTACGGCGTTCTGCTGTCGACCATCGAAAACAGCGCGGGTGCCGCCTTCACCTCGTCGCTCAGAAACAGCATCGAGGTTGCCGGAATGGCGACGATCGCCGCGATCGCGCTTGCCATACCGGCGGGTTGGGCTGTGTCGCGCACCCCTTCGGTCGGCTGGTCGCTGTCGATGGTGGTTTCGACCTACATGCTGCCCCCGGTCGCGCTTTCCGTGCCGCTCTACATGGGCCTGTCGTATCTCGGCATGTTGAACAACGTCTTCGGCCTTGCACTGGTTTATCTGACGATCCTCGCGCCCTTCACCACGTGGCTCATGAAATCAGGCTTCGATTCCATACCGAAAGAGATTGAAGCTGCCGCGATGATCGATGGCGCAGGCCTGTTCCAGACCTGGAAGATCATCACTCTGCCGCTCGCAATGCCGGTCGTTGCGACCTCGGCGCTGTTTGCCTTCCTGCTGGGGTGGGACGAATTTTTCTACGCGCTGCTCTTCACCTCCGATCAGCGCGCCAAGACACTCACGGTTGCCATTGCCGATCTGGCCGGCGGCCGTGTGTCCGATTACGGATTGATCGCAACCGCCGGTGTGCTCGCCGCCCTGCCGCCGGTGCTCATCGGTCTCGTCATGCAACGCGCCCTGATTTCCGGGTTGACCAGCGGCGGCGTGAAGGGATGACAAGCACCATGGAAGCGACACGACCAACCGGCCTGATTGCAATCGATCGCGAGATGGCGCGTCAGCATGCGGATGCGCTGGCGTCCTACGATGGCGCAAAGCTAACGGCTCGGGACATCGCCGCCTCGCTGAAGAAGAACGGCAGCCTCCTTCTCCTCGGCATGGGCGGATCTCATGCCGTCGGTCGCGCAGTCGAGCCGCTCTACCGCGCACTCGGCATCGACGCGATCGCTCTACCCCTTTCTGAACAGCTGGGGCAACCGCTATTGCTCGACGGCAGAACCGTCATCATTACCTCTCAATCGGGCGAAAGCGCCGAAGTCGTGCGTTTTTTCACCGAGACCGGAGGCGGCGCTGACACGTTCGGCCTGACGCTGGAGGCAGGATCATTTCTCGCGCGCATGGCACCTTCCCTCGGCGGTGCTGGAGGCTCAGAGTTGGCGTTTGCAGCGACCCGCAGCCTGACAGTCTCCTTTGCCCTGCATCTGGCGGTGCTGGCGGCCCTTGGCGACGATCCGGCCGCCGCGCTTGCCGCTCTGACGTCGCCCGAGCGAGCGGACATCGATGCCGCCCTTGCAGCTTTGGATGGCGTGGCGACCGTCGTCACGTCGGGACGGCGCCTGCAGGGCCTTGCCGAGGCGCTGGCACTTGGCCTGACGGAACTCGCCCGTCTCCCCTGCTTTTCGCTCGAGGGCGGGCAGTTGCGGCATGGACCCATGGAAATGCTCGGCCCGGCGATCGGCGTCATCCTTTTCCGAGGCCACGACCGCACTGCAAGCTTGGTCACCGCCATGGCGGTATCGGCGGTCGAAACCGGCGCTCCGGTCATCATCTTCGATGCATCTGGCGAAGAGCCTGTTGCTGGCGCCGTTACCATCGGCTTCAGGCCGGCTTCCGGTCTTGCCGCGATCTTCGCGATGCTGCCTGTCGCACAGCGGTTGATGATTGCCTTTGCCGATGCGCGGGTTGACAACGCCGGTACGCCGGTGCGTTCGACAAAGATCACCCGGAGCGAATGATGCGTCCTCTTGCTGTCATCGGAAACGTCAATATCGACCTTATTCTCGGTCCCGCAGCCCCCTGGCCGAAGGCCGGCACCGAGATCATCGTCGATCATGACGAATTGCGCGTGGGCGGAGCGGCCGGCAACAGCGCGCTCGCCTGGAATGGTCTCGGCGTCGAGTTCGAGATCGCGGCCAATGTCGGTAACGATCAGTTCGGCCGCTGGCTGAGCGAGGCCTTCGCAAAGCGCTCCGCGAAATGGCCGGTACGCGCCGAGCAAACGACGCTTTCTGTCGGCATCACGCATCCCGATGGCGAGCGCACCTTCTTTACCACGCGTGGCCATCTACCTCGATTCAGCCTGGCCGATGTGCTCGCCGTTCTCGACGGCGCCAAGCTTTCAGGCGGCTATGCGTTGCTGTGCGGCTCGTTCCTGACGGACGATCTCACGCGCCAATACGATGCTTTCTTCAACTGGGCTGATCAGCACAAGATCGCGGTCGCGCTCGATACCGGCTGGCCGCTCGACGGCTGGACGAGCGACAATTGCGATGCCACGCGACGTTGGCTGTCGCGCTGCGCAATCGCGCTTCTCAACGAAGTGGAGTCCACCACGCTTGCTGGCCTCGACGATCCGGTCGAAGCGGCAATCGAAATCCGATCGCATATGCCGGACGGCGCGATCGTCGTCGTCAAGCGCGGACCAGATGGGGCGCTGGCGATCGGCGCGGACGGGCAAAACATCTCGGTTACGGCCCCCTCGGTCAAGGTCGTCGATACGATCGGCGCCGGAGACGTCTTCAATGCGGGCTTTCTTGCAGCGTTGGCGCAAGAAAGATCTCTCGCTGACTGCCTGGCGGCGGGAACCGAGGTCGCCTCGCGGGCCATTTCCACGCTTCCCCGCAACTACGGCGGTCAATCAATGTCGGAGGAAACCGCTCCATGAGTGCGCTTGAAATCGTCAATATCCGCAAGACATACGGCGACGTCGAAACCCTGAAGGGCATCGACATTGCGCTCGAAAGCGGCGAATTTCTCGTGCTGCTCGGCTCCTCGGGCTGTGGCAAGTCGACCCTGCTCAATATCATCGCAGGTTTGGCCGAAGCCACCAGCGGCGACGTGCGCATCGGCGCGCGCTCGGTCCTTGGCGTGCATCCGAAGGATCGCGATATCGCCATGGTCTTCCAGTCCTATGCGCTTTATCCGAACCTGACTGTCCACCGCAATATCGGCTTCGGCCTTGAAATGCGCAAGGTTCCAGCCGTCGCGCGTGACCAGGCCGTACGCGATGCCGCCAAGCTGCTCCAGATCGAAAGCCTGCTGGAACGCAAGCCAAGCCAGCTGTCCGGCGGTCAACGCCAGCGCGTTGCGATCGGCCGGGCTCTGGTGCGCAAGCCGGAGGTCTTCCTGTTCGATGAACCACTGTCCAATCTCGATGCTAAATTACGCATGGAGATGCGCACCGAACTCAAGCGCCTGCATCAGATGCTCAAGACCACGGTCGTCTACGTAACGCACGACCAGATCGAGGCCATGACGCTTGCCACCCGCATCGCGGTCATGCGCGACGGGCGGATCGAACAGCTTGGCACCCCATCAGAGATTTACGACCGGCCCGCAACCCTCTACGTCGCCACCTTTGTCGGTGCCCCGCCAATGAACCTTCTAAAGACTACGGCTCGCGGCAGCGAACTTCAGATCGACGGCAGCGAGACCATGCTGCCCCTGCCGGAGGGATTTGAAATCCGGCCCAAGGATGGCCAGAAGCTGATTGCAGGCATACGGCCCGAGGCACTTCGACTTGGCTCGTCCGGCCTCACGATTCCGGTGACGTGCGAGGTTGCCGAATTGACTGGCCCCGAGCTTGTCGTCACCGCTTTCGTCGGCACGCAGCGCCTGACGGCCTGCCTGCCGTCGCGCACGGCATTGGAGAATGGCCAGCAGCTGATGCTTTCCTTTGATCGGGAGGCAATCCACCTCTTCGACGCAGAAACCGGATTGCGCTGCAACTAGCGGATCGTCACGCCGATTTGCGGCCAGCGACAAATCGGTTCATGGCCTCGAAAGAGAACGCGCCAATCGGCAAGCTGGTTTGCCCCTCAAGCGCCAGGTCGGCGAGAATTTCGCCGACGACGCTCGTGAACTTGAAGCCATGCCCGGAACAGGGCGATGCGACGACGACGTTCTTATGGCCAGGAGCTAGGTCGAGCAGGAAATCCTCGCTCGGCAGCATCGTATAGCGGCACGTCACGGCATTGACCCGCAGCCCTGCGGCGGCAGGCACGCGCTTGGAAATAAAGCCATCGAGCAGGGCCGTGTCCGCATCGTTGACCGGAGGGTTGGGTTGGTTGGGATCGATCGGCTCGCGGAAATGCGCATGCCGGCCGACTTTGACGCCGTCGGCACCGATCGCCGGAAAGCCGAAATACGAGCCCTCTGTGCCCTCATCCCGGAGGAAGCACGGCATGCGTTGCGGTTCGGTGGCAAAGCCGTCGCGCGGCTGATACCAGGCAACGACCTGGCGGATTGGCACTGCATGCTCTCTCAATTGCGGAACGAGCTCAGCGATCCATGAACCGGTGGCAACCACGACCTTCCTGGCGCGGTAGTGGCCGTCAGCCGAGCGGATCGTCACACCACCGTCGCCGGGCTCGATCGCTATCACCCGTTCGCCGAAATGAAGGACGGCTCCGTCCTGAGCCGCAAGTTTGAGATAGCCCATGACAGCCGCTTCGGGCCTCAGATAACCGCCCTGAGGATCGAGCACGGCGATGTCTTCTTCATCCAGTTGGAAGGCAGGGAACCGACGCGCCATGTCCGCCCTATCGAGGACCTCGTGCGCCAACCCGTGCATCTTGCAGGACGCGCGCGTTCCCGCAACGATCTTGCTGCTCTCGGCGCCAATCTGGAGGACGCCGGTAATGGTCAAAATGTCTGTACGAAGCCGGGCCTCCAGATCGCGCCAATTGCGATAGGCGCGCCGTAAAAGCGGCACATAGGATGGATCTTCGAAATAGCCGAGCCGGATCAGGCGGCTGTCCCCATGCGAGGAGCTGAGCGCGTGGGCGGGGAAATAAGCGTCGATGCCAATCGTTCTGGCGCCGCGCGCTGCGAGAAAGGAAAGTGCCGCACTTCCCATGGCCCCGAGGCCGATAACGGCAACGTCGAATTCAGCTGTCATTTCTGTTTCCTCAGCTCGCGGCCGGCGGCGCTTCTTCCCGGATCATGGTGCGGACCGCTTCCATATCGCCGGCAAGCGGACGATCGTCGCCATAATGCGGAACGACCTGGCGTACGGCATGGTGGATCGCATCCGTCCCCTTGGCGCGCGCCGCCGTTGACGCAAGGAAGTCATGCGCTTGGGCGGCCGCCATTAACTCGATTGCAACGATATATTCCGCGTTGTCGATCACCGACAGAAGCTTGTTTGCCGCAGCCGTCGGGTGCGCAAGAAAATCCTCCTGGAGACCGGAGGTCAGGCCGCCGTCGGTGGAAGCGGGTGCGGCCAGCCTGCGGTTCTCGTTGCTGAGCGCAGCCGCGGTATATTGCGCGATCATGAAGCCGGAATTGCTGCCGGCGTCGCTCGCCAGGAACGGCGGCAGGCCGCTGACCAGCGGATTGACGAGCCGGTCCATGCGACGCTCGCTCATGGCAGATATCTGCGTGATGGCGATCGCCAGGCTGTCCGATGCCTGAGCAAGCGCGGGCGCCACGGCATGGGCCTCTGATGAGACAATCGGATTTTCGGGCGTCCCTGAGACGGCCGGATTATCCGTGACGGAGGCAAGTTCGCGATCGACAACGTCAGACGCATTGTCAAAGACGTCGCGAGCCGCACCATGGGCATGCGGGATCGAGCGTAGGCTGAGTGCATCCTGCGTGCGCTTTCCGAGCG
The DNA here is from genome assembly GCF_900110205.1 of Rhizobium tibeticum. Lineage (GTDB taxonomy): Bacteria > Pseudomonadota > Alphaproteobacteria > Rhizobiales > Rhizobiaceae > Rhizobium > Rhizobium tibeticum. The sequence goes on along the minus strand of NZ_FOCV01000022.1, from coordinate 5,650 downwards.
CTGCTGCGACCAGACCGCTGCCAAAAAGGCGTCGTCTCAACGACGCCCCAACATGCGCGATGCCGCGCGACGGACGAAGCGCCAGGACGGCTTCGTCGAAGGCCGCCATCTGGCACCCGGATGCCTCCAGCGTCAGCGCCGCGACCGCATCCGCCCAGTCGAGCAGATCGCTCGCGCGCGCCAATGCGACGCTGGCTAGACCGGTTGCACAGGCCGTACCGTTGACGAGGCTCAATCCCTCCTTCGCGCCGAGCACGAGCGGTGCAAGGCCGACGGCGCTCAGCGCCTCGCGGCCGTTCATGCGCTTGCCCGCCACCTGCGCGCTTCCCTCGCCGATGAGGACGAGCGCGGAATGGGCATTGTGCGTGAGATAACCGGCTGAGCCTTTTGACGGGATATCCGGCACGCAGTCGTGCTCCAGAAATGTGATCAAATGGCGGACGATATCGGCCCGCACACCGGAATGGCCGTGGGCAAAATTGGCGATTTGCGCCGCGATGATCGCGCGGACCTCGCGCGCCGCCAACAGCTCCCCAACGCCGCAGGCGTGGCTGAGGATGATGTTGCGTGACAGCCGGCTCTGCGATTGGCGGTCAACCACCGTATCGGACAGCGCCCCAACGCCGGTATTGATGCCATAGGCGCGCACGCCTATCTCGACGATGCGTTCGACGATATGACTGGCATTGTCGACCCGGGCCCAAGCAGCAGACGAAAGCGCAAGCGTCTCGCCCGCTGCGACGCGTGCCACGTCGCGCCAGCCGATCCGTGTGTCGATGGTGACCGTCATTGCCCGCTTCCGAAATGCCCGATGAATTGGCGGAAGGCGGGCGACGCGCCGCCGCCGAACATCTCGTCCGGCGTGCCGCTGCTTTCGACCAGGCCTTCCTTCATGAAGACAACGCGGTTGGAGACATTGCGGGCAAAGCTCATCTCATGCGTAACGACCAGCATGGTCATCCCCTCCTCGGCAAGCGCGCGCATGACACGCAGCACTTCACCGACGAGTTCCGGGTCGAGCGCCGAGGTCGGTTCGTCGAAGAGCATGACTTTCGGTCTCATCGCCAGCGCCCGGGCGATCGCGGCGCGCTGCTGCTGACCACCCGACAGATGCGCAGGATAGGCATGGCGCTTGTCAGCGATGCCGACCTTTTCAAGCAGCACCTCGGCCTCGGCGATGCACTCAGCGCGCGGGCGCTTCAGGACGTGGACCGGCCCCTCGATGACGTTCTGGAGGATCGTCATGTGCGACCAGAGGTTGAACGACTGGAAGACCATGCCCAATTCCGAGCGAATGTGGTCGACCTGTTTCTGGCTGGCAGGCCGGCTTGTGCCGCCCTTGTGTATCATGCGGATCTGCTCGCCATCCACCCAGATCTCGCCGTCGCTTGCCGTCTCCAGCAGGTTGATACAGCGCAGGAAAGTGGACTTGCCGGAGCCGGAGGCTCCAAGCAGCGAGATGACGTCGCCATCCTGGGCATCGAGAGAGATGCCGCGCAGGACCTCGTGCGTGCCGAAGCTCTTGCGGATGTTGCGGACGGAAAGTCGGGTAACGCCTGGCATGAAAGCTCCAATCGTGTCCGTTCAGCTCTCAGGCTTTCAACGCCGGCGGAATCGCGCGGCGGTGTCGCGAGAGCGAATATTCGAGCAGGGACATCGCCTGCAGAATGATGAAGTTGAGAACAAGGTAGATGATGGCCGCACAGAGGAATATCTCCATCGTGCGGTAGGTCTGCGAGATCAGCCGCTGCGCCACGCCGGTCACTTCCCATACGGTCACCAGGCTCGCGAGCGCCGTCGATTTCATCATCAGGACGATCTCGGTGGAATATGCCGGCAGCGCGTGGCGGAAGGCGATCGGCGCCAGGATGCGACGCACGAGAAGAGCACCCGACATGCCGATCGAACGCGCCGCCTCGATCTCGCGCGGAGAGACGGCGCGAATGCCGCCGCGGAAAATCTCGGCCGTATAGCCGGCCGTGCAGAGCGCCAGGGAAAGAACGGCGCAAACGAACGGTTCGCGCAAGAACGTCCAGAGGAACGAGTAGCGGATGAAGCCGAACTGACCGAGCCCGTAAAAAACAAGGAACATCTGGATCAGAAGCGGCGAGCCGCGAAAGATGAAGATGTATCCCTTGGCAATGGCTGCAAGTAGCGGATTGCCACCGACGCGCATCCAGACAATCAGGAGTGCCAGAATACCGCCGGAGACGATCGAGACGGAAAACAGCGCCAAGGTCATCGGGACGGCCTTGAGCAGCGTGGTCATCGTCTGGGTGAGAAAAGCGAAATCCATCGGACTACCTCACGCCTTTCCCATGGCCGCTGTCGGCATGCTACGATTGGCCCGCCGCTCGGCGCCGTTGAAGATGCGGTCGGAAAGGCTCGTCAGGATGAGATAGAGAGCGCCGCCAACGATGAAGAACAGGAAATACTGTCGCGTGGAACCGGCCGCGACCTGGCTGGTGCGCATCAGCTCCGCCAGGCCCGTCACCGAGATCAGCGCCGAATCCTTGAGGCTGAGCTGCCAGACGTTGCCAAGGCCGGGGATTGCGAAACGCAGCACCTGCGGGATGATAATTCGGCGAAACCGCAGGCCACGATGCATGCCGATGGCCGATGCCGCCTCCAGTTCGCCCTTGGAAATGGCAAGGTATGCCCCGCGGAAAACTTCCGCCTGGTAGGCGCCGGAGATGATGCCGACGGCCAGTGCACCGGCGAGGAAGGAGGGTAGCCCGAGGAAGCCCTCGTAGCCCATCGCCTTGCCGATCGAGGTGACCGCGGAGGACCCCCCGAAATAGATGAGATAGATGATGAGCAATTCCGGCACGCCGCGAAAGACGGTCGTGTAGACGTTACCGAGTGCGACAAGGGACGTCTTGCCAGAGAGCTTTGCAGCAGAGATTATCGCACCAAGCACAGCGCCGATCGCAAGCGCACTTGCCGTCACGCAGAGCGTCATCAGTGCGGCCAGCAGAAGCAGTGCGCCCCATCCGGTCGAGCCGAATCCAATCAGTTCCAGTGTTGCCATATCACATCCCCCGCGCCCGCCGCTGTTTCGGCGGTGTCAGAATAGCATGCGGCCCCCGGCATTGAAGCCGGAGACCGGGACTTCCGGCCTGCGCCGGAAATCAGTTCTGCGGGCTGACGTCGACCTTGAACCACTTCATCGACAGATTCTTCACGGTGCCGTCGGCGAGCGCGGACTTGATCGCTTCGTTGAACTTGTCACGAAGATCCGTGTCTGCCTGGCGGACGCCGAGGCCTTCACCCTCGCCCCAGATCGGGCCGACAATTTCAGGGCCGGTAAAGGCCAGGCTGTCGTTTGCGGACTGGAAGGCATTGGCAAAATAGACGGCATCGTCAAAGCCGAGGTCGATGCGTCCGTTCTGCAGATCGAGATCGCGGTCGGCGCCGGTCTTATACTCTCGAATCTCGGCAATGTCGCCGAAATTGTCGTAGACGAACTTCGCATAAACGGTCGCTGCCTGAATGCCGATCGTCTTGCCCTTGAAGGCTTCCTTCAGCGCATCGACTTCCTTAACGCCGGTCTGACCGGGCGTCATCTTGATCGTCGCGCCGGTGCCGGCTGCGTTTGCAAGCGGACTATCCTTGGCGGTTGCGAAAGCTGCAGGCGTGGCAGCGTAGGGAATGGTAAATCCGATGACCTTCTTGCGGTCCTCGGTGATCGACAGGGCATCCATGATGACGTCGAACTTGCCCGCATTGAGCGCCGGGATCATGCCGTCCCAGTCGGAAGCGACGAGCTTGCATTCGATCTTGGCGCGTTCGCACAGAACCTTGGCAAGCTCGGGCTCGAAGCCGCCGAGCGTGCCGTCGGCATTGGTCATATTCCATGGCGCATAAGCGCCCTCAAGCGTAATCGTGGCAGTCTTCCAGTCCTTGGCGGCAACGGGCGCGGCAAAGGCCGAAAGCGCAAAAGCGCTGGAAAGAAGAAGCGCGCTGAATTTCATCGGTTGGATCTCCTCTGAAGTGACAATTGACTTGCAGTTCGACACCGGTCTTCGCCGGCTTGCTCGATGCCGGCCTTTTACTTGGCCGATCTTTCGAGAGGTTGTATAGGGTACCATATGAGATATTTTGTGTTATGCAAGAGGAAAGTCGATTTATCGAGCGGATTCCGCTGTTGCAAAAGGAATGAGCAATGAAGCGCCCAAGCGAGATGAAGCGGGACAACGATACCGCACCGCTCTATGCCGGTGTCAAGCAGATGATTCTCGACCGCATCCATAGCGGCGAGTGGCCCCCGAAGCATCGTGTGCCTTCTGAAAACGAACTGGTGAGCGAACTTGGCGTCAGCAAGATGACCGCCAATCGTGCGCTGCGTGAACTTGCAACCGAGGGCGAACTGGTCCGCATCCAGGGCGTCGGCTCCTTTGTCGCGGAACGCAAGGGTTATTCGGCTCTGTTCGAGGTGCGCAACATCGCCGAAGAGATTGCCGAACGCGGCCACGCCCATGAGGCCCGCGTCGTGGTTCTCGCCCAGGAAACAGCGTCTCCCGAAACGGCTGACGCGCTCGAACTCGATATCGGCGCGCCTGTGTTTCACTCCTTGATCGTGCACAGCGAAAATGGCGTGCCGGTGCAGATCGAGGACCGTTTCGTCAATCCGTTGGCAGCCCCCGACTATCTCGCGCAAGACTTCGCCTCGCTGACACCGAACGCCTATCTGACGGCTGCTGCCCCGCTCAGTGGGTCGGAACATATCGTCGAGGCAGCAATGCCGCAGTCCTGGGAATGCAAACTGCTGACAATCCTCAAGAGCGAGCCCTGCCTGGCGATACGCCGCCGCACCTGGTCGGGCCGGCGCGTGGTCTCCACGGCCCGCCTCATCTACCCCGGCAACCGCTATCGGCTCGAGGCGCGCACCGGCAAGATGTTCGAGCAATAGCCATTAGGTTGTATATGGAACATCCGGCCAGCACTCGTGCGCATGTCAAGGCAATCCGCGGATAGCCAATCGCAATGGCCCTGCGCAACTCCAGCAGAGCCTCATAGTCCGCGTCCGAGACGGTGGAAGAGCCTGAAAGCGAAAGCGTTGGCGGACGCTCGCCAAGGAGGGCTCGGCGATCGCAGCCTGAAGCGCCTCGTAAGACCGTCGTCTAATAGCGAGATTTGCAAGCGCCTTTTAGGTGCGGGAGGTTGTTTGCCGGGAGCATGGTCGTCTACGCGGTCGACATAGGTCGCCGCATTATGGTATTTCGCGGGACAGTCCTTCCAATGTATGTCTCGCACGCTCCGAACAAACTCGCGGTGCAACGGTCTTAACGGAATGGACCAGCCTCGGTCCCGGCAGGGACGCCTCTTCACGCCGTGGGCGCTACAGAGCTGGAAAGTTAGGTGGCGGCTGTCGCCCTGTTGAAGAGCTCACCGGAGCGAAGCATCGCATGCATGATGACGGCGAGTTTGCGGGCGACAGCGACAGCGGAACGTTTGAAGCCGATCTTCTCGCGTAGTTTTATGCCCCAACTGCGCAAATCGCTGTCCGCCCGGCTGCGTGTCAGGATCACGACCGCGGCTTCATAGAGAAGGGAACGCACATGGGTGTCTCCACGTCGGGAGATATGGCCATCATAGTCTACCTCGCCGGACTGATAGCGCCGCGTCGTCAACCCCAGCCAGGCGCCCA
>NZ_FOCV01000082.1 GCF_900110205.1 Rhizobium tibeticum | reverse complement strand
CATTCCCGAACAGGCCAACAAATATCCGGTTCAGCTCTCCGGCGGTCAGCAACAGCGTGTTGCCATTGCCCGTTCGCTCTGCATGGAACCTGCCGTCATGCTGTTCGACGAGCCAACCTCGGCGCTTGATCCGGAAATGGTATCGGAAGTGCTGGAAACCATGACGAGCCTGGCCCGCGACGGCATGACCATGGTCTGCGTCACGCATGAAATGGGCTTTGCCCGTGCCGTCGCCGACCGGGTGATCTTCATGGACGCGGGTCGGATCGTCGAAGAGGCCGCCCCGAACGACTTCTTCACCAACCCCCAGCACGACAGAACAAAGCTCTTCCTCAGCCAGATCCTTAAGCACTGAGGGGAGCTTCTGGCGGGCGGTAGCTGGCAACAGAGCCGAACTGGAAACAGGCCTGACATTACGGGCACATGACCGCCCTGATGACTAATGAAAAGCCAAAGTCAGCACTCGGCACCTCGTTTGGCAAGCGTCTGGCGGGCGCCACAGAAGCGCCCTCAAGTGATTAGTCACCTGTGATCCGGCGCGGTCAATAACAGGATCATGGCATGACAACCGAATGGCGTACAACCATAGGCAAAGGCGCTACGGAGGGCTTTCTTTCGCCAGTGAGCGCAACGGGCACGTCGCCGCGCCACATTCATGGTAGTACAGGATTTGGAATCTCCACAAATCACCAGCGGCAACGGTTGCAGCGAATGCTGTCCGCCTCCAGGGTGGGGGCGTGTTCGACATGTACATCGCCGCCTTGGCCTGCGCTTGGGTGGTGGATCCGGCCAACTGTAGCCCCTTTGGGCGCATGCAAGGTATATCATTTGTTGGAGGCGAAATCGTCTGCCTGAGTGCCGCAACCAAGATCCGGGACATGCCTGGTTCTACGGTGCCCGTTCCTGGCAACGTCTCCGCCTTCTTTTGGCTATGGCAAAGCGGTCGTCTGCGTCTTCCCTTCTGCGATCTCTTAGAACCGGCCATCGCCTTGGCCCAGCAGGGTTTCAAACTTAACCCGGCTGTCGCGACCGCTGTTCGAACTCTGGCCCCGGAGATGAATGAAGACCTTCGGAAGATTTATCTGGTCGAAAGCGGAGCCGTTTCCACCAGCATCCGCAATCCGGCCCTTGCAGAGTTGCTTCAAATCCTTGCGGAGTCCGCGAACGAGCATGACTTCTGGCGGACCCTTCGAACTAGGGACCCGGGACCTTGGCAACCTGAGGAATCCCTTGATAACCCGGTCCGGCAGTATACGCCGCGCGCACTCAATCTTAGTGATGGCAAGGGGCACGTGCACCGCCTTCTTACGACCGGGGCCCTGGAGAGTTGGGGAACCTGGATCCTCCTCAGTGTCGCGATAGCTGTTGAGCTGCGCGAGTGCAGGGTATTGGGCGATTTTTCACGGGCCGTCGAGGCCTATGTGCTCTCCACGATCCTTTTGCTCGATCGCATTCCGTTCGCCGTAGGCAGCCTCCGACCAAAGGTGGTTCGGCCGTCTGTAGAGCTTGATTTAGAGTCGGAAGCGGCCGCCATCGCTGAACGCGTGGTCCGTCTTCTTGACCTACCGCCTAAGCTCCTGTGGGAGGAACTCGCTACGACCTACTTCGTCGGAGCGGGCAGTTACACTGACGACTCCAATACAAACGCATTTGCGATCGCGTCGGGCGATGACTACCTGTCGTTCACGACTTCAATTGGTCCTTGGTTCGGGTCGATGCGGACGTGGTGGGGCGCGGCGCTCTGCTACAGCTACGCCATGAAATCGGGGGAACTCTTTGAGGGCCAGACCCACGACGTGACGGAGATGTCCCCCCTCATTCTGGAATCGGCTGGTGGTGCGCGCCTTGCGATCGGCGCTGCGGGAAGTGAAAGGATTCTAGGAGTTCTTACCTATCTTCTCTTCTTCAAGTACGGGCTAGGCGAATGCGATAGGATGGCCAATTTGATGTTGAGGCCTAGGCTTTTTCCAAAGGATGGCGCAATCCGGGTTCATAAGGACTTTTGCAGTACCGCCCGGGCGCACTTGGAGAATCGCGGCTTCGCGCTCGCGCCAACGGAGTACGACCTTGAGCGCCATCTGGGGATTGTTAACCTCGTCGAGCGAATAGATAGCCGTAGGTATAAAAGTGGAGCCGATCCTTCAGGTAGTGGCGGGGCGCTTTGACCGCAGCTACGCGCACTAAACGCGTAACCCTTTCCAGCACGGAGCACCCGCTAAGCGTAAACAGTTCGAGGTCCATCCACGTGACGCAATCGGGGCCAATATTCTGTCGAGCCGAAATGGAGGAGGGGATGGTGTCCTCCGAAACTCCCGAGGATGTTACGCTCATGCGCCGTAAGCGAGGGACTTCAGTCGGCCCGCCAGGGATCGGGGGACCTCAGTTTGTCTGCTGGCCCTCGACGCCACACTCTTATTAACTTCTTTTTTTCGTGCTGTCGGCAAGAATCAATGACCGATCACGCCAGGCACTATCCGTAGTCATGTAGCTCGCGGTCGAGAGTCTTTTCCGATCAACTAAATTAAGTCTAATACCAAAGAGCGCTGATCAGAACCGGTGCGCCCAGTCACGCATCCCAATCGACCTGATCTTCCACGGCTGATTGTCGCGCAGCGTCAATCTCAGCGGTATTCCTGATTGTCGCGTAGGAGGCTGGTCTACCTCGCTGTCGTTTTGCCTCCATCGCAGCTCGGCGGCGATAGCTCTCGACATTCATCTCAAAGATGGTTGCATGGTGAACGAGACGATCGACGGCTGCGAGGTCATGGCGGGATCTGGGAAGACCCTGTTCTATTCTCCGAAGGGCTGATTGGCGGTAATCAAAATAGATCGTCGCTCGTAGCGGGCAGAGATGAGCTCGAAGAGCACGCTGGTTTCAGCCTGGTCCTTGGTGACGTAAGCGAGATCGTCGAGGATGAGCAAATCGAACTTATCGAGCTTGGCGATGGCGGACTCAAGCTGGAGTTCGCGACGAGCCACCTGCAGTTTCTGAACGAGCTCGGTGGTGCGCGAGAACAGCACACGCCAACCATTCTCGATGAGTGCCAGGCCGATTGCTGCGGCGAGATGGCTCTTTCCGCCACCCGGTGGGCCAAACAATAAGATGTTGGCACCCTTTGCGAGCCAACTATCGCCAGCGGTAATAGCCATAACCTGAGCCTTCGAGACCATTGGCACGGCGTCGAAGTCAAAGCTGCCCAACGTTTTGCCTGGTGGCAGTCGTGCGTCGGCAAGATGACGTTCCATGCGGCGGCGATCGCGTTCGGACAGTTCGTGCTCGGCAATAGCAGATAAGAATCTCGCCGCCGGCCAGCCTTCTTTGTCGGCCTGTTCGGCAAAATCCGGCCAGAGGAGCTTTATTGCCGGCAGCCTGAGGTCGTTTAGCATGATGGCGAGCCTGGCCGCATCGATAGCGTGAGTGTTCTTCATGCTGCGTCCTTAACCTGGTGAGCATCGATCAAGGCTTCGTAGCCATTGAGGGAGGCGAGGTGGACGTTCACCGTCGGCAACCGTGCAGGGTCGGGAGCAAATAAGGTTCGCAACTCGGCAATGTCTGGCAGATCGCCCGCGTCGAGTATTTTGCGCAGTCGTTCGGCTAGCTCACGTTCACAGCCCCGATCGTGGGCCAAGGCCAAGAGTTCGACTGTGATCTTGCACGCCTGCTTGTCGGAAAGTCGGTCGAGCAGGATCTCGAAGGCTCTACGATATTCCTGCCGAGGAAAGAGCTTGTCGCGATAAACAAGCTGGAGAAGCGCCATTGGCTTTTTGCGAAGGGAATGGATGACGTGCCGGTAGTCGACGACCTGATCATGTTTACCACCGCGACCTCTGCGAAGCGACATGAGATGCGTGCCGCCGATAAAGACATCGAGGCGATCATCAAACATACGCACGCGTAGCCGATGCCCGATCAGGCGCGAGGGTACCGTGTAAAAGACCTTGCGCAATGTGAAGCCACCGCTGCTGGAAACACGAACGACAACTTCTTCAAAGTCGCTCGTCCGTCTTCCTGGCAATGGCTGAAGTTGGGCACGTTCGGCATCGATGCGCTTGCCATATCGGGCATTGCGTCGACTGACGATCTCGTCGATGAAGCCTCGATAGGCATCGAGATCGTCAAAGTCACTGGCGCCACGCATTAACAGCGCGTCGCGGATCGCATTCTTGAGATGCGGGCTTTCAATGGAGCCATTCTCGTGAGCAATCCCTTTGTTGTTGCGCGTCGGCGTCATCTGGTAATGAGCGCAAAGATCCGCGTATCGTTGATTGAGTGGTGCCGAAGGCCTTGTCCCCTTGCGTGCCCATCGCCGGGTGATCTTGTTCTTCTGCCCTATCCGAGCTTCGTCGGCCCACCAGAGCTCGATCTCGACGTTCTTGGGGAGCCTGCTTTTTGATGGTTGCCAGTGGGGCAGGGAAGTTTTTTTTAAAACTCTCCAGATCACCTCGTTCTGGGCGTAATGGCGCGGACGAGCAGACAGCTTTGCAAAGCCGAGCGCCTTCAATTCGCGGCCAATGGTCGTCTCGTCCACAGAGATCCGGTATTCTTGGAAAAGCCATTGAACCAGATCCTTGCGCCGCCAGCGAACGACGCCATGGACTGCTGGTATCGGTCCGATTTCGACAATCTTTGCCAAAGCCTGGCGATGCACATCGGAAAGCTTTCCTTGATTGCCAGGCGCTTTGCCATTGATGAGCCCTGAAGGACCGCGGGCATTGAAGCGCATAACCCAATCGCGGACAATCTGCAGGGTCACGCCTCCGATCCTGGCCGCGTCGCTGCGTGAATGGCCATCATAGATTTCGGCAAGGGCAAGAAGCCGCCGAGCCTGTGCCCCATCCTTCGTGCTTTTGGCCAATGCTCGCAGGGCAAAACCGTCGAAGTTATCGCGCGGTGGAATTCCTGATGTCATAAACCTCCGTTTGCGACATTGATTCAGAACTCGACAGATTTGGAACCGCAAAAAGAGTCAGAGATCGCTCACGTTGGTATAAGTCTATTTCGCGAGTGAAAGGCTTGCCCATAGCAGAATCTGCAACGCTCTGGGTCCCCATTGAAGATACCAGCTCCAGGACGTCAGCGTTTGCAGCTTAGTCTCGGAGCACATCACTTCGAAGTTTGCCGTGCCCCTCGCTATGCCATCACCGCCTCTGTCCGGGAGCTTTCGGCAGTTCCCATCGCGTTACGAATTGCGGTAGGGACCAGCGCTGGAAAAGCTGCTGACTAAGTCACTTCGGCTTTCACAGGTACAAATAAGCGTCAAAACCCGCTCAATCAGAGCGCGATCGCAAAGACTCCGCACTGCAAGGACGGTCATAGTGACCCAAGGTTCGGCTTTATGAACCATTTGCGGCATTTTGATGATATCGAAACATATGTTGCAGAGCGGATCGTGATGAGTTAGACGTAGTAGCGGGCATATGTGCCCGGAGAGCAATTGAGATCGAGTGCATGAATAAGGAAAACCTTTATCTTACCCTCAAGGCCGGCTCGCCTGCCGACCTGTCTGCCCCGATTCTCGAAACCGCCCAGGGCCGGCGGTATACGTACGCAGAATTGGAGGGGACTAGTGCACGGTTCGCCAACCTGATCACCAGTCTTGGGATCAACCCCGGCGACAGGGTGGCAGTGCAGGTCGAGAAATCACCGGAAGCACTTTTTCTCTATCTCGCCTGCTTGAGGGCGCAGGCGATCTTTGTGCCTCTCGATACCGCCCACAAGCGCGCCGAACTCACACATTTCCTCGGCAACGCCCAGCCTGCATTGGTGGTTTGTGACCCCGCGAACGAGAGCCTGCTGCAGGAGCTTGCTATCGAGACTGGCGTGCGGCATGTTCTTACGCTTGGCCAGACGAGCGACGGTAGTTTGCCGGTGCAGGCACGTGAGCATTGGGACCTTCCTACGCCTGCCAATCTGTCGGCGCGTTACAGGCAAGCGGCCGAACTCTCTTTAGCGCGATCTGTGGTTCGTGATGCATTCCCCCAATTTTGCTGGCTAGAACCGGATCAGCTTCTGGCAACCTCTGACTCCAAGATCCTGGGCGTATTCGGCGTAAGGGACGGCAAGCGGGCCGAGTCCGGACAATCCGTCGAACATCTTGAACTGAACGCCACTTCGAATGAAAACGGAGCAATGTCGCCAGATCGCGCCGTGCAGATTCTCCAAGATGGATACGACTTGGCGATGCTCGAGATGGAGTCGGGCTCCCGCCATCGCCTGACGGCCGATGGTACATACGAAATCGCCTATGGCATTATCGCTGATATTGGATCCGAGCCGTTGCGAAGGTTGCGAGAGCGGAAGGTTCCGCCGGTTGTCGGGACGTGGTCGCCTGACTCGCGCTATTTCGTCACGGTCCGCGTAGACCAGCGGGGGCTTCGATCGCTTCCGTATGTAGTTGGGTCGGTCCCGGACGCAGAAGGACATCGGATACCTGAAGTTCATTCCTTCCGCTATGCTCTTGCGGGCGACACTAATGTTCCGACCGCAAGCCTCGTCCTGATAGATCGCCAGACGGGCGCAGTGCGTGCGGCCGAGGTCCCTCCGTTTCTCCTTTCTCTTGGCGCTCCAAACGATGGCGCAATGGTGTGGACAGACGACGGGCGCTATCTTTTTGTCGGAGTGGAGTCGCGAGATTTCAGATCACTGACAGTCTACCGAGTGGATCCTCAGACGGGCACTTCTCAAACGGTTCTGGTTGACAGTGGCGACAAGCCGCGGCGGCCTTTCCCCTTCCCGAACGCCAAGATGCTCGCGCCGGTAGGCGGCGGCCAACTCGTCTTGCGTTCGGAAAGGGAGGGTAGAGCTCACCTATTTCTGTACGACGTGGCGTCCGGTAAGCTGGTTCGGCAACTGACCTCAGGTGCCTGGTCGATTGTCGACTTATCAGCAGTAGATGCGCGTGAGCGTGCAGTATTCTTCTCCGCGACCGGCCGCGAGGCAGGACGCGATCCTTACCTGCGGCACTTCTATCGTGTTTCGCTCGACGGTGGTCAGCCCGTCCTATTGACGCCTGAAGACGCCGACCATGAGGTCCATCTCTCGCCCAGCCTTGACGCTTTCGTCGACGTTTACTCGACAGTATCGCAGGCTCCTACAGTTCTCCTCAGAGAGAGCACGGGCGCCCTCAGGTCGGAGCTTTGGCGAACCGACCCAACACCCTTAGTGGAGCGCGGTTGGGTCGCGCCCGAGCGCTTTTGCGTTACGGCTGCCGATGGTAGGACGCCTCTATACGGTACGCTCTACCTGCCATCGGGGAAGAAAACGCGCGGCAAAATCCCTATCGTCGATTCGATTTACGCTGGCCCGCAACAGGTCCGCGCGCCGATCCGGTTCCCAGGCGCGGGCGCAGGTGCCGCCATGGCTTTGGCGCAGCTCGGTTTTGCGGTTTTTGTGCTCGATGCCCGCGGAACCCCGCTGCTGGACGGCGCCGCCCGAGATGCAACCTACGGACCGAACTTTGGCTCAGCAGATGTTGTCGCGGCGGATCATGCGGCCGCTGTTAAACAACTCGCTGCCAAATACGATTTCCTCGATCCGGGACGGGTTGGGATATATGGGCACAGTTGGGGCGGTTACTATACGATACGATTGATGGCACAACGTCCTGATGTATTCAAAGTTGGCGTCGCGACCGCTCAATGTAGTGACAATTTCGCGTACTCCTTTAGCCACGACCGCTGGTTTGGCCTTCCTTCCGAGTCTCCCGGCTCTTATCAAACGCAATTGAATTTTCCCCTTGCGGCTCAGGTTAAGGGACGCCTCTTGCTTATCGCCGGAGATGCAGATGATGATACTCACCCATTCAATACGATACTGATGGCGGGCGCGCTTGCGAAAGCAAATCGAAACTTCGACATGCTGATCCTTCCAGACTTGAACCATGCAACGACGGCAACGAATGGGTATGTGACCAGGCGCACATGGGATTATTTTGTGGAGCATCTTTTGGGCGCCGAGCCGCCAGAGGACGTTGAGGTTCCAGACATTCACTATTGGTGACAGTGAAAGCGCAAGTTCAAGCCGCTGACGACCGTGGCTTGGCTCGTGCCGTGTTAGCCCCAATCATTTCTGCTGAAGAAGTCGCTCGACTGATCTCGGTTGTTCGGGCGAACAAAAACTGGCCAGTGTTAGGATTGCCTGGCGGGGAACCTTTCCAACGCAGCGCTTCGTGCCTGCGAGCGCGCCGCCGAGGCAGGTTGGAATCGCCCCGGTTTTGCCGGAGGATGATTGTTTTAGATTGCACGGCCATGCGTTCCGTTTCCGGAGCGGCGTAGAACTAAGCCTCGGCTTCTGCAGTCGGAAGCCATAGGACAGGCGATGGAAGTCGCTCTTACAGATCGGCTCCATAGCCATGAGCATTGCGCGTTGGAAGATGTGATCCCGTTAAGGCATCTCGCCGGCGGAGCCACTCCGGCGAGGCGTGTGCGCGAAGACCGACCCGTCGGCGGCACCGCGCCTCCGGCGGTGTTCTTTAGCGTCTCCAGCGTCGGCTGGAGCGTGCCTAATCCTGGAGGGTTTTGGTTTGTTGCCGGCCATCAGAAACTAGTCTGCTAGATGTCGGCGAAGACGTCGGGACGAAGACCATCCATTACATATATGACTTCGGTGACAATTGGCACCACGTCATCAAGGCCGAAAAGTTCAACGAAGCCATGCCCCGTGCCGAACCCGCGAGTCGTCAGAGCCATCGGTGCTGTCCGGCCGAACACCGGCGGCAGCTATGCCTACCTCCTCGAGGCGTGGCCGCCCAAACATTAGACCACCACAGCATGATCCGGTGAGACGGGACTAATCGATCCCGAAGGCAACAGGTATCGACCGCATCCTCGACAGCCTTGCAACGAACTAGATGCCAGCCACAGAAGCCCAAAGATCAAAGCCAAGCCGATCTGAGAAAGTCAAGCAACCGCGGCCGTGGCGGAGGTTCAGGCTCGATTGATACGTTTGAATTATGGAAGAGACAATAAAACGTTTGTTGCAAACGTAATCGTGTTGAGATAGATGTGGTTTTGGAACTCGCAGCTCGGTTGAGCAACCGATCCCGGTTCCAAATCGGACCTGTGGCGCGAGGTAGGCGGGTTCAGGTCAACAAACACTGCAAAGGGGAACATCGTATGAATAAGATTATGACCGCGATTGCAGCAGCGACGTCGTTCGCAGCTGCATCAGTCGCTTTCTCTCTCTCGGCTCATGCCGGAGAGGTACTTGATCGCGTGCTCGCTAAGAAGAAACTGACAGTGGCGACGTCTGTAGGCTGGCCGCCGGCCTCGTTTGTCAACGACAAAGGCGAGCTCGACGGATATGATGTGGAGGTAGCCAAAGGCATCGCGAAATATCTGGGCGCAGAGGCTCAATTCGTAACGCCCGCATGGAATATCGTTACTGCGGGCAAATGGGAGGGCCGTTGGGATATCACCATGGGTCAGATGGTTCCGACCAAAGCGCGCGCTGAAAAGTTCGACTTCCCAGCCGTCTACTTCTACTACAAAACCGTCGCAGTCGTTCACAAGGACAGCAAGGCGGCCAAGCCTTCTGATCTGGGTGGAAAGGTGATTGGGGTTACTTCAGGAGGATCAGAAGAATCCTACGCCAACCACACCTTCGAAATGCTGGATGGTTCGCCAGTAAAGTACGAATTCACGCCGGGCCAAGTGAAGACCTACGAAGGCAGCGGTCCCAATCCGTGGGACGACCTTCGCCTGGGCGAAGGTGTTCGTCTTGACGGCATCCTCACTGACGAGATGCTGGCGGGCAATCAGATTAAAGCCGGCTATCCATTCAAGATCCTTGAACCGGCTCTCGTAGTCACGCCGGGTGCTATCGCCGACCTTCATGGCGACAAGGAATTCAGTGGCAAAGTTTCGGCGGCCATCAAGAGCATGAGGGATGACGGCACGCTCTCGAAGCTGTCGATCAAATGGTACGGTGTGGATCATACGGCCGAAAAATAACACCGTGCGCCTGTAGCGGCTCAGGCTAGCCTGAGCCGCATTTCTTGAAGGACCTCTCATGCTTTATCCGGATACAGTTGAATCCGATGTGCTCGTCCATAAGCCTTGGTTTGTTGCCTCGATCTTCGCAGTTGTGCTCGCGGTTTTTCTCACGGTCAACCTCGCGGGTACCACCATGGGCGAACTCATGCGGCCCGTCATCGGCGAGCCGCTGGAAAGCGGCGTTTATGGGCGTTTCGCGATCGCCTTTGTGATCGCAATTATGTTCTGCCTCAATCTGGTGCTGATCGGGTTTGCGCCGCTGAAAGTACAAATCGGCATTGTATGGCTCGAACTGCTCGTCCTGTTTGTCGGCTTCTTCGAGGTATTCGATCTAAGTCTGCCTTTTATTTGGGATAAGCTACCCTTCCTGATTGCGCAGGGCGTGGTTACGACGCTGTATGTGTCGGCGATCTCACTGGTTTTCGCGTCGCTCATCGGGATCACCGCTGCCATAGCCAAGCTGTCAACCAACGGTTTCGCTTACGGGATCGCCAGCTTTTATACTTCATTCTTCCGTGGTCTGCCGCTTCTGATGCAGATCTACCTGATCTATCTCGGCCTGCCGCAGGTGGGTATCGTGATCGATGCTGTACCATCGGGTATATTGGCCCTCTCACTTTGCGTGGGCGCGTACATGACGGAAATTTTCCGCTCCGGTATTGCAAGCATTGATCGCGGACAGTGGGAGGCGTCCCGCTCCATGAGTTTCGGCTTTGGTCTCACCATGCGCAGGGTCATCCTGCCGCAGGCGCTTCCGGTCATCATTCCGCCAATGGGAAACATGTTCATCGGGATGCTGAAGGACAGCTCACTGGTCTCGGTCCTCGGGGTATGGGAGCTGACGTTCCTCGCTCGCACGATTGGCCAGCCGACGTTCCATCACATGGAGATGCTGATCGCTGCGGCAATGATCTATTGGATTCTGTCCGTCTGCCTCGAGGTGATTCAATCCCGGATCGAGGGCCATTATGCCAGGAGCAAGGTGCGATGAACGTGAACAACGTAAGCAACCTGAAAGACAACCCTAATGAGGCCAACCCTTCGGAGGCGCCTGTCAATGTATCGCGGGCGCAGCCGGCTTCGTATCGAGAGTCACCAAGCCAGAAGCAAGCGGCAATGAGTGCGGACAAGATTATTGAAGCGACGAACGTCTCCAAGTGGTTCGGCAGCTTTAAGGTGCTGACGGATATCAACCTCACTGTCCGCAAGGGCGAACGCATCGTCATCTGCGGTCCCTCAGGATCTGGCAAGTCGACATTGATCCGCTGCTTCAACCGGCTTGAAGCACATCAGGAGGGTGAGATCGCCGTCACCGGGATCAGGTTGAACAGTAAAATGCGCAACGTGGCTGAAGTTCGCAAGAATGTCGGCATGGTGTTCCAGCACTTCAATCTCTTCCCACACATGACCGTGCTGATGAACTGCATGGCCGCACCGATGTGGATCAAGGGCGTGCCGGAGGCCGAGGC
>NZ_FOCV01000021.1 GCF_900110205.1 Rhizobium tibeticum | reverse complement strand
ATCGCCGATCTTCCCGTCTCCCGCCTGCACGAACTGCTGCCTTGGGAGTGGAAAGCACAAAAGGGAACCGCTATTGCGGCGGCCGCGTAAACAGTTTCCGGAACAACGCTTCCGAACGCTCCAAGCCTTCATCGGTCAGGATCAATGACTTCGACTTGTTGACTGGGTCGCCGATCATGCCCTTCTTGTGAAGCCGATCCGTCGTTGCCCAGTCGAAACCCTTCCAGGCGCAACGCTCGTTATGCAGCGTCAGCCATAACAGCGCCAAAACTGCATCGTCGATTTTGTCCTCATCGATCTCCATGAACCGACATTACCACGCGCGAAAATCAAAATCCCGCGGACTTGCTCGGATGCATACACGGAATGACCCGATATGGGTGGCGCAAACACCAGGAGCGGCAAGGCGGCCGCACGTAAGTTTTCGCTGGAAATGCTTTAGCGGCCAGCTCTATTTGTGGTACTCTGCAACCAATATTCGCAACTGATGAGGCTCTGCATCGGGCCCCCAACGCTTGATCCGGGCCAGATCGGACGGAAGGCATACGGCGTGGCCGTCCAATCATCCAGCTTCGTGTGTGTGCTCATCGAAGTTCGTGAATGGAGGTGCTCATGAGCGGTCGCCTATTGTTTGTAACCTTGCTCGCCCTCGCAGCAGCGGTTTGTCCGACGCTAGGGGAGACCAGGCCGGGTTCTGCGTCCGGCGGCGGTGTAGCCGCTCCGACAGCCTCTGCGACGGCACCACGGAATGTAGTCACGGCAGCGCGAAATCAACAAAAGGTAGGGCGATTCTTCATTGAGTTCCGCTCCCGCTATGCCCTCAGCTACGGCCACACCTACGTAATTTTTGGGCGTATGGGCAAGACGGGCAACGTGATTGATCGCGAAGTGGCCGGTCTGCACCCGGCGTCGAATAGTGCTTTACCCTACATCCTGGGCCATTATATTCCGGTGCCAGCCGAGACCGGGGAGAGCGACGGAGACCTGGATGACAAGTACAGATCGGCTAGCTGGCGCGTTACGCTGAACGAACAGGAATACAGGGAAGTTGTTGCGTACATACGCAAGCTGCAGGCCAGTACCCATTTCTGGCAGGCGACAGTAAGTAACTGCAATGCCTTCGTGGGGAAAATCGCTCGCTCCATGGGATATAAGACGCCCGGCATCTGGCTTCGCCCGCAGCAGTACGTTGTCAAGCTACGAGAAATGAACGGGGGGCCGAATGCGGTCGGCTACACCGGGCCCCCAGGTTAGATTTTGCGGCCGCAGAGCGGCGCAGATGACATGCCGAGCACATGGCGATAATCGGCGTGCGCGGTGTTCTCGTTTACCTCAGAAATCCATTGGCGGCGCATAAAAGCAACGAACCGTATCCTCGTTGGGAAATAAGCAGAGGTGATAGGCACCGTCCGGCGATTCTTTCACTTGCGATTGTGGAACTGAAAACATGTGACTGCGCGTTGCTAACCGATGGTCGCCAGGAAGAAGCGTCACTTCGTATCCGCCTTGGTTAGGGTGAACCATTTTAGAGGAAATCCTTTGGCAATCGCCGTTCTCACCGTCACCGTTGGAGCAGAAGGGCTCATAAGTGAAGCCCGATGGCGCCTGATGGGCATGGGCCGCTGTAGCCAGCACGATCACGATCCCCGCAAGTAACATTCGCATGGCATCCTCGCTTTCAGATGTGACGCTTGCGAAACGTGGCGCAACCCCCGCCCCGACAAACTTCGTTATTCCTTTCCGTCGAACGGATCAGCCAACGCCGAAGCCGGACGACTGATCGGATACTTGATGACAGAGACCTTCTCCGCGAGCTGAACATCGCCGTTTTCCTTGAGCAGCGCGCGAAAGCTCGGATGCATTCCGCCATCCTGATAGGCCAGCGGCGTGAAATCTTTGGCAGCCAGCTCCTGGTATTTCTTTTCGTCAGCAGATGATTTGGCTACGACCGCAGGATCGGATTGGTCGATGCGCTCCGGACATGCGGCGAGCGGATCGTCAGGATCGCCGTCCCTGAATTCGGCGTCGAAGACGTACTTCCTGCCGCAGGCGGCAACCCTGGGCTCGCGTCGCCGAACCTGAAAAATATCGTAGCCTTCCTTGAGGTCCTTCCAGAAGGCAAAGTTCGGGTCATCACGATGCGCGGCAAGGTTCTGGGGTGTCATGTGAAATGGATAGGCTTGCACCTGGAACGCGCCCTGCCCGCCTCTCAGCGCCTTCTCGACGACAGCGTAGATTTCACCGACGCCCTGGTCAGTCAAAGCAAAGCATCCCGAGGATGAACACGCGCCATGCACCATCAGGGCTTCGCCGCTGTAGCCCAGGGCGGCTTCCAAACGGTTCGGATAGCCGAGATTGAATGAAAGATAGAATTGCGATTTGGGGTTCAGAGCACCTATGGAAACGCGGTAGAAGCCCTCGGGTGCCTGTCGGTCGCCGGTCTTCGTTTTCGGACCCAATTTGCCGGACCAGCGACACATCGGATAAGTCTTAAGCAACGCGTATTTGCCGCTGCTGTCGGCTTTCCAGACCTCCAATTCGCTTTCCATTTTGAAGATGCGGATGAGAACCGGACTTTCCGGTTTCATCCCTTTGGCCTGCATGCTGGCCAGCAGCTTCGGCGGGATATCGTGAGAAGCCACGCCGAGATCGTCGAGCGACTGTACGCAGCCGCTCAGGACGACGGCGACCATAGCCAGCGCCACCCAACGAAGCGATTGCCAGCCCCGGGCTATTTGATGCAAGATATTAGACAATGACGATAAACCACTATCATGGTTTGCAAATATAGACATGCGCAAAGTCATGCCCTTCCCTTTGGTCTGGACTTTCTAGTGAAGAAAACTCAGACGGAAGCGATGGGCGGACGTTGCTCGACAGGCTCCCGAATGCCTGTGATCACGACGGAAGCGGTAGTTCCAAATAGTGTACCGGCGGGTCGGGTACGAAGAGGTTCAGCGGCCTGCGCCACGATGCCATCCTGCTGACAGTGCGATCCCGAAAGAGATCGGCCGTCACCGCGATGGTGTCCCCCGGAAGTCGAAGGGGCGCTAATGGAAACCTGACCGGCATGATCATGAACCGGCGCTGCGATGCAGGGCGCGGCAAGCGACCCCAGCAGCACTATCGTCGCGACAAAGACGTTGATCAGTAGGCGCATTGGCTCATTTTGCTTACGGGAACCCCGTGTTTCAGCGCGTGCATCATGATGAAATTCGTCCGTTCGGTCAACGAGCAAGCCCTCCGGCGGCGTTTTTGTCCACTCAGCAGTAAAGTGGTTCAATCAGGACAAAGGCTTCGGCTTCATTCAGCCAGATGATTGATCGACCGACGCGTTCGTCCATATCTCGGCTGTTCAGCGCTCGGGCCTCTCCGGACTGCTGGATGGCCAGAACGTCAGCTACGACATTGTTCAAGATCGGCAAACAGGGAAATCATCTGCTGAGAATCTGAATGCCCTTTAGGGCTCAAGATGCGATGTCGGCTGCTTCGCTATTGCAGCCGACATTTTCTCCAGGTCGAGACGTCTGGGGCCCGTTCCAATATTACCCTCGTCCGGGGGCATCGCCTTCGCCCGAAACGAGGTGTGCGATCCCGTGTGCTTCAACAAGCCAACCGCAAGGTCAGGCGCATCGCTTTGGCTGTCGCTGTCGCTTTCCTTGCAGTCATCACGCTTCATGCCCTCCTGACTTAGCCTAAGTCGGCCGAACCCTCAGAATCACACTCGGCTTTCCACCCTCCTTGGGAATGCTGTAGACGTCATACGACGCTTGCGGATCGTTGCCCATCCCAAGCGATCCTGCTGGCATCCCCGGCACCGCCAAGCCCGCAATATCCGGCCGCTTGCTCATGACTGTTTCAACAGCCTCCAATGGAACGTGTCCCTCGAAGAAATAAGGGCCGGAAACAGCGGTATGGCAGCCCTGCATTTCCTCAGGAATCTTGTATTTCGCCTTGATGGCAGCCAGGTCGTCATAATGTTTCACCGTGACATTGAAGCCCGCGCTGGTCATCGCGTTTGCCCAGGCCTCGCAACAGCCGCAGCTCGGGTCCTTGTATACGATCATGCTTTCACCGGCTGCCCGCGCTGCTCCGATCAACGAAATCGATCCAACGGCCGCGACGGAACAAAGGAACTGCCTTCTTTTCATTTTGATTGTCCTTTCAGATGACATCCGGAGACGGAAGCAGAGCTATGGCGACCATCATCCTGGGCTTCTCTTGCCATAGTGGCATTGTCGGAGCTGGGCTGCGGGCAGTCAAAGCACGTTTCGGAGATAGACCGCCCACAGCCCGGACATTCACATCAGCGGAAGAACACGTATTTTACGAGTGCCGCGATCACCTGAACGATGACTGCGGCCCCAATAAGCACCGCAAGGCCCATTCCCAACATCATGCCGCTGCCCATCATGTCGTTCATCATGGCATTCTCCTTTCATTCGGCCGCTTCGCTCAGAGCATCCGAGCCAGGCTTAACGTCGGCCAATGAAACATCTGCCCTGGAAGGCAACGGCCAGCCCTTTACCAACCCGTAGATCGCCGGGATCACCACCAGGGTGAGAAGCGTCGAGGAGATCATTCCGCCGATCATCGGCACCGCGATGCGCTGCATGATTTCCGATCCGGTCCCAGTGCTCCAGGATTGGCACAAGCCCCGCCATAATGGCGACGACCGTCATCATCTTCGGCCGGACGCGTTCGACCGCTCCGACCATGATTGACTGATGAAGGTCCGCTCTCGTGAAGTCCCGCCCATCTGCCTCGCAGATGGAGCGTCGCTCCTTTAAGGCCTGGTCGAGGTAAATCAGCATGATCACGCCCGTCTCCGCCGCGACCCCCGCAAGCGCGATGAATCCCACCGCCACGGCCACGGAGGCATTGAAACCGAGCCACCACATCAGCCAGATGCCGCCGACCAGTGCGAATGGCAAGGACAGCATGACGATCGTCGTCTCCGTCAGCGCCTTGAAGTTCAGGTAGAGCAGCAGGAAGATCAGCGCCAAGGTTAGCGGAACGACGATCATCAACCGGGCCTTCGCACGTTCGAGATACTCGAACTGGCCGCTCCAGGCGACGGAATAGCCTTCAGGCATCTTCACGCTCTTGGCGACCGCCTCCTGCGCTTCGGCCACGTAGCCACCCAAGTCGCGATTGGCGATATCAACGAAGATGTAGACAGCAAGCTGCCCATTCTCTGTCCGGATCGTTGTCGCACCGCGCGTGAGCTTGACGTCGGCTATCTCTCCAAGAGGCACTGACCCGCCGCCCGGCAGCGAAACCTGCACGTCCCTGGCTATGGATTGAGGATCACTTCGGTAGGCCCGTGGGTATCGGATGGCGACCCCGTAGCGCTCGCGCCGCTCGACGGTCGAGGTCACGACCTCAGCGCCGAGCGCCATACTGATGACGTCCTGAACATCGTTGACCGTCAAGCCGTAGCGGCCGAGAGCTGCCCGGTTCGGAACGATGTCGAGATAATAGCCACCGATGACCCGCTCAGCGAAGGCGCTTGAGGTGCCGGGGATAGTCTTGAGCACGCTTTCGATTTGGCGAGCGACCTTTTCGCTCTGACCTTCGCGCTTGTGAACGCCGTCGCCGTTCTGATCATCGCATGCCCGTGCGCCATGGGTCTGGCCACGCCGACGTCGATCATGGTCGGTACCGGTCGCGCCGCCGAACTCGGTATCCTCTTCAGGAAGGGCGAAGCTCTCCAGAGCCTTCGTGAGGCCGATGTCGTGGCATTGGACAAGACAGGCACCTTGACGAAGGGACGCCCGGAATTGATCGACCTGATTGTGCGGGACGGCTACACGGTGCATGAAGTCCTTGGTCTGATTGCGAGCGTCGAAGCCTTGTCTGAGCATCCAATTGCCGAAGCGATTGTCGCGGCTGCCAAGGAAAGAGCGATTAGTCTCCAGCCGGTGACTGAGTTCCAGGCGACTCCTGGATTCGGCATCGAGGGAACTGTCGATGGTCGAGAGGTCCTGGTCGGCGCTGATCGCGCCTTGCAGAAGGTGGGCATCGATCTGCTGGAAGTCATCGAGCAGGCTGCCGCCTTGGGTGATGAAGGTAAGTCCCCGCTCTATGCGGCCATCGACGGTCGGCTGGCTGCTATCATCGCGGTGTCCGACCCTGTCAAGGAAACCACACCGGCCGCAATCAAGGCGCTGCATGCGCTGGGTTTAAAGGTCGCGATGATTACCGGCGACAACAGACGGACCGCCGATGCCATTGCTCGTCAACTCGGAATCGATGAGGTCGTCGCCGAGGTCCTGCCTGAAGGAAAGGTGGACGCGGTAAAGCGTCTGCGGTCCGGAGAGCGGAAGGTCGCATTCATTGGCGATGGCATCAACGATGCTCCTGCCCTTACCGAGGCAGACGTCGGCCTGGCCGTCGGTACCGGCACCGATATCGCAATCGAGAGTGCGGACGTCGTGTTGATGTCGGGGGACCTCAACGGAGTGCCCAAGGCCATCGCACTCAGCAAGGCGACCATCAAGAACATTAAACAAAACCTGTTCTGGGCCTTCGCCTACAACGTCAGCCTGGTGCCCGTGGCAGCCGGTGTCCTGTATCCGATTAACGGCACCCTGCTCTCGCCGGTCTTTGCGGCCGGTGCAATGGCAATGTCGAGTGTCTTCGTGCTTGGGAACGCGCTTCGTTTGCGTCGTTACCAAGCCAACTGATAACGGAGCTGCATCGCGGGTTCCCGGTGCAGCTCCCCCGCATGAAGGAGAAATACGATGAACATTGGACAAGCTGCGAAAGCCAGCGGGGTCTCGGCAAAAATGATCCGCTATTACGAACAGATCAAGCTGATCACGCCCGCGCATCGTACAGAATCGAGCTACCGGACCTACACTGAGAACGACATTCATCCGCTCCGCTTCGTTCGCCGAGCACGCGATCTCGGGTTTTCGGTTGAACAGATGAAAACCTTGCTCGCGCTTTGGCGTGATCGATCACGCGCGAGCGCCGACGTTAAAAGCATTGCCCTCGAACACATCGCCGAACTGGAGCGGAAGGCCGCCGCGATCCAAGCGATGACCGAGACGCTTAAACACCTTGCAAATCATTGCCATGGAGATGACAGGCCAGACTGCCCGATCATCGAGGAATTCGCCAACGCGGATGCGGACGGCGAATTACCCGCGATTAACGCCCGCTTCGGTGTAAACGGTCTTAGAACCGAGCAAACATCGCGTTAGTTGTCGTACGCAAACCAACCTCTCAAACTCCTAAAAGCCTTTAACAAGACACGTCATGTAACTATCTTATTAAAGGTTATAGCCGTAAGCTTTAATTTGGCGCAGTGTTGCGGAGTTTTATGAAAGGTTGAGCCCAGGCGATGAACAGGAATAATTTATCGGAATCTGTCCGGCAGTCGCTTCACCGCTTTGATCCGCCGTTCGAGGCACATTACGGCGTTCTACCGCCCAGGCCGCCTGAAGATAGCGTCCCCCTTGAGAATGTCGCAGTCCCGCTTGCGAATGCCCACGGGGCTTTGAAGGAGGCATCGGTACTCGCGAAGGAGCTGCCAGACCAATACATCCTTTCCCGTATTCCGATGAGAATGGAAGCCTTGAGCAGCTCCTCAATCGAAGGCACGAACAGTACCTTGGACGAACTGCTCGAAGTCGAGGAAGATGATGCCGATGCCACCGATGCGGCCTCTCAGGTCCGCGACTACGCAATCGCCCTAGAGAGAATTTTGCCACTCGCCCGGGAGAACGGGCGCGAAATCTTCACTCTTGACCTCATTTCGCAACTGCATGCGGCGACCATGCAGTCCGACAAGGCGTATCAAGATGCGCCGGGCAAGTTCCGAAAACGCGTTGTCTGGATCGGACACGGGAACATCGCTCAATCGACCTATAATCCGCCTGCGCCACAACACGTCCAGAGCTGCATGCAGGCACATGTTGCCTACCTGCACGCTGACGGCATGCATGTGATGACACAAGACTTCATTACGCGCATGGCGATTGCTCACGCGCATTTTGAAGGCGTCCATCCGTTCCGAGATGGTAACGGGCGTGTGGGAAGACTGCTACTTGCCGTCATGATGGCGGCCGAAGGCCATGAACCGGTCTATCTTTCGCCGTTCATCGAAGCCAGCAAGCAACGATACTACGACGCCCTAAAAGCGGCCCAGGCTCGTGGCGACTATTCACCACTCACGATCCTACTTGCCGATGCAATCACCGAGACCGTTCACGAGTTCAAGCGCCTACGAGGCGATCTACATTCGCTGCGAGACGAATGGTTGACCAGGGCTAGCTTCCGAGCTGGCTCCGCAGCATTAGCTACCCTTAATCTTCTCCATGAGTATCCTCTTCTTACGATACGACGGCTCGAACAGCTGTTGGGCGTGTCTTTTCCGGCGGCATCGGGAGCTGTCGATAGGCTCGTCCAGACCGGCATACTTGTCGAGAAGACCGGCTACGCCAGGAACCGAATATTCACTGCCCCCGAAGCGGTTAAGCTGCTGAATAAGCCGTTCGGGGAGACATATGAACCGGCGTCGCCTGGGTTCTAAGGATGATTGTTCGCGGCCCGGCCTTCCTCACTCCATCCGGAACCGAGAATGGCAGGTAGTGCAGGTTTGCAGCATAAGGTGAAAGGCGTGCTCGGCCGGTACGGAGGACAACTGCGCCTCGTTCTTGACATGCGTTCCGAGCGGTCCACCGCCCATCGGTTCACCGGGTTTCATACGCATGCTCTCCGTCATCGCTGCAGGATTCTTGTCGGCCGCCACAGTGAGCGCTACCGCATAGGACTTGAGGTCATTCGCCAGACGGTCGAAACGCTCGTGTTCCTCGATGATATTGGGTTTCGCCTTCGAAACCGGATGTGCAGCTTCCATCGAGAAGTGGTCGATCAGCGTCTGGCCCGCCTTGTCCCGGATAAGCTCGGCTGCCCACTTGAACTCCGGGAAGTGTACGTTGAAGGCACCTTGAACATTCCCGCAATGGATTTGGTGGCAGCGGCGATTGCCTTCATATCTGCCTGTCGCACCGCCACGATGTCCTCCGCGCAAACCGCCGCAAATGCGACGGTTAGAAAAATCACTGAGCCGACAATAGTTCCGGACTTCATGGCAAACCTTTCATCAGCACGACAGACGAACAAACCCAGAAAGGCTCCCGTATCGACTTGAATTTGATCAAGATCAATGTCTTAGTCTCGCTCTCAGCTATCTACAGACATTGGCAAGATTCAGCCCGGTTCGATTTAGCTACGAGGATCAAGGTCGGAAAGTTATGGTCGCGGTTTTCATCGCAATCCTGCTCTTCCTTTCCCCTGTGATGCCAGGCTTCACAGCCGTGCCCTCTGCTCCAACCCATGCACCCACTTCGGCAGTCGAAATTGCCCACGAGGACTGTGACGATTCGAAGTCGCACACTGCGCCCGGCCAATGCTGCGCCGTGCAATGCCTGGTGTTCGTCGCGGAGGGCGTTCCGACAGAGGTTCGTCACGTTCCGAGTTTCGTTGACGTTGCCTACGTGGAACCCGTCGACCACCTGATGGGCATCATCTTCCCGCCGTCCCTCGGACCACCCCGTACCGCCGCCTGATCAATCGAGCGACATATTCCCCGAAACGGTTCGCTCGAACGAAGGTGCGGTCGCGGTCTACTTCGAGGCCGCCGCAGTCATCACAGTCCTCGTGTTGTTGGGGCAGGTTCTGGAGCTTCGGGCCCGCGAGCAGACGGGAGGAGCGATCCGGGCCCTGCTCGATCTCGCCCCGAAGATGGCGCGACGCGTGAAAACGGATGGCTCCGACGAAGATGTCGGCCTGGATGTCGTCGCCGTCGGGGATCGGCTGCGCGTTCGCCCCGGTGAGAAGGTACCGGTCGATGGTGTCCTTCTCGAAGGCAGAAGCTCGGTCGACGAGTCCATGATCACGGGCGAGTCCATGCCTGTCACCAAGGAAGTTGGCTCGAAGCTGATCGGTGGCACCATGAACCAGACCGGCGGCTTCGTCATGGAAGCCGGGAAGGTCGGCCGCGACACGATGCTGTCCCAGATCGCGCGGATGGTCGCCGAAGCACAGCGCTCGCGTGCGCCGATCCAGCGCCTGGCCGACCAGGTGTCTGGTTGGTTCGTTCCGGTCGTCATCGTCATCGCCGTCATCGCCTTCGGGGCATGGATGCTGGTCGGCCCCGAGCCGCGATTTGCCCACGGGTTGGTCGCGGCCGTGGCGGTTCTCATCATTGCATGCCCCTGCGCCCTGGTCTGGCGACGCCGATGTCGATCATGGTTGGCGTCGGACGCGGTGCGAGACTGGGGGTCCTGATCAAGAATGCCGAGGCACTGGAGCACTTCGAAAAAGTGGATACCCTCGTGGTCGACAAGACCGGGACGCTCACCGAGGGGCGGCCGAAACTCACAGCGATCTTTCCTGATCAGGGCTTTTCGGAAGACGAGGTGCTGAGACTTGCCGCAAGTATCGAGCGCTCCAGTGAGCACCCGCTTGCGCTTGCCGTCGTCAGCGCCGCGAAGGAACGCGATCTTGCGCTGTCAGATGCGCGAGACTTCGACAGTCCTGTCGGCAAAGGCGTCGTCGGAACTGTCGACGGAAAGAAACTCGTCCTTGGCAGCCACCGGATCATGGAAGATTCCCATATCGATGTGACGGCACTGACTGTTCGCGCCGAGGCACTTCGTGACGAAGGGGCGACGGTCATCTTCCTGGCCGCCGACGGGAAACTGGCGGGACTCCTGGCCATCGCCGACCCCATAAAAGCGACAACGCCCCAAGCCGTCCGGCAGTTGGTCGGGGAAGGCGTCCAGGTCGTCATGCTGACCGGCGACAACAAGACGACGGCCGCCGCCGTCGCCCGCAAGCTTGGGATTTCCAAGGTCGAGGCCGAGGTTCTTCCCGAAGACAAGAGCAAGATCGTCTCGCGTCTGAGGAGCGAAGGCCGTATTGTTGCGATGGCAGGTGACGGCGTCAATGATGCACCAGCACTCGCGGCAGCCGACGTTGGCATCGCCATGGGCACCGGAACCGACGTTGCAATTGAAAGCGCGGGCGTCACCCTGCTCAAGGGCGATCTGCAGGGGATCGTCAGGGCACGGCAGCTCAGCCGCGTGACGATGCGCAACATCCGGCGGAACCTGTTCTTCGCCTTCATCTACAACGCTGCTGGCGTTCCGATTGCAGCGGGCGCTCTCTACCCAACCTTCGGAATACTGCTCTCCCCCATTATCGCAGCCGCCGCCATGGCACTGTCGTCCGTGAGCGTCGTCGGCAATTCCCTCAGACTTAGGAGGATCGGATTATGAACTCGCGCACCTGGATTTTGATGGCGGCATCGCTGGGCATCATCGTATTGTTCTTCATGCTGCGGGAGCATTGGGCGCACGCCCTTGGCGTCGCCCCGTACCTTCTGCTTCTGGCATGTCCGTTGATGCACCTGTTCCACGGTCACGGTGGTCATGGAGGGCACGATCACAAGGACGGCGCTTGATGACTTACGAGGAGTCCGCGACAAGCACCATCGACCTGTTGGCTCCGCCCCAGCAGTTCTTCGCGTTCCTCGATGATCCAACCGTCGTTGGGGCTCACATGCAGCGGCCCTCGTTGATGATGTTGGGGGCGACCATGGAATACGACGTCGATCAGGGAAATGGGCAAGTCGTCGGCTCGATTATAAGGATGCGCGGCAAGGTTCTCGGCATGGACCTGTTCGTGGAAGAGATCGTCACCGAGTGGCAACCGCCTTGGCGGAAATCGTGGCAAACCCTCGGCCGTCCGAAACTACTAGTAATCGACTCCTACCACATGGACTTCGCCATCAAACCGATTTCGGAAGGCTCCCGGGTGACCGTGAAAATCCAATACTCGTATTCCCGCAGCCCCATGGGCAGTTGGCTAGGTGGCGTTCCCGCAAAGGCATATGCAAGGTGGTGCGTATCGAAGATGACGTCAGAGGCGGGCAATCATTTCGCCCGGTCTTCGAAAAGCGGCTGAATGGAGGGCCGGTCGTCACCCGGCCCTCCCACTTTCCAGGCCAGATGGGATTGGCGTTCAAGCCAGATTTTTGAAGCCCGTGTCTGACGAGCCTCCGGCCTTGCATTGATTTCGAAATTTACAAAAAATTTAGCTTAATTTTATCGATCCACATCTGCTTGTTTCAGTCCAAAAAAAGAAAGCTTAGGTTGCACCAACATGCCGCGTTGGCGCGGTCCCCCTTAATCAGAGACACTCACGGATGGTCGCAATGAATGCTATTGCCAATTCAGATTCCGCGTATTTTCCTTCAGCGGGAAGTCTCTCGTCTCATGCAGCAGAAAAGGTGCAATCCAGGGCGGTTGGTCCTGATGTCCTGCGATCCTTGGCGATCCTTCTCGTCATGCTCGTGCATCTCCCTGTCGAGGCAACGCCGTCCCTGCTCGTCGGCGTCCGGAATTATGCATGGGTAGGCGTGGATGTATTCTTCGTCCTGAGCGGCTTCCTGATCGGGACACAGCTCTTCAAAGAGGTTTCGCGTAAAGGAGGCGTGGACCTGAAGTCTTTCTACCTCCGCCGCGCCTTCCGTATTTTTCCGGCGTTTTTCGTTGTTCTCGGCCTCTACGCAATCTTTCCGATCCTCCGGGACGCTCCGACGATGCAATCGGTCTGGAGCTTCGCGACCTTCACTGTGAACTTTAACTTCGATCCGCGCGTGGGCCGCGCCTTTACGCAGGCTTGGTCGCTTTGCGTCGAGGAGCATTTCTATCTGGTCTTGCCACTGCTCGTATTGCTCTTGCACCGCCGGATCAGCATGGGCTGGACGCTTCTCGTCGCTGCAGCCATGCTGATTGCAGGAATGATCCTTCGATACACGATCTGGGAAGGTCAGGTCGGCGTCCTTGTTGATGCCGACAAGCTGAGAGATGCCTTCGCCGTCTATCTCAGGGACGTCTATTATCCGACATACACTCGTCTGGATGGCCTGATGTTCGGTGTGATCCTCGCTGCTGCGAGGTTTTTCAAGCCGGAACTCTGCAAGCGTTACGCGCCCCCGCGTGTGGCATTGCCGGTGGGCATGGCTCTCGTTGCGGCCGCTATTGTGCTGTTTTCAGTTCGCGGGCCGCTTGCTGGAACAAACCTCTTTCTCGTGTTTCAGGCCCAGCTTGGTTCCATGGCCGGATTCCCGTTGATTTCAATAGGCATCGCTCTCATTCTTGGCGCAATGCTCGACTTGGAGCCGGTTTTGAGACGGTGGCCAATTCCAGGCGCTGCGGTCATCGCCACCCTGTCTTACAGCCTGTATCTGACCCACAAATCAGCCTTCCATGTCGACAGGCTCATCTTTGGGGAGCAGAGCCTCCAGGGCGGTATCGGCTTCTTGGTCTATTTGGTCACCAGCATTGTTGTGGCCGCCGCGCTTTGGTTTTGCGTAGAGAGAACCTTCCTCCGGGTGCGGGATCGGGTTCTTTCTGCGAGCAAATGACCTGAACGCGTAGCAAATCGCGCGGGAGGCAACCACGCGGCCTCCCGCCTTGTAGCCTAAGCGGCCATCTTCTCACAGCTTTCCGCGCAGCGGCGGCAGGCATCAACGCAGCTTTCCATGTCGCCTATGCGCTCACAGTCGGCAGCGCATTCCCTGCAGATTTCGGCGCACTCACGGCAGGTGTGCTTGTGATGCGGTGTGCCGAGCAACATGAAATGCGCCGATGAGCGGCACATTTCCGCGCATGCCATCATGAGACGGAAATGGTCGGGCTTCGTATGTTCGCCACCCATTTCCAAACAGTGCGTCATCGCCATCGAAAGGCACTCCTTGTAGCAAGCCAGGCAGGTTTCGATGCAACGCGTCATCTCTTCCGATTGGTGGTGCATGACCGGCTCCTACTTGGCTTCCTTCTCGACCCACTTGGTCATATAGGCGATCTCCTTCTTTTGCGCCGCGATGACCTTCTTCGCCATGTCTTTCGCCGCCTTGTCATCGCCGTACTTCAGCTCGGCTTCGGACATGGTGATCGCGCCCATGTGGTGGGCGATCATCCCGCAAACGAAAGCCACATCGGGGTCCTTCTGCATCATCCCCTGCACCACGTCGTCATGCATCGACTTCATGCCCTCCATCGTCGCCTTCTGATAGTCGCCCATGGGCATGTCACCCATCTTCATGTCTCCACCCGAAGACATGCCCATTTTCGACATGTCCATGCCTGCGGTTTTGCACTTTTCGGGATAGGTCATCTCCTGGGCTGATGCCGCAAGCGGAGCCAGCGACAGCAGAGCAGTTGCGCCGATCATGGCGAGCGAGGTTTTCACGAAAACGTTCATCGGATTTCTCCTCTTGAGATCGGGTGATGCTTGAAGCGCTCAGACGCCGGTAATCTTCGGCGGCGGGTCAATCGGCCTGATCAGGAGAAGCGGACTGGAGCTTGCGACCGACGGGCGAACGACGAGCGGCTCCGAAAGAGGCTGCGCGGCGGTTGGAAGTGTGGGCATGATCGGACAACAGTGCATGCTCACACAGCACAGTCCCGGCAGACGATCCAGTTCATGACTTTGGGAGTGAACCGCGGGCTCACGAAGCGAAATGCAGCCTTCATCGCCTGCATTGGCGAAGTGGCCCGGCATGTTCACCAAGGTCAACGCCACCAGCAGTATGACGGCTAGACGGCAGATTTTGCTCCAGCTGGCCATGCGTCGAGATTCCCTTTCGCCGGAGAACTCTCGCGGTAGAAAGATGTTCCGATGCCCTCTGTATTGCGTCAGCCGAGCCAGAAGGCAACGGCCTGGAAATGCCTTAACCGAAGTTCAATGGACGTGCGCTACGACTGGCGGTGTCGGGGATTGAGATGATGCCGCGCTACTCGCTTTCGCAGATTGTGCTCCATTGGGCTGTGGCCGTGTTGATTCCCATCCAGTATTGGACAGGCGGAAGCATCGAGCGGACGCATCACGCGGTTCACATGGGCCTGTCCCCAGACCCATGGGACGTGATCCAGCATCAAGTTCACAACTACACCGGGATTACTATCGGGGCGCTCATGGTTGCCCGGTTCAGTCTCCGGGTCATTCATCGCAGCGCTTCGGGGCATCCAGCGAAAAGCCCGGTGGATCGACTTGCGCGAGCGATGCACGTTGCATTTTACGCTGCGGTTATCGCTCAAGCGGCCATGGGCTTCGTTGCGAGCTACTTTTGGTTCGGGATCGCGCCAGTTCATGTCCTGGGCTCGCGCGTTATTCTGGCGCTATTGGCACTGCATATCGTAGCGGCTGCGTGGCACACATTCGTTTGGCGCGACGAAACTGTCGACCGGATGCTCTTTCCCAGACGCTCAGCTTCTTGAGTTTACGACATCAATTTCAGAGTGGCGAATGTCAGGACGACGTAGCGGCTAATCTTGGCAATGAATACCAAGATCGTGAATGTCAAAAGCGGCTCGCGCAATACGCCTGCTACGACGGTCAGGGCGTCTCCAAACAGCGGCATCCAGGACAAAAGCAACGACCACTTCCCATAGCGGCGATACCAAATCGATGCTCGCTCAAGAGCTTTCTCGCTGGCCGGGAACCATTTTCGCCCCTTAAACCGTTCGATCCCACGGCCCAGGAACCAGTTCGTAACGCTACCAAGCGTGTTGCCGATGCTGGCAATCGCCAGGAGAACGGGCAGCGAGAACTTGTTGCTCAGGATCATTCCCACCAAGACGGGTTCCGACTGCAAAGGAAGGATA
Source organism: Rhizobium tibeticum (assembly GCF_900110205.1). GTDB lineage: Bacteria > Pseudomonadota > Alphaproteobacteria > Rhizobiales > Rhizobiaceae > Rhizobium > Rhizobium tibeticum. The sequence goes on along the minus strand of NZ_FOCV01000021.1, from coordinate 106,193 downwards.
CTGGCTGCGCCGAGGCAGACCCAGAAAAGACCGAGAGGCTGAGAGCTGAAGCATCATGAAGCTCTTACCAAAGGTGCGCGAATGACAGGCAAGTCCGCAGCTGGCGGCCCATCGTTGGGGTGACAGCGTATAAATAGATAATGAATTTCGAGCCTTGACCTTGTCACCGTTGGAACCTTTAGAGCCCCTGACCACGGCTCGCGCCACATAAACGACGCGAATCTTTGTAACACAGCGCAAGCATTGCATCCGGACTACGATTCTCGTAGCTCCTTGGGGAATGGGCAGAATGTATCGATTCGCACTGAGCAAAATGCTCTTTTTTGTGCGGCTGGTGATCATCGTATCGCTGGCAGGGTACACTTTTTCCAACGCGAACGCCGCGATGCATGGCTCCGCTTTTCCTGAATTGCAAACCTCTGTTGAGATCGGGACCCACGACCATCATTCAATGTCGGCCCATGATCATCAGGCATCTGACACCGCCGCTGACCATCATGACGACCAGTCAAACGCAGATGACAGCGGTATAGCCAAGCAGGAATGCTGCAAGGATTTCTGTGGCGGCTTTGGTATCGTCTGTGAAGCTCCCGATGTTGGCGGACCCGTGTTGTCCTCGATCCGAGAGTTCGTCAACGATCAGAGCACGCTGGGCGAACTGCCGCCCCTCCACCGTCCGCCTAATATCTGAATAGTGATTTGCCCGCTCTGACGGGTCCGGAAGGCATGCCGTGGTGATTTCACCGCGTGTGCTGTCGACATCTACTATTCGGATTTTCTAAAATGAAACCTTCCATATTGGTGGTGGGGCTGCCCTTGATCGCGGGCGGCTGCGGATCCACGTTTCCTCCCGATGTCATTGCGTCGTCAGATGTTGAACAGACGTACTCCGTGCGTCCGATCCAATATCGCTCGCCTATCTCAGGCTTTGTTGCCCGTCAGCCGGTCGATCCCAAACCGTGGCGACAGCAAAACGAAAAGCTGTCTCCAAAGAATGGAGACGCCTCATGACTGGCAAGAAGCTCGCGGCTCTCCTGGCACTTCCTCTATTCCTTGGCGGTTGCGTCAGCAGCGCTGAATACGCAAAGAAGGACGCCGGGTTCACCGCCGTCTCCGCAAAAACATCGGCGGCCACGTCCAAACAAACGATTTGGGTTCAAAACCAGCAGCAGGCGCAGGCGACCTCCGCGCAGGTGAAGTCGCTCCTCGCCCGGAAAAAATCACTCGACGTGGAAACGGCCGTTCAGATCGCACTCCGGAACAACAAAGGGCTGCAAGCAGCCTACGCCGATCTGGGAGACAGCGCTGCTGACGCCTGGCAGTCAACCATGCTGCTCAATCCGACAGTATCGGTGGGCTTCTCGGGCATCGGAGCCCCTGAGCTTGAAGCCTTCAGAACGATTGAAGGCGCGATCACAACAAATATCCTCGCCTTGCTAACTAAGAAGCGCGACATTGAGATCGCTGATACGCGCTTCCGTCAAGCTCAATTGAACGCCGCTGTCCGCACCTTGCAGGTCGCGGCGGACACGCGCCGCGCCTGGATCAACTCAGTCGCCGCCTGGGAAAACGTCGGCCAGTTGCAACAAGCCCAAGCCGCAGCCGATGCCGCATCCGAACTGGCAGAGAAGCTCGGCGAGACCGGTGCAATGACCAAGGGCTCACAGGCTCGCGAGCATGTCTTTGTTGCCGAACTGGCAGGTGAAACGGCAAAGGCCCGATTGACTGCCCGGCTCGCGAAGGAAGAGCTGACAAGGCTCATGGGCCTTTGGGGTTCGGACGCTGAATTCCAGGTTCCCAATAGCCTCCCCCCGCTTCCCAAGGCCATAGCGAAGCGAGATACAATCGAAGCAGATGCACTGCGCGACCGCATCGATCTGCAGGTTGCGAGACTTGAGCTGGAAGCCACGGCTCGATCCTATGGTCTGACTGAAGCTACCCGCTACGTCACCGACCTGGAAATCCTGACTGGCTTCGAATCCGAGCGCGAAGTCGAGGACGGGAAGAAGAAGTGGGAAACGACCGCAGCAGGCGAGCTGGAGTTCGCGATCCCGATCTTCGACACCGGTAAGGCACGGATGCGAAAGGCAGAAGTTGCCTACATGCGTGCAGCAAACCAGCTGGCGGAAAAGGCCGTAAACGTTCGGTCCGAAGCACGTTCGGCCTACGAAGCCTATCGCTCCAACTACGACATTGCCCGGCACTACCGAAACAACGTCGTACCCCTGCGCAGCAAGGTCGAAGAGGAGTCTCTCCTCACCTACAACGGAATGATCACCAACACGTTCGAGTTGCTAACCGACACGCGCGACAAGATCAACTCCATCCTGCTTTCCGTCAACGCGAGGCGAGACTTCTGGCTCGCCGACGCGAACCTCGCGCCTGCCGTTTATGGCGGCGGTTCCTCTACGGCACCTGCCGAGACCGAGGTCGCCTCGTCATCCGAAAGCAGCGGCGGCGGTCATTGAGAAAGGACATGGACATGTTCAACAGACGACAACTTTTCGGCGCTGGTGCTGCTCTGATGGCGGCCGGAGCCTGGACCAAGACATCGGCAATGGGGCTCCCGGACGCCCCGGCCATGGAATCGGCAGACATGCAGCCCCCGCTCCATCCAACCTCCGGACCGGACTACCAACCGGTGGTGACCCTTAACGGGTGGACGCTTCCTCATCGGATGAACAATGGCGTCAAGGAGTTTCACCTTGTCGCCGAGCCGGTGGAACGCGAAATGGCAGACGGCATGACCGCCTACCTCTGGGGCTATAACGGGCAGTCGCCGGGTCCAACCATTGAAGCTGTTGAAGGCGACCGGGTTCGCATCTTTGTCACCAACAAACTTCCGGAACACACGACCATCCATTGGCACGGCATGATCCTGCCATCCGGCATGGACGGCGTTGGTGGCCTGACCCAGCCACACATCCCCGTCGGCAAGACATTTGTCTACGAGTTCGATCTCGTGAAGTCCGGCACCTTCATGTACCACCCGCATTCGGACGAAATGGTCCAGATGGCGATGGGCATGATGGGTTTCTTCGTCATCCATCCCAAGGACCCGAAGTTCATGCGTGTTGACCGCGACTTTGTGTTCTTGCTCAACGCCTATGACATCGATCCCGGCTCCTATGTACCGCGCGTCATGGAAATGACCGACTTCAACATGTGGTGCTGGAACAGTCGCATCTTCCCCGACATCAGTCCGCTGGTGGTCTCCAAGAATGACCGCGTCCGGGTTCGGGTCGGCAATCTCACCATGACCAACCACCCAATCCACATGCACGGCTATGACTTTGAGGTCACCTGCACGGACGGTGGATGGGTGCGGCCCGAAGCGCGATGGCCCGAAGTCAGCATCGACATTCCCGTGGGCGCGATGCGAGCCTACGAATTCGATGCCAAGTACCTCGGCGATTGGGCGATCCATTGCCACAAGTCGCACCACACAATGAATGCGATGGGTCATGACATCCCGACCTTTATTGGTGCCGACAAGTCAAAGGTGGCCGAAAAAATCCGCAAGCTTCAACCTGATTACATGCCGATGGGAACCAAAGGCATGGCCGATATGGGCGAAATGGAAATGCCCATCCCTGAGAACACCGTACCCATGATGACCGGTTGGGGTCCTCATGGCCCCATCGAAATGGGCGGCATGTTCTCCGTCGTGAAAGTCCGCGAAGGCATTTCGGCGGGCGATTACTCCGATCCGGGTTGGTACGAAAACCCGCCCGGGACACAGGCCTGGGAGTGGACTGGCGAACTGCCGGACGCGACCAACGCCAAAGACGCAAACACCACCATCACGCCGAAACCCATGAAACATGGCTGACAATCCTCAGCAACTCAAAGGACCTGATATGAAAATCTACGCTCTTGCGCTGGCTCTTGCCGCTATCGCCAGCCCTGCCCTCGCCTCCGGCAATCACGCGGGGGGACACGGTGAAAAGATGGCAGTTGGTGAACCCGGCGACAAGTCGAAGGTCACCCAGACGATCCGCGTCACGATGAGGGAAACCGAAGATGGCAAGATGCTGTACCAGCCTGCCGTGATCAAAGTTCGCAAGGACCAGACCGTGAAAATCTCCATCAAGAACGCGGGCGAAAGCGACCACGAGTTCGTGCTCGATCAGGAAGACAAAATCCTGGAGCACAAGAAGGTGATGGAAAAGTTCCCTGAGATGGAACATGCCGACCCGAACTCGATCCGCCTGGCGGCCCGTCAATCCGGCGAGATCATCTGGAAATTCACAACTGGCGGCGAATTCAAGTTCGCCTGCCTGATCCCCGGTCACTACGAAGCGGGCATGCACGGCGACGTCACCGTCGCCGGGAAGTAATTGAAACCAAGGAGACATAGACATGAAAACTGCGATGATCAAAATCGGCATTGCTGCCTTGCTCTCGCTCAGCGCAGCATTTGGCGCTTTCGCCCAGGAATTCACCAAGGGCGTCGTCAACAAGGTGGATGAAAAGGCGAAGAAGGTCACCATCAAGCATGAAGACCTCAAGGGCCTTGACATGCCCGCGATGACCATGGTTTTCCGTGTTGAGGACACTGCTCTACTTGAAAAGCTGAAGGAAGGCTCAAACATCGAGTTCGTTGCCGAGCGCGTCAACGGCAAGCTCACTGTCACCCACGTCAAATAGCCAGACCGCCGTCGCTGAGGCGACTATGTACGCGGCCGTCGCTGGCGGCCGCGTACTCATCCGCGTCAACTGTGACAACGAACGCGTCCGTTATCCCGCAGGCGCAAGCGAATACCCTCCGGTAACGATCGCCATGAAATCTGCAATTAGGCGGCAAACCGCTGCAAGATTTCCAAGGGTGGGATGGGGAAGTGCCCGTCGGCCACATCAGGCACGAAGACGGCGGCCCGAAGAGGGAGAAGTGGCAATGGAGCGGCCAATGGCCCGGAGGTGAAGGAGCGGCTGATGCCTCAGAAGGCCCCTCATTGATGCCTGATCAACCTATACCCTACGGGATTTCGTCAGTTCGCCTGGCAGCCGAAGGCGATAGTGCATCGACCTCGGATCTTAAAAGCTGCATGAGCCGTCGCCTCTGGCCTTGAAGCCATCTGCGCAGGCGAGGTTCAAAGGTTCGTTCAGCGAGCGGGCCCCCGGCCCACCTGGGGTACACGACGAACTGATTGCGGCGAGCAATAGGAAAGCGAAAGCTGCGATTGGCTTGTGCATGCGGATCATGGGATCTCTCCAAATTGAGCATCCTACAAAGCCTGACCGCCGAAACGTTACGATCCCAAATAAATCGGTGTTGGTTCCGGGTTCGGACCTACTGAAACAGCTAAGCGGCGGTAAGCATCCCATGTCCCCAACAGGTCGTGTTGTTCAAGCGACGCGCAGGAAGGTTAAGGGACAGCCCATGACATGATGAACCTGTATTCGCCTGTTGGAAAGAGGAGAGGCGAGAATCCATGTTTTTGAAGGTTGCGACGGGCTCTCTGGCGCCAATTCGAGCCGCAAAGGCAGCGTCTGCTTGTCATTGCCGAAGATATGCGAGACTATCCGCGCACCGGCCGCTGAGGCCTGTGCAGTCTCCGATGACAGGACAATGCCATGCCTCTGAAATACCTTTTCGCCGCAGCAATATTACTCTTAACGCTTTCAGGATGCGCAACCACCGGCGCAGAGAACAATACCTACGCAACCCCGGCAGGGATTGGCCCGGTCCGCGGCGGCAACAACAACTTCTACTAGTTCACTCTTTGGGCGTTGCCTCGAATTGTTGCCGTTGTTACTGAAGCGCCACGGCCGCGCCACTCTTTATCGTGGTCGAGAACTTAACCGCCCGAGGCTCCACTCTGCCGGTGATGATCCGGCCTTTCCCATGAGGGAGAGCTGGTCAGGCGCTAGCGGTACGCCGTCGACGATCGAGGCTGAGGCCGTCCGTCGCATAACTCTCGCGGTAGACCACCGGCATCGATGACCATAAGGGCCGCGATCTTCATCGCCTGCAGCGAGTGCCAGGTCGTGGCAAAGCCGAATCGGACCACAGCCATCGTGAAGGCGGCGAGCACTCGCGCCAGGCTGTAGAAGATATCGACGAGCAGATCGAATGACACTGGATACATTTGGCGGTACGGGCTTCGCTCGCTCTCGTCGCGACCACGCTTGCGCTGCGGGTCTGTGCAGCCGATATTCCAGCGATGCCCGTTGCCCCTGCCCCACTTTTCAGTTGGACTGGACAATATGGCGGTTTGCGCGGCGGCATGACCTTCCTAAATAGCGATTTCAGCATACCTGGCGTTAGCGCTTCCGATGATTTCAAAGGTGGTGTGGTCGGTGGGTTCATCGGCGCGGTCGTCGCACTCATCCACCTTGTCGCCATGCTTGATGCCGAGCTTGGCGGTGATCCCGGTATTGAGTTCGGTCACGTAATTCACCTCCGTCATCGAATCGACGATGTCCCGGGAGTACGGCACTGCGTTCTGCTTGGAGGAACCATTGTATGGCTGCGATTACTGGACGCGCACCAGGCTCAACTTTCGCCGGTCAGGTGCGACGGATCCTATTTGCCCTCCATCGACTCCCATCGCCGTTCCTTCCGCGTCTTTGGCTTTAGCCTCTTGTACGTTCTATCGACGAAACGAAGGAACCTCGTCACATGCATCAACTTGTCAACGAATGAGCTCAAATTCACAAGACGCTCCGCCAGTACTTCGTTTGCCGTCAAAGCGATCTCGGCTGGAGAGTATTCCGGAAAGTGCGTGGAAAGCTCGGCATAAGGATTGGTCCGCTCGCGACCATCAATGTCGATCTTCCCTTTGCGGTACAGGAGCCGCAAAAGCACCTGCTCGAACGTCCAGTCATGGACGTCGAGGACCTGATAACGCTCGCTTCGCTTTGATGAGAAGCCCGCCAGAGTGATCTTGACACCCAGTTGGAGGTTGGTAAGCCAAAGGCACAGTGCAAACCCGGTGGTCGGCAGACTTGCAGGTGGATAAAACGGAGCGAACACCTCCGTCAGATCCAGATGCCTGACTCTCACATCACCAAATGCAGAAGCTGGGCTGAATTTTTCGCGGTTGCCGATGGTCAGATTGACGATCCCGAGGAAGCTGCTTTTGTCGAAGTACTGCAGAACCTTGGACACTTTGCCACTTTTGACGAGGTTGGCACCCAACGTTCCGCTGCGCGATACCAGCAGGGCCTGGCGCGTGAACGGTTCGCTCAGAACCTTGTAAACCTTGTTGAAGAAGATGAAGAGCGTTGTCTCCGGAAAGCGGGACGTAAGCTCGTCGATGTCGACCTCATCGCTATTTGCGACCAGGACGATATCGCTGTAGCCGAGAAAGAACGACCTCCAGTCCTCCGAGTGGATTTCCTCAGTTGCGTCCATTGTATCGGGATCGCTAGTGTCAGATCTGCTCATCGTTGGAACCATGTTGATGTTATCTTGCTGATGGAGCGCGTCCACGATGCGCGATCATTGCTCTCCATTCTCGACCGCCTTTGCCGTCCGTGTTTTCACAAGAAGCGCTGGTGCCCCCACGTAGACGCCAAACGGTACCGTTGCCCCCTTCACCACGCTGTTCGCCCCGATGACGCAACCTTGGGCGATGTGGGAGCCTGCCAGCACCTTTGCTCCGGCACCGATCCAAACGTCGTCTCCGATAACGATGCCATCTTTCTTCACGGGTTGCAGCCGTATTGGTACCGCGGGATCATCGTAGCTGTGTTCGAATGCGACCACGACCACATGAGCGGCGATACGGACATTATCGCCGATTCGGATGCCTCCATGCCCCAGCAGGATGGAATAGTCGTTTATGGAGACATCATTTCCGATTGTGACGACTCCGCTCTGAGCATCGATGATCACGCCACAGCGGGTAAAAAGCCGGTCGCCGATCTCGATCTTGCCGCGCCGGTACCGGAACCGTGGCCAATAGCGCATGTTCGGTTCTTTTCCGATCCTCAAAGACCCGCCTGAGAGAAACGAACGGAGCTTGACCAGAAAGCCGAGGTTCAAGCGTCACACAGGCATGAACTGAGGATCGATCGCCAGGGCCTTGTCACGCCAGATCTGCGCATATTCGACATCCTGCCAATTGTGAAACCAGGGGCCGCCATTCGTGTAATGCACGCCCTTTGGAAAGCCGACTGAAGGCTTGGTATTCCAACCCTCGAGCCAGTTCCATTCTTCAGGTATCTGCCCGATCTCGCTGTCTGCGGCCCATTGCAGCCGGTGCAGATAGGCACCGGTTTCCCTGTTCACGAGTTCAGGGGTTAGCGCCCGGGTGGACGGATGCGCGCAGTTGAAGAGCATGAATGAGGACCAGTTCTTTCTCGGATAGGTGGTTTGCACCTTACCATCCATCTTCACCCCTTCTTTCGGGACGTAATCATGGGGGACGCAGCACACCGCTTTCGTTTCGTCTTTAAACTGAATGAGTTCAGCGATATCGCCAAAGAACAGGAAATCGCAATCGCAAAACAAAGCCCAGCCTTTGTAGTCAGCAAGCCAGGGAGTGAAAAATCGAGAGTATGTGAACTCCGTTGATGCCAGCGGATCCACCTCACGGGTGTAGACACCACGGTCGATCAGATCCTGCAGCTTGATTGGGTGTACATCGACGTCGATAGAGGCGTTTTCCAGCAAAGTTTCTCTCGCCACTTCGTAGGCGATATTTTCACGAGAATCCCATCCGATATAGACTGATAGCTCCGCCATGCACACTCCTCCTGTTCTTCGCTAACCAGAGGCCAATGGATGACACTCGGCGCTGTATGCGTTTTATCAGCACCGATCATTGCTACCTCGCGCACCGAAATGCGGATGCCTAGGAGCGCACTGGATGACCTCTACTGCTTGCTAACGTCAGATCGTCAGCCGCGTTCCTCGAACGCTCAAGGTTGACTTGAACAAATGTAAACAACGAATGTAAACAGTAAATCTCACCTTAGATGACGAAAAATGTGGACATTCCGCGACCAGTAAGCGCGCGAGGCTCAATGCTGACAAATGATTGGAAGATTGATTGCCAGTCCAAAGCCCGCGGATGAGGGCTTCTATGTCGAGGCGAGCGAGCCAAGGTTTCGTGCCTTTCCAATCCCGCCACCTGTCTGGGTATACTCAGCTTGGGAGGCATCGAGAACTGTTAGCAAAAACAAGGCGGCGTTTCACGAAGACTGCCCCTCGCCAGGCTCCTTGCGAGGATTTTGAAACCCTGTTTTTCGAGAAGCTCTGATCGGCGCAGTCGAACACCTTCTCCCAGCAACTCACACAGCTTGGCGCGGGCGCTACCTCTTCTTCGTGGTCGTCGCGCTCATCACCTTGTCGCCAGGCTGAATGCCGAGCTTGGCAGCCACGCCGGCATTGAGTTCGATCACGTATTTCACCTCCATCATCGAATCGATGATGTCCTGGGAGTACGGCACAGCGTTCTGCTTGATGTTGCGGATCGTGCCGGTCGAATCGACGAACAGCATGTCGAGCGGCAGGATGGTGTTTTCCATCCACATCTGCACCCGACGCGAAACGCCGAAGTCGAAGATCATGCCGGCATCTTCGGCCATTTCCTTGCGATACATGAGGCCGCGCTGGCGCTGCTCGTTCGTGTCGGCGATCTCGACGATGAAATTCAGCCGCTTGCCGGACGCCGTCTGGATGATCAGCGGTTCCTTGTCGAACGTCATCGGCTGTTGAGAAAGAGCCGGAAGGGCAACGATGAAAAAAAGCGCCGCAAGGGCGCTTCTGATCCAATGAACAGCGGACCCACGCATCAGTGTGCGCGGCTCACCGGGCTCGGCACGTCCGGATGGATCTCGGCAGCCATCAAGCCCTTGTCACCATCGCCGTAGCGCACGAGCACGACCTGGCCGGGGCGCAACTCGGTGAGACCGAACCGACGCAGCGTTTCCATGTGGACGAAAATATCTTCCGTGCCTTCGCCGCGCGTCAGGAAGCCGAAGCCCTTGGTGCGGTTAAACCACTTGACCAGTGCGCGCTCAAGCCCGCTCGTTGCCGTCACTTGCACATGCGTGCGAACCGGCGGCAGCATCGAAGGATGTACGGCCGTCGACTGATCCATGGAGAGAATCTTGAATGCCTGATAGCCGCGTTCACGGCGCTGGATCAGCGCGACGATCCGCGTGCCTTCGAGAATTGTCTGATAACCGTCGCGACGCAGGCAGGTCACATGCAGAAGAACGTCCTGCATGCCGTTGTCAGGGACGATGAAACCGAAGCCCTTGGCCACGTCGAACCACTTGACGACGCCGGTGATTTCAATGAGGTCGACCGCTTCCCCCGCGAGTTGATCGAGGTCAGTGAATTCCTTTGATGAAATCCTGTCAGCCATGTCGCCAGCCCCTCAATACGCGTCACACTGTTACGGTTAACTGATTCTTGAGATCAAGATTAACATGTTGGTAACGGATTAGCGCAAGTCCTACTTTTCGATTATTCCCAGTTGCCAATCATACCCCCCTGTCTTGCCCGAAACTGGTGTTCCACCACATAAGAATCCATCGCCCTGCATTTGAGAGGAAATAGAATGCGTTATCTCCACACCATGGTCCGCGTGAAAGATCTGGACGCCTCCCTGCATTTTTACACCACGCTCTTCGGCCTCGAGGAAATCAGGCGCACGGAGAACGAGAAGGGCCGTTTCACGCTCGTCTTCCTTGCAGCGCCCGGCGACAAGACCGAGGCCAGCGCCAAGGGCGCGCCCTGCCTGGAATTGACCTACAATTGGGACGCCGAGGACTATACCGGCGGGCGGAATTTCGGTCATCTCGCCTACGAGGTCGACGACATCTATGCCATCTGCCGGAAGATGATGGATAGCGGGATCACGATCAACCGTCCGCCGCGTGACGGCCACATGGCTTTTGTGCGTTCGCCGGACGGAATCTCGATCGAGATTCTGCAGAAGGGCGGCAGCCTCCCGACGGCCGAACCGTGGGCTTCGATGGGCAATACCGGCGCCTGGTAGGCCGAGGCTTTTGCGAGGCTTGCGGCTTTTGCGATTTCGGATCTGCGGGTCCGCATCGCGCTTGCCGCAGCCTTGCGGCGCAGGCACTCTCCGGCCGACTCAAGGCGAACGATGCAATTTTGGCGCAGCTTTCGCCGTCCCCTGGAGAATGCTCGCGTGCTCGCTGTTGAAAAGCGGATTCCTTTCGGACCTGCCCTGCTGATCGCCACATCGGCGCTGCTGCTCACCGGCTGCGTGTCGGACAAGAAGACTGCCGATGCCGCAGCCGTCGTCGCCCCTGTCGAACCAGCAGCAGTCGCGCAGCAGGCTGCCGCAGCCACGCCTGCCCAACCCGGCTATCGCGACCCCATGGTGGCGAATGTATCGGGCACTCAGCCGGCGCAGGCTCCGAACGCGCAGCCGATGGCAGTTGGATCAACCGCTTCGGCTCCCGCCAACATCGGCGGCCTTGCAATGCAATCAACCGGTATTAACGCCCAGGCGATGAGCATCTTCTCAGTGCACGCGACGCCGCAGAACAATCCGACGTCGACCCAACTGCAGCCGGCCGGTGGCGACGCCCACGCGCCGGTCGGTGTCAATCCCATGCGCTCGAGCGTCTACAGCAGCCAGGTCCCGGTCGATCAACCGCAGCAAACGCAGCAGGGTCAATCTTTGTTGCCGCAGCAGTCCTCACAAAATGTGGGCACCCAAATTGCGCCGGTGCAGACTGCCTCATCCTCGACGGGGGCCCTTGCAGGCCAGACGATGAATGCTCTCTACAGCGCGCCCAGGCAAAACCTGCTCGGCAGTCTTTCCGGATTGCTGCAAAGGGCTTCCTTGCCCGGCATGACGCGGATCGCGCCCAACGGCCTGCATCTTCAGAACGACAAGGTGGAAGTCGGCTGTTTCAAGCCGAACCTGCTGAACGTGATCAAGGCCGTCGAAACGCATTTCGGCAAGTCGGTCGTGGTCACGTCAGGCTATCGCGACCCGGACCATAACCGCATGGTCGGCGGCGCCGAGGAATCCATGCACAAGACGTGCGACGCGGCAGACATTCAGATCGACGGCGTGTCGAAATGGGATATTGCAAGCTATATCCGCTCACTGCCGGATCGCGGTGGTGTCGGCACCTATTGCCATACGGACTCCGTCCACCTTGATACCGGCAAAAGCCGGGACTGGAACTGGGGTTGCGGCGGCCGGACGGCTCCGGCGACCATCGCGCGCGCCCTGTGACGCTCTACTTCAGGCGTTCATAACGCGGCGTAAGCTTGCCCGATGAATTGCGAACATCGAGCAGTAGTGTTTTGATTCGGCTGCAATAAACGGCGTTTCGCGCTCGCAAAAAAATCCTGTCATTATTTTGAGAAAAATCGAATTTGCCGCTTGCGGGATTCAAAGTGCCTGACTATAAGGGCGCCACCACGAAGGAAGCGCTCTTCGTCTATCGGTTAGGACACCAGATTTTCATTCTGGGAAGAGGGGTTCGACTCCCCTAGGGCGTGCCACTTCATTCTCCTCCTTAAATATCTTCAGTATCTTACGGGCAGCAGAGCAGAACTCCATAAGCGTTCTGAACATGTCCCTGCCCTTGCACCCGCATTAAGAATTGGGCGCAAATGGACACGCGGCCCATGTGCACCCGAAAAAAGCGCCGTCCTTTCACCCTGGGGCGTTGCCACTTCTCTATTTCTCCAAGCTTGAGCATCTTGCCGAAAGGCTTGTCTGTTCCTATTTCCTTGCCTGATGCGCCCGTCGTCTAGCGGTTCAGGACAACGCCCTCTCACGGCGTAGATCACGGGTTCGAATCCCGTCGGGCGTACCATCTATATGAATCCGTTAATTTTTGCGCCTAGCTTCAAGATCGGTGCGGCATTGTTTTTCTCAGCGCGTACCAGTCGAAATACTGCATCGAGAAGCGGCCGGCTCCAGCAGATGACGCTGCGACGCAAATCCTCCATCCGGATCGGCAATACGGAACCACCGATCGTCAGGCAGCATGAACAGCCGCCACTGGCTCGCGAGGCGGATCTCGCATCCGTCCTTCGCCACGGCTTTCATATGACGGCCTCATTCCCCAGCATTGCCATCCTTGTAGACGCCGGCGAAAGCACGTCGTCAGGTCGCGCTGCAGCTTCCGACTAGACCCGCGCTTGTGAACGTCACCCTCTCTCTTACGTTCTACCCCGCGTCTGTGTGACGAGCGTCGAACGAGGTTCCGAGGGTCAACATCGCCCCTGTGATAGGCACCACTGTGCAGGGGCTCAGACCCTCGACTCTGAGCAAGCAGCAACAGGCATAACCGCATCGATCGAGTACGAATCTCAAAATATGGCATACGATTCCCCTAGGGCGTACCAGACCTCTATATTTCAGATTGCGCGCCTGATGGCACATGCGTGACACTCCATATTCGCATGCGTGATCAAACGCTCGTCACGTTTGCGGTCCAGGCGCAGTGGCCGTGGCAGGCACATTCGAGGTGGCGGCAACAACACTGGTATAACCAACGGCGGAAGAAGCGTGACCGCCGCGCAATCAGAAGCCGCTGATGAGCTCTACCTTCGAGCCGTCAGTAAAGCGCGAGAATCGGAATGCGCTCAGGTCGACGGCAGGCGCCCGGCCCGTAACGATATCAGCCATCAATCGTCCCGCTGCCGGCCCAATGCCGAAGCCATGCCCGGAGAATCCGGTTGCGATGTGAAAGCCGGGAATGGCGTCGACAGCCGAGGTGAAAGCCACGGCATCCGGCGTGACATCGATGTAGCCGCCCCAACGGTGCGCCGATTTCCGCCCTCGCGAACACGGGAAACGCCCTCGTCAGGCCGCCGAGCGCCATGGCCCTCTCTCTGTCGGGATACCTGCCACTCTCAGGATTGCTTGAAGGCAAAGACATCGACGGGCTCGCCCAATCCCCGAAGGGGGAATGAGCCGAGGCTTTCCATGCCTTCATTGCAAGACGCCATCTCGACGAACGCCCTGGAGAAGAGTACCGGACGCTTGATTTCCTTGGTCAGGCTTTCCAGGCGCGAGGCCACGTTGACCGCAGGCCCGATCACCGTGAAATCGAGCCGCCGTCGTGAGCCGATGTTCCCATACATGACGTCGCCAACATGTACGCCAATCCCGTAGCGCAGCACCTCGCGGCCATCGCGCCCGTTCTGCTCGTTCAGGGTGGCGACAGCGCCCTCTGCCTCCTTGATCGCCACCAACAGGTTCCTGCAGGCCATCGGATCGGCCAGCGGGAAGATCGCCAACATGCCGTCGCCCATGAACTTGAGGATCTCGCCGCCATGTTTCTCAATCGGCTCCGACATCGCGTCGAAATAGCCGTTCAGCAGGTCGATCACGTCGTCGCGCGGCCACTGATCCGAGATCGTCGTGAAATTGCGCAGGTCACAGATCAGGATCGCCGCACCGACGGTCGCACCGCTGCCGCGTGTCGTTGCCCCGGCAAGGATCTGTCCGCTGGCATGGGGACCAACGTAGGTTTCCAGCAGTGTCCGCGCGAGAATGTTCTTGATGCGAATCTCGGTGACAAGCGTCAAGGCAGGAAGAACGTCCTTGAGGAAGGCGATATGTTCCTCTGCGAAGCCACCGGACCGATCGCTGGAGAAGGTCGCAATGTGCCGCTTGCCAAGCGTGTGTTCCATTGGCCAGGCGATATACTCCGTGAGCCCGTCACGTATCAGTTCGTCATAGAACTGATGGTGGCCGTCGCCGTCGCGCATCGTCTCGAGGTTTTTGCGGACCTCGGTCGCGCCGCTGAAAATCTCGTTCACCGGGCTGTTGCGGAACTGCGGTGTGTTCTCGACACCATAGCCAAACGTATCAATCTTTGCCTCTCCCAACCCGGCTTTCCAGAGGATGCGAGCACCGAGCCATTGCGGATGGAGCGTTCTGAAATGCAACGATGCTCGCGCGACAGGCACGCCCTCGTCACGCAGTCGCTGGCACATTTGCACGAATATGTTGTCGATGAAGCGCTCGTCACGCGTTTCATTGACCAGCCAATCGATGATCTTTCGCCGACGCGAGGGCCACGCACCTTCGCTCTGGTCCATGAGATACAACGGTACGTCTGAAAGGGATTGCATGGTTAGCTCCACAAACACAGTCGCCTCCCGATTGAGGAAGACATTACTCATCCACTAGATGGTGCACGACGCGTCAGATTGAAATGGCTGAGACCATCCGAGTATGAATCACACTGCTCTTAACCGAGCATACGCCGGGTCTCTGCAATTGTCGCGGCGCTCGCCGCCAACGGCCGATATTCTAACCCGATCGCACCCTGGTATCCATGTTGGACGAGCCAATCGACGCGCCGTTTAAGGTCGATATCGCCGCTGCCCGGCTCGTTGCGGCCCGGATGATCGGCGATATGGACGTGGAAAACCCGGTCGATGTCCCCGCCAATCACCTCGGCCGTGGCCTCGCCCATCACGACGGAATGATAGACATCGTACACGATGCCGATCTCCGGACGCCCCGTCGCCTTTACGATCTCGATGCCTTCAACCGTGGAATGAAGGAAATAGCCAACATGGTCGATCAACGTGTTGAGTGGCTCGAGACCAAGGCGCACCCCGCTGCCCTCGAGAATCTCACCAGCGGCGGTCAGGGTTTCGATCAGCGCCGCCTTCTGCTCTTCGCGAGACTTGCCGGGAAGGTCATCGCCCGCCTGCGCAATCAATGTGTGAGCACCGAGGCGTCTGGCCGTTTCCATGGAACTCTTCAGGCCTTTCAGGAACGCGTCCTTATTGGCACGATCGGTGAGTGCAATCATCGGTTCGGCAACAAACTACTGAGTTCCATGCCGGTTTCCGTCAGCGCCCATTCGATGCTGCCGATATCCTTGTTCGTCCACTTCCAGAATTCGACGGCCTCCGCGCCATGCGTGTGTGCAAGCCGGATCCTGTCCGCAAAATTGTCGGCTTCGGCTGCGAACAGCCATTCGATGCAAGCGGAAAGTCTCATGGTGGCCTCGCTGAATCGGGAGCTCTTTGCCGACAATAGTCGAGCGGCGGCAACAGGCATATGGCAATAGCCTTCTATGCTCCGTTTCTGTCTTGACGTCATATTCAGCGTTGCTAACGTGCAGATGCGTATTAATCTCCCAACTCCGCCCGTCATCAATGACGGGCGTATCTTTTCCGGCTCGGCACAGAAGTCCACGAATTGCGACAGAGAGACGATGGCTGCAGTGGGCGTATCGTTTAGCAAAGCAGGCTTCGTTACTCTTGTTGCCGGCTTTCTGTCGGCACATCCCGAGATGGCTGTTTCCCAGCCGCCCGCCGCGACATCGCATCGCGTCTGCGTCTATTCGCTCGCGGTACCGAACTCCGGCGAGCGCCTTTGCATCACACGCGAGACCTACGGCCGCGATCTCTGCGTCGCGATCGATCACTTCGCGCGGGAAAACCACCTACCGCCGGAGTATTTCGCCCGCCTGATCTGGCGGGAAAGCCGTTTCCGGGCGGGCGCCATCAGTCCCAAGGGCGCGCAGGGTATTGCACAGTTCATGCCCGATACGGCCAGGCTGCGCGGGTTGAGGGATAGTTTCAATGTCCTCGAATCCCTCAAGGAATCAGCACGATATCTCGACGACCTGCGGGCACGCTTTGGCAATCTCGGCCTTGCCGCCGCAGCCTACAATGCCGGCGAGCAGGGACTGGCGGCCTATCTCGATACAGGTCTACTGCCCTTCGAGACGCGCAGCTACGTCCTCGCCATAACCGCGAGTACGATCGAGCAATGGAAGAACGATCCTCCGGGCGATGCCGCGCAGTTTCTGAGCCCGGACAAGCCCTTCATCGATAGCTGCATCGAACTTGCCAGCAAGCGCCGGCTGACCGAAACCGCCTCGGTTCAACACGGCCCGTGGGCACCCTGGGGCGCGCAGCTTGCAGCGCATAGCAACGATGCAGCGGCCCTTCGCCTGTTTTCGGCGGTCGCGCGTCAGCTTCCGACCTCACTTGCGAGCGAAGAGCCTGTCGTCGTACGCGTCCGCGATCGCAGCTTCGGCTTCAGGCCGCGCTATGCGGCCCGTATCGGCAGGCAGACCCGCGCGGAAGCCGACAAGGTCTGCGTGAGCGTCCGCGCCGCCGGAGCGGCCTGCACCGTTTTCAAAAACTGAGGCATGGGTTGCGAACCTGTCGATGGACGGCAACGACAGGCAGCTTTTCTCGTTCGACGATGAACCTCGGCGCGAGTTTTGCGTTTCTCTTGCGGGAGGAACGAGCCATGCACAGTACGCCCAACAGACAGATCAGAAATCCGGGACCGCGGGGTCGGAGTGTCGCCAATCAAGGCAAACGAAACGGCGCCGATACTGCAGAAGAGCGCAAGCTGCACAAACTCCAGGGACGCCATGCGCCTGAACACGAGATTCAGCCCAATTCCACCGCTGGGCCGCCGAAGCTTCGATAGCGGCGGCCAACCGAGCGCACGACATCAGTCCGTCGGGAAGTCCGGAGCGGTCTGCTGATAGGTCAACTTAAGTGTTCCATCAGGCTGGACCACGTATTTCTCAAATGTGCGATAGCCCCATTTTCCCAAGAACGTGTTCTTGACGACCGTTCCCGGAGGATATGGTGAGTGTGCGACGCGCCCATAAGTCAGGCTTCCCGGCATGGGCTCAAGCGGCGGCGCAGTCGTGTTGCAGCCGGAAAGCACCATTGCAGCGAGTATTGCGGCATGTCTCACGGTTCCCTCCACTGCCGAACCCCAAAAAGCTGGCCGCACGAGAATGCGGCCAGACTTATGCACGATCGCCAAACGATTGCCGGCGAGACATCCTTAGCCCTGCGGCGTCAACGTCATGGACGTCCCGCTCGCAGCAACGTTGAGGCCGAGCTGGCCGGTCACGCTCAGCGTCTGCAAGTGGACCGAGCCACTGGTGCCGCCAACGAGAATGTTGGCACCGACACCGGCGACGAGCGTCGCTTCAGCCGATGCGCCTTGATAGAGGCCGCCCAGCGAACCGTGATGGTATCCGGTGGTCGGGGCAAACACCGCCCACACAATCCGGCCGCGCGTGGTAAACCCGACATCGACGCCCAACTTACGGATCGCACCTGTGTACCGATCCTGCGCCTCGCTGCCCGAGGTCGGGCTAAACACGCAATCGACCGATTTTGCCGAACCGAGGACGTAACCGACACCGCCACCGATATCGCAAGTCAGGATCCCGATCTTGACACCGTCACGCGCGTCGGCCTCAGGCGCTTGGTAGGTGGTCACCAAATCGGCCGCGATAACACTCGAGGCCAGAGCTTGCACCAGGGATGCGGCAGCAACAACGGTCGCGATCTTCTTCATCATTTTCTCCTTGTATTGGCCGGAGATAGATAGCGTATCGCTGCGGTTTACCAATGCCGTTGGTGCATGGCTGCCCTTCGCATCTTGCAGCATGACGCTGTCTGAAAGCAATTCGTGCCGCTGCGACTGGCACGAGGCGCCTATCGGGCTACCGAAAGAGCGGGATCACGGCGAAGCCCAACAGCCGCATCGCCGCATCGCGATCGATCGCCCTGCGAGGACGGTACCGCTGACGATGAAAGGAGGCTCGAGACCCGCCGAAGACATCAGATGCTCTTTCGACAACGGCGGACGCTCGTAGGGAAGGTGCCGTTCCTCTCCGGTCAACGTGACGCGACCATCAAATCCCTGATCGCGCAGTGCGAGCGCTGCACATCGCCTGCAGTGAGCTTGAAATCTCTCCTGTCGCGGTCATAGACTTGCCGGGAGGCAGGGTGGCGATTTTCGAATGGGAGGGTCAATGAAAGAGATCAGGATCGGAATTATCGGAACCGGCGTTATGGGTGCCGATCACGCGGCTATTCTTGCCGAGGGCGTTGCGAATGCCAGGCTGATTGCCGTTCAGGATTTCGATCGCAGTCGAGCCGAAACGATTGCCGCATCCCTTGGTGTACGGGCCATTGCGGACGCGGACACACTGATCGGCGATCCCGACATCGATGCCGTGATGGTCTGCTCACCAGACGGCACCCATGCGTCGCTGGCGTTGAAGGCAATTGCCGCCCGAAAGCCCGTCCTCGTCGAAAAACCGCTGGCAGGAAGCCTGGAGGATGCCGAGGCAATCGTTCGAGCCGAAGTCGCAGCTGGCCGCCGTCTCGTGCAGGTTGGTTTCATGCGGCGTTTCGATGCAGGCTACAGAGAGATGAAACAGGCGCTCGACTCCGGCGAACTCGGGCGACCGCTGTTCTTGCACTGTGTTCACCGAAACGCCGTCGGGCCGGATTATCTCACATCCGAATTGGTGATTGCCAATTCCGCCGGCCACGAGTTCGACATCGCGCGGTACCTTCTTGACGACGAGATTACCTCGGCGATCGTCGCCAGCCCTCCGGCAACTCGAAACGCCCCGAACAGGCAGCCGCAGTTCATTCTGCTGCAGACCGGATCCGGGGTGGTGGTCGACATCGAGGTCTTTACCGACGCGCAGTACGGATATGACGTGCGGGCTGAACTTGTCTGCGAGGATGGAACGGTCGCTCTCGACCCAAGCCCGGCGACCACGCTGCGCGCCAAGGGCCACGACGGATTTCGAACACCTGCCGATTGGCGGCCACGGTTCCGGCTATCGTGCGCAGTTGGAAGCCTGGACGGCAGGCATTCTCACACGGAAGCCATCAGGCTCAAGCGCATGGGACGGCCATATGGCGATGCTGGTGACAAAGGCCTGCCTTCAGGCCTGGAAGACCGGCACCCGCGCTGCCGTTGAAATCCCCCACCAGCCGCCCCTGTATCGGTGAGACGGAAAGCTGGCGGAGAAATCAGTTGGCTGCCAGCCCTCAAGGGCGGAGTGGCGTGCTAGCCATCAGGGACGAGAAGAGGCCGCTTCACGCGAGGCTGGTTCTCTATCGGCAAACCGTTCTGTACCTAGTGATGTAATGATTATGGCTTCGATGCTGGTAAGGCACCCTCCAGCACACGTCGCGGTAGGCGTAGCGCGGGCGGTCATAGTCACGGTACCTTGGGCCGTATCGGTAATAGCGCGGTGGTGGCGGATCGTCATAGTACCTCGGGCCGCCGGAACCGAACTCGAAATAAACACCTTGCGCGTCGGCAGGAGCACTCATCAGTAGTGCTGCGAGGCCGGCCACTGCCAGAATCAACCGTTTCATGGTCAGTCTCCTTTCTCTGGAGATTCAACGCACCGGATCCGTGTATGGTTCACGCGTTTGGGGTCCTATAGGACCTAAGTCCTACCCGTGAGGCCCTTCCCGATGGAAAAACCGCAGAAAAAGGCCCCGCGGTATTGACGGGCTCAATATCGTGACATTTCAGCAACGTGCCTAAGGGGACACGACCTGGAAAAAAACGCCGATGGTTCGCTTCTGTTCCCGACCGTTGTTCGTATTGTCTACGCAGGTCGATGTGTGAGCCCGCGCGCCACGTCGATCAGCGCGCGCAACTGCTTCTCGTCACGGACTCCCTGGCGATAAAACTCGATGATGATTGAGGCTATCCGCTCGGACTCATCCGAGGAGGCTTCGATCCCCTGTTCGTTGCGGATGTGATCAAGCACGCGGTGGCAGACCGACAGATCCTTGGAATGCAACGGTTCGTCGCGACGACTGTAGCGCTTTTGAGACATGGTGGATCCTCCCTCCTTCGGAGGCAGAAAGGAGCCCCGCAGGACGCGGGGCAAATGACAGGGACATTTGGAAAGGCCAAGGCGCAGTGTGCGAGACGCCTTGGAACTGTGTCTAGAACGCGGCTACAGGCCGTTGGTTCCGATAGCGTAGTGTCTCCCTGCAGGGAAATGTCCCTCGCTCAAGCTCCATGGAATAGTCTCATCGGCTGGCAGTCTGAGCACTCGCGTCCCCGGGAAATGGCGAGATGCATTCGCGCCTCGGACCGCTATATGGCTGGTATGAATTATCGTCCACCCGATAAGACGCATAACGCGCAGAACACCACGCGGCGTGGCCCGCGCTCCCACTCACCGACCCCGTGACTTCCATCGATGGAGCGGCGAATGGAGACACGCAGGTGCGGATTTGGCCGCTGTAGGCGCGATAGGTGTCACTGGCCGGATCGTAGGACCGGTACCTAGACACCATTCGCCGTGCTCACGCCGTAGCGACGCCTCGGCGGCATCTGACGATATGCCATCGGACGCGGGTTTGGCCGCAAGGTTCGCCCTGGGCTTGGGCGCTGTCGGTTTAATGGGATAGGCTGCCGAGACAAGGGCCCGACGCGTTCGAATTTCAGGCTCCTGGGATCCACGGGCTCGGGAACCGAGGTCCAAAGGTCCGGTGCATCCAGTTTGCAAAGTGCTGCCCTTCAGGCATGGCGAGAATGTAGGTAGGGGCCGCGGCACCAATGAAACAGGCCCCAACCACCGTGACGGCACCAAACAGCATCGTCGCAATCGTTTTCAGAACAGCCTCCATGCGCTCATCGCTACCTCACGCCCGACTTACAAGGCCTCTCGCCGACCTCGTCGCGATGCATTGTGGCGAGGAGCCCTCGATATGCCCACACGAACGCGATCAGCCAGAAACCCGCTTCGACGAACTTTGTTCCTCATCCGCATCGTTCCGACGATAGCCCGGCAACGCAACGCTGCGGGGCCGAGCCATCTAGGCGGTGACGATGAGGACGATCGTGAATGCATTCGGATCGACAATGACGATCCGTCCATTCGGTCGCTGCGCCACTGCTCCGCCGACGATGGCGGCGGCGGCCGCGCCGCCAGCTGCGTCATTGACGGTGGACGACCGTGCGAATGCTACGCCGGACGCAAGGACCAATGCTGCGACCGCACCAATCGAAGTTTGATAAGCATATTTTGCTCTTTGGGTAAAGCGACCGCGACCCAACACTCGTGAACGCAACAATTGGAATCATCCCGGTTCCGCGCGTCGGACCTCAGTCCGAGAGGGAACCCGACTTTGGTTCGATCGCCGCCTATAGCGGCTCAGGCGAACCTCATATCCCAAAACTGGCCGTGGAAAGGCGGAGCCGGCATGCGATGCTTGCCGCTCTCTGCTGGCAGCAGGCAGATGTTGAAATCTTTGTCATCAAAGGGCACACGCATTTCATCCGCCTCGTTAGCGGATCAACGTATACTATTGTTTTCTTGTGAAGAATGGTGGGTGATGTAGGGCTCGAACCTACGACCCGCTGATTAAGAGTCAGCTGCTCTACCAACTGAGCTAATCACCCGTGACCGCCGTGTTGCGCGGTGTGAGGGGCGTATAAACAGGATCGTTCGGCTTGTCTAGCGCCTGCCTGAAAATTCTTTGGTTAAATGCGAAGATTTTTGCGCATGGCTGAAATGCAATGAAATCAAAGGTCCAGCGTTCCGCTTGCAATACGGACCGCCTGCCCGCCAATCCGGGCATTCGAGATCGCTCCGCCTTCGACATCCATATGCAGGTGGATGAAGGACGGTCTGCCCATTTCCACGCCCTGCTCGATCATCACCCCGTGGTGCCCGTCCGTCAGGCGGTCGAAATGGTGAATGGCACCGGATAGCGCGGCCACTGCCGCCCCGGTGGCCGGGTCTTCGACGATCCCCATGCCGCTCGCAAACATCCGCGCGTGGAACTTTGCGACATGGTTCACTCCGCCCCGACAATAGATGTAGGCCGAGGCAAGTGCGCCGTCGACGAAGGGAACGGTCGCTTCCCAAAGTTGTGGGTCGAAATCCATGCGCTGGGCGGCGCCGACGTCGTGAACGGGAACCATGAGGAAGGGCACCCCCGCACTCCAAAGCGACGGCACGTGATTTTCGAAGCCTATCTGCGTTGTCTTCAGCGACAAGGCATTGGCAATTCCAAGCTTATCGAGCGGCATGGCGATTTGCTGCGACTTCCGCGGCAGGTCGAACTCGGCAAAGCTCGCCTCACCCTCCCTCAGCCGAACGGCACAACGCACCGGCCCGACATTTTCCTCCAGCACCGAAACGAGATCGATGGTTGAGTTGCCGTGCGCCCGCTCGGCCAGAGCGATCGCCGTTCCAACCGTCGGGTGTCCTGCAAAGGGCAACTCGCGACCGGGGGTGAAGATGCGGATTTTCGCCGTGTAGGCGGGGTTGCCCGAGGGCTGAACGAAGACCGTTTCCGACAGGTTCGTTTCCTTGGCGATCGCCTGCATCGCGTCATCGCGCAAGTCGTCACCATCGAAGACGACGGCAAGCGGGTTTCCGGCGAGCTTGCGGTCGGTGAACACGTCGTAGACGCTGTAGCTGCGCGCCACATCGGCCTCCCCTGTCTCGGTCCTCGTTTCGCCAACCTGCCCGACCGGAAGACCGAGCGCAAGGCGTTAAGCGCCCTGCTTCTCTCTGAAGTACCAGTCGATGACGGGGAGCATCGCAATATTGTAAGGGTAAGCCTTGGGATCGGCCGACCGAATCGCGATTGCGCCGGCAATCTCCTTGTCATCGGCAACCAGCATGTGTGCGTGGATCCTCTCAATCATCTCTTCGGCGGTCAGGCCGAAGCGGAAGAGACGCAGCACCGTTACGGTGCGCCTGACGTGGCTCGCATAGTACCGATCGCCCGCCTGGGCATCGTTGAGGTCGAACCCCGTCTCCTCCATCACCTCGCGACGCATGTTGCCTTCGACGTCGCAGCGGTCGCCGGAAACGTCCTCTGGCTCCAGCGAGCCGGCGGCGAAATACACCTGGCCGGGATTGGCTGTATGGCTCCCCATGCGGATCGCTACTAACGCGCCGTCGGATGCCTCGAGAACGGGATAGGCAAACAGATGGATGCCACCGTGCCGGCTCGCCTGACGGCGCCACCACATAAATGTCGAAAACCGTATGACGTGGCCTTCGCCGGCGATGCCGCTGTCGGTCAGCGCCAGCCGCCTCTGAAACACCATCCGGCCGTCGAACAGCGCCGGATTCGCGGCCGTTTCCCGTTCCCAATTTTCCCGGATCGCCTCGCCCTGCGCGAGATAGAAGGGATGGTCTCCCGACAGGACGCGGAGGTCCAGGCCAGCAATCGGGAATACGGTCTGCTCCGGCGGCCAGCCGGCGAAATCTTCTGAAAAATGAACGTTCATATCAGATCCAATGTCATGACAACGGGGCAATGGTCGGAAGCTTTCGGTCGATCCCAGCCCGTGCGGGGATAGCGCTCGACCTCCTGACCAGGTGGGAAGACCGTCCGGTAGGGCTGTCCATGCCGAACGATCTCCGGTATGCGGCTGGCGTTCGTCCTAGCAAGTGCGGCGGAGAGCCAGATGTAATCGAGCTGACACAGCCATTGTTCCTCGGGTCCACGGGCGTGGTAGAGCGTCCAGCGATCGAGTGGATCGCGGCGGCGGACGACGTTCTCCACAAAGCCGTCATGGCTGAAGACATCGAGTGCGCTGACACTCTCGTCCCGATGCTCGAAACGGAATCCGGTGCGGCGGCGCCCGATGACATCGACGCGCTCCTGATAGTCGTTCATATCGCCGCAGATGACGAACCGCTTATCTTCGATGCGACCGCCGAATCGATCGTCGATGATGCGGCGCACCGCCAACGCTTCTGCCCGCCGCACCGGCATCGTGCCGAGCCTGCCGTCGACGCCTTCCGTGCGCGGTCCATCCATCGATTTGAAATGGACGACATAGAGCGACAGCGGGACACCACCAATCAGTAGATCGAACTCCAGGCAATCGCGCTTGAAGATCTTGTCGTCGATGCGGTTGGTAGGCGCCAGTTGATCGTTGAAGAGCCCGAGATCGCGATAGGTGAGCATGGCATGGCTCTTGATCTGCTGGAGCTCGATCTTCTGGCCGTCACGCGTCTCTTCCCGCATCACAACAGCGACGTCGATGCCGCGACTGTCATTACCCTCGACGAGATATTTCTGCCGGTAGCCGTTGCCGACCATCCGGAACAGATAGCCATACTCGAAGGCCTGCAGCGCCTCCATATTATCGACCTCCTGCAGGCACAGAATGTCTGCATCGGCGTCTGCGATCGCCAGGGCCGTCATCTGCCGCGTATCGTCGGTCGAGGAAATCACGCGCGCCTGTTCGAGCTGCTGGTAGACGCCTTCGCTACGCACCTCGAAAAGCTTGATCACGCGGTCCTGCCGCAGCTGGTTGCGGAAGCCCGTGAAGTCGAAGCGCGACATGAGATTTTCGACGTTGAAAGTAGCAAGGCGAAGCGACATCGAGGGTTTCCAATTGACGTTGCGCCATTAGTAGTGGCTAAGGCCCGCTTCGCAAAGACGTTTCGACATCAGAGCCGCCAGGCGGACCGGGCCATCACCCGCACGCTCTCGCCAACATCCAGCCGCTCCCGGCTGAATGTCCGAAGCACCTGCCCGTCGCCGAGCAACAGCTTCACGGCATAGCGCTCGCCCTCGTAGAGGATGGATTCGACGCGTGCTGCAATGCCCTCGCCCGTGATAAGGACATCCTCCTGGCGCACCAGCACGTCCACCTTCGGCCGATCACCGACTTCGTGCGACAGCAAAGGTTCGAGAGCGCACCAATCGAGCAGCCTGATGTCACCAACCGGAGACGGAAGCGAGAGAATTGCGCCGCGACCGATCAAACCACCAACCACCCGGCCCTCCGGCCGGGCGTAGATTTCCGCTGGCAGTGCAGCCTGCAGAAGGCGGCCTTCGGACATGACCGCAACGTCGGTTGCGAGTGCCATCGCTTCGCTCTGATCGTGCGTGACATAGATCATCGTCGCACCTGAGCGCTGGTGGAACTCGCGAAATGTTTCCTCCATCTCCTGCTTCAGGTGGTGGTCGAGATTGGCGAGCGGCTCGTCGAGCAGCACGACATCAGGTGACGACACGAGGCAGCGCGCCAGTGCCACCCGCTGTCGCTGGCCACCGGACAGATCGGCGGGACGGCGCTCGGCGTGATCGGCCAGTCTTACGGTCGCCAGCGCCTCGCGGACCTTCTGCTTGTAAGCCTCGCCGGAGATACCGCGCACTTTCAAGGGATAGCCGACATTGTCCGCGACACTCATGTGCGGCCAAAGTGCATAGGACTGAAACACCATCGCCATGTTGCGCCGTTCCGGCGGCAACGACCGGGAGGCGTCTGCAAGCAGCCGCTCCCCGAGATGGATGGAGCCATTTGTCGGCGCTTCGAAACCGGCGATCATGCGCAGCACCGTTGTCTTGCCGCAGCCCGAAGGCCCGAGCAGCGCCAGAAAGCCGCCGTGCCTCACCTTCAGGGAAAAGTCGGTAACGGCCGCACGGCCGGTGCCGAAATCCTTGGCGAGGTGGTTGAGGATCAATTCCGCCACGGCACGACCCCTCTCGGCAACCGTTTTGCCATCAGTTCCAGAAGCAGCATCATGCAGACGACCATGAGGACGACGAGCACGGAAAGCGCCGATGCCAGATCGGAGCTGCCGCTATCGTCGAGATTGTAGATTGCCACGCCAAGCGTCTGTGTCCCGGCAGACCATAGGAGCGCAGAGATGGTGAGCTCATTGCAGGCGATCAGGAAGACCAGAATGACCGATGCTCCCGCCGCGGGGGCGATCAACGGCACGATGATATCGACAAGCCGCCGGAAAAAGCCCGCCCCCGATAGTCTTGCCGCTTCCTCCAGTGCCGAATCCAGCTGATGGAATGCACTGACGACAGGCTTTAGGCTTACGGCAAAAAAGCTCGAAAAATACGCGATCAAGATGATCCAGATCGTCCCGTAAAGTGTCACCTGCAGGATGGGAAGCGGCGCGGCAAACACGAGAATGAAGGACACGGCCATGACGATGCCGGGCAGCGAATAAGGGATCTCGATGAGGCTCGAAACAATCCGGCCCAGCAGGTCTTGGCGTCGCGCCAACGCGTAAGCCGAAAGCACGGTCACCACAAGGAGACACGATGCTGTCCCAGACGCGAGAGACAGGGAGTTCACGAACGCCGTGCGCGTTACCGCTTGCCGGAAAAGGACTTCATAGAAGGCGCTCGCAGACATCGTCTTGAAGGTCAGCGGCACGCCATAGGCCGGCACGAGCGCACCGGCCAGGAGAGCGAAGAATGGTGCGGCCAGCATGAAGAAAAGGCAAAGCCATAACAGCAGCTGCAAAAGGAATTTCCAGCCTCCCAAATCGAAGGCCACGGTCGCGCCGGAAAGCCCAAGCACACGATAGTCGCGTCCACGCAAGGCGCGGTCCTGAATGGCAAGCCCGACCACTGAAATGATGGCGATGATCGCTGAAAGCAGCGCCACGTCGCCGAAAGTCCGGCTGGTGAAGGCGGAGAACTTGGTGAAGATCAGCGTCGGAAGCGTATAGATCGAGGCCGGTATACCGAGGATTGCCGGAATGCCGAAATTGCCGGTGCAGGAAACGAACGAGATCGCAGCTCCGGCAATGATCCCCGGCAGCGAAAGCGGCAGGATGACATCGCGGAAGACCCGAAGACTGCTGGCTCCGGCAAGTCGCGCCGCCTCGACGCCATCGCGGGGGAGCGCCATCATGCCAGCACGGAGAGCGAGAAAGACGAGCGGCGCATGCTGCACGCCGTAGAGCAGCGAAATCCCGCCGACCGAATAGAGCGGCTGCGGCGACCCGAGCGGAGGCGCAATGTGCAACGCCTTCAGGAGCGGGCTGGAGGGCCCGGACATCTGCACCCAGGCGAGCGCCGTCACCTGCGGCGGGATCATCATCGGCAAGACGAAAAGGAAGCTCAGCGCGCCCTTGCCGCAAATATCAGTCAGCGTCAGCAGGAATGCGAAGGCGCAGCCGACGGCGAGCGAGATCAGCGTGCCGAGCACCGCCGTCACGAGGGTGTAGTAGGTTGCCGACCAGAGCGCCGGATCGCCCAGCACCGCCCCGACGCCACCGTTCGCAAGCGCGGCAATGCCTGTTGTCACCAGCCGCGCCAGCGGCAGCACGCTGAGGATCAGGACGATGATAACGATAAAAGGAAACAGCCAGGCGGGCTGGCTGTTTCCAGGACGAACATATCCGTGCATCTGCTTTCCGGCCGCGATCAGTTCGAGCCGTAGATGCCGGAGAAGGTCTTGAGGTCCTGATCGGTGCTCGTCAGCGCCTCGGCCGCATTGATCGGCAGTACCTTGATGGTGTCGCGGGCCGGAAAGCCCTCCGGCAGCTTCATGCCATTGCGGGCCGGGATATAGCCGAGTTTGAGGAAGCCTTCCTGTCCCTTTTCCGAGAGCACGTAGTCGACGAATTTCTTGGCTGCATCGGCATTCTTCGAGCCTGCGAGAATGCCGACCGGCTCCGTCACTGCGGAAACGCCTTCCGTCGGGAAGACGAACTCGACCGGCGCGCCCTTGGCTTTTTCGCGGATCGGCATGTAATCGACAATCATGCCGAAGGCCTTCTCGCCTGAAGCAACCGACTTGAGGACCCCACCATTGCCGCCGGCAGCAGTCGCGCCATTGGCAGCGAGATCCTTGTAGAAGTCCCAGCCGAGGCTATCGACGCCGGCAAGCGTCTGCGCATGAATGAGGGCAGCGCCCGACGTCAGCGGGCTCGGCATGGTCACGAGGCCTTTGGCTTCCGCCTTCGTCAGATCCTTCCAGCTTGTCGGCTTGAACGCGGCAGAGGTGTTGTAGACAATACCGGTGGTGATCAGTTTCGTCGAATAATAGTAGCCGTCGGCGTCGTAGAGAGCCGCGTCATAGCTTGCAGCCTCCGGCGACTTATACGCGAGCAGCTTGCCGGCTTCCTTGAGGCGCTCGAGCGTTACCGTGTCGGCGATCAGCAGAACGTCGGCGACGGGATTGCCGGCCTCGATTTCCGCCTGCAGCTTCGCCATGATCTTCGGAGTGCCATCGCGCACCCAGTCCACTTTGACGTCGGGATTGGCGGCCACGAAGCCGTCTACGGTCGCCTGTGCATCTTCGTTCGGCTGGCTCGTGTAAAGCACAAGATTGGCGGCAGAGGCCGGCATTGCAAGCAAGCTCGCGGCAAGCAGCGTGGCGGCGGAAACGATCGTCTTCATGATGGATCCTCGATGGTGGGAGAACCGTTCCTTAGCCATCGCGGATAACATGATTGTGACAGTCGGCTTCGTCACGAGCACGCCGACGTCTGCCCTTGACCCACCTGCTCCGCCCCTATCTTCTACCGCACGTTCTCACTCGTTCATTTTGGAGGAAGGCATATGGAATACCGGCTTCTCGGCCGTTCTGGTCTCAAGATTTCGACCGTGACGATGGGCACGATGACGTTCGGTGGCCAGGGCTGGGCGAAAATGGTTGGCGATCTCGGGGTTGCCGAAGCGCGCAGGCTTGTCGATATGTGCATCGACGCCGGCGTCAACCTGATCGATACGGCCGACGTATACTCGCAGGGCGCCTGCGAAGAAATTCTCGGCGAGATCATCGGCGGGCCGCGCAAGAACGGCGTTCTGGTCGCCACCAAGGCACGCTTTCGCATGGGAGACGGCCCGAACGATACCGGCTCTTCGCGCTATCATCTCATCAGCGCCTGCGAAGCCAGCCTGCGGCGGCTGAAGACTGATGTCATTGATCTCTATCAGCTTCACGAATGGGATGGGCAGACGCCGCTGGAAGAAACCTTGGAGGCGCTCGACACGCTCGTGCGCCAGGGCAAGGTCCGCTATGTCGGCTGCTCGAATTTCTCAGGCTGGCACATCATGAAGGCGCTCGGCGTCAGTGAGAGAGAAAAGCGGGAGCGGTTCGTCAGCCAGCAGATCCACTACACGCTCGAAGCGCGCGATGCGGAATATGAACTGCTGCCGATCAGCCTCGACCAGGGGCTTGGCGTGCTGGTCTGGAGCCCGCTCGCCGGCGGCCTTCTTTCCGGCAAGCACCGCCGCAACCAGGCCGCGCCGGAAGGCTCGCGTCAGTTTGCCGGCTGGACCGAGCCGCCGATCCGTGACGAAAACCGTCTCTGGAATATCGTGGAAACGCTGGTAGCGATCGCCAACGAGCGCGGCGTGTCGGCAGCCCAGGTGGCGCTTGCCTGGCTGATCGGCCGCAAGGCGGTGACCTCGGTGATCATCGGTGGCCGGACCGAAGCCCAGTTCAAGGACAATCTGGCTGCCGCCCACCTGAAGCTGACCGAGGACGAGCGCAAGCGCCTCGACGCCGTCAGCCTGCCGCCGGTGCTTTATCCGTATTGGCACCAGCTCAACACGGCAAGCGACCGGCTGAGTGAGGCCGATCTGGAATTGTTCGGCCCGCACTTGAACCGTTAGTTGTTCCTGAAAAGTCGGCGGCCGATCAGCCGCCGATTTCGCCAGCGATCAGCGCGCCAAGGCGGCTGATCCCCTCCTCGATCATCTGCTCGTTCGCGCAGGAGAAGCTGACGCGGAACGTATTCTCGCCCGAACCGTCGGCGAAAAATGCCTTGCCGGGGACGAACGCGACCTTGGCCGTTTCCAGCGACTTGGCGAGCAGTTTCGCGCCGTCCATACCCTTCGGCAGCGTCACCCAGATGAACATGCCGCCTTCGGGCTTCGTCCAGCTCGTGCCGGCAGGCATATATTTCTCCAGCGCCGCCAGCATGACGTTGCGGCGATGGCTGTAGACCGACCTGATCTTGGCGACCTGCGCGTCAAAGCCGCGCTCCGCGACGTGCGCGATCGCCATCTGATTGATCGTCGAGGAATGCAAGTCAGCCGCCTGCTTCATCAGCACGAGCTTGCGGATGACCAGAGCATTGGCAACGATGAAGCCGACACGCAGGCCCGGCGCCAGCGTCTTGGAGAAGCTGCCGCAGTAAATGGTGCGTGTGTCGTTGATATTCCCCTTCTTGGCAATTTCCGTCGCCAGGATCGGCGCGATCGGCGTCCCATCGTAACGCAGCGACTGGTAGGCTGCGTCTTCGATGATCGCGATATCGAGCTCCTCTGCCAGCGCGAGAACCTTGTCTCGTCCGGCCTGATCGACAGTCTCGCCCGTCGGATTGGCAAAATCGGCGGAGAGATAAGCGAACTTCACCGTCCCACCTGCAGCTGTCGCCTGCGCCTTGAAGGAGTCTGGCGTGCGATTGCCGTTCGGCGTCAGCTGATCATAGGTCGGCTCGTAAGCATTGAAAGCCTGCAAGGCACCGAGATACGTCGGCCAGGTGACCAGCGCCGTGTCGTTCGGCGAGAGGAAGAGCTTGCCGAGATAATCCAGACCCTGCTGCGAGCCGGAAACGATGAAGACGTTATCGAGGTCGCAAGGGATGCCGATAGCAGCCATCTGCTTGATCAGCCATTCGCGAAGCGGCTTGTAGCCTTCGCTGACGGAATACTGCAGCGCGGAGTTCACGGCCGAACTGTTGAAGATGTCGGCGTAAGCGGCCTTGAATTCCTGATCGGGGAAAAGTGCCGGATCCGGAATGCCGCCGGCAAAGGAAATGATGTCAGGGCGGTCAAGAAGCTTCAGAAGCTCGCGAATCTCCGATGCGCGCATCCGTGAAGAACGCGTCGCGAATATGTTTTCCCAATTCGACATGGGCATTTCCTCGCAATTTTTTGTCTTTCGGCGACAGAACCACGCAACAAATGATAAGTCAACATTACTGACCTATTTGTTTTTCACGGTGACAAGTCTGCGCGCGTTTTAGTCCAAAAAATCTGCGACAGCGACTGGAAAACGTTAGAGAAAGGCCCCGTTCCCGGAAGAAACAGGGCCTTCTTGTCTAGCAAGATCACGAACGGAAAAGCGTTGCGATCTGCTCTTGTGTCGGTAGCTGGCCCCGCGGCGTCAGTTTGTCGACCACGCCAGGCAAGACGGTCGACAGTTGATTCAGCAGCTCTTGCTCACTGATTCCGGCCTGCCGTGCGAGATCACTGATCGTCTTGGAGCCGAGCGCATCATTGAGATTGCCCGGTGCGATCGGCTTGTTCTGCCCGGGCTGGACCCACGAGTCGACCGTATCGCCCTGCCCGGCTTCCGTCAGCTTGCCGAGAAGACCGCCGAGCCCACCGAGAAGCCCGCCATCGCCGGTCTGTGGATTGGCCTGCGGATTGGCCTGCTGAGCGGCTGGATCCGTCTGGCTGCCGCCGGCACCGAGAAGCTTTCCCACCAGCAACGCGCCAAGAGCAATCATGATCGGCTTCGATATATTTCCGCCTGGAACGGCGTCATCAAAGATACCCATGCCATCCTCCTTTTCGGTTTCTTCATTTCATTGAACAACAACTGTAGAATGAAAGCATAGGGTTCTCGCGAACCTTGAATTCCCCGACCAGCTATTTAGCTTAGACGGGAAGATGGCCTCAATATTCAACCAATCAAGGAGGGGAATGGCAGATGTCAGTAATCGGTTGGATTATCCTTGGACTGATCGCAGGATTCATCGGAAGCAAGATCGTCAACAAGTCAGGCGCGGGCATGCTGATGGATATCGTCCTCGGCGTCGTCGGAGCAATTGTCGGCGGCGTCATCTTCAGTTTCTTCGGTGCCTCCGGCGTGACGGGCTTGAACATCTACAGCCTCGTCGTCGCCGTCATCGGTGCCGTTGTCGTTCTCTGGCTCTACCACGCCGTCAGCGGACGACGCTCCATCTAGTTCGCTAATCTTCATCGAGCGAATGGGCGCTGCCTCAAAGGCGGCGGCCCTACGCGTGTAACTCCGGTCTTGGCTCATCGGGCAAACGATCATGGCGGACGAGAATACATCTTCATTCTACAACGACAACGCGGCCACCTACGCTTCGCGGCAGCGTATTTTGCCGATTCGACGGCTGGACGCCTTTTTGTCGCTGCTGCCTCCGGGCGCAGCCATCCTTGATTTGGGTTGCGGCGGCGGCCAAGACAGCGCCTACATGCTGTCGAAAGGCTTCGATGTGACGCCGACAGACGGGTCGCCGGCAGTTGCGAAACAGGCGGAGATCCTTCTCGGACATCCCGTCGAGGTCCTGCGCTTCGAGGATTTGGACGAGGAAGAAGCCTTCGACGGCGTATGGGCCGAGGCCAGCCTGTTGCATGTCCCGCGAGCAGCACTTCCTGAGGTGCTGGAACGGATCCGCACGGCGCTGCGGCCTGGTGGCACCTTCCACGCCACGTTCAAGGCAGGCGAAGCGGAAGGACACGACGGCTTCGGTCGCTACTACAATTATCCGTCGGCGGAATTGCTCTCGGAAATGCTGAGCAATGGCGGCTGGCACAACATCGTCATCAGCGAAGGCGACGGCAGCGGCTACGACGGCAAGCCAACCCGCTGGCTCGCCGTGCGGACACAAAAATAAAGGCCGGAGCTTTCGCCCCGGCCCGCTGAAGCAGCAGTTCGAAACCGCTTAGTTGACGCTCTTGTCGACCAGCTTGTTCTTGCCGATCCACGGCATCATGCCGCGAAGCTTGGCGCCGACTTCTTCGATCTGATGGCTATCGTTCATGCGACGAATACCCTTGAAGCGCGAGCCGCCAGCCCGGTATTCCTGCATCCAATCGGACGTGAACTTGCCGGTCTGGATGTCGTGCAGAACGCGCTTCATTTCAGCCTTGGTTTCAGCGGTGATGATACGCGGGCCGGTGACGTATTCGCCCCACTCAGCGGTGTTGGAGATCGAGTAGTTCATGTTGGCGATACCGCCTTCATAGATCAGGTCGACGATGAGCTTCACTTCGTGCAGGCACTCGAAATAGGCCATTTCAGGCGCGTAGCCGGCTTCGACCAGTGTTTCGAAGCCAGCGCGGATCAGTTCGACGAGACCGCCGCAGAGAACGACCTGCTCGCCGAAGAGGTCGGTTTCGCACTCTTCGCGGAAGTTGGTTTCGATGATGCCCGAACGTCCGCCGCCAACGCCGCAGGCGTAGGAGAGAGCGAGCTCAAGTGCATTGCCGGAAGCGTTCTGGTGAACGGCAACGAGGCAGGGAACGCCGCCGCCCTTCTGGTATTCGCCGCGAACCGTGTGACCCGGGCCCTTCGGCGCGATCATGACGACGTCGAGCGAAGCCTTCGGCTCGATCAGGCCGAAGTGAACGTTGAGGCCGTGTGCAAAGGCGATTGCAGCACCGTCACGGATGTTGCCGGCGATGTCGGCCTTGTAGATGTCGGCCTGCAACTCGTCCGGGGTCGCCATCATGATGAGGTCGCCCCACTTGGCGGCGTCGGCAACGGTCATGACCTTGAAGCCGTCGGCTTCTGCCTTCTTGATGGTGGCCGAACCGGCCTTGAGCGCGATCGCAACGTTGGCGGCACCGCTGTCCTTGAGGTTCAGCGCGTGCGCACGGCCCTGCGAACCGTAGCCGACGATGACGACGTTCTTGGACTTGATGAGGTTGATATCGGCATCACGATCGTAATAGACGCGCATTGTTCTTTCCTTCCCTTTGCTGGTCCTGTGACTTGTAAGAGGGGATCAGCCGACGAGCGGCATCTCCGCCAAAACCTTCTCCGTGCCGTAAAGGCGCAGGAAGGCGGAAACCGCCCTCTCCGCCTGACGCGCGGTATCCTTGAGACCCGGCTCGCCGAGCAGCATGCGAACATGCAGATCGGAAACGATCAGGCCATAAAGCGTGTGATATGCCTCGTCGGCATCATTAAAACGTAGCAGCCCGGCACGCTTGCCGGAATCGATAAGCCCCATGGCGCGGCGATCGATCTGGCGGCGGCCCCGCTCCAGAAGCAACTTGCCGAGCTTGGAGCCGTCGCGATGCGACTGGCCGATGGCGAGGCGGTTCAGCGCCAGCGAAACGTCGCCGGCGAGAACCTCCAGGAGATCCTTCGAGAAGATGACGAGGTGATCGTGCAGGCTCACCGACGTCAGTCGCTCGCCATTGCGTTCAAACGTGCGCACCTTGCTCGCCTGGTAGGCGATCATCGCCGACAGCAGCCCGTCGCGGTCGCCGAACCACTTGTAGAGGCTTTCCTTGGAGCAATTCGCCGCGCGCGCGACCCCGGATGTCGTCAGCGCCTTCTCGCCGCCGTCGACGAGCAACCGCAGCGCCTGCTCCAGAACGGCGTTTTGGCGCGGCGAAAACTCGCTGGGCTCCAAATTATCGACGGACACGGTCTCACTCCCGATTAGTACCGTACGGTACGGTTCGCGGGCTTTATGCTGCAAAGCTTAGGGCGCGTCAAGCGGCATCTTATGAAAATTCCTGCGTCGTTTCGACCCGTCGATTTGCGTCGTCAAGACCGGTCCGATGCGCAAATTGCTTGCTCAGGCGCCGTCAACGGGCTCGCGCGCGGCCTCGACGTCTCTCAGTGGGGACAGGCCATAGACGCGGCTGTACTCCCGGCTGAACTGCGACGGGCTCTGGTAGCCGACGCGATGCCCTGCCGTCCCGGCATCCAGCCTCTCTATCAGCATCAAGCGCCGCGCCTCATGCAGCCGCAGCTGTTTCTGGTACTGTACCGGCGTCATCGCAGTAATCGACTTGAAATGATGATGGAAGGACGACACGCTCATGCTGACCTGCTCGGCGAGGTCCTCGATGCGCAGTGGCCGGGCAAAGTTCTGCCGCAACCAGGCAATGGCGCGGGCGATGCGGTTGCCATGGCTGTCGGCGACCGCAATGTTGATGAGCCGGCCACCGTCCGGACCGGTGAGGACCCGATATAGGATCTCCTGCTCGATCAGCGGTGCCATCGCCGCAATGTCCTTTGGACTATCGAGCAAACGCAGGAGCCGCACCGCCGCATCCAGGAGTTCGGCTGTCGCTATGTTTACGACAATCCCACGCCCGCCTACGGGTACTGTGGGGCGCGGGAGATCAGTGCGGCTCAGAAGATCGAGAACCTTCTCGCTGTTGACGGCGAGTGTCAGGCAGAAATGCGGAACCTCTGGGCTCGCCTCCACGACGCGCCATGTCACCGGCAGGAAGAGCGATGTCAGAAGATAGTCGCCAGCGCCGTAGTTGATGACATCGGTGCCGAGGCGAAGGCTCTTGGCGCCTTGGACAACAAGGGCGATGCAAGGTCGGTAGCTGCCATGGCACGGCGCGCTCGGAGTGTGTCGGCGGCTGATCCCCAGGCTCTCGATGGCGGTGCGGAACTCACCCTCTCCGTCCGCGTGACGCGCGGCAATGGAAGCGATTTCCTGATAGGGATTGAACGGCAAGGTCATGTGGAACTCGTTCTGAGATAGCAGGTTCACGTTATCTAAGCTTCACGGCGGCATCCTACAAACCCGAAGTCGCACTTCGGTCTCAAGAAGCAAAGGATTAGTCGTCATGACGGGAATGGATCGCTAGGGCAGTTCGACGTCAAAATCGGCAGTTGCAGCATTCCCGATACTTCCTATTCTGCCAGGCTGGAGAACATCATGCGGACGTCGCGCTTTGGTCCGGTATCTTTGAGCGTCTCGAGAGGAAAATGATGCGTTTTATCAATCCTATTCCTTTCGTTCGCGACATAAATCGCTCGAAGGAATTTTATAACGAGCTGCTCGGTCTGAACATTATTGAGGACGCCGGAAATTTCGTCCTTTTCGAGTCTGGCTTTGCAATCCACGAAGGACAATCACTTGAACAAACGATCTGGGGCCAGACGCATGACGCTGCCGACCCCTATGGGCGAAGAAACTTGCTTCTGTATTTCGAACACGGCGATCTTGATGCCGCATTTGAAAATATCGCGCCGCATGTCGAGTTGATCCACGCCGTAGAAGAGCAAGCGTGGGGACAGCGGGTCTTCCGATTTTACGATCCGGACGGGCACGCAATAGAAATTGGCGAGCCACAGAGCTGAATTGCTTAGAAGATTCGCGAACCTCCTGAAATTCGTGACACGGTCCGTTGTATGGCTCTGCTCGTGAATTTTGCAGGATCGTGCAAGAAGCTTGCAGGATCGCTCTAACGCCTCTTCGTCGTCCCGAGGCATAGTCGGGCTGTCCAATTGCTCACATCAAAGGAAGTTTCAGATGGCTATTGCAAAAGGCTATGCCGCGACGGATGCGTCGAAACCGTTAACACCCTTCACCTTCGAGCGCCGCGAGCCCAATCCCGATGACGTCGTGATCGACATCAAGTTTGCCGGCATCTGCCATTCGGACATCCACACCGTCCGCAACGAATGGAAGAACGCCGTCTATCCGATCGTACCGGGTCATGAGATCGCCGGTATCGTCTCGGCGGTCGGCTCGGCCGTGACGAAGTTCAGGGTCGGCGATCGTGTCGGCGTCGGCTGCTTCGTCGACAGTTGCATCGGCTGCGCTACGCGCGACGTTGACCGTGAACAGTATATGCCGGGTCTCGTCGGCACTTACAACGACTTCGAAGCCGACCGCAAGACGCGCACCCAGGGCGGCTACTCCGACTCGATCGTCGTCAAGGAAGGCTACGTGATGTCGATCCCGGACAACCTTCCGCTCGATGCCTCGGCCCCGCTGCTTTGCGCCGGCATTACGCTCTATTCACCGCTGCGTCACTGGAATGCCGGCCCCGGCAAGAAGGTCGCGATCGTCGGCATGGGCGGGCTCGGCCACATGGGCGTCAAGCTCGGCGCTGCGATGGGTGCTGACATCACCGTTCTGTCCCAGACCCTTTCCAAGAAGGAAGATGGCCTCAAGCTCGGCGCCAAGGAATATTACGCCACCAACGACCCGGCAACCTTCGAGAAGCTCGCCGGCGCCTTCGATCTGGTGATCTGCACGGTCAGCGCTGAAGTTGACTGGAATGCCTACCTTGGTCTGGTCAAGGTCGACGGAGCCTTCGTCGTCGTCGGTGCACCGGAAAACCCGATCCCGGTTCATGCTTTCGCACTGATCCCAGGCCGCAAGAGCATTTCCGGCTCGATGATCGGCTCGATCAAGGAAACCCAGGAAATGCTGGATTTCTGCGGCAGGCACAACATCGTCTCCGAGATCGAGAAGATCAACATCCAGCAGGTCAACGAAGCCTACGAACGCGTTCTGAAGAGCGACGTTCGCTATCGCTTCGTCATCGACATCGCCTCTCTGGCCGCCTGACAAACGCAAAGGGCGGCCTTGAGCCGCCCTCCTTGTTATGTGCGATTGTCGTCGCGCATCGTTTCCTTCTGAGTGATGAGCCGCGCGCTGTGCTGACCGCTCAGGTAGATCCAGAGCCAGCTCCACGCCACCGCAAAGCGCGAACGCGTTCCGATCAGGAAGTAGATATGGGCGATGCCCCATATCCACCAGGCGATCCAGCCTTTCAGCTTGATGCGCCCGAAATCGATGATGGCGGCACTCTGGCCGATCGTCGCAAGACTGCCCTGATGTCTATAGCGAAACGGTGCGGGCGAAGGTTTTGCCGCTAGGCGCGCGCGGATCACCTTGGCGGCATAGGCACCCTGTTGCTTGGCGGCCGGCGCGATCCCCGGAACCGGAGCGCCGCTCTCCTGAATGACAGAGGCCGTGTCGCCGACGACAAAGACATCCGGAAACCCCGGCGCCGTCAGATCCTTCTCGACGATGACGCGCCCTGCCCGATCTGCCGGCACATCGAGCCACTTGGCAGCGGGCGAGGCCTGTATGCCCGCAGCCCAGACGATCGTGCGGCTTGGGATGACTCCATTGCTTGTCTCGACACCTGCTGGCGTGCACTCCAGGACGCGCTCGCCGGTATGCAGTTCGACACCGAGTTCTCCAAGCGCCTTGCCGGCATAGGCCGAAAGCTCTTCGGCAAAGGTCGGAAGCACGCGCGGCCCCGCCTCGACGAGCACGACCCGTGTCTTGCGCGTATCGATATTGCGGAATTCGCGCGGCAAGGTATTGCGCGCAAGCTCGACAATGATCCCGGCGAGCTCGACACCGGTCGGCCCTGCACCGACGATCGTGAAAGTCAGAAGCGCGTCACGCATGGCGGGATCGGTTTCGATCTCTGCCCGCTCGAATGCGAGCAAAATCCGCCGTCGGATTGTCGTTGCGTCCTCCAGCGTCTTCAGACCGGGTGCAACCGGCTCCCAATCATCTCGCCCGAAGTATGCGTGCGTTGCTCCCGTCGCGAGAACGAGGCTGTCATAACGCAGCGTCATGCCGCCGCGTAATGCAACCTCCCTTGCGGCCGTATCGATACCAACGACTTCGCCGAGCACCGTCGTAACGTCCGGTCGGTCGCTATAGAGGTGGCGAATGGGCCAGGCGATATCCG
The DNA here is from genome assembly GCF_900110205.1 of Rhizobium tibeticum. Taxonomy (GTDB): domain Bacteria; phylum Pseudomonadota; class Alphaproteobacteria; order Rhizobiales; family Rhizobiaceae; genus Rhizobium; species Rhizobium tibeticum. Next base: position 67,303 of record NZ_FOCV01000021.1, on the reverse strand, counting down.
AGGTCGAGAGGATTGTTGTCGCCACCTGGTAAAGCAGCGGTTGGAACAGGTGATGATTGCGACGGTCGACAAGGGTGATGCGCACACCCGCTCCCTTCAAATCGTTTGCCAACTGCAATCCGCCGAAACCGCCACCGACAACGACAACATGGTGCTCGCTCATGCCCTGCCTTTCCGTGCCATTGCGCTACGGCAAATGTCGTCGATTGCCTGCGGCTTTCAACCTCTCTTTGGGTATAGCTCGTCTGCGTCCAGCGGTTGTCGCGGAGGTCGAATTCAGAGAATGGAAACAACTCAGTCTGCGTAAGCAACCGGAATCGATGTCCCGCTTTTCAGCAATTCCATCGAGATGGACGCGGACACGTCGAAGAGTTCGATCTTGCGAACGATCTGCTTGTAGATCACATCGTAGTGCTCGACGCGTGGGAGCACGATCTTCAGAATGTAGTCGTGGTTCCCGGTGAGTCGATGCGCTTCGACGATCTCGGGTATGCTGCTGATCGCCCGCCGAAACGCTTCGATCCACTCGTCGGTATGATGCGCGGTCTTGATCAGCGCAAACACCGTCGTCGGCACGCCCATCTTCTCGCGATCGAGCACGACGATTCGTCGCGCGATATGGCCGCTCTCCTCCAGCCGCTGGACGCGCCGAGAACAGGCAGACACCGATAGCGCGATACGTTCGGCAAGATCCGTCACCGAAATGCCTGCATCGGACTGCAAGAATTCCAGGATTCGTCGATCGCGGTCATCCAGCACCGGCCTTCCTATCTTTCATGGTTGTCGTTTGCACAATATTCGATATTCACGCAAAAATACAGCGTACACAGAGAATTTCAGGCAAACAAAGCAAACAATTTGCGCGAGGATCGATGCAGGATTTGAGCAACAGGAAATTCCAGACGGGAGCATAAAAATAATGCAGACAATCGGACTGATTGGTGGGATGAGCTTTGAAAGCTCGGCCGTCTATTATCGCTTGATCAACGAAATGGTGCGCGAGCGCCTCGGTGGGCTCGCCTCTGCCGACCTCCTGATGCACTCCGTCAATTTCGACGAGATCGTCGCCATGCAGAAGGCGGGCGACTGGGACGCCGCCGCAAACCGGCTCGGCGACGTCGCCCTGCACCTGCAGATTGCCGGCGCGCGCTGCATGCTCATCTGCACGAACACCATGCATCTCATCGCCGATCAGGTCACCTCGCGAATCTCCGTGCCGCTGATCCACATCATCGACGAGACCGCCAAGTCCCTGAAGGCCGCAGGACGGAAGCGCCCGCTGCTGCTTGCCACGCGGTACACGATGGAGCATGGCTTCTATGCCGATCGCATGAAGAGGCTCGGCGTCGACATCGCAGTTCCGGAGGCCGCCGACCGGACAGCTGTCCACGACATCATCTTCAATGAGCTCTGCGCCGGGAAGGTGCTCGAGAGCTCGCGTGACAAGCTCCTGCAGATCATCGAGCGCGAGCGGGCCAAGGGCGCCGACAGCATCATTCTCGGCTGCACGGAAATCTGCCTTATCCTCGACCCGAACGACCTGCCCCTGCCCGGCTTCGACACGACAGCGATCCATGCCCGGGTGGCGGTCGAGTTCGCGCTTGCCGACGAAGTGCACGAAGAGATCGTCGCCGCCTGAGTAAATTAGTTGACTCGGTCAAATAAAAGCAGGACAAAATCTCCTATCGGGAGGTTTTGTCCATGTCCGACTCTGGCTTGATCGACGTCGCCCGCGACTTCAATCGCTTCTACACCAACTTTCTCGGCGTCTTGAACCGGGCCTATCTCGATACGGAGTTCACGCTCAGCGACGCGCGTGTCCTCTTCGAGATCGGCTCTCGCAAAGGTGTAAGCGCGGTCACTCTTGCCCGCGACCTGCACCTCGACCCCGCCTATCTCAGTCGGATCCTCAAGCGCTTTCGAGCCGGCGGCCTGATCGAAACAAAAGCCGATCCCAGCGATCTGCGCAGTCAGATCATTACGGTCACGACCAAGGGACACGATCAGTTCGAGGAACTTGGCAGGCGCTCAAATGCTCAGATCGCTGAGCGCTTCGGTAACCTCGCCGCGGGCGAGCCGCAAAGCGTTGTAACGGCAATGACAGCCATCCGCTCGCTACTCGATCCGGACGCCGCACCCCCTCCATTGGTCATCCGCGCCCACAGGCCCGGAGATATCGGCTGGATCGTCCAGAGCCAGGGCAAGGCCTATACCGAGGAATACGGCTGGGACATGCGCTTCGAGGGCCTTGTTGCAGAGGTCGCCGGCAAGTTCCTGAGGAATTTCGATCCGTCGATGGAGTATTGCTGGATCGCCGAACGCGGCGGCACCAACATCGGTTCGATCCTTGTCACCAATGGTGGCGACGGCGTTGCGAAGCTTCGCCTGCTCTACGTGGACAAGGCGGCTCGCGGCCTCGGGCTCGGCAAGATGCTGGTGGACGAGTGCATTCGCTTTGCCAGGGCAAAGAAATATCGACAAATCTCGCTATGGACGAACGACATCCTGCACGCTGCGCGCGGCATCTACTTAAAGACCGGTTTTCGCCTTGTGTCTGAAGAGAGGCACCGCATGTTCGGGCCCGAGGAAAACGGTCAGACCTGGATTCTTGATCTCTGATTTGCTGCGTCGCAAAAGTTTCACTTGATTTGGAAACGATCGTTTCCTAATTAAGTCAATCATGACCATGACGACCTTCACTGAAACCACCCGCACACGCGGACGACCGCGCCAGTTCGATCGCGATGCAGCACTGGACAAGGCACTGCAGGTTTTTTCCGAGCGCGGCTATCATGCTGCGTCGATCAGCGAACTCACAGAGGCAATGGGCCTTGCCTCCGGCAGCGTCTACAAGGCGTTCAAGGACAAGCGCGGAATATTCCTCGCAGCCTTCGACCGGTATCGCACGGTGCGTCGCGGCCTGCTGGATGCCCGCATGGCGAAAGTCGAAACCGGCCGCGACAAGATTCGGCAGGTCCTTGCCCACTATGCCCTCTCCTCCCACGGCACCTCGGGGCGGCGGGGCTGCTTGGTCGTCGGCAGCGCAAACGAGCTTGCGCTTTTCGACGAAGAGGCTGCCGAACGTGTCGCAGCCGCCTTCACGGCCAACGAAAACCTGGTCGCCGACCTCCTCCGCCTCGGCCAAAGCGACGGCTCGATCTCTCGCGAGATCGAGGTCGCCGCCACTGCCCGGACACTTCTGTGCGTGACCAAAGGAATGCGCGTGGTCGGCAAGACGGGGCGCAATGAGGACGACATGACCGCTGTCGCCGAGACTGCAATGAAGCTTCTTGTGTGAATCGGGTTGCGATCGACCCGCCTCAGCACGCAACCTTTTTTAATCATCCGATAGCCCCACCGGAGCCCACTATGACCCTTTCGACCACCACGCGGGAAACCGTCGCGCCACAGACGATCTCGCCGTTGATGACGTTTCTTTTCGCTGCCGCCTGCGGGCTCGTCGCGGCCAATCTCTACTACGGCCAGCCGCTCGCAGGCCCGATCAGCGCCTCCCTCGGCTTCACACCGGCGGCAACCGGCCTGATCGTCACCCTGACGCAGATCGGCTACGGTCTCGGCCTTCTGCTGATCGTTCCCCTCGGCGACCTGCTGGAGAACCGCAGACTTGTGCTGACCCTCATCGCCGTCTCTGCCGTCGCTCTCGTCGGCGCAGCTCTATCGTCGACTCCACCGACGTTTCTCCTGGCCTCGTTGTGCATCGGCCTCGCCTCGGTCGCCGTCCAGGTGCTCGTTCCCTTTGCCGCCCACATGGCGCCGGACGCAAGCCGTGGCCGCGTCGTCGGCAACGTCATGAGCGGGCTGCTGTGTGGCATCATGCTGGCGCGCCCCTTCGCCAGCTTCCTTGCCGAGGCGACGTCCTGGCACATGGTCTACTTCGTCACCGCTGCCTTGATGATCGCGCTCGTCGTCATTCTGAGGGCTAACCTGCCAGTGCGTGTTCCTCACACCAAGCTGAGCTATGGCAAGCTGCTCGCCTCTATGGCGGACCTCGCCCTCCATTCGCGGGTTCTCCAGCGTCGCGCACTTTATCAGGCCGGCATGTTCGCTGCTTTCAGCCTGTTCTGGACCACCACGCCCCTGCTTCTGGCCGGCCCGGAATTCGGGCTAACGCAGAACGGTATTGCCTTGTTCGCGCTGGCGGGTGCTGCCGGTGCCATCGCTTCGCCGATCGCCGGACGCCTGGCCGACCGCGGCCTGACCAAGGCTGCCTCAACGCTGGCGATGCTGCTCGGAATGTCGGCCTTTCTCATCAGCCACTTCGCGACGGACGGTTCGCCGACGGCGCTGCTGTTACTGACGGCGGCGGCGATCCTGCTCGATTTCGGCGTCACGACCAATCTTGTCTGCGGACAGCGTGCGATCTACGCGATCAGCGCCGAGCATCGCAGCCGTCTGAACGGCCTCTACATGGCGACGTTCTTTGCCGGCGGAGCAATCGGATCGGCCGTGGGCGGCTGGGCTTATGCCACCGGTGGTTGGACGATGACTGCCTGGATCGGCTTCTCGTTCCCGGCCTTTGCGTTCCTTCTCTTCCTGACGGAAGGCCGCAATCTGCAGGCAGTCTCAGACGTTGGCTGAGTCGAAGCTGCGCCGGGCGGCGCGAACCGCATCATGGTTTTCTTCCGCCCAGTTCAGCAGCAGTGCGAGGGTGGCGTAGAGCGAGCGGCCAAGATCGGTCATGCGATACTCGACACTCGGCGGCTTGGTCGGAAACACCTCCCGCTCGATATAGCCGTCACGCTGCAGATCTCTTAACGTCTGCGTCAGCATGCGCTGCGAGATGTCAGGGATCATCCGCCGCAACTCGCCGAATCGGTATGGACGCTGCGACAACGCCTCGAGCATCAGCGTCGACCATTTGCCGCCGATCTGCTGCATCATGTCCCGGACCGGGCAATTGCTGAAGTCGAGCTTGCTAAGATCGACTTCACGACGAATGCCGGGTGCCTTGTTCTTCAGGTTGACGACGGCGCCGCTCATCCTTGGTTCCCTTTTGGTAAGGTAGAGCGAAAAAACTGCCCTCTTTACAGACCCCAGTCAATTCCTAATCTAGAGCTACTCTCTTTTTGAGACTGCAACGAACCTAGAGGAAAGACATGAGCGAGACCATTCTCATCACCGGCGCCGCCGGCCAACTCGGCCAGAAGGTCATCCATCATCTGCTCGAGACCGAAAAAGTTCCGGCGTCAAACATCATCGCCGCCACGCGCGATCCCGCCAAGCTCGCAGACCTTGTCGCCAAGGGCGTCATCGCCCGCAAGGCCGATTTCGACGACGCCGCCTCGCTCGAAGCTGCCTTCAAGGGCGTCGATCGGCTGCTGATCATCAGCACCGACGCGCTTGCCGTCCCCGGTCAGAGGCTCAAGCAGCATAAGGCAGCGGTGGATGCAGCGGCCAAAGTGGGCGTGACCCATATCGCCTACACGTCGATGCCCTCGCCGGACAAATCCCTGGTGACCTTCGCGCCGGACCACCTCGGCACCGAGAATGCCATCAAGGCAACGGGCATTCCCTACACGATCATTCGCAATGCCTGGTACATGGACAATTATCTCCACGGCATGCCGCATAATCTCCAGTCCGGACGCTGGTACACGGGTTGTGGCGAAGGCAGGGTTCCCAACATCTCCCGCGAAGACTGCGCGCGGGCGATCGCGGCAGCTCTTGCCTCAAGCACAAACGAAAGCGCAACCTATACACTGACCGGCGCTGAATCCCTGACAGCTGACCAGATCGCCGCAACGATCGCTGATGCCGTCGGAAAGCCGCTGAAGGCCATCAAAGTCACCGATGAGCAGCTTGGCCAGGGCATGCGCGGCGCAGGTCTGCCCGATTTCGTCGCAGACATGCTGGTCTCAGCCGACGCCAACATCCGCGCAGGCAACTTTGATCAGGTGACAGCCGATTATGAGAAGCTGACCGGCAAGAAGCCTGAAACGCTTAAGGACTTCGTCGTCGCGCACAAGGCCGCCCTCATCGCTTGAGCGGTTCAAGGAAGCCCGCTTCGCACCCCCCACCGGCGCGGGCTTTCGCCTATTTGCGGCCTTAGATCTTCTGGCCGCACGCCCGGCAGAACCGCCGGACCGTTTCGGCCATGCCGAATTCAAGCGCATCCGCTGTCAGCCCATGCCCGATGGATACCTCGGCGAGATTCGGAATGCGCTTTACGAGCGGCGGCAAGTTCGCCACCGTCAGATCGTGCCCCGCATTGACGCCCAGGCCGATCGCCAGCGCCGCATCCGCTGTCTTGCCGAGCGCCTCAAGGATCGGCCCTGCCCGTTCGGGCGAATCGAAGCACCCACCATAAGGACCCGTATAGAGTTCGATCCGGTCAGCGCCGACCGCCTTGGCGATCGCGACGGCCTCGGCGTCCCCGTCGCCATCGGCGAACAGCGATACGCGCGTGCCCGTCTTCTTCAGCCGCGCAATCACCTCTACCAGAAAGTCCCGGTGTTTGCGGAAATCCCAGCCATGATCAGAGGTTGCCTGCGAAGGATCGTCCGGAACCAGTGTTACCTGCTCGGGTGCTGCACCGGCGCAGAGTTCAAGAAACTCATCGGTCGGATAGCCTTCGATATTGAACTCGGCATCCGGAAATTCATCATCGATCAGGTTGCGGATGATGGGCAGGTCGGAGAAGCGAATGTGCCGCTGGTCGGGCCGCGGATGCACGGTCAATCCGCTCGCGCCAGATTTTAGCGCGATCCGCCCCAGCCCCTCGAGACTCGGCCACGGCAGGTCACGGCGGTTGCGCAGCATCGCGACGGCATTGAGATTGACGGAAAGCGTGGTCGGCATGGCAGGATTCCAATGAAGCGAAGGATGATCGTTTCTAAGCCAATGAACCGGCACGGACCAACGAGATTCGTACATGAATGCATGTGAATCTGTGATGACGCGAATGTTTCACCCATCAGTGCGACGCTGAAAGTACATCTGGTTCGGTCTTCGCGCTTTAAACGATCAAGCGTTTCTCCAACGCTGATTTCTCACGAGAATCGTCATCACAAGGGCAACTTTTCCCTGCAAATTAAAGGTCACTAATTTTGATACTAACAAAATACGTCAATCACGAGTAACGTAGGCTCTCGATATCGAAGAGAACACCGCCAGTTGCTTCGATGCCTAAACAGAAACGATAAGAGGGAACCCCACTCAGCCGCACCCTTTTGCAATTTGCAGACGCACAATGAGCACAATGGGAGGGACACCATGGCAGAAGGTTACAAGCAGGGGTTCACGTCAGACCTAGCGACACAAACGCGACCGCGGCACCGTTTCCTCCCTTCAGCGGCCCTCCCTGCCGATTTGCCCCGCGGACGAGTCCCGATCGCCGATATGGCCAATGCCTTCGGCGTTACGCATCGTACCCTGCACTTCTATGAGGAGAAGGGACTGATTTCTGCCAGCCGAATCGGTCTGATGCGCGTCTATGAGCCGGGCGACGTCATGCGCATGGCCCTCATCAACGCCTGCCGCGAGGCGGGTATGGCGGTAGCTGTGATCCAGGACCTGATGAACGACCTCATCGAGGCCGACTCGCAGGAAGCTGCCGAGACTTTGTTTCGCGACGCGCTGGTGACCCGCAAACGCGAACTCAGCGCGGAAATGTCCACATTGCATCGGCAGATGCAGCAGGTGAACGAGCTGCTCGACAACGAAGCAACCGACGATCAACCGCTCAACGACAATCAAGGCGCATCGCCACTCACGGATCAGGAGTTGCGGTGTCTGGCATTGATGGCTGCAGGGCTTTCCACGCAGCGCATTGCACGCACCCTCGACCTTCCAAATGACGATGCTCAAAATCTCGAATCCGGCATCATCGTGAAATTCCGAGCCAACAACCGCTTTCAGGCCATTGCCCAGGCCGTCATGCTGGGTGTCGTCCAGGTCTGACGGCAGCCGGCAAGCCTTAACGCACGATCGTCAGCGTCTCCGCTGCGCGCGTGATTGCCGTGTAGAGCCACCGCTCGCGCGTGTCGCGGAACGCCCAGCTTTCATCGAACAGCACGACGTTGTTCCACTGCGAGCCCTGCGCTTTGTGAACCGTCAGCGCATATCCATAATCGAATTCGTCATATCGCTTGCGCGTGTTCCAAGGGATTTCACCCTCGACGTCCTCGAAAGCCTGCTTCAGCAGTTTGACCTTCGCCGCGCCGCGATCCATGTCGTCGTCTTCAGGCCGGATCAACAGGTTGATGCCGGGCTTCGTCGTCTCCTTGGACGACGTCATCACCTGCCAGAGCGAGCCGTTGAGCAAGCCCTTTGCCGGATCGTTGCGCAGACAGACCAGCTTGTCGCCCGTTTGCGGGTATTCGGTATTAAAGCCCTTCAACGCGCGAAGGCGCTGATTGTACCGACGTCGCGTTCTGTTGGTACCGACGAGCACCTGATCGGCATCAAGCACCAGCGACTGGTTCACTTCGCCTTTTGAGATGACCTGCGCGGTGCCATAGTCGCCGTAACTAACTTCGTTGCCCTCACGCACCTGCATCGCGAGCTGGATGATCGGATTGTCGCGAGCCTGGCGGTGAATATCCGTCAACAGATAGTCCGGCTCCTGATTTGTGAAGAACCCGCCGCCGGAAACGGGAGGCAACTGCCCCGGGTCACCGAGCACCAGGATCGGGGTGCCGAAGCTCATCAGGTCCCGGCCGAGCGCCTCATCCACCATCGAACATTCGTCGACCACGATGAGGGCGGCCTTGGCCACCGGACTCTGCCGGTTGATGGAAAACATCGGAGCGATGGAGGTCTTGCCCGTCTCCTCGTCCTCGACGGCTTCCTCGCCGCGCGGACGATAGATCAGCGAGTGGATCGTCTTCGCATTGCTGGCACCCCGCGACCGCAGCACCTGCGCCGCCTTGCCTGTAAACGCGGCAAACAGCACTTCACCATCGACGTGCTCCGCGAAGTGGCGCGCAAGTGTGGTCTTGCCCGTGCCGGCATAGCCAAACAGGCGGAAAAGCGGCGACCGCCCTTCCTTCAGCCATCTAGAAACGGCCTTCAGGGCTTCATCTTGTTGCGGAGCAAATTGCATCGTGGATCGACTTGGCAGGATTCGCCGGGGATAGGCAACCCTGAAAATCCGAGCGCATTGAGGATCGCATGGGAATAAAACCGGCGCCTGTCGTGTCTCATGTCTGGCAACGCAATCAAGCGTGCCCAACGCGTGAGGAGTGAGCCCATGAAATCCGCAACAATGCTGATCGCAATTGCCATTGCATCCGCCGCCACAACGTCCGCATTTGCGGCCCCGCCCGTCAAGGCCGTAAAGTCCACCAAGGGCGAGGTTCTTGCCGGCGAAAACGGCATGACTCTCTACACGTTCAAGAAGGACAAGATGGGCGTTTCCAATTGCTACGACGAGTGCGCCAAGAACTGGCCGCCGCTGATGGCCGCTAGCGGTGCGAAGCCAGAGGGTGCATACTCGATTGTCGAACGAAAAGACGGCAGCAAGCAGTGGGCCAAGGACGGCATGCCGCTCTATTTCTGGGTGAAAGACAAGAAGATGGGCGATATCACCGGTGACGGCGTCGGCGGCAACTGGGATCTCGTCAAGCCGTGAGCGAACCGACTTGAAGACACCAGGTCACGATGCGTTCGAGGGCCAGATCCTGGCCCTCCTTCCCTCGCTGAGGCGTTATTCGCGGAGCCTCACGCGCTCCGATGCGGACGGCGAGGACTTGCTGCAGGACTGCGTCGAGAAGGTGCTCGCCCGCCGCGGGCAGTGGCGGGGGTTGAACCTGCGCGGCTGGGTGCTCACCATCATGACGAACCTCTATCGCAACAGTCGCCGCCAGACCGGTCGTGCGCCATTCGTGGAACTCGACAGCGCCGAGGACATCGTGTCGGTGGATCCAACCCCCGATCCGTTGGAACGTTCGCGGCTGGAGGACGCCGTGAACAGTCTTTCCGAGGAGAACCGCTCGGTGCTGATGCTGGTCGTCATCGAAGGCTATACCTATCAGGAGGTTGCAACCGCGCTCGATATCCCGATCGGCACCGTTATGTCGCGTCTGTCGCGCGCACGCCAACGGATAGGAGAGCGCATGAAGGCTGACAATGTCATTACGCTTCGGAGACCGAAATGAATGAGATCAACCAGACCGTGACCGAAGCGGATCTGCATGCCTATGCCGACGGGCAGCTTCCCGAACAAGCACGGGCGCGCATCGAGGCGTGGCTCAGCGACAATCCGGATGATGCCGCCAGAGTGGCGGAATGGACGGTACAAAATGGCGAGATCCGATCGCTTTTTGCAGGCTACGAAATGTCCAGGGATACGGACGTTGAGCTTGTCACGGGCCGTAGTGGGCGCGCAAGCTGGCCGAAACGATTGGCCATGACAGCCGCAATCGCCGGCATTTTTGGGCTTGGGGCTCTGAGCGGCCACTACGGCCCGGCGCTGTTTGAAAAGCCGGATCTGCAACTGACGGAACTCGAAACGCTTCCCAATGAAGCCCGCAACGCCTTCCTGGTTTACGCCGGTGAAGTCCGTCATCCCGTCGAGGTCTTTGCCAATGAGGAGGCTCACCTCGCTACCTGGCTCGGCAAGCGGCTAGCCGTTCAGGATCTCAAGGTTCCGAACCTGCAGGAACTCGGCTTCAAGCTGGTCGGCGGTCGCCTTTTGCCCGTCGACGGCAGGCCGGGTGCGATGTTCATGTACGAGGATCAGGCAGGCGAACGCCTGACGGTACTCGTCGGGCGCAACGCGGATAACAGATCGACCAGTTTCCGCTTTGCCTCATCCGGCAAGGTCGAAACCTTTTATTGGATCGATGGTGAACTCGGCTATGCCGTGACCGGCGAGGTCTCGCGCGATGTACTGAGAAAGGTCGCGGAGGAATGCTACAGGCAGTTTCCGTCCTGATCGTCAGTGCAGCGGATCATTGGCGAGCTCGATCGGCTTGCCATGCGGCGTCGCCTCCGCCGCCCGCTGCCAGCTTTTCTGCAGATCGAGGATCATGTCGGCATCAGCGACGCCGAGTTTGACGAGGATCGCAGAAAGCGCGGCCACCCAGCAATCGAAGTAGTCGCCGCCGTCCTCGGCGCGGCCGGGCTGGTGCAACTCCCGCGATAGGGTCTCAGCCCACTCGCCCCAGGTAAAGATGCCTCGCTCGTGCAGATGCACCGTCATGGCAAAGGCTTCCGCAGCCCATGGCTCAGGAAAAACCGGCTCACCATCGCACGATTTGGGCAGTTGCGGCGATTGCGCCAGCGGCGAGCGTGTCTCACACTGGCTCAAGATAGTTCTCCCAGGCATCGATCGACACGCTGAGCGTCGGATCGGCGCCTTCGCCCCAGATTTCGCCGCCACCGAACACGACCGTATAGACCCATTGTGGATTCTCGCCTTTCCCGTGCGCGTTGTCGTCAGGAAAGTCAAAGGAGCCCTGAACCGCTTCCACCACACCGGATTTTGAACGGGCATAGCGCGGCAGCCGCGTATGTGTCGTCGGGTTGAAATTTCTCGTTCGAACCCTGTCACCTTCTGAGAAGCGGGGCGGCGTCGCCACTGGTCGGTCGCAAGGGCCGCCCTTGGCGATCACGCCCGCGACCATGTCGGCCGTGAGGACGCGCTTCGGCGTCGCTCCGTCCGTCTGCTTGCGGCCGGCATCGATCTCGTCGGCCGTCACGAAGCCATGGCGCTGCAGCAGCACCTCAAGCGCCCGCATCCAGATCTCGTAGTAGTTCGCGCCAAGATAATTCGCGGGTGGGATGCTTTCGCGGGCATGCCGGCTTTCGTCGATATTCCAGGCGCCAAACGCACCACTGGAAAGCGTAAGTCCAAGTGCCCGTTTCTCCCACTCCGCATGGAAATACGGCTCGTTCTTCTCGGGCGCAACTGGGCCGAAGCCCATCTGACCGCCAAGGTCGTGAGGGCCGTTCATGGCGCAACTCCCGCCACAGCCGCGAGACCCGTCCCGATCATCGCGTCGCGGCTGACGAGATCGACAAGCTGCTCCTCGCTCCACCCTTCTGTGCCTTCCGGTCGCTCGGGAATGACCAGATAACGCAGCTCTGCAGTCGAATCCCAAACGCGGATCTTCGTATTCTCCGGCAACATCACACCGAATTCAGCCAGCACGCCCCGCGGATCGATCACCGCACGCGAGCGATAGGCGGGGGCCTTGTACCAGACCGGCGGCAGGCCAAGCACGGACCACGGATAACAGGAGCAAAGCGTGCAGACGACGAGATTGTGCGTATCGGCGGTGTTGAAGACCGCGCGCATATGCTCACCCTGACGGCCGGTATAGCCGAGGCTCGCGATGGCGGCCGTCGCATCACGCCGCAACCCCTCGGCAAATTCAGGATCACTCCAGGCCCTGGCAACGACGCGCGCCCCGTTGCGCGGGCCGACTTTCGTCTCGTAGGTCTCCACGATCGCATCGATTGCCGCCGGATCGATCAGCCCCTTCTCCGTCAGGACCGTCTCAAGCGCCCTCACCCGCGCCTGCATGTCGGTGTAGCGGTTATCGTGGTCGTGATGATGATCGTCGTCGTGCACGAGATGTTCTCCTCCGCCAATCTGCGGCCATCTTTAGGCTCTTGCTTGGGTCTCGCCAAGACATTCTATGCCGATGCAACTTTTCGGTTAAGTTCGATGCCATGAACATCCTGATTCTCGGCGCGACAGGCTTTATCGGTTCGGCGACAGCGGCCCGCCTGCTGGCCGATGGGCATCGTGTGACCGGCCTCGGACGCAACCCATCGCGCGCGCGCCTGAAATTGCCAGATATCAAGTGGATAGCGGCTGATCTGTCTAAAATGCTGCACGCAGAAGATTGGAGCGCCGTCATTGAAGGTCATGACGCCGTCGTCAATTGTGCCGGCGCTCTGCAGGACGGCCTTGCCGACGAGCTGGCGGCGACACAACACAAGGCAATGCTGGCGCTCTACGCCGCCGCACAGCAAGCGCGCCCTCTCATTGTGCAGATATCCGCACGGACGAACGGCGCCGCCGGCGACCTACCGTTCCTGACAACGAAACGTCAGGCTGACGAAGCGCTCGCGGCAAGTGGCCTGCTCATGTCATCCTGCGCCCGGCCCTCGTCCTCGGCCGCAACGCCCATGGTGGTTCGGCGCTGCTGCGCGCCCTCGCTGCCCTGCCCTTCGGCATCCCGCTCGTTCATGCAGCAAGTCCGGTCGCAGCAGTCGCGCTTGATGACGTGGCGGCGGCGGTAAGCAGCGCTGTGGCGGGACAGTTCCCATCAGGCGCTGACGCGGATCTTGCATCGACCGAGCAATTGACGCTCGCCAAACTCGTCACCCTCCACCGGCAATGGCTTGGTTTGCCGCACGCAAATGTGGTTTGCCTGCCTGCCATCGCTGCCAGGCCGGTCACCTGGCTCGCAGACGCTGCCGGTCGCCTTGGATGGCGCTCACCCTTGCGCTCCACAGCCATGGCGGTCATGGCGGAAGGCATCCAACCAAGCGCCGGCAGTGACCCTGGTATTGCTACAGCGTCGGCGCGGGACATCCTGGGCATGAACCCGGCCGGCGTGCAGGATCTTTGGTTTGCCAGGCTCTACCTCTTGAAGCCGCTGATGATTGGCACTCTGTCGATCTTCTGGCTGCTGTCGGGTTTTCTGCCGCTGCTTGATATTCAACGTGCTGCCACACATTTTCTACCCCTGCTGCAGGCAGGCCCTGCCGCGTCGCTGACCGTCCTCACCTGCCTGATCGATATGCTGCTCGGTGCGGCTGTCCTCGTGCGGCCACTCGCCCGCCGAGCCATGCACGGCATGATGTTGGTATCGCTGACCTATCTTGCCGGTGCCACCATCGTCGAACCTTCCCTGTGGCTCGATCCGCTTGGCCCTTTGGTCAAAGTCCTGCCGTCGCTCATGCTGACGCTGGCCACCCTCGCCATTCTGGATGAAAGATGATGCTCGAACAGTTGCTGCTGCTGGCACACGTGATCGGCGCGACCGTCCTGTTCGGCACGGGCGCTGGCATCGCTTTCTTCATGGTGCTTGCACACAGGACGCGGGATCCGAAGCTGATCGCTCATGTCGCAGGAACCGTCGTCATCGCCGATGCGCTGTTCACGGCGACCGCCTCAGTTCTCCAACCGGTGACAGGCTATCTATTGGCGAGACTGATGGGCTGGGAACTGACGGAGGGCTGGATCGCCCTTTCATTGCTTCTCTACGTCTTTACCGGCCTTTTCTGGCTACCGGTCGTGGGTATTCAAATCCGTATCCGAAATCTTGCCCGCGCGGCCAGCGCGGAGCAAACAGAGTTACCCGCGGCCTACTTCCGGCTTTATCGCTTCTGGTTTGCTTTTGGATTTCCGGCGTTCTTCGCAGTTATCGGCATCCTGTGGCTAATGCTCAACAAACCGACGATCGCACTATTTTAGCATTGGCCAGAGGCTGAGCACCAACAATACGGCCATAGTGATGTTGAACCATTTGAGCCGTACAGGATCCGACAGCCAATCGCGCAGGGCCGAGCCGAACCCTGCCCAAGTCGACACGGTCGGAACGTTGACCAGCGCGAAGGCGAAGCCGACGATCAGGACGCTCGCGAGATAGATGTCCGGGATCGTATAGGTCGCCATCGCGGTCACCGCCATGACCCATGCCTTGGGATTGATCCACTGGAAGGCTGCCGCCGACAGGAACGACATCGGCTCCACGCCGCTTTTGCCTTCGCCAAGAGTACGCGATGTCGCGATCTTCCAGGCGATCCAGGCAAGATAAGCGCCGCCGGCAAACTTCAGCGTCGTATAGAGCACCGGCACCGTATGCAGCAGTGCCCCAAGTCCGAATCCTACGCCGATCAGCAGAAAGAAAAAACCTGCCCCGATACCCAGCATATGTGGAACGGTGCGGCGGAAACCGAAGTTCACGCCGGATGCGAACAGCATCATATTGTTGGGACCTGGCGTGATCGATGTCGTGAAGGCAAACAGAACAAGAGCCAGAAATGTATCCAGCGGCATGAGACCTCCCGGAGGCCCGCGGTTGGTTGGCGGGCTCAATTTGGTTTAGGTCAGCATAACTGACCTAAATTCGTCATTCCATGTAATCATTGTCATGGTGACAGGATTGGTTGAAAGATTGCCGGGCCGTCCAACCTTGATCGAAAACGGAACGACCATCATGCAAGACGCCGCCATCCCGCTTATCCGCTTCCCGAACGGCATCGAAGTCCCGGCACTTGGCCAGGGAACCTGGAACATGGGCGAGAAACCTTCCGAGGCGAAGAGCGAGATGGAGAGCCTGCGGGCCGGCCTCGACCTCGGCATGACCCTGATTGATACAGCGGAAATGTACGCCGACGGTGGCGCGGAGAGGATCGTCGGCGAAGCGATCCGCGGTCGCCGTGAGGAGGTCTTTCTCGTCAGCAAAGTGTATCCCTGGAACGCTAGCCGATCGGGAACGATTGGTGCCTGCGAACACAGCCTCTCGCGTCTCCGCACAGATCGGATCGACCTTTATCTGCTGCACTGGCGTGGCGACCACCCGCTGTCGGAAACCGTCGAAGCATTCGAAGAACTGAAGGCATCAGGCAAGATCGGTGCCTGGGGCGTTTCCAACTTCGACGAGGACGACATGAGGGAATTGCTCGGAGTTCCGGGCGGCCGCAATGTCGCGGCCAATCAGGTGCTACAACCTGTCGCGCCGCGGCATCGAATACGACCTGTTGCCTTGGTGCCAGGAGCGCCAAATCCCGGTTATGGCCTACTCGCCGATCGAACAGGGGCGGATCCTGCATCATCCGGAACTAATCCGCGTCGCCAAGGCCTACCAGGCGACGCCGGCGCAGGTGGCGCTTGCCTTCCTGCTGGAGCGCGACGATGTAATGGTTATCCCGAAGACGTCGAGCGCTGCCCGCGCAGCCGAAAACCGCGATGCCGTTTCGCTCGATATCACCGACGAGGATTGGGCAGCCCTTGATGCCGCTTTCCCGCCTCCGGCAAGAAAAAAGCCGCTGGAAATGCTCTGATCGCCAACGGCCTTAGATATCACTGTACGGTGACTTACATCCCCTGCGACCCGCGGTTCATCGCTGCAATGCCGGTGCGGCAGACTTCGATGAGGCCGAGCGGCTTCATGATCGCGACGAACTGGTCGATCTTCGATGACTTGCCGGTCAGCTCCAGGATGAAGTGTTCGACGGTCGCATCGACCACCTTGGCATGAAAGGCATCGGCCAGACGGAGCGTCTCGGCACGGGTTTCGCCCTCGCCCACCACCTTGATCAGCGCCACTTCGCGCTCGATCGGTCGTTCCTGACCCAGTTCGCGGGCGCGCACCGTCAGGTCGACCACGCGGTGAACAGGCACGATGCGCTCGAGCTGGGCCTTGATCTGCTCGAGGACGTGTGGCGTGCCGCGCGTCACAATGGTAATTCGCGACAGATGCGCCTGATGCTCAGTCTCGGAAACCGTCAGGCTCTCGATATTGTAGCCGCGGCCGGAGAACAGGCCGATGACACGAGCAAGGACGCCCGGCTCGTTGTCGACGAGGACTGAAAGCGTGTGGCTTTCGGCTGCCGCCGTTTCCGGTGAAATGAAGTAGGCCGAGCCCGTCGGTTGTAGATGTGCATTCATGGTCTTGGGTTCCTCTTCCCGGAAATCAGACGAGCGCTCGGCCCTTGGCGTCGATGGCATTGGCAACGGCTTCGTCAGTCGCCTCGTCCGGCAGCAGCATCTCGTTATGCGCCTTGCCCGACGGAATCATCGGGAAGCAGTTGGCGAGATTGGCAACGCGGCAATCGAAAATCACCGGCTTCTTCACGTCAATCATTTCCTGGATCGTCGCATCGAGATCAGCAGGCTTCTCGCAACGCAGGCCGACGGCACCATAAGCTTCCGCCAGCTTGACGAAGTCGGGCATCGCCTCTGTATAGGAGTTGGACAGGCGGTTGCCATGCAGCAGCTGCTGCCACTGGCGGACCATGCCCATGTACTGGTTGTTCATGATGAAGATCTTGATCGGCGCATTGTGCTGAATAGCCGCCGACATTTCCTGGATGCACATCTGGATCGAGGCATCGCCGGCGATATCGATGACGAGGCTTTCCGGATGCGCGATCTGCACGCCGAGTGCCGCCGGCAGGCCGTAGCCCATCGTGCCGAGGCCGCCCGAGGTCATCCAGCGGTTGGGCTTCTCGAACCCATAGAATTGTGCCGCCCACATCTGGTGCTGACCGACTTCGGTTGTGATGTAGGTATCGCGATCCTTGGTCAGCGCATAGAGACGTTCCAGCGCGTATTGCGGCATGATGACGTCGTTGCTCTTGGTGTAGGCAAAGGAGTTACGCGCGCGCCAGCGGGTGATATCGGCCCACCAATCGGCGATCTGGCTCTTCTCCGGCTTCTTTGGCAGCGCCCGCCACAGGCGAACCATATCTTCCAGAACATTGCCGACATCGCCACGGATCGGGATATCGACGCGAACATTCTTGTTGATCGACGAAGGATCGATATCGATGTGAATCTTCTTCGAGTTCGGAGAGAAGGCATTGAGACGACCGGTAATGCGGTCGTCGAAGCGGGCGCCGATGCAGACCATGACGTCGCAGTCGTGCATCGCCATGTTCGCCTCGTAGGAGCCGTGCATGCCGAGCATCTTCAGCCAGTTCTTGCCGGAAGCCGGATAGGCGCCGAGGCCCATCAGCGTCGAGGTGATCGGGAAGTCCGTCAGCTCGACCAGTTCACGCAGCAGCTTGGTGGCCTCGGGGCCGGAATTGACAACGCCGCCGCCGCTATAGATGACCGGGCGCTTCGCATTCGCCATCAGTTCGACAGCCGCCTGGATCTGATTGAGATCGCCCTGGACCTTCGGCTGATAGCTTTTCTGGATCGCGTGCGCTGCCGGCGGCGTATAGGTGCCGGTCGCAAACTGCACGTCCTTCGGAATATCGACGACAACCGGGCCGGGACGGCCGGACTGGGCGATGCGGAACGCTTCATGGATGATAGCAGCCAGCTCGTTGACGTCCTTGACCAGCCAGTTGTGCTTGGTGCAAGGGCGCGTGATGCCGACCGTATCGCATTCCTGGAACGCATCCGAGCCGATCAGCGAGGTCGGAACCTGGCCCGTCAGGCAGACGAGCGGGATCGAATCCATCAGCGCGTCCTGCAGCGGGGTGACGGCATTCGTCGCACCAGGGCCCGACGTAACGAGCATGACCCCGACCTTGCCGGTGGAGCGAGCGTAGCCTTCGGCGGCATGGCCGGCCCCTTGTTCGTGGCGAACGAGGATATGCTTGATATCGTCCTGCTGGAAGATCTCGTCGTAGATCGGCAGCACAGCGCCGCCCGGATAGCCGAAGATGTGCTCGACGCCGTTGTCCCTCAGCGCCTGGAGGACGATCTCCGCTCCCGTCATCCGATTGCCTGCTGCCTGATTGTCCGTGCCCGTCATGTTTCTTTTCCGTTTTGACTGCTGGGATTTGAGTTTTGTGGTCCGGAAGCCCGAATTTCGGACATAAAAAAAGGCCCCTGAGGGAGCCTGTCATCTAGCGCATGGGTGGCTATCGCCGGATGGTTACACCATCCTGCCCATGCGCCTTCCCACCACGATAAGAGCTACTGCGATTTTCATGGGCCGAAGTGATAGACAGAAAATTTCGCATCGTCAACGCATGCCGCAATAAAAAATCGAGCAGCATCGTACCAGCCGAATGCGTGCGGGAACGGCCCGCCTGTCGCAAAAAGACTTTCTTAAACGTTCGCTCATATCCTTCTTTGCTACCGCAGGGAGTAGCCCTTTGCTGAACAAGGACTTGCACACGTCAGGCAAGGCAGGCGAGCATGACCGCCGCGATGACCAGAGCCCGGGCAACCGGCTTCTTGGTCGCGTTGTTGCGTGTAGCGGCTCTCGCGCCACAATCGCCGCCGTCGCCGAAGCCGGTGGCACAGAGCTGGCAGAACTGTGGTCGGTCGGCAGGCTTATTTCCATCAGCGTCGGTCGGAACCGTGTGGTTGCCCTCGTCTACGCCATGAACACCGGCAGCCACAGCTGGGGTGAAGGCGAAGACAACTATTTCCAGATCGAAACCGAACTGCTCGGCGAAGTCCGCGTCGACGAGGATGGCCGCGAGCAGTTCTCCACCGGCATCTCGCGCTATCCCTACCTTGGCGCCGTCGCGCACCGGATCCGCTCGGCCGACTTGATGCGCATCTATGATGCCGGCAGCGGAACAACGGCCGTCATCGGCAAGCTCACCCAGGACGAGAGCATTGATGCCGCCCTCCATATCCCTTCGATGCTGTCCAAGCACTTCGCCATCGTCGGTTCGACCGGCGTCGGCAAGTCGACCGCCGTATCTCTGCTTTTGCACAAGGCGATCGAGGCCGACCCGAAGCTGCGCGTCCTGATCCTCGACCCGCACAACGAATTTGCCGCCGCCTTCCCGAAGCACTCCGTGGTCATCGACACGGACACACTCGATCTGCCGTTCTGGCTGATGAAGCTGGAGGAGTTCGCGGAGGTCGTCTTTAGAGGCCGAACACCCATTCCCGAGGAGGTCGATATCCTGCGGGACCTGTTGCCGGAGGCAAAGCGTGCTTTCCGGGGCAGCGACAGCTCCCTCGTGCGACGCACGACCGAGAAGAGTTCTATCACCGCCGATACGCCCGTGCCCTACCGCATGGCCGATCTGCTCGCACTGATCGATGAGCGCATCGGCAGGCTTGAAGGCCGCAGCGAAAAGCCTCTTCTCCGATCGTTGAAGATGCGCGTCCTTGCCGCCATCAACGACCCGCGCTACCACTTCATGTTCTCCAGCAATACGATCAGCGACACGATCATGGAGACGGTGGCGGAGATATTCCGCATCCCCGGTGACAGCAGGCCGATCTGCACTTTCCAGCTGTCAGGCATTCCGTCCGAAGTCGTGAATTCCGTTGCGTCAGTCCTTTGCCGCATGGCTTTTGAAATCGCTCTATGGAGTGACGGCGCCATCCACATGCTCGTCGTCTGCGAAGAGGCGCACCGTTACATTCCCTCCGACCCGACTCTCGGCTTCGTCCCGACAAGGCAGGCAATCGCCCGCATCGCCAAGGAGGGCCGCAAATACGGCGTATCGCTCGGGATCATCACCCAGCGCCCCGGCGAACTCGACCAGACGATCCTATCGCAGTGCTCGACGCTCTTTGCCATGCGCCTCGCCAATGATCGCGACCAGGAGATCATTCGCTCGGCCATTCCGAACTCATCCATCTCCACGACCAGTTTCATTTCCTCGATCGGCAACGGCGAGGCGATCGCCTTTGGCGAAGCCATCAGCGTTCCGATGCGAATGCGCTTCTCGCGCGTCGACGAGCGCTACCTGCCCAAGGCCAACGGCGCCAACGTGAAGGTAAGCGAAGAGGATCCTGACAATGTCGACCTGCGCAAGATCGTGACGCGCATGCGCGCCGTGAGCGGTCCCGATATTTCGGCGTTCCAGCAGAGCTATTCATCCGCGATCCCGAGCGGTCCCTATGAGGACGAAGACGACTATGGTGACGACTTCGACGAGCCGGCAGTCTCCCCCTCCTACCCGTCGGCGCCAATGGCACCCTTGCCGGCAACGCCGCCACTTGCCCCATTCGAACCCTATCGCCGCGATATGCTGCCGGGTGCGGGCTCGCAACGCGAGCCTCTAGCCGCCGCACCCCGCGCAACTGTCGCGGCACCGCAAACGTCCATCGACAGCCGCCTCGAAGCCCTGAGACGCGAAATCCGTGGAGAAACATCGCCGGGACAAGGCGACAAGCCAACCGTTGCGGGAAGCATTCGCCGCGAACCCGGCATGTCCCTTCGTGACAGCATACTGAAAAAGCCTCTCAGCAGCCTAAATAACAAGGACTAGTGCCGCAGGCGGTTTCTACCGTAGGCGCTCCCAGCTTTCGTCCATCTGGTTGCGAAACCAAGTCATTTGCCGCTTGGCGTATTGTCGCGTCGCCGCTGCACCCCGCTCCAGCACTTCATCGCGCGTAAGCTCTCCCCTCAACATCGCCGCAATCTGCGAGACGCCGATAGCCTTCATCACGGGCATATCGGGCGACAGCGAAAGGGCAGATAGCGCCCTCACCTCGTCGGCGGCCCCCTGCTCCAGCATCTTCTCGAACCGGGCGTTTATCCGCTGGTGAAGGACAGCTCGCTCCGGCTCCACGACGATCCTGCGAGAAGTCGAAGGATCGACGATCACAGGGCCTGCCTGCGCCTGGAAATCGACGATCGATCGACCGGTCGCCTCAAGAATTTCCAGCGCCCTTACGATCCGCTGCCCATCCTGTGGGCGCAGACTGTCGGCGACCAATGGATCGCGCTCTTGCAGTCGTCGATAGAGTTCGTCTGGCCCTTCCGACTGCAAGAGGGAACGGAGCCTGTTGCGCAACTCGTCCGGTATCACAGGCATATCCGAAAGCCCGCCTGTCAGCGCCTTGAAGTAGAGACCCGTTCCGCCCACAAAGATCGGTTTGCGGCCACCGGCGCGCAGGCGCTGCAGAAGATCCGTGACATCCCGCAGCCAGGCGCCCGTCGAATAGGCTCGGTTCGCCGGGACGTGACCGTAGAGGTGATGCGGTACGCCTTGCATGTCCTCCTCTGAAGGTCGCGCCGTCAACACACGCAGCGTGTCATAGACCTGCATGCTATCGGCGTTGATGACGACGCCGTCGTGCTGTTTCGCCAGCTCAACGGCCAAGGCGGACTTGCCGCTGGCGGTCGGCCCGGTTATCAGGATCGCGTTTATCGCGCTCAGAAGGTTTTCCATCATGGCCCTCGTTGCCACGCTTGTTGCCAATCCGTCAAATCCTGTTCTCACGCCTCTGATTGCCGAGCAGGCATTCGACGCGGCGAATGCTTCCGGCCTCTACTGGCTTGCTGACGGAATCGCTTGCGATATCGCGCTGAGAGACGGGACGGATATTGAAGCCGCTCGAGCCAGCATTCTCGCTGTCATCAACAGCGCGGCCATAGACCTCGTCATCCAGAATGCCGAGACACGCCGTAAGCGGATTCTGATCGCCGACATGGACTCCACCATGATCGGCCAGGAATGCATCGACGAGCTCGCCGCCGAAGTCGGGCTAAAAGAAAAAGTTGCCGCCATTACCGCTCGTGCAATGAACGGCGAGATCGCCTTCGAGCCAGCCCTTCGCGAGCGCGTCGCACTTTTGAAAGGGCTGCCGGTTTCCGTCGTGGACGAGGTCATTGCCAAGCGCATCACGCTGACGTCAGGCGGTCCGGAACTGATCGCCACGATGAAATCGAAGGGACACTATACGGCGCTAGTCTCCGGCGGCTTCACCGTTTTCACCGGCCCCATCGCGAAGACGCTCGGCTTCGATGAAAACCGCGCGAACGTTCTTGTAGCAGAGAACGGCCTCCTCTCCGGCTTCGTCGCTGAACCCATCCTTGGCAAGCAAGCCAAGGTCGATGCACTGAACGACATTGCAGAAAAGCTCGGAATTTCGCCAGAAGAAGCGATCGCCGTCGGCGATGGGGCAAACGACCTCGGCATGCTGCATCTGGCAGGCTCAGGCGTCGCACTACACGCCAAGCCAACCGTTGCCGCGGAAGCGAAGATGCAGATCAACCACGCGGACTTGACGGCGCTGCTCTATATCCAGGGCTATCGGAAAACGGATTTCGTGTCACCATGACAGTGATCGCGACGACGGATCGCCTGCTTCTGCGCAATTGGACCGACGAGGATCGGCCGCTTTTCCACGAGATCAATTCCGATCCTGAAGTGATGGAATTCTTCGCCTTTCGTCGCGACCGCGCCGAAGCAGATTCGATGCTGGACAATATTCGCGATGCCATTGCGACTACAGGGCTTGGCTTCTACGCCATCGCCCTGAAGGAAACCGATGAGCCGATCGGCTTTTGCGGCCTCTGGAAACCCGAACTCGAACCGTTCCTTCCGGCCGGCACGATCGAGGTCGGCTGGCGCCTTGTGAAGCGGCATTGGGGCAAGGGATATGCGACGGAAGCGGGCGCGGCGGCACTTCGCCATGGCTTCACCCAGTTCAATTCTACCGAGATCGTCTCTTTCGCAGTGGCGGACAATCATCGTTCCACCGCCGTCATGCGCCGACTGGGCCTGCATCACGAACCGGATCGCGATTTCGACCATCCCCGCGTTCCCGACACGCATCCGCATCTGAAACGCCACGTTCTCTACGCGATTAGCCGTCACCAGTGGAAGCAAGCAGTCGGCTGACGCCGATTGTCGATGCGCGCTAGAGACCTTGGAAAACGTCGCCGCGTCTGCCGTCGTCGCTGACGCAGACATGGGAAGACGGGACCGTTCAGCAATTCCTGAAACGATGAACCACCCGCGTCTTGTTATTCCATCGGCACCGCCACAAAACGCAGGTCGCCATTCGCCGACGCGATCATCATCTGTGCATTGCGCCGCCCTTCCTGCTTCAGCGACTGCACCTTCGCGGCAACAGCCTCCGGCGAACGCATGAACTCCTGCGCCACCTCGACGATCACGTCGCCGGGCTTCAAGCCCTTTTCAGCCGCCAGCGAGCCAGGCGCGACCTCAGCGACGAGCACGCCGTCAACGCTTTCGGCAATGCCGAAGGTCTTGCGCGTCTCGGCGCTGAGCTCCGAAAGCGAGAGGCCGAGTACATTCTTAGGATTCGTTGCATCCGGCGTTGCCTGGTCCGCCTTGCCCTTGCCATCCGGCATTGGCTGGCTCTGCTGGTCATCCGGCTCGTCCATATCCTGATTTTCATCAGGATCCGGATTGATTACACCCTTGTTGGAATCGGCATCGTTCGAGGCGGCCTGATCACTATCTTCAAGGCGGCCGAGCTTCACCTTCACGGTCTGCTCCTTGCCTTCGCGAAGTACGACGACGTCCACTTCCTTGCCGACCGGGCTTTCTGCCACGACGCGCGGCAGGTCGCGCATCTCATTGACCGGCTTGCCGTCGAACTTCAGAATGACATCGCCCGCCTTGATCGAGCCGTCATCGACCGGACCGCCCTTGATGACGCCGGCCACCAGCGCGCCCTTGGCGCTCGAAAGGCCGAGGCTGTCGGCAACATCGTCGGTAACCGGCTGGATACGCACGCCGAGCCAGCCGCGGCGCGTCTCGCCAAACTCGCGCAACTGCTCAACGACACCAGCCGCCAGTTCCGACGGCACCGAGAAGCCGATACCGATCGATCCGCCGCTCGGCGAAATGATCGCTGTGTTGATGCCGATAACCTCACCCTTCATGTTGAAAAGCGGACCACCGGAATTGCCCTTGTTGATGGCCGCATCCGTCTGGATGAAATTGTCGTAGGGGCCGGCGTTGATGTTGCGTCCACGTCCCGAAATGATGCCGACGGTCACGGACCCACCGAAGCCGAAGGGGTTGCCGATCGCCATGACCCAGTCGCCGATGCGCATCCCACTGGAATCACCGAATTTGACGGCCGTCAGCGGTGCCTTCGGCTCGACCTTCAGGACAGAAAGATCGGTCTTCGTATCGGTCCCGATCAGCTTCGCCTTCAGCTTGGTGCCATCGGCGAAATTGACTTCGATGTCGTCAGCCCCCTCAATCACGTGATTGTTCGTGACGATGTAGCCTTGCGGATCGATGACGAATCCGGAACCCAGCGAATTGACGTTGTGGTTGCCGCCCTTATTGCCCTTCTGCTTGTTGAAGAAGTCGTTGAAGAATTCCTGGAAGGGCGAACCGTCAGGCGCGCGCGGTGCCGGACCAACGCCCTCGTCGTCCTTGACATTCTGTGACGTCGAAATGTTCACGACGGCGTTGAGAAGCCCTTCGGCGAGATCGGCAACAGATGCCGGCCCGTTCATCGGCGGCGTGCCCTGTGCGTGGACCGCGCCTGTGAACCCAATGTTAGCCAGAAGTGCGGCGCCGGCCAGGAGAGCGAGCGATCGTCTGAAGGTCGGGCGGGTCGTCGGGGCCATCAAGCATCCTCATTTCAAATAAAACGCACTCTGAGCACCAGCATAAGGCGGAATGAT
Organism: Rhizobium tibeticum; assembly: GCF_900110205.1. Lineage (GTDB taxonomy): Bacteria > Pseudomonadota > Alphaproteobacteria > Rhizobiales > Rhizobiaceae > Rhizobium > Rhizobium tibeticum. The sequence continues at coordinate 42,323 of NZ_FOCV01000021.1, read as the reverse complement.
GGAGGGTGAAATCACCTTTTCGCGAAATCCCGCGCAATCTACCCGCCGCGCTCGCCACCATCATGTCGCAATGCAAAAAGGGCCGGCAAAGCCGCCGGCCCTTCGTGTTTTTTGCAGGTCGCGATGCGCCGATCAGTTCGCCGGTGCGGTCGGCATTGCCGGCGATGCGTTTCGTGGCGCACCGCTTGCGTCGTTGAAGAAACGGAAGAACTGCGAGTTTGGCGAGATCACCAGTGTCGTGTCCTGAGAAGTCAGAGCCGTGGAATAGGCGGCCATCGAGCGATAGAACTCGAAGAAGGCGGGATCCTTGCTGAAGGCATCGGCAAACAACCGGTTCCGATCGGCATCGCCTTGGCCGCGCAGGATTTCGGAATCACGCTGCGCATCGGCAGTGATCTCGACCACCTGCCTGTCTGCGATAGCCCGGCGGCGCTGGCCCTCTTCCGTACCTTGGGCGCGCAGGAGTTCAGCTTCGGCAAGACGCTCGGCGCGCATGCGGTCATAGGTCTTCGGTGCAACTTCGCGCGTCAGATCCGTGCGACGGATGCGCACGTCCTGAATGTTGAGGCCGAGGTCTTCGGCATCGCGATGCAGATCGTCGCGAACCTCAAGCATCATCGCCACACGCTCTTCCGACAGCGCAGCATCGAAGTCGCGCAGACCGTAGACACGGCGTAGCGAAGAATCGAGCTGGGTACGAAGGCGCGCTTCCGCTGCCTCGCGATCGCCCGAGACGGTTTCGCGGAACTTGCGCACGTCTCTGATGTCATAGACCACGAAGGCATCGACATCGAAGGTCGCGCCACCGCGAACCTGGACGCGAATGTTGTCGAGATCGAAGCGGAGTGCCTGTCTTTCGACGATCTGGACGCGGTCGGCATCCATGAAGGCAAACGGCAGCTTGAAGTAAATACCCGGTTCGGTCTTTACCGACTGGATCTGGCCGAAGCGGACAACGATTGCCTGCTCACGCGCGTTCACCACGAAGACCGAAGAGTAGAGCGCAACCAAAACGACGGCGAGGATGCCAAGAATGAGAGGAAGCCTGTTCGATGTCATGGCTCAACCTCCCTGCTGTGCCGGTTTGCCGATCTCGTTCAGCGGCAGATAAGGCACAACCCCCTGCTTCTCGTCGATCACGACCTTCTTGGAATTCTTCAGGACTTGCTCCATCGTTTCGAGGAAGAGGCGCGTCCGGGTGACATCAGGCGCCTTCGCGTATTGTTCGTTGATCGACGCGAAGCGCTGCGCCTCACCTTCAGCTTCCTTGACGACGCGGTTCTTGTAGGCTGCCGCGGCTTCACGGATCTGGGCGGCGTCACCGCGCGCCTGACCGAGCTTCTGGTTGGCGTACTGATTGGCCTCTTCGACCAGTCGCTGCTTGTCCTGGTCGGCACGCTGCACTTCTTCGAAGGCATCTGCAACTTCGCGCGGCGGCGCCACGTCCTGGATCGTCACGGCGCCGATGGAGATACCAGCCCTGTAACGGTCCATAGTTCCCTGGACGATATTGGCGACTTCGGTCTCGATCGGTTGACGATTGTCACGGAACGCGTCCTGGGCAGGACGGCGACCGACGACTTCGCGCATGGCGCTTTCGGCGACCTGCTGCAGGGTTTCGGCCGGATTCTCGACGTTGAAAAGATAGGCCTTGGGATCGCTGACCGTGAAGAAGACGGAGAATTGAACGTTCAGGATGTTCTGGTCGCCGGAAAGCATCAGGCCGCTCGGCGAAGAGGAGGACGTCGATGCGGCGCCGATGTTCTGCTGCTGCATCGTCACCTTGACGATTTCGACGGTTTCCATCGGCCATAAGTGGAAATGCAGGCCAGGTGTGGAAATCTCTTCCTTCGGATTGCCGAAACGCAATTCGACGCCGCGCTCATCCGGCTGGACGATGTAGATGCACTGGAAGAGCCAGAACACCACTAAAATCGCAGCGACAATGACGAGCACGCCGCCGTTGAACCCGCCGGGCACAATGTTGCGCAGCTGATCCTGTCCGCGCCGGATGATATCCTCGAGATCGGGCGGTCCGCCCTTGCCGCCCCCGCGTGGGCGATTGGGTCCTTGCCCCCATGGTCCCTGATTGTTACCGCCGCCGCCGCCCCAAGGGCCGCCGCCGCCATTCTGATTGCTCCAGGGCATCAAAACCTCGTTATTCGTTAAACTCTCGATCGCCCAACCCGCGGGGGCGGCGGATATTGGCGATGGTGACCGTTATAGGTATCGCCGCAGCGGCTTTCAACGCAGCATGAGGAACTTGGCGATATTTATTGGAAAATAGTTGGTTTTCAGCGTTTAACGCCTGTCGTAGACGACGAATCTCGTAGGATAGTTATCCTTGTCGCCTGCTGGCACATCGATCGTCTCCGTCACCTTCCAGAGCGTCGGGTCAATCGCGGGAAACGAGGTGTCGCCTTCAACGAAGGTTTCAACGTGCGTCACACACAGCCGATCGGCCAGATTGATGGCCTGCGCGTATATTTGGCCACCACCGACGATGCAGATTTCGCCCTCGCCACTCTGCGTGGCAATTTCCTCGGCACGAGTGACGGCTTCGTTCAGCGAACCGGCCATGCGCACATCCCGATGGTCGATCGCAGTCGCCTGGCGCGAGATGACAACATTCGCGCGTCCAGGCAACGGTTTGCCGATCGAGTCATAGGTCTTTCGACCCATAATGACGGGTTTGCCCAGCGTCAGCGCCTTGAATCGCTTGAGATCGGTGGATAGCCGCCAGGGCATGTCCCCGTCTCGCCCGATGATGCCGTTCTTGGAGACGGCAACCACGATGGTCTTGCGAATTCCCGACATGGATGTCCCTGGTCAGACCGCGATCGGCGCCTTGATGCTGGCATCGGCCTCATAGCCGATCAGCTCGAAATCATCGAACATGAAGCCGAAGATATCTTTCACTTCCGCGTTGATCCGCATGAACGGCAACGGCTTCGGCGTACGAGTGAGCTGCAGTTTCGCCTGCTCGAAGTGGTTGTGATAGAGGTGCGCATCGCCGAGCGTGTGGACGAAATCGCCGAGCTTCAGCCCCGTCACCTGCGCCACCATCAAAGTCAGCAGTGCATACGAGGCGATGTTGAAGGGCACGCCGAGGAAGATGTCGGCAGAGCGCTGATAGAGCTGGCAGGAAAGCTTTCCGTCGGCGACGTAGAACTGGAACAGGCAATGGCACGGCGGCAACGCCATCTCATCCACCTCAGCTGGATTCCACGCCGAAACGATATGCCGGCGCGAATTCGGATTCTTGACGATGCCAGCAACGAGATTGGCGATCTGGTCGATATGACCGCCATCGGGAGCTGGCCAGGAGCGCCACTGAGCGCCGTAGACCGGTCCGAGGTTGCCGTTCTCGTCGGCCCATTCGTCCCAGATCGATACGCCATTATCCTTGAGGTAGCCGATATTGGTGTCGCCGCGCAGGAACCAGAGAAGTTCGTAGATAATGGAACGCAGGTGCAGCTTTTTGGTCGTCAGAACCGGAAAGCCTTCCTGCAGGTCGAACCGCATCTGATAGCCGAATACGGAACGTGTGCCCGTGCCCGTGCGGTCCCCGCGATCTGTTCCGTGTTCCATCACATGCTTCAAGAGATCGAGATACTGCTTCATAGTCCGCCGCCGATTCCGTTCCTTACCTATTTAGGCGCTTTGACCATCGAAACCAATCGCCGCGCTGTCTTTATCCCGGCAAATCTCCGCCCCTGCCTGTCAGGATGCAACCGCGACGCGGAGCACTTTCAGGTTATCGTCAGCTTCACATGTCTCCCTGTGCTCGGCGCGGGGGCGCTCCACGGGGAATCAGCATTATCAGGATGCTGGCGGCAATGTCGCCGACCACCCTTGGGGCCAGCCGCACGTTTTGGGGGAAATGATGGCCGAGAGCCCAGTACGATTGCAGCTACGAGCAGAGCGGCGCGACGAAGTATTCGCCCAGCAGGATCAGCCCATCGGCGACTTCACATTCAATGCGAAGGTCGCCGATGTTTTCGACGACATGGTCAGCCGATCCGTGCCGTATTACGAAGAAATGCAGCGCATGGTCTGCGAGCTGGCGCAGGACTACGCCAAACCGAAGACCAATCTCTACGACATCGGCTGTTCGACGGCGACCACGTTGCTCACCCTCGACCGAGTGATCGATCCGACCGTCAATTTCATCGGCGTCGACAATGCTCCTGACATGCTGGAAAAAGCGGCACAGAAAATCCAGCATGCAGACACGCAGCGCCCGATGGATCTGAAAGTCGTCGATCTTCACCAGGGTCTCTATATGGAGAACGCCAGCGTCGTAACCATGCTGCTGACGCTGCAGTTCATTCGCCCGCTGTTTCGCGAGCGCGTGATGAGGATGATCTTCTCCGGCCTGAACGATCAGGGTTGCCTGCTGCTTGTCGAGAAGTTGACCAGCGAGGATACCGCCTTCAACCGCCTGTTCATCCAGCACTATTACGACTTCAAGCGACGAAACGGCTACTCCGAAATCGAGATATCGCAAAAGCGCGAAGCACTCGAAAACGTGCTTATCCCCTATCGTCTGGAAGAGAACATGCAGCTTCTGAAGGAAGTCGGCTTTCGCAGCGTAGAGGTCTTTTTCCGCTGGTACAATTTCTGCGGCATCGTCGCCGTCAAGTGAGGCTGGGCGCCAACATGAAAGCAACCATGATCCACATCGGGAACTTCTTCTTCAAGTACCGTAACCAGGTGTTTCCGCTCATAATTGTCGCCCTGTTTCTGATGTCGCCGCCACCGGCGGAAATTGGCGGAAGCGTTGCGGCCGAGCGTGTCAAAGACGTGATCGCGCTTCTGATCGTGTTTTGCGGCCTTGCCCTGCGGGCAACGGTGATCGGCTACGCCTATATCCAGCGGGGCGGTTTGAAGAAGCGCGTCTACGCCAGCGACCTCGTGACGGAAGGCATGTTCGGTGTTTGCCGCAATCCACTCTATGTCGGAAACACGCTGGTCTACGCAGGGGTCTTCCTGCTGCACGGAAATCCGACCGTCGTGATTGTCGGCATAGCTCTCTTCGTGTTCATCTACCAATGCATCGTCTATGCCGAAGAAGCGTTCCTCGAAGACAAGTTTGGAGATGCATACCGGGCCTACTGCGCGGACGTCCCTCGCTGGATGCTTCGTTTCAGCAACTTTGCGCAGGCAACCCACGGGATGGTCTTCAATGTGAAGCGAGTCATCGCGAAGGACTATTCCACTGTCTCTGCCGCGCTGCTGGCTGTTCTTCTGATCGAGATCTACCGGGTTGCAGGTGCAGCCCATGCGCTGCCTCTGCCTTACATCTCTCTTCTTGGCTTCGTTATTGCCGTCGTGGGAGCCGCGACCGGAATGGTCAGTCTGCTCAAGAAGCGTGGTGTCTTCAATGATCCGAAAGCCATCTCCTAGAGCGGCCAGCAACCTTTTCCCTTTCCTGCTCGGTTACGACACGGTTTTGTGACGATGGCTCTTCCCATACGAAACGGAAAACACTATATCAGCCATGCCGGTCTTCGGATCGGCTATGGCGATAAATGAGCGGTGTAATAAACCTATTGGACCCGGGGGCGGTACCCGGCGCCTCCACCAAAAACCGGCGGCCTTGCAATGAGATGGCCGGCTTTTGATGGGGGCGAAACAGGATCGACAAGGGTGTAAAGATCGTCTTTTTGCTCGGCATTGTACCGCCGTTATCGGGCTAAAATTGTAGTTGCAAACGACAACTATGCGGAAGCTCGTCTCGCTGCTTAATCGCGGTGTGACACTTCAAATAAAGCCCTAGTGGTTCGCACCTCTAGGCGGGGTCCGAAGGCACCTGGCAACAGAAGCCTTCACCTTCTCCCTTGCGCGCAAATCATGTATGGTTTGGTCAAGCATGAATCGGCTCAGGCCTTTTCCAGTGCGTCTTGGCATGCCATATAGCCTTGGGAACGAGTCCGAACCTAAAGAAAGACAGGAAAGCATGGGGCAGGATCACATCCGTTACGACATTCTGGCACAGGACGCACTGCGTGGCGTCATCCGCAAGGTTTTGTCTGAAGTTGCCGCGACGGGCCGCCTGCCGGGCGAGCATCATTTCTTCATTACCTTTCTTACGGGCGCGCCGGGTGTTCGCATTTCGCAGCACCTGAAGTCGAAATATCCGGAACAAATGACAATCGTCATTCAGCACCAGTTCTGGGAGTTGAAGATCACTGAGACTACCTTCGAGATCGGCCTTTCCTTCTCGGACGTTCCGGAGAAGCTGTTTATTCCGTTCAACGCTATCCGTGGCTTCTACGATCCCTCCGTCAACTTCGAGCTGGAATTCGACGTACCTCTCGCTGACGGCGACGAGCTTCCGGACGCCGAAATCACTGCTTATCCGGTCTCGGCCGAGAAGGCCGAGGAAACGCCCGCCAGCAAGGCGGATGGCGAGGAGAAGAAGCCTGGTTCGGTCGTCTCGCTCGACGCCTTCCGAAAGAAACAGTAAAACGAAGGGAAGCAATTTCTCCCCTTCTTTCAATTCCGATCGAGGCCAGCCCGTGACCGCCGAAGTCGTCAATCTGCGTCAGTTCAAAAAGAAGCAGACCCGCGCCGAGAAAGAGAAACAGGCGGAGCAAAACCGCATTTCTTTCGGCCGCACCAAGGCCGAAAAACAGCTCACGAAGGCACTCAATGAGAAGGCCGAACGCTCTCATCAGCAAGGCCGGATCGAGAAATCCGAAGACGACATATGAGCGTCTTAAGAAACGAAAAAGATTCTCGCATCAGTCAGTTGGCTGGTTTTCTGGAATCATTTCGTCAGCACGTTGGATCGAATTCTGAAGCCCGGCGATGATCCGCAAGCACTCCGCTACTCTGCACGGCCACCGCACCAGCTTTTCCCTGGAAGACGAATTCTGGACCGAGCTGAACGCGATTGCCAAGGCGCGCGCCGTCCCGCTCGCAGCCCTGATCTGCGATATTGACGATCAACGGCAGCCGGAGAGCAACCTCTCCTCAGCGCTGCGCCTTCATGTCCTTCACTGGCTGAAATCCAAGCGCGCGAGCTAGGTCATTTCCCTGGTTTCGGCGGGGCTGGGTACCCGAATGTACGGATTGTTCGGATCGTAGGGGAAGCTTGGCTCGCCCAGGCCTTTCGACACGACGTTCCTTGCAAGAATGCCGTCTTTGCCGAAGAGATAGTCTATGCCGGCGCAGAGGCGTGCAAGTTCCCTGAAGTCGAACTGTGTGAACTCGGTCTGTGCCAGAAAATTCGCATCGTCAAAGGCTTTGCCGCGCAAATCGAAATAGCCGTTCTGTTGCAGAAACGCGGTTCCGGCGCCCTCGTCTATTGCCGATCCCTTGCAGGCATGCCCCGCCATCAGCGACAGCGTAACGGTCCGCGGCAATCCGGCCACCGGCGTATTGAGCCGTCGCGTGAATTTTGCGAGAGTTGCTGGTAGGATCATTGGTCGTGCTCTTGTGCCAGAATGCCGGGATACTGTCCTCGACCCCAGCACCGACCGGCGAGGCAACCGTCAGGCGCAAGCAGCGGCGACAAGCGCCAACATAAGTCTGGTCGGACTCATCGAGTATTTCTGGCTCCAGTCGTCACAGTGCCCGCCAGCTAACCAGATTCGCTCGAAAATACCATCATTGAGAGCACTCTAAAAAATCCGCTACTGCGGCATCTGCACACCGGGCAACCCGGGTATCGTCTTGAAATTGAGAGAGTTTTCGGGGGGAACGGCAAGTTGCTCTTGAGCACGTCGCGCAGCATCCGTGGCAGCCTTTTCTTCCGCCGCCTTCGCGCGTGCTTCGGCATCGGCCTTGATTTTTGCTTCTGCTTCGGCCTTTGCTTTCGCTTCGGCCGCCTGCCTCTCGCGCTCGGCCTGTGCGGCCAAAGCTCTCAGACGCTGCTCTTCGGCCCGTCGCTCTGCCTCGAAGGCTGCGGCCTTTTGGCGCTCTGCGTCATTGAACGTGTAGAGAGCGACTTCGCGGCGCAACCGCTGCTTTTCCAGAACGTTTGACTGCAAACGCTCGACACGCCGGCGTTCACGCTCGAAGGCACGCAGCGACAAATAGCCGGTGATATCGGTGACATCCATGGTTCGTCCAGGCGACGCGAGCAGTCCCGAAAAGTCGAGGCGTACGGCGGGCTCCGCGCCCGCAAGCACCTCGCCGCCCAGATTCAGCGTAATGTTCAGCGACGCGTTGATGCGCTCCTGCGGCAGATCGATCTGGCCGTTGCCAACAACCGTCGCCTGGTCGGTCGTCACGCTGACGTTCTGAAAGCGCAGAACCCCATCCGTCACGTTGAATGGAATAGCGGCAGGCGGCAGTTTCGCCTCGCCGTTGTTGAGCAATGTCTCAACGATCGGATGAACCTTGCCGGCATTCAACTGATCCTGCATCGGATCGGTCGCAGCCAGCAACGGCGCCAGCATGCCGAGATTGAGACCGCGAACACTGGTATCCCCAAGCCGAAGCTCGCCGGAGCCGTTCAGCGAACCGACGATGTCCTTCATCGACTTGCCGGAGGCTTCCGTGGAGAGTGCCAGCCCGAACTTGCCATTCGCGACGGGCGCTCCGTCGCGTGACCACACGACACCAGCCAAATCCGCATCCGTCACCGCCAACTTGGTCTGGAAGAAGCCTGTCCCATCGGCATTGGTAAAGAGCAGGCTTCCGTTGAGGCTGCCGCCACCCCAGCTGCCCTTGATGCCGTTCAGCTGCAGTTCGTCGCCCTTGTAGGCCACATCAGAGGTGAAATCCGAAATAGCACCCGACCAACCGGGCCAGAATTGCTTGGCGGAAAGCTTGAGGGTGACGTCCATGTCCTTGAAAACTGGCAAGCCCAGCGCGCCGGCCGACAGATCGCCAGTCGCCGCGTCCGTCATTGGCCCGTAGATGGCTTCTCCGAGCCACGCGGCATCGGCCTTGGACAGCGCCAATTCACCCGTTGCCGTCGTCTTCTCCGCTTTGCGGTCAACGGTCAGCGCGCCATTGAACTCATTGTCGGCGGCATGGCCGGCGATGTCAGCAAGAGCAATCTTGTCGCCATCAATGGTCGCGTTTGTCGTCAGCTTGAACGGCAGGCCGGTGCCCATCTGCGGCACGGCGATACCGTTCATGACAAGATACGGATCAAGGTCCGCACTCTCCAGCGACACCGCAAGCTGTCCGTTCATGAAGGCTTGCGGGCGAACATCGACCTTCCCGGCGGCTGTAAAAGAGGTGCGATCGGTGGCAAAGGTCAGCTGTGCGTCGGCGGGATCGGTTCCCTCTGCCTGCACCTTGAGAGTCAGGCGCCCGTTGGCGTCGGCTTCGACCGGCAACGGATCGAGACCGGCCTGCCCGAACAGGATGGACGTGACGCTGTTCTCGAGCGTCGCCTCAAGGCTCGTCGTGCCCTTGCCTGTCAGCGCCAGAAGATCCGACATGCGGTAGTCAAGATTGACACGGCTGCCGTTGCTCACCCCGGCCAACGTCAGGGTCAGACCGTCGCCTTCGTCACCACCGAGCGTCAACGCTCCGCGCAGTGCGGTATTGGTGTACCACGCGGCGTTACGAACGAGCCGGTCCATGACCGGATGCGGCGGCAAATGCTGCTTCAGCATCGTGAAGAACGAGCCCGGATCGGCCGATTTGAAGGTGATTTCCCCAGAGCCCTTGTAGTCGAGCAGCGATCCTTCGGCGCGGCCGGTCGCGGTCACTTCGGCACCCGCCAGATTCTTGACGGAAAGCTTCTCGACCGCGAGAGCGCCATCGGCAATTGCAAAATTTGTCTCGACATCGGCCGCTTCAACGCCAAAGGCTGTAAACTTGTCGGCCTTGAGCTGTGCGTTGATTTTGTGATCGAGCACGTTGTCGCCGGCATCCTGACCCGTGAACAATCCTGTCAGCGCACGCAGCGCATCCAGATCGAGTGCATCGCCGGCAAGTGCCACATCCAGCGTCGGCGCCTGATTGGCCACCACCTGTCGGTCCAGCCTGCCCTTGAGCGTCGCCTGCCCAACGGCAATTTCCAGGTTGCTGAATGTCTGGCGCTCGTGCGTGAGGTTAACATCTGCGGAAAAACCCGCCTGCCGCAGTTGCCGGATCGCGGGATCGACGGAGCCTGCAAGCCAGGCCGCAAGGCCAGTGGGCTGATTGGATGCCACTGTGATCTGCCCAACGAAGGATGCCTGCCCCTGCAGATTGAGCTTGCCTTGGCCTTCCACCTGCGTACGACCCGGCAGCGTGCCGACCACATTGTCGATCGTCCAGCCCTTGCCAGCGGGTTCGACATCGAGCTGAATGTCGCGGATTGTCGTGTCTCCCGCCACGATCGCCGGCAATCGAACGCTCGCCTTACCCGGCACCTGCGGCACCGGCACTTGCGAAACAATCTGGATCAGCGCGTTCAAGCGCTGCCGGGCCGAAACGCCGGCATCACGGGTAGTCTTGCCGTTCGCACCTTGATTGCCGATGCGATTGACATCGATCTGCTGGCCGTTCGCAATCAGCAGAAATTGCGGCTTGCTTCCGGTATCGAGCGTCGCCTCCCCGGTGACGACGTAGGGATCGTCTGTCGCCCCGACCTCCAAACGATATTCCGGTATGCGAACGCTCTCGTTGGTAAGTTCGAACTTCCCCTTCAATCGCGGAGGCACATCGGCCTTGTCGCCCTTCTTGCCATCTCGGTTCTCGATCGAAGCCGACACCGTTCCCTGATAGTTCGGCTTGCGGTCGACCAGCTTCAATTCCCCGTCGAGATCGACCGTCACCGGCTGCTTATCGGGCTGCAGACGCGTGCGCATCCGCAGGATTCCGTTCTCATCCAGCTGATTACTGGCAATCGTGAAGCTGCCATGCGCCCCATCCAGAGCCGCATCGCCCTCGATCCGCCATGGACCGGCAAGCGACTTCGCCGACATTTCGGCATTCAGGCCCGTAATGTGCCGCGACCGTCCCGACTGATCGTCGATGAACTGAACATCGCCGCCGCTGACATGTACATTCTCGAGAATAACCGTCCTGGCTGGAATTTCAGGTCGGCTGCCGCGGGTCCAGTCGAGTGTGCCGTCTTTCAGGAGCCTCAGCTTCACCTTCGGGTTGACCACGCGCATGTCGAAGATCAGCGCCTCGCCCGAGAGGAATGGCGCGAGTTCCGCATCCATCGAGAACTGTTCGACCTGCACGATCGGCGATCCGTCAAGCTCCTGCCCGACGCGCACGTCATGCAGGGTCACGGAGGGAAACGGCAGCAGCCGCGCATCCACCGCACCGTGGACGATGACCTTTTTGCCGATGATCCGGCTCGCCTGATCCTCGAAATTCTTTCGAAAGTCCGTCCAGTCGATAAACAGCGGCGCCAGCAGCGCCACGAACAGCGCCACGACAATCACTCCGCCCAAAAAGACGAGGAACCGGCCTACCAACTCAACAATTCTCCATTTGGGAATCCATCGCGGACACTAGAGCATGATACCGAAAGCTGTGAAGCAGCTTTCCGGCAACATCGTGCTCTATTTACTTGATTTCGAGATGAATTCGCCTCACGCCCGGTCATTTCCCTCTCAGTCGGTCTCGCCTGAGAGACAAGCGCAACAGAGTGTTCGTTTTCAGGCACGGTGGAATATCTTGCCCGGATTGAAGATATCATCCGGATCGAGCGCCTTCTTGACCTGCCGCATGAGGTCGACCGTGCCCCCAAGCTCCTCTTCAAGGAATGCCATCTTGCCTTGGCCGATGCCATGCTCTCCGGTGCAGGTACCGTCCATCGCCAAAGCGCGGGCGTTGAGCCGGCCGACAAAGGCTTCAGCCACAGCAATGCCCTCCTCCGTCTTGTCGTCAAACAACAGGAGCACATGGAAGTTCCCGTCACCGGCATGCCCGACGATCATCGCCAGCAGACCATGTTCCTCGATATCGGCCTGCGTCTCGCCGATGCAATCGGCAAGACGGGAAATCGGGACGCAAACGTCCGTAGAGAGCGCGGCCATTTCAGGCGCCAGCGCGCGCGATGCCCAGTAGGCATCATGCCGTGCCTTCCAGAGCTTGCTGCGTTCGTCGGCGTTGACCGTCCATGAGAATTTGCCACCGCCGCATTCTGCGGCAATCTCGGCAAACTCTTCCGATTGCAATGCAACGGTTTCGTCCGTGCCATGAAACTCAAGGAAAAGTGTCGGCTTTTCCTCATAGCTCAGCTTTGAATAGGCATTGCAGGCGCGGATTTGCAGGGCATCGAGAAGTTCGATGCGGGCAACGGGAATCCCCATCTGGATGGTCATGATCACCGCATCGCAGGCAGCCCGCACGGTCGGAAACGCGCAGACGCCGCCGCCGATCTTCTGCGGGATACCCTGCAGCCGCAGCGTGACTGAGGTCAAAATGCCAAGCGTACCTTCCGCACCAACGAAGAGCCGGGTCATGTCATAGCCGGCGGACGACTTGCGTGCGCGTCGCGCGGTGCGGATTTCTTCCCCAGTCGCAGTGACCGCCGTCACGGCGAGCACATTGTCCTTCATGGTGCCGTAGCGCACGGCATTCGTTCCCGACGCCCGCGTCGAGGTCATGCCGCCGATAGAGGCATTTGCCCCGGGATCGATGGGGAAAAACAGTCCGGTATCGCGGAGATACGTATTGAGCTCCTCACGGGTCACACCGGGCTCGACGGTGCAGTCGAGATCTTCCGCATTGACTTCAAGAATCCGGTTCATCCGGCTGAAATCGATCGATATGCCACCATTGGGGGCATTGACCTGCCCCTCCAGCGACGAACCGGTGCCGAAGCCAATGACGGGCACCTTGTGTTCGGCGCAGATCTTCACCGCGGCCTTCACATCGTCACTGCCCTCGGCAAGAAGCACGCCGTCGGGCAGCTGCGCCGGGATGTAGGTGGTGGTGTGCGCGTGCTGTGCGCGAAAGGCTTGGCCGGTCTGAAAGCGCTCGCCAAAGCTCTGCTTCAGAACGCCAAGAGCGGCGGCGATGCCTGCCTCGTTCCGTGTTCCGGTTTTTGCATCTTTGAGCGCCATCTCTTTGATCTCCTTCACCTTCGCTGCCGGAGGCAGGTTGGTATGGGACAAGAGACGGCGCCTGTCTAGTGCAGGATTGGCAAGAACGGTTCTCTGTCGAGCACCGCTTAGACCAACGGCGGATTGAGCCGCGCAAACGCTTCCTGCCTGCGGTACGGAAAGTACGGATAGGGCGCGGTCACGGCACTCGCTTTATCGAGCTTTTCCACCTGCTCCTTCGACAAAGTCCAACCGACGGCACCGAGATTCTTCCGAAGCTGCTCCTCGTTGCGCGCACCGATGATAACGCTGGCGACGGTCGGACGGCCAATCAGCCAATTGAGCGCGATCTGCGGAACGGTCTTGCCGGTCTCTTCGGAAATCTCCAGGAGCGCATCGATGATATCGTAGAGCTTCTGGTCATCGACCGGAGGCCCGTAATCGGCCGTCTGGTGCAGACGGCTACCCTCCGGCAGCGGCTGGCCGCGTCGGATCTTGCCGGTGAGACGCCCCCAGGCAAGCGGACTCCATACCAGCGCGCCTACGCCCTGGTCGGCAGCGAGCGGCATCAGTTCCCATTCGTAGTCGCGACCTGCGAGGGAATAGTAGACCTGATGGGCAACATAGCGCGGATGGCCTTGACTCTGCGCAATGCAGAGCGACTTCATCAGTTGCCATCCCGAGAAATTAGAGACACCGATGTAGCGGATTTTGCCTGCCGCGATCAGGCCGTCCAGCGTTGCAAGCACCTCTTCGATGGGGGTCGAGGCGTCGAACGCATGAAGCTGCAGCAGATCGATATAGTCCGTTCCCAGCCGCTTCAGCGCCTCATCCGTGGAGCGGATCAGGCGTGCGCGCGACGTTCCCCAATCCGCAGGTCCATCGCCCATCGGCAAGGCAATCTTGGTCGAGATCAGCACCGCATCGCGCCGACCGGCGATCGCCTCGCCAAGGACCTCCTCGGAGGCACCGGCCGAATAGACATCCGCCGTGTCGAAGAGATTGACGCCCGCTTCGATCGAGATATCGATCAGTCGCCGCGCTTCCGCAGCATCGGTATTGCCCCATGCCCCGAAGAGCGGGCCCGCGCCACCGAAGGTTCCTGCGCCGAAACTCAAGACCGGCACCCTGAGGCCGGATGCGCCGAGATTTCTGTATTCCATGGTCGGTCACCTCCTGTTGTTGTCCTCAGAAGAGATAGACACTGAATTTACAGTGATATAGCTTACCGGTAGGAAAACCACCCATGAATTGAATTCATCATGAGCCGACAAGACATCAATCGCTCCGGCGAAATGGAGGTCTTCGTGCGCGCCGTCGAGCTCGGCGGCTTCACGGCCGCGGCTCGCGCCTGCCGCATGACACCATCCGCCGTCAGCAAGCTCGTCGCGCGGCTTGAGGCACGCCTCGGCGCCCGGCTCGTCAACCGTTCGACCCGCAAGCTGCACCTGACGACGGAAGGCTCCGCCTTCTACGAGCGCAGCGTTTCCATCCTTGCGGACATAGCGGAGGCCGAGCGCTACGCGTCCGCCGGCGAACAGGCTGCCGGTCCCATTCGCATCAACACCAGCGCGTCTTTCGGCCATCATATCCTTGCGCCGCTGGTTTCCGACTTTCTGGCGCTGCATCCCGCCATCACACTCGACATCTCGCACACCGACGCCATCGTCGATCTCGTGGACGATCGAGCCGATGTCGCAATCCGCGCCGGACCGCTGAAGAGCTCCAGCCTGATCGCCCGCAAGCTCGGCGTCACCCGCAAAGTCATCGTCGCATCGCCGGCCTATCTGAAGCGTTTCGGTGAGCCGAAATCTCTCGACAACCTGAAGCAGCACCGCCGCATTGGTTTTTCTTATGCGCGCAGCGTCCAGGGCTGGCCCCTGCGCCACGACGGCGAAACCGTCACGCTGCCGATCACGCCAGGCGTGCAGGTTGGTGACGGCGAAGCGATGCGATACATGGCCGTGTCAGGAGCGGGCCTCGTGCGGCTCGCCACCTTCACCGTACGCGCCGATATCGAGGCGGGCAGGCTGGTGCCGGTTCTTGAGGATATCAATCCAGGCGACATCGAGGAATTCTACGCCGTCTATATCGGCCAAGGCGGTCCGTTGCCGGCTCGCGTGCGGGCTCTGCTCGATTTCCTGGCGGAGCACGTCAGTCTCTAACACTGCGAAACCTATAGGATTTCGCAATTGACCCCTTCCATGGCTGGCGCCTATATCGGCGCAGTGTCCTCCGGCTTCTCCGGCCGGTCGTATTCCCCGCCAGTGCTGCACCCTGCTTCGCCTCGATTGCAGTTCCAGCATTGGCAAGACATGCATGGGATCATGCCGTTGTACGATGCCAGCCGCATTCTTCGATACGCCAGCCTGCCGCTGTGGGTAGTCTTGCTCAGCATCTCGGCCCTGCTTGTCGTCGGGCTCGAAATGCTCGGTCTACCGGCTTCGCTCCTTATCGGTCCGATGGTGGGGGCGATCATCCTTGCTTTGTCCATAGGCCAGGGATCGCTTCGCGTGCTGCGCTGGCCGCTGCTCTTCGGGCAGGCGCTCGTGGGCTTCCTGATGGCACGCACCATCACGGTCGATATTCTGAAGACGATGGCGGCCGATGCGCCGCTCTTTCTGGCAATGATCCTTTCCGTCATCGTCGCGGCGGCAGGCCTTGGCTGGCTGCTGACACGCTGGCAGGTTTTGCCGGGAACGACGGCCGTTTGGGGCTCGTCTCCCGGCGCCGCTTCCGCAATGGTCATCATGTCCGAGGCCTACGGTGCCGACGCCCGCCTCGTCGCCTTCATGCAGTATCTGCGTGTGGTCTTTGTTGCTGTGGCCGCCTCGGTCGTTTCCCGCCTCTGGGTTGCCGCCGATGGCGGCAACCCGCCGGCATTCATCCTCTTCCCTCCAGTCGACTGGCAGGCGCTTGCCGCTACCATCGCCCTCACCTGCCTGTCAGCTTATGTTGCCGTCCGCTTTCGTATCCAGGGCGGTACGATCACCCTGCCTTTGGTTCTCGGCTCGCTGCTGCAGGGCTTCGGTCTGCTGACGATCGAGCTGCCGCTATGGCTTCTGGCGATCAGCTATGCCCTGATCGGCTGGAATATCGGCCTGCGCTTTACCCGCGGCATCGTCATGCACGCCGCTCGTGCCCTGCCCCGCGTGGCTGCCTCCATCCTGTTGCTGATGTCGATCTGCGGCTGCATGGCCTTTGCCCTGCACACGTTCGCCGGCGTCGATCCGCTCACGGCCTATCTGGCGACCAGCCCAGGGGGCGCCGATTCCGTCGCCATCATTGCAGCGTCCAGCGATGTCGACGTGCCCTTCGTGATGGCGATGCAAACCGGCCGCTTCCTCGTAATCCTGTTTACCGGTCCGATGCTGGCTCGCTTTATCGCGCGCCGCTCCGGCCTTGCGGAAAAACCCGTCTGAGACCCGCCCATTGGCCAGGCGTCATACCATAGGCCTTCTTGAAATGGCGGGTCAGATGGCTCTGATCTGCAAAGCCGGTTGCCGCGGCAACATCGGAAAGTCCTTCGCCCGCTCCGATCATGACGCGTGCCTGCTGGAGCCGCCGCATAAGAAGATACCGATGCGGACTGGTTGCAAAGGCTGCCCTGAAATGCCGCGCGAGGGAAAAACGGTCGAGGCCGGTGACAACCTCCAATTCGCCGGACTGCACAGCTTCCGTCGCATGCGCTTCGAGATAGTCCCGCGCCAATCTTGTGCGCTCCCACGCCACGCTGCCGAGCGGGCGCTGTGGTGTCCTTGCATGCTTGGCAAGTCCGCCCGCAACGCGCGAAACGAAGTCATCGACGAAAAGCTCATCGAGTTCGCGATCCAGTTCGCCAAGAGCGGCGAGCAATGTCTCGGCCAGGATGGGATCCCCGATCACCGGTTCATCGACGAACGGCAGCCCGATCTTCTCGGCGTCCAGGCATTCGAACAGCAGCGCCGGTTCTAGATACAGCATACGATATTGCAGCCCGTCATCTGTGCCCGCCCCGCCATCATGTTCTTCATCGGGGTGGAGGACGATCACCTGCCCAGGCATGCTGAAGCGCCGCTTGCCTCGATAGGAAAAAGTCTGCACGCCCTTGATCGTGACCCCTAGAGCATAAGTATCGTGGCGATGCGGCTCGAATGCATTGCCTGAAAATTGCGCCTCGATCCGCTCGATGCCAGGAAAGGCCGGTGCGGTCAGGATCCCGTCTGTGCCGGGCTCCATGCACAAACGTTCAAGACCTTCGAAGGCGTGATTGCTTACATCCTGATCCAACGCGACTTTCAATCCCGCATGAAAAGAGACTGGAATGTTTGATACCAAAATTGCAATCGTTCTGCGAAACAATCTTGCATCCTGGCAAAAGCTGAATGTCACCGCCTTCCTGATGAGCGGCCTTGCCGGACAGAATCGCGAGATCATCGGCGAGGCCTACAAGGATCGTGCCGGAAATCTCTACCATCCGCTTTCCATCCAGCCGATCATCGTTTTGTCGGCCGAGGGCGAGACGCTATCGGCGATCCACCGCCGTTCTTTGGAGCGCGGCATAATCTCCTCGCTGTTCATCGAGGAGATGTTCGCAACCGGCCACGACGCCGCCAACAGAGCCGTCTTTGCCGAGTATGCGCCTGATGATGCCAAGGTTGTCGGCATTGCCATCAGGGCGGAGAAGAAGATCGTCGACAAGATCACCAAGGGCGCGACGATGCACCAATAACGAAAACGGCCAGGCGTTGGCCCGGCCGTTTTCGTGACTGCAATGTTGATCAGCTCTGGGTGACAGGCGCGATCTGGATTTCGACGCGGCGGTTCTGGGCGCGGCCGGCTTCCGAGGCGTTGGAGGCGACCGGTTGCGACGGTCCGAAGCCGACGGCCGAAACGCGGCGCGGATCGATGCCCTGGGTGCCGAGATAGTCGGCAACTGACATCGCGCGGCGCTGCGACAGATCCTGATTGTGCTGCAGGCTGCCGGTGGAGTCGGTGTGGCCGTTTACGTCGATCAGCGTGCGGTTGAACTTGCGCAAGACGATCGCCACGGAGTTCAGCGTCGGGTAGAACCCAGCCTTCACGGCATCCTGATCAACATCGAACGTGATGTTGGACGGCATGTTGAGGATGATGTTGTCGCCGCGGCGGGTGACCGATATGCCGGTTCCCTGGAGCTGAGCGCGCAGTTCGGATTCCTGCTGGTCCATGTAATTGCCGACCGCACCGCCCGCGAGCGCGCCCACGCCGGCACCAATCAGCGCGGCGTTGCGACGTCCAACCGGCGAGCCGCCGACAGCCAGGCCAGCAAGCGCGCCAACGCCGGCACCCAGCAGCGCCCCGCCTGACGTGTTCGACATCTTCTGCTCGCCCGTATAGGGGTCAGTCGTGGTGCAAGCGCTAAGGTAAGTTGCGGCAACGGACAAAAGTATGAATTTCTTGATCATGGACAGCGGTATCTCCAATTCGGTGTTGATGCGACCAGTATTAAGGATTGCGGCAACAAGATGAAGCAGGGCTCTTCAGATACTGGAAATTGGGCAAAATGCACGGCTACTGCGGATCGCAAGCCACAGTGACAGGCCTGCGCGGCCATGTCGCCCGTCGGAATAGGGGCGACGAACCCTTTTTCAAGACAACCGGTTAGAAGTTCTGGAAGAGCTGGCGAACCTTGTCGTAGCTGGCGTTGGCGATGTTCAGCGACTGCAGCCCAAGCTGCTCCTGTGTTTGCAGGGCCCGCAGCCGGCTTGACTGCTCTTCCATGTCTGCATCGATCAGGCGGCTGATGCCGCGGGCGTAGGAATCGTCCAACGATTGTGCGAAATCGCTCTGGATGCCAATGCGCTTTTCGAGTGCGCCGAAGGCTGAGCCAACCGTCGTCATCTGGTTCAGCATCATGTCGACGACGGTGATCATCTCTTTCACCTGTGCCTGGGTCGTGCTGCTGGAAACCCCAATTTCGACCTGCCCTGCCGTATTGCCGGCGCCCTTCAGCATCACATAGTTTTGCGAAGCGCCGGCCTCTGTCGCAAAATACTGAGAGGTGAGAGCGCCATACTCGCCGGAGCCGGTCGCCCGATCATCAATGAGGTAACGTGCATCCTTCGAGGTGGTCGCACCAACCGGTGCGAGATCGACCTCATAGCTGAGCATGTCGACCTTTACCGTGCCATCGGAATAACGGATGAAGGAAGACGGTACCTGCCTCGGCTTGGACGGATCCGCCGATCCCTCGATAGCAACCCAGTTGTCACCGTTGAACTCCGCCGACTGGGCAACCGACCGCAGTTGATCTTTCAGGTGAGCGATATCCGTGTTGATCTTGTCCTTGTCGACGCCGGACTCGGTTGCTGCAACGAGCTTTGCCTTGATCTCGCTGACGAGATCGATCGCATTGTCGACGGCATTGTAAGCTGTGCCCATGGTCGCAGCGGCGAGGCCAAGGGCGTCGCGAATAGCCGACTGGGCTTTCTGATCGGTTTTCAGCGTCGAACCTATCGCCCAGTAGGCGCCGTTGTCGGACGCTGTTTCCACTCTGAGGCCGGTGGATACCTGCCTCTGCGTCTTGGTCATATCGCGACCGATGTCACGCAAAACATACAGCGCGGCATCCACCGAAGTGCGCCGATAAATCGTCAAGGTACTGTACTCCGAACACAACAATACGCGACTGATACAAACAAACCGGTACCGCGAACCTTCATGTCCGGGAACGCCTTACACCGGCGCCGAGGCGGCCCTCCGAAACGTTGGAGGATCTATCGGTTTGTCGGAATGATTGCCGCTCATGCTTAAAAAACATCTAAGGTTTAGAGGAAATTCATCCAATCCTACAACTTTTCATAAACTATAAGCCGCAGCGTTTGGCCGGAGGGCAGCGGCGCTATTCTGCCGCCTGCAATCGGCCTGCCTTTGGCGCCCGGGGCCGCGATGCGTGAGCCATTTCTTCGTGGAGGCGCTCCTCTTCGTGAGCATGCGGCTTCGCAAAGCGGGCGATAAGCAGGTAGGCGACCGGCGTAATGTAGAGCGTCACCAGCGTCGCAAAACCGAGCCCCCCGACAATGACCCAGCCGAGCGCGACGCGCGCTTCAGCGCCAGCGCCATGCGCAAAGACCAGCGGAACGCCACCGAGGATGGTCGCGATCATCGTCATCATCACGGGTCGCAGACGCAGCGCACACGCCTTCTCGATCGCTGTGCGCACCTCCTCGCCGCGATCACGCAGCTGGTTTGCGAATTCGACGATCAGAATACCATTCTTCGCCATCACGCCCACAAGCAGCACAAGGCCGATCTGGCTGTAGATGTTGAGGCTCGACCCGGTGATGATCAGTGCGAAGACGGCGCATGCGAGCCCGAGCGGCACCGTCGACATGATGATCACCGATGACAGCACGCTTTCGAACTGCGCGGCCAAAACCAGGAAGATGATGACGATGGCAAAGCCGAAGGTCAGCGCCATGCCGCTCGAGTTCTCTTCCAGTGTCGCGGCCTCAGCGAGAGGGACGAGACGCGCGCCGGGCGGCAGAACCGATTTGGAGATCTCGGTCACTTCCTTGACGGCATCTCCGAGCGAGAGACCGTTCTTCAGGCCGGCAGTGATCGCCACCGAGGCGAGCTGCTGTTCGCGGTTCAGCTGCGGCGCGACCGAGCTTTCCGTCAGCGACGCGATCACCGACATCGGCACGATCTTGCCATCACCGGTCTTCAGGAAGACGTTCTCTAGATCCGTCGGATCGTCAATGGGCCGGGTGTTGGAGGTGAGCAGCACCGGATAGGCTTCACCCTTGACGAAAACATCGACGACCGAGCGCCCTTCCAGCAGCGACTGCATGGCCGTTGAGAGGCCGGTAATGTCGATGCCGAGATCGGAGGCCCGCTCGCGGTCGATCGTGACCGACACCTGAGCCTGGGTCGGCTCATTGCTCAATCGCGGCGCATCGTAATGCCCTTTTGCGTCGAGTGCCTGGACCAATTGAGCGGCTGCGGTCGTCAGTGCCTCATGATCGTTGCCAACCAGAGCCATCTGCAATCCGTTGCCGGCGCCGCGAATGCGCAGGCTGTTCGACTGGATCGCATTGCCGCGCAGGGCTGGAACCCTTGCGGCCGCCCGGTTGATATCGGCGACAATCTCCGCCTGCGTGCGGTGGCGCTCACCCCACGGAGCCAGCGTCAGCACCATGAAGCCGCTGTTGACCTGCCCGCCTTGCCCGGAGATGGAAAAGACGTTGCTGATATCACCGCTGTCGACGAGCGGCTGAAGATACTCTTCAACCCGCTGCATCTTGTCGCGGGTATATTCGAGACTGGAACCCTGCGGTGTTGTCAAACGCATCATTACCAGGGCGCGGTCTTCGTTCGGCGTCAGCTCGCTTCGAACCGTCGAGAAGGCCAGCACAGCCGCTCCCGCGAAAATCGCGGAAACGACGATGACGACGAGCGGCGCATTCAGGCAGGCATGCAACGACCACCGGTAGGTATCAGCGAACCAGGTGCCGAAACGGCCGAGAAATCCGTGGTCCTCGAGCATCTCCTTCGTCAATATCCGCGAGGCGAGCATCGGGCACAAGGTCAACGCGACGATGGACGAGAGGCCGACCGAGAAGGCCAGCACGAAGCCGAATTCGCGGAACAGGCCGCCCACCTGCCCCGGCAGGAAGGACAGCGGAATGAAGACTGCGGCAAGCGTCGCAGTCGTCGCGATCACCGCAAAGAACACCTCACGTGTGCCAAGCACGGCGGCCGCCCGCGGCCCCGTGCCTTCCGATCGGCGGCGCACAATGTTCTCGAGAACGACGATCGCGTCGTCCACGACGAGACCTGTGGCCAACACGATCGCAAGAAGCGTCAGGATGTTGATCGAGAAGCCGACGAGATAGACGGCCGCAAGGGTTCCGATCAGCGCCACCGGCATGCTGACGGCAGGGATGATCGTCGCGCGCCAATCCCGCAGGAAAAGATAGATCACGCCGGTAACGATGACGGCGGCCAGGATCAACGCCAGCACGACCTCATGAATCGCCCCCTGGATGAAGACGGCATCATCGCTGGTGATGGCGATCCGCGTGCCCTCGGGAAGCGTCTTCGAAAGCTCGGCAACGGCGTCCTTGATGCCGTTCGAAATATTCAGCGTATTCGACTGCGCCTGGCGGATGACGCCGAGACCGATGCCGGGAACGCCGTTGGAGCGCAGTGCCGTCTGCCCGTCGCGCGGTCCGAGCGTAACGTTCGCCACATCGCCGAGGCGCACGCGGTTCTGCAAAATGACGTTGGCGAAATCCTCCGGCGTCTGCAGACTCGCCATCGCACGCACGACGATCGTCTGCGTCGGGCTCTTCAACGATCCCGCCGGCATATCGAGGGCAGCGCTCGACAGCGCCTTCGTCAGATCGCCAACAGTCAGCCCGCGACTGGCAAGTTCGCTCTGGTTGACGTCGACACGAAACACTTTCTCTTGGTCGCCATAGGTCTCGACATCGGCAACACCGTCGACCGAGGCAAGGCGGTCGATGACCTGGTTTTCCACGAGAAGGGTCAGGTCATCCATGTTGAGCTTGGACGAGGTCACGGCAAGTCGCATGATCGGCTGAGAATCGGAATCCGCCTTGACGATCTGCGGCGCATCTGCCTCCTCGGGAAGACGATCTGCGATACGGCCGATGGCGTCGCGCACATCGTTTGCCGCGACGGCAAGATCGATCGAGTCCGAGAATTCGAGCGTCACCCGGCTCTGGCCGAACTGCGAACTGGAGGAAATCGACTTGAGGCCGCTGACGCGAGCCGCCGCGCCCTCGATCACCTTCGTCAGTTCCTGGTCGATCGTCTGCGGCGACGCACCCTCGAAAGTGGTGCGAACGGTCACGACGGGCCGATCGACATCAGGCAGTTCGCGCACTTCGATTCCGGCATAGGCCGCAAGGCCGGCGACGATCATCAAGGCATTGAAGACCAGCGCAAGGATGGGGCGCCGGACGAACAGCGCGGTAAAGGTCTGTTTGCCGGAAGCCGGCTTGTCCTGCATCTCGATCACGTTCATTGCGTGGCAGGCTCCGAATTCGACGCGACTTCGCCGGCAACCCGCACCCCGCCGCCCTCACGGACGCGCTGCAGGCCCTCGGTGACGATGGCATCACCATCCTTCAGATCGGCTTTGACGAGAATGTAGTCGGGATTGCGCTGCACGATACTGACCCGCACCTTGCCGGACTTGCCGTCGACGACCTTCCAAACGAAAGCCCCTTGGGAGTCCCATTGGACCGAAAGCGGATCGACCGCCGGATATCGGTCGCCCCCAAACTTCATCCCGACATTGAAGGACATGCCGGCGCGCAGCTCGTCCGAGGCGTTGTCGATGCGGGCCCGTACGCGCATTGTGCGGCTGGCGGCGTCGATGCGGTTGTCGATTGCTTCGACCGCGCCCGAGAACACCCGACCGGGCCGGGCTACCGACGTTGCCTCAACCGGCTGGCCGACCGTGATGGTGTTGGCGAAGCGCTCGGGCACCCAATAGTCGACAAGAATTTCCGTTCGGTCGTCGAGCGTCGCGACAGGCGTGGTTGTCGCGACGTTGTCGCCGATGTTGATAGGGATAATGCCGACGATGCCATCGATCGGCGCAACGATGCTGCGGCGTTCAAGATTGAGCTCGGCGGCCTGAAGCTGCAGCCGCGCGCCCTGCTCCGCGATTTCGGCATCGAAGACATCCATGCGCGATACGCTGGATTTGATGTTGTGGTAGAGACTGGATTTCTCAATGGCGCTCTTCAGCGCCACATCCGCCTGACCGCGAGCGATGACTTGCTCTTCGCTGTCGAGTTTCGCAAGGACCTGCCCCTTGGTGATCCTGTCGCCCGATTTGATGAGGATTTCGCGGATCGTGCCGCTCGCCTGCGGCATCACCACGACAGAGCGGATCGCATCCCCCGTGCCGATGGCGCTCAACCGATCATTGACGATCCCACGAACAACGGCTTGCGTGGCGACCAGAACAGGAGCGTTGGCTCCGCCACCGCGACGCCTCGACTGCCCTTCTCCGCTGGCCGGCAGCTGCGGTACAGCCTCGTCGGGCGCTAGCTTGGAAACCTTTGAAAAGCCGGCCTTGCGCAGCGTCTCGCCAGCTCCCGGCACAAAGTATACCCATCCAGCAAAGCCGGCAGCAATCACGACAAGGCAAACTATAAACTGCTTCCAAAATGGCATTCACGTCTCCAGAGGGAACCGAGGCTGGTCCAGGGTCTATCGAAAGAGGCGTTCGCAGGACAAATTGCCGCGCGTCTGCGACAATATTGTCTCTTTGCTGATCACCGGCAAGCGAATTGGCCCCTCATTACTGAATTGTAATATCAAGACTGAGTTATCGACGGAGTATCCGCCAATCGCTCCGCGCAGGTTTCGCAGTGTCTCTTTGTTCGGGTCAAATGACGGTTGTTTTCTGACGTTTATGAGGGATGCGGTCCCGCCGGGGACGAATCTCGTCCCACATGCCGGCAATTCGCTGCCGTTGCTGCCGTCTCACGCCAGATCCAAGCTGAGGACAGCCATCCGACCGGGAATGAAAGCAGAACATCTTTTCTGGTCTTTCCATCCCGAATCACTACATTACGCGCCATGAGCAATAGTTTCGACGATATCCCCTTCTTCGATGAAGAGCCGGGCGAGCCGCCACGCAAGCAGCCGACCCCTGCCGCTTCCGCCGCCGGAGGGCTCGCCGCCCGGGCCCTGGCCGCTCGAGATGGCGGCAGGCGCCCCGATTACCTTTCCGGCTTGAACCCCGAGCAGACCGAAGCCGTCGAAACGCTGGAAGGCCCCGTCCTCGTGCTCGCGGGCGCAGGCACTGGCAAGACACGTGTCCTCACGACGCGCATTGCCCATATCCTCAACACCGGCCGCGCATTCCCCTCGCAGATCCTCGCCGTCACCTTCACCAACAAGGCTGCCCGCGAGATGAAGGAGCGCATTGCCCTGCTCGTCGGCGGCGCTGTTGAGGGTATGCCCTGGCTCGGCACCTTCCACTCGATCGGCGTGAGGCTTCTGCGCCGCCATGCCGAAATGGTCGGCCTGCGCTCCGACTTCACGATTCTCGATACTGACGACGTCGTCCGTCTGATCAAGCAGCTCATCCAGGCGGAAGGTCTCGATGACAAGCGATGGCCTGCCAAGCAGTTCGCCGGCATGATCGACACCTGGAAGAACAAGGGCCTCGGCCCCGGCGACATCGCGGAAGGCGACGCACGCGCCTTCGCCAACGGCAAGGGCCGCGAACTCTACTTCGCCTACCAGCAACGGCTTTCGACGCTGAACGCCTGCGATTTCGGCGATCTCTTGATGCACCCGATCGCGATTTTCCGGAAGAACCCGGATCTTCTCAAGGAGTATCACGGCCGCTTTCGCTACATCCTCGTCGACGAATATCAGGACACCAACACCGCCCAGTACATGTGGCTGCGCCTGCTTGCCCAGCGCCCCAAGGGTGAGCCGCAGAACGTTTGCTGCGTCGGCGACGACGACCAGTCGATCTATGGGTGGCGCGGCGCCGAGGTGGACAACATCCTGCGCTTCGAGAAGGATTTCCCGGGCGCCAAGGTCATCAAGCTGGAGCGCAACTACCGTTCGACGGCACATATCCTCGGTGCGGCCGGCCACCTGATCGCTCACAACGAAGGCCGCCTCGGCAAGACGCTCTTCACCGATCGGAGCGATCCCGAAGACATCAAGGTCCAGGTGCACGCCTCCTGGGATTCCGAAGTGGAAGCCAGGGAAATCGGCGAGGAAATCGAGCAGCTTCAGCGCGGCGGTCCCGATGGCAAGCGGCATCTGCTGAACGACATGGCGATCCTCGTGCGCGCCTCCTTCCAGATGCGCGAATTCGAAGACCGCTTCGTGACGTTGGGCCTCAACTACCGCGTGATTGGCGGCCCGCGCTTCTACGAGCGCCTCGAAATCCGCGATGCCATGGCCTATTTCCGCCTCGTCGCACAGCCTGCCGACGACCTCGCCTTCGAGCGCATCATCAACACCCCGAAGCGTGGTCTCGGCGACACCACTGTGAGGGCCCTTCACGATTACGCTCGCGCCCGCGATATCCCGATGCTGGCGGCAGCCGCCGACATGATCGAGACCGACGAGTTGAAGCCGAAGGCTCGCAAGGCTCTCTTCGACGTCGTCCAATCGTTCCGCCGCTGGCAGGAAATGCTGGAAAATACGCCCCATACCGAGCTTGCCGAGCAGATCCTCGAAGAGTCGGGCTATACCGACATGTGGAAGAACGACAAGTCGGCCGACGCGCCGACCCGTCTCGAAAACCTGAAGGAACTGATCCGCTCGATGGAAAGCTTCGAGTCGATGCGCGGCTTTCTCGAGCACGTCTCGCTGGTCATGGACGCCGAGCAGAATGAAAATCTCGACGCCGTGTCGATCATGACGCTGCATTCCGCCAAGGGCCTGGAGTTCGACACCATTTTCCTGCCCGGCTGGGAGGAAGGTCTCTTCCCGCACCAGCGTTCGCTCGACGAAAGCGGTCGCGCCGGCCTCGAAGAAGAACGCCGCCTCGCCTATGTCGGCATCACCCGCGCCAAGCACCGCTGCCACATCTGGTTCGTCTCCAACCGACGCATCCACGGTCTCTGGCAATCCACCATCCCGTCGCGTTTTCTCGATGAACTGCCGGAAACGCATGTCGAAGTGGCGGAAGCCGAGCAGAGCTACGGCGGCTATGGTCGCGGCGGCTACGGCCAATCGCGCTTCGATAAGGCCGATCCCTTCGCCAACTCTTATTCGACGCCGGGCTGGAAGCGCGCGCAGCAGAACAAGACGGACGCCACCCGCGACAACTGGGGCACCCGTTCCGGCCACGCCGTGGAGCGCATCGGCTACGGCGAAAGCGGCCCGCGCGGCCGCACCATCGATGGCGAACTGGTGGCAAAATCCACAGCGACCGAGCCCTCGAAATTCAAGACCGGAGACCGCGTGTTCCACTTGAAATTCGGCAACGGCAACATCATCGAGATCGAGGGCAACAAGCTGACCATCGATTTTGACCGGGCTGGCCAGAAGAGAGTGCTCGATGGGTTTGTGGAGCGGGTTTCGTAGGGCGGAAATCAGCCTGTTCGCCAAGCTCGGATAACTCACACAACACAGGGATGGCGCGAACTATCGCACCGCTTTCCTCACCCATTCGTGACTTCGCTTATCGTCCTCCCCCTCCCGCACGCTGGACCCCCACGCGCACTGATTGGTGGTGAGAAGGAGGACGCAGATGAAACACTGTTCGCTATCGCTGATCGCAGCCTCGCTTATGGTCGTCGTCTTGATCGGTCCGACCATTGCATTTGCTTGCGATAAGATCATCCTCGGGACCTGATACCAAACGCTTGCCGCGACGACCGAGCAAATGCGAACTCGCGGAGCGGGCGTGGCGCCCGCTCACCCCAGGATCGGCATCGATCCCAGTCCCAGTATGTCATTGATCAATGCCAGCCCGATCCCGGCCGCGACGACCGCGATGCCGATCAGAAACAGCCGTCTGGCCCGATCATATTTGGTAGCAATCAGCGAATCCCGAGCCAAGAGGTCGGCGAAAACCTTGACTTGTAGGGCTATCCCCACAGTGAGCAGCAGCATCGGAAAGATGTCTATCCGGCTCCAATCGTTCGGATTGGAGACCCAGCGACTTATGAAGCTCAAGGAAAAGCCGAGAATGATGCCGGCTGCTGTTAGCGAGCCGTTGCGGAATGTCGCGTCGATCTTCTCCTCTGGACCGGGCTCGGTCATGGCTTGGGCTCCGGGTGATCATCTCGCAAAGAAAGGCAGAAATTCCCGGAGTGAGCAAGGCCGCAGCTCGCCGCAATGCGACGCGGGCGCTAGGCGCAGGATTCCGCCGCAAACGTTGCATTCCGCTCTTCAAGCAGGCGCCGCAATACGCTGCGATGGCATCTGCTTTCATTCTCGCAGTAACAGCCGATTGAAAAATGGCTGGCATGCGAAAGCGTGGCGAGCAGGTCGAGCACGTGGCTCGCCTCCGGCACTTTCATTTCCTTCCTGAAGCTGCGCACAAACGCTGCCCATTCGGCGTCCGTGGTCGCCGCCTTCGCTTCGCTCACCAGGGCCTGGCTCGGCGAAAGGATCGGCAGCCAGACGTCATAATAGTTGCGGCTGGAAAATTCCTCCTTCGGCACACCCCGCGGCGGTCGGCGGACGGTGCCGATGCGCACCCCCTCGCCAGCAGCCCGCGCCGAACCCAATTGAACGACACTGATAGCCACTGCGCCCTCCATCAACTTGGTGCGATAACGATCGCAATCGCCTCACCAGCTTGCGCAGGATGTCCTTCGGTTACCAGGGGCGAGGGAAAAGACGCCATCTGACTTTCTCGCGGTAGTCGGCATAGCCGGGCAATTGCTTCACAAGGTGGTTCTCCTCGTCGAGCAGCCGCGCGACGAGACCGCCAAGGACCGGGAGTACCACAAGCATGCCCCAATAGGAGCCCAGCGCCAAGGGCACGCCGAGGAACATCGGCAACACTGAGGCATACATGGGATGGCGCACCATACCGTAGAGCCCTGTCGAGATCACCCGCTGCTCTTGCGTTACGTGCACCGTTGCCGCGGCGAAGGAATTCTGCCGGAAGACGAAGAAGCACCCGACGAAGCCGAGGGCGATCAATACATTGCCGAGAAGCACGACAGCGACAGGAATGGTGCCGGACCAACCGAACCTGCAATCGAGCGCCGAGACAACGAAAAGCGCTATGATTGCGATACTGTTTAAGAGTTGTATCCGCTTTTGCGATGGCTCCCGTTCCGCACCCGGTCCGACGCTCAAACGCTGCCGGACCAACGCCGGGTCGCGCTTGACAAAATACGCCGTGAGAGCCGCGCACCAGCCGCAGAAATTCGCGAGAAACAGCCAGCCTTGCCAGTAAGACATGGATCCCACAGCAAGGAAGATCATCACAAGCATGACGACCCAATACTCTGAACGCTACTCACCATTGTTGCTCTTTCGCGCCCTTGAAGCCGCGATCTCTTCTGCGAAGGAAGATTGGTCGGATCGTGCGGGCGTCAATGGCACCTCGCATGAGAGCGGTCAGCGTCGCGGCGGGCCACCAACAACGCCGCGTCAAGCGAAGGTTAACGAATCACTCCTAAAGATCGATCAAATAGTGCTGTGCCTCCACAGGTAACGCCAAAATCGAAAGTCCTGTCATGAGCGATTCCGATATCTTCGATCTGTCACCAATCGCGATGTGGATCGAGGATTTCAGCGGGGTCAAGGCACAATTCGACCGCTGGCGCGCCGAAGGCGTCGTCGACATTCGGGCCTACTTGGGAGACGACACAACACGCGTCGCGTCCTGCTCGCGGCTGATCCGCGTTCTGCGCGTCAACCGCAAGACATTGGAACTCTTCGAGGCCAACGACCTCGACCACCTCGTCGCGAATCTCGGTTCCGTGTTTCGCGATGAGATGCTCGAAAGCCACGTCAACGAATTGGCCGAACTCTGGGAGGGCAAGACAGAGTTCACCAGCAGCGCCGTCAACTACACGCTGTCCGGACGCCGGCTCGATATCCAGTTGCGCGGCTCGGTGCTGCCGGGCCACGAGCAGTCGTTGGCGCAGGTGATGCTGACGACGGACGATGTCACGGCGCGCGAGGAAGCGCGTCGCAAGGAGCGCGAAAACCGCCGCTACGCCGAAGGCATTTTCGAGCATTCGCCGGTCTCCCTCTGGGTTGAGGATTTCAGCCGGATCAAGCTGCTGCTGGAGAATGTCTCCGATCGCGGCATCGACGATTTCAGGGTCTTCACCGATGTCCATCCTGAGTTCGTGCGCCAGTGCATGAGCGAAATCCGGGTCATCGACGTTAATCAGGCGACCCTCGATCTGTTCTGCGCGCCCGACCGTCACACACTTCTGCAACGCATCGGCGAAGTCTTTCGGGACGATATGGAAAAACACTTCCGCGAACAGCTGATCGAACTGTGGAACGGCAGGCTTTTCCACCAGCGCGAGGTCATCAACTACGCGCTTGACGGCTCGGAGCGCTACGTCCTCCTGCAATTCTCCGTCCTTCCCGGTCACGAAGCCGACTGGGCACTCGTGCAAGTGGCGCTCACCGACATCACCGCACGCAAGAAGGCGGAGGCCTATCTCGAATATCTCGGCAAGCACGACGTGCTGACCAAGCTGCACAATCGCGCCTTCTATGCCGACGAATTAAATCGGCTCGAGCGCAAGTCGCTGCGTCCGGTCTCTGCTGTCATCATCGATCTCAACGGCTTGAAGGAGGCAAATGACCAGCTCGGACATGATGCCGGCGATGCACTGTTGCGCCGCCTTGGCGAGGTTTTGAACGGCGCTGCCGCACAACCCAATCATGCGGCCCGCATCGGCGGCGATGAATTTGCAGTGCTGATGCCTGGTGCCGACAAGCTGGCTGCCGTGACGATGGTCGAGACCATCGGCGAACTCCTCAAGATCAACAACCAGTTCTACTCCAATGCTCCGCTCAGCATTTCGCTCGGTGTCGCGACAAGCGAGCCCGGCGAAACAATGGAGTCGATGGTGCGGCGTGCCGATATTGCCATGTACACGCACAAACGCGCCTACCACGCCAGCCGCAAGCCAGACGAACAGGGCATCGCGGCCACGAACGAAAAGTCCGCCTCGGCCGCCTGAACACTGCCAAAACGCCCGCCCCGGCCTTCAGTGACGCCAGCGTGAAAGCCCCTAGATGCGTGTTCGCAATGGCGAAGCGCATATCGCGACGCACAATAAAAATCGATTGCATGCTACCAATTCTGTTTCAAACGGATATATGAAGCCTCGTGGCTTGCTGCATGCTTCCTCCCAAAGCGCCCTGCCGAGCCACCGCCGACCCGTCGTTTCGACGGCTTCAACGGAAAATTTCCGGCGCAAACAAGAACAAGAGGTACAAGACAGTGGCTGGTATCATCACCAACAATGCCGCGACGACACGCCCGGCATCGACTTCCCCAGTAGCGAATTATCAGTTTGCCCTTGTGGCCCTGACATCGCTGTTCTTCATGTGGGGCTTCATTACCTGCCTGAACGACATTCTCATTCCGCACCTGAAGAACGTCTTCCAGCTGAACTACACGCAATCGATGCTGATCCAACTTTGCTTCTTCGGCGCGTACTTTATCGTCTCCCTCCCCGCCGGCGCGCTCGTCAAGCGGATCAGCTACAAGTGGGGCATTGTAGCGGGCCTCGTCATCTCGGCCATCGGCTGCGCGCTCTTCATTCCGGCGGCGAGTTACCGTGTCTACGCACTCTTCCTCGGCGCCTTATTCGTGCTGGCAACCGGGATCACCTTGCTGCAGGTGGCAGCGAACCCCTATGTCACGGTGCTCGGCCCGCCAGACACGGCTGCAAGCCGCCTGACGCTGACACAGGCCTTCAATTCGCTCGGCACCACGCTTGCCCCGATGTTCGGCGCGTTCCTGATCCTGTCCGCTGCGACGGCCGCCGTTGCCGGCGCGACACCCGAACAATTGGATGCTCTGAGACTAGCAGAAGCCGGCGCCGTGAGGCTTCCCTACATGATGCTGGCGGTCGCCTTCCTGTTGCTGGCAGCGCTCTTTGCAGCCCTGAAGCTACCGCACGTCGAAGGCGCCGAAGACATCGAGCCGATTACCGGCGGCGGCTCGGCCTGGCAGTATCGCCATCTGGTGCTCGGCGCGGTCGGCATCTTCCTCTATGTCGGCGCAGAAGTCAGCATCGGCAGCTTCCTCGTCAACTTCATGAGCCAGCCGGACATTGCCGGCTTTTCGGAAGCCGAGGCCGCTCATCACGTGTCCTATTTCTGGGGCGGTGCGATGATCGGCCGCTTCGTTGGCGCTGTCGTGATGCGCTACGTCAATGACGGCAAGGCATTGGCCTTCAATGCAGTCGCAGTGATCCTGTTGCTGCTGCTCACCGTCTTCTCCGGCGGTCATGTGGCCATGTGGTCCGTGCTGTCAATCGGCCTCTTCAATTCGATCATGTTCCCGACGATCTTCAGCCTGGCGCTGTACGGTCTCGGAAAATATACCAGTCAAGGCTCCGGAATCCTTTGCCTGGCCATCGTCGGCGGCGCGCTGCTGCCGCTGGTTCAGGGCGCCCTTGCCGACAACGTCGGCATACATCTCGCCTTCCTCATGCCGGTTCTGTGCTATGCTTACATCGCCTTTTATGGGCTGAAGGGGCACCGGCCAACCTGACCTTTTCAAGGCTCGCTTCGCCGCCCTGCGGCGAAGCGTCTTGGCGCTTGCGCCATCCCTTAGCCCTTGGCATGGTGCAGTGCAAAATCCAGGGAGTCGCACCGATGAAAGCCTTGCTTCTAGTCGATATTCAGAATGGCTTTTGCCCGGGCGGCAACCTCGCTGTACCGGACGGCGACGACGTGGTTCCCATCGCAAACCGGCTGATCGAGAGCGGCAAATACGACCTGATCATCGCCTCCCAGGACTGGCATCCGCCCGACCACGGCAGTTTCGCCTCCTCTCATCCCGGTATGAAGCCATTCGAAGTCGGCACACTGTCCGGCAAGCCGCAGATGATGTGGCCGGATCATTGCGTCCAGGGTACGCCGGACGCGGAACTGCATCCAGACCTCAAGATCGGGAAGATCGATCTCATCCTGCAGAAGGGTGAGAATCGCAACGTCGACAGCTACTCCGCCTTTCGCGACAATGATCAGGACGCGCTGACGGGGCTCGCCGATTTTCTCGAAGGCCAGGATGTCGGGGAACTCGATGTTTGCGGTCTCGCAACCGACTATTGCGTGAAGTTCTCGGCATTGGACGCCATCGAGATGATGCCGGGTGTGCGGGTTCGCTTTGTCGAAGATGCCAGCCGCGGTATCACCCCCGAAGGCGTCACGGCTGCGATCGAGGAGATGCGCGAGCATGGCATCGACATCGTCACCAGCCGGCAGGTTCTGGAAGGCTGATCACTCCGTCGCATTGCGCTGCAACTGATAGACGTCCTCGGAAAAGTCATCCATGCGTCTGGCGAGGGCGGCCTGCGCGTCTTCAAGCCCCTTCTTGTAATAGGCGGCGCCAACTTCCTTCGCAAAGAATTCGAGAACGAACTCCGCTTTGAGGAGGCCGATCGGCTGGTCCAGCTCGCTGTCGAAATAATGCTGGATCCGTGCAATGAGCTCGGCCTTCTCTTCCTTCGAAAATTCGATCTGATTCATGTTCTCTCTCCCGAACGGCCATCGGCCACGCGTGCATGGTTCAGCGAAATCGATCGTTCAATCAAGGAAATTTGCTTGCGGCAGATACCGCCCATCCTTAGACGGGGGCAAAATTCCAGAAGGATTGTCGCCGATGAGTCGCGCTGATTTTTTCGACGGTTTGCGCGGTGGTTCAGCCGTTGCGCTGGCCTCGGCCCCGTTCGGGGCTTTGTTCGGAGCACTGGCGGTCGATAACGGCATGTCGCTTGCAGAAGTGACCTTCATGAGTGCCACGGTCTATGCCGGCGCGAGCCAGATGGTCGGCATCGAGCTCTTTGGTCACAACGTCCAGGCGTGGCTGATCGTCGCCTCCATCCTGGCTGTCAACTTTCGCCATGTCCTCTATTCGGCGGCAATCGCGCCTTACATCAAACACTTCTCTCCGATCCAGAAATTCTTCACCTTTTTCCTGCTGGTCGATCCCCAGTTTGCGGAAACGGCAAAACGCGGCGAATCAGGCAAGCCGGTCACCTTTGTCTGGTATCTCGGCTTTGGCATCATCATCTACATACTCTGGGTCTTGGTCAGCCTGCTCGGCGGCCTGCTCGGCAGCTTCATCGGCGACCCGAAATCGATCGGACTGGACATCCTGCTGCCGGCCTATTTCCTCGGTATCGTCCTTGACTTCCGTCATCGCGACAATTTCCTGCCGGTTGCCGCCGTCAGCGCGGTCGCCTCTGTTATCGCCTATCACTATGTCGGCTCGCCTTGGCACGTCAGCCTGGGTGCCGCGGCGGGCATCATCCTTGCCGCCCTGTTCCCGCCCCCGCCTCGTGAACAGGAACTCGAATCCGATCTTCACGAGGTGTGACGATGGCCTTCGATCTTCATATGGCACTCGTGATCGCTGCTGCGGCGGTTGCAACCTACGCGACCCGCATTGGCGGCTATATCCTCATCACCACGATGAAGCGCATTCCGCCGCGCATGGAGGCCGCGCTTGCCGCAGTCCCTGCCGCGGTCTTGACGACGCTTGTCGCCCCGGCCTTCTTCACCGGCGGCTGGGATTCGAAACTGGCCCTGCTCGTCGCGCTCCTCGTCGGCTTGCGGATCTCGCACACCTGGATGCTGATTGCCGCCTGGCTCGTCGTCATGGGCTGGCGTCACACGATCGGCATGTGACGCCACCGGCGGCGAGCAAGGCCGCCGCGCTTAATATTCCAGCGGCAGCGTCGCATTTTCCAGCCACGCCTTGACGTCGTGGTCGTGGATCAGCGGCATCAGCGCGTCGCGGGTGCGCTCATGATAGCCGTTGAACCAACGCAGCTCGTCGTGCGTGAGACGTTCGGGAATGACCAGACTGCGGTCGATTGGGCAGAAGGTCAGGGTCTCGAAGCCCAGCATCGGCATGTCGCCGCCGTCGATCGCCTCGGCCTCGCGCACATAGATCAGGTTCTCGATCCGGATACCGAAGGCGCCGGGGCGGTAGTAGCCCGGTTC
The DNA here is from genome assembly GCF_900110205.1 of Rhizobium tibeticum. GTDB lineage: Bacteria > Pseudomonadota > Alphaproteobacteria > Rhizobiales > Rhizobiaceae > Rhizobium > Rhizobium tibeticum. Next base: position 7,704 of record NZ_FOCV01000021.1, on the reverse strand, counting down.
GTTCGAAAGGATCATCCCGGGCAGCAGCTCCTGCGTTGAAAGCCTCGAGATACGCTGCGGACCTTCATGCACCGAAAGATAGGAGCCGACGCCATGGCCGGTGCCATGGGCGAAGTCGACGCCGGCCCGCCAGAGCGCTATGCGGGCGAGCGGATCGAGATCGCAACCACGCGTACCCTTGGGAAAACGTGCGGTGCTGATCTGGATCATCCCCTTCAGCACCAGCGTGAAGAAGCGTTTGTGCTCCTCGGTGACCGCGCCGATACCAACGGTACGGGTAATGTCGGTCGTACCGTTGATGTACTGGGCGCCGGAATCGATCAGGAAGAGCTCGCCGGCTTCCAGGTTGCGGTTCGTTTCTGTCGTCACACGATAGTGCATGATTGCGGCATGTTCGCCGGCACCGGAGATCGTATCGAAGGAAATGTCCTTCAACGGGTTCTGCATGCTTTCGCCGACGCGGCCGCGCACTGCTTCCAGCTTTTGCGCCATTTCGATCTCGTTCACGGTCCCGGGCTTCGTCTGCGAGAGCCAGCAGAGAAACTCGACCATCGCCGCTCCATCCTGGAGGTGCGCGGCCGCGGAGCCGTTGATCTCGACGTTGTTCTTGACCGCCCGCGGCAACTTGGCAGGATCGTTGCCCTCTGCGACCTCACCGCCTGCCTTGCGAATGATTTCCGCCAGGGCATACGAGGTCAGGTCCGGATCGACCAGAACTTTACCGCCATCCTTCGCGACAGCCGCGAGCTTCTTCTCGAGTTCCGAGGGCGGAAGCTGTACGCACATCTGCGCGAGGTAGGCTTCGGCCTCGATGCCGGTCTTGCGCTTGTCGAGGAAGAGATCGGCGTTGCCGTCGGCATAGATGATTGCTCGCGCCAGCGGGTGCGGCGTGTGCGGCACATCGGTACCGCGAATATTGAAGATCCAGGCGACTGAAGACGGATCCGCAATCAGCGCCGCCTTGAGATTCTTCGTTGCAAGATCGGCGGTGATGGTTGCTATCTTCTCCGTCGCGAGCACGCCCGCCTGGACGATGTTCTGGATCATCACCTGCCCCAGCGGCTCCGGCGGCCGGTCGCTCCAGAGCTTGTCCAAAGGATTGTGGGGCAGGACAACGAGCGAACCGCCAATCTCGGCAAGCGCCTTTTCAAGCCGCCTCACCTCTGCTCCCGAATGGAGCCAGGGATCGATGCCGACACGCAAGCCCCTGGAGCCGTTGTTGGCAAGCCAGGCATGAGGCGGCTCGTTCACAAGATCTCCACCAGTGAAGACGGAGTTGTCCACTTGCTCGGCAAGTTGTGTCACGTAGCGCCCGTCCACGAAGACGATCGCCTCGCAACGCGTTACCAGCGCGACGCCCGCCGATCCTGTGAAGCCGGTCAACCACGACAGGCGCTCCGCGCAAGCCGGCACATATTCGCCGTTGAACTCGTCGGCGCGCGGCACAAGAAACGCGTCGATATCAAGCGCGTCAAAACTTGCGCGCAAGGCCGAGACGCGATCGCGGCCGAATTGTGGCGTCGAGGTGACTTCGAAAGACTGGAACATGCTCAATAACCCGGTTTCTTGGACGAATCCGCTGCGAAAGACGCGTCTATGTTATCGGAATCTCAGACGAATACGAGAATTCGCGACGTGACGTGTGAGCGAAAGCGGCGCAACAATCCGGCGGAAATGAGGCGCCCATTCACAAATTGGCACGCTTTATGCATTCCACGCATGGCTCCCATGAACGAAACCCTCTCCCTCGACTTTTCTAAATCGCTATATAGGCGCCATCAGACCGGTTCGAGACGAACCTGAAACGAAACAAAAGGAATTTTGATATGACTGCCCCTCTGTCGCGCTTCGCTTATAGCAGCCCGGTGCAGGCTGGCGAACGCCAGACTGTGCGTCACGTCATCGGCTCACGCCGCCCGCTGAATGAGGACACCCTCAATCTGCTGGGCGTCGGCCAGAAGGTTACGCGCCGCCAGGTTGCAACCAGCTACGCGTTCTGAGCAACTCGCCGCTCCGTTCTCCTCCTCCCTCATCGGGCCGGCGATCAGAACCAGTAGAGCCCGCTCGAGCGCTCCTCCTCCTTCGAGCTCGCGGGCATTGACCGGGAAACTGGTCCAAAGGCGGTGCCATTGGCACCGCCTTTTCTTTTGTCTCGCCTCAAGGACGATCGAGATGGATCGTCACCCAGCCATTGCGCCAGATCGTGCGGACGTGCCGCAAGTGCGCACCGTTATAGGCGGCCAGCACCTTCCAGCGCTGCGCGGCCAGAATACCGGAGAGAATGACCGAGCCTCCTGGCGCCAAATGGTTCACGAGCTGCGGTGCCATCTTGATGAGGGGTCGCGCCAAGATGTTGGCGATGATCAGATCGAAGGGGCCATGCGCGACAAAGGCGGTGGAGTGAAACCCGGGCGCCGTCTCGGTGGCGATGCCCGACGCGATGCCGTTGCGCCGAACGTTCTCGGCAGCGACCCGTGTCGCGATCGGATCAATATCCGTTGCTAGAATAGGAATATTCCGCAGCTTCCTGACGGCAATCGCCAGAACGCCGCTGCCAGTCCCGAGGTCGAGCGCATTTCTCACCCGGCGGGAGCGCAAGACAGTGTCGATCGTCTCCAGGCAGCCAGCCGTCGTGCCGTGATGACCGGTACCGAAAGCCTGGCCGGCATCGATCTCGATCGCAATGTCGCCGGAGCGCACCTTGTCGCGGTCGTGCGATCCGTGGACGAGAAAGCGCCCCGCCCGAACCGGCTTTAGCCCTTCAAGCGACTTCGCCACCCAATCGACATCGGGAATCACTTCGCGCTCGACTTTGGCCTCGGGAAAGCTCACCTTCAGCGCTTCCTCGACGCGCGCGCGAACCTGCAGTTCGTCTTCGCGCATCATGTAGACCGAGGCTTCCCAAATATCCTTCTTCTCATCGATCTCGGTGGTCGCGATTGCGAAGTCTTCTTCGCCGAAGACATCGGACAGCAGGTCCAGAATCTCTCCTGCCTGCACTTCGGTCGTCGTCACATAAAGGCGTATTTCACTCACAAGCGGTCTTTCTTCTATAGTGCGCCATCGATCCAGGGCGGCGACTGCGTATCATATCCGGAAACGCCGTGAAGCAATTTTTGTCGGAACGCGGGTATTCGCAAAAGTAAGGGGACGGCAAGATTGCGGAACGCGATCGCCACCGGATGCTTCATGGTAATAAGCGATGTCAGTTGATGGGTCTGCTTCAACACCGTCTTCACCGCCGGCATCCTGAGACCCGCATATTCACGCTCCCGCCCTTCCGAGATGAGCCAGGCCAGCCAGCACGCGTCCTCGATGCCAAGGTTCATCCCCCGCGCACCGGCCGGCGAATGAATATGCGCTGCGTCGCCGGCAAGAAACACATTGCCCCTTGCCATCATGGCGACGTGGCGGAAATGAATGCGGAAATCGGACGCCCAGACGCGCTCGGCGACCGGCGCGGGATGTTGGATTCGGCTCTCGAAATCGGGAAGCGTTGAGATGTAGCGCAGCACATCGCGCGTGACAGGCAGACGCCCGATCATGCCTGGATCGAACAGGCTGATCTCGGCAAAACCGGGATCGATCGGCACAGCATAACGAAAGTCCGCCAGATAGAAGCTGCTCTCGAGCGCCTGCCCGGGAAAGCCGATGCCGACAGCCCTGCGCACGGCCGAATGGGCGCCGTCGGCAGCGACCACGATATCGAAATCCGCCGTTTCGACTGATCCATCTGCCTTCCGTAGCGTTACCCGCGGCTTCGAAAGATCCCCGGAGACCGTCTCCACCGCGGTTTGCCACTCGGGAGCAACCTCATAGTCGGAAAGCTTGCCCAGCAGCAGCCGCTCGGTATGCCCCTGTGCCAGCGCGTGGATTGCGCTGTAGGGGCCGGGAACCCTCGTCGTGTCGATGTCGGCAAGCAGTCTGCCCTTGGAGACGATGCGGAAGTGCGCAATCCGCTGCGCCTCCTGCAGGATCGTGTCCGCCACGCGCGAAGGCGAAAGAAGCGTCAGCGTTCTGGCATTGATGCCGAGCGCACGGCTTTCCGTCAGCGGCACGGGCCCGGCGTCGCTGTCGACGATACGCGGAAGGAACCCGCGTCGGGCAAGTTCGAGGGCAGCAGCCAGGCCGGTCGCGCCGGCCCCGGCGATCAAGATGCTGCGATGCCCTGACGCCATGCCGTCATCCCTTGCTGACGAGGTTCTCCAGTTTCTTTACAGCCGTATCGGGATTTTCGCCATAGGCGATGGTACCGGAGAACCGCCCTGTCGAATCGAGCAGGAAGACCGAGGCCGTGTGGTCCATAGTGTAGTCACCGTTCGGATTGCCCTCGTCCACGGGAACCTTCTTGGCGTAGACGCGGTAGCCCTTGATGACGTCGGCAACCTTGTCGGGAGCGCCGGTGATACCGACAATGCGCTTGGAGACATTGGAGACGTACTGGTTCATGACGTCAGGCGTATCGCGCTCCGGATCGACAGTGACGAAATAGGCCTGAAGCTTCTTGCCCTCCGGATCGACCTTCTCCAGCCAACCGTTCATTTCGAACAGCGTTGTCGGACATACTTCCGGGCAATGGGTAAAGCCAAAGAAGAGCGCCGTCGGCTTGCCGCGGAAGGCCTGCTCCGTGATTGGCTGACCGTTCTGGGCGACAAGCGTGAATGGCACGCCGAACGGTCCTTCGGATACGGCCTCTTTTGTCTTCGTCACATTGAGCGTCAGCCAGCCGAGAATTCCGGCCATCACCAGCACCGCAACCCAGACCGCAATGCGGACAGTCTTCATCGATCGACCCTCTGAGATCGGGACCATTCCCGTTTCCGGGTGATATCGCCTCGTCCTTCACGGTGCAATTCAACAAGATGTTTTTCAGGCGGCGACCGATTGCCCCACCAGCACACGGAAAAGGCGCAATCAAAATAGGAAAATCCAGCATTTACAAATACATATTCGACGCAACAAAGGTAACCTACAATCTTTGAGGGTTAGCAAATACTTAAAAATGCATATCTATATTTAGCAATGGATAGAACGGTCGCCGTTCTCGTGACATGACGTCTGCCTGGCATTTCGACCCCGGCTATCCGCGTGAGCGCAAGATAGATGCCGCGTCTCATCGCGGAGGGGATGATCGTCACATGACTGATATGAAAGTGCGCAAGAGCCTCTCCGTTGGCCAGAGGCTCGGAACGCTGGCCGGTGCGGCATTCATCGGCTTCGGCGCGATGCTTGGAGTCGGCTGGTACCAGAATTCGAGCGCCGACGCCGCTCTGAGGCACGCCAACGAGATCCAGGCTAGCGTCGATCACATCAACGAGCTGCGCACCGCAAATCTCACCCTAATTCTCGCCGCCATGGACACTATCGTCGATCGCGGCGATCGCGCCGTGATACCCGAACGCCTTAAACTAATGAACGAAGCAATCGGCGAGCTACAGAGCAGTTCCAAGGAAATGCACCGCCTCGCAGAAGAGCTAAACGCGGGAAACCTGCTCTCCACGTATGATGCAGACGTGGCGACGCTCGGACAGAATATCGTCGAAGACCTGAAGGCTGCCGTCGAATCTGCGGCGCCTGACAGTGAATTCGACAGACTAGATGACGCCATCGACGGTGGCGGCGAAAAGGTGGGCGCGACACTGGATACGTTCGCGCGCCAAGGCGGCGAATTCGCCAAGAGGAAAATCGACGAAGCCAATGCGATCTCGCAGCGAGCGATCCACATCCAGCTTGCACTTGGCATCGTCGCTATCGTGACGATGGCGATCCTGCAGTACATCCACGGCGGCTCGATTCGCCGCGGCATCGAGGGCGTACGCAAGAGCATGCAGGCGATCATGCGTGGCGATCTCAATAGCCACGTCCCCGCCGCCGAACGTGGCGATGAGATCGGCGACATGGCGCGCGCGGCGGAGAGCTTTCGCCTTGCCGCAATCGAGAAGCAGGAACTCCAGGCGCGAAGCGAAAGCGAGCGTCAGCAGAGCGATGCCGAGCGTCGCAGCCGCGAAACGGCAAAACTGGCAGATGCCGAAGCGCTCAATAATGCAGTAAATGCGCTTGGCCAGGGCCTCACACGGCTGGCTGGCGGTGACATGACGGTCACCATCGATCAGCCGTTCAAGCCGGAACTGGAGCGCCTGCGCAGCGACTTCAATGAGACGACGGCAACGCTCCGCCAGACGATGGCCGGGATCTCCCAGAACGGCGCGTCCATCCAGGCAAACAGCCGGCAGATGCGCTCAGCTGCGGACGACCTCGCAAAGCGCACGGAGCAGCAAGCGGCATCGCTCGAGGAGACCTCTGCCGCACTCGATCAGATTACGGCAACGGTTCGCAGCGCCACCAGCCGCGCCGAAGAAGTCGGCCACATGGTCGCCCATACCCGCCAGAACACCGCGAAATCAGACATCGTCGTCACCGATGCCATGGCGGCCATGGAGCGAATCACGGCCGCCTCTCGCGAGATCGGAACGATCATCAACGTCATCGACGAGATCGCCTTCCAGACCAATCTCCTCGCCCTCAACGCCGGCGTCGAGGCGGCGCGTGCGGGCGAGGCCGGCAAGGGCTTTGCGGTCGTCGCGCAGGAAGTACGCGAACTCGCCGGCCGCGCAGCGGGTGCCGCACCGGGGCTGAGGTGAAGGCTGGCGGTGAACTCGTGACGGCAGCCGGCGAAGCCTTGCGCGAGATCGGCGACGATGTTTTGCACATCGACGAACACGTTAAGTCAATCGTAACCTCTGCACGCGAACAATCCACAGGATTGAACGAAATCAACACGGCCATCAGTCAGATGGACCAGGTCACGCAGAAAAACGCGGCCATGGTGGAAGAGACGAACGCTGCAAGCCACGCGCTCGCCACCGATGCCGACAGCCTGATCCACCTGATCCAGACGTTCAAGATCGGCGAAGGCATGAATGCCCGTTCCACGCCGCGGGAAGCCACCGCAGTCTCGCATCCGAAACCATCTCCCGCACGAAGCCTGATCGGCAAGGTCGCGGGCGCATTCAGCGGCGGCGCAACCGCCAGAGCCATGGCCGCACCGGCCGGAGACAACTGGGAAGAATTCTGATCATGAACAACACCGTCATCAACCAGACCGGCTCGCATCTCGAGATCGTCTCGTTCCACCTCGGCGAGCAGGAATTCTGCATCGACATTATGGCGATCCGCGAAATCCGCGGCTGGGCGCCAGTGACCCCGATGCCGCACACGCCGCCATACGTGCTTGGTCTCATCAACCTGCGCGGTGCGGTGATCCCGGTCATCGACATGGCCTGCCGACTCGGCATGAAGATGACGGAACCGTCCGAGCGCTCCGCCATCATCGTCACCGACATTGCCGGCAAGCTGGTCGGCCTGTTGGTCGAACAGGTATCTGATATGATGACCATCAAGAGCGAAGACCTGCAGCCGGCGCCTGAGATCATCCCGGAAGCACAGCGCGCCTTCTGCCGCGGCATCGTGGCGCTCGAAAAGACCATGGTCTGCTTCCTGAACCTCGACACCGTCATCGCCGACGAGCTGGCACAGGCCGCGTGATCAGACCAGCCGGGTTTCGCTGTTAGCCCTGGCCACTGACAACACTCCCGAACCGCTTGCGAAAGAACGTGAGCGCGACGAACAGCCCACCGCTTTCGGCGTTGACGGTTTCGCAATAGCACCCTTTGTCAGAACTTCTGCTTTGCCCGCTTCGGCATG
>NZ_FOCV01000031.1 GCF_900110205.1 Rhizobium tibeticum | reverse complement strand
TAGCCGATCGGCGAAAATGCCGATCACATACCAACAGAACCCAAGGAATAGGCCGCCAGATGGTGGTGTTCTCCCCTTGTGTTCTTTCATTGGAGACAAACATGAGCGACGATACCGCTGATGCCGTGGCATGGCGGCGCTACGAGCAGGCCCGCCCGCGCACCGAAGTGTCGATCGATCCGGCCATTTACAGCCGCTGTGTCGGCGCCTACCGCTTTCCGAACGGCGGCGTCATGACGATCTCAATGCGTGAGGGCGGGCTGGCAGCTCAGCTCACCGGTCAGGACCGGTTGGATATCTATCCTGAAAAGGAGGATGTCTTTTTCTATCGAGTCGTGCCGGCGCAGCTAAGCTTTGCCCACGAGAATGGGGCTCCGGCGGAAGGCCTCATACTACACCAGAACGGCTACGAGCAGACGGCACGGCGCATCGACGAGGGTCTGGCGCAGGAGATCGCCGCTGAACTTGAAAGTAGGATCAGGGACAAGCGACCGGTCGCCGGCAGCGAGGCCCGGTTGCTTAGCCTCATCGACGAGGCTGCACGGGGCGAATTCGATCTCGGCCGGATGACCGAGCCGCTCGCCGCCGCGACGCGCGAGCAGGCGCAGAAGATCAAGGCCGATCTCGAAAAGGCGGGTCCCTTGAAAAGCCATGTTTTCAAGGGTGTATCGCCGGAAGGATGGGACGTCTACGAGGTGGCTTTCGAAAACGAACTGATGGAATGGCGCTTCGCTCTCGCCGAGGATGGACGGTTCAGCGGCGCGTGGATCCGCCCGCTGCCCTAGATCGCCTTGGTGCCTTGTATCGCCCTCCACGCTCATGCATCTTAGGGGGATGAGGAGACTATCTTTACTTGCATGCCTGCTGCTCTGTCCCGGTCTGGCGACTGCGGACGAGGTGTTCTATCCCGCGCGTTCCGGCAATGCGGAGGCTCCGACGCTGGTCGTTTATTCCTCGCTTGACGAGCCCTTGGCGCAGCCGATGATCCACGGGTTTCAGGCGGCCAACCCCGATGTGGCGGTCAAGTATGAGGACATGTTGACCGGGGAAATCTACGACCGCATCGTGCGCGAGACGGATGCCGGCAAGCGCACGGCCGATTTCGCCTTCTCGTCGGCAATGGACCTGCAGGTGAAGCTTTCCAACGACGGCTACGCGCAGGTGAGCAACCTGCCGATGAGCGCTCGCTGGCCGAAATGGGCCAACTGGCGCAATACCGCCTACGCGCTGACTTTCGAGCCGGCGGTCTTCGTTTACCACAAGCCAAGCTTCGCCAGTGAGCCGCCGCCGAGTTCGCGGGCCGAATTCGTCGATTACCTCAAGCGCAAAGGCGATATTGTCCACGGCCGGATCGGAACCTATGACATCGAGCGCTCCGGCGTCGGTTTCCTGTTCATGGCGCGCGACCAGGAGCAGTTCGGCGATATCTGGTCGGTCGTCGGCGCCATGGGGGCGGCCGGCGTCAAGCTCTATTCCACGAGCTCTGCCATTCTGGAGCGTGTTTCCGACGGACGCTTTGTGCTCGGCTACAACATCCTCGGCTCCTACGCCGCCGATTGGGCGAGGCGCCATCCCGATGTCGGGATCGTGCTGCCGAAGGACTATACGGTGGTCATGTCGCGCATCGGCCTCGTGCCGCAGGCGGCGGCCGACCCGGAACTCGGGCGACGTTACCTCACCTTCTTCATGTCCAAGGAGGGGCAGACGATCATGGCGCGCGAGCTGCAGATTCCCGCCGTCAGCCCCGAAGTTGCCGGCGAAAATACGGCCAACACGATGCAGGAGCTTCTGGGTGCGCAGTTGCGGCCCGTGCCTGTCAGCCCGGGATTGATGGTCTATCTGGATCAGGTCAAGCGCGCCAGACTGATCGCGCACTGGAACGAAGTGCTGCGCACGCAATAGGGAGTTCGTCGCGGAATGAGCTACCGGAACAGGCAGGGCCGCTGGGCGTTTGCCAGCAATTCCTGCTTGGTCGCGAAGGATCCGAAAAGCGCGAGGAGACGCTTCTCCTCTTCTTTGTCCAACCGGTGACGGTGCGCGAAGTCGCGCACGCTCCACACCTGTCGTAAGCCCTCATGTTCGATTTGCTTGGCATCGATGTGAGAACTCATGGCTCAATCCTCCTAGCCGTTCTTAACGCCCGGGCGGCGGACAAGTTCCATCGAGGTCGGAATTCTGCGATGTCCCCCGGTCAGTGCCAATTACGGCAAAAAAGTGTCACTATGGGGTGGATACTTAGCCGATGTCAGCTAAATGACAGCTTGTTGTGGTCCGCTTTGCAGAACTTCAGCTCCGTGGAGGCGGAGAGATGAAGTTTCGGGAGGAGCTTGCCAGCCATAACGGACCCTACGTCCGTCTGCAGCGTCCTTCCCGATTCCATCGAGAACAATGCGCGGTTTCTCAGCCGCGCCCACGGAGGGCACACTCGTGAAGCATACTTTTCTTGCAACCATTTTCGCAGCCGCGGTCGCGCTGCCGGCCTATGCCGCCGACTACACCATCATGGCGCCGGCCGCTCCCGGCGGCGGTTGGGACCAGACGGCCCGTTCGCTGCAGACCGTTATGCAGAAGGAAGGCATTTCTGGCAACGTGCAGGTTCAAAACGTTCCGGGCGCCGGCGGCACCATCGGTCTCGCCCAATTCACCGGCCAGAACAGCGGCAACCCGAACGCACTGATCGTCGGCGGCTACGTCATGGTCGGCGCGATCCTGACCAACAAGTCGCCAGTCACCCTCAAGGACGTCACGCCGATTGCCCGCCTCACCGGCGAATATGAGGCGATCGTCGTTCCGACCGCATCCGACATCAAGACGATGGCCGATCTCGTTGCCAAGCTGAAGCAGGATCCGGGCTCCGTTTCCTGGGGCGGCGGTTCGGCAGGCGGCACCGACCATATCGCTGTCGGCCTGATCGCCAAGGCTGCCGGCGTCGACCCGACGAAGATCAACTATGTCGCCTTCTCCGGCGGCGGCGAAGCGCTGGCCGCTATTCTCGGCGGGCAGGTGACCGCGGGCATTTCCGGCTACGGCGAGTTTGAATCCCAGGTGAAGGCTGGGCAGCTCCGGCTTCTGGCCGTTTCCAGCGACAAGCGCATCGAGGGCGTCGACGCGCCGACGCTCAAGGAATCGGGCCTCGATGTGGCTGTCGAGAACTGGCGCATGGTTGCCGCAGCACCCGGCCTTTCGGCCGAGCAGACGGCTGCAATCACCGCCGATTTCGACAAGCTTTCGAAGTCTGCCGGCTGGCAGGAAATCCTGAAGACCAAGGGCTGGGCCGACACCTACCTAGCCGGCGACGCCTTCAAGGCGCAGCTCGACAAGGACGTTTCGGCAACCGAAACCATCCTCAAAGAGATCGGACTTGTCCAATGAGCAGGGGTAGTGAACCCTTGGCAACGAAGCGTCGCCCCGACTGGGCGGCGCTGGTCATCGCCATCTGTCTTTTCGCCGTCGCCGCCGTCATGCTCTGGGACGCGTCGCACATGCGCGCTATCGCCCAGTATGATCGCATCGGCCCGGCAACCGCACCCAAGGTCGTGGCCTTCGGGCTGATCGGTCTCGGCATCTGGACGATCTTCGAAGCCTGGCGCAATGAGTTTCCGGAGCGGGGACATCAGGAAGTTGCTCCCGTCATCTGGATTGTCGCCGGCCTTGCCGCGCAGATGCTGCTTCTCAAGATAGCAGGCTTTTCGATCGCAACCGGCATTCTCTTTGCGTTCACGGCGGCCGGCTTCGGACGTCGCAAACTCTGGATCTCGATCCCCGCGGGCATCGCCTTCAGCTTCGTCGTCTGGGTGATCTTCGCGAAGCTTTTGCAGCTGACCCTGCCTGCCGGCCCGTTCGAACGAATCTTCTTCTAGGATTGGATGCGATGAGCACCTTCGAATTCCTCTTCCAGGGTATCCTGGTCGCCATGCAGCCGATGAACCTGCTCTATGCGCTCGTCGGCGTTACGCTCGGCACTGCGGTCGGTGTGCTGCCGGGTATCGGCCCGGCGCTGACCGTGGCGCTTCTGCTTCCCGTCACCTACAAGCTGGACCCTGCCGGTTCGCTGATCATGTTCGCGGGCATCTATTACGGCGGCATGTATGGCGGCTCCACGACCTCTATTCTTCTCAACACGCCCGGTGAAAGCGCCTCGATCGTCACCGCACTGGAGGGCAACAAGATGGCGCGGGCCGGCCGCGGCGGGCCAGCGCTGGCGACGGCGGCGATCGGTTCGTTCGTCGCGGGACTGATCGCAACGCTCGGCCTTGCTTTCATCGCGCCCTATATCGTCAAGCTTGCGCTGATTTTTGGACCGCGCGAATATTTCGCCCTCATGGTCCTCGCCTTCGTGACCGTCTCCTCGGCCTTCGGGGACTCCGCCTTGCGCGGCTTGACCTCGCTCTTCATCGGCTTTGGGCTTGCCATGGTCGGCATCGACCAGCAGACAGGACAGGCACGCCTTTCCTTCGGCGTTCCGGATCTGCTCGATGGCGTCGAGGTAACGACGCTTGCGGTCGCGATGTTTGCGATCGGCGAAACGCTCTATATCGCCGCTCAGGGCAATCGTGGCGAAGAGAAGGTCGAGGCCGTCAGGGGCTCGCTGTGGATGACGGCCCAGGATTGGTCACGCTCGTGGAAGGCTTGGCTGCGCGGCACGCTGATCGGCTTCCCGATCGGAGCTATGCCGGCCGGCGGTGCGGAGATCGGCACGTTCCTCTCCTACGCCACCGAAAAGCGTCTGGCGAAGAACCCGGAGGAATTCGGCCACGGTGCGATCGAAGGCGTTGCCGGTCCGGAGGCTGCGAACAATGCGTCTGCGGCCGGCACGCTGGTGCCGCTCTTGACGCTTGGCCTGCCGACGACGGCGACGGCAGCGATTATGCTCGCCGGCTTCCAACAATATGGTCTGCAGCCCGGTCCGCTGTTGTTTGCGAACAACCCGCAGATTGTCTGGGGCCTGATCGCCAGCCTGCTGATCGCCAATGCGATGCTGCTGGTGCTCAACCTGCCGCTGATCGGTTTGTGGGTGCGTCTGCTGACGATCCCGAAGCCATGGCTTTATGCCGGTATCCTGCTGTTTGCGACGCTCGGCACGATCGGCGCCAACCCCTCTGTGTTCGAGCTCGGCATGCTGCTCGCCTTCGGCGTTCTCGGCTACATCATGCGGCTCTTCGGCTACCCCATCGCGCCTGCGGTCGTCGGCCTCATCCTTGGTCCGCTGGCCGAGCAGCAATTGCGCCGCGCGCTGGCGATCAGCCAGGGCGACGTGACGACGCTGGTGATGTCGCCGATCGCCGCCGGCCTGCTGATCGTTGCCGCGGCGGCTTTCATCATTCCGCTGATTCTGCGGTTGCGCGGACGCGGCGAGGTTCTGTCGCAGCTTGCTGCGAACGAGGACTAAAAGAAAAAGACTGCCCGAACCCCTCCCTTGCGGCCGGCGATGGAAACATCCGCCGGCCTTTTCGTGTCACAGGCAAGACAGCTCGCGCCTGGTTTGAGGAGCAGCTCTTTCTTCGGGCCAGCAAGGCCGCCGACCGCATGTTCTTGCATAGCAGGGCTGAATTTCCATTGCTTGTGGCGAGACGCGCGCGGCCACATATGTGAGCGGTCAATGATAAAGCAAAGCGAGAAAGAAAATGTCCTTCCGTAAGTCCATTCGCGATGGCTTCCTTGGCCGCGCCTTTGCGGTGATCGGTGCTGCAAATGCTGTGAGCGCCACCATCGAAGCTGGCCGTCGCCCGAAAGCCCGCGATCTGCGCGAGCTCGGCATCGACCCGAGCATGTTTGGCAGAATCAACCACTAAACTCATCTGCACCCTTCGGCGCGGTTTTGGCGGTTGGCCGATCGCCAGATACGAAACAGCCCGCAACCGGATGGTCGCGGGCTTTATTTTTGTCCTGCTGAAGCCGCACCGTCGGGTGTGGCTCATCAGGTTCAGGCGTGCAGTTCCTTGTGCGCCTGCGCTCTCTCTGCCGCCTGCTCCTTCTTGTTGTAGCGGATGGAAGACCACAGCGAGATGCCGATCAGGGCTGCGCCGCCAAGGCCGGTGATGACCTCGGGGATATGGAACATGGTCTGCACGTACATGATCACGGAAAGGATCAGGATTGCGTAGAAGGCGCCGTGCTCGAGATAGCGGTATTCGGCAAGCGTTCCCTTTTCGACAAGCATGATCGTCATTGAGCGCACGTACATGGCGCCGATGCCGAGGCCGATGGCGATGACGAAGAGGTTCTGCGTCAGCGCGAAGGCGCCGATAACGCCGTCGAAGGAGAAGCTGGCATCCAGCACTTCCAGATAGATGAAGGCGCCGAGACCGCCTTTGGCGGCGGCGCTCATCGTCTGCTGCGAGGCATCGAGCAGGCCGCCGATCACCTCGACCGCGAGAAAGGTCAGCAGGCCGTAGATGGCGCAATGGACGAAGGTGGTGGCTTCTTCCTCGCCAAGGAAGGACGAGAAGATCAGGACCAGCGCCAGAACGAAGGCGATCTCGATGCCTTTGATCGTGGCGGAACGGGCCATGAGCTTTTCAAGCCCGGCGATCCAGTGGACGTCCTTCTCATGGTTGAAGAAGTAGTTGAGGCCGACCATCATCAGGAAGGTACCACCGAAGGCGGCGATCGGCAGATGCGCGTCGTTCATGATGCGGGCATATTCGGCCGGCTCGCGGGCGGCGAGCACCAAGGCTTCCCAGGGGCCGATGTTGGCGGCGATCGCGACGATCGCGAGCGGGAAAACGATCCGCATGCCAAAAACGGCGATGACGATACCCCAGGTGAGGAAGCGATGCTGCCAGACCGGGGTCATCTCCTTCAGCTTGTTGGCATTGACGATGGCGTTGTCGAAGGAGAGCGAGATCTCCAGCACGGCGAGCACCGTGCAGACGAAGAAGACGGTCGCCATGCCGCCGATGGTGCCGGTGGCCTGCCCGCCGAGGGCTGCGCCCAAGATGAGGCCGAGGAAGGTGACGATGAAGGCCCAGCGGAAATAGCCGAGCGTCGATTTCTGCGAGGAACTGTTGGTCATGGCCGCACCTCGCAGCCATGAGCCTTGTCGAACGGGGAATATGTGCGTGAAAAACGCGACATACCACAAAGGGCATGCGCGTGAGGCATGGTGAGCTTTTTCATCAATGAAAATCCGCCGGCTTAAGCTGCAGGCGGTACCGACATCACGAGAGCGCCGTAATAACTCTCGCCAGAGGGGCCCGGCACCAGGTTCACCCGTCGGCCGATGTCCGAGGCCGCGGGATAAGGCGAAGGTAGTGAACTTCCCGCGCCAGTCAAGATCGGCGCGATGCGCTTTGCCTTTTCTTTGGAACCATCCGGCGTCGCCGTCGTTAGCCCTAGTTCACCAGTGTTATGCGCAATAAAAAGGAGGCCGACGATGCACCCCTCGACCCACGCTCCCGACAAACGCACGGAAAAATCCGACCGAATGAAGCGAGCGCGCCCCAACCGAATGCAGAAGGCGCAAGTGCTGCCTCCACATCAGGTCGATCTGACGCTGCCGCACGGCGTTTTCGATGACGTCCACGTTCCCGCCCACGTAACCGGCGGTGATCTTTCGAAGGGTGGGCCGAAACCGGCCGTGGAGGACGATTCCACGATCGCAAAGCCGACCCGTTGACGCATCGGTGTTTGCAACCCTGACGTTTTTACTCGCGACAACCGGTGAGAAGGATGAAAGCAATTTTGGTGCCGCACGACATTTACATGAAGCACGAGATCGAATGGCAAGCGCTTCGCGCGGCCGCTGATATTCAGATCGATCTGGAAAGCATCGAGATCACGAATTCGCCGGGCTCTCGTTGGGACCCGCCGACGCGCTTGAGGCCGGACACGGCGTCCCCGGCGGTGCGGCGATTGTAGTCGCCGCTTCGTCAGGCGCTTCGCAGCATCATGGATCGTCAGTCTGATGATCGGGATCGCTCGAACCGCCTCCTGCAAGATGAACTGCCGGTAAGTTGTAGCAACGGTGGCCAAGAACGCAACCGGTCAATGGCGGAGCGTAGCTTGCGCCGAAAGCCACCTGCTGGCCCGGACGGCGCAACCCCAGCTCAGGGAAAATATCAGCAACATCCGCTGCGCCCCTCGTCTTCCATGCGAAAATGAAGCAGCTGCCAACCTTTCGGAAAGGATTGCCCGGCGATAATCCGTCCGTTCACGGGAATCGGATAGATGGCAAAGACTGCGACCCGCCGCCGCAAATCATCGGCACGATCGAAGGGAAGGGGAGGTGGAAGCGCTCTTCCCTGGACAATCATCGGCGTCATCGCCGTTGGTGGCATTGCGATTTACGACAACTGGAAGAGCGTGAAGCCGATGCTGGCCGCGCACGCGCCGGCGTCCATCGTTTCCCGGCCGGCCTCGGTCGTGCGAAGCGAACCTGCACGCGATTCCAGCCCGAGGCAGACCGCCTCGATCACCGCGCCGCCGCGCATGGTACCGCCTGCTGCCGTGCCTATTCCGGCCAAGGCGCCTGTCGTACCCGAAAAAGCGATCCCGGTCTCCATCTCACCCGCGCAAGCGCAGACCGGCAAGGCCGCGTTCGGTTATTGCGGGCAGGGAGAGCACATCAACTGCGTCGCCGATGGAGGCACGTTCTGGTACAAGGGCGAGAAGATCGCCATTGCCGACGTCGTGAGCCCCGGCATCGAGACGGCTCGTTGCGACAACGAGAAGCGGCTTGGCTTTGCTGCCAAGCTGTGGCTCCTGAACATCCTGAACTCCGGATCCTTCTCGATGAACCCGGCCGGGCGGCCTGGCAAGGCCGGCGTGCCGAACGTCGTGTCGCGCGATGGCCTGTCGATCGGCATGCAGATGATCAACGAGGGCTTGGCACGCAAACCCGGCGCGAATGGCGCCTGGTGTGCCTGAACCTGGCCTGTACCTGCAAAACGGTCGGCTACTTCTGCTTCGGCGCCTTGCCATTGGTGCGGAAGCTGCCCGCAAACGCCGTATCCTTGCTTTCGGCGGTGCATTCGATGGCAACCGGCTTGCCGCCATACGGGTTGCCCATCGTGCAGGTGCCGGCAACTTTCACTTGACCGGTCATCTTCTGGCCGACGCCCGTCACCACCAGGTTGAGTGGCATGCGAGCATTGCCGTTGGAGGCGGGCTTGATGGCCGTGCCATCGCCTTGAAAGCCCAGCATCTTGCCGCCTGAGGTGAAGATGAAGGTGACCTGGCCATTCACAAGCGTCACGCTTGCGAGTTCGCCTTCGCAACCCTTCGTCGCGTCGACCTTGCCAACGACGAGCTTGGCGCATTTGCCGGAAAGCGTTAGCGCTCCGGGGGCGCCGGGGAAGTTTTGCGGGGCTGCGTCGGCTGCTGTCGTCATTGTTGCGGCGAGCAGCGAAGCAGCGGCCAAAGTTGCCAGTTTCATGTCTTTACCTCGTCGTATCTCGGCAGTGCTGTTGTAGGGGCAGCGACTTGCCATTCTTCTGTGTTCGAAATTGGTCGATAGGCTCTACTTTCAATCCTGGCAATCGACCGCGTTTGCCGTGCGGCCATTCGGGGCCGAGCAGACGGGGACGTGCGGTGAAATGACGCTTGGTCGAAACCCATCGGGCGCGATAGCTACCTCTTGGCCTGGCAGCGAGACTGCCGGTTAAGCTAAGATGGAGGAAATGCGATGATCAGGAAAATCGCTCTGAGTGTTGCTATCCTGGCCTTCGGCGTCGCTCCGGCGCTCGCCGCAAGTAGCCACTATTATGTGGAACATGCTCCGAACAGCAACAAATGCAGCGTCGTGGCGAAGCGCCCTGACGGCAAGGCCGCTATGGCCGTCGGAAGCTCGCACAAAACGAAGGCGCTTGCCGAGGCGGCAATGAAATCGGCGGCTGCGTGCATGTAGCATGGGCTGCTGCTGCGCACGAAAATCGGACGAAGCGCCCGCTGATTGGCGGGCGTTCTGCCAGCACCAGCGCGCATCGTCTACGGATTGGCAGCCTATCGCCCAAGCGGGCCACTCCGGGGTGCGGCGGCCGCCGATTTGTCGGTTCGCCAAAGACGAGTATAGTCGGATTCCGGCCATGCTCATCCCGGGGGAAAACGAAATGGGCGCTGCATCTGGTGCTGCCTTCAATGCTGCGATCTTGGCCGCCACGCTCTTGCTGCCATCGACAGCCTTTTCTGCTGGGGCACTGAACGTCGATGCTCGCGCTCACACCTGCAGCCAAATCTCGCAGATTATCCGCCAAAACAAGAAGGTGTTCGTCCGCTCCGGTTTTGGCGGCAGCAGCTTTCGCTATCCACCCGCCAAGTGTGGGTTGGGCTATGCGCGCTCCACCGCCAATGTCCGGGATGCGACGGGCAAGCAGTGCGTGCTCGACTACGCCTGCGTTTACGACAGCGGATCCTTTTACAATAATCCGTAGCGTCTCAAGAGGAGGCGCGCCTCTCCCAGCGGATATCGAGGCGACGCTTCAACGAGACGCCCAGAATTGATGCCGGAAGGCAAACGGCCATCCCAGTTCGCGTATGGCCGGCCGTCAGAGTCTGCTGCCCGCCCGATTTTCTTCGTGATGGCACAGAGCTGCCGGCTGCTCCGGCAGAAAACCTTCGCCGCGTTAAGCGACAACGGCGTGCGGCGCTAGAAATGGCGACATGGCTGCCTCCAATGCTCTTGGGATCGGAGCATTAAATGCGCAAAGACTGAAGGCGGCCCACCCCTTTCTCGCCATGGCAGCGGGCGCTCGCGGAACCGCGCGCAAGCGGTGCTTCATCCAGCATCCCGAAACGGAAAAGGGCCTAGCGGTTTTCCGCTAAGCCCTTGAATTCGAATGGTGGGCGTGACAGGGATTGAACCTGTGACCCCTACGATGTCAACGTAGTGCTCTCCCGCTGAGCTACACGCCCATCCGATGGCGGCGCATAGACCACAAACCTTTTTTGCCGTCAATAGGCTTTTTTCGGTTTTGTGACATGCGCTGCCGGAAGCCTTATGCGGCAAGCATTTTGTTCACTTCCTCGACGAGGTCGCGCAGGTGGAAAGGCTTGGAAAGAACCTTGGCGTCCTTCGGTGCCTTCGAATCGGGGTTCAGCGCAACGGCCGCGAATCCAGTGATGAACATCACTTTGAGGTCTGGATCGAGTTCGGTCGCGCGGCGCGCCAGCTCGATGCCATCCATTTCGGGCATGACAATATCGGTCAGGAGCAGCGAGAAGGGTTCCTCGCGAAGCCTGTCATAGGCGCTGGCGCCGTTGTCGTAAGAGAGGACTTTGTAGCCTGCCTTTTCAAGCGCCTTCACAAGGAAGCGGCGCATGTCGTTGTCGTCTTCTGCAAGAAGTATCTTCTGAGTCATTATCCAGACCGCTGATCAGTAATTTATGCGTGGGCTCCAGCCATTTACACTAGAGTTCGCCCAGTAAACAACCGGTGAAGAGGCCGTCCGGGCCGTCATCCCCATGAGATAGTATGGACTTGCCGTGCGGCAACTGGCAACATGGGTGAAGCAGTAGCCTCCTGGCATGGTAAAGAGGGAACAAGGGTGCACGAAATCCCAGAATACGCACTTTTCGAGGTCCGGGAGCCTTTGTCGCACACCATTCCATTCGTCTACAACTCGCCGCACAGCGGGCGCATCTATCCTCCTGAGTTCATCGCCCAGTCGCGTCTCGAAGGCGTTTCCATACGCCGCTCTGAAGACCACTATGTCGATGAGCTGTTCGCCCATGCGAGCGCGCTTGGGGCGCCGCTCCTGCTTGCAAACTTTCCGCGCGCCTATCTGGATGTGAACCGCGAGCCTTACGAGCTCGATCCGCGCATGTTCGACGGTCTGCTGCCGCCTTACGCGAACATCAATTCGCTGCGCGTGGCGGGCGGGCTTGGCACTATTCCGCGCATCGTTGCGGAGAACATGGAGATCTACACCCGGCGGCTGTCGGTGCAGGAGGGGCTGGATCGTATCGAGAGCGTCTACAAGCCGTATCATGCGGCGCTGCGGCGCCTGATTGCCCGCACGCATGTGCAGTTCGGCTTCGGCGTGCTGATCGACTGCCACTCCATGCCGGGCAATGTTCGGGTGGCCGGCAGCAATGCGCGGCCCGATTTCATCATCGGCGACCGCTACGGCACCAGTGCCTCGGCAGAGCTGTCGCGCGCCGCCGTCGCCATTTTCGAGGAAATGGGCTTCACCGCGATCCGCAACAAGCCCTATGCCGGCGGGTTCATCACCGAGCACTACGGCCGCCCGTCACGCGGGCTGCATGCGCTGCAAATCGAAGTGAACCGGTCGATCTATGTCGACGAAATTACGCTGGAGAAGCGTGCAGACTTCGCCTTGGTTGTCGGAGCGATCACCGCCTTCATGCGCCAGTTGGCGGTCTATGTGGCGCAGTTCGCGACAGATTCTGCCCTGGCTGCCGAGTAAGCCTTCCAGGCTGCCAAAAAAAGACCGCCTTGCGGCGGTCCAAGTCTAGGGAGGAAACACCCAAGGAGGGTATTTACAGTCAGAAGACTGTGAGCAAACGCTACTATTGCGATGCACAATTGTCAATCAGAATTTTGCAGTGCAAAAAAAATGTGCAGCCGGCTAAAAGCTGCCGCTCTCGTTTGCAACCGGCCGCAATTCCGCTATGAAAAGCGCCACTCGCGCGCCACCGATGGATTTCACCATGTTGCCTGATCGCTCGTTCTTCAACCGCCTGGCGGAGGCCGCCAAGGCCGAGACACTGCCGCGTTTCCGTTCCGGGCTCGACGTGACAAACAAGCTGTCGGGCGGCTTTGACCCTGTCACCGAGGGCGACAGGGCGGCTGAGGTCGCCATCCGCGCGCTGATCGAGGAGCATTTCCCGGATCACGGCATCCTTGGTGAAGAGCACGGCAGCATCGGCCTGGACCGCGAATACGTGTGGGTTATCGACCCGATCGACGGCACGCGTGCCTTTATTTCCGGCGTGCCCGTCTGGGGAACGCTGATCGGCCTGCAGCAATATGGCCGGGCCATTATGGGGATGATCGAGCAGCCCTTTACCGGCGAGCGCTACTTCGCGGATGCGAATGGTTCTATCTACAACGGTCCGGAGGGAGAGCGCCGGCTGCAGGTTCGCGATTGCGGTGCACTGGCGAACGCCATTCTCTTCACCACCTCACCGCATCTCTTCACGGGCGCGGAGATGGACAAGTACACAGAGATCGAGAGCCAGGTGCGGCTCTTCCGTTACGGCACGGATTGCTACGCCTACGCGTTGCTCGCTGCCGGCCACGTCGACCTGGTTATCGAAAACAGTCTGAAGCCCTACGATGTCGGCGGCATCATCCCCATCATCGAGAACGCTGGCGGGATCATTACGACCTGGGATGGCGGGCGCCCGGAAAACGGCGGCTCGATCATCGCCGCGGGAAGCCGCGCCGTCTACGAGCAGGCGATGGCTGTCCTCAATCGATAGCAGCCATCGGCACTTGCCGAGGTCGTCGGATAGCGGCCGGGCTAGGTGCCAAAACCTTCGACTTCCTCGACGGACTCGGCATCGCTACCGGGAATGAAGGCGTGAAAGGCTGCAAGCGCTGCCTTGCGGTAGACATCGCGTTCCTGCAGCACCTCATGCCGCGCGCCGTTGATCGGGACGAACTGGGCGGCGCGGAAATAGCGGGAGATACGCTCCTGCGCGATATAAGGCACGATCTCGTCACGCGTCGGCGCGATGACGACCGTCGGAATGGTGATCGAGAACAGATGGTTCGGTGACGTCACGCGGTCGATCGTTAGGAACGAATCGTGCAGCCAGCGTGCCGTCGGGGGCCCGAGCGTCAATTCCGGATGGGCCGCGGCAACACCAGCGTTGCGCTCGAACCGCGTCTGGTCCGATGTCAGAGGGTTGTCGCGGAACGGCTGTTCCTTGAGCTTGCGCGTCAGCGGAAACGAGCCGAGACCGAGCGAACACGCGACCCCAGCGAGCGCGCGGATCGTACCTTCCGACGCTGCCTGGCCCGAGAGGCCAATAAACGGGGCTGTCAGCACCATGCGCTCGATGCGCGTCGAGAGGTAGGGGGCGGCGGACATCGCGATCAACGCTCCGGTCGAATGCGCGAGGATGAAGAAGGGCAGGCGGGTATCCGGCAGCACGATCTTCTCGAGAAACGTGTCGAGGTCGTGTTCGTAATCGATGAAGCGGCGGACATGACCGTAGGGGCGATTCTTCAAAAGCCGGTCTGAGCCGCCCTGGGCGCGCAGATCGAATGTTGCAACCCAGAGGCCACTGGCCGTCAGGTCGCGGATCGTCTCGAAATACTTCTCGATATATTCGTTGCGGCCCTGGAGGAGGACGACGGTGCCTTTGGCTACCGGCGCATCAGAGCGGAAGACGGCATAACGCAGCCGATAGCCATCATGCGTCTCGAAGAAGCCTTCCGTGCGGTTCTCCGGTATCGGATTGTCGGGGGTCGAGAAAAGGACTGGTTCCATGGCTGATCGATCGTGTCCTTCGCGGATTCGCCTGTCGAGTAAAGCGGATAGGCGATCGCCATGTCAAATGAAAGAAAGATGTGGTGCCAACCTGCGGTAGAGAAAAACGTTCAATCCTGTCACCGCTATGCAAACGTCTTGAGCTGGTGTGGCTCGTGGCGGGCTTCGTATACTCCCTTTTGAGTAGGCGTTAGCGCTATTCTGCGAAGTTCAATGCAATGCAACTTATTGTACCATGGGGCAGTATTACTCTTTTCAAAGGAAGCCAGCATGTCGTCTACGGAAGATCCAAAGCTGCCCCGCAATACCGCGCGCAGGCATTTTCTGGGTGTGGCGGCCGCTGCCGGTGCTCGTTTCGCAAGCGTTGCGGCCATCGCCATGGCAGTTTCTTCTTCCCCTGCGCACGCGATGGGCAGGCGTTGGGGGCGGGGTGGTTCTGGCGGAAGCGGGCATGGCAATTCTGGTGGCGGCGGGAATGGCAACTCTGGTGGCGGCGGGAACGGCGGCGGTGGTGCGCATTGCTTCCTGCGTGGGACGTTGATCCTGACAGATTGCGGTGAAAAACGTGTCGAGGATCTTCGGATCGGCGATCGCGTTGCGCTTCCGGACGGGGATACACGGCGGATCAAGTGGGTCGGTCGCCAAGTCTTCAAGAAGAGTGGCGCGCGCTGGCATGACGGCGTCGTGCCGGTCCGAGTCTCGCGCCATGCGCTGGATGAGCATACGCCACATTCCGATCTCTACCTGTCGCCTGGCCATGCGCTGTTCCTGAATGGCGTTCTGATCCGCGTCAAGGATCTCGTGAACGGCACGACAATTGCGCCAGTCGTTCCTGCCAACGACAGGTCGATCGAGTACTATGCCGTCCTGCTCGATACGCATGAAGTCATCCTTGCTGAAGGCGCTGCGGCCGAGACTTTCCATCCCTCGGACAACAGTCACGAAAACTTCTCCAACTTTGCGGAGTACGAACGCCTTTATGCCGGTGAGGAGCGCGGTCCGATGACGTCTTATGCGCCGGTTGCCGGCGAGGAAGGCGGCTGGACGCATTTGAAAGCGCTTCTCCTGCTTGGCGCTTCGCCCTTGGTGCCGATGCGCGATCCGTTCGAGGATGCCTGCAAAAAGATCAACGCGCGTGCCAAGGAGCTGTCGGTCTGACATGCGACGGGCTGTCGTCGTCTTTGAACTCAACCGTTCAAAAAAAGACCGGCATGCGGAACTTGAGGTTCCGCGATGCCGGCTGGAGATCGGGCTGAAGACGAAGGGACGATACACTCCAGCCGTCGGGCCAGTGTCACCCGATGGGCATGATTCCTAATCCTGCACTCATGAATGGCTTCCGAACCGGCTATTCATATGCGGTTCACGCAACGTGAGTGCGCTCCTGCGCCGGGGTCTTGAACTGCGCAAAAGCCATCCCCATCTCATTCCTGCAGGCGCCAAACGGGCCTGTCCACCCGTCCCGAAGCTGCCGATCAAGGGGTTTCAGGGGCAATTATCGCAACACGTCGCTTCCTCAGGAGGACATCATGCGTCACGTAGACTTCTCTCCCCTTTATCGTTCGACCGTCGGTTTCGACCGTCTTTTCACCATGCTCGACAGTCTCGGTCAGCCTGACCAGGGCCAGACCTATCCGCCCTACAATATCGAGCGTACCGGCGAGAGCACCTATCGCATCACCATGGCCGTTGCCGGTTTCGATGAGACCGAAATCTTCATCGAGGCACAGGCCCACGCCCTGACCGTCAAGGGTGAAAAGAGCGAAGACAATGCAGAAGGCAGCGAGTTCCTCTATCGCGGCATTGCCAAGCGCGCCTTTGAGCGCCGCTTCCAGCTTGCCGATCACGTCGAGGTCACCGCCGCTTCGTTGAAGAACGGT
This sequence comes from Rhizobium tibeticum, assembly GCF_900110205.1. Lineage (GTDB taxonomy): Bacteria > Pseudomonadota > Alphaproteobacteria > Rhizobiales > Rhizobiaceae > Rhizobium > Rhizobium tibeticum. The sequence continues at coordinate 57,315 of NZ_FOCV01000031.1, read as the reverse complement.
CTGCTCCACATCGACCTGCTTCGCAGCATTCCGGAAGCCATGAAGCCGCGCAAGATCGCGATTGCGGCTGAGCCGGTCAGCGCGCCGAAGGCCATCGAGGCGCAGGTCGCCAACTAATCGGTCCTCCCAGGCCAAACATGCAGGCGGCGCTCGTGAGAGCGCCGCCTTTTTGTCGTCCAATGTCAGGCCGGGCTTGCCGCTTCCTCGGCTTCCTCTTCGGTAATGTGGTGCGCTGCTCTGGCTGCATATTTCTGCGCGATCACGGCGCAGACCATCAGCTGGATCTGGTGGAACAGCATCAGTGGGAGCACGATCGCCCCGATCGATTGCCCGGCAAAGATGACGCTCGCCATCGGCGCTCCGCTGGCGAGGCTCTTCTTCGAGCCGCAGAAGGTGATGGTGATCTCGTCGGCCTTGTTGAAGCCGAGGAGACGGCTGCCAAACATGGTGAAGCACAGCACGAAGGCGAGCAGCGCTGTGTCGGCGACGATGACTGCGGCGATGTCGCCGATCGAGAAGGTGTGCCAGAGACCCTCGACGACCGCCGTGCTGAAGGCGAGATAGACCACCATCAGGATCGAGCCGCGGTCGACAGGCATCAGAAGCTTCTTCTTCGCGCGGATCCAGCCGCCGATCCACGGCTCAAGCAACTGGCCGACGACGAAGGGCAGCAGCAGCTGGAGAAGGATCTGCTGCAGCGCGCTCCAGGAAAAGCCGCCATGACCGCCGACGGAAAACAGCAGCCCGACCAGCAGCGGTGTCAGGAACATGCCGAAGATGTTCGACGCCGATGCCGAGCAGATGGCTGCCGGGACGTTGCCACCCGCCATCGAGGTGAAGGCGATCGACGACTGCACGGTCGATGGCAGAACGCTCAGATAGAGGATCCCGAGATAGAGCGGCTTCGGCAGTATCCATTCAGGCACGAAGCCGAGGCCGAGGCCGAGGATCGGAAAAAGTCCGAACGTCGTCAGCAGGATGACGAGATGAAGCCGCCAATGCAGCAGGCCGGCGATCACCACGTCGCGCGACAGGCGTGCGCCGTGCAGAAAGAAGAGAAGGGCCACCGCCAGGCTCGTCGCGATCCCGAAATAGCCGGCAAAAGCGCCTTTGGCCGGCAGCAGAGAGGCGAGGATGACGGTGCAGACGAGTAGCATCGTAAAGTTATCGGGCAGAAAACGGCGCATGGCGGACACTCAAGGAGATCAGTAGATCATTTGTCTTTCTTCCATTATGATACAGGATGCAAGGAATAACAGTTATCGTATTTCTGGATTGCCATGCTTGATCTTACGCAACTGCGCAGTTTTGTTGCCGTCGAACAGATGGGAAGCTTCACGCTTGCCGCCGAAAGGCTCGGGCTCGGCCAATCGACCGTCAGCCAGCATATCCAGCGGCTCGAAAGCGCCGTCGGACGGCGGTTGCTGGCGCGCGACACCCACAAGGTGCTGCTGACGACCGACGGCGAGGCGCTGCTCAGCCATGCGCGGGCGATGCTGGCGATCGAGGCACAGGTTCAATCGCAATTCAGGGGACAGAAGCTGCGCGGCAATCTCCGGCTCGGCGTGTCGGAAGACTTCGTGACCAGCCAGCTACCGGCAGTGCTCGAGGATTTCGTCCGCTCGCACCCGTCGGTCGATCTCGAATTGACGGTTGCGCTCTCCGGGACGCTCTACGAGATGCAGGACAATGGCGAGATCGACCTCGTGCTGGCGAAGCGCCGGCTCGGCGATGCCCGCGGGCGGCTGGTCTATCGCGAGCCACTCGTCTGGCTGGCGCGCGATCCCGAGCATGTGTTGAGCGCTACGCCCCTGTCATTGATCGCCTTCCCGCCGCCGAGCGTGACGCGCAGCATTGCACTCGAAGCGTTGGGGCGCAGCCAGGTCGCCTGGCGGATCGTCTGCACCTGCGGCAGCCTCAGCGGACTGACGGCGGCAGCGCGGGCGGGGATGGGTGTTCTGGTGCAGCCACGCAGCATGGCGCCATCAGGGTTGAAGGAGATCGGCAAAGGCAAGCTGCCGGTGCTTGAGGATGTCGAGTTTGTGCTGGTGCCGCGAAAAGGGGCGGACCAGGCACTGGTTTCAGCCCTATCGGATGATATTCTTGGTAAGGTGCGTAGCCTTCGTGCCAACGCATGACAGGGCTGTCCGCCGCCGGACGAACAGTCGCGAAGCCAGTTTCCTCACATGCGCTATCGACAAGGCGATCTTGTCTTCAAGCCTCAGCTTTCCTATCAAGTGGCACAGAAGGCGTCGTGATAGGTGACTTTGCCCGCAGGCGTGCGGCCGGCGAACGCCAAGTGCATGAAATATTCCGCAGGCGCCGCCTCAAAGATCAGATTGGCGTCATTCTGGAAGCCGAAGCGCCTGTAGTAGCCGGGATCGCCGAGAACGACGCAGCCTCTGGCTCCGACATTGGCAAGCCGCGATAAGCCGTCGGAAATGAGCTTGCCGCCAATGCCCTCCTTTTGACGGTCCGGCCTGACCGAGACCGGTCCAAGTCCAAACCAGCCCTTGTCTTGGGCATCGATCGCAACGGGCGAAAACGCGATATGCCCTAAGACGGCACCATCCTGGACCGCGACGAGCGAGACCGTCAATGCGCCCGCTTCGCGGAGAGCGTCAACGATCTCTGCTTCTGTTTGACTGCTATATTCCATCGATGCGAATGCCGCCTTTGTTATCTGACGGATCGCCGTGATGTCGCTTGGCTGTTCAGGACGGATTTCCATTCGGGTCTCCTTCGCTGTTTTCCGATTTCAGACCGGTGCCCCGGTGATAGCGCGGCTGCGGCGGGGTGGCCAGGGGATCGGATATCAACCACGCCCATCACGCTTCACGCGGGCGCAATTTTCGTTCGGCTTTTGCCGCAAAAGTTAACGGGCCGCCTACCGTCTTAAGACGCTCTCAACCCTGTAGCTTAGGCATCTGGTTAGGTTCGGCGTCTAGGCTGCCCGCCTTGATGGTCGATCTTCGGGGCAAGGAGAACGGACCGATGACGTATGGCATACTCTTCGTATCCGGGCTGGTTGCCTGTGTGATGCTGATTGTCGTGGCCGGACACGACGCGAAAACGACGGATAGCGGCAAGCCGCAATCCGCCGTCACGGGGCATCAGAATTGAGCCCGACAACTCAGTCCGCGAGGCAGCTCAGGAAGCCATCGACGTCTGCCTTTGTCGTCGCAAAGCTGGTAACCAGTCGGACCAGGGTCTCACCCGGGCCGACGAGCTCGGGCGTTGCCGGCGGCACTGACCACTCGTAGAATTTCGCACCCTTCTCCTCGGCGGTTTTGGCCGCGCTCTTCGGGATGACTGCAAAGACTTCGTTGGCCGAGGTCGGCCACGCGAGGCGAGCCGAGTTGCTTGCGTCAATGCCGGCGCGCAGGCGGTCGGACATGCCGTTTGCATGGCGGGCAAGGTCGAGCCAGAGATCGTTCTCGAAATAGGCATCGAACTGGGCGGCGATGAAGCGTGACTTGGAGAAAAGCTGGGCCGCACGCTTGCGGATGAACGGCATCTCCTTCGCCTGTTCCGGATTGAACAAGACGATTGCCTCCGCGCACCAGCAACCGTTCTTCGTGCCGCCGAAGGACAGCATGCCTACGCCGCGCTTCCAGGTCATCTCAGCCGGGCTGGCACCGAGGGAGACAAGGGCGTTGGCAAAGCGTGCACCGTCCATGTGGAGGGGTAGTTTATCTTTCCGGGCGATTGCGGCGATTTCGTCGATTTCCGACAGGGTGTAGACCGTACCGGCCTCCGTTGCCTGGGTGATCGTCACAGCCGTTGCCCGCCCGTGTTGTACGGCGGTCGGCGGGAAGGCTGCGATCTTCTCCTTGAGTTTTGCCGGATCGATCTTTCCTTCCGCACCGGGAACGCCGAGCAGGCGGGCGCCGCTGAAGAAGTCGGGTGCGCCGCATTCGTCGGCGATCACATGCGCTTCGGAATGGCAAAAGGTGATTCCGCCGGGGCGCTGGACGCTGGCAAGCGACAACGAGTTCGCCGCCGTGCCTGTGCCGACGAACAGCACCGCGACCTCGCGCTCGAAGACTTCGGCAAAGCGTCGCTCGACGCGCCGATCGAGATCGCTTGCGCCATAGGCCGCGGCAAAGCCGTCGGATTCCCGGAGCAGACGTTCGGCGATGGATCGATGGGCGCCTGCCCAGTTGTCGGATGCAAAATACATGAAAGGAGACCGCTTGGGACGTGGTGGGGATCAGGTTCGGGCGGCGACATTACGCTATCGCCTGCGCGGGTCAAAGGGGCGGCGTGGAATCCATCACAAAAATTGACTTAAGCAATCAATAAACAAAATAATGCTGAGTTGCGTAATTTTATGTCTCGCCATCTGGCCTGCACGGTAATATTCTGTCGCCAATCGACATTTTTTTGATTCAGTGCTCTTGCGCGGGCGGGATGTTTCTGGCATAGATCGAGTGAATTAGGACAGGGTTGCTGTCCTATTTTGGCCGCGATGGCCGAAGAGGCGCCAAAAAACCTTACACTTGTGGGGTTTCACGCTATAGTTCTTCAAATGCGGGCAGAAGCCCGCGTGCGGAGGCGGATGGCAGGCGCGGGAGCGCAACGGTTGCTTTCCCCGGAGAGCCTGCCGCCGGCGACCGGATCTTCGATAATGCAACAGAGCTGTCACGCGCCGACCCTAGGATCAGGGGCGACGCGGGACAAGAAGCCGCCCGCAAGCTCGCGGGCTCTGACAGGAGGGAATGATGACGAAGACGCCATCCACGGGTTTTGACCAGTTCGCAGCGGCAACGACGCGTGCGACGGCCAATACGCGTAAATTCGCCTCCGGTCTGCCGCGAAAACAGGGACTTTACGACCCGCGCAACGAGCATGATGCCTGCGGTGTCGGCTTCGTCGCCCATATGAAGGGTCAGAAGTCGCACCAGATCGTCAAGGACGGTCTTTTTATTCTCCAGAACCTGACGCACCGCGGTGCCGTCGGCGCCGATCCGCTGATGGGCGACGGTGCTGGCATCCTCGTGCAGATCCCGGACCGCTTCTTCCGCGAGGAAATGGCCAGGCAGGGTATCACGCTGCCGAAGGTCGGCGAATACGGCATGGGTCACATCTTTATGCCGCGCGACGAAAAGCAGATCGCCCACTTCAAGAAGGTGATCCAGGACGTCATCGTCGAGGAAGGTCAGGTCTTCCTCGGCTTCCGCGATGTGCCCGTCGACAACTCCTCGCTTTCCAAGGCGCCCGAGATTGCCGCGACCGAGCCGCATCATGTGCAGGTCTTCATTGGTGCGGGCAAGGATGCTGCGACCAACAACGAGTTCGAGCGTCGCCTGTTCACGCTGCGCAAGGTGATCTCCAACCGCATCTACGACGAGTTTGATGGCGAGGAGAGCAACTTCTATCCGGTGTCGCTGTCGTCGGCGACCGTTGTCTACAAGGGCATGTTTCTGGCCTACCAGGTCGGGGCTTACTATAAGGACCTGTCGGACCCGCGTTTCGAGTCCGCGGTTGCCCTCGTGCACCAGCGCTTCTCCACCAACACTTTCCCGTCGTGGAAGCTGGCGCACCCCTACCGCATGGTTGCCCACAACGGTGAAATCAACACGCTGCGCTCCAACGTCAACTGGATGGCGGCACGTCAGGCCTCGGTTTCTTCGCCCCTCTTCGGTGACGACATCTCCAAGCTCTGGCCGATCTCCTATGAAGGCCAGTCCGACACGGCCTGTTTCGACAACGCCCTCGAGTTCCTCGTGCGCGGCGGCTACTCCTTGGCGCATGCCGTGATGATGCTGATCCCGGAAGCCTGGGCCGGCAACCAGTCGATGGCGGCCGAGCGCAAGGCATTCTACGAATATCACGCTGCGCTGATGGAGCCGTGGGACGGACCGGCGGCTGTCGCCTTCACCGACGGCAAGCAGATCGGCGCGACGCTCGACCGCAACGGCTTGCGTCCGGCTCGCTATCTTGTCACGAATGACGACCGCGTCATCCTTGCATCTGAAGCCGGTACGCTGCCGGTCCCGGAGGAGGACATCGTCCAGAAGTGGCGCCTGCAGCCGGGCAAGATGCTGCTGATCGACATGGAAAAGGGCCGGATCGTTTCCGACGAGGAAGTGAAGTCCGAGCTTGCCACCAAGCATCCCTATCGCAGTTGGCTGGATCGCACGCAGCTGATCCTCGAAGACCTGAAGCCGGTCGAGCCGCGTGCGCTACGCCGCGACGTTTCACTGCTCAACCGCCAGCAGGCCTTCGGCTACACGACCGAGGACACCAAGATCCTGATGTCGCCGATGGCGACCACGGGTCAGGAGGCCGTGGGTTCGATGGGCACGGATACGCCGATTTCGGCGATGTCGGAAAAGTCGAAGCTGCTCTATACCTATTTCAAGCAGAACTTCGCGCAGGTCACGAACCCGCCGATCGACCCGATCCGCGAAGAGCTCGTCATGAGCCTCGTCTCGTTCATCGGACCGCGTCCGAACATTCTCGACCATACGGGCATGGCGAACGCCAAGCGCCTGGAAGTGCGCCAGCCGATCCTGACCAATGGCGATCTGGAAAAAATCCGCTCGATCGGTCATACGGAAGACCGCTTCGACACCAAGACGCTCGACTTCACCTATGATGTCGAACGCGGCGCCGAAGGCATGCCCGAAATGCTCGACCGTCTCTGCGAGCGCGCCGAAGCCGCGGTCAAGGGCGGCTACAACATCATCGTGCTCTCCGACCGCCAGATCGGCCCGGACCGCATCGCCATTCCCGCGCTGCTGGCGACGGCTGCCGTGCACCATCACCTGATCCGCAAAGGGCTGCGCACCTCGGTCGGTCTCGTCGTCGAAACCGGCGAGCCGCGCGAAGTGCACCACTTCTGCCTGCTCGCAGGCTATGGCGCCGAAGCGATCAACCCTTACCTTGCCTTCGACACGTTGCTCGACATGCATGCCAAGGGCGAGTTCCCGAAGGAAGTCGACGCCAGCGAAGTCGTCTACCGCTACATCAAGGCGGTTGGCAAAGGCATCCTCAAGGTCATGTCGAAGATGGGCATCTCGACCTATCAGTCCTATTGCGGCGGCCAGATCTTCGATGCGATCGGCCTGCAGCAGGAGCTGGTCGACAAGTACTTCTTCGGCACGGCAACGATGATCGAAGGCGTCGATCTCGCCGCGATCGCCGAAGAGACTGTTGCGCGTCACACCTCCGCCTTCGGCAAGGATCCGCTGCTGGCGACGACGCTCGACATCGGTGGCGAGTATGCCTACCGCATGCGCGGCGAAAGCCATGCCTGGACGCCGGATGCGGTCGCCACGCTTCAGCATGCCGTTCGCGGCAATGCCGAAGACCGCTACCGCGAGTTCGCCGAGATGGTGAACACCTCAGCGCTGCGCATGAACACGATCCGTGGCCTCTTCAACATCAAGAGCGCCGAAGAGATCGGTCGCAAGCCGGTCTCGGTCGACGAGGTCGAGCCAGCGGTCGATATCGTCAAGCGCTTCTCGACGGGTGCCATGTCCTTCGGCTCGATCAGCCGCGAGGCACACACGACGCTGGCGATCGCCATGAACCGGATCGGCGGCAAGTCCAACACCGGCGAGGGCGGTGAAGAATCCGACCGTTACATGCCGCTGCCCGATGGGTCGTCGAACCCGGAACGCTCGGCGATCAAGCAGATCGCGTCGGGACGCTTCGGTGTTACGACCGAGTATCTGGTCAATGCCGATATGCTGCAGATCAAGGTGGCGCAGGGTGCCAAGCCCGGCGAAGGCGGCCAGCTGCCTGGCCACAAGGTTGACGCGACGGTTGCCAAGACCCGCCACTCGACCCCGGGTGTCGGCCTGATCTCGCCGCCGCCGCATCACGACATCTATTCGATCGAAGATCTGGCGCAGCTGATCTATGACCTGAAGAACGTCAACCCGACGTCGGATGTGTCGGTCAAGCTCGTCTCGGAAGTTGGCGTCGGCACGGTTGCCGCCGGCGTTGCCAAGGCGCGCGCCGACCACATCACGGTCTCCGGTTTCGATGGCGGCACCGGCGCATCGCCGCTGACTTCGCTGAAGCATGCCGGCAGCCCGTGGGAAATCGGCCTTGCCGAAACCCAGCAGACCCTGGTGCTGAACGGATTGCGCTCGCGCATCGCCCTGCAGGTCGACGGCGGCCTGAAGACCGGCCGCGATGTCATCATCGGAGCGCTTCTCGGCGCCGACGAATTCGGCTTCGCGACGGCACCTTTGATCGCTGCCGGCTGCATCATGATGCGCAAGTGCCATTTGAACACCTGTCCTGTCGGCGTTGCCACGCAGGACCCGGTTCTGCGCAAGCGCTTCAAGGGCACGCCCGAGCACGTCGTCAACTACTTCTTCTTCGTTGCCAACGAAGTGCGCGAAATCCTCGCCTCGCTCGGCTTCACCAAGCTCGATGACATCATCGGCGCTTCGGAGCTGCTCGAGAAGGACGAGATGCTGGCGCACTGGAAGTCCAAGGGTCTCGACTTCAGCCGCATCTTCCACAAGGTCCAGGCGCCGAAGGATGCAACCTACTGGACGACCCGCCAGAAGCACCCGATCGACGACATTCTCGACCGCAAGCTGATCGAGGAGGCGCAGCCGGCGCTGACCTCGAAGACGCCGGTTGCCTTCGAAGCGGACATCAAGAACGTCGACCGTTCGGCCGGTGCGATGCTGTCCGGAGAAGTCGCCAAGCGCTACAACCACCGCGGCCTCAAGGACGACACGATCAACGTGACGCTCAAGGGCACTGCCGGGCAGTCGTTCGGCGCCTTCCTAGCGCGCGGCATCACCTTCAACCTGATCGGTGACGGCAACGACTATGTCGGCAAGGGCCTGTCGGGCGGCAAGATCATCGTCCGGCCGCCGGAGAATTCGAAGATCGTCGCGGAAGACTCCATCATCGTCGGCAACACCGTGCTCTACGGTGCGACCGAAGGCGAGTGCTACTTCCGCGGTGTCGCGGGCGAGCGCTTCGCGGTCCGCAACTCCGGTGCGATCGCCATCGTCGAAGGCGTGGGCGACCATGGCTGCGAATACATGACGGGCGGTGTCGTCGTCGTCCTCGGCTCAACGGGCCGCAACTTTGCGGCTGGCATGTCCGGCGGCGTGGCTTATGTGCTCGACGAAGCCGGCGATTTTGCCAAGAGATGCAACATGGCGATGGTCGAACTCGAGCCGGTTCCGGAAGAGGACGACATGCTGGAGAAGCTGCATCACCACGGCGGCGACCTCATGCACAAGGGACGCGTCGACGTTTCGGGTGACATGACGCGCCACGACGAAGAGCGTCTCTACCAGCTGATCTCCAACCATCTGCACTACACGGGTTCGACCCGCGCCAAGCAGATCCTGGATAACTGGGTCGACTACCGTCCGAAGTTCCGCAAGGTCATGCCGGTCGAGTACCGCCGTGCCCTGGAAGAAATGGAACGCGCCCGCATGGGAATTGCGGCCGAGTGATTACGCTTACTTCCGTTGCGCTGGTGAACGCCGGCGCGGCGGATGACCGAAGTATCTCAATGACCCACAGATCGGCAGCAGCCTCAGGCAGCGCCGGCGCGTGGATGGCACTCAAGGGATATGCTTGATGACGGTCGAAAGAAGCAACCTGCCTCCGCTGTCGAGGCTGACGATGGACAACTGGCCGCAGGCGAGGCGGTCATGAGTGTAAGGGACGAAAATATGGGTAAGGTCACAGGGTTTCTGGAAATCGACCGGCAGGTGGCGAAGTATCAGCCTGCCTCGGATCGCATCCGGCATTTCCGCGAATTCACGATCCCGATGTCGGACCAGGAAGTACAGAAACAGGCAGCGCGCTGCATGGACTGTGGCATCCCCTATTGCCATGGGCCGACCGGTTGTCCGGTGCACAACCAGATTCCTGACTGGAACGACCTCGTCTATAACAACAACTGGGAAGCGGCGATCCAGAACCTGCATTCGACCAACAACTTCCCGGAATTCACCGGCCGCGTTTGCCCCGCCCCCTGCGAGGAAGCGTGCACGCTGAACCTTGAAGACACGCCGGTTGCGATCAAGACGGTCGAGCAGGCGATCGCCGACAAGGCCTACGAGCTCGGTTTCATCCGTCCGCAGCCGGCCACGGTGCATACGGGCAAGAAGGTGGCGATCATCGGTTCCGGCCCTGCCGGCATGGCGGCTGCGCAACAGCTCGGCCGCGCCGGCCACGACGTTCACCTCTATGAGCGCGAGTCGAAGCCCGGCGGCCTGCTGCGCTACGGCATCCCTGATTTCAAGATGGAGAAGAACTTCATCGATCGTCGCGTCGAGCAGATGAAAGGCGAAGGCGTCACCTTCCATTGTGGCGTCAATGTCGGCGTCGACGTGAAGGTCGAGCAGCTGCTTTCGGATTATGATGCCGTGCTCTATTGCGGCGGTTCGGAAACGCCCCGCCAAGCAGGCATTCCGGGCATCGAGCTTGCCGGTGTGCACGATGCGATGCCGTACCTTGTGCAGCAGAACAAGCGCGTCGGCCGCGAAAACATCGACAGCGTCGGCTGGGCGTCTGACCCGATCCTTGCAGGCGCCAAACATGTCGTCGTCGTCGGCGGTGGCGATACCGCGTCTGACTGCGTCGGCACGGCGTTCCGTCAGGGTGCCGTGAAGGTTACCCAGCTCGACATTCGCCCGCAGCCGCCCGAGAAGGAAGACAAGCTCGCCGTCTGGCCGTTCTGGGCGACGAAGATGCGCACCTCGTCTTCACAGGCGGAAGGCGCCATTCGCGAGTTCCAGGTTGCAACGCTCGAGTTCGTCGGCGAAGATGGCGTCCTGACCGGCGTGAAGTGCTGCGAAGTCGACGAGCGTCGAAAGCCGATCGCAGGCACGGAATTCATCATCAAGGCCGACCTCGCCTTTATCGCGATCGGCTTCAGCGGTCCGTTCAAGGACAGTGTGCTGAAGGAGCTCGACGGTGAGCTGACGCTCAACACCGACCGTCGCGGCTCGACCAACGTCGTTGCCAATGACCGCGACTACAAGACCTCGGTCGACAAGTTCTGGACGGCAGGCGACGTTCGCCGCGGCCAGTCGCTGGTCGTCTGGGCGATCCGCGAAGGCCGCCAGGCCGCCCGCGCCATCGATGAAGCCCTGATGGGCTCGACGGTTCTGCCGCGGTAAGCAATGCCGTTTGATGAATGGAGTTAGGGCCGCTTTGTGCGGCCCTTTTCATTCCATGAACTCCGGATCACCACTGCGCGAGCGTCATCTGCGGCTCTTGCAGGCCCTTCAACCATTCATGGCCGGGGTGGCATGCCGCAAGCGAGGTTTTCAGCCACAGACGTTCCGAAACCGGCAGCCTCGGCAAGGCTCTCTCGAAGTCGATTTCGTCCTTGGGGCGTCTGTATTTCGCCTTGAACAGAAGGACGGCGGCCGGCTTCAAATAAGGAATACCCTCAGCCGTCGTATCGACCATCTCGGCGCGCGGGCGGGAAATCGCAGCTTGTCGTTTGTAGATCCAGGTGTCGAGCGTTCCCGGCTCGATCATCATGTCGACGCGCCAGCGCGCGCTCCTTCATGTCCAGACACCATATCTGCGAGATTGCTGCCGGAGGCTCCTCGTCTGCTGGCAGGTACTCGACAACGCCATCTCCAGCGGTATGGAATTCCATGCCTCTCAGAGCATGGCGAAAGATGGCGAGATCTTGCCGCAGGATGGTGAATTCGAGGTCCTCGTGCTCGCGGGTCTGATGCCCGTGCCAAAGATCGAGCGCCCATCCGCCAACAATGCACCACCGCCTTGAGATAGCGCTCAGCCGGGCTGCCAGTTCCTGGGGATGCCAAGCGGACCATGCGCCGTGATCAATCGGCATTTGTGATTGCATGACGTTTGTCTCCGTCTGCGCTGTCAGGTGGCTCGCTAGGGCAGAGGTTTCCGCATGGGTGGTCAGTTTCACAAACCGAGCAGCAGCCAAGTCCGCCGCTGAGATCAAGGACGGGCTTTCGCCTCACCTTGCCTATTTGATGGAAACCTGCGCCGACGGCTTCATCGGCGTCATGCGGTAGTCATCGACCCGGCCGGCTGGGGGAGGCGCCATCTCGCCGTCCTGAACCAGCATGTCGCGCGGTGACTTGGTCACGCTGACCGGCAGGACTCTGCCGCCGAGAAGCTCCGCGCCGCCATCGAGGTTCGGATCGGACAGGCTGATCGGTTCGGTCCGCCCCGGTGTTGCGAGAGCGTCGATCGTAGGCGCGTTGCCCGTGTCAAGCCGGACGAGGTCGGGGCTTGCCTGAATGCCGAGGATGCGGCGCACGGGCTTCTCGACGTAAAAGGCGAGCTTGCGCCGGCCGGCCTCGGTCAAGTTGATTCCGTCTGACGTGCGCAGGCGCACCTGCTGGCCGTTGATATCCGAGCCAGTGACAATGAATTCACCGCCTTCGCTGACGAAGCCGTCCCAGATGTCAACGAACTCGCCGCCGACGCTCTCCATCTGCTTGCGGAACAGCTGGTTGAGCTGCACTGCATCGGCCGTCATCGCAGGCGAATCGAAGGCCGGCAGGCCGACCCACAGGAGCGGGATCTTGCGGCTGGTGACCTGCTTGCCGAAGTCTACGACACGGCGCTGATATTCGACATACCAGCCGTCGGTCCTGAATTTTTCCTTGCCGACATCCGTCACCATCTGCTGGCGATCATTCGCGCCAAGCATGACGATGACCATGGCGGGCTTCGCCTCGTCCATGAACTTCGTCAGCTGTTGCGGCCAATCATAGTAGTCGTCTCGCACCAGGCCGGAGGCGACGTTGCTGTGCGTCTCGATGAGGATACCGGGAGAATCCTTGAACGCGGCATCCATGCCGACGCCAAGTCCGCCGGCGAGAAAATCGCCGACGACAAGGATCTTCTGAGCGTTGGCAAGTTTCTCGACCACCTTCTCTTCAACGACCACGGGAGCGGCTGGGCGTGGCGCTGCAGCCGCCTTCGGCGCAGCCTTCCTCTTCGGCGCAGGCTGTCGCTGCGGAGCGTTCTGAGACGGTGCCTGTCGCGGATATTCCTGGATGTAGCGACGACCAAGGAAGAAGTCGAGAATGGAGCGGCGATAGTAATAGCGCTCCTGCGCATCAGCCACGTGTACCGGCAGCGCGCTGAAGACAAGCACCAGTGTCGCGGCGCCGATCGCACCCCAGCGGCGCGTTGCCCGGTTTACTCGTTTACGCATAGTCAGCAGCCTCGCATCTGCCGGCATTCTCGCATGGAGCAGGAAGGCGCGTCCACACCCCAAGATACATGTCGTCGATTTATTCTTCTTATTTGCGAAGCGCGTTCAAGAGCGGCAGCGATGGCTCGCCGTCCTGCTGCATTCCAATACGGGCCTGGACGGCCGCAATGGCTGCCTTCGATCCGCTGCCGAAGTTGCCGTCGACCTCGCCGTCATAATAGCCGAGCGTCTTCAGGCGCGTCTGCAGTTCGAACTTCTCCTTGACGTCGAGCGTGCCACCCGGGCGCGGCCAGCGCTGCTTCATGCCGCCATAGCCGGCGATCTCGTCCGCCAGCAGCCCGACGGCGATCGCATAGCTGTCTGAGGCGTTGTAGTTCTTGATGGTGAAGAAATTGCTGGTCATCAGGAAGCCCGGGCCATCGGCGCCAGCCGGCATCTTGAGGACGGCTTTGCTGCCGCCTTCGCGGAAGCCCTTGCCGTTGGGCCGTGTCAGGCCGAGGGAGGCCCACTGCGCCAGCGAGTGAGTCTTACCGACCTGCTTTCGCGCGTTCGGCGGTACGACGACCTCGTACCCCCAGGTCTTGCCCGCGTCCCAGCCGTTCTTCATCAGCAGGTTGGCGGATGTCGCCAGGGCATCGGGCACGGAGTTCCAGATATCGCGATGACCGTTGCCGTCGGCGTCGACCGCGTAGAGCAGGTAGCTTGTCGGAATGAACTGGGTATGGCCCATGGCGCCGGCCCAGGAGCCGGTCATGCCATCCGGGGAGATATCGCCGTTCTGCAGGATCTTCAGTGCGGCGATCAGCTGCTTCTTGGCGAATTTCGCGCGGCGGTCGTCGGCGTAGGCAAGCGTCGCCAAAGCGCGCGGCACATAATGCAGGCGGTCATCCTTGTCGAGAACTGCGCCATAGTTGGACTCCATCGACCAGATGGCGAGGAGAATCGACTTGTCCACACCGAATTGGCGTTGGATCGCGTTCAGTGTCGAGGCATGCTTGACAGCCATCTGACGGCCGATCTGAACCGTGTACGGATTTACACGGGAATCTACGTAGTCCCAGATTTTCGTTGTAAATTCAGGCTGATAGGTTGCCTTCTCGAGCACGGTCGGGTCCGGATCGCTGACGCCTGAGAAGGCTTTGCGATATGTTGCCTTGCTGATGCCATTTTGAGCGGCAGTTTGATAGAAGTCCGCGATCCACTTCTGGAACCGCTGATCGGCTTTCGCGTTGAGGGGAGCCAGACCGGCGGACGCGGTCACGATGAGTGCGATAGCAAGACCACGAAGGGAGTTTCTGTGATTTTGAGTCATCGGCGGTCATCCGTCCTTTCGTTTCAGGCACAGCAGAGCGCGAAGTTCCGCTCAGGCCTGAGACTACCTGAACGAAGTCAACAAATTCTTTACCATGACGCACGAACGCAGTCACCATTTGCAAAACGGTAGCAAATCTCATCTAGTCCAATCAAAAATGCCTTTTATTTCAAGCGGTGTAATCATCGCAGGAGGATTGTGTGGCAGAGTATAAAAAAGTTCGCAAAGCTGTATTTCCGGTTGCGGGTCTCGGGACTCGCTTTCTCCCGGCCACGAAAGCCGTGCCAAAGGAAATGCTGACTGTCGTCGACAAACCGATCATTCAATATGTGGTCGACGAGGCTTTGGAAGCGGGCATCGAGCATTTCGTTTTCGTCACCGGTCGAAACAAACACATTATCGAAGACTACTTCGATATCCACTTCGAGCTCGAGCAGACGCTGCGCGAGCGCAGCAAGCAGGCCGAAATGACGCTGCTTGCCGGCCAACTTCCCAAGGCTGGTACGGTCAGCTTCACCCGCCAGCAGGAGCCGCTCGGTCTCGGCCATGCCGTCTGGTGTGCCCGCGAGATCGTTGGCAATGAGCCTTTCGCGCTGCTGCTGCCCGACATGATCATGAAAAGCGAAGGCAAGGGCTGCATGAAGGGCATGATCGATCTTTATGCCCATAGCGGCGGCAACATCGTCGCTGTCGAAGAGTGCGCGCCCGATCAGGCCCACAAATACGGCATCGTCGGCGTCGGCGAGGCGATCGGGGATGGCTTCCGCATCACCGGCATGGTCGAGAAGCCGGCCAAGGGTACAGCGCCGTCGAATTACTTCATCAACGGCCGCTACATCCTGCAGCCTGAGGTCTTCAAGATCCTCGAGACGCAGGAACGCGGTGCCGGCAACGAGATCCAGCTGACCGACGGCATGCTGAAGCTGCTGAAGGACCAGGCCTTTGCAGGCTATCACTTCCGCGGGACGACCTATGACTGCGGCGCCAAGGACGGCTTCATCCTG
The DNA here is from genome assembly GCF_900110205.1 of Rhizobium tibeticum. GTDB lineage: Bacteria > Pseudomonadota > Alphaproteobacteria > Rhizobiales > Rhizobiaceae > Rhizobium > Rhizobium tibeticum. The sequence continues at coordinate 41,837 of NZ_FOCV01000031.1, read as the reverse complement.
GCGAACGTAGCGTTCGCACTGGAGCGTGCGGACATCCGCCCAACCGTCGAGGGCGGGTTCAAGGAACTGCTGAAGGGCCTCTGAAGCAGGCCCGCTGCTGAAGCGAATTGCGTCCGCCTCAAGTCTCCCACTTGGAGGCGGATTTCGTTTCAGCGCTTCAGTTTGAGGCCGACACCGGCTCGCCACTGCTCGGAGTCGCTGCTCGTCTTGCGAGACGTCAGTTCGTAGCCGACCGTGCTGGTCAGATCGAGGTAGCGGTTGAGATTCCAGATCAGACCGGCGCTGGTGGTGTAGACCGTTTCGTCGCTGGTCGAGCTATCCGAGGGGTAATCGCGCAATGTAATACCGCCAAGCACCGTGCCCGTCAGGTTGTCACGCAGCTGATGCGTGAGGCCCGTCGTCAAGGCATGGGAAACGTAGCCCGATTCACCGGCGGTCGTCGACGGGTTGATGCTTGTCAACAGGCCGATGTTAACGTCGGTGCCTCTGAGCGGCGACCAAAGGAGTTGAGCGTCCACCACGGCCGTGTCGATATTCGAAAGGCGCGGATCGTCGAAGGTGGCCGTCTCGTAGCCGACGCCAACCTCGCCGCGAAGCTTTTCGCCCATATCTAGCTCGACGCCGACCTTGGCGCCATAGCTATCCCCCGACCGCCGGAAGCCAGCCGAATCAACTCTCTCGTCATAGACCGTCGTGCCGACATTGGCCTCGATGAAGGGGATGAGCGCGGGAGAAAGCTCGTAGCCGATACGGCCGCGGATCGTGCCGCTGGTCTCGTTGCGGTCGCCCAGTGAAATAGTGGTGCCGTCCGACAACGTGGCGTCGGAATAGATCGCGCGGCTCAGACCGATGCCGGTAGCGCCGCGCAGGATGCCGAAGTCGCGCTCGATCGAGGCGCCGGCGCTGAATTCCTGGACGTCCGATTGCTTGTCCGCGTTCTGCACGGCATTCGGATCATCGGTGTCTTCGCGATAGAAATGGTAGCCGCCGCTAATGTGCGCCGTCGTGTCCTGCGCAAGATCAAGGCGCAGATCGCCGATGATCCTGAAATCAGGCTGTTCTTCGCCTTCGCCGCTGACGTTCTTCTGCCAGGCGCCTTCGGTGGTCACCAACAGCTGGTGCAAGGCCCAGTCCGACGTCAGCGTCGTGTGCATGTCGGTTTCGAGGAACGCGCGCGTCTGCTTGACGCCGCCATCCTTCTGCGTCTCGGTGTTGATGCTCTGGGTGACGGTGGGGCGCAGCACGAAGGTTCCGATGCGGATGCCGGGCGTTTCCTCGGTTGCCGGGTTCGGCTCCGGCTTGCGGGGCGGCAGCCGCTCGTCGAGCGGCGCCTCGCGCGTGTTGAGGCGTATCATGTCCTCATCAAGGATCGCCCCGGTGGTTTCATCGCTCGGCTTCTGATCGGGCGCTGCAATGGCGGCGGCGGTGGCTCCTTGCGCGGCATTATCAGCCGCCGACGTGGTGCCGTTAGACGGGTTTGGGATATCGCCTTCATCCTCGGTCGCCGCAGCAGGCTGCGTAGTGGACGAGCGTAGCGAGCTGTTTGGGGCCGGCGTCGACTGCGCAAATGCGGCTTGGGGAGCAACGAGGACGCCTACCGTCAGAGCCATGGATAAGGCAAAGCCCACCGCACGGAGCGGCGTTAGACTGCTCGTATCCTTCCTATGGCTCATGTCGATCCTGGCATGCTTCGAAGCGTTACCCGAACGTAAAGGCTTGTGGTTAACCATTCGTTGCGACGGCATGCCTTGAGGATCAGCCGATGGACTCGGCCGGTGAAAACCGCTAACGCAGTGCCATGATCAAAAGAGCGGTAAATGTCATCGAAAACGGTGTTCTTGAGTCTGCAAAGCGGACGATCGGCACCGAGAGGCGGGCGCTTGAAGCCCTGGAGCGAGCTTTTGACGACGGCCTTACCGAGTCTTTCATGCGCGCCGTCGAGATGATCACCGGGATCACCGGTCGCGTCATCGTTACCGGTGTCGGCAAGAGCGGCCATATCGGCGTGAAAATCGCGGCGACACTGGCTTCAACAGGAACGCCTGCGTTCTTCGTCCACGCTGCCGAGGCCAACCATGGCGATCTCGGGATGATCGGCACGACGGATGTCGTTCTTGCCCTTTCCAAGGGCGGAGAAAGCGCCGAGCTTCGCAGCATCGTCGCCTATACGCGTCGTTTTTCGATTCCGCTGATTGCCGTCACCTGTTCCGAGAAATCGTCACTCGCGACTGCCGCCGACATCATCCTGCTGATGCCGAACGAGGAAGAGGCTTGCCCGCATGGCCTCGCTCCGACAACGTCGACGTTGATGCAGCTGGCGATGGGCGATGCACTGGCAATCGCCCTGCTGGACGCGCGCGGCTTCTCTGCCCGCGATTTTCATGTCTTCCACCCAGGCGGCAAGCTCGGTGCGAGTCTCAGCCACGTCGCCGACATCATGCATACTGGTGATCGCGTGCCATTGGTGGCGAAGGGGACGTCGGTGCCGGAAGCCATCTCGACACTCTCGCGCAAACACTTCGGCTGCGTCGGGATCGTGGAAGAGGATGGCCGTCTCTGTGGTATCGTTACCGAAGGCGACGTGGCGCGCAACCTTACGCGCAATCTCTCCGAGCTGCTGGTTGACGACATCATGACGCGCACGCCAAAGACGGTGAAGCCGACGGTGCTTGCAACGGCCGCGCTTGCGATGCTCAACCAGCACAGCATCGGCGCACTGATCGTCATCGACGACGACAACCGCCCGATCGGGCTCGTGCACTTCCATGATCTGCTGCGGATCGGAGTGGCCTGATCAGGCCGCTTCCACGGTTAGATCGCGGCCGCTGCTTGCCACCACTTTTACCTTGGTGCCGATTGGCAGGTCCGGGCCGCTGACGCGCCAGACAGTATCGTCGAGGCGAATGCGGCCGCGCCCTTCGCGAATGGGCTCCGCCAGCGTTGCGGTGCGCCCGACGAGGCTTTCGGCCCGCTGATTGAGGAAAGGCTGATCCGTTTCGCCGTGCCGCAGGGTCAGTTTGCGGCCGATGAACGTTGCCACGACGGCAAGCAGCGCAAACAGGATGGCCTGAACCTGCCAGAACCAGAAACTGCTGTCCCAGAACAGCAGCGACAAAATGCCGACGACCAAGGCAGCAAGGCCGATCCAGACGAGGAAGAAGCCCGGTGCGATCAACTCTGCCGCCAGCAGCACCAGGCCGGCGATCCACCAGCTCCAGGGTCCGAGTTCCGCGACAAGGCTGGCAATCATGGTTCAGCGCTCCGTGGTCGGGTTGAAGGGGCTGACGGCCGGTGTGGTGCGCTGCGTTGGGCGCGGCGCCGGCGGTATCGGATTGTCGCCAAAGACCTCCTTGGCAATCGCGCCAATGCCGCCGAGCGATCCGATGAGGGAGGACGCCTCGACGGGCATCAACACGACCTTGGAATTGCCGGCGGTGCCGATCGCGGCAAGCGCTTCGGTATATTTCTGCGCAACGAAGTAGTTGATGGCCTGGACATTGCCGGATGCGATCGCTTCGGACACCATCTTCGTCGCCTTGGCTTCTGCTTCGGCGAGGCGCTCGCGAGCTTCGGCGTTGCGGAAGGCCGCTTCGCGCTGGCCCTCGGCCTGGAGGATTGCGGATTGCTTGGCGCCTTCGGCGCGAAGGATCTGGGCATTTCGGGCGCCCTCGGCCTCAAGCACCTGCGCCCGCTTCTCGCGCTCGGCCTTCATCTGCCGCGCCATGGCGTCCACGAGGTCGCGCGGCGGTTGAATGTCCTTGATCTCGACGCGCGTCACCTTGATGCCCCAGGGCTGCACGGCATCGTCGACGACACGCAGAAGGCGGTCGTTGATCACATCGCGGTTCGACAGCAACTCGTCGAGATCCAGGGAGCCCATCACCGTGCGGATGTTCGTCATCGTCAGGTTCAGAATGGCATTCTCGAGCTGCGCGACCTGATAGGCGGCCTCGGCGGCATTAAGGACCTGGAAGAAGGCGACGGCGTCGGCCGAAATGGAAGCGTTATCCTTGGTGATCACCTCCTGGGTCGGCACGATCAGAACCTGCTCCATGACGTTCATGCGGGCGCCGACACGCTCGATGAAGGGGGTAATCAGGTTGAGGCCGGGTTCCAGCGTGCGGGTGTAGCGGCCGAAGCGCTCGATCGTGTAGCGGTAGCCCTGCGGCACCGTCTTGATCCCGGCAAACAGGACCAGGATGACGAAGACCACCAGCGCAATAACGACGATATCAAAGCCGCCCAGAACCATAAAACTCCCCCGCGATAGAATCGACTGACGCAACCTTAGACCAGCCGACCTGAAACGCCAGTATCTTCAACAGGCGAGACCGTTTGGTCATGGATTCGATATGGGATGTCGGTTGGCTATTCACAACGTGGTCGCTTTGGCCTAGAAGGCCCGCAGGAAATACCGGTCGCAGCCCACCCGGTCAAAACAAGGGATCCTCATCATGAAGACTATCGTCATCTGCTCCGGCGGATTGGACTCCATTTCGCTCGCCCATCGCGTGGCGGCGGAGCACCAGCTTATCGGCCTGCTTTCCTTCGATTACGGACAGCGACACCGCAAGGAACTTGACTTTGCCACAGCCTGCGCCAAGCGGCTCGGCGTGCCACACCAGATCATCGATATCCGCACCATCGGGCGGCACCTGACGGGATCGGCGCTGACCGACGATGTCGACGTGCCAGATGGCCACTATGCCGAAGAGACGATGAAGGCGACTGTGGTGCCGAACCGCAACGCAATCATGCTGGCAATCGCCTTCGGTCTTGCCGCGGCTCAAAAGGCAGATGCCGTGGCCGTTGCCGTGCATGGCGGGGATCATTTCATCTATCCCGATTGCCGCCCGGGCTTCATCGATGCCTTCCAGGAAATGCAGAACCAGGCGCTTGACGGCTACGCCAGCGTCTCGCTGCATGCACCCTACGTCAACATCTCGAAGGCCGATATCGTTACCGATGGCGCGAAATACGGAACGCCGTTTGCCGAGACGTGGTCCTGCTACAAGGGCGGTACACGCCATTGCGGGCGTTGCGGCACCTGCGTGGAGCGGCGTGAGGCATTTCATCTTGCTGGCGTTGCCGATCCCACGGAATACGAGGATCCGGATTTCTGGGTGGCGGCAACATCAGGCTATTCGGCCAGGGAGGTGAAGTGATGTTTCGCATCACCAAGGAGTTCCACTTCTCCGCATCGCATCAGCTGACCCATTTGCCTGCCGATCACCAGTGCGCGCGGCTGCATGGACACAACTACATCGTAGTGGTGGAGCTTGCGGCTGCCGAGCTCGACGAGAACGGCTTTGTGCGCGACTATCACGAGCTTTCGCCGCTGAAGCGCTACATCGACGAGCGCATCGACCATCGGCACCTGAACGAGGTGTTCGGCCATGACCGCGTGACGTCGGAATATCTCGCCAAGCACTTCTACGACTGGTGCAAAGAGTGGCTACCGGAAACCTCGGCCGTGCGCGTCAGTGAAACGCCGAAGACCTGGGCGGAATACCGGCCATGAGCGGGGCTCGCGAGACGCAGATCCGCGTCAGCGAGATCTTCGGGCCGACGATCCAGGGGGAAGGCATTCTGATCGGCCTGCCGACCGTCTTCGTTCGCACCGGCGGCTGCGATTATCGCTGTTCGTGGTGCGACAGCCTGCATGCGGTCGACAACGCGTATCGCGAACAGTGGGTGCCCATGACGGTCGATGGCATATGGGCAGAGGTGACGCGGCTCTCCGGGGGCAAGCCGCTGATGGTGTCGCTCTCCGGCGGCAATCCGGCGATCCAGCCGCTTGGCGGTCTGATCGCACACGGGCATGAGCGAGGCTACAGCTTCGCGCTGGAGACGCAGGGCAGCGTCGCCAAGGAATGGTTTGCCGATCTCGATGTCTTGGTGCTGAGCCCCAAGCCGCCCTCGAGCGGCATGGCAACGGACTTCGATGCCTTCGAGAATTGTCTCGGGATGGCCGCCGATGGACCTGAGATCGCCCTGAAGATCGTCGTTTTCGACGATCGCGACTACGCCTATGCCCGCGAGGCGGCCACCCGCTATCCCGATTTGCCCGTCTATCTGCAGCCGGGGAACCACACGCCACCGCCACCTGATGACGACGATGCGCGCGTCGACATCGATGGCATCATGGACAGGATGCTGTGGCTCGTCGACAAGGTCACCGAGGACCGGTGGTTCGAGGCACGGGTGCTGCCCCAGCTGCACGTTCTGCTCTGGGGCAACAAGCGCGGAGTCTGACGATCAAACCCAGCCGAGCAGTTCGCGACGGACGACTTTCTCCAGCACCCGCATCCCGTCCTCGCTGTCGTTGAGGCAAGGAATGTGGGTGAACTTCTTGCCGCCGCGCGCATGGAAGGAGTGGGCGGCCTGTTCGGCGATTTCTTCCAACGTCTCGAGACAGTCGGAGACGAAGCCGGGGTTCAGCACGGCGATCTTCTTGACGCCGTCCTGTGCAAGTTTCTCCACCGTCTTGTCGGTGTAGGGCTGCAGCCACTCTTCAGGCCCGAAGCGGGACTGAAAGGTCACCATGAACTTGTCTTCCGGCAGCCCCAGCCGTTCGCGCAACAGCCGGCCCGTCTTCTGGCATTGCCAATAATAGGGATCGCCCTGCTCTGAATAGGAGAGCGGGATGCCGTGGAAGGAGGCAAGCACCATGTCCGGTTGCCAATCCAGCGCCGCCAGATGGTTCATGACCGAACTGGCCAGAGCCTCGATATAGGTCTCGTCGTCGTGGTAGTCGGGGACGGTGCGAAGCGCCGGCTGCCAGCGCATCTTGAGCAGCTGCTGGAAGGCCTTGTCGTTGACCGTCGCTGTCGTTGCGGCGGCATATTGCGGGTAGAGCGGGAAGAGAACAATGCGGTCGCAGCCTTCGTCTTTCAGCGCCTGGATGCGGGACGGGATAGAAGGCGTGCCATAGCGCATCGCCCAGTCGACCCTCACGTTGGGCAGATCCTTCAGGCGCTCGGCCATCAGATTGGACTGGTTGCGGGTGTAGGTGCGCAGATAGCTTTCGTTCCTGTCCTTGTTCCAGATCGTCTCATAGGCTTTGCCTACCTTTTGCGGACGCGTGTTGAGAACGATGCCGAACAGGATCGGATACCACTTCCAGGGCGACCATTCGATGACGCGTTTGTCGGTCAGGAACTCCTTCAGGTAGCGGCGCATGGAGGCGTAGTCGGTACCACCGGGCGTGCCGAGATTGACGAGCAAAACACCCACCTTGCCTGATTTCACGGGCGGATGGTCCGCCGGGCGGTGCGCAGTATCAACAGTCATTTCAACCCCGGTGCTCGTCTGGTCTGCCGGCTCGTATGCGGCCGGGCTTCGATGTTCACCCTATAGGAACAAAAGCCGGCCCGGGAAACCCCGCACCGGCTTTCAGGATCGAGACAAATCGTCTTACTTCGACGGAATCTGCAGTTCCTTGCCGATCGTCAGATGGCGTGGCGCTGGCGTGCCGTTGGCCTCGGAAATCCTCTTCCAGAGCGCACCGTCGCCGTAGAACTGCTCGGCAAGATCCCAGAGCGTATCGCCAGCCGCAATGACGTGGTTGGTCGGCGTGTTCGGGGCAAGCGCAGCGGGAGCTTCGGCCGTGGGTGCTGCCGGAGCCGCAGCGGGTGCCGATGCCGCCGGGGAAGCAGGCGCAGCGGGCGCGGCCTCGGTGGTTGCCGGCGCTTCGGTTCCGGAGGCCGCAACTTCTGTCACGCGGCCGTCCGTATAGGGCTTGTAGGGCGAATGCGCGGCCAGGTATTCGGCGGTCACGTCGGCAAGGTCCGGTCCGAAGTCGTAGGCGTTCTTACCGGCCGTCTCGAAGATCGAATAGCCGTCGCCACCCGCGCGCATGAAGTTGTTGGTGACCACGCCATAGCTCTTCGCGTCGTCGAGCGGCACGAAGGCATCGCCCTCCTTGACCTCGACCGATACGACACGGCTGCCAGCGGGCTTGGCTTTGTCGAACGTGTATTTCAGGCCCGACACCTGTGGGAAGCGGCCGGCGCCCTCCTCGATCTTGCCGAGGCCGTTTTCCAGCGCCTTGCGGATATCGGCGCCCGTCAGCTGGAAGGTCGCAAGCGTGTTCTGGAACGGCAGTACGGTGATGACTTCGCCCTGAGTGACGTCGCCGGCATCAATCGAGGCACGCAGCCCACCGCCGTTCTGGATGGCGATGGTCATGCCCTGGCTTTTGCCGCGGTCGAGCATGGCGTCGGCCACGAGGTTGCCCATCGAGCATTCCTCGACGCGGCACACGGTGCGGTCGCCTTGGATCGGGTCCTGGCTGGAGCCGATGACCTTCTTGCGCAGCTCCTCGATCGGCTTGGCAAGTTCGGCGATCCGGGCGGTCAGCGTCGGATCGGGCGTGAAGGAAGAATCGATCAGGATCGGGTCGCCCTTGGCTCCCTTGACGACGCCGTTGTCATCGAAGGTGACGACGATATCGCCGAGATACTTGCTGTAGGACGCGGCCTGGACCACCGGCACCTTGTAGCCACCGGGATTGTCGACCATCGTCGGGTAGGGGCCCTCGGCCTTCGGGTCGGTATTGGACAGCAGGCTGTGCGAATGGCCGCCGACGACGACATCCACGTCAGGAATCTTGGCGATGGCTGCGAGGTCGCGGGGATAGCCGACATGGGTCAAAGCGATAATCTTGTTGACGCCCTGCTTCTTCAGGTCTTCGACGGCTGCCGTGATGGTCTGCACGTCGTCGGCGATCATCACCTTGGGACCGGGCGAGGAGAGTTCCTCCGTGTCGTTGGTCACGGCGCCAACGATGCCGATCTTCTGGCCGCCGACGTCGAGCACCAGCGAAGGCTTGATGCGGTCGCCGAGCTTCGAGCCGTCGCCGGCCAACACATTGGCTGAAATGACAGGGAATTGCACCTTGTCGAGGAACGTTGCCAGGCCATCCTCGCTGTCGTCGAACTCGTGGTTGCCGACGGTCATCACGTCGAACTTCATGTCGTTCAGCACTTCGGCTTCGGCAGCACCCTTGTAGGTCGTGTAGAAAAGCGAGCCCTGGAAATTGTCGCCGGCATTGAGCAGCAGCACGTTCTTGCCATCGAGAGCCTGTCGGCGCTGGTCGATCGCGGTCTTCAAGCGCGCCGCCCCGCCGAAGCATTCCTTCTTGGCCTCTTCCTCGGCCGAGCAGGTGGAATCGAACTTGTTGATTGACTCGATGCGCGAATGGAAATCGTTGATATGAAGAATATTGAGTTCGTAGTCGGCAAAAGCGGCGCCGCTCGACAGCGCCAGCATCGACGCGGTCAGCAGACCGAATTGAAATGATTTCGTCATCCTGCTCTCCTGATTTTTTGGGCGAAGCCTTTGACCCCTGCGGCTGCGCCGTCCCTGCGTGACCGATGTTTTCACCTAGCACTAGCGGCGGCAAGAGAAAAAGCTGTGACAGCCTCGACGCTTTCCAAGAGCGGCAAACAAAAAAGCTCCCACAAAGGGGAGCTTTCGTCGTTGGGTGTCGGTGGACCTTTACATGCGGCGCGTCAAGGTGAACTGCGCCCCGGCATCCGAGGTGCAGTTCAACTGGCTCTGGGCCACCAGCGCGCAGTTGACCTTGGACTGCGTCTTGCGCACCAGCGACGTCATGTTGATCTCGACGAGCGACGGCGAGGTGTTCACATAGGTGCCAGAAGCGAGAAGCTGGTTGCTGTCGGTCGTGCGGGTGGTGAACGTTCCCGACTGGAAGGTCGAGATGATGCCGTTCGGATCCGCCCATGAGCCTTCAACGCCCGTTGGAGCCGGATTTGCGGCGACCGGCGTCGGGCGTGGCGACGACATGGTGCAAGCAGCCAAGGCTGCGGCAGCGCCGACGAGGGCAACGAGGGTTCTGATTTTCATGAGCTTCTCCCGGCGATCGGAACGAAAACTATCCGTGTGGTTGTGGAAAGACATGGCGCGGGCTTTGCGGGAAGGCAAGTCTCCAGCTAGAGGCGGCGGCATTTATACAGCAAGCGTTACAAAAATGCCCGCCTTGCGGCGGGCAACTTCGAATGTGGTGCGGGCTAAGATCAACGAACGAGGATGTTCTTGAACTGCCACGGATCCTTGGTGTCGATCTCTTCCGGGAAGAGTCCCGGGCGACCGTCCAGCGGCGTCCAGTCGGTGTAGTGGCCTTCGACGGGTCCGAGGTACTGCGTCTGCACCTCGAGGCAGCGCTTGTAGTCGATCTCGTCGGCTTCAACGATGCCGGCGTCCGGGTTTTCGAGCGCCCAGACCATGCCGGCGAGAACAGCGGAGGTCACCTGCAGGCCGGTGGCGTTCTGGTAAGGAGCGATACGGCGGGTTTCTTCCAGAGACAGGCGCGAGCCGTACCAGTAGGCGTTCTTTTCGTGGCCATAGAGCAGGACGCCGAGTTCGTCGATGCCGTCCTCCAGTTCGTCCTCATCGAGAACGTGGTGAACGGGCTGCGACGTGCCGCCATTGCCGAACATTTCGTGCAGCGACAGCACGGCGTCGTTGGCCGGATGATAGGCGTAGTGGCAGGTCGGGCGGTATGTTGCTTCGCCATCCTTGTCGCGAACCGTGAAGTAATCCGCGATCGAGATCGACTCGTTGTGGGTGACGAGGAAGCCGTACTGCGGGCCGGGCGTCGGGCACCAGGTGCGCACGCGGGTATTGGCGCCCGGCTGCTCGAGGTAGATTGCCGCCTTGCAACCCTTCTTATGCTTCTTGCCGTTCTTCGGCATCCAGTTTTCGTGAGTGCCCCAGCCGAGTTCGGCCGGCTGCAGGCCTTCGGAGATGAAGCCTTCGACCGACCAGGTGTTCCAGAAGACGTTGAGCGGCTTCGGGTGCTTGGTGCGCTGCGTGTCACGTTCGGCGATGTGGACGCCCTTGACGCCGACCTTCTTCATCAGCTTTGCCCAGCCTTCGCGGTCGTGCTGATCTGGCTCCTCGAACTTCAGCCCGATATCGTTGGCAAGATTGACGAGTGCCTTCTTGACGAACCACGAGACCATGCCCGGGTTGGCGCCGCAGGTCGAAACGGCGGTCGCGCCGCCCGGGTTCTTCGCCTTTTCCTTGCGCAGGGTTTCGCGCAGCGCGTAGTTGGTGCGGTCGGCATTTTTCATGCTCTTGTCGAAATAGAAGCCGAGCCAGGGTTCGACGACGGTGTCGATGTAGAGAGCGCCGAGCTTGCGGCAGAGCTTCATCAGGTCGACCGACCCGGTATCGACGGAAAGATTGACGCAGAAGCCTTGCCCGCCGCCTTCGGTCAGAAGCGGCTTCAGCAGCTCCTTGTAGTTGTCCTTGGTGACATGCGACTTGATGTGCCTGACGCCGTGCTTTGCCATGATTTCGGTGTGATCTGCATCGTCGCGCGGGTCGATGACGACCATCCGGCTCTTGTCGAACTTGAAGTGGCGCTCGATCAGTGGCAGCGTGCCGCGGCCGATGGAGCCAAAGCCGATCATCACGATCGGACCGGTAATTTCGGCATATACCGGGTGGGTCTTTTCCGTCATTCTTTTCTCCTGTGGAAGGCGGCGAAGGCGATGAGCCCTAAGAATTATCTGAAATGGCGCAGATTATGCGAAGTGACCGGCTCTAACCATAAAACCGCGTCACAATAAAGAGCGTTCGGGCCGGGAACACAAATATCAGGCAGGAAAGAGGGCGTCTGCGAGCGCCCGAAGCTTGGCGCTAAGCTCTGCCTTCTGCAAGGTCAGGCCCTTGTAGGCCGCCTGCTGCTCATCGAGGCCATCCAGTTGTGCGGCGAAACTTGCGGCGAGTTTGCCGGCATTCGGATGATGGGCAATGGCCGCGATGGGATCGACATAGATGCGGATGGTGAAGAGGATATCGCCCGACGCCGGCAGCCTGCGCAGTGTCTGACGCTCGACGCGCGCGAAGCGCTCGGCAAGCGTGAACGGTTCGGCAGACGGCGGGCGACGGTGCTTGGAAAGCGGCAGGAAGAGATCGTCGGTGACGTTGACGGACCAGTTCAGCCGCTCGACCGGCTGCGAGACCTGCAGATTGTCGAAGATGCGGGTGATGAGCGCGGCATTGCGCGTCCCTTCGCCGAAACCCGGCACATCGGCGTGGATTGCCTGCATCGGGCGGCAAAACTTTTCCTTAAGCGACCAGGAAGACGGGAAGGCAACGAAGCCGGCGACGAGATGCCAGCCGTCCTCCTCGCGACGCATGATGACGAGATCGTCCTGCACCAGCAGTCCGGCGCGCAGCAAGGCAGGCGCGTCCCGGTCGGCGGCATCGGCAATGTTGTGGGCGAGCTCCGGATGGCATTCTGAAAGGTGAACCTGCAGGAGATCGAAAACCTCCTGTTGCGCCTCCGCGGTCTCCTCCTTGGCAACGAAGATCTCGTCGCGATGGCTCTCGATCAGTCGTCGCTTTTCACCGGTATAGCGGCCCCAATCGCCATCCGGTTCGATCCAGCGGGCAAGATCGAGTGGCATCAAGCCGATGGTGAACGGGCGGGCGGAGCCGTCATAGGGCGTGTAGGTCGGAAGCGTCATGACCGCACTCTATGCCGTCAACGTCCCCTGATGGAAGACCATCCGCCACTGACCGCAGGCATCATGGTGCCAGATGGAGCTGCGCAGCGATCTGATGGGTGGGCCGCTCGTGGTGGACCGCGCAGCCCTGTAGGTAACGAGCGCCAGGTCGGGAGAGAGCAATCGCATCTCGAAATCGGTCAACGTGCGCGTTGGTCCATCCGGCGGCTCGCCGAGCAGGGCGACGATGATGTCCTCATAAAGATAAAGGCCGCCGGAAGCGCCGATCTCCCGAAAGTCGGGCGAGAGAAGAGATTCGAGCGCAGGACGCGAATTGCGCACCTCCGGCTCGAACAGCCGTTGTTCCAGAGATTGAAGATGCTCGCTGAGGTCGCTCATGCCACTGCCACGTTGGTGCGTTCAGCCTTTCAAAATATCCAATCCCGCTGCCGTCGTGGTGATGGCGACCTCGGTGATATCGTATTCGGCTACGCCATGGATGGTGAAGGGGTCTTGTGCAACATAGGCCTCGATTTCGGCGCGCTGACCGACCGAAAGGATAACACCGCCGGTGCGCGGCACCTTGCGGCCAGAGCCAAGAAACCACCCCTTTGCGTAACCGTGCTTCACCCAGGCCATATGGGGCTCCATGTATTTGTCGGCTTCCTCGTTCGGCTTCACATAGGTCAGGGCGAGGATGAGCATCGCAGAATTTCCTTTCAGGGTGTTGCGTTCTGACGCATGTGAATATTCAATTGGCGTGCAGCCATCCATATTCTTTTTAGAATTCTGCTCCAAAGTGCGAACCGTTGATTTCAGCACGCCCGGAACAATCGGATGAACGAGATATCTGAGCGGCTTGCCGAATTGCAGGAAGACAGCGCCGTCCTGATCGCCATGTACGATCAGGACGACCGGTTGCGCTATGCAAATGCGGCCTTTCGTTCGACTTACGCCTTAGAAGCTGATGAGACGCCGTTGTGGTCGGAACTCATGCGCCGCAACACGCGAGCGGGCAGGGGCACGATCATTCGCACAGCCGATTTCGAGACATGGCTCGTTTCCGCACAATCGCGCCGCGGCAAGCTGCCGTTCCGGGCGTTCGAAACCGACGTCGTCGACGGCCGCTGGTTCTGGATGACCGAGACGGTGCAGAAGGACGGCTGGATGCTCTGCATCGCCAGCGACATTACGCATCTGAAGCAAAGCGGGCGCGAGGTGCGGCAGGACCGCGATTTTGCGCTGCGGGCCTCGCAGACGGATGAACTGACGAGCATTTCCAACCGTCGCTTCATGATGGCGGCGTTGGAAAGCCTGATAGCACGTCAAGACTTTGCCAATGCAGGCGTCATCGGCTGCATCTGCATCATCGATCTCGACTTCTTCAAGCGCATCAATGACATCTATGGTCACCAGTTCGGTGATGATGTGCTGATCGATTTCTCGCGCCGCGTGCAGCCGGTCATCCGCCGACGTGACAGCTTCGGGCGGATCGGTGGCGAGGAATTCATGCTGATCCTGCCAGATACAACGCTGGCGCAGGCTGAGCTGATCATCGACCGCATAGTCAGGATGGTGCGCGGCGCCCGCCCCATACCGACGGTACCTTCCTTCTGTTACACATGCTCGGCGGGACTGGCGGAGTTGCGGCCCGGCGAGACGGCGCGCGAAGTCTATGCCCGCGCCGACGAGGCCTTGTATAACGCCAAGCAGAGCGGCCGCGATCGGCTGAAGATCGTGGCCTAGCCGACGAGCCGGGCCGGGATCAGTCCACGCAGCGAATTGCCCACATAGAGTTTTCCTGATGTCAGATCTTTCACAGAGAGGCGTCCAACGCGTGCCTTGCGCTGGCAGATCAGTTCTGTGCGCAGCACGCCGGCCAGCAGGCCGCAAGAAATTGGAGGCGTGCGTAGCGTGCCGGATCCGTCGTCGAGGAAGACCGAGGTGATCGTGCCTTCGCAGACTTCGCCACGTTCGTTGAGAAGCAACATCTCGTCGGCTTCGACCGTCGTGCATTCGGCGCGCGCGGCCTCGTAGACACCACGGCGCGTGGTCTTCAGCCGCAGCAATCTGTCACTGGAATCGACACGGGTGTCGGCGATCCTAATCTTCCATTCGGTGCCTGCCGGCGCCGGCACGAAGGGAGCCGAGGTCACGTCGATGCGCCCCAACCGATCAAGCGTCAGGCGCATGCGCAGAGGCGTCGTGGCACCGGCAACGGCTTCCTCCAATTTCGCCGCAGCATTCGTGGGGTCGGGAAAGCCGATGCGACGGGCGCAGCGGGAAAGGCGGGCAAGATGCAGGCGCAGCCGAACGAAGCCGGCTTCCGGTTCCCAGCGCAGCGTTTCGATCAGCGAGAAGTCGCTCATCACGCGATCTCCTGATCACCGATGGCGAAGCGCGCCTTCAGCAGGCACTCCTCGTACTCAGCCTCGGCAGTCGAATCGAAGACGATGCCGCCGCCGACATTGAAGACGGCCTTGCCGCCGGCAAACAGGCTGATGGTGCGGATCGCGACGGAGAAGCGCATGGCGCCGCTTGGCGAAATCATGCCGATCGCGCCGCAATAGGCATCGCGCGGCACGTCTTCCAACTGGTGCAGGATCTGCATGGCGCGGAGTTTCGGGGCACCGGTGATCGATCCGCAGGGAAAGAGCGCGGCGAAGATATCGCGGATTTCAAGATCAGGAAGAAGTCTCGCCTGCACGTGGCTGACCATCTGGTGCACGGTCGGGTAGGTCTCGATGTCGAAGAGCTTGGGAACGTCGAGCGTGCCGACTTGCGTGATGCGCGAGATGTCGTTGCGCAGCAGGTCGACGATCATGCGGTTTTCGGCCTGGGTTTTGATATCCTCGCGCATCGCGGCAATGATCGCGGCGTCCTCGACGTCGCTCGCTCCGCGTTTTGCCGTCCCCTTCATTGGGTGGGTTTCGATCCAGCCTTCCTCGTCCGTGCGGAAGAAGAGTTCGGGCGAGCGCGAAAGGAGGACCGGGCCGCCGAGATCGACAAGCGCGCCGTATTTCACCGGCTGCCGTTCGATCAGTGACCAGAATGCAGCGCCCGGATCGCCACTCCAGTGGGCGGTGATCGGCATGGTCAGGTTCGCCTGGTAGCAATCGCCCTGGCGCAGATGCCAATGCAGGCGGTCAAAGCGTTGCTTATAGGTAGCGAAATCCCAGCCGGCCTTGGGTTCGCTCAGGAATTCCTCGTTCTCGCTGCGCTGCTTCGGCTGGGCAAGCGGATGGGTATCGGCCCGCGGGGCATCGAAGACACCGAAGGCGAGAAGCGGCGTTTCCCGACCTTCACTCATGAAGGCCGCCATCTTTTCCTCGAAGAGGTAGCCAGCCTCATAGGCCATGTAGCCCGCCAGCCACTTGCCTGCGGCTTTTGCCTCTTCCATGCGGGCAAGTCCCGCAAAGACCTCGGCGCGCGTCCGGGCGATGATGATCTCCGACGGATCGCAAAAGAGCATCACTTCCCCGGTCGTGTCGTCCCGGAAGAGGATGTGTGGCTCAGAAATTGTCATCCGCGCTCCCGTCTGCTGACATCGATTGCTCTGGATTTCCGCATTCCTGTGACAAGCACAGGAATGCGGAAGAAGGGGCTACCTTCATCCTTCCTCGTGAGCGTTGCAGACAATGCCAGTCGGTCGCTCCGCCCGCCGCAACGAGCAGCAGATGCAGCTTGTGGTCGGTCTCGCTGTGGCGTCTCAGCCTCTATCAAGCGCTTCCAATTCGTCGATCAGCCCTTCGATCATCGACAGGCCCTTGCTCCAGAACGACGGATCAGTCGCATCGAGGCCGAAAGGCTTCAGCAGCTGCGAATGGTGCTTGGTGCCGCCGGCCTTCAGAAGTTCGAAATACTTCTCCTGGAAGCCCTTGTCGGCCTTCTGATAGACGGCATAGAGCGAGTTCACCAGGCAATCGCCGAAGGCATAGGCGTAGACGTAGAAGGGCGAGTGAATAAAGTGCGGGATGTAGGCCCAGTAGGTCTCGTAGCCCTCTGATATCTTGATCGCCGGTCCGAGGCTCTCCGACTGCACGGACAGCCAGAGTTCGCCGATGTCCTCCGGCGTCAGTTCGCCCGCCTTGCGGGCCGTGTGGACCTTACGCTCGAACTCGTAGAATGCAATCTGGCGCACGACCGTGTTGATCATGTCCTCGACCTTCTGAGCGAGCATCGCTTTGCGTTCGCGCTTGTCCTTCGTCTTGTCGAGGAGTGCCCGGAAGGTCAGCATTTCGCCGAAGACCGAGGCCGTTTCGGCGAGAGTGAGCGGCGTCTGGCACATCAAGGCGCCCTGGGCGCTGGCGAGGACCTGATGCACGCCGTGGCCGAGCTCATGCGCAAGCGTCATCACGTCGCGCGGCTTGCCGAGATAGTTGAGGAGCACATAGGGGTGAGCCGACGGGACCGTCGGATGCGCGAAGGCGCCAGGCGCCTTGCCGGGGCGGACCGGCGCGTCGATCCATTGTTCGTCGAAGAAGCGCTTGGCGATCGCAGCCATCTCCGGAGCGAAGTTGCCGTAGGCGGAAAGCACGGTGTCCTTCGCCTCGTTCCAGGAGATGACGGCGTTGGAGGTTTCCGGCAGCGGCGCGTTGCGGTCCCAGAAGTTCATCTCGTCCATGCCGAGCCACTTTGCCTTCATCTTATAATAGCGGTGCGAGAGGCGCGGGTAAGCTTGCTTGACGGCGGCAGCGAGCGCATCGACCACCTCGCGCTCGACGCGGTTGGCAAGGTGCCTGCTATCGGCAATGTCCTCGAAGCCGCGCCAGCGGTCGGAAATGTCCTTGTCCTTGGCGAGCGTGTTGGTGATCAGCGTGAAGGTGCGGAGGTTTTCCTTGAAGGTCTTGGCCAACGCCATCGCGGCCTTGTGGCGAACCTCGGGGTCCTTTTCCTGCAGCATGTTCAAGGTGACTTCCAGCGGCAGCTTTTCGCCGTCGATGTCGAAGCGCAGTTCCGTCATCGTCTCGTCAAACAGGCGGTTGAAGGCGGCCGCCGACGTCATCGATTTTTCGAGGAAGAGCTGTTCCAGCTTGTCGTCCAGCTGGAAGGGCTTGTCCTTGCGCAGGTCGACGAGCCAAGGGCGATAGTGGCCGGCATCCGGATCGTTCGCCATGCAGGCATCGATGACCGCATCGTCGATGCGGTTGAGTTCGAGTGCGAAGAAAAGAAGGTGGCTGGAAAACTCGGTGATCTTGGCTTGCGCGTCGCCATATAGCTTGCCGTTTACCGGGTTTGATGTGTCGGAGAAATAGGTGAGGCCGGCAAAGGAGCCGAGGCGGCCGATGATATCGTCCAGCGCCTCGTATTCCTTCAGCGCCTGGCCGATGCCCTCGGTGCCTGTCTTGGTCGCGGCGTCGGCAAGCTTGCCCTTCCACTTCTCTTCGAAGGCGATTGCCTGTTTGCCGGCCTTGTCCATGTCGCCGGTGAAGGCCGTCGAGGTTGCGGAAGGGTAGAGGTCCTGCAGTTTCCACGTCGGCAACTCGCCGAGGGCGGCATCCGTCGCGGAGGCAGCCGAACTCGCCGAAAAATTAATGGCGGTGCCGGAGAGCGTGTTTTTCATCATCGGGGTCCTCTTCCTCTTTTGCGACAGGCTTGACTGTCTATGCGCCCGAAGGCTTGGCATCAAGGGGTTTTCGGTTGCTCGCAAGCTCCGTTTCGGGTCGGATTCAGTGCCGTCACAAACGTTAAAATGCAATTGTTTCTCAAAACTGGATGTTCAAGCCTTTCTGCCAGAGTGCGTCTCAGGTTTCGCATGAAGTGAGGCAGCAATGACCGGTTACAATGAGCTCAAGGGTGCAGCGCAGATTCTTGTCGTCGAGGACGACCCAATCCAGCGTCGGCTGCTCAAGAACGCGATCGAGCGTCACGGCCACGTCGTCCATCAGGCCGAAAACGGCCGGATCGGTCTGGAGATGGTGAAGAGAGGCAGCGGCCTCTACAACATCATCGTTCTTGACTTGATGATGCCCGAGATGACGGGTCTCGAATTCCTCGAGGCACTGCACGAGTTCGGCACTCATGTTCCGGTGATTGTCCAGACGGGGCAAGGCGGTATCGAGACCGTGGTGCAGGCCATGCGTGCCGGCGCCTTCGATTTCGTCGTCAAGCCGGTTTCTCCCGAGCGGATCGCCAATTCGATCTCAAACGCCCTGAAGCTCGACCAGCGCGAGGTCAAGGCGCGCGCCGGCCGCCGGTCGCGCTCCGGTGCCGTCGGTTTCGACGACATCGTTTCGGCCAGCCCGGCGATGCTCCGCGTCATCGATCTGGCGCAACGCGCCGCGCAGTCGAACATTCCTGTCGTGCTCGAAGGCGAGTCCGGCGTCGGCAAGGAACTGGTGGCCCGCGCCATCCAGTCCGGCAGCGACCGCTCCGGCAAGCCGTTCGTCACGGTCAATTGCGGCGCCATTCCACACAATCTGGTCGAAAGCATCCTCTTCGGTCACGAGAAGGGTGCCTTTACCGGCGCCACCGATCGGCATATCGGCAAGTTCATGGAAGCCGATGGCGGCACGATCTTCCTCGACGAGATCGGCGACTTGCCGCTCGAGGTCCAGGTCAAGCTGCTGCGCGCTGTGCAACAGGGGGAAATCGAGACCGTTGGCGCGCGCACGGCCCACAAGGTCAATGTCCGCCTGATTTCGGCAACCAACAAGGACCTGATCGAAGAGGTCAAGAACGGCCACTTCCGCGAGGACCTCTACTATCGCCTGAACGTCTTCCCGATCACCATCCCGGCGCTGCGCAAGCGCAAGGAGGATATTCCGCATCTCGTGCGGGTCTTCGCTGAGCGCTTCTCCAGCGAGCAGAAGGGCAGCCACCGCATGTCGGTGAGCTCCGGTGCTTTGGCCTTGCTCACCGCCTATGACTGGCCGGGCAACATCCGCCAGCTTGAGAACGCGATCTTCCGCGCGGTCGTCCTGGCCGAGGGGGGCGAACTGACCGAAGCAGACTTCCCGCAGATCGCCGCGCAGCTGCCCGAATACGAGGTCGTCGATCACTTGGCGCTGGTCGCAGACAACACACGCCACGCCCGGCAAAACGACGTCTCGACCGAAGACTATCCGGCCCATCAAGCCAGCGTCGAAGAGGCGGTCGCACGAATCACGGAGGCGCCGGACAACGCGATTGCAAGCACAAATCCTGCCGGAGACGTGCGAAAGCTTGCGGATGTGGAGGAGGAACTGATCCGATTCGCCCTTAAATTCTATCGCGGGCAGATGAGTCAAGTAGCCCGAAAACTGGGCATCGGACGATCCACATTGTACCGAAAACTCAAGGATTACGGCATAGATCCGGACAATCCACAGAAGGACGCCGCATAGGTCTTCTAGATTAACATTCCGGCAATCATCTTTTGTTACCAATCATAAACCACTTGTTAGTGGCCTGTTCACTATGTAAAGAAAAGGTTGATCACGTGTGGCATTTTTGCCATCGTGTGACCGCATTTAACAGCCAACGGTGTCAAAGAGGACCATCGGCTGTCTGACGGGGATTGAGTTTGCCGGATCTGAATGGGAATACGAGACCTTCGCGCTTGAGCTGGCGCCCAAGGTACACGGACCTTTGCGGAAAGGTGTTTAGGACGGTTATGGCCGCCCTTCTCGCACTCGTCGTTTCGTCACCGGTTCTGGTCAGCTCGCCTTCCGAGGCGGCCGGCGAAACACGCAGTCTCAAACTCTATTTCATTCACACCGGCGAAAAGGCCGTCATCACCTACAAGCGCAACGGCCGGTACGATCCGAAGGGTCTGCAGCAGCTGAACCGATTCCTTCGCGACTGGCGCAAGAACCAGCCGACGAGAATGGACCCCCGCCTTTTCGACCTCATCTGGGAAGTCTACCGCCAGAGTGGCTCGCGCGACTATATCAACGTCGTCTGCGGCTTCCGTTCGCCGGCCACCAACGCCATGCTGAAGGGCCGCTCGCGCAATTCCGGCGTCGCCGAGAAGAGCCAGCACATGCTCGGCAAGGCGATGGATTTCTTCATTCCTGACGTCAAACTCGCCACTTTGCGTGGCATTGGCATGAAAATGCAGGTCGGCGGCGTTGGATTCTATCCGAAATCCGGCTCTCCCTTCGTTCACATGGATGTCGGCGGCGTCCGCGCCTGGCCGCGCATGAGCCGCGAAGAACTGGTCCGGCTTTTCCCGAACGGCAACACGATGCACATCCCATCGGATGGCCGTCCGCTGCCAGGTTACGAGCAGGCCGTGGCCGATTACAAGCGCCGCGTAAGCTCGTCGCAGGTGCAGATGGCAAGCTCCGGTGCCTATGCGGGCTCGTCATCGAGCGACCAGCCCAAACACAAGACATTGTTTGCCGCCCTGTTTGGGGGTGGCGCCGACGAGGCTGAAGACAGTTCCGATGATGATAGCAGCGCAGCAGTGGCGGTCGCCAAGGCGTCGCCGCCGACGGCTGACATGCCAAACGCCGCCAATCCCGGCGAGCAAGTGCCCGCGCAGGCTACTGAAGTCGCAAATGTCAACGCGCCGGTTCCGCAGGTGCGTCCGGCGTTCGCCAATCAGCAAGGCGGTACCGAGGTGGCTAGCGCCCTTGTCGCTCCGCAATCCGGAAACGCAGCGCAACAGGCCCTTTCCGCTGTGACTGAGCAAGGTCAGCAGCAGTTCGCGGATCTCAGCGCCTACAGCGTACCGGTGCCTTCTCTGCTTGGACCGCGCCGCTCTGCGGGTGACGCGGAAGTCGCTTCGGCCGATCCGGCTGCGGGGACGGGGAGCCTCACAGCGGTTCCGAGGCCGGCTGAACGACCGGCGCTTGCCGAAAAGCTTCTGGCAGCGGCGAATGCCGATGCTGAAGCCGACGACGACGTGGCAGACCAGGAGGATACGCTTTCTCCGGCCGTTGCCGATGCCCTTGACCAGCAGAATGGTGATGGCGACCGTCAGGTTGCGTCCAACCAGCCGCCGGTCACGAGCGTCGAGCAGGCTATCAACGCGGCAACGCCGCAAAAGGTTCCAAGCGAAAAGCCGCCACTGCAGCTTGCCGCTCTCGCGCCTGCCACGAAGTCCGCAAGCTTCGGCGATGCCTTCGATGCACCGAAGTCGGCGGATGCCAATGGGCTGTCGCAGGGCCTGCCGACCAAGGGTGGCCGCCCGACGAAGCATGAGGCCGCAGAAGCCGACGCCAGCCGTGCGACGGTTCGCACCGAGCCGAAGCTGACGCAGAAAATCATCTCGCAGTGGGCGCTCACCAATGCCCGCATGGAAATGGTCACCAGGCCGGTCAAGGCGCCGCGCTTCGTCAGCCAGACGCTGCGTGCCCAGCCGACCGCAGTCTATGCCGAAGGCTTCACCAAGACGGCCTCCATCGATCCGGGCCGCTTCAGCGGCAGCGCGGTCAACTTCATGGAAGTGCGGAAGTTCGGTTCGAACTAAGGCCGGCATGGAAGAATTTGGAAGGGCCGCCGGAGCGATCCGGGGGCCCTTTTGTTTTGCCGACCGTGGCGGAACGTCGCGCAGTGAGACGTCGCTTCCCGGGACGAGCGGGGTTGATTTTCATTTCCATATCGAGAATAAAGTGCCTCCGATATTCTCTCAACGTGAAGCTATGGATCTGTCGTCAATCGAAATTTTCAAGGCGGTCGCATCTCATTGCAGCGTCACTAAGGCGGCGGCGGCAGTCGGCCGCGCACCGTCGAACGTCACTACGCGCATCCAGCAGCTCGAGGAGGATCTCGCGGTTGCGCTTTTCAGCCGCGACGGCAAGAAGATGTCGCTGACGCGCGAAGGCTCGATCTTCCTATCTTATGCGACGCGGCTTGCCGATCTGGCGGAGGAAGCAAGGCAGGCCGTGCGTCCGCTGGCGGTATCGGGCACGCTTCGCGTCGGAACGATGGAGAGCACGGCCGCAAGCCGGCTTCCGGATGTGATCAGGCGGTTTGGATCGCTTTGGCCCGACGTCTCCCTGCAACTCACAATGGGAGCAACGCGGGAACTCATGCAGAGCGTGCTGGCCGAAGAGCTGGACTGCGCATTGGTCGCCCGGCCGCCAGAGGCGTCGCTCGACCAGGCACGCTATGGGGATCTCGACCTGGGCAGGTTCGATGCGCGGCGCATCTATGTCGAGGACCTCATTCTCGTCCTTCCTCCGAAACACCCCGACGTCAAAGCCGCGGCCGACCTGCGTGTCGGGACACTTGCCGTGATGGAGCCAGGCTGCACCTATCGGCGGATGGCCGAGGAGTGGGCTCAGGGCGTCACCCCGCTGCGCAGGCTGGAGCTCGCCTCCTACCATGCGATACTCGCGAGCATTGTCGCCGGCAATGCCTTTGGCGCAATGCCGCGCTCGGTGTTCGATCTCTTGCGCTGGCCCGTCGATATCGTCACCGCTAAGATCGGTGCCGTGGAGACATTTCTCGTCCACCCAAAGGGCGAGCGATCGGATTCGTTCGAGGCCTTTCACGACGTCCTCATTGCCTCGCGGGGCAGGGACGGTCCCTCAATTCCCGGCGGCTGACATCAGCCAGCATCCTTCTATCAATCAGGCGCTTCGTTTCACACACTCTTCGGTCCGTCATGTCAAATTCCAGCAGTCCAAAGGTCGATCCTCGTCACCGCTTCCGCCTCCGCCTGTTTTCGCCGATCCTGGCCGGCGCCACGCTGCGGGAGCGCATGCTTGCCTGCCTTGGCGCACTGATTGCGATCGCGCTGACCGGTATGGTCTGCGGGTACTTCTTTGGCCAGGGCTCTCATCTGCCGTTGATTGTCGCGCCGATGGGCGCTTCGGCCGTTCTCCTTTTCGCCGTGCCGGCAAGTCCGCTGGCGCAGCCATGGTCGATCATTGGCGGCAACACGATTTCCGCAATGATGGGTATCATCGCCGCGCACTTCATCCACGAGCCGATCATCGCAATTGGCGTGGGTGTCTCGCTGGCGATCGGTGCCATGTCGTTCACCCGCTGCCTGCACCCGCCCGGCGGCGCTGCGGCGCTGACCGCTGTGCTGGGCGGCCCGGCAGTGGCAAGCTGGGGGCTGCTCTTCCCCTTCGTGCCGGTGGCACTGAACTCCTGCATTCTGGTGGCGCTCGGCATTCTCTTTCACAAGCTCGGGCGGCGAAACTATCCGCATATCGCCGCTCCAGCGCCGGTCAATACGCATCAGACTATCGATCCGCCGTCCGCGACACGCATCGGTTTTCGCGATGAGGATGTCGATGCGGCGCTGGCGAAATTCGAGGAAACCTTCGATATCGACCGCGGCGACCTGAGCCGCTTGCTGCGGCAGGTCGAGGTCGAGGCCGCCGTTCGCTCCCACGGCACTGTCCGCTGTGCTGATATCATGTCGCGCGATGTGATCGCGGTCGGCGAGAGCGCCACCGCGGAAGAGGCGCGCGCTCTGCTCCTAAAGCACAATGTCCGCACGCTTCCCGTGAAGGATGGCAGCGGCCGATTGATGGGCACCGTCGGGCTGCGGGAATTGATGCAGGCCGAGCAGCTTTCCGATCACATTGCAACAGCGGCAATCGCCTCTCCGGATGCACCCGCCATCAGCCTGTTGCCTGACCTGACGGACGGGCGCACCCACGCAGTTGTCATTGTCGATGCCGGCGGCCACGTGCTTGGGCTCATCTCGCAGACGGACCTGCTCGGCGCCATTGCCCACATGCTGCCGGAACAGACAGGGCGCATCGCCGCCTGAGATGGCGTCTAGAAGGCAGTGGCCGGCCCGAACTGCAGGTAGGCGGCTAGGCTGAGTGTGGACAGGGACACCGCGAGCACCGGCGCCGGTGCCCGCATCGTCCAACCGAGAAGCAGGCCCAGCGCCGCGACCAGCATGCCGAGCCATGGCCCGTTGCCGGCAAAGGCCAATCCAAGAGCGGAAAGGCTGACGGCGCTGGCAATCATCGTGAGGGGGGCGGTCGCCACCGCCGTCTGTGTTTCGCCGCGAAAGATGCTGCTGAAGCGCGGCCAGCTCAAGGCAATGGCCAGAACGAGGAAGACGGGAGCGATCGTCTGGAACTGCATCAGCGCGCGCCCATGACCAAGCGGAGATCGCTTTCGACGTGGCTGGCTTCGCCAGCGACGGCCTGGCGTGCCGCAAGCGCGCTGCCGACCGCGATCAGCACAGGATTGTCATGGCCGATTTCCGCAATCCCTTCGGAGATGGTCGCGAGCCTGCCGCTCCAGTGGCGTTCAGCTGCCCGACTGACGTCGCTGATGATGACGGCCGGCGTTTCCGGCGACAGGCCTTCCGCCACCAACCGATCGGCGATGAGCGGTGCTGTTCGCCCGCCCATGTAGAAGACGGTCGTCGTCCCCGGATCGGCGACGGTGGTCCAATCGACATCGACGGGCAGGCCGCCGTGGCGAGAGTGGCCGGTGATGAAGCGGACGGATTGCGCGTGGTCGCGATGCGTCAGCGAAATCCCGAGGCGGGAGGCCATGGCACTTGCCGCAGTGATGCCGGGGATGACATCGACCGGAATGTTCTCGCGATCGAGATGGGCAATTTCCTCGCCGGCGCGGCCGAAGATCATCGGATCACCGGACTTCAGGCGCACGACGCGCTTGCCTGATTTGGCGAGCTTCACCATCATCTCGTTGATGTCTTCCTGGCGGCAGCTCGTGCGGCCGCCGCGCTTGCCGACCAGCATGCGCTTGGCCTCACGCCGAGCGAGCTCCAGGACCTCCGAAGAAACCAGGTCGTCGAAGAGGATTACATCGGCGGCCTGCAGGGCACGCACGGCTTTCAGGGTCAGCAGTTCCGCATCGCCGGGGCCGGCGCCGACCAGCGTTACACGGCCACCTCTGGAAGAGTGGGCGGGCGCTTCCCGAAACCGTTCGGCTTCCTTGAGAAGCAGCCCGCCGACGCTCTCCTCCGGCGTATCGGCACTTGAAAACGCGCGATCGACAAAGCGCTCCCAAAAGGCGCGGCGCAGCGGCCCGGGCGTGAGCCGCTCATTGATCCTGTCTCGCAGCGAGTGGGCCAGTTCCGCCCAACCTTTCAGCGCTCGCGGCAGCAATGTCTCGATCCGCCGCCGGATTGCCTGGGCGAGGATGGGTGCAGCACCATCGGTCGAGATCGACACGACGACCGGTGAGCGGTTGACGATCGAACCGAACTGGAACTGGCAGAAAGCGGGCTTGTCTATGACATTGACCGGCACGCCTGCCTTGCAAGCAGCGTCAAAAAAGGCCTGCGCTGCATCGTCCTCTTCACAGTCGGCGATGGCAATGGCGGCGCCGGCGAAGATCGTTCCATCCCATGCGCCTGGGTGATGGGTGAAGCCGCCTTCGGTATGTTCGGCACCGCGTACGATCAGCTGTTCGAATGTCTCGGAAAGCGCGTTTGCATAGACATCGACTTTCGCGCCGCAGGCAGCGAGAAGCTCGGCCTTCCAGGCGGCGGCATCGGAACCGCCGGCGACGATCACGCGCTTGCCTTCGAGCGCCCAAAAGACCGGCAGCTTGGCAAGCGGCTCCATGCGGGCGGGTGCTTCACTCCGCGGCTGCTGCAAGACATCCATCGATGATCCCCCTGATCTCGGCGCGGCAGGAGCCGCAATTGGTTCCGGCATTGAGTTCTTTGCCGACGGCTTCGATGCTGTGGCAGCCGCCGCGAACGGCGGCGACGATCTGGTTGACGCCGACGCCGAAGCAGGAGCAGACGGTGGCGCCCGGATCAGGCTTGTCTGCGCCCGGGCGACCCGCAACGAGAGCGAAGCGCTTGCGCAGATTGGTGTGTTCGGCGGTGAGCTGCGAGATCGCCCAGTTGCGGGCAACCGCCACCGGTTCGCGCGCCAGGAACAGGGCCGCAAGCAGCCGCCTGCCGTCGAAGAAGGCGAGCCTCAGATCGCCGGATTGCTGGTCGGCGTAGCCAAGTGGTTCGACGCCGTCGGGGATAGCGAAAGTGGTGCGGCACCACGCGCACCAGTCCTCCACCGGTTGGTCGAAGGCGAGCTCCACCCGCCACCCGCCTTCGGCCTTTGCCAACGCCCAATACGCGGCATCGAGATTGTCCGGTCTGGCTTGGGAGACCGCAAAGCCGTAGCGCGCCGCCTTGAAGCGTCGGGCAGCGACCGCGACATTTTTCGAGGCGGGTTGGCCCGAGTGCGCGTCGGTCAAAGGCGCGACGAGGGCGTCGATGCGGGCCTTGGCGGCAAACTGATCGTTCCAGTGCATAGGCACGAAAATACTGCCGCGGGCCTGGCGCTCTGTGATCAGGGCGCGAACCACGGCTCTGCCATGCGGGCTTTCGATCTCGACGAGGCCGGCTTTGCCGACGTCGATTTCGATAGCGTCGCGCGGGTGCAGCTCGGCGAAGGGCTCGGCGATGTGGGAGGAGAGGCGTGCGCTTTTGCCGGTGCGCGTCATCGTGTGCCACTGGTCGCGAATGCGGCCGGTGTTCAGCGTGAAGGGATAGTCGGCGTTGGTGCGATCAGAGGCGGCCGGTTTGACGGTGATGAAGCGTGCCTTGCCGTCAGCGTGGTAGAAGCCGCCCTTGGCGAAGAAGCGGGTCTCAGTCGCACCGTGGCCTGCAGGCTGTGGCCACTGGAAAGGCGGGAGTTCGTCATAGGCCTGACGGTTCATACCGACGTATGAACCGATGTCGAAGTCGCGATTGCCGTTGTTCTCGAAGGCGGAGAGGGCGGCATGCTCATCGAAGATCTCCGCATTGGAGGGGAAGTCGAAGGCTTGGGAAAAGCCCATCCGCCGGGCCACCTCGGCGAGCTGCCACCAATCGGCGCGCGCTTCTCCCGGTGCATCAAGGAAGGAGCGCTGGCGCGAGATGCGGCGCTCGGAGTTGGTAACCGTACCGCTCTTTTCGCCCCAACCCAACGAGGGCAGAAGGACGTGGGCGTGACGCGCGGTATCGGTGTCCTTCAGGACGTCGGAGACGACGACAAACGGACAGGCTTTGATGGCGGCTTCGACGGCGTCGGCATCCGGCATGGAAACGACCGGGTTGGTCGCCATGATCCAGAGCGATTTGATGCGCCCGTCGGCGACGGCCCTGAACATGTCGACCGCCTTCAGACCCGGCTTTTCGGCAATCGCCGGCGACCGCCAGAAGCGTTGGACGCGGTTGCGATCCTCAGCACTTTCGATTGCCATGTGGGCGGCAAGCATGTTGGCGAGCCCGCCGACCTCACGCCCGCCCATCGCATTCGGCTGGCCGGTGAGGGAGAAGGGCCCCATGCCGGGCCGGCCAATACGGCCGGTGGCGAGGTGACAGTTGATGATGGCGTTGACCTTGTCAGTACCTGACGAGGACTGGTTGACGCCCTGGCTGTAGCAGGTGACCACCTTCTCGGTGGCGGCAAAGAGGCGATAGAACTCGCGAAGCTGCATGGCTGGCAGGCCGGTCAGCTCCAGCACCTCGTTGAAGGAGGTGCCGGAGGCGGACGAAAACGCCTCGGCAAAGCCGGTCGTATGTTCAGCCACGTAATTCTGGTCGATGGCGTTGAGCGCGATCAGGTGCTCGAACAGGCCGACGAAAAGCGCGACATCGCTGTCGGGCCGGATCGCCAAATGCAGGTCGGCGATATCGGCTGTCATCGTCTGCCGCGGATCGATGACGACGACCTTCATGCCGGGGCGAGTGGCCTTGGCAGCCGCCAGCCGCTGATAGACGACCGGGTGGCACCAGGCGAGGTTCGAGCCGGTGAGGATCACCAGATCGGCAAGCTCGATATCCTCGTAGGTGCCTGGCACGGTGTCCGATCCGAAGGCGCGACGGTGGCCGGCGACGGAGGACGACATGCACAGACGCGAATTGGTGTCGATGTTGGCCGAGCCGATGAAGCCCTTCATCAGCTTGTTGGCGACGTAATAATCTTCGGTCAGCAACTGACCGGAGACATAGAAGGCAAC
This sequence comes from Rhizobium tibeticum, assembly GCF_900110205.1. Lineage (GTDB taxonomy): Bacteria > Pseudomonadota > Alphaproteobacteria > Rhizobiales > Rhizobiaceae > Rhizobium > Rhizobium tibeticum. The sequence goes on along the minus strand of NZ_FOCV01000031.1, from coordinate 13,521 downwards.
GGAATCAGGTCCGTGTTCGGCGATGGCATCCGAAAATCGTTGCGCGACGAGGTCAAGCGCCTGCCCCCATTCTGCGCGCTCCCCCAAAATCTCCGGATGGAGAACGCGCCCATCGAGATCGACGGTTTCGCCGAGCGCCGAGCCCTTCGAGCACAGCCGTCCGAAATTGGCGGGATGATCCGGGTCGCCCTTGACGGAAACCTTGCCGTCGCCTGCGACCTTGGCGATGACGCCGCAACCGACGCCGCAATAGGGACAGGTCGTCTTAACCTCCGTGTCCATTATTCGGCCGCCATCATCAGGCTTTCGAGCGCGATGAAGAGGGCGCCGTCTTCGTTGCGCACCGGAATGGTCCGTACTTCGCCCTCGTCGGCCCCGAGCGCCTTGCCGGTTTCGAGCGAGATCACCCAGTTGTGCAGCGGGCAGGTGACCGCCTTGGCATGGACGATGCCCTGGGAGAGCGGCCCGCCCTTGTGCGGGCAGTGGTCCTCGATGGCGAAGACTTCGTTTTCGGCCGTGCGGAAGACCGCGATCTTGCCCTGGGGGGTCTTCACGCAGCGGGCGCCCCTGAGCGGAATTTCGGAGATGTCGCCGATTGCAATCCAATTCATGTCCATCTCCTTATTCAGCCGCCTGCGGGTAGCCGATCGTCGCCATCGGCCTGAACTCATGCTTGTCCTTGCCGGAGACCCGCTCCGACCAGGGGTCGACCTGAGCGAACGTCTGGGAGAAGACGAAGCGGTCGTAGTAGGCCTTCCGCTTGTCGGCGTCGCTCATGATCTGGCGGCGGATTTCGTCCAGGCCGACGCGCTTTGCCCATTTGTAGATGCGCTCGAGATAGCGGGCCTGCTCGCGGTACATCTGCGTCAGCGCGACGATATGCTCCAGCGCCTCGTCCTCGGTCCTGACGAGGCCGAGAACCTCGGTGCCCTTGATGTCGAGACCAGCAGCACCGGCGAAATGGATCTCGAAACCCGAGTCCACGCAGATGACGCCGATGTCCTTGCAGGTCGCTTCCGCGCAATTGCGCGGGCAGCCGGAGACGGCCATTTTCAGTTTGGCCGGCGTCCACGAGCCCCACATGAACTTCTCGATGCGGATGCCGAGGCCGGTGGAGTCCTGCGTGCCGAAGCGGCACCAGTCCGAACCGACGCAGGTCTTCACCGTGCGCAGCCCCTTGGCATAAGCCTGGCCGGACACGAAGCCGGCCTTGCCGAGATCGGCCCAGACAGCCGGCAGGTCTTCCTTCTCGATGCCGAGCAGGTCGATGCGCTGGCCGCCCGTTACCTTCACCATCGGGATTTCGAACTTGTCGACGACATCCGCGATGGCGCGCAGCTCGTTGGAATTTGTGACGCCGCCCCACATGCGTGGAACAACGGAATACGTGCCGTCCTTCTGGATGTTGGCGTGGACGCGCTCGTTGATGAAGCGCGACTGGTAGTCGTCGGCATATTCGTCCGGCCAGTCGCAGACGAGGTAGTAGTTGAGTGCCGGGCGACACTTGGCGCAGCCGCAGGAGGTCTTCCATTCGAGTTCCTGCATGACGGCAGGAATGCTCTTCAGGCCCTTGGCCTTGATAAGGCGGCGGACGTCGTCGTGGCCGAGTTCCGTGCAGGTGCACATGGGCTGGACGGCGGCCGGATTGTAGCTGTCGCCGAGGGTCAGCGTCATCAGCTTTTCAACGAGGCCGGTACAGGAGCCGCAGGAAGCGGAAGCCTTGGTGTGGGCGCGCACGTCGTCCAGCGACGTCAGGCCCTTAGCTGTGATCGTCGAGGTGATTTTGCCCTTGCAGACGCCGTTGCAGCCACAGATTTCCGCGTCATCCGGCAAGGCTGCAACGGCCGCCATAGGGTCCAGCGGCGACCCTCCCTGGTAGGCTTGACCGAAGATCAGCGTTTCGCGCATCTCGGTTATGTCGGTCTGTTTCTTTTTCAGATCGTTGAACCAGGCACCATCGGCGGTCTCGCCGTAAAGCACGGTGCCGATGATCTTGTTGTCCTTCAGCACAAGACGCTTGTAGACGCCGGCTGAGGCATCCCGCAGCACGATTTCCTCGCGGTCGTCACCATCGGCGAAGTCGCCGAGCGAGAAGAGTTCGATGCCAGTGACCTTGAGCTTGGTCGGTGTGTCCGAATGCACGAAGGTGGCCGAGCGGTCGCCCGACAGATGCGATGCGGCGACGCGGGCCATTTCGTAGAGCGGCGCGACGAGGCCATAGACCATGCCGCCGACTTCCGCGCACTCGCCGAGCGCCATGATGCTGCCGTCCGAGGTCTGCATGCCGTCGTCGACGACGATGCCCCGGTTAACGGCGATGCCAGCCTCTTTCGCGAGCCCGACACTCGGGCGGATGCCGACCGCCATGACAACGAGCGTCGCGGGGATGATACGGCCGTCATCGAGCTCGATGCCCTCGACCTTGCCGTTGCCGATGATCGCCTTGGTGTTGGCCTTGGTGATGACCTTGATGCCGCGCTCTTCCACGGCCTTCTGCAAGAGGTACCCGGCGGCCGGATCGAGCTGGCGCTCCATCAGCGTCGGCATGACATGCAGAACGGTGACGTCCATACCGCGCGACGCAAGGCCGGCGGCCGCTTCTAGGCCGAGCAGGCCGCCGCCGATGACGATCGCCTTCTCGCGCGACTGGGCGGCAAGCAGCATCGCCTGGACGTCATCGAGGTCGCGGTAGGTGATGACGCCGGGCAGATCCTTACCGGGCACGGGAATGATGAAGGGCACGGAGCCGGTGGCGATCACCAGCTTGTCATAGCTTTCAACGACCCCATGATCGGAAGTAACCGTCTTGGCGGCACGATCGATCGCGATGATCTTGTGGCCCTTGTAGAGAGTGATGCCATGCTTGATGTACCATCCATCGCCGTGGATGATGATTTCCTCGTAATCCTTCTCGCCCGATAGAACCGGCGAGAGCATGATGCGGTCGTAATTGACGCGCGGCTCGGCATTGAAGATCGTGACCTGGTATTGGTCGGGCGCCTTTTCGAAGAGGTGCTCGAGCATGCGCCCGGGCGCCATGCCGTTGCCGATGATGACAAGCTTCTCAGTCATAGTTTCAGGTCCTCAGATCAGGTGGCGGCGACGGCTTGTGTGGAGAGCCCACGGCGGTCGAGTTGCTTGACCGACAGGTGCATCCAGATGAGCGAGACCAAGACGACCGCAAAGAGCAGCATGAAACAGCTCGACCAGAGGCCGGTCATGTCCTTGAGCAGGCCGAAGGCGATGGGCAGGATGAAGCCGCCAAGGCCGCCCATCATGCCGACGATGCCGCCGACGGCCCCGACGTTTTCGGGGTAGTAGGCGGGGATATGCTTGTAGATGGCAGCCTTGCCGAGGCTCATGACGAAGCCGAGGGCGAAGATGACGACGATGAAGACAACCGGCGTGATCCCGAGCGCACCGCCGGTCCCGGCAGCCGGAAGCGACAGGATAAGCGTTGCGACGGCTGACACGGCAAACATTGCGTACATGACGCTGCGTGCGCCCCTCTTGTCGGAGAGAACGCCGCCGAAGGCGCGGAAAATGCTGCCAGGAATGGAATAGGCGGCCGCAACCATCCCGGCGACACCCAGATTGAAGCCGTAGACGCCGACCAGATAGCGGGGCAGCCACAGCGACAGGGCAACGAAGCCACCGAAAGCGAAGAAGTAATAGAGCGAGAAGCGCCAGACCTGTGCGTTCTTCAGCGGTGCGAATTCCTGAAGCAGGCTCTTGGAGGCAACGCCTCGCTCACGGCGGCGACGGAAGGCCGGATCATCTGTCGTGGTGAACCAGAAGACGATCGCCATCAGCGCCAGGCCGACGGCCCAGATCTGGGCAACAGCCTGCCAGCCCCAGGCGATCAGGACGAAAGGCGCTGCGAATTTGGTCACAGCCGCACCGACGTTGCCAGCGCCGAAGATGCCAAGCGCCGTTCCCTGCTTCTCCGCTGGAAAGAAAGGCGAGACATAGGCGACACCGACCGCGAAGGAACCGCCGGCAAGCCCGACGCCGAGGCCGGCGATCAGCATCTGGGTATAGGTGTGGGCATAGGAGAGGAGGAAGGTCGCCAGGGCGGCGGCGAGCATGGTCAGCGTGTAGACGAGGCGGCCGCCATAACGGCCGGTCCAGATGCCAAGGACGATGCGCACGAGCGAGCCGGTTAGGACAGGCGTGCCGATGAGCAATCCGAACTCGGCCTCATTCAGGCCGAGTTCCTCCTTGATGCGAATGCCGATGATCGCGAAGATCGTCCAAACGGCAAAACAGAGGGTGAAGGCAATCGTGGACATCCACAATGCTTTGGCTGGTTCGCCGGCGGACATGGACTGCGTATTCCTGATAACAGACATGGCTTCTCCGGGGCCCGACAAGGTCGTGCCGATCCATCGCTAGGGGTTAAAAACAAAAAGCCGCTGGTCAGGGCGCGCATGCGCGAGGTGCGCGGGCTATCCTGATCAGCGGCTTTGCTGTGGGCGCCCGTCGTTGGACACCAAATTCTTGGCCACTTGGCCTGCTTATAGCAAAGCAAGGGGCGTGCCAGTTTCTCAAGTGCTTGTTTTTAAATGGCTAAGATTGATTGCCTAAACCGGGCGGTATTGTCTGCGCTAACGCATTTTGCAGCAATCGCTCCAAAAATTGTGCAATGCGCATAAAATAAGCAGGCTCTAGGATTGGCTCTGAATGGCGATGTAGCCATCCACGTCATCCGGATCGAACAGGCCGCCGTCGAAGAATCCGTCCGGCCCGAGCGTCAGGGCGCCACTGGAGCCGACGGGCGTTTCGAGGCGGAGCGCGCCTTCCACCTTGGAGCTTGCTGCCGGCATGGCAATGCCGAGTGTCTTCAGCGCGCTTCGGTAGATGTCGGGCCTGTAGGTGTCGTTGGCGATCTGCTGGCGTTCTGGCGTGTGCCCGATGTGTCCCCAGCGAACCATCTGTGTATAGAACCACAGGGCGTGGCTCTTCCACGGAAATGTCGCCGCCTTGGCATTGGGGACGAAAAAGTCCTTGATGCTCAGCGTCTCGCCTGCGCCGATGTGCAGGAGACCGGCCAATGCGGGTAGCAGGCTTTCTGCGGGCCGATCCACATAGGCGGGCTTTGCCAGCAGCTTGGCAAGCTCCTCGTGATTGCGGGTGTCTGCGCACCAGAGGGAGGCCGTGTAGAGAGCCTGCAGGAGAGCTGCCAAGGCCTCCGGGTGGCCGTCGGCCCAGCGGCTGTTGACGCCAAGTACCTTTTCCGGGCTCGATTTCCAGATGGCGGCCTTCACCGTCGCCAGATGGGCGCGGTTGTGGAGCACGCCGAGCGTGTTCCACGGCTCTCCGGCGCAGTAGCCGTCGATAATGCCGGCCGTCAGCGCGTCAGCCATATCAGGGGGAGGCAGAATGCCGATCTCCACATCCCGGTCGGGATCGATGCCGCTCGCGGCCAGCCAATAGCGCAGTTCGTAATTATGGCCCGAATAGGGATGGACGACGCCAAAGCGAAGCCGTTCGCCTTTGCGGCGATCGATGACCTGCCGTAGAGCAAGGCCGCTGGAGCGAGCATCGAGATCGGGCAAGGCGCCGCATTCGGCCATTTCGTTCCATAGACCGGCGGAGACGGTCACGGCGTTACCCCCAAGCCCAAGCGCCAGCGGCACGATCATGCGCGGAGCCGGTGCGGTTAGCCCGAGATTGCAGGCGATCGGCATGGGAGCGAGAATATGCGCCACGTCGAAATGGCTAACCGCAAGTCGGTCGCGAATCGTCGCCCAAGAGCGTTCGCGCACCAGCGTGAGGTCGATCTCCTGTTCCGCCGCAAAGCCCTTTTCCTTGGCGGCGACCAGAAGAGCGCTGTCAAGAAGCGGCAGGAAGCCGGCGGTGATCTGATGTGTGCTCGTCATGCGTCGGTTCCCGGGTCCAGAAGGCTTGCGGCGGTAATCAGGCTTTGGGCGATCTCGACGATCTTCCTGTTCTGGTTCATGGCCGTTCGCCGCATGAGCGCATAGGCCTCGTCTTCCGACAGCCCGCGGGATCGCATCAGCAATCCCTTCGCGCGGTCGGTCAGCTTGCGGTTCTCCAGTTCTCCGCGCGTCTCCTCCAACTCGCGGTTCAGGCGCGAGAAGGCGTTGAAACGGCTGATCGCCATCTTGAGGATCGGGCGCACACGCTCCTGCTTCAGGCCGTCGACGATATAGGCGGAAACGCCAGCCTCGACGGCGGCTTCGATCGAAGCCTCGTCCGACTTGTCGACAAACATTGCAATGGGGCGTTTTACCGCGCGCGAGATCTGGAAGATGCTTTCCAGCATGTCGCGGTTCGGGTTCTCGATGTCGATGACGATGACATCGGGGTTGATCTCCATGATGCGCCTCGCAAGGCCGTTCATGTCGTCGATGATCGTGACATTGTCGTAGCCGGCCTCGCGCAGCCCGACCTCGATGATCGAAGCCCGGATGCTGTTCTCGTCGATGACGAGCACATTGAGGTCGCTGGGCGTGGAAGTACGGTTGGCCACGGGTCTACCGCCGGTCGCTAATGTCAGGCATGCGCGTCGAATGAGATAGCGCCGTCCTTGGTATCGCAAAAGGTGCCATGCTGGTGTTGTACTGCCCTGTGATCTATGAGGCGGCTATCGAAGCCCATCGGGAGGCCATTGAATGCGCGAACGACGCCTCAAAATCAAGCAGTTTATATGGTTGCTTATTCCATGAGCATCCACGCGGAGCAAGGGAGGCCGCTCTTTGCGCAAACCTGCACTGTTAGAAGGGCACTACACTGCGGTACATTTAGCCTGGAAACCTGACATATCGGCGATACGTCGCACCGACCAGATTGCCACGCCTTCAGCCGATGCCTCCAGATCTTTTCCGGGCTGAATGCGTCATAAACCAAAAGGAGTGACCGCATGAATCGTCGTATCGTTTCCACTTTCGCGCTTGCACTCGCCACCAGTGTCATCGCCGTTGCGGCCCAAGCCGCGCAGATCAAGAACATCGTCATCGTTCACGGCGCCTTCGCCGATGGGTCGAGCTGGCGCAAGGCTACCGAAATCCTGGGGCGGCGCGGCTTTCATGTCACGCTCGTGCAGGAACCTCTGACTTCCCTGGCCGACGATATCGCCGCAACGAACCGCGTGTTGGACCTGCAGGATGGGCCGACGCTATTGGTCGGCCACAGCTATGGCGGCATGGTCATTACCGAAGCGGGTCACAACCCGCACGTCAACGGGCTTGTTTACGTGGCAGCCTTCCAGCCTGACAAGGGCGAAGATCTGGCCACCCTTGCCGGCTCGAAGCCACCGGCCGGAACAAGCGTCAAGGAAACCAAGGACGGCAAATACCTTTATCTCGACCCAAGCGCATATCATGCCGATTTTGCCGCCGACCTCCCCAAGCGCGAAACGGCCTTCCTCGCCCAGTCGCAGGTTTTTGCTGCCAAGGAGGCTCTGACAACGAAAGTCGGCGACCCCGCCTGGCGGACGAAAAAGAGCTGGTCGATCGTTTCGACAGAGGATCGCGCCATCAACCCAGAGTTGGAGCGGACGATGGCAAAACGCGCCGGCAGCCTGGTTACCGAGATCAAGTCCAGTCATGCCGTCTTCGCATCACAGCCCAAGAAGGTTGCCGACGTGATCGAGAAGGCGGCCAAGGACGCGGTCAGATAAGATTTGCCGAGCGCAAACTCGGCACAAAAAGAAAGCCGCCGAGGGGATCGGCGGCTTTGAACGTAATACGTGGAAAACTCAGCCTTCCGGCGGCGCTTCGATCATGCCGAGCGCATGCAGATAGGTGTCGAGGATTGCGTCCTCTTCCATGCGTTCCTGCTCGTCCTTCTTGCGCAGCGCAACGACCTTCTTGAGGATCTTTGTATCGAAGCCCATGCCCTTGGCTTCGCCATAGACGTCCTTGATGTCGTCGGCGATGGTCTTCTTTTCTTCTTCCAGGCGTTCAATGCGCTCCACAAAAGCGCGAAGCTGGTCGCGGGCGACGCCATGAGCATCAGACATCGTGTTCTCCTGATAGGGGTGTGAAATTCGGATGGCGTTGACTGCCGCGAAGCGTGCTCGGGGTCAAGCCGATTCAGGTCGCAAGGGGACTATTTGTGCGGCTTGTTCAGTTCAAATGCGGCTTTTTGCTCGCACGAGGCTTCGTTCTGATGGAGATTTCTCCAATCCTCATATGTCATCCCGTAGACGATTTCGCGCGATTCGTCCTTTGATAGCGCGACGCCTTCGGCCTCGGCCGCCTCGCGATACCAGTTGGACAGGCAATTGCGGCAGAAGCCGGCCAGATTCATCAGGTCGATATTCTGCACGTCGCTGCGTTCGCGCAGATGCTCCACGAGGCGGCGAAAAGCCGCAGCCTCGAATTCGGTCTGCTGTTGTTTCGTCAGGGCGGCCATCTTGGTCTCCTTCATTCGTACGGGCCAGTGCGCGACACGTGCACATTATACTCGTGCAGCGCCGGATTGGCGTTCATCGTCTGAAAGATCGGCGCGAGACGCTTTGCCCATGCGGCAATGCCGGGCTCGTCGCCGATCAGGTCCTGACGCACCTCCAGCAGCGCGTGCGGGATGCCGGTCAGCATGCAATGCCGATACATCGTGTCGCCCTTCAGTGCGCCGTCGTAGGGTTCGTTGTCACCGACCACGAGATCGGGATCGCTGCGCAACATATCAAGCAGGGGAGCGACTGCGCGATGGTCGGTATCCCACAGAACGGCGGCGTGCCAAGGGCGAGGAAAGTGTTTCCAGACCGGCGTATAGGAATGAAGCGAGAGAACAAGCGGCGCACTCCCGGTCTTGTTTGCCACCCTGTCGATCGTTTCACTGACGGCATGGTGATAAGGCCGGTGGAACGTTTCGACCCGGTAGTTCCATTCCTCAGCGGTGATCGGATGATTGCCCGGAACGATCGCGCCGTCTGATATCTTCATGATCAGTGTGGGGTCGTCCTCACCACGATTCGGGTCAATCAGCAAACGCGAAAAGCCGCCCAGCACGGCGGGCACACCGAGTTTCGTCGACAGGTTCCGTACGAGTCCCTCGATGCCGATGTCATAGGCGATGTGACGCTCGAATGCACTGTCCGGCAAGCCAAGCCTGCCATAGCGCTCCGGCAGTCGGTTCATCGCGTGATCGCCGAGGAGTACCATGCCTTTGTCATGATCGCCGGCTAATAGTTCAAGTGATTTGAAAGTGCTCATGAAGGAAATGGCCGATCGCAGTTTACGGGGCTGTCTCTGATCGCACGGGGCACGGACGGGTTCAAGCGCGGTTGGCAAGCAAAGGCCGCGGCCCGGTCGAAGTACCGCCGGCCATCCGGAATATAATCGATTAGCATTGCGTTGACATTCGCGGGGAGGCAGCGCAAGAAGGCACAACAACGAATAACCGGGAGCCAATTGGAAGTCGTGTTGATCCAGACCGCGCCAAGTTTCCTTACGCGTTCCGGGCCGCTTGCCCGTTTTGCCCTTTTTGTTCTTACGGCGTTCTCGCCGTTCTTCATTGCCGATGTGGCCCGCGCGGATTTCCGCGTGTGCAACGGAACGCAGAATCTGGTGGGCGTGGCGATCGGATATCGAGCCAAGGATGGCTGGATGACGGAAGGCTGGTGGCAAGTGCCGGCGACGACCTGCGCGACGCTGATCGAAGGGGAGTTGCAGTCCCGATATTATTATCTCTACGCCGAAGACGCTGCCCGGGGAGGCCGATGGACGGGTGACGTACAGATGTGCGTGGCGGAAAACGAGTTCAAGATCACGGGGGTCAATGACTGCTACGCCCGTGGCTATCAGAAGATGGGGTTCAAGGAATATGACACGGGCCGCCAGGGCAGCTGGATGGTTCAACTTTCCGATACCCCCGGTACGCAAGAAAGCCCGAATTGATGAAGCGCAACCGCAAAATTAAAATCCTCGCCACCCTCGGACCCGCCTCGTCCGAGGAATCGATGATCGAAAAGCTGCACCAGGCCGGTGCGGACGTCTTCCGCATCAACATGAGCCACGCCAGCCATGACGTCATGCGCACGTTGATCAAGCGCATCCGCGCCGTCGAAGCGCGCTCCGGCCGTCCGATCGGCATCCTCGCCGACCTGCAGGGCCCGAAGCTGCGCGTCGGCAAGTTTGCCGAAGGCAAGGTCGACCTGAAGCCGGGCGATACCTTCACGCTCGACAACAAGGACGTTGCCGGCGACGCCACCCGCGTGTTCCTGCCGCATCCGGAAATCCTGGAATCGGTGCAGCCCGGGCACCGGTTGCTGATCGATGACGGCAAGCTCGCACTGCGCGCCGAAAAGTGCGACGGCAAGAGCATCGTCACGACGGTTATATCAGGCACCAAGATCTCCGACCGCAAGGGCGTCAGCCTTCCCGATACGCTGCTCACCGTCGGCGTGCTGACGGATAAGGACCGCACGGACCTCGCAGCGGTTCTCGAAACCGATGACGTCGACTGGGTCGCGCTCTCCTTCGTGCAGCGCCCGGAAGATCTGGCCGAAGTGCGCAAGCTCGCGCGCGGCCGCGTCGGCATCATGTCGAAAATCGAAAAGCCGCAGGCGATCGAGCGTATCGAGGAAATCATCGAGCTCTCCGACGCCCTCATGGTTGCCCGTGGCGATCTCGGCGTCGAAATGCCGCTCGAATCCGTTCCGGGCATCCAGAAGCAACTGATCCGCGCCTGCCGCCGTTCGGGCAAGCCTGTCGTCGTCGCCACGCAGATGCTGGAATCGATGATCTCCGCGCCGGTCCCGACACGCGCCGAAGTGTCTGACGTCGCCACCGCCGTTTTCGAAGGCGCCGATGCCGTCATGCTGTCGGCCGAATCCGCGTCTGGCGACTATCCGGTCGAAGCGGTCGCGACGATGGCCTCCATCGCCAGCGCCATCGAGCGCGAGCCGCACTATCCCGGCATCATCTACGCGCAGCGTGCGCAGCCGGAGGCAACCGGGGCTGACGCGATTTCGCTCGCAGCCCGCCAGATCGCCGAAACGCTGCGCCTGTCGGCCATCGTCTGTTACACCTCGTCCGGCACAACCGGTCTTCGCGCCTCGCGCGAGCGTCCGCAGGTCCCGATCCTGGCGCTGTCGCCGGTTATCCAGACCGCCCGCCGCCTTGCGATCGTTTGGGGCCTGCACTGCGTCGTCACGCATGACGCGACGGACCTCGACGACATGGTAAACCGTGCCTGCCGTATCGTCGCCGACGAAGGCTTCGGCAAGCCGGGCGACCGCATCATCATCTCGGCCGGCGTGCCGCTTGGAACGCCGGGCGCGACCAACATGCTGCGCATCGCCTATATCGGCTCCGACGGCCAGACCGGCATCTGAGGCTCTCCGCAGGGATTGAACGAAAGCCCGTCCCCTGACACAGGCGGCTGGCTTTCTGTTTTCAGCCCACGCGCTATGCTCCCTTGTGTAGGACACCTGCAAATGCAAGTCTGCGCCCGAAGACCGGGAGGGCATCATGCAGACAGTCACGCTTCTTGCGTTCGCAGCCGTTTCCTTCGTTGGCATCGCCACGCCGGGACCAACGGTGCTTCTGGCGATGACGAACGGTTCGCGTTACGGCGTCAGGCGTGCTGCTGCCGGCATGGTGGGCGCCGTGCTGTCGGATTTCGTGCTGATCGGGGCGGTTTCGATCGGTCTCGGCGCGCTGCTGGCGGCTTCGGAATTTTGGTTCTCGGCTCTCAAATATGTCGGCGCCGCCTACCTGGCTTTTCTCGGCATCATGATGTTGCGGTCGAAAGGCACGATCGATGCCGCCTTGAAGCAAGGGACTGCGGCCGCGACCGAAACGCCGTTTTCGATCGGTCTGAAGAGTTTCATGGTCGCGGTGACCAATCCGAAGGGCTATCTCTTCTTCTCGGCCTTCCTGCCACAGTTCATCGATCCAACGAGCCCGCAGTCGAGCCAATATGCCGTGCTGGCGCTGGTGTTCGCCGCGCTCGATTTCACCATCATGCTTGCCTATGCGGTGTTCGGCGCGCAGGCTGTGCGCTTCCTCAAGACGAGTGGAGCGCTCTGGCTCGAGCGCGCCTGCGGCGGCGCGCTCCTGGCACTGGCTGGTTCGCTGGCGCTCTATCGTCGGGCGACGGTGTGATCCAGACTTAGGGCAGGGAGACGTGTCCGACGCGATAAATCTGGCTTGAGCCTGAGATGAGCGGGGCAGATCGGTGCAGGCTGAAGCGCACCAGCGTCCAGTTCGTTGGGTCAAAAGCGCAGACGCTGGCCAGGACCTCGCCCTATCGCGCCTCGCGTTGCGCGCGTTTGCTCTCTTCCTCTCTGATTTGCGCCAGCGGGGCGTAGGGCTCTATCATCATGGTCTCCAATGAAAGAACTCAAGGGGAAAACACCTTCGGTTGGCGGCTTTTCCTTGGGTTCGGTTATGTTTTGACCGGCATTTGTGCCGCTCGGCAACGTCCTTCGTTCCGTAGGACAGATTGCTTTTCCGTCTTTCGGTTCTGAACCAGTCTCCAATTCGTGACCTGATGCATATGGCTTCGGTCACAGAGTGGCGTTCGGCTCCCGGCTTCCCATTCTCCTGCAAGAGCGCAGCCCAGACCTGCCGGGCTCGCTAAACGACAATCAGGACAGTCGGGATATCGTCGACGCGCCTTCCGGGGTGTTGGTGACGCGCGGCTCGTAAGCGCGTTGGTCACGCAGGATCTGGAAGGCGATCGTCAAAAGTTTGCGCGCAATCGCCACCCGCGCCTTGTTGGTTCCTCTGATCTTCAGATGCTCGTACTGGGCACGAAGTTGCGGATCGCTGGCGGTGGCGGGGGTGACGGCTTCGACGAAAGCCCAGCGCAGCCACTTGTTGCCCTGCTTGATGATTTTGCCGTGGAAGGTCTTGCCGCCGCTCGAATAGGTCGAGGGCACAAGCCCGGCATAGGCGGCCAGTTTCTTCGGGTTGCGGAACCGGGCTATGTCGTCGATCTCCGCGTCGATCAGCCGGGCGAAGAACTCGCCGATGCCGGGGATCGTCTTCAACAGCTTGACGTTGGTATTGGCCTTGGTCATCGCCCGGATCGTTTCTTCCGACTGCTTGATGCGCACGTCGATGTCGCCGATGAAGGCGAGGCCACGGTCGATCTGGACCCGGTCGATCTCCGAGACGTTCACCTGCGCAAGCTGGACGCGGCCGGCCTTGCCGAACAGATCACTGAGCTTCTTCAACTGCGCCGTCTGCTCAGGATAGCGGTCGAACACCGTCACGATGCGGTTCTTCGTCATCGTGCGCAGCCGGACGTAAAACATCCGCTCGCGCAGCGCGACGCGCAGCTCTCTTGCGCGTTCGCCGGGTGCCCAGGCCTCCGGCACCAGATCGGTGCGCAGCAGATGTGCCAAGACCGTCGCATCGATCTTGTCGGTCTTGATCTTGGCGTCGGCAATCGCCTGACCTTCCAGGGATGGGCGAGAACGACATCATCACAAATGTCGTCGAGCCAGTCATACATCACCATCCAGTTGCGGGTGGCCTCGACCACGGCATGCGAGTTCTCGCGGTAGCGTTCCAGAAACCCACCGAGCGACTGGCGATC
>NZ_FOCV01000055.1 GCF_900110205.1 Rhizobium tibeticum | reverse complement strand
GACCATCTCATTGAGGGTGATGTCCTTTTCCTCTTCGATCATGCCGATGATGAAGTCCTCGTGAGCATCGAGGCGTGAGCCACCGCGTCGACCCTGTTTTGCAGGCGTCAGCCGACCAGCCCGCGCACTGGCAAATCCAGGCGATGGCCGTTGAAATGCCGATTCCAAATCGGGCCGCCGCTGATCGCGCCGACATGCCATCGCGTGACGCAGCCAGAACGCGGCTACGCAGATCATCACTGAAAGCTCGGGTCATAGTGCCTCCGACCAAATCACCAGTCGGGGGATGGAATCAGAATTCCGCAGCCAGGGGAATCCTCAACGCGATTCCGCGTTCAATGGACGCGCTCTAACCATCCCCACCCAACTTGCTCGACCCTCTTCGAACCCCCGCTCGCCTTGAACCAAGTTGAACCTCCGGCGCATGGGATATCGATATTAGGCGATTGTTTTCTCACTGAAACCTGCCGACCGAACGCCTCTCACATTCGGACCGTGATCACTCTCCAGAGCTCTTGTTAGCCGTCAAGGCGATGATGACCAACACCCCATCGCCGTCACCCGCAGGACCGCCTACGCAGGTGTAGTCCCTATTGGTTTTAGAAGACTCGACAGTAAATTTCTGTTGCTCGAAATCGACCATCCGTTCGTTTGCATTGAACAATGACGTCGATCGAGACCCGCAGCAATTGATCAATGTCTTCACGATCCAAATTACGTCCCCCTTCCGATTCTTTCACAAGGAGCGTCAACTGTTGGAAGGCGAGCTTAGCCGAATCGGCATGTACGGTCGTTATCGATCCGGGGTGACCGGAGTTGACGTTGCGGACGTAATAGAATGCCGTGCCGTCACGTAGCTCTTGCAGCAAAATGCGGTCCGGCCGCATGCGCAGACAAGACTCCAGCAGTTCTTTCGGGCCGGCAGTGGACAAGCCCTGCGCGCCCTTTGAATAGAACAGGCGCACGTGATTAGGCTGCGGGATAACCAGTTCAGGGGTGTCCTCGATCGAAATGATCCGTTCGTGGTCCGGAATGTGTTTGACCAGCGCCTTCGAAAGCGTTGTCTTGGCCGAACCCGTTGCGCCTGAGATGATGATATTCTTCCGTGAAATGACGGCCTCCCTCAGAAACTCCTTGAAGTGGCCGGCACGGTATAGCGCCATCAAACCTTGATCCTGCGTCGAGGCGCCGTCGTTGGTTCCCCGCGTCTCGGAAAAAAACTCGGTCTGTTCCAAGTCGTCGAGTGTGAATGTGACCGAGGATGGTTTTCGGATGGTGAGACTAACCGTGTGCCTGGCGGTTGCCGGGGGGATGACGATCTGGATCCGTTCGTCGCCTGGGAGCTTTGCCGACAGTATTGGACGCGTCTCGTCGATCGACTGATGAGAGAAACTGGCCACCGCCCGGGCAAGGCGCATGAGCTTTTCGAAGGTCAGTTCCGGCGTGTCATAGGTCCGCCAACCGCCGGGACCTTCCGTCAGCACCTGCCCGGGCCGATTCACGATTACTTCATAGAGAGACGGGTCCAGGAGGTATGTGGAGAACGGCTTCAAGAGCTCGCTAACAACTGTCGCATCCTGCCCCTCCGACATTTCCCATCCTACTTCGTTACGAGCGTCGACTGTGACGCAAAATCCCCCAGCACTGCGCGATCGAAAATGCGGTTCCTGGGTTCCGTCACCCGAAGACGGTAGATCCCGGAAAAATCAAGATCACGAGCAACGAAGATCGAAACCAATTCACCCTGGTGCTTATTCAGCGTCGGCGGGATGTTGATGGACTGTTCGACCGCGATGGCGGCCGCCTGTTGGCTGGCACTCGTGGTGTTTTGCGCCTCGATATCGCTATCCTGCAGCCGACTGCTGGCATAGCTCGTCGCATCACCGACAATAGAAAGAAGAAGGGCGCTGCCGAAGCGCTCCCACCAGTGGGTGTCGACATAGCCGTCGACGCCGGCGCGACCGAGCGCGTCGGTCGCTGGCGATGCGAGTGTGACGATGACACCCTTCGGCGTTTTTGCTCGATTCCACAGAACGAACAGACGTTTTTGTCCGCGCTGAAGCCCGCCCCGATATTCGCCAACAACCTGCGTGCCCTTTTCCATCAACACGACCCTGCCGTTGTCCGAAAGGACATCGCGGTTGATCACGCAGCTTGTAAAACCTGGTTGGTCGGATGCCAGTGCCGTTTCGAGCACGCAAGGGATCGAAGTCCCCATCGCGACGATGAAGTCGCGATTTCCAAGTGTACCGGCACGTGAGCCCTCAAGCCGTGTCGGCCGCAGCAGACCATCGAAACGCTGCTCGTCGCTATTCTGCTGGTTCTGCCCTATCACACTGTTGTCCAACGGCAGGAAGTTGGTGTTGTTTGAAGTGTCCTGATGGGCAATTTCTTGTCGCTCTTTCGCATTTTTCTGCCCGCTGTTGAAGGCCATCACGGGCGCGCGGCGGGCGGAATCGAACAATTCATCCTTCTCTTCGACGACCGGTTCAACGACGGGCGTCGGCAACTTCACTTCCGGGACCACCTGAGCTGGCTCGGCTTTTTCCTTGGCGGCTTCGAACGGATTTGTCTGGCGAATAACAACCCGCTCTGGCTGGGTATTCTCGTCTTTTTCTTTCTTGCCTGTGGTCGACCAGAGGGCAAATCCGACGAACGCAACGATGGCGATTGCCACTGCGCCGCGTTTCAAAAGAGGATTATTGTCGATACGGCGACCAGTGATGGTTTCCGCGCGCTCTCCGGGAATGCGAGCTTCATCTTCTTGCGCCATGACCGTCCCTTCCCTATTGCCCGGTGAAGTCGCTTTTCACGACGCGCTCCACCGAGGGAGACGTCGTATTGGTGTCGGGGTTGATGCCGATGCGGTCGTAAGCCTCGTTGAAGACGCAAAGCACATCCTTGCCTCGACGCAGGATGAACTTGCGGCTGATTGCGTGCACCATCACCAGATTTCCGTCGACCGACTTCGGAACAAGACTTTCGGACCCGTCGGAATTCTCTATGTAGATCGCGGGCATTTCCTGGTTCCCAACGAAGGCGAACGTCGTGATCTTTCCATTGTCGTAGACGCTTTGCGGCTCGAGCGCCTGGGAGCCCTGAGCCGAATAGCGCCAGTTTCGAGGTCCATACGCTTCGTGAAGTGCCAGCACATTGTCGGCGTCTTTCGCTTGGGCTGCGAGGGCCCTCGATGCTGCCTGCTGGCGGCGAAGCTCAGCTTCATCTGCTGGATACCTGAACTTCAGGTAGAAATAGGTGTTCTGCCCGGCTTCCACAGAACCGTCACGTACTGTCAATTCCATCTGGTAGCTACGGGTCGAGCCATCCCGGCGCGTCGTCACCACGGATATGTTGGTCACCGGCTGGTTCTCGCGCGGTTTCAAGAACAAAATGTTACCTGCCGGCGCGACTTCCCAGGCGACGCTGTTGCCGAGTGCCACATGGGCGATTTCTTCGTCCGCCGCGAACTCGACCTGTACGGATGACCGCAAGGTGCCGACGACCCTGGTGATATTGTAGGGTTGGTAGTTCACAAAGCGGACACGACTGTCTTGCGAGGCGCCTCGTGGAATTTCCAGCGCAAGCGCCGGCATGGCAAATGAAAGGAAGAGCGAGACGATTGGCGCGGTGCGCATCATCTCACCTCCTCCGGATCTGCACGATATTCGCTAACGACAAACCCGATTGGATTCACGAGCCTGTCCGTCGACGACATCGGAGCATTGGCATACGAATAGGTAAGGCTCGCAACCCAGTGGGTCGTCCGCACTTCCTCGCCGCGCGTAATGGTGCGCATGTAGCGCACCGACACGACATTCTGATTGATCAGAGAAATCGAAGCGATATCGATCCTCGCGGTGGCGGCGCGACCATAAATGTTCTGAGGCGATTCCGAGTTGCTGCCGCGGTACAGTCCCGCGAATCGTGTCTGTTCTGCTTGCGTCGACAAAAGGGCGATGGTGCGGAAGTTCTCCTGTGCTTCGCTCCAGACGTAACCCTCGCGGGCGCGAACATACTTGGCAGCAAAATACTTTGTCACGGCCTCGTCGTAGGTGCCGGCCGTCGATGTCAGCGCCGACACGACATCGACAATGCCCGTCGAATTATCGACGCGCACCACAAAGGGCTCAACCGTCTTGAGGGGCGTGAGACCTGCGATCGCGAAGACGGACACACCGGCGACAATGCCTGAGGCGATGGCAATCGACCAGGCGATCCGGTTCGAACGCTCGATCTGGATCATCCGGTCCTGGTCGAAACGACGTGCCTTGTCGAAGTAGCTCTTGAGATTATCTGTCGTCACCATGTCTCATCCCTCACAGCGGCGATAGGAACCGTCGATGTCCAGATGCGCAAAAGCTGCGGGCTCGCTGACCTCTTCGACAAAGGGTGTCACGGACGTGGAGGAGCTCGCGTTGGATTGCTGCTGTTTCAGCTTGCTGTCGCCCTCCCATTCCCACATCGAGCGGTTCAGAGGGCGGCGTGAATAGCCGTCGCATTTCGGCACAGGGTAGGTCAGTGATGCGCAGCCGCCAAGCGTGGCCGCAATGACGAGCAACAAAGCAGGCTTAATCATTCAGGCAGGCCTTTTCTTATTTTTGAAATGCATGTCATGCGCCGGCATTCCTTGATCCGAATGCCCGGCCGGCAAAGCGGGCACCGCGACCGATCATCCGGCCGGTGTAGGAGGTTCCTCGCGCCAGCATGCCTTCATGCGCATCTCGTGCGGCGCCATAGCCATACGCCAGCGACGCCCCGCCAGAGGCCAAAGCCGAGGCGATGCTGGGAAGCTGGTAGAAAACGTAGAGCGCGGCAATCCCGATGGCGCAGAGCGCGATCGGTCGCATGAGAACGTCGCTGTAGCTATCGATCGCGGTGAAGGTCGAATCAATGCAGGAGATCAACAGTGAACCAACGGCAACGACGAGCACCTGCAGGATGACGAAGTTCGCGAGCTGCCCGATCCAGGACTCGGTAAAACGCCGCGTCGACTGGAACATGGCGAGCGCGATGAAAATTGGCCCGATCGCCAACACGATTGCCAGCGCCAACCGCGCATAAAGGGAGACGACGTAGCCGATCCCCGCGACGAGGAAGCTGACGCCGATCACCATCATGCCACCGACGCCGGTGACAATATCGACCGGCCAGGAGGCGCGAGACCAGATATCGGTCGCAGAGGCTTGCCCCTTGTCGAGCAGGCTGTCGAATGTGCTGGCGCTCGGCGCCGCACCCGAATTCAGGGCCTGGGCGATCTCACGCGGCAACACATCGAAGAAGATGTTGGTAACATAGGTCTGATATTCGCCAGCGTTCTTAACCAGCATGACGATGATCGCGAGCTTTATCGCGCGAAAGGCGAAGTCAAGAATGGGTTCCTGCACCGAGCCCCGGAGGACGAGATAGCCATAGAGCACCACATAGAGAGTGACGGCCGCCGTCAACGGACCAGTGACCCATTCCGCTATGTTCGAAGTTCCATCGGAGACGAACGTCTCCAGCGGCTGCTTGAACTGCCCGTCGATAAACTCAAACACCTGGTACATCGGACTAGCCTCCCAGTGCCTTACGCATGTTTTGGAGGCGTAGCTTTCCGTCGGCCGCTTCTGCGTTCCGGCAGTTGGCCGTGTTGCGCAATTCACCCGGATTGTTGCGGCAGTCAGAAAAGGTACGGCTCAGCAGCGCTTCGTCAGCAATGAGTTCATCGACGGTGTACGTCCGCTCGGATTCCTGCGAGCAAGCGGCCACCAGCAAAAGGGTAATGAAGATGGGGATCCGCCTCACTGTAGCGCCGCCTTCATCGCATCCATGCGTTGCCGCCAATTCTCGGCCTTGCGCTGCTCGTCGACCTGGGTCTGCGCTTGCTGGACCATCCGCAATCCCTCCATTCGAAGGACGTCGGTCTGCAGGAATGCCTGTTCGGCCTGTAAGCGAGCCAGCAAATCTGCGACCTCCTTGGCGTCGCCGGCGGTAGAGATTTTCTCGCGTAATTGATCGATTCCATCGATGCGCTTGGTCGCGGCATCGTAGATCTGCTGACCGAGGCTCATCTGGCCTGCATTTTGGCTCTGAATACGCGACAGTTCTGTGGCATAGAAATCGTCAGCATTTGTGCGGTAGGTCGAGTTACTGTCCAGAAATTTCGAGGCGGAATCGCCGAACACTCCGGTGCCGTTGCCTTTGAGTAGACCCTCGATGGCGGCGAAGTTGGACGGCAGAGCCTTGCGGATCGCCGGATCGTTGAGAACGTTCGCGACATCCGCCATATCGGTGAGCTTGTTGAGCGAGCCATAGAGCTGCTGCGCCTGCTTGATCTGCTGATTGAGCGCATCGAGTTGCGATTTGAGCTGCGCGATGCTCTCGATCTGTTTGGCAATAGCGGTCTGATCGATGACCGGAATCCCCTGCCCTGCCGCGCTGTAGGCGCCAAGAATAAGCGCCGTGGAGAGCACAACGCCATGAAGTCGATAGGAAGCCATCAGCTTGCACTCCTTCGCTGTTGGAAAACGGGAAGCCAATCATTGACGTCGTCTCCAACCTCCGCGCGGATCGCGTCGAGAAGTTCGACATTGGCGGTCCGGCCGGCAAGAATGGCGAGCTCGTCATCGAAGCCGTTAAGGTCGAGTTCGGCAACGACGCTGTTGTGGCCCTGCTTCAACACGAATCTCCGGCTCTCGACGGATAGTTCGCGCGCAATCAGTTCGTACTCGCGCTCCGTGAGCTTGAAACCGTCGACATAGTCGGCATGGTTGCCACGCGAGTTGGGAAGGAAGATCTGTGTCGGGCATTGCTCAATGATGGTGTAGGCGATCGGCGAGATCAGCGCGTCGCGCGGGCTTTGCGTGGCAAACAACATCAAGCCATTTTGTTTGCGGATGGTCTTGAGTTTGTTCTGCGCAAGATCGCGGAACCCCTCGTCCTGGAGCGCCTTCCAGAATTCATCGATGACGATGATGATCCGGCGGCCGTCGATCAGCTGCTCTACACGGTGGAAAAGGTAGGCCATCAGCGGTGTGCGGATTTCCTCGTTGTCGAGGAAGTCGGTCATGTCGTAGCCGATGAACTTGCCTGACCCGCCGAAATCGCCAAAGCCGATATCCTCGATGACATTGTCAAATACCCAGCCGAGTGGCCCTCCCCTCTCCCACCGGCGGAGCCTGGCCGCGATCCCTTCCGGATCCGTGTTATTGAGGAAAGTCCGGAGCGCGCCGATCGTCCGCCGGTCAACGGGCAGGTCGGCAAGGCCATCGATCGCGCCGGAGATGTCGCGAAGCTCGGTGACAGTCAGTTCCCGCGTCCCTGAACCCACCAGCTTGCCGACCCAACGCGCCAGGAACACCTTGTTCTCCGGCGTCAGGTCGAGGGCCTTCAGGGGAGCGCAGCCGGTGGGGACGCCATTCTTCAGCGGCAGGTAGGTGCCGCCGGCGGCGCGGACATAGAGGTCCGCACCGCGGTCCTTGTCGAAGAAAACCACATGAGGATCATGTTTTTCCAACTGGGACAGCATAAAATTCACGATCACGGTCTTGCCGGCTCCCGATGGGCCGCACATGAAGGTGTTGCCGAGATCACCGTAATGGAGGTTAAAGTAATAGGGCGACCCGGAGGCCGTCTTGAGCAGAGCGACAGCCGGTCCCCATTCATTGCCGTCCTTCTGCCCGATCGGATAGGAGTGGAACGGTGACAGTGCTGCAAAATTCTTCGAGCTGATCGCGCCCGATCGCGCCCGGTAGCGGAAATTGCCCGGCAGTTGCGCCCACCAGGCAGCCTCGAGGCCAAGATCCTCTCGCGCCACGACGGCGCCCCCATTGGTCAGGCCGGCGCGCGCCTTCGCGAGATTGTCCGTCAGTTCCTTCACTGTGGTCGCAAAGACGGACAGCGTCAGGTGATGTTCGCCGATCACGAACCGGTTCGATTCCAGATCGTCCATTGCATCGTCAAGTTCGTCGATCTGCGAAGCCGCCTTGTCGCCGCTGCTCACCAACTGGTTCTGCTTTCGCCCCATGATGACGCGAGCGTCCGCCTTCGATACAAAGCAGAAGGACTGCGAAAGAATGAGTTCAAATGGACTGGTCAGGACGCCGTCCAGCATACCGGTCCTGGTGCGGGCCGGGTATTCCTTGAAGCTCAGCATCCCTGCAAATCGGCTTTCCGCCTCATGCCGAATTTCGATCGTCTCACGACCGATGATGACGCGATCCGAGTAGATCGCCGAGGCGATGCGACCTTCGGTGAGCGGCACTCGCTCGCGCCTTCCGCCCACGATCTGGTGCAGCACCTCGCTCAGCTCGGAGAAGAGCATGCCGTCCTGATCGTAAAGGGAGAGCAGACGCGGTTCGAAACGCTTCAGGCCAGCGGTGACATCGACCACCTTGTCTTGAAGTTGTTTCAGGGCTTCCTCATCAAGCTCCAAACCAGCGCGCTTGGCGCGCCGAATGCGTGACAGCAGCTTTGCCGCTTTGTCCGCCGGATCGCGGGCCGGTGACCAGAGGACGGTCAGATAGAGATCGTTGTGGAACAGGTCTTCGTGCACCATGCGCTTGCGATATTTCTCGTTGAGCGCGGCAGAGAATGGTGTTGCAAATGTTCCATCTGGATAGTCGCTGTCTCGACGCCGGACGAGGTGAGTCCAAAGCGCAAGCCGCTCATCGGCAATATTCCGATAAAGGGTGTTGAGGTCGCGATAGAGGGCGTTGAGGTCGAGCACATCAGCGGTTTCGAACGACACGCCTTCGAGCGCGACCATGACCATCAGGGTGCGGGAGTCGAGCGCGATCGTCGACTCGTCGATGTGGCGCACGTATGGAATAAAGGCCTCGGGTGCGAGCTCGCGGGATCTGAGGGTGGCGATACTAGGCAAATCCAATATCCCTTTCGTCAAAGTGGCGGGCCAGTCTGAGAGGCGAGAGCGTTGCCCCGCCCCAATAAGCACTGTTGCGCGAACGGCCGCGTGTCTCGACCCAGGCCAGCAGGATGCGGAACATGTTGTGATCGTGCTTCACCAAGGCGCGGAAGATGAGATGGAACACGACGCCGACCAGCGCATATGCGATCGACCCGGCAACGATATAGAGGATCGTCGTGAGCATGATATTGAAGCCCATCGCCTCCATGGTCACGCCAGCGATCATTGCCGGACGCGTGCACGCGATGAAAAGCGTTTCTTCTTCGAGAACCGTCCGCTCGCCCACCATCGTCAGCTTCCGACGATGGTGTTGACGAGTTCGGTGGCGCCGAAAATGCCGCCGATCCCGATGATCCAGAAGCCGGCCCGCCTCAGGTCCATATAGCCGAACATCCAGGCAATGCAGATAACGATCACCGCGATGACCGCTAGGAGCTTGGCGATGTTTCCGGTTAGCATATCAACGATGTTCTGCAGGACGGTTTCGATGCCGGCAGCTTGCGCGAAGGCTGGCTCAACCATCGTCACCACGATGGCAGCAGCCATGACGGACGAAGCGACAATGGGTCGGATACGGGAATTCACAATCATTTACTCTGCTCCGATTGATTGCTCTGAAACATGAGGACGGACGATCGGCGTCGGGTCTTGAAGACGTCCCATGCCGGCGCCGCGGAGATCGCGGCTGTTTTTTCCGGGGAGTTTTCCGCAACCACCTCGGCAACGGCGTCTGCGCTGGGAATTTCGCTTGGGACGTCGTCCTCCCTCCCCTCCCCCGTGTCGCCAATTGTCACCCGTGCCATGGTCGGTCCCAGCCGTTTTACTTCGCGGCGAACCTGATCGTCGTAATTGACCATGGCGCCGACAGATGGATCATCACGTCCATAGTAGGATTGCAGCATGACCTGCTCGGCCCTGGCGGGGTCAGCACCCACCTTGACCGCGAGGCGATAGTAGCCGTCGAGTAGCGTCGCTGTAGCCTGAAGGTTAAGGCACGGATCGAAAGCGTCGGATATCGAGAGTTTGAGCCTCCCAAGCTCTTCCGCACCGATGCCGCCAAGGCCCAACTGGATGTCATGGCGTTCGGCCATCAATGATGTTGCGATTTCGATTGCCTCAGCCTTCGTCTCAGGCTGCCGCTTGAGGAGGGCGCCACTGTTGATCCGGATGCTGAGCGGAGCGAACCGGCTTTCGAGGCTGATGACGCCCGCAAGTGTTTCGGATGCAACGAAGGGTGCGCAGGTCTGTGCAAGATCTAAGAAGGCAACGGGCATGTTCAAAACCACACCCTCTGCTTACCGACCCCGTCGATCGTCACATCGATGTATCGAGGTTTCTCGCGCACCAGGGGACGCGCTACGGTATAGGCCACGCACTGATAGCGACCGTTTTCTCTTTGCCAGCGCGGCGACGTAACTGAGCCATTGTTTGAACCGCCGCCGTCTCGATCTCGCTGGCAGAAGCTATCGCTTACGGCCTGAGGCGCCGTGGAAATACATGTCGCGTCACTCCCCCGTGGGCCGTAACCTGCCGACAGTCGGTAGCCGGCATTACAGTAGTATGGTTCGTAATGGGGCCGGGAGCTTTGAAAACCGACCCCGCTGCAGGCCGGAAACGAACGTCCTTTCGCAAGCCAACGCCAGAGTTTTTGGATCGGCGGCCGGCACTCGCCATATTGCGTTGGGCCACCGGGGTTGGATAAGCACAGGATAACCTGGCATCCCCAATCGTCGGCACGAGCGCTTCGTTCTGAAATAGTATAGAGTGAGGCGAACCCCAACGCTGCTACGATCGTTCGAAAGAAAAGGCCCTTCATGCCCCCTACCCTCCGGTTTCTTCAATGTCAGCAGGGATTGAAAAGCGACTCGCCTCAACCCATAGACTATGCAAATAATAGATAGTTAAACCGATGGCAAGCAATTTGAGCGACCGATGGCAAAGCCAGGCTTTATCTGTCTTCGCAGTGCGTGAAATTCTGGAAAAGCCGATCAACGGTGAATCGGCGCAGTCACGTATCAAGCAGATCGGGATGATGAATATCCTGTACATGATGCACCAAGCCCATGAAAAGCTAACACTCTCAAAGATAATAGAAATTACAGGTATGACGCGCGGCGGTGTCATTGAAACTATGGACCTTCTTGTCGAGCGGGGCATCCTGCTTGAAACGCTCGGCAAGAATTCGATGGGGCGAGGGACAGCTCGACAATTCCAATTTGCTCCGGGAGTGTTCGAGAGCCTTCGCGTTGTCGGTGAAGCTGGAAAATCGTGATTTTAGTTAATAAAGAACGTAAAGTCTCTTTGGCGGCTCGAAGCTTTTTTCATTCGGCAGCCAGCGGTCAGCTCGGTGAGCGACGCGATCCTAGATACGCCGGACATGATCTGGTAATGCCTCGGGCGTTTCTTGCGGCGGAACAAGCCTTCTCACGCTCTTCAATTTCAAGCAGCATGTGAGGTGGGACGGAAGGGCGTGCCTGCGGTCTCAGTAGCCGCCGGATTCGCGGCGCCCCAGCACCGGCCCCGATCCCGTTTAAGCCGGTGCCAGAACGCTCCTGGCACGTCAGATGAGTGTTGCAAGATAAGATGGTGGCAAGCCAACGGAAAAGGGACCGCGACGGATATGCCGCGGTCTCCTGTCCCGAGCAATGCCTTACAGAAATCGAGATAGTGGATGACTGACACTGTTTGCGTGAGTCGCACGATTCGGCGCGAACTTGCTCAACCGACTGCCGAGTTACACCCCACGCCGACGTTTTCGACTCTTTTTTTGGTACCGTGCTTTGAGGGACTTTTCTCGGTTGAAACTGGCTAATACCTTGTATTTTCGAGGACGTTTTGGAGTGTTGCCGCCAGGCTTCAGCTACGCGTTAAGGTTTTGTTAACCTTAAAGAGCTTGCCGAGCAGTCAGAATCGGGGCTTATTGCAACAGCGGTTAGAAATGGGTTTTGCCGCATCCAACCGCTGTTATTGAATTTTGGACTAGACATGAAAACGAAGGCTGAAGCGAAAGCGCCATCACGTGAGACTCTCGTAAGCCTTATAGACAGGCATTCGTCGGCTCTCGCTGTTCAGCTACAAGCCCATCATGTGAGCACGTTTCCGCCGACGGCGCAAAAGGGAATACGCCATTTCCAACCTTCAGAGGCCGCCAAACTCGTTGGCGTGAAGGAAGTCTATCTTCGACAGGTTTCGAATGACATCGATGATCTGGAGGTGAGCACGACACCCGGCGGCCGACGTTCCTATTCCGTTGAGGACATCGACAAAATTCGTCGACATCTCGACAAGGTCGGCAGAGCAGATCGCAGGTATCTGCCTCACCGGCGTGACGGGGAAGAGTTGCAAGTTATTTCCGTCATGAACTTCAAGGGAGGTTCTGGCAAAACTACGACTTCGGTCCATCTCGCCCAGTACCTTGCGTTGCGCGGCTATCGTGTCCTGGCTGTCGATCTTGATCCGCAAGCGAGCATGTCGGCCCTCTACGGACATCAGCCCGAGCTTGATGTTCACGAGAACGAGACAATGTACGGCGCACTACGTTATGATGACGCCCGCCGTCCGGCCAAAGATATCATCCGCAAAACCTATATCCCCGGGCTGGATCTTATTCCAGGCAATCTCGAACTCATGGAGTTCGAGCATGATACCCCGCGCGCTTTGATGACACGGCAAGCTGGAGATGTGATGTTTTTCCAGCGCCTAAGCGATGCTATCGACCATGTCAGCGCGGAATACGATATCGTCATCATCGATTGCCCTCCTCAGCTAGGGTACCTCACACTTTCCGCCCTCACCGCGGCGACGTCAGTTCTCGTGACAGTCCATCCGCAGATGTTGGATGTCATGTCGATGAATCAGTTCCTTGCAATGGTCGCTGATTTGCTGCGAGAAGTCGCCGCCGCTGGTGGCAATGTTGATTTTGCCTGGTTGCGTTACCTCATCACTCGGTTTGAGCCTTCTGACGGTCCTCAAAACCAGATGGTCGGCTATCTCCGGTCGATCTTCGGGGCGCACGTTCTGAACTTTCCGATGCTGAAATCGACCGCCGTTTCAGATGCCGGCCTCACCAACCAAACGCTGTACGAGGTCGAGCGCGGCCAGTTTACACGGAGTACTTACGACAGAGCGATTGAGTCGATGAACAGCGTTAACGACGAGATCGAAACCCTGATCAAGAAAGCTTGGGGGAGACCAGCATGAGCCGAAAGAACCTTCTGAACCTGATCCAAGTCGATGCCGATATGCCTGTGAAGACTACGGCCTCCGACAACAAGCTCGTTGGGCAAGTCGCCAGCACAATGCGTGAGGAGAAAGCCCGCCAAGCACGCGCCGACGATATCGAGCGACGGCTTGCTGAGGGCCAGGCAGTAATCGACCTGGACACAGCGTTGATCGAACCGTCTTTCGTTCGGGACCGCATGCCAGGCGACATCAATGGTCTGCTTGCATCGATCCGCGAACAAGGTCAGCAGGTACCGATCCTTGTGCGGCCTCACCCTGAGAAGTCGGGACGCTATCAGGTAGCTTTCGGTCATCGCCGCCTACGCGCAATCCAAGAACTCGGTCTACAAGTTAAGGCGGTTATCCGCACCTTAACGGATGAAGAACTGGTGATCGCACAGGGGCAGGAAAATAACGAGCGCGAGGACCTATCCTACATAGAGAAGTCTCGGTTCGCGCAACGACTTAAAGAACGTTTTCCCCGCGAAGTCATCACCTCCGCAATGTCGGTCGACAAGGCGGAGCTGTCGCGCATGCTTTCTATTATTGACTCGCTTCCCTCAGGTTTGATCGATGCAATCGGACCGGCCTCGGGGATTGGTCGACGGAGCTGGCAAGAACTCGCGGACTTGGTGCAGAAGGATGCAAACCACGATCCTGTGGCATTGGCTCAATCGGAAGAGATGCAGGCCATGAGTTCGCAGGACCGATTCAAGGCTCTGATCCTCGCGCTTAAGCCGCGCCGCATTGTCCGCGGCTTGCCCGAAGTCCTGTCCACGTCTTCAGGACAGCGACTGGGCCACGTGAAGCAGAGCAAGACAAAGCTAGAAATAACAGTCGATCGGAAGGAAGCTGCGGAATTTGCGGCTTTTTTGCTGAATGACGTGGTGGCTCTTTTCGAAGAGCGCCGTGCGAACAACGTACAAAAAAAGGAAGCGTAGCCCGCAAAAGAAAAGAGCCCCCAAAACGTCGCCGCCTCGGAAGCTCCTATCTGTCTAAGCACCAGTAGAATCGCATTTCCGGGATTCATCGTCAAGAGTCTAGGCGCCGTTTCGGCGAACGAATTTCTTTTGCCTGTTAGAAGGTGAAGAACGATGCAAACGGGAAGTGTGACGACGCCCTTTGGGCGGCGGCCGATGACTCTTGCCCTTGTCAGGCGGCAAATGTCCGTCTGCGAGATAGGGGCGGGTAAAACGACCGACAAGTGGAAGGTCTTCCGTGACGCCTCGGCGGCGATCGAGTTGCTGCGGCTACAGCCGAGCAGCCTCGCTGTCCTGGATGCGTTGTTGAGCTTTTACCCGGAGAAGGAATTGCGACAGGACGCGCAGTTAGTCGTTTTTCCTTCGAACGTGCAGTTGTCGCTGCGAGCTCACAGTATGCCATGCTCTACTTTGCGTCGCCATTTGAGTGCGCTTGTCGATGCAGGCTTAATCATCCGTAAGGACAGTGCCAACGGCAAGCGCTTTGCACGAAAGGACAGCGCCGGTGATGTCGATAGTGCGTTCGGTTTTGATCTTTCCCCTCTCCTCGCTCGTGCTGAGGAATTGGCGATGTTGGCACAGCAGGTCATTGCTTTGCGGGCGGAGTTCAGAAAAACAAAAGAACAGCTCACTATTTGCAGACGTGACACGCGTAAGCTCATCACGGCTGCGATCGAGGAGGGCGTCGACGGCGATTGGCGGGCGATCGAGGAAGTCTACGTTGGGCTGGTTAGCGGCTTTCCGCGAACACCAAAGATCGATGACTTAACGGAAGCACTCGGGAGCATGGAGATGCTTAAGGAAGAAGTCCTCAATCGATTGGAAAATAATGGGAAAGCAGAAAATATTAGCATCAATGGTGCCCAATATGAGCGCCACATACAGAATTCAAACCCAGACTCCACTATTGTATTTGAACCTCGCTCTGAAAGAAAGCAGGGCGAAAAGTCGAGCGAGACACCCAAGCCGAAAGAGCCGCTAAGGGCATTCCCGTTGTCAGTTGTGCTGAAGGCTTGCCCTCAGGCGTCAGACTACGGACCAGGAGGGGCAATCGGCAGCTGGCGCGATCTGATGTCGGCTGCGGTAGTGATCCGCTCGATGCTTGGAGTAAGCCCGTCAGCTTATCAAAGTGCTTGCGAGATCATGGGGCCAGAGAACGCAGCTGTAGCCATGGCGTGCATTCTGGAACGCGCTAACATGATCAACTCCGCTGGCGGGTATTTGCGGGATCTCACGAGACGATCCGACCAATCAGAATTCTCACTGGGCCCGATGGTTATGGCGCTTCTCAAGGCGAACGGGCCTGTACAACTGAAGACCGGATGATGGGGCTTTCAACGATGATGGCGGGCGCAGACTGCTACAGTGAAAGCGAATTGCTTCATCTGCTGGTCCCCTGCCCCGCTTTGCTTTAGCCGCCGAGGACCTCCGCCAACGGCAGCGGCTCGTTGTCGGAGATAATCTACTCCCCGGGAGGCCGGCAGGGACGCGTCAGGCATCTCTGGCGCGGGTGATACGACCCGACCCCGCGATGCACGGGATCGGTCACGAAGAAGCGTTCGGACCGGCCGGCGTTTCGCAGATACAGCCGGTCTAGATACGGCCTCGTGGATTCGGGAGGCGAGCGCCCAATGCCAAGTTTGCTGCTGGGTTCGGATGGAGTATGCGCGCGAAGAAGCTCTGGTTGGACGCTTCAGACAACCAGTTTTCAATTTGCGGGGGAATTGGAATAGTGGCTCGCGACCCGCCCTTGCCAACAGCTCGTCGCCAAAGGGACGGGTGCTAATGGAAGAGGCCCCACATGTTATTGAATGGCCTGACGCTCAGGCGCGCTCCGATCGCCACGCAACGGCGACCAGGGGCAGGACGAGGTTATTGCCAGCTTTCCAGCGTAATCGGCTCGGCGCGAAACTGAACAGCATCGACCATCACGGTCTCAATCAGCCGGAAAATCTGGACTGTCACGCCGTCCGTTATGTCCACCGACTTGCGCCGAACAACTGCCGCTGACTTTTCGCTCTGCGCTTCGATCCCGGCGATTAGCAAGAGTGTCCAAAGGACCGTACAGTGTTGCGCTACCAGCGCATGCCGAAGGCGTGGACCACGAGATAGGGTTGGCGGCGCACCGAGCTATGCCCTACGCCTGGTGTTACGGCCCACCACTTACGAGATACGCTAAATTCGGCATCTGAGGCACGGCGCCCCGAGGTATCGCCGCTTGCGCGGGCGACCCAGCCTGGTTGACGAGCTAACCGCGCCCAGCGAGAACGTGGCTCCAGCAGGCGGGAAAGCCGCTGACATTGGTGACTCTCCGCCATTTGTCTTCGTATTGCGCTCAACTGAGTACTTGGGCGAGTCCGATGAGAAGCCCTTCAGGCCCACGGAGGTAACAGAGCCGATACGCGTCCTTATCCTGGACGACTTCGCCTACGAGCTGCGCGCCGCGCATGCGGAGCCTTTCAAGCGTCTGTCGATGTCATCAACGGTGAACACGACACGAGGTAGCCGAGCGCGTTAACCGGGGCGTTCCGGTGATCTGCAACGACAGGCAGCGTGATGAAGCGGGAGAGCCCGAGCCGGCTGTGGCCGTCTGGTGCGCGCATCATGGCAATTTCGACATGCTGATCGCCCAATCCAGTGACGCCGGCGGCCCATTCTCCTTCGATCGTGGCTCGTCCTGCGAGCTCGACGCCGAGCTCGCAAAAGAAATCAATCGCCCCCCAAGGTTTTCGACGACGATTCCTACGTTGTCCATCCGCTTGAGCGCCATGTTTCCAATCTCCAAGGTGTCGTTCAGATCTACACGGTGTCGCCGAGTCAGACAACGGACGCTTGAGGTGCACCAACACCGGCCAAGTCGGTTTACTGCGAACGGGATATGTTCACCAGCCGGTCGGGCATGACTGCCTAAGCTGGCATACGGCTTGGACGGTTCCCATTTTCCCCCACCGAAATACCTACACTGCGAAAAATGCCATCTTTTCCGCTAGTTAAGAGCGTTGACCGCGGTCAACGACGGGAAATGTCCAGCGCTAGGCGCCTGAAAACCGCTGTTCATGTCTAACTACCGGATCTGCATCAGCCAAGACGCCGGAGCATTCAGGATTTTTTCGCGGCGAGGGCCTCCGTTCCGGCAGAACTTGCATTCGAGTAGGTTGATGAATCATAGTTCCCTCGCAACGCGGCAAGTCAGTAGATAGCCGCTCTATCAGTCGGTGAGCACGCGGGTTGTCGAGCCACACAGACTATCCAGGCCCAAACGGGGCTTCTAGTTGATAACGAATGCCTCGATCTTCTGACGCCGGATAGGGCTGGCCCTCTCCGGCGGTCCTTTGAAAGTTACGGCGAACTCCATCAATAACGGTCTGTCAACGGCGGTGAAGGTAACGTCAGGCTGCAACCCTTCGAACCTCTCTTCGATCTTCGTTCTGCGAGACATCGGTTTCGGCGCCTACGATGAGTAGCTCCATGAAACCCGCTCGGGTATCGCAGTTTCTGCAAAATTTTGGCTCGCTCAGCGTGCGGCCGAGGCCCGATGACGCGCCCAGATCGAAGCTCCCCGTGAGGCCGGGTGTTTGGACCCAAGAGCTGAATGTCGAAGTGACGCTGAGGAGCTGATTATACGCGTCTGATAAATCCGATGCGAAGAGGTTTTTTTCACCTCAAATACGGCAAGAACATCGCGGACGTGCCATTGAAAAAGGCCGTCGACGAAGGGCACCGGGGAACCCTCACCTCGGACCAACATGCAGTCGAGCTGTCCACTCGATCCACCTTTTCCATCGATTACGAAGCCGCTCACGATCTTGAGGTCAAGGCCGTCGGGTATCGCTTTGTTCAAAAGGTCTTTCGTGAGGCCTTCGTACATGGCGCCTATCGTGGGGGCGTGCCGAATATCGCTTTTGTCGAGTCGGTCCCTCTCTGCTTTGCGAAGTCCCTCAAGCATCTCACCGATCGAGTGGATCATGGCATATCCCCAGTAGGCCTCACGTTGAATGCGATCTATCAGCCGGTCCTCTCCCTGCCCAGCCAATTTTGTCAGCGTACACCAAGGGCCAGTGATCCGGCTCCAGGAGAAAGGAGACAAATAGAGGCGTTGGGTTGCCGTTCTTGATACCTCCTAAAAATAAAGGGTGAGACTATTATTGTAGAGCTCTCTTTGAGACGGCAAAGCTCAATGCGGATGCTGCGAAAACTACTAAAGGTGCCTTCGCTCTGAATGCCGCGAGACTGAGTAGCTTGAAACAATTTTCTCATGTCGGGAAACGCAACCGTCAGGCTTTGCCAGCCCTGCGGTAGAAGGATGGCAATGTGCTGTATGCAACCATCGACCCGCTAAGAAGTGAAGCATGCCTAGCGAGGAGTCGGGTCTTTAGAGGAGCCGTGCCGCCCGACCGCTGCGCCGAGTCGCGCTATTGTAATAGCTCGATGCCTGCTGGACCGAGCGATGCCGCGACTGCTCCATCGCCTCGGGGAGCGGAATGCCCCGGTTCGCTGACTCGGTGAGATAACCCGATCGCAGTCCGTGCGCCGAAAACTCCCCAGGCTCCAGCCCGGCCATTTCCACCCGTTGCTTGATGATCGCATTGACCGACTGCGGATCAATCGCCCGCCGCGAAACCGTCCCCCACCGCCCGATCGCCCGAAACACGCTCCCGCTCTCGATCTTCGCGGCCGTCATCCAGGCGTTCAGCGCCTCCACCGGCCGACCGGTCAGATAGACGATATCGTCCTGTTCGCCGGTGCTGGTCTTAGTGCGGCCGAGATGAATGGCGAGCGAGGGGAGGGGAGGGCCGTCCGGCACAGCGATCGGCGGCTCGACGGTCAGCTGCTCGCGCCGCAAGCCGGCGATCTCACTGCGTCGGCGGCCGCCCGACGCGAACGCAACCATCAGGATCGCGCGGTCACGAAGATCGCGCAGACTGTCGCTCTCGCAGGTCGCCAGCAGTCTGGAAAGCACATCACCGGTGACCGCCTTGGCGCTTTTGCCGATCATAGTTCGGCTGCTTGCCGCCGCGCAGGATGATGTGGCCATCCTCGTTGCCACTCGTCGATGCGATCGCTGCGCGTCCGTCCTTCGTGACAGCCGGAAAATGGTGGGGCTGCGAGGCGGCCATGATGGCGTCGAGAGCGATGCGCACATCGCCGGTGGTGCCGTTCTTGAAGCCGATCGCCGAGGAAAGGCCGGAGGCGAGTTCCCTATGAACCTGGCTTTCGGTCGTGCGGGCACCGATTGCCCCCCAACTGACGAGGTCAGCGATGTATTGCGGCGTGATGGTGTCGAGGAATTCGCAGCCGGCCGGGAGTTCGAGTTCGTTCACATCGAGCAAAAGCTTGCGGGCGATGCGCAGACCATCCTCGATCCGGAAGCTGCCGTCGAGACCTGGGTCGTTGATCAGGCCCTTCCAACCGACCGTCGTCCGCGGCTTTTCGAAGTAGACGCGCATGACTATCTCCAGGTCGCCCTGCAGCCGGTCGCGCTGTTCTTTGAGCCGCTTCGCATAGTCTATCGCAGCAACCGGATCATGGATCGAGCAGGGGCCGACAACGACTAGAAGCCTGTCGTCCTTCTTGGTCAGGATATCATGGATGGCGCTGCGTGCGCCGAGCACCGTCTTGCTGACAGTCTCGTCGCGCGGCAGCTCATCGATGATTCGTGCGGGCGAGGAGAGTTCGACGATATTGTTTATGCGCAGATCGTCAGTCGGATTCGTCACGGTATTGGTCTCCATGAGGTCATACCGGGCGCATAAAAAAACCGCCAGGTAGACTAGCGGTTGGTCGGATAAAATTGCGTCTTTCTTAATTACGCACTTTCCCGCTTCCGCACCGAGGCACGGAAATAATAAAATCGGGAAACATATGCGCAAGCGATCGACATGGCACCTTGCTACAGCAAGGCGAGCGACTTGTCACTTCCGATCTCCATTCCTTGCGGGCAATCAAGCTGGATTCATTGTGTGCAGGATAATGGAGTGCGTTTGAGCCCTGCCTTAGTGGCCTGAACCTCACCGATCCAGCGGCTCGGGAAACCGCCTTGTTGGGCGCACGCCACGGTTCGTGATCGCGGAATATTTGGTTCTATAGCATCCGCGCGGCTTTGCCGGTGCGCCGTGTCGCGTCGTTATAGTAGCTCGACGCCTGCTGCAACGATCGATGACACGATTGCTCCATCGCTTCGACAAGGGGAATGCGACGATTGGCGGCCTCCGTCAGATAGCCTGACCGCAGTCCGTGCGCAGAGAACTCCACGGGGTCTAGCCCAGCCATCTCCACCCGTTGCTTGAAGATGGCGTTGATCGACTGCGGATCCAGCGCCCGCCGCGACAGCGTTCCCCATCGCCCGATCCCCCTGAAGACGCTGCCCTTGTCGATCCTGGCGGCCGCCATCCAGGCGTTCAGCGCCTCGACTGGCCGGCCGGTGAGGTAGACGACCTCGCCCTGCTCGCCGGAGGTCGTCTTCGTGCGGCCGAGATGAATGGCCAGCGAGGGGAGGGGAGGGCCATCTTTCTGCTCGATCGGCGGCTCAATCGTCAGCTGCTCGACACGAAGCGCGGCGATCTCGCTGCGCCGGCGGCCGCCGGAGGCAAACGCGACCATCAGGATCGCCCGGTCGCGCCGATCGCGCAGACTGTCGCTCTCGCAGGTCGCCAGCAGTCTGGAAAGCACATCACCGGTGACCGCCTTGGCGCTTTTGCGGCGCCGCTGACGCGGTGCGGCGCGCACTGCCAGGCGAATGGCCGCCTTCAGGGG
>NZ_FOCV01000052.1 GCF_900110205.1 Rhizobium tibeticum | reverse complement strand
GACCGCGGGCATTGAAGCGCATAACCCAATCGCGGACAATCTGCAGGGTCACGCCTCCGATCCTGGCCGCGTCGCTGCGTGAATGACCATCATAGATTTCGGCAAGGGCAAGAAGCCGCCGAGCCTGTGCCGCATCCTTCGTGCTCTTGGCCAATGCCCGCAGGGCAAAACCGTCGAAGTCATCGCGCAGTGGAATTCCCAATGTCATCCGCAAACCTCCGTTTGCGACATAGATTCAGAATTCAACTGATTTGGAAACCGCAAAACGAGTCAGAGACCGCTCACGTTGGTATAAGGGGGGTCGTTTTCCCGAAAGATCGGGCCTGTGAAAATGGTCAGCCGCTTGTCTGTGCTTTGGGCTTTGTCGAGCAGGTAGTCTTCGAGATTGCCCCAGTCGATGTCATTGTAGGTTTGAACCTGCGGGGCTGCATTGGTGTAGTGGAAGGTATCTTCTGCGCCTATTTGTGACTCGACCAGCGCCTGGTCCTTATCGGCCGCGCTGCTCCAGCAGGGATCGAGCAGCCGGACCTGGTGCCCGCGACTGAATTGCACGGGGTCTTTTCCCTTGTTTTTTTCGTAGAATTCTCCATCGGGCTGGAATTCGGCGGCGATCCGCGCATCGCGTCGCCACGTGTCCTTGCGCGGGCCGGGGTGGACCAGCTTGTTGCCGTCGATATTGACGGCGGTTCAGCAGTGGAAACTTCCTGTCCGCTCGGATGACAGATGTGAAATGATGGTACGCCAGTTCGTGTCCGGACCCATCCAGCAACGGCGCAATCTGGTTTTGGGCCAGCCATGGTGCGTAGATGTCGGAAAGGTCAATCCGCGCGCTGAGGAAGAGCGGATCATATCCGGTGACGCCGGCCCAACGCTTGAGCGCCAGCGGTTTTCGGTCCGCTTCAAGCAGAGGGTCGCCCTGGATGCCACCTTGGGATAGCGACGGCAGCCCGAGCGAGTTGTCGAGTCGGTCTAGCACGAGGCCTGCCTGTGGCTGTTCGAAGCGTTGTTGTTCGAGCAAGCCGAAGATCGCACTGATGCGAACACCTTCATTGGCGATCCACACAGGTTTGCCTTCGGGCCTTCCTGGCTTTTTTGGTTCGGGTACTGCCTTGTGATGCAGGGCCAGCACCTGCCATTGGTCGTTGAATACCGGAGCGCCGGAGGAGCCCGGCTCCGTATCTGTGGAGTAGTGGATGAAATGATCAAGATTGACGTCGGGCGCCGCCTGCGGGTCGAGGACAATGATCTGGCTTGCTCGAATGGCAATCTGCTTCGGCTCGCTGTTTGGATGCTGGATGATGGTGACCCGCTCGCCATCGATCGCCTTACCGGAAAGCGGGAGCAGCGGCAGCCGGCCATAACGGTCGATCGGTACGCCCTCATCCGACAACGGCGTAACCGCGACGAAGGTGATGTCGAGTTCGGCGTTGGTGTAAAAAATCTCGTGCGGACGCAGATTAAATCTGACGCCCTTGCTCAACACACCATCGATATCATGCTCGTAACCGAATTCGGCTTCGCACTGACTGGCTTCGTCAGCGTTGCCGAGGACGTGATGGTTGGTCAGCAATAGGCGTGGCCCGACCAGAAACCCCGTTCCATACCAGGCGCCACCATCGCTTGGCACTTTGATCCGGCACACTGCCGCGGCCGCCCGCCGTCCGCGATCGAGGAAATTGATCGACATCAGGTCGCTTTGGCCGATGATGCGCTCGAAACCGTTCGGATCGCTGCGCGGAGATTCAAGGAAATTCTTACGAGCGGAAAAGCGACTGTCCGCTTCAGCGCGGGTTCTCCTCAAGACGCGCTCTTCAGCCGGAACATAATTGGATTCGGCGAGCGCTACCTTTTCCACCTCTATGGAAAGTGTGGTCGATTGTGTAGCGACGATGTCCTTCTCGCCATCTGACGCTTCCGGATCCTTTTCCATGCCATGGTCTCCAATCTTGGAAGCAGCGGTCTTGGCTTTGGCGGTCGTCTTCTCGGTGGCGAAGCGATGGCAACACGCCGCCCGATGTCGTGCCAATGATTGAAGCATATTTCACGCTGAACGCGAATACGCTTTTTCATTGTCCCGTTCTGTGTGACGGCGATCTTCTTCGTTAGATTTGACAGATTTATAATAATCTGCACGAAACAAGTATCTCCGATGCTTTTTGCTTGTGAGTCCGCAAATAAAGTGAAACAGGTATTGCACGCCTGACGCGAAGACCGCTATCGGCCTCGAGGGGGCCGGCGAACCATGCGGCAGCGGGAAGCTTGCGCGACTTCGTCGAGTCATAGGGGCAGGTATGACACAATCACTTGTAACAAGTGCGATCCCGTTCGGCATCGACAGGGCCGATTACGTCGATGCAAAGCTCAAGGAATTCCGGCCTCAACTGTTCGGCAAAGAAGGGCTCATCCGCAGCGCGCTGCGCGATCAGGGTGTGCATTTCATGTCGATCACCGTGGTTCGTGGCGATGTTGGAGAACCGACGCATCTGGTTTTCGAAATGTCGGTCGACGGCGAGCCGCAACACGCCTTCGATACGGTCGGCACGAAGCTCGCATCATTCGTCAGTGACATCCTGTCGGTGGCAGCGATTCAATCGACAGGCTCGCTCAGCCAGCTTCTCGCATCTCACCATGTTCGCACCGGCCAAGGCCTGCTCGATGTCCCGGGCCTCGACTTCTGCGGCACGCCTGGGATGACAGTGGCGCGGATCAAGCGCGAATATCTGCTCGCCCGCGAACTCCGTTCCTACTTTGACACCCACCCGGCCGCCGGCGCCCTGCTAGCCACCGTTGCGCGCGTGCAGGATTTCGTCAAAGCCAACGCCGACCTGGCATCGTTGCTTGATCCCGAGCCATTTCCCCGCCTTGCCACCGAAGAGCCGCCTCGTCTTGATTTCGGTTCCATACTGTCTCTTGCCTTCCGGGGGTTGCTCAAGTTTTTCTGGCCGGTTCTTTGTCTGCTCGGGCTTTTCGTTGTCGCCGTGACGATCGCGGCTGGCTTTTCGCAAGGGTTCGCGGTCGGAGTGATCGCCCTTTTTCTGTCGACAATCATCGCCGCCGTGGGCGTCGTGGCGGCCGTTGTGATTGTCTACCTTGGCCTGCGCCGGCTTGAGGTCGCCAACACGCCGGTCGACACCTCGGTCAATCCGAATGTGATGGCTTCGTTGACCGACGCTGAAAATCTCAAGGATACGCAGCAGAACCATCTCGCCGGCATTTCGATCATGCAGGCCGGGCTGCTGCGCGGCCTGACACTCAGGATTGCCTTCTGGGTGATCGGGCAGATGGCAACGAGGCGCTTTCGGCCCGGATTTCTCGGCGATATCAGCACGATCCACTATGCCCGCTGGCTGAAACTGCCGAAGACCAACAAGCTCCTGTTTTTCTCGAACTACGGTGGTAGTTGGGAAAGCTATCTGGAGGATTTCATCACCAAGGCGTCGGGCGGCCTCACCGCCGTCTGGAGCAATACCGTCGGCTTCCCGCTTACCGAAAACCTATTCTTTAAGGGAGCCGCAGATGGCTATCGTTTCAAGCGCTGGGCGCGCCGCCAGCAGCAGCCGACATGGTTCTGGTACAGCGCCTATCCACACCTGACGACCGCGCGCATTCGTACCAACGCCGCAATCCGCCAGGGACTTGGAACGGTATCAACGGAAGACGAAGCCGCGGCGTGGCTCGGACTGTTCGGTTCAAAGGTAAGGCCGGCGACGTTGATCGAGACATTCGAGGTCCAGACGCTGCTTTACGGCGGCTTGAGCAAACACCCCTACGCGACATGCCTCGCGATCAGGTTGTCCGACGACCCCAAGCGAGCTTGTGCCTGGCTGAAGTCGATCGAGGATCAGATCACCTTCGGAGATCAGCCACCCGCCGACAAGGTTTTAATCTGCGCGTTGACAGCAGATGGCCTAAGACGGTTGGGCTTACCCTCGGATGTCCAGGATGCTTTCCCGAGTGCATTTCGTTTGGGCATGGGTTCGCCCGGTCGGGCCAACCTGCTTGCCGATACCGGCGACGACCAGGCCAAGCAATGGCTGTGGGGCGGTCCGGAGAATGCAATCGATGCCGCGCTGCTCATCTATGCAGACTCTGAACCTACTCTCGTCTCATACGCCAGGGAATCGATCTCAGGCATCGATGCCGCCGGCGGACAGGTGGTACATCGGGTCACACCGACGCCGCTGCCACGGCCAAGGCCGGGTGAAACGGCAGTGCAGACGGTGCGAGAGCCGTTTGGCTTCGCCGACGGGATTTCGCAGCCAATCATCAAGGGAACGCGACGCTGGACGCGCCGGTCGGACGCTATCCATGCGGTCGAGCCAGGGGAGTTCTTGCTGGGCTATCCCGACACGCGTGGCTTCTTTCCGCCGGCGCCACAGGTGCCGGCTGCGATGGACCTCGGCAATCTTTTGCCGCTGGCTGAGCCTATGCACTCACGTGGCGCACTCCAGCCTGATTTTGGCAGCAACCGCGCTGCCACCGCGCGAGACCTCGGACGGAACGGCACGTTCCTGGTCATCCGTCAGCTTGCGCAATATGTCGATGTCTTCAACGACTACGTGGGCGAGGCGGCCAAACGCTACGCCGATCATCCAGCAGTGCCCGATCAACTCGATCCAGAGCTTTTACCGGAGTGGATCGGCGCCAAGATGGTTGGTCGTTGGAAGGATGGCTCTTCGCTGGTACGCTACCCGCATGCTCCAGCGACCAGAAAGCAGAAGGGAGGAAATTTTCGGCCCGACAACGATTTCCTGCCCGGCGCAGAGGACCCGCTTGGCGAGCGCTGTCCCCTCGGGGCGCACATTCGCCGCTCAAATCCTCGCGATAGTCTGGCCCCGGCCTCAAAGGATGAACTTACAATCGTCAATCGTCATCGCATCCTGCGTGTCGGGCGAAGTTTCGATGCATTTGGCGCCAATGATCCAGAGGAACCAAAGCCCGGCCTTCTCTTCATGTGCCTCAATGCCGACATCGAACGCCAATTCGAATTCGTTCAGCAGACCTGGGCCACGGCTTGGCAGTTTCATGGATTGGAAAACGAGGTCGATCCCATCACTGGCCGTGGCGGGGGCATGGGACGGCTGACGATACCCTCTCCGCGCGGCCCGCTGAACCTCACCGGAATAAAGGATTACGTGCGGATGCGCGGGGGAGCTTATCTGTTCATGCCAAGCAGGAGCGCGGTCCGGTTTCTCGCACGTCTTAGCAGCGACGGGCGCTAGAACGCCGCCGGCGCGTGGGGGCCATTCCCGCGATAAGCAGATCTTGCTGAGCACGAAAGACGGAGGTGATGGACTCATCGATGACATGCACGTCGCTGACAAATAGCTGCGCACCGCAAGACTATCCATGAACCCGGAGGAGAAAATGCTGACACGTTCGATATGCATAACGCTCATCTCGATGGTCTTACCGATGCCGGCAGTGGCGGCGGAATTCACGCTCGGCAACTGGAACATTCAAACGCTGGTCTACCCAGGCGACCCCAACACCGTCTTTCCCGATGACCATATCCGCTCCAGCCAGGACTATGCAGACCTTAAACACTGGCGTGATGCAGTATCCGCGGACCTGATGTTTCTTCAAGAGGTAACCAGCCCGGCCGCGCTGGACGCGGTCTTCCCGGTGGCCGAGGGATGGGAGCATTGCATCAGCGGTCAATTCGCGGAGGCCGAGGGCCAAACCATCGCTCCAGTTTGTACCAAGAGGGGCATGACCGCCGTAAAACCGACGACCGCGACGCGCGTACAATATCCGGCAGTGGCCTTGCGGCCGAACTCAGAACTGAAGATCATCTCCGCCGCAGACTACAAGCCACTCGATGTCACCTTTGACGACAACGGAACGATCCGCCGGATCCGATGGGGCCTGGACGTCACCATCCGGTCGCCGGCCGGGTCGACACTGCGGGTCCTCGATGTTCATCTCAAGAGCGGCTGCTTCGACGATTTCATTAGTTTCAGGCTGTGGAGCACGGATCCGGCGGCCGGCCAGCCGGCCAGCCGGGCATGTGATACCCTCGGACAGCAGATGTATCCGCTTCGCAAATGGATCGAAGCGCGTGAAGCCGCGGGCGAAGCTTGGATGATTGTCGGGGACTTCAATCGTCGTCTCGACGCGCAGCCAGGCGCGATCCCAGATGAAGTCTGGGTTGCACTGAGCGGCTATAGCGCCGATAAGACTGGTCACGACAGGGATCCGCGGTTCGATATCCAACTCTTCCGTCAGCCGTATGAAAACATGTCGACATGCTGGCGCGAGTTTCGCCAGCCGAACCCATCCGGTATCGCTAATCCTGACGCCTATAACATTCTCCCCATCGAGTTCTTCATTTATGGCACACAGGCCGCGACCATGATTGTGCCGGAATCGGAAAAGCAGTTTCCCTGGGCCAACCCGACGCCGGCCGACAAGACGCGTCTTTCCGATCATTGCCCCAGCAGCTTGACCATCAAGATGGATTAGGAGGACCGGCCATGAACATGCGATGGAATTGCGCACTAGCCGTTATGCTGGCGGTGATTGGAGCCCCGCAGGCAAACGCGGCGTCGCCGACGATCCGAGACGAGTTCGATGCCGCCAGCGTTTCAGACAACTGGTTCTCATGCGGCCGGGACGAAAACAGTTTCACCTTCGGCAAATTGGCAGGCGACGCCAGATCTGCCGCAACACAGGTCGTCAGGGGGCTGCCGCAAAATAACGTGCTGGCCTTTGCCTGGCACCCGAAGGGATGTGCCCGGGAAGATGGTTCCTATGATCGCGATGGCAGCGAACGCTCTGAGCTATGGGAAGCCCAGGAAATCCTGGCGCCGATCGGAACCGATATTTGGTACCGCTTTGATATGTTCGTCGACGACAGCATAACGCCGACCACCGGACGATTTGTCATCGGCCAGTGGAAGCAAATGAATTCTCCGAAAGACGCACCTGTCCTGGCCCAGCGTTTCAACGGCCGCGCCTTTACCGTCTCCCTCGAGCAGGACAACGCCGATCCGGACCGCGACCCGAAGAACGTCCTCTGCCGCGTCTTCATTGCCTCGCAAGAGACCGCCCCGGTCGAACCTGGATTCGGCAGCCCACATACGCTCGTCAAGCCGGCGCAGGTCTTCTCTTTGATGAAGATCCAGACGCTGTCGGTCGGGCACGACACCGACGATCTCGCCCATGGAACAGCACCGTTGTCGCTCCCGGGCTTGACCGGCTGTGCGCAGGGGTTGTCGGTCACCCGCTACAATGCGCTGCCCGATCCGTTCGGGAAATGGACCACGATGGTCTACCACCTGCGCCTGGTGTCGGACCAAA
Organism: Rhizobium tibeticum; assembly: GCF_900110205.1. Classification (GTDB taxonomy): domain Bacteria; phylum Pseudomonadota; class Alphaproteobacteria; order Rhizobiales; family Rhizobiaceae; genus Rhizobium; species Rhizobium tibeticum. The sequence goes on along the minus strand of NZ_FOCV01000052.1, from coordinate 14,839 downwards.
CAGGTCTGATCGAAATCTGGGCTGACGGCAAAAAGATTTCCAAGACCGAGGGCGTCGTTGGATTCAAGCCGTTCCTGGCAAAGGAGAGCCAGTATTTCAAATTCGGGTCGTATCGCAACCACGCGGAGTTCGAAACGGTGACGCGCCTTGATCACTTCGTCCGCAGCGAGCGGAAGGAGGATGTCGATCCGGACGGCACGCTCGCGCCACTTTGATCGACAACGGCTGGCACAGGATCGTAGGCATGCGGCAACAACGAAATAGGGCGGAGGCTGACGGCAATGATCACACTGAACAAACCAGCATCACACAGGTCATCCGAACTCTCGCGAATTTTTCTCATCACTTCCGCGTTGCTGGCCCTGCCGTCCTTTGCAAAGGCCGGGAATGCCCTTGAGAATGCGATCAAAAAAGCGCAGCCATGCCAGGCTCTGAAGGTAAAGACCGGTTCTTCACCATCGGCGTAGATCGATTCGAGAAAGTTGAAATCGAAGAACTCGCCTTCGACGTGAAGGGGGATGTCGCGATGGCAAGAGCCATCGGTTCTCTGACTTGCCGGACATCGGACGCGGCGGCACTGAAAGGCAACGTTTCCGCCCGACTTAGTTTCGACGCGGAAATGAACCTCGCCACCTGCGCGGTGAGCCGCCGGGAGATCAAGCTTCTTTCCACCGGCGGAACATTCGGCGACGTTGTGAAGGCGCTCGGCGAAGAGATTTCTCGATCGCTTGGCGATGGGCTGTCCAAAGAGGCGAAGAAATTGTGCCAGTAGCGCATGCAACAGCAAAAGGGAGAGCTGCCGATGAGCAAAACATCCACGGAAGATGCCGGAGCGTTCCTAGAGGATCCGGTTGTCCGGCTTGCCCTAATTACCCTGGCGGGACTCGTTCTTGCCCTATGGATCGCACGCGCGCCGACAAGCTTTAACGGCAAACTCCCTTTGATCGGCGACTATGTTCCTCTCAAATTGAATGCCGTGCATTTCATCATTTTTGGTCCTCTGCTCACGTCTTTGGTCGCCGGTGCTTTGTGGTTCCAAGCGGCCCGCCCCGTGCAAGTGCACTCTGATAAGCTGCAATCCGGCGACGCAGGTCGCGACGCAATCGCGCTTCTGGTCGTCTTTGCCCTTGTCGTTCTCGTATCTGCTGCATTATCGCTGCAGTATTTTCTCACCTTGGCGCCGGCGGAGATGTGCCCAACACGGCCGCATTACGACTTCCTCTGGACGAATGTGCCTGGACCAACGCGCATCACCCACTGCATGAGCGGCACCGAGGAAATAAACATGGAAGCGCCTTACTATTTCGAGCCGCAGATCCTCCAATCGTGGGGACATGTCCTATGGCCGGTTCTGACAACGTGTTTGCTCATCGGAACCTGGCGTCATGGCGTAAAACTAGGGCCGTATAAGGCGCAAGTGCTCGCCTTTGAGGTGATGGGAATGGAACCGCTGGCCCAGCTATTCCGCAGACAACGGTCTTGACCGGAGGCGAACCATCGACGCGCTGTTCGCCAATGAGGGTCTCGAACCGAACGAACCTCCTCCCTCGCATCTGATTATCCCGCCCTGCTATCCACCGCCTTCCTCGGACAGCATTCCAGACATTCAGTAGCTATCCGGGCGTCCTGCATTTTGTCCTTGTTGCAAAAGTCCGAATAATCAATATAGTTCCTATACTGATCCAGTGCGTTTGGAGAATATGGTGGAAGCAGAAAGCAGCGGTTTGCGGTGGGGAACGGAACAGCGGTTGGAATTCATTGAGTTTCGGTGTTTCTGGGAGGGCGGCATACGTCGTGGTGACATAACGGACACATTTGGCGTATCGGTTCCTCAGGCTTCAAACGACTTATCGCTCTATCAGAAAATGGAACCTGAGAATCTGCGTTACGATACGCGTGAGAAGCGATACGTCCCGACCTCGTCATTTAAACCTAGATTTCTAAATCCAAGTGCGAATCGATATCTTGCGCAGCTCAAATCGCTTGCCGATGATGTGATCGGGCTTGAAGAAACCTGGATATCTCATGCTCCGCCGGCAGATTCCTTGCCGATACCGTTCCGCTCAATCAAGCCCTCGGTGCTAAAAGCCATGGTTGGATTGATCAGAGGCCGGCAATCCGCCGAGATCTATTATCAATCGATGAGTTCCAATCGGACCAACAGCATCTGGCGCCGCATCACGCCGCATGCTTTCGGAAGTGACGGCCTTCGCTGGCATGTGCGCGCTTTTTGTCATTTGGACGGGGCGTACAAAGATTTTATCCTGTCACGGTGTGAAGAGATCCGAAACGAGGGGCCGGCAGGGGGGCTCGATCTTGATGACAAGGACTGGAATAGTTTTTTCGAGGTCATCCTCTGCCCAAATCCCGCCCTGTCGGAACAACAACGCCGAACAGTGGCCCTCGATTACGCCATGACCGACGGTAAAGTTCGCATGCCCGTCCGATACGCGATGCTCTACTATTTCCAAAAACGGCTCAGACTTGATGTCAATTCCGCAGCAGATCGGCCTGCTGAGAAACCGGTAATCGTGGAAAACTGGGAAGAATTCAAGTCCGCTTTGCCGCGTGTCGGGACCTGATCTGGCCATACACCTCAAAATGGATTTATCGTAAGCCGGTTTCTAGGGGAGGTAGGGCGTGGGCGTTAGCGTTAAAATTGATTCGGTTGTCGATCGCGAAACTTTGCGCAGTCCGATACTGGCGTTGCCCCACGAATCGATGCCGCATGGTTCGAGGATTGGATACCGATTTCCAATCGCCAAATTCGGCTGTTCCACGACAAATGGGGACCACGCGTTCAAACCATAACCGGCTTCCCCTGGCCGGTCGAACGGCCCGAACTGGATGAAGTTTTCAGCCTCCTTCCTGAAGCAACGCGATACCCCTATTTTCTTCGTCTATTTCTGCGAGAGATCGAGCCTGCCAACGAACGGAAACGTCCCTTGGTCAAACGGCTTTTTAGGCGGTATGTCGAAGCATGCCGAAGCATTGGCGTGAAACCGGCTGCTTCTTCAAACCAAGAAACGACGCGCCAGCAACTGGCCGACCTTGCCGTGAAGGGCCGCGGCGAGATCGCGACCGCTGTGGTCATTCTTGAATGGTCCGCTCTTGCTAGTCCCGACAAGCCACTGTCGATGTACAACGTCGCAGAAGCTCTTCCGGATCTCCGGGATTACATTCTAACGCTGATGTCCTGTTCGTCTTCAGAATTTGCACGCCTCAGTGTTCCTTCCTCGCAAGAGTCAAAAGCTAGCGACGACGCAATTTCTCGCGAAGTGGAACCATCGGTGTCGCAGGGTGAAGCGACGATTGAGCCTGACGAAAATGCTATAGAATTGGACGAGGAAGACCCAATCGCGTGATGAACGCGTGGGCCTGCGATCTTGAAGCCATCTCCAATCTGGCGTCTTCTGCCAAGGCGGGCGAGCCCGATTCAGATCTGGTCGACGAGCTCCGTTCTCTTATCAGCTCACTTGAGAGCCACGTCAGCTATTACAGGCAGTTTAGGGGACAACGTCCGACCGCAGAGTTCACTGCTCGGATGCAAGAGGCTCTCCACGAGGTGAGACGCGTCCTGGTCGAACTCGAACTATTGGCGGATGATCTTGCGCTTTTGGTCGAGCGCGTGTTCGATGCAGCTGCTTTGATCCCAATCAAAGCGCCTCTGGAAAACGTGCTTGAAGCAGAGCGTCTGTTGGAAACCGCCCAGCTTGCGGCGCAGCATGTACGTGAGACACACGCGCAGTACCAGGCGCCGTCTACGCTTCCACCAAAACAATATCTCCTCCATGCCCAGTCTCTCCTCGAGACCATCGAGCACTCGGCCCGTCTTGCCTTCGAACGTTGCGAAGATGTTGTCGCTTTGCTGCGATCAGGCGGCGTGGTCGGACAAGATCATAGCGATCGCCCTGGCGAGGTCAAAAATGGCTCAATCGAGAGCAATGCCCTTGCCAACCCGTCTGAGTTCCCCGACGCAGCTACATTTCTCCACGAGGACGACAACCCTTTCGAGATACCTTCACCCGAGATTGCCGAGGCGTTTGAAGAGCCCGCAATCGATCCGTTCGTGGCCGACATCAGATCCAAGGCCTCTGATCTCTTCGCGCACCAGGAATGGGGCCTTGGGTATCATTTTGCCCGTGCGTGCGAAAAAATCATGCCGGCAGCGGATATTGCATTCAGCGCGGACGAGTTGAAGATCATCGCGCTCGGCCGGGAAATGATCGGCTCAAAGTATGAGCCTGAGGGCTTTAAGGACTCGCTGGAAGCATGTGCGATTATCGCCTCCGAAATCGCCGCATCTGAGATGAGTAGGGACAAAGCACGGCAGGTCGCGCTCTATGCTGCCGTGATCCCCACTGCCTTGTTCAACGTGTCCGAAAGTACCAACGCGTTCGTCATTATCGATCTTCTTCAGACGAATAGCAGTTGTTCCGCCTTTTTTCGGATTCGCGAAGTGTTGGAGGAAAACCGAAAGTCCAATTTCCCGCTGACCTTTCAAAGCATCGCAGCGGCTGGGGACGCAAAGGCCGATCGGTCCTATCTGGAAGAACGCCGGCAGCGAATATTGGAGAAAATAAAGGCCTTCCAGTCGTCGAACTTCCGGTTCGCCTTAGGACAAAAGGTCAAGAAGGAATTGTTCTCCTCGCAGGGCGAACTCAATATACTCATGATGGCCATGCAGACGGCGCGAGCAAGTGCTGGCGCCGCAAGGTTCGCAGCCGAATTCGGCGACCGCGCGCGGATCATGCAATCACTGGAAAGACTTGCCGAGATTGTGGGCCATGGCCAGGTCATCGATGGTGCCGCACGAGAACGGTTGGTCGCATTTCTCTCCGATCTTGCTTCTATGTGCCAGGACTTTACCGATGCAACACGGCAGGCAGACGAGTTTCAGGCGACTGCGGGCCGCAAGGTTCTTGTCCGGCGTGTAATAGACGGTCTCGTGGCAGGAATCGATCATTTTACGGCTCACTGCCGAAGGACGAAGACGATCCGCTTATCCGCAGCGCCAATCAATATGCTGGAGACGTTCTGTCAAGCCTAGCCAGTGTCCTGCGCGGCGGCCAGGCGCCGGATTTCGATCGGTCGGCGGTCAACCTTGCGCTCCATGTCCCGCTGTTTTGGCTGCCGAAAATGACATGGAGTCACGCCTGGATCCCCTCCCCGCAGACAGTCCGAAGCTCATCAAAGCGATCATGGACTGCGACCTCCCCCGCCTCCGCCATGCCAAAGACGTGGAGTTCAGGCAGACGGTAGAGCAGCGATGCCAGGAGGACGCGTTCTTGGCGGCGAACGCACTTTTGCAGTTCTGGAAATACTTCGATGTGAGTGGAGCTGAGTTCGAGGGTCTTGAAGCGCGCGTTGCAACGGCCGAGAGCGTCCGCCGCGGTCAGCTCAACACGCGGTATGAAAGCGTCGCCGCCCTTCTACAGAAGGTCCGCCGCATGGCACTCGGCAGTTTGAAGGGCGCCACCGATCTCGAGGAGAGCCTTCGTTCGGTGATACGAAACAAACCGGTCGACGAGCTTGCGTGGGATTTCATGCCCGAGGAGGTGGAGGGCGTGCGGGTAACCGACGTCAATGCGGCTTTCGCCCGCCTGATCGACTTAGAAGAACAGGCGCGCAAACTCTTGGATGAAGGAAAGGCCGCACTCGCAACACGGATAGCCGAACTCTTTGCGTCGGGCGACATCAACGACGGGGAACGCCAAACCCTGCAAAAGCTCTTGGACTCTGACGATCTCGCGACCCTCTCTGATTGGGTGGCGATGTTTGCACCGGCGAAACAAGACGACCAATTTTAGAGGCTGGCGTTGCGAATAAGGACCTCGCGCGTTTCCGTTCTATCCTCGCCAATATCAAGGGAGCCGATCTCGTTCAGCTTGGCCAAAGCCTTGCAGCCGGGACCGACGATGGTGTCTTCGGCATTTCAAGGCTTGGCTACGAGCAGCGGGACGAGGCAAATGAAATCCTTAAATCGTGGCAGCATTTCAAGCGCCAGATGAAATCTGGGCTTGGAAGCCCACAACTGTCGGCGAATCTTTTGGCGCTCCTGTCCCAAATTTCATATGACTGCCAGCTTGTAGAAATCAATAAAACCAAGAGCGACGACCGACAACTTGTCGTCATCGACGCGACGATGAACCTGCCGTTTGACGTTTCATCGCTCATATTGCCGGATTTCGGTAGCATGACGTCAGGCTCGTGGCAGATTGCGGCCGCCTACAACTCCGTTTCGACCAGCGACTTACTTGCTCTATCTGAAGGAGCAGAAAATCGGGGAACGCTGGTTCTGTACTTTGGATCCCTACCAGCGGACCGCCGCGACAGCCTGAAACTCGAGTGCCTTCGCCGCCGTCGCAAACTTCTTGTCGTCGATGAGATCCTCCTCGTAACTGTTTTGACGATGCCGGAGCGGCGGCGTCTAGCGATGTTCGAACTTGCTCAAGCCTCGACCGTTGCGAAGCCCTATCAGGACTACGGACGCTCGCAAGTTCCGCCGGAAATGTTCAAAGGGCGCGCGAAAGAATTGGCAAGCATCATGGATCCCTTCGGATCTTACATCGTATATGGGGGGCGTCGACTCGGCAAAACTGCGCTCCTTCGGCATCTTGCACGTCGAGCTCCGCCAAACGCTCAATTTGGCTACATCGACTTGGCGGATTCGTCTTCCAAATCTTTGTGGGAGAAAGCGTCTACTGTCCTCGGCGGCATCTTTGCCGGAAAGGCTGTTTTCACGCCTGAGGCATTCGAGCAAGGCATCAAGGACTATCTGCAGGCTGATGGTCGTCGAAGAGTTCTGCTCATGCTCGACGAGGCAGACAACTTTGTCCGCCAGGAAGCAAAAGAGGCGCAACATCACCACGTCTTGCGACTCATTTCCCTGATGAACGACACCAATCACCGGTTCAAGTTCATTCTCTCGGGGCTGCACAACGTCTCGCGCATCACCAAGGCAGAGAATTCCCCGCTCGCGCAAATTTCGAACGATCCTGTTCGGATCGGTCCCCTCGTCAATGGCGACGCCGGCGACGCGGAGGCACTCGTGCGCGTCCCACTGGCGGCACTTGGCTATGAATTTGCCAATCGAGAAGATGTCTGGCGCATCTTGAGCTTTGCCAACTACTATCCAATCCTCCTGCAAGTGTTCTGCCAGGGTCTGCTCGACATCATTGAGGACCATCAAAAGTCCACAGGCAAGCTGGTCTGGAACATCACGTCGGCGATGGTAGATCGTGCACTGAACGATCAGCGCATCCGAGCGCAGCTTTACGAGAGCTTTGAAAAGACCATCAAGCACATCGAGCAACGATATGAACTTCTCACTTACATCATCGCGGAACGCGCGCTGATTGATGTCGGGGAAGGCATAGATGGTGATGGCATGACGACCAGCGAGGTGGCCGAACGTGCGATCAAATACTGGCCCGAGGCCTTCCCGAAGGGAAGTGACCCGGGAGAGATCGATTATCTCCTCGACGAGATGGAAGGATTCGGCATCCTTCGCCGAATACCGGCAGGTAAATGGGGTCTCCGCTCGAGGATGCTCCTCGATCTCATGGTCACCGATGAAGAAGACCTTCTTGCCCGCATTTACAGTTTCCACGGGCGCGCACCGGAAGATCATTTCGATCCGAAGAACGCGCGTTCGCGGCTCACCGTCGGCGGCGGCTCTGACAGCGAAACGCGGATTTCTCCGCTGACCGACGGCCAGGAATCAGCGATACTAGATGCAAAGATCGATCCTGCCGCCACTTTCGTCATTTTCGGGCCGCCAGTCGCGAATGTCGAGCATGTTTATCTAGCCTTAAAGCGAACGAATAATCCGCGCTTGGTTATCGAGGCAAGAGGCTGGCGCGATCGGGCGGACCTGATAAGCGATATCAAGCGGGCACGGCAGGATGACCAGGTACTTGTCCTAATCATCTCGCACCTAACAGATTGGAACCCCGATTGGGTTCGAGACGCGGCCAAGCAACCTAATGTTATTCGCGGGCGCGTTCGACTCGTCTTTGTCGGTGGAGCACGGCATGCCGACACTATGGTCGCAAGCATTTCCCTATGGGATGAAGCTGCCACCACGGGTTCAGGTCGAAACATTGAAGCCGTGGTCGCGATCTTACATTGCTGCGAAGCTGGACATGATCAATAGCCTGAAACCGCAAACTATAGACCGGATACTCGAAGTGACAGGCGGCTGGAACGATCTTTGTCAAATGCTTTTCGCTTCCGCGTCTTCGAGCACGATGGTCTCAAAATCACTTCAGGAGCTGTCGGCTTCTCTGACCGTGGAAGACGTTGTGACTCGTTTTGGCGTGCCGGCAGAATACATCAATACATTCCAAACAGTCGCGGAATTGGATGGCGAAACGCCAGAAATGGTGTTGTCGTTACTCGATGACCAGCCTGCGGCATCCTCGGTCGTGCGCTTTGGTCTGTTGATGGGGATATTGACGATCACGGCTGCCGATCCCAACAGCGGATCCGCCCAAATTATTTCGATGAATAGCATCGCTAAGGTGATGTTGACATTAAAGCTTTAGGCGGTCCTATCATGGAGTGGTGGAATCTCCCCGGGCCTGCACGTTTCATCTCCGATTTGCTGGCTAGCCTCCTGCAACGAGGCATTGCGCTAGCAGAATGTCCGCGGCCGTTCCCAGAGGGGTTGCTGGACGCGATCGGCGTTGCCGCCGATCACGATTTCGCTCTTTCCGCCATACGCATCCGGGCGACAGACTTTGCTAAGGATGCTTCAATCGTTCATTCGCTCGCACGCGGGCACGGGTCCAGCGGCATTTCGATCGGTTCGATCGCCGAATTCTTGGCCTATCCCGAATTCTCAAACTCGATTTTTGTAGTGGAGGGGTTCGATTCTAGCGCTATTAGTCAATGGAGCGCATTGATCAGAGCCGTGCTTTACGAGCGAGTGAGGATCGGTCACGATGGCGGACCCTATCTGCTGGTCCTGCCACCTGCAGGGCTGAAATCTATTCCGGCCTGGCGCTCGTCGACCTGGTTCCGGAGTGGAGATTTATATCAGCGATCGCGCAAGATTCGGTCTTCGAGCCGGACGGCAAAACCTTTGTCGATATCTATCTCAAGAGCCGGGGCTTCAAGGAAACCGCGCGCAGCAAGGCCAATCTGAAGGCGATCAGCACCTCCGCCATCAGCCTTTACGAAGTCAGCGAGGTTGTCCCCGGAAAATCCTTCCTGGCGCGCGATCTCTTGCGGGGTGGCGACCCAGTGGAAGTCACCGAGGGAACGGCCACCCGGACCTTGCGGCAATGGGAAAAGATCGCCGCCCGCATCGTCCATGTCGGTGGCACAAATGTCATAACCGGTGGTGTTCTTCCCTATTCCATGGAAGCGTCAGAAGCCTTGCTCGAAGGGCTCAAGGAATTCTCGGGCAAGAAGAAGCGATCCCGCAAAAAGCTGATCCTCGATGACGACACCTTGCGCCTGGCAGCCCCACTGTTCACCCACGCCTGGCTGTTCGACACCTTGCCGAAAGTACTCGGCGACAGTCAGCCGCTCGTCTGCAACAGCGATGGCGATGACATCGTGTTTCATGAGGTACGCTTTCCCATCGAAGTCGACATCACCGGGAAAGTCATCGCTGATCGTTTCGCTGGAAGAGACGATCTCCGCCAGGAAAATCCACAGTTCTGGAACTGGCTCGGGCGGCCGCCGGCCAAGGGCACAGCCAGGCCCGGTCACCCGGACGCGCTTGTCGCCGGCGTCACCATGGAAGACGGCACGCCAGTCCTCGGCAACCTCGAAATCAAGGGACGTTTCCTCGTTCTCATGGTCAACTCTGCCGAGCGAGCCCAAAGAGGCGCCGAGCTAGTGCAAAATATCCTCGGGAAAATGGTTCGCGCGCCTCACCACAATCCAGACCATCGAACAGCTGAAAGCCGCGCATCAGGGCAAAAGGCCATCGGCAGACGATATCCCGCCCGAAGTCGCAACTCCGCTCGTCCACGCCATGCTCGACAAGCAATATCGCGCTACCCTGGACGAGCCGGTCGGCATGCTCGGCGATATCTCGCCACGCGCAGCAGCCCGCACCAAAACCGGCCGGCAAAAAGTCGCCGAATGGCTCAAATATCTCGAAATGCGGTCATCGTCCGGACTAAACCCGCAAGACCCCATGGCCACCTACGACTTCTCATGGGTCTGGAAAGAACTCCACGTCGAAGATCTCAGACGATAACCCCTTGTGACCGGTTTTTACACGTATCCTGCGCCAACCCGATGATCGCCCAGGGCTTGCCGATTTCCAAAATCAATCCGCGCCTTGTCCGGCGTTTTGCCGAAGCGACCGGCAGGTTGGCCAAGACGGATCGGGTTGATGCTGAACTGCTTGCCCGCTATGGGCTGCTGCTTGATCCGCGTCTTCTGCGCAAAAATACGCATGTGCTCAATGATTTGAAGGAACTACACGTTGCTCGCTGGCGTTGTTGAAGGACAGGACTGCGGCCAAAAACCGCGCAAAGAACCTGACCCAGCTTCTGCTCAAACGGCAAAACGATGTGCGCCTCAGGCAGATAGATACCCAGATGCGACAGATCGATGAGGCCATCATGCGATTTGATCGATGTCGATTATAGCCTCAAGGTGCGCTTCGATATCCTCGTCTCCATTCCCGGCATTTCCACTGTCACTGCTTTCACGCTGATCATCGAAATGCCCGAGCTCGGAGAGCTCGACGAAAAGGCCGCAGCCTCCTTATGCGGGCTAGCTCCGATGAGCCGACAATCCGGACGATGGACCGGACGTGCTTTCATTGCTGGCGGAAGGGCCATCGTTCGGCAAGCGCTCTATATGCCAGCACTTGTCGCAGCCCGCTTTAATCCAGATCTCAAGGCAACCTACAACGCGCTTATCGGGACTGGAAAACCGCCAAAGGTTGCCATAACTGCAATCATGCGAAAACTTATCGTCCTCGCCAACGCACTCCTGCGCGACAACCGATCAAAAAGCCGCTTGATCAAAACGGATACTCTAGTTCGGTATTCGGTCTTGATAAACATCGAATGCAGCAGCGACAGCACGCAACATAAAGCGGTGCTCCTGTCGAACCCGAACGATACCCTTCTCCACGTCCAAGATACCGTCCTCCGCAAACATCGCTAGACGCTCAACTGAATTGAGAAAAGCGATCCAATCAAAGCCATGAGCACGGCATATGCCAGGGACATCAGCTTCCAGATCGCACATTAACCGCTCGATGATTGCGGCTCTCAGCCGATCTTCGCCGGTTAGACGATAGCCCTTTGACGTAGCAATACGGCCAGATGCGATGTTCCGGCTATACAAACTTTGTGTAAGTTCGTTTTGCACGTAGCCGTCGCCTACACGGCCAATAGCTGATGCGCCGAAGCCGATCACGGTTGTGCAGGTGTCGGCCGAATAGCCCAATGAGTTACGCCGCAATCGGCCGGCCTTCTGCGCCAACGCAAGCTCATCGTCCGGCAAGGCGAAATGGTCGAGCCCGATCGGAACGTAGCCTTCCGCAATCAGGGTGTTGGCCACGGCCGTGGCCTGATCCGCGCGGGCAGATAGGTCCGGTAGTGCCCCCTCCTCGATCAAACGTTGGTTTTTTCTATAGGATGGAACATGTGCGTAGCCGAACACGGCAAACCGACTGGGGCGCATGGCGGCAGCAGCTCCCGCGGTCTTGACGCAGGACTGCACCGTCTGATTTGGAAGACCGTACATCAAGTCAAAATTGATGCGGTTTATGCCATGGCGGCGCAGTTGATTGACCACAGTAGCCGTCTGCTCCTCGCCTTGGATCCGATTGATTGCTTTTTGAACAACGGGATCGAAGCTCTGTACGCCGATGCTCGCTCGGTTTACCCCGGCCGCTCCAAAGGCTTCTGCCATCTCGGCGGTGAACGTGCGCGGGTCGATCTCCACGGCGATCGTCGCCGTCTTTCCGAATGCGAATCGGCGACGCAGAAGTTCCATGAGGCTCATGAACTCCGCCGGCTTAATGATGCTTGGAGTTCCGCCACCGAAATGCACGTCACCCACGGGCAGCGGTTGCGTCGTCTGTTCCGCAACCAAATGGATTTCCTGACGCATCAGTGCGACATAATTGAGGATCGAGGCGTCCTGACGAGTGATGCTCGTGGGAAAGCCGCAATACCAGCACATCGATCGGCAGAATGGTATGTGGAGATATAGCGATACTGAATCGTCGGACGGAAGACCTCTCAGCCATTCCTCATAAGCCTTTGCGCCGACCGCCGTCGAAAATCGTGGTACAGTTGGATAGATGGTGTACCAAGGCAGGTGAGCATCATAGTACTTTGTCTGGAGTGAGCTCTGCACTGATTATCTCCCATGCTGATATCAGCCTATCATCCGCTGGCGTGGCGAGATTTCGACCGCTTTGACTTCTAGATCTACTCACTAACCTGCATTAGCCGCTTTGCGCTGACCGAGAGTCTTGGACCTTTTTGAGAATTCGTCAGACACATAGCGATGAAATCGCCTTCATCTGCCTCATCTGTAGGCCGTTTTTTGTACCGGATTTCGTTCATCAGAGGGGGTGAGCTCGTCGGACGTTGCAGCGCACTCTTCTGCTGCAACGTCCCACGAGCTCACCCCTCTCCCTATATTTCTCCTGCACCTGTACCAACCTGCTCAGAGCCTTGAAAAGAACTCGAGGATGTAATATCGAGCTGGGCTCGAGGTTCGCAAGGCGGATCGCCACGCAGCCAGTCCTGCGCGTTTATCGACGGAGCTGGAGAGCCAATACGCAAATCACAAGTCGTCTATGTTCTCCACGATGTTTATCAGCGCTTAGTGCGCTATGACGAGGACAGTCTTTGCACGTACGAGGTCGCGCGGCGTTGATCTGGATCAATCATGCCCACGAAACTTCAACAGCGACAAAAAAATCAACCGCGCTTGTCACACCCGTGCATCCCATCACAAGGGGGTCGAGCGACGGGTAGAGACCCGTAGCTCGACCCCGGTCGGGGACCTTGGCGTTGGCGAGGATGTCACTTAGCAATTAAACGGGCGAATGCGGCTGTTTCAGCCGGATTTGGCATTTAAAGATGAGAATCCGAGGGGCGGGATTCTCGAATTAACTGCAACTGCGAAGACCGACCTTCGGGCAACTTCGTGGAAGCGCGCTACGCTGATTTGCCCCTGCCTTCGGTGACACTTCATGAGGCCGTGGCGGCGCGACGCGCGCTGCTGGTCGGCTGCCGTCTTCTTGGTTGCTGCATCCACCAGTTGACGCTGCGCGACTGCCGTGCCCACGATGGCGCGGGTATTGATTTCCTGTCGCCCTTTCGTACGACGCGGTGGTGCAGGAAAGCCAAAAACGAACGCGGATGACCGCGGATGGGGCTCGCTTCGCGGCATCGACTCCAGCAAACCTGTGCCCTTTGTCGAGGACACGGGGCGAGCTGGCATGAACAACGAAATCTCCCACCTGACCGCGAGCGCCGCGGCGCGATACGCGGTCGCTCGACTGATTTCGAGCTCGGTCGCAAGCAGTGCCACATCTCCGGCTGTGATCTTGCCAGTCCGGTGCTTCAGGAATTCCCGAATCGCGTCTTCGCGCCGGCACGCTTCATCCCAAAGCGCATCGACTTCATCGGGAAGTCGGTCGCTCATTGCAGGAACACCGTCGATTATCTCGACTGCCTGATTCTCACATTAAGTGACAAAATCCAAGTCGCATTCTCAAATTAAGGACCGATTCTCAAAATCAAATGTCGTGGAAACGCATTGAAGTCATTGGTGCGGAAATCTCGTAATTAAATGGCAAAAGACAGCTTTGTCGCAGGTGCAGGACGCCGCCTTGGAAGAGTGGCAAGCGGGCCAGGCCCGGCAAGTTGGCTTTGAGCAGCCCTTGGCCGAGGCGCGCCGAGCCGATCCGGCTCCTGTCGCGAGTGGCGCCCATGATCGCCACTATCCCCATCTGTCCAGCGAACACCGGCACCTTATTGATCCGGCGATCACTCACGTTTGCAACGGGTTCGCGATGCGGAGCCCGTGTTCCCCGGGCGGTTCTCAGGAGCCCGGGCGCCGGGCTGCCCCGTTGACCAGGTCAGACGGCGTTCCCGAGGCGCTCCGGCCGCTGTTCGATGATCGAGCCGACGAGCCGCCATTCGCTTGACACGTCATACGAGCGGGTTCGATCGGCCTGACCGTATATTCCAGGGCTGTTGTGTCCCGCAATGGTCAGACTGGCAAGAGCGCGGTGATGGTCTTCTGATGAAAATGCGCCTCGCGACCACGTCAAAACGTGCCCTTTAGCCCGAAGGAGATCGACATCGACTCGAAGTTTGCCCCGGCCTCATCTTGTACCCAGGGGGAGCGTGTGCCCTTCGCGGTGTCGTCTGTTAGCATGTTGCCGCGCTTTTGAAAAATCCGCTCGAACGAACCGGATAGATAGAGCGAAGCACCTGGCGTCACCGCATAGCTGACGGCGACATTGGCGCCGATTGTCGGTGCCGGAGATATGTCATTCCTAAAACGCAGGTCGCGCACCCAATGGTCGTCGATGTCCTTGATGCCGAAGCTCAAGCCGCCCTGAATGCCGCCGCTGATGGTAAGATCGCCGACGACGTGTTCGCCGCTCAGGCTGAGGAAGCCAACCGGAATCTGTTGCCGGTAGCTGATGCCTTTTCCGCTTGGGAATGTCCCGGATAGGTCGCGAAAAGAATCATCACTCGAATAGACGTAGGAGCCGCCATAGGCCGTCCATTTGACGTCGGTATAGCGGGCACCGGCGCCGACCGAAAAACTGCTGGTCTCGTTGCCGTAGATGATCCGGTCGATCTCGATCGATCCGGCGATATAG
>NZ_FOCV01000152.1 GCF_900110205.1 Rhizobium tibeticum | reverse complement strand
ACGGTTATCACGCTGACTGTCAGTATAAATGTCCATACCCACAGTCAGCTACGTTTCCGGACATCTCTCAAGGCGGCCTTCCGCGTATGCGTACTTTCGAGCGAACATGCTCGGGCATGAGCTCGGCGTGCTGTCGCAGCCGATAGCTTGAGCCTTCGATCTGAACGACGACGGCGTGGTGCAAGAGTCTGTCGAGCAGGGCGGTAGCGACGACGGGATCCCCGAAGACTTCGCCCCATTGGCAAAGCCACGATTGGAGGTGAGGATCATTGTGCCGCGCTCATAGCGTGCGTTGACGAGCTGGAAGAAGAGAGCTGGCTCGGGAAATTTGAACAGCGGGGATAAGTGGAATTTCTGCCTGACTTTGGCATAGATGCCGGAAACAGGAGAGACCATGACGAGACGACCGCGCCGGAACCACAGCCCGGCTTTCAAGGCGAAAGTGGCGCTTGCCGCGATCAGAGGCGAACAGACGCTGGTGGAACTGTCCCAGCAGTTCGACGTGCACGCCAATCAGATCAAGCAGTGGAAAGACCAGCTCCTTGAGGGGGCGACGGGCGTTTTCGGCGATGAAGCCAAGACAGAACCGACGGCACCCACAGTCGATGTCAAAACACTACACGCCAAGATCGGCGAGCTGACGCTGGAGAACGATTTTTTGTCCGGTGCGCTCGGCAAGGCGGGATTGCTGGGCGGAAAGAAATGATCGACCGCACGCACAGACTGTCGGTCGTGCGCCAGGCGAAGCTTCTCGGCTTCAGTCGTGGCAGCGTCTATTATTCTCCGCGTCCAGTGTCGGACGGCGATCTGGCGTTGATGCGCCGGATCGACGAACTGCATCTCGACTACCCGTTTGCCGGGAGCCGGATGTTGCAAGGGCTTTTGAGGGTGGAAGGACTGCAAGCGGGACGGTTGCACGTCGCCACGCTGATGAAGAAGATGGGCATCGAGGCGATCTACCGTCGCCCGAACACCTCGAAACCGGCACCAGGTCACAAGGTCTATCCCTATCTCCTGCGAAAGCTGGCGGTCACCAGGCCCAATCAGGTCTGGGCGATGGACCTGACCTCCGATGGCGCGCGGCTTTGTCTATCTCTGCGCTGTCGTGGACTGGTTCAGCCGGAGGGTTCTGTCGTGGCGGCTGTCGATCACGATGGAGACGGCCTTTTGCATCGAAGCGGTCGAGGAAGCGCTTGCTCGGTATGGAAAGCCCGACATCTTCAATACGGATCAGGGCTCGCAGTTCACCTCCGTCGACTTCACTGCCGTGCTGAAGAAGGCTGAGATCGCCATCTCGATGGACGGCAAGGGCGCGTGGCGGGACAATGTCTTCGTCGAGCGGCTCTGGCGGTCGA
>NZ_FOCV01000051.1 GCF_900110205.1 Rhizobium tibeticum | reverse complement strand
CTGCGGATGGCGTCTTTCGCTGGCCTTTCATCCGTTAAGTTTACGATGCCAGCGGGACTATCCCGCCGCTACCGTGGCCGACTTTTGCACCGCCGCTCTCACGGGACTTGAGGGCAGGCAAACCAGTCCACAATCTTGTCGGATGTTGGACAATGGCGAACATGCGACATGGTGGCCGAAAGTCATCTTATTGAATATAAAGCAGTTTTTGTTTGGCGCAGTATATGCAACGTCGTCGGCAAAGCCTTATGGACTGAGAGAACGAGCACTCGATACAGTTGAATTCGAGTGACGTGCTAATGCCAAACTAAATGGAGCCGATTGGATTGGCCCAGAATCAAATCGGAAAACGCACTCAGAAAGGGAGAATAAAATGACCTTGCACATCAGTTATGCCAACAAGGAAATAACAGATCATGCTCGTGCATCGCAGTCAGCAAGTGCGGCGCTCGCCCAGGGCACGCAATATTCCCTGTTACTCAAGAACCTGTCGGCTCAGCCCTGGACGTTCTATGTCTATCAAAAGATGCCGCAGCCGGTTGCCAATGTCTTCTCGCTGGCATGGTTTTGCTCTCCATATCAAATCCGCGTTGGCAACCAGATCAAATTCACCTGGGAAATCGACTATAATTTCGTCTGGAGCGACACCGGGCAGCTCATCCCCGGTGTGGATTTCCTCGCCTCCGGCGACCAGGACTGCAGCCCCAGCGGCAAAAACACGACCACGTTTTCCTTGACTGAGGGGCCGGGCCTGAGCAACCCGGTCAAGGGCGATCCGGCCGGGTCCATGGTCATCAACGACGCCGCGAATGTGCCGAACAACCGGTTCTCGGTCGGCATCGGAATGTCCGGAACAGGAACCTACGTCGTTCAAGCAGGCACCAATCTGCAGCACACGTTCACGCCGACGCCAAGCTACTGGATTGCGGCAGGAACGAATGTGAGCATCGGCACGGTCCTCAGCATCAACACCATCACCCAGACGAACGAAGCGAAATTCCCCTCCGCCGTCTACAATCTCGTGGGCGTGCTGCAGGAGGACAATACCTGGGATATCAATCCGGCCTAACGGCCGGGTGGATTGGCTCCGCTCCGCAACCGGTGCGGCGGAGCCGCGGGGAGTGGGGTGCCTGCTCTTGACGGCAAAGCGCCGCTCACGACCGAGGCGCTCCGTTTCTTACAAACGCACCTTCATCAAGGGACGCAACAATGTTTGTAGGACCTCCTATCGGTGCCGTGTGCCCTTTTGCGGGCCAAGTCGATCCCGTCTCGGGTTCCCGCAACACGATCTGGGCCAACGCGGCCTGCGCAACCTCCGGCGCGACGGCGGGAACAAAGGCCGACGCCCCTCTCAGCTACGTCGAGTCCCAAGGCTGGATGCTTTGCGACGGGCGCTATCTAAGCGCGGGCGCCTATCCGGAACTCTACGCCGTGCTTGGGGGGCTCTATGGAGAACGGAATGCGGGGACGGATCTGGAGTTCCGTATTCCCGACTATCGCGGGCTATTCTTGCGCGGCTTCGATGCCGGCGCGGGGATGGACCCTGATGCAAAACAACGGTTGGATCCGACCGGCAACAATGTCGCAAACGTTGTTGGGTCGCTCCAGTGCGATGCCATGCAGATCCATTCGCATTCCTACGAGGTGACGACACCGTCGGGCATTTCTCAGCAGGGGAGTGCCGCTGGAACGTCCATTTCAAGCAAATCTACAGGTTCACCGGAATCCCCCGCGCGCACGGCCTCTGAAACGCGTCCCAAGAACGTTGCCGTCAATTACCTCATCAAGTTTCGGTAAGTCGGGAAAAGATTGCACAAAGTCTTTTCCTTTCATGCAGTGCAACGGGCAATGGATCGCAACTGATCGATCCGCAAAAGAGGAGAAATTGTAATGCCTGCAACAGTAAGAATGTTCGGATTCGTTTCGGCTTTTGCGCTGGCCGTTACCGCGGCACAGACGGTCGCGGCTGCGGAGCATCACAAGGCCAAGGTCGGCGTAAATCCCGTCACAACCGGCGTGGTCATCCGCGGCGTCACGCTTGCCGGCCCTGTCGGTGTTCCGGGCACGCCAACAGGCAAGACATGCGACTTCAGCGGCGAGCCCGTGGATCCGTCCGGGCGTATGGAAGGGGCAAGCGTCAACTGCAGGCCAAATGGCAATCTGGCCAATACGCTGCCGGGGCTGCCCGCACGCTTCAACGCCTATTGCATGATCAAGGCACCGGTCAAAAGCGCGAGACTCATTCAAGCGTCTCGACCGGATAATGCCAACCACTGCGATCTCTCCGGCATCACTCTGAAGGACGCGACAGGCCAATTTGGAGGCGCCGTCTGGCGATAAGCAATGGCCGGTGAACCCGCCGGCGGAGCCATAGCATCTGGGGCACATCCTATCACCCAGGAGATATGGATGTGCCCTGATCGCTCAGGAGAAGCTGAACTGCTGTTTGCTCTGGTCCGTAGTGGAGCCAATCCGTGTCACAACAGGTCGACTTCTCCCCGCCGCTCGAGATAGCCCGGGTCAGACCATTCGACATTCGCGATTCCGCACAGATCTACTGGTCGCGTCAAATTCTGCTGCCGCTTTCATACAACACCAATGCACGGTACTGTCGCGCTTAAGGCCCCTGAACATTAAAGGGGCACAGATATACGGTACGCCGATCATAAGGTGAACGGGATGGGTCGGAAGCCGCTATCGTCGAGTGCGGGCTTTTCTTCCCATAGGTAATCACCGGTGAGATTTACATGCTCCCACGAGAGCGGCGACAGGCTGGTCAGCAGGGGCTCGGGAACTGGCTGCCCTGTATTTCGAAGGGCATCGACGACACGGCCGGTATAGATCGTGTTCCAATGGATGATGGCGGTGACGACCAGGTTGAGGGCCGACGCTCGGATTGACAAGTTTTCCTGGCTTCTATCGCGGAACCGGCCGAGACGATGGAGATTGACAGCACGCACGAGACTATTGCGGTTATTCAGCTCTGCTGTTGTTGTCTTCCGAAGATCCTCGTCATTGATCCAGTCGAGCGTGAACAGGGTCCGCTCGATCCGGCCCATTTGACGCAGTGCCTGGGCGAGACCGCTCTGCCTCGTGGTCGCCGACAATCGCTTGAGCATGAGCGAGGCGCAGACGGTGCGGGTGCGCAATGAGGTCATCAGGCGCAAAATATCGTCCCAATGCGCCCGGATCAGGTCGGCGTCGATGCGGTCGCCTATGACATTCTGCAGAATGCCATAGTGTTTTCCAGGCCTAAAGCCATAGAGGCATCGTCCATCGAGATCGGGAATGCGAGGCACGAAAGCAAAGCCAAGCGCATGGCAGAATGCGAAGACGAGATCGCTGACGCCGCCGCCATCGACGTGATGGCGCGCGATGTCGAGACCTGCATCGGTTTCAAGAAGAGCATCGAGAACATGGACTGCTTCGCTCGCCGTCGCAGCAATGATCTTTGTGTGGAACGGGGCATAGCGGCCCGAGATCGCCGTGTAGAGTTTTATGATCGGGTTGGTTCCGTAGTGACCATTGACACCGCCAGCGACTTCGCCGCCATCGCCAAGATGGATATGCTGTCCATCGGAGGAGGAGACGGTGTGCAAACCAAAGACGGCCGCGCACGGGGCGGCATGTTGCGCCTCGACGAGCCTGGCGAGCGCTAGGGTGAACGTCTCCTCCCTGAAGTGCCATAACGACATCTGCTGCATCTGGCGGCGTGTGATGCCGGGACAGGCGAGCGCCATCTTCGAATAGCCGAGATTAGTGGCTTCGGCGATGATCGCTGCATAGAACACACGCATGTCGTTCGGCGTCCGTCCGGTCTGAAGATGCTCGAACAGCGAGCTGAAACCGGTCATTCGATCGATGTCGGCGACGAGGTCCGTCAGCCGAATCGTTGGCATGAATGCTGCCACTCGTTTCGCGAATGCGAGTGCGGCTTCGGTCTCGGCGGTTTTGACAGCGGGAACTCGCAACCCCTTTGCGCCGATGCGCGTGTCGCCCCGACCGGTCTCCAAACGGTTCGCTGCCTCGCGCAGTTTCTGGTCCAGTACTTCGGCTTTTTGAGCGAGATAGATCTCGACATCGACCGGAATTGCGACGGGGATGCGAGCCTCGGCCTTGATAATGGCATAGGTCTGGTGCGAGATCATGTCCTCGTCGAGCGCGCGGTAGGTGCGCGACCCTTTTATCCAGATTTCGTTGGCAGCAATCCGGTTCTTCAGTTCGACAAGGATGAAGAGTTCCAGCATTCTCTGATCGATCGAGCCGTCCGCTGCTAGGATTACCTTGATCCAGCGCTTGTCGACCAGATCGCGTGCGTTCGCAATCAAGGGCGGATTTGTCGAGCGACGGCCACCTTTTCCTGCGGCTTTCATTTGCATCACGGCGTCGATGAAGTCGCGGTTCTGACGGTTCCCCTCGAAGGTGAATGCTGTCAGGAACGGAACTGCGAACCGCCGGATGCGCGCATACTGAGCCGGCAGGTAGGCGATCAGATCGTCATCTTTGCGAGTACGAGAGACCGCTTTTGCAGCTGCGGTCGCCTGCATCAACTGTTCCCAGCTGCTGACAGAGTTGACCGCCTCGTCAAGGGAAAGCCCGGTTTCGCGTTTGGCAGAAATCGCTTCTCCGAAGCTCACGAAGAAATCCAGAGCCGATGTCGCCGATGAAGCATTTTCCAGTAGTTGCTTGTCGCGCTCAGCCTCTGCCTGCCGGAACGTCTTGCCAATCAGGACCTCGAACATACCGATCGCTGCATCAGTGAGCGCGATTTCCATCTCCAGAAGGAAGGCTGCAAGTGTTGCATGTCGGCGGCCGGACCGCATTTGCTCGAAATTCTGGGCGGTCAGGCGGCGACCTTCCTGTGCCATGCGGCGCACACGGTGGGCAGGGACGGCCATAAGCACATCTTTCGAAAGCCCGACATGTCGCACGGCCTCAAGCCGATCAATTAATCCGCGCATGGCGGCTTCGCCGGCTTTTCCGGGTGGCTCGCGTAACCATGAGATCCCACTTTGGCGGACACGCGGTCTCATAGCCAACAGGGTCTCCATCCTGACGATCAGATCTGGAGGCAGTCTTGCGACAACATCGGCGAACAGCGCCTCCTCCGCCTCGGTGCAGGCTTGCCCGGCCAACCGTTCGATCACCGTGATGCCGGGAATGACGATACGCCGACGGCGCATCTCATCGGCGAGCGCCGTGACAACGAATTTGTCCTTGGTCGAAGCGATCGCCACACCTCGCGCGAAGGCAAGCAGGTCAGCCCGCAGGGGGTGGCTCAGTTCGCTGAACCCGTAGTTTTGACGTAGAATGGCCAGTTGTTCGTAGCGTGTGGGCGTTCTTCGTGCGAAATTTGCCAGCACCTCTGGTTCGATCCTGAGCTGCTCGGCCAGAAACGCGAGTGCGCTTTCCGGGATCACCTCCCCACGCTGGATCAGTCGTCCGGGATAGCGAAGGGCACAGAGTTGAAGGGCCAAACCCAACCGGGTATCGTCACGGCGGCGTGTTTCGAGAAGACGCTGGTCTTCGTCATTGAGGCTCCAATGGCGGATCAGGTTGTCGTCATCAGCGGGCAGGGCGAGAAAATTTTGCCGTTCGGCGTCCGTCAAAATCATGCGGCGAGGCATCGGTACTCCGTCTGTCACAAAAAGATCGGAGATAGCCGTTCATGGAGCTTACATTGCAAGACGGGTTATGTGACAATCTACAGGCTTTGGCGCTGCCAAATGAAAATTGTCACATAGACGGACGTATAAATGACAGCTCTGATCGGATATGCGCGGGTGTCGAAAGCCGACGGCAGCCAGGTCCATGACCTCCAGCGCGATGCGCTGATCAAGGCCGGCGTCGAGGTCGATAACGTCTATGAGGATTTCGCCTCGGGCAAGAAAGATGATCGTCCCGGTCTAGCGGCTTGCTTGAAGGCGCTGCGCGCTGGCGACACGCTCGCCGTCTGGAAGCTTGACCGTCTCGGCCGTGACCTGCGTCACCTCGTCAATCTCGTGGACGACCTCACAAAGCGGAACATCGGTCTGAAAGTACTCGCAGGCGAAGGCGCATCGATCGACACTTCCACAGCGAACGGCCGGCTGGTGTTCGGAATATTTGCCGCTCTTGCCGAATTTGAGCGGGCACTGATCATCGAGCGGACCAAAGCAGGCCTAGCGGCAGCCCGAGCGCGTGGCCGGAATGGTGGAGCGCCGTTCAAAATGACGCCCGCGAAATTACGCCTTGCTCAAGCAATGATGGGAAAACCTGAGACGAAGGTGGCCGATCTCTGCGCAGAACTCGGCATCACCCGTCAGACCTTATACCGGTTTGTAGGTCCCAAGGGTGAGTTGCGGGGCGATGGTGAACGTCTGCTCGGACGGAAAAAGATCACTTTGGGAGTAAGAAAATGAAAGAATTGGAGGGAGGGCGAGCAGGGCAAATTTGGCGCGACGGAAATACCGTCAGGAGGCCATCTGGTCCTTGGACGCTGACAGTGCATAGGTTTTTGCGCCATTTGCAAAACAGCGGCTTTTCTGCTGCACCAATTCCAGTCGAACTAACGCAACATCAAGAAACCGTAACTTACGTCGAAGGGCGCGTTTGTGAGCATTTGGCGGATCGATTTGTTGGTTCGGAGCGGATGCTACGCTCTGCAGGCGAGCTTCTGCGTAAATTCCATTCAGCTTCGCGTGGGTTCCTGGACGTTGATCGCGAGATCCAAACGTGGATGCTGCCGCCACAAGAACCTCCCGAGATTATCTGCCACGGTGACTTTGCACCCTACAATGTCGCAACTGAGGGCGATGTGGCTGTCGGGATCATTGATTTCGACACCGCACATCCAGCGCCAGCCTTATGGGATCTGGCATACGCAGTTTACAGATGGGCGCCATTGTCTGACTATTCCAACCAAGGCGTTGTGTTCGATGTCCGTGAACAATTGCATCGCGCAAGCATCTTTTGTGCATCCTATGGCGCGACAGCCGACGAAAAGCTCAGGCTTCCCGAGGCGATCTGCGGACGACTGCAAGCATTGGTGGATTTCATGCTTTCAAGAGCAGAAGCGGGAGACTCAACCTTCGTGGAGGACGTGGAGGCTGGCGACGCCGCCATATACCTCAGGGACATAGAGTACGTGCAGAAAAATCGTGATCGGCTGTTGTCAGCGCTCGGCTGACCAGAAATGAAAGCCATCCCGTATATCTGTGCCCCTTTAATGTTCGGGGGCCCTAATGGTCCATGGCACCAACGAGGTCATGAAACGCGGCGCCGAGCTTGGTGGCAACGCGCCGTTCATCGGTTTCAATGGCGCCTCGCGGCGAGTGAGAGCATAGCGGTCCGCCTCGGTAATCTTGGACTTGTGAAACCCTGAGTAAGGTGGCGTGGCCGAACCCCGCCACGAGGATCGCAGCATCTGCTGGCTCTTCTTATAAAGGGAGGGCCCGCCCGCTCCTATTTGGCCTCAAGGAATGCTCGAATTCGCTCTCCCGCCTGAGCAATGCTCAACAAGCCATCCATATGTCCTCGCGTACCTTCCAGTTCCACGAATTCGAGCGGCGTACCGTCTGATTTAATAATCGTTCCTGTCTCGCGCACTGCATCTCCAGGAAAGATAAGGTCTTCATCGGTATAGATCAGCATCACGGGTACATCGATATCCAGGAGCCCTTTGTAGAGGCTGCCTTTGGGCTGTCCAGCGACGAACAGCTGATTGGCGCGCGCGAGATAAAGGAAATGGTTCGCATCTGACTGGGCTACTCGTGCTGCGCCCGCCTCGTTTAGCTTAGTGACAACCTTATAATCATTCGCCCAACTCTGCCCGGGATCCCCATTCACGCCCAAATGTACCGTCGGTCCATTCTGCCGAATTTGCCTGCAACGTTAGGGTCTTCATCGCTTGAGCCAGCCCTGCATTCGGCGCCTGGCCTGTGTAATAATCTCCACCGTTCCAGTTTGGATCCAGTTTGATCGGCGACGCCCATACGTCCAGCCACGCGATAAGGTTCGCGTCTGCCCAACCAGAGGAAATGACCGGAATCACCCGCTCCAACTTGTCGGGATAGCGTGCTGCCCATTCATAGCTTTGCAGCCCTCCCATGGAGGCGCCCATGACAGCATGCCATTTCCCAATCCCCAGTTGCTCCATCAGCCCTTTCTGCGTATCAACGAAATCGCCGATTGTCATGATCGGGAAATCCATACCCCAAGGCTTTCCTGTTTTGGGATTAGTCGTCGCCGGGCCGGTGGTGATGACATTCGGATCGTTGGCACCGAGATTGACCGGTGTGTCGACCGGCACAACAAAGTATTTATCCGTATCAACGGGCTTGCCGGACCCTATGATCGCATCCCAATAGCCGGCGCTTACATCCGCCTCCTTATATTTTCCCGCCGCGTGACTGTTTCCGCTGAAATAATGCGGAATCAGGATGGCATTATCCTTGGCGTCGTTCAGCGTGCCATAAGTTTCATACCCCAGCCGCATTTCGGGAACCGTCCTGCCTCCACGTGTTACGAAGTTTTTCAGGGTAAATTCCCGCTTTTCAACCAATGGCTCGTACGCCAATGCAGGGCCGGCCATCATGGCAATAGTGATGAGTATTTTCAGACGCATTTACTTCTCCTTGGTCGGATTACCAACGAAACAAAGCGGTGGCCTCAGCCTTCCAAAGCCCTATCCTAGTCACTGGATTTCACATTGATCCAGGTCAAAACGTCTCAGCTTCTAAGGGGCTTATTCGCCGCTGTAGGATCATGTCGCGGCCAGACCGCGGCGACTTCTCAAGAGTAATACTCTGGTGCCTTCTTGAAGGCCGACCACGCATCCGGGTCGTGACCGGTGACGACGTTTGCCCCCGTCCTTTCCGCGATTGTGCGCAGCTTCTGTACAGAGCGAACAGTATCCACCGTCGATGCGAGGAAGCCCGGCAGCGCCTTTTCTTCCCAATGGTCGAGTGTGTAGGCGGCATCGATCGTCAGAAGCAGCTGCTCGCTGCTGGGAAGGCGGACGAGAAAGGATTGATGGCCCATCGCATGGCCAGGACTGAAGATCGTCGTCAGCGTTCCGTCGCCATAAACATCATAAAAATCGTCTTGAGTGCCGTTCAAAAACTGCCATTTCAGACCCGGGCGATCGAAATCCTTGCGGATATAGCCGCCATCGGCAAACCAGTCGGGCGTGAAGGCATATTCATATTCGGCCCTCTGCACTATATGCCTGGCATTCGGAAAGCGGCCGATCGCGCCGGTATGGTCGAGATGCAGGTGGGACTGCACGACGTATTTAACATCCGCCGGATCGAAGCCGAGAGCTTTAACCTGATCGACGCAGCCTTTGTCCTTGTCAAGAACGGGCCAGTACACGTCGCAAATACCGCCCCAATGGCCGCGGGGGTCCGTTGCCACTTCAATGGCGTTGCCACCGTCGATGATCGTGTGACCGTCGGGATGGGTGATGAGGTAAAAGGGAACCGGGATCTCGTAATCCGCACCATTTCCCTGATTCATTTTGATGTTGTGCACTTTGCATTTCAGGGTGCCGGACTGAAGCATGTAAAGTCGGATATCCGTCACCTTGGACCTCCCGTGGTGATATGAACGATGAATTTCTGCGGAAAGCTTCAGAAGGCTTCCCGATAAAGGGCAAGCGCGTCTTCTTCCCGGACTTCGACTGGATTGTTGACGAGAAGGCGGGTTTGTTTCATTGCGTCTGCGGCGAGCATGGCGAGACTGTTGTCGGTTACACCTACATCGCGAAGCCGTCGCGGCGCGCCGCTTTCATCCATCAGCACCTGCATATGGGCAACAAAGTATTCCGAACGGGCAGTGGCGTCGCCGCTTCCCGTGAAGCCAAGCACATTGGCAAGCTCGGCGTAAAGCGGGGCAGCCTCCTGTGCATTGTAGCGAAGGACTGGACCGAGCATCAGAGCGTTCGAAAGACCATGCGTAATGTGATAATGTCCACCGAGCGGATAGGCCAACGCGTGGACCGCAGCCACCGGGGAATTGGAGAAAGCCTGGCCCGCAAGCATTGCACCGAGAAGCATGCCTTCGCGAGCATCCCGATTTGTCGGCTCCTTGCAGGCAGCGATTAGATTGCTGCCGAGAAGCCGCAACGCCTCACGCCCAAGCGCGTCCGAAAGCGGGTTTTTCTTATGCTTACTTGTATAGGCTTCGATGGCATGCACCATCGCATCGATGCCGCTTGCTGCGGTGTGAACCTGCGGCAAACCAACGGTCAATTCCGCATCCAGGAGCACGAAATCCGCATAGAGTTGCGGCGACACGATTCCCATCTTGGTCGTCTCGCCGGTGGTGATGATGGAAATGTTGGTGACTTCCGAACCTGTGCCCGCAGTTGTCGGAACGAGAACCAGTGGAACACGCGCCCCCTGAACTTTGCCGATGCCATACATTTCGGCGAGCGGTTGTGCCGACGACAGCAGCACCGCCGCGAGCTTTGCTATGTCCAAGGACGAGCCACCACCGAGACCAATCACAATATCGGCTGCGACTTGCCGCGCCTCCTCGACACAACCATACAAAACGCTTTCCGGTGGATCGGGCACAACCCTGTCAAAAATCGCCACACTGCAACCAGCCGCCTCCAGACTGGCGGCAATGGGCGCAATCAACCCAGCCTTCACAAGGCCCGCATCGGTGACCAAAAGCACCGTGCGCGCAGCAAAACGCTCAGCGATGAGTCCACCTAATCGCTTAGCTCCGCCCCAAGCCATCTCCATGGATGGGACAGTTCGAAACTCGAATGGATTGATCGTCATTAACTCCTCCCTTATCGTCAGCCGCTTAAGCGATGGCCGAGCACAGATATTTGATTTCCAGATAGTCATCGATTCCGTAACGGGAGCCTTCCCGTCCGAGGCCGGACTGCTTGACGCCGCCAAATGGCGCTACCTCGTTCGAGATCTGACCGGTGTTGTGACCCACCATGCCGTATTCCAGCGCTTCGGCCACTCGCCATGTTCGGCGGATGTTTTCAGTATAGAAATAGGCAGCCAATCCGAATTCCGTATCGTTGGCCATAGCGACCGCCTCTTCCTCTGTCTCAAAGCGGAAGAGAGGCGCGAGTGGCCCGAAGGTTTCCTCGCGGGCGATCTTCATCGCCTGTGTCGCTCCTGTCAGGACAGTCGGTTCGAAGAATGTCCCGCCGAGGCTGTGTCGCTTGCCACCTACGACCACTTTCGCGCCCTTCCCGATCGCATCGCTAATATGGTCCTCGATCTTGGCGATGGCCTCAGCTGTCGCTTGCCAGTTAAAAGTGAGAATGTGGCCGTTTCGGCCGGGTCTAGCATTTAAAGCTGAGAATATAAGCGGCCGAATTCTCAAATTAACTGCAACTGCGAAGACGCCATAGATCGGCATGTATGGGTCATGATCTCTTCGATAGCGCCGCTGAAGCGCACTTTGTTCCCACCCATCATATGACCACGTAGCATTCGCAGCATCTCCGGACCGGCACGCTCGACGATGGCTACTCCGGCCAGTAGAGCTGGCCGCAGATGAAGTGGCAGGATTGGACTTGCCGATGTCGGCAGGCTCGTTCGTTCGACGACATTATCGAGATCTGGAATGATTGCGTCTCGCCACCCGTCGCATCAGCAGAAGGCGCGCTATCTCTGCCGGCGATGTCCAGGTTCGGACATCGCGCTCGGCCTCATCGTCGAGGAGCCGTTCTCCTATGAGAGCAGTCCGGTGGTAGCGGGCAAAAGTAGAGGGGCGGACATGCTTGCCTGCGTGCCGGAGCGGGCCGTCGCAAAGCGGACAGGTGATACGCCAGCCGAGAAGCTGGCTTCGAAGAACCGGCCCCGGTTCGTGATTTGCCGAGTGACAGCATGAGCACAATTGTACCGGTTCCTTGGCAATCAGGCGCCGCGACGATTGTGACATATTCGCGAAGGTCGTGCGGCGGACCGTGGTCGTATCCGCGGAAAACATGCGTGCGACGCGGAAGACCTGATCCTCATTGAGATAGAGATCAGCGGCGCGCAGGGATGACACCTCTGGAAGGCAATGCCGAAGCATAGCGAGGGGAGGGACCGCATAGAACTCGGCATGCCGACCGATCCACGACGACAGAAGCTCATCGGTTCGGGGAGCCAACGTTACCGGCAACAGTCGAGAAGGCCTTCCCGTGTCATGCGAAGGCGGCTTCCGCATCAAACTCTGGCTCCCATTTCTCGATGGCTGCGTCCGTTATCCTTTCTTGGCCGCTTTCGATGGCCTCGATGGCAAGTGAGTTGATAATGTGAAAGATATTCGCAGTGATGCCTTCAGTGATCTGTAGCATTCGCCGCAGCGATTTTACCGTTAGAACCGATGGTAGGCGCAGCGGCGTGTTGCGCAGGATCAAGGCGATCAAGATTTCGAACTGCTCGTTGGCGGCCCAGCGGCTCAACGTAAACTGCTCGAAGCGGCGGGCCAATTGAACATCGCCGCCGATGGCTTCGCGGGCGTCATTAACCCCGAAGCAGACGAGAGAGATCTGCAGGCGGTTACTAAGAAAGCGCAATGTGTTGAGGACAATACGCTGCTCGCGATAGGTTCCGGCGAGAATATTATGCACTTCGTCGATCACAAGAACTTGCACACCGATCGCTTCCATGATCCGCAAAGCGGCCTGCTCCATCTGCGCAATATCCGTGCGCGGCCGCTGCGGTGCGCCGAGCAGGGTCAGCAGTTCGGCGTAGAACCGCCGCTCGCCTGGCCGGCTGGTCATCTCCATGGCCAGAACCGGTGTCTTCACCTTACCGGTAACCGAATTGAAGCTGGGCGGGTGCTGGTCGCGGAAGCGTTTCATGATCATCGTCTTGCCCATGCCGCTGTCGCCATAAATGGCGATGGATGGCATTCGGGTTCCACGTGGATGGTCGAGCAAGAGATTCAGCCGATCGAGCGCCTGCTTGGCACGCGGATAAACAAGCCACCGGCGCGATCTGATCGCGCGGATCCGCTTTTCGTCGGCTTCCGCAATCAGCGCTGCGGCGCTCGCGGTCAGGTGGGAGAGTTCGGTGTTCATGGCAGCTCACTCCGTGTCCTCTTCAAAGTCCACAGGTTTGCTGGAGTCGACCCCGCGAAGCGAGCCCCATCCACCGTCATCCACCCCCGTTTTTGGGCTGCCTGGACGGCCGCTTCGCGAAGCCGCCGTCTTCTTGACCGCTGCGTCCACCAGTTTGCGCTGCTCAATCGCGGTGCCGACAATGGTTTGGGTACTGACTTCCTGTCGTCCTTTCGCGAGCAGCGCACGTCGCGCAGCCAGCGCTTCGTGCAGTGTCACCGACGGCAAGGTAACGTCGGCATAGCGGGCTTCCACGAAGTTTCCCGATGGCCGCCGGACGAAGACACGAGCCATGTCCCGGGGGTCGTATTTGACAAGCAGGCGCCGGTTCGCGCGCCCGACGTCGGCGCTGAGCGCAGCTGACCAGTAACGCAGTCCAAACAGATGAATTCCGGTTGGCCGCAACGTGCGCTCCTGCTCGGGCAGGAACGTCAGCCAAAAACGCATTCGATCTTGTGGCAGCCGAAGCGGAATCTGGCCTTCGTGCTCGCGCCACACGGCAATTGGCGGACGGCCCAGGCTGCTGTGGATCGACTGATGGTAGGAGCCGACGATGTCGAGGGCGATGTAGCGCTCGAGCTCGCGCAAGGTCAGCGCCGCATGCCGCTTCGAATCATACTCGCCAAGCTCCTGCGCGTTGCTGAATGTGGTACCTGGCAGCAGGTGGAGTTTTCCCATCTGTGTCCCGATCAGGCGCTCGATGTGGCCACCGAAGCGCGGCTCTGCCGGCGGGCGCCAGTCGATCGCAATGCCGGCATCCTCGCACCCTCGCTTGAAAGCATGACTCCTGAAGTCGGCTCCGTTGTCGACATGCAATGTCTCTGGCAAGCCGGCGACGGGCCATGCTTCGGTGATCTCGCGCTCCCGTAACCAGGCCGATTTGTCGAAGACGGATTGTAGCAAACAGAGACTGGTCGACAGCCGGGAAGGAGCGTCCATCGTGAGGTAGAAACCCGTCACCATGCGACTGCAGACATCCATCGCGAGCGTCAGCCAGGGTCTGCCGATTGGCTGCCGGGTTTCCTCGTCGACGACGAAGACATCCGCCTTCGTGTGATCGACCTGTACGACCTGCAACGGCCGGGAGGCAGCAAACACCCCAGGAACGGCCTGCGTCTGCTTGACGATGTCTTTTTCGCCGCGGCGTTTGGCGCGCTTCTGCAGGTCGATGTCTTCGAGACGAGCTTTAATCGTTCGGCGATGGGGCGGTTTGAGCCCAACCGACATGCAATTCGTTTGCACATCCCGGACCAACTGTGAAACTGGTGGACGATTTCGTTTCAGGTAGTATCGGCTGATCGTCGTGCGGATGATCTCTTCCCGCTTGTCATCCAGGACCCGGTGGCCCTCTGGACGACCGCGCTTGCGGTCCACCAGCGACATGACCGTCCCACCGGCGCGAAACAGCTTGATAAGGCGGTACGCGGTTGCCCGACTGATTTCGAGTTCGGTCGCAAGCAGTGCCACATCCGCGGCTGTCATTTTGCCAGCTCGATGCCTCAGGAATTCTCGCACAGCTTCTGCGCGCCGGCACGCTTCATTCCAAAGCGCTTCATCGACCTCGTCGGGAAATGGGTCACTCATTGCGGAAACACCGTCGATTATGTGTACCGCCTGATTCTCACATTAGGTGCCAAAATCCAAGTCTAATTCTCAAATTAAGTGCCTGTTCTCGAATTAAGTGTCACGTCAACCAATTGAAATTATTGGTGCACATTCTCACGATTAAATGCCAAGCGACAGAAGCTCCATTTAGTTTCAACCAAACCAGCCTCGCTCGTCCGTCCCACATCGGCTTGCGCTGCGACGGCGGGGCAGGGAGGAGGCCCCCCCAATTGACGGGACCGAATGCGTTTCCCCGACCACTCCGGTGACATGAAGAGAGGCCGCGTAAACGGCCTCTCTTCATCGTTCCTCCACACGGCAGATCACATGATGGCTACCGTCCAGCGATGGCCTGAAGCGGTACCTGCAACAACCGTACCACTAGCCAGAATCATCTTATTTTCTCCTTTGCAAGGGTCGAGCCCAACGTGTTCCGTTGCCCACGGAGAGCGATCGGTAACCGAGACAGTTCTCTCAGGGGGGAAAGGGTGCCGCGAGCCCGGAACCGAAAGGTTGTGGAGGTCCTATCGTCCACGATCTTGACTCCCGGGAGGACGAAGCAGCGCATGGAGGTGTTCCATGTGACTCGTTAACCACCCGCTTCGCGTTCTCGTCGTCCGCAGCCCCTTGCCGAGTTCCTCGGCCAAGCCCCTTCACGCCCTTGATCCGTTGCGCTTGAGGCGATCCGCGGCGAGCGGACGACTGCGGAACTCGCGACGAACCACCAGCTTTCAGCCGCACCAGATCACGCAGTGGAAACGGCAAGCCATCGAGAATCTGGCCATGTCGTTCGACGACAAGGGTGCTCATACGCAGATCGCCCCGGGAAGCCGAGGTGAGGTCGGAAGCGGGCCACCGCCATCATGTCGAGTCGGACTGTCCGCGCTGTTCGCTCAGAGCCTAATGTCCTTCAAGCTGGCGATTTCGATCCCTTCAGCCCCGAAGGCCTCGCTGACATTGATCTTCCCCAGGCGGTCCCACTTCTTCGCCACCCCGAAGTCGAGGTCCAACTGGTCCTCTATGTCAGCGATCCGACATTGGCGCAGTTCGAAACGGCCCGGATCGATGGCCTCCTCGGGTAGTGACGCGATCAGGTCGGACTGATCGAGCACGAAGCCCACCGCACCCGGATCCTCTGTCCCGTCGCGCCAAATCACTATCTTGTAGAAACTCAGCGGCACAAGTGCGTCGTGTAGCGGCTTGTCCTGCTCACCAAAGATGGGGCCGTTGAAGACCGTCAAACGGGCACGCTGCGCTTCCCCCTGCTCGGAGATGAAGTTTTCCAGGTCTCCCCAGAGGTCCAGCCCGGCACCGGTGTATTCGTCCGGCCGGTTGAATAAAAAATATTGTGGAGCCGAGTTGGTGTAGAAGAACGTGTCGTCATTGGCGGCAACGGCATCCTCGAATGTGTCACCCCAAGCGACATCGTCCCGCCGTGTCAGGTGTCCCCTGTCGTAGTCATTGTAGTCATAGAAGCGGTCGCCGAGCTGATCCGCGAATTCGATCCGCGGGTCCTTTCTCCAGGTGCTACGACCATCCTTCCGGCCTGCGGTTTCCTTCGCAGCGAAGTTCAGATTGCAGGCCGATACATAGGCCAGGCGCCGTTTCGCACAGAGGATGACGCTGTAGTTGTGATAGCGCAGTTCGGTCCGATCATCCGGTCGAGCGGGCCGGGGAACGACTAAAGCACCACCACCGAATTTCGACTCTGCCTTGACCTTGGGCAAGGAAACGGAAACTCCCAGGAACTTGCGGGCGTAACCATCGCGATCGGCGAAATCCTGCGCCTCTAATTTCTTTTCGAGCAACTCGGCCGGAAGTCGCGGGCGCGGCTTTCGTGCCGGTGCGGACCGATTGCCGACCCGGCCTAGAGAAAGGGTTATCTTCAGCGGGACCTCGATAGTGGCCGACGGCACCCATCTGTCCTTCGATATTTCCCGGTCGGGACCGCTGCGTCTCCCGGACGACACTTCGCGAACGTCTTTGGTGGGATTCAGCTTGTCCACGACGCTCTCGGGGACCCGGATAGCCGCGAAGGTTTCCATGGATGCTGTGGCCGACATGGCTTCATTCAGGTAGGCTCGCTTCTCCTTTTCCAGGGGCGCGCTTTCGATCGCTGCAACGAGGCTGGAAATCCGCACGGCCTCATTCGCGACCCATTTGATTTCCTCGACAGAGTGCTGCTCCTTGTCCCAGATGCGGTCATCTTTTCTGAGCCAGTTCCCTTGGCTGTCGATCGCGGGCACGCCGCTATGGTGAAGCCCGACGACCTCCCATCCATCATTCATCACAGGTGCCCCTGAGGAGCCTTTCTCCGTATTGCCTTCATAATGCAGGAACGGTCCGAGGCCTTCGGCGGCAGTCCTCATATCGAGAACCCGGTTGTTGCGGATCACGACCTGCTTTTCCCGGCCACGGGGATGCTGGACGATGTTGAGGTAGTCCTCCTCCGAGATCGTGATCTTTCCCTGGGCGCCATTGAGCGGAAGCCATCCGTATGTGGAAATCTCGACGCCTTGGGTGCTTTTCACAGCAACCGCCACGAGCGCGTAGTCGAGCGTGTGGTCATTCAGGAAGAAGCGCTTCGGCTCGAGCGCGAACTCCTGAGGCTGCTTCACCGGACCGAAGCGGTTCTGCTCGTAGTCCATCTGAACGACGCATCGATCCGCAAGCTCCGCCGAGGTGAGGACGTGCTCATTGGTCAGAAGCAATCCCGGACCGACGAGGAAGCCAGTGCCTCGTGCGCGAAGGATTCCCTTAGCACGCATAAGCACGCGCCCGACACTTCGGGCGGCCGCCGAGCCCCGGTCCAGAAACTCCACGGAAAGAAAGTCGCGGGCACCCGTGATAACCTCGTGAACGATCTGGTCGCTGAGCTCTGCGATAGTCACGGGCAAGGGGCGCTCCACGAACTTCCTCAAGACGGAACTTTCCGGCGTGAGCATTCCCCCGCCGGACTTCCGGACATCGCTGATGATATTGTTCAATCGCGCAACCAGGCGATCCGGACTGTCCGCCGCCAGAACCTCATGTCTGGTCAGCGCGTCAGTGCGCGCTTCGCGAATCCTTGTGCGGTTCTTCCATCGCGCGGCGGCAGCCTCTGCATTCGCTAACAGCGCTCCATCGATTTCGTCATCCATCGCCATACCATCCTCCACGGTAACCGAACAAAAGGCATCCGATATCCTCGCAAACCTCATTTCTTCCTGGACTTTGACGCCCCACAGCGCCCGGCTGCGGCGAAGGCCAGTGCCTGCAAAGACGTCATGATCGTCACACAGGGATCCCAAAACTCCTTCTCGGTGTCGATGTCGATCCGCTGCCGTCACCTGTCAGGAGCGAGCCGGTCGGGTCTAACCGCTCACCAAGTTGGCGCCCGAGTTTCCTCCCGCGCACCTTTGCGATCGGCTTTATCAAGCGGCGGGACAACCGAGCGCCGTGTTGCCCACCCTCGTCAGCGTTGCGAGATTGTGGGGTCCCCACATGCGGTGAACTGGTTACAGGCTTGGCCGTTTCGGTTCCCAGGGAAGACGGATCCGCTTGAATTGGTCTCGCGGTGGTGATTGCCTGTTCGGTTAGGCTGTTCATGGAGGAACTCCTGCCCGTTCGTGCCATAGGTAGCTGTTTTCATCCAAGCAACTACCGCGCAGGCAACTGCCGCGCCAAACCGGAAAACTAATTAATTACAACAAACGATCACGCTGATAGCGCAGTGTCTCAATGTCGAAGTTGTCACAAAACGGACAACGCCTGCGACTGCCGAGCACCAGAACGCTTCAGAATGGTAGGCGGAAGTTCGCGGAGACGGAAGTCGTGCTGGCCAATACGCCGGATTTCGACCGCGCGATCGAAAAGTGCTGGGCTAGGCGCGATAAGCGACTGTCGACATGGATGCTGCGATTGCGGTCCGCGTCGGGGGCCCAGTCCGAGATCACGCCCTCAAGCGTGCCGTCGAACGCGAGACCCACGAACTCGCCACGCCCGTTCAGCGTCGCCGAGCCGCTGTTGCCGTTGGTGATGTCGACCGTGGACATGAAGTCGACCGGCAACGTGCCCAGCGCTGGCGCGACATAGGGGCCATAATCCTTGACCCGAATCGCGGCAACCACCGCATCCGGCGCATCGAACTCGCCCCTGCCAGTGTGCTTGGCCAGAAGTCCCTCGGCCGTGGGCGTTGGTGCACCGCTCAGCGACGGGTCATCATTCGGTCTTTGATGCGTACTTATTTCGTTGCTGCCGTCGGTGCCTCGCAACGAACGGATTTCGGGCGTCCGCAGGCGAGCATTCGGTTCAGTATGGT
This sequence comes from Rhizobium tibeticum, assembly GCF_900110205.1. Taxonomy (GTDB): domain Bacteria; phylum Pseudomonadota; class Alphaproteobacteria; order Rhizobiales; family Rhizobiaceae; genus Rhizobium; species Rhizobium tibeticum. The sequence continues at coordinate 3,412 of NZ_FOCV01000051.1, read as the reverse complement.
GACCCCGATCGCAGCCTCTGTCTGCTGCGACCGGAATGAACGAGCGTGCAAACGCGGCCCGATGATGCCCTTGTATCTGCCCATCGCCGTTTCGATCAGCGCCCGTTTGCCATAGCCGGTGGACGTCTGCCATTTCAGCCGGCCATCTGCCTGCATGGATGATATGTGGTCGTCTCTCTGGCAGGATGCTTGGACGTTGGGCCGTTCAACCGCGTTCGAGCGCGGTGGAATGACGACCCTTGCGCCTGCGCTGTGACGGAGAACTGCGTCGTAGGTTGGATAGCCATCATAGGCTCCATCGGCAGTGAACTGGTCGATCTCATCGTCGATCTGATCCAGCAACGGCTCCAGCTGCGAGGCATCGCCGGTTTCCTGATCTGTCAGACTATGTGCAATGATCTCGCCACTGTCGGCATCAACAGCCAGATGCAGCTTTCGCCAGCTGCGCCGGGACTTTACGCCGTGTTTTTCTTCCAGCCATTGGCCCGCGCCATAGACCTTCAATCCCGTGCTATCGATCAAGACGTGAACCGGCCCGTCCGCCACAGGTTGGCGGTCATTGCTTTTGCTCAATGGCTTCCAGGTTCTGGCCCTCCGGCTCAACGTGGTGTGATCGGGCACAGGCAGATCCAATCCCATCATGTCGAGCACCGAACTCAAAAGCCCTTCGCTCTGGCGCAAACGCAGCCCAAACACCATGCCCAGCATCAGAGTAGTTTCGATCGCCAGATCCGAATAGAGAGGCTGGCCACCACGCGTCCTGCGACGTGGGGCAGCCCATCCGATCAAAGCTTCCGGCGTTATCCAAACGGTCAAACTGCCACGGCGGCGAAGCGCCGCCTCATACTCCGCCCAGTTCGTCACTTTGAACTTCATTTTTCCGATGTGATGGCGGCGGGCGGCGTTATGTCTGTGCGGCATGCTGGATCAATCAACCTATTTTCGATCCGGCCGCATAGATGAAAAATGTTGAAATTTGATCCCTGCACCAAATTCTCGTTCATGGCGTATCGCTCTCCTTGAGAGGGTCTGGCTGGCTTCAATCACCCGCCTCGATACGCCGCCATTCTCAAACCGTCATCACCCATTTTCCACCATAGCTCGTTAATAAGGCGTGAAGAGCAGAACGTATTTCAACTCAACGCGTTCGGCCGACCGCTTTGCGACACGCCCCTCTAAGCCTTTCGGTTGCTGCGAGGAACGCGCCACGAATTGGCTCCAGGGTAATGGAGGGCACCGGTAAAGGGTGACTGTATTGCGTAACGATCACGCTCACGGGCTTCGCGTCGCGTTGGATCGCCGCTCGTCCATGGCTGTTTGTCACCATCCTCCATCTTATAACGAGCGTTCATCGTCTCGGTGCGCAGGGTTAGCGCAGTTTTTGCTGAAGCTTTGTCTTTGGAGTATACGAGAACATATTCTGTGGCAGTGGAAACATGAGAGCTGTCATTCTTAGGCGAATATGATTTTTGCCAATTAATGATCGCAATCCGATTTTCTTCGCGAAGATCTCGTCAAGCATCATACCTAGATGGAAAAGTTCATTATCGTCTATGCAAATAGCGAGAACACCAGAAGGCTTGAGCATTGCATACATCATGTGAAGGCGTGGCAGCATGGCCTTCATCCACTTGGTATGTCGTGAGCCATCTTCCAGTTTCACTATTTGACCAAGGTCCGGATCGTTAGGATCTTCGTCCCATTTGTCGTTGTACCTGAATGTTTGCCCCGTATTATATGGAGGGTCCGTGAGGATGAGATCAACCTGCCCCCGCTCCTTATACAAAGTCACCATTGCTTGAAGGTTTTCACCTTCGATGAGTAGATTTTTAACTTGCTCTTCGGGTTCTCCTACACAGAGATCCTTTTTAATAATTGTCTGCCGAGGGCGAACCTTCTTGAAAACTTCGTGCGAAAAACGTTTTCCATGGAAGTTTATAGATACTCCTCCATCAACCATCGAACGAATTATGTGAATAAGTTCTTCCTTAGACATAAAATCCAAAGAAGATTCCGGCGATATGATTTTTTTTGGCTCACTCATTATCGATGTTCTTCTTTGATTGTCTGTAATTTTTCATGATCATATCGAGAGTATTGAACTTTAATTGATTCTGGGAGGTCTGGCTTATTAGTTGCTGGGCTATTTACACGCCTGCTCTTCTGACAGAAGCATGAATGTCGTAAGCTCTTCAGCAGTCATTCGCTTGCTATTCAGGCGACCGCAAGCGTCAGATGCCCGACCGGATCAGCCGTAGGCCGCACCGTAATCTCGATATCGTAACCAAGACGATTCAGGGCATCCATCAGTTTGCGCTCTGACAGGTTGGCGAGATCGCCACGCAAAAGCGCTGAGACCTTTGGCTGAGGAAGCCCCATGCGCCGCCCGGCTTCCTCCTGCGTCAGTCCAAGCCTGCGCACGGCCTTTGTGATTTCGATCATTAGGCCGGATTTTACCTTGAGCTTGTCGGCGTCAGCTAGACCAAGATCGGCAAAAACATTGCCGGAGCTGGTCATGACCTCGATCCCATTAACGACGCGGGTTTGCATCTCTTATCTCCTTGGCTAAAGCCTCGGCCATCTTGAGCCGCGCCCGAACAACGTCCATATCCGCCTTCGGCGTGGCAATGCCGCTTTTGCTTTTCTTCTGGAAGCAATGCAGCACGAACACCGCTTCCTCGAACCTGACCGTGTAAAGGGCCCGGTAGGTGCCGCCCACATCGTTCTCGACCACTTCCAGTACGCCAGCGCCGCCAAAGCCCTTGAGGACCTTGGACGCGGGATGCTGTTCGCCGTGCTGCGCGAAATGCAGCGCGAACCCGACCGACTTCCGCACATCTGCCGGGAGCTGCATCAGGTCCTTGTGGCTGCTGCCAATCCACTCAAGCGGGCGTTCTTCCTGCTTCATATAAACCCTATACCTGTTCTGGTATATTTTTCAATCCCGATCATTCGGGCGATCACGCAAGCATGACAGCATGAAATCATGCAATCATGATTTCATTCAATCTTCGCTCTCGCGAACCACCTGATAATTGTATTTAGCACTGTTGCATGGATCAGACTTTGGACGAGGCAACCCTATCCACTGCATTTTTCATGCAACGCGCTCGAAGGCGATGTCACGTTGTTTGATCAACGGCCGAAAAGTCGCTTGTCGGTAAACTCAGGCAATTGCAGCGGTCACGGCTTTCCACTGCGCCATGGCGCGGATCCGATGAATATGGGTGGCTAGGGCTGAGTGTCTCTGGTGCGGCGCGACGAAAAGATTTCGGACTGCTGAAAAGACCGAGATGAAACGTTGCAAACCTCCGACGGATCGAAAGCCCTGCATCATCCGCTCTCGTTTTCGAAGCGGCACGTGAGAATTCTCTGCGCGATTGTTAAGGCCCTTGTGCGATCGATGTTCGAC
>NZ_FOCV01000064.1 GCF_900110205.1 Rhizobium tibeticum | reverse complement strand
GCTGAAACGCCGACGCCGACCAGTGTCGACGATCTCAAGACGGTTATCACGCTGACTGTCAGTATAAATGTCCATACCCACAGTCAGCTACGTTTCCGGACATCTCTCAAGGCGGCCTTCCGCGTATGCGTACTGCTGCGGGCGCGTGAGGCCGGGCTGACGGGCTGACCGTTGCCGCCTGGGCTTGACGAGGACGCTGTTTTACAGCGTCGCCTGTTCCATCGTCGCGGCCGCCCGCCCCAGGACATGCACGAGCCCGACTGGGGCAAGATCGCCAGTGAACTGAAGCGAAAGGGCGTGACGCTGACGCTGTTGTGGCAGGAATACCGCGGACGGCACCCCAGCGGTTATGGATATATGGTTCTGTGAGCGTTTCGCCGCTTTCGAACAGCGCGCCAGCGCCACCTTCCGCAATCGCCACATTGCCAGCGCGGGGATGCAAACCGACTACGCCGGCCACCGTCCCGGTGATCGATCCGGCGACGGGCGAGATCCGGCCGGCGCAGATCTTCGTCGCGGTTCTGCCGGCCTCTTTGTACACCTTCGCCTATGCAAGCTTCACTCAACGGCTGCCGGACTGGATCGAGGGTCAGCAACGGGCGCTGAGCTTCTTCGGTGGCGTGACCAAGGCGATCTCTGCGACAACCTCAAGGCCGGCGTTGCCAAGCCCTTGTGGTTCGAGCCGACCATCAACGCCACTTTTGCAGCTTTCGCCGAACATTACGACACGACGATCCTGCCGACCCGTCCAAAACGGCCGAAGGACAAGGCAAAGGTCGAAGGCAGCGTTCTGATCGTTGAGCGCTGGATCCTGGCGCGGCTGAGAAACGACCTTCAGCCTCGTCGATCTCAACGTGCGGATCAGCCAGCTTCTCGACGATCTCAATAACCGGCCGATGTGGCGGGTTGGCAAATCCCGACGTCAGCTCTTCGAGGAGATCGAACGCGAAGCGCTTGCACCCTTGCCGGCAACGCCATTCGAATATTCCGAATGGAAATCGGCAAAGGTTCATCCCGACTACCATGTCGAAGTCGACAAGGCTTTTTATTCCGTGCCGCACCGCCTGATCGGCCGCCAGGTCAATGTCCGCCTTACAAGCCGGATCGTCGAGGTCTTCCATGATCACCAACGTGTCGCCAGCCACCGCCGGACGTCGCAGCGAGCTGGTCATGTCACCGTTAACGAGCACATGCCGAAGACGCATCAACACTATGCCAACACGACGTCCGCGAGCCTCATCAAGCAGGCTGCAAAGATTGGCCGCAACGCTGCAATCCTGATCGAGCGGCTGAGCGCGACAGGCCCCTTCCCCAGCAGGGATACCGCGCCGCTCAAGGCGTTCTACGCTCGCGCGCCGGTACGGGCCTGAGCGTCTTGAGGCGGCGTGCGATCGGGCACTGACGATCAATGCGCTCAGCTATTCCTCCGTCAGCACCATCCTCAAATCCGGCCTCGATCAGGCCTCGCCTGTCGCCGAGCCGGTCAAGCCAGCCCCAGCGCATGGCAACATCCGCGGCAGCTCCTGGAAGACACTCACATGCTCACACATCCAACCTTCGACCAGATGCACGCACTCGGTCTATCCGGCATTGCGGCAGCTTATCGCGAACTGGCCAATCAGCCCGAGGGCAGCGATCTCAACCGCGATGAATGGCTCGGCCTGATGCTCGACCGGGAGATGGCCGTGCGCGGCGACAAGCGCCTGACCAACCGGCTGGCAATCGCCAACTGCGCTTCCCCGATGCTTGCATCGAGAACATCGACTTCGCCGCCCATCGCGGCCTTGGCCGCCGACAGCTTCTCGCCTTGGCCCAAGGCGAATGGCTCAAAGCCCATGAGCACTTGATCCTGACCGGACAAACGGGAACGGGCAAAAATTGGCTTGCCTGCCCATCGGACGCCAGGCGGCCCGCCTCGATTATTCCGTTCTCTATGTCCGCATGCCCCGTCTCTTCGAGGATTTGGCGTTGGCGCGCCTCGACGGTCGGTTCCCTCGATTGGTCGACAAGCTCGCGCGTGTTCAATTGCTCATCCTCATGACTGGGGAACTCATGCGCTCAGCGATCAGCAGCGGCTCCTGGAAATCTTCGAAGAGCGCTACCGCCGGAAATCCACTCTGATCACCGCCCTACTCCCCGTGGCGCAGTGGCACGAGATGATCGGGGAGCCGACGATCGCTGACGCCATCCTCGACCGCATCGTCCATAACGCCCATCGAATTGCGCTCGAGCGAGACAGCATGAGGAAGCAAAAACCACGACCGCTCTTGAAGCGCGAAACGCCGAAATCAATAACCCATGACATCAACCAGGCGAACGAAAGTCGATCCCGCGAGACTGTCCGCGATTTTGTCGGGCGAAATGAGAAACTGACCCCGCCCCTAACGAAGCGAAGAACTGACCCCCTCGTGTCAAAACGAGGAGAGTTGGATGACGAGCGAGATTTCATTGCATCCTGCATTGTCGCGAACGATGCAGGGCGGGGATATGCTTCAGGCTGATGAGGTGGTGGCAATGTTGCGACTACATGCGCTTGGTTGGGGTGCCAAGCGGCTGTCTAGGGAATTTGGATGTGCGCGCAACACGGTTCGCCGATATTTGCGGGAAGGCGGCGTCTCGCCTTTCAAGAAACCTGCTCGGCGCAGTTCGTTTGACGGGCTGGACGATTGGCTGCGAGAACGTTTTTTCCGTCATGACGGCAATGCGGATGTAATCCGCCAGGAGTTGGCGAGCGAGCACGGAATTGTCATCGGCCTGCGTTCTGTAGAGCTTCGAGTTCGGCAGTGGCGACGGGAGTTGAAGGCACAGAAGCGTGCGACAGTTCGGTTCGAAACTCCACCAGGTCGCCAGTTGCAAATCGACTTTGGCCAGACGCGCGTATGGATCGGCGGTGAGCGGCTTCGGGTGTACGTGTTTGTCGCAACGTTGGGTTACTCGAGACGCATCCATATCCGAGCCTCGTTGCGAGAGGGGCAAACCGACTGGTTCGAAGGAATGGAAGGTGCGTTCCTTCGATTTGGCGGCGTTCCCAATGAGGTGTTGCTGGATAATGCGAAGCCGCTGGTCGAACACCACGATGCGGTCAGCCGGGAGGTGCGGTTCAATGCGCGATTGCATGCCTTTGCTCGTTACTGGGGCTTCACCCCACGAGCTTGCGCACCATATCGCGCCCGTACGAAGGGCAAGGACGAGCGCGGAGTCGGCTACGTCAAGAAGAACGCGATCGCCGGTCGCCGGTTCGAGAGCTGGGCGTCGTTCGAGGCGCATCTGGCCCGGTGGATTCGCGAGGTTGCCGACCAGCGTGAACACGGCACGACCGGCGTAGCGCCGACGGAACGCTTTGCTGCGGTGGCTGACGCGCTTCGTCCGCTGGCTGGCCGCGCACCGTTCGGACAATTGCGCGATCTCGTGCGCAAAGTTCAGGCGGACTGCGCGATAGACCTCGACACGAACAGCTATTCGGTACCTTGGCGCCTAATCGGCGAGAGCGTTCAAGTCGTTGTGCTGGCAGGCCGTGTGATCATCCGTCACGCGGGCCAGGTAGTGGCCGATCATGCTCTCTGCCAGGGACGGCGACAACGGATCGTGGACCGGTCCCATTTTGTTGGCGTGGCTGGTAGCGAAGGACCGGTGCGCACAGCTCCAGTTGAGATAGCGCCAGCCGCCTTGCTGCGGCCGCTCGCCGAATACGAGGCGATTGTTGGAGGAGGCTGGTGATGACGAACGTGGATCACGACCTACTCATCGCAACACTCGATCGACTGAAACTGACGGCGATCCGCGATCAGCTCGACACTCTGCTTGACGAGGCGGCCCGCTCGAAGATGAACTTGCGCGAAGCTCTGGCATTCCTGGTATCGCGAGAGATCGCCCGGCGCGATGAGCGGCGCATCTCCATGTCGAGCAAGCTGGCGCAGTTCCCGTTCGTTCGCGAACTCGACGGCTTTGACTTCGAGGCGCAGCCGTCGCTTGATCATGGGCAAATCAGGGACTGGCGACCTGCCGCTGGATCGCTCACGGCGATACGGTGCTATTCCTTGGGCCTCCTGGTACGGGTAAAACCCACCTTGCTGTCAGCCTTGGCCGCGAGGCGATACGTCAGAACTACAACGTGCAGTTCGTGACCGCTGCCACGTTGGTAGCGATGCTGGCCAAAGCACACAACGATGGTTCGCTCGACAAGCAATTGACGATCTTGTCGCGGCCGAAATTGCTGATCATCGACGAGCTCGGCTATCTTCCGTTCGAAGCCAACGCCGCCCACCTGTTCTTTCAATTGGTCTCTCGGCGCTATGAGAAGGGATCAATCCTGATCACCTCCAACCGCTCTGTGGGAGAATGGGGAAGCGTCTTTGGTGACCCCGTGGTCGCCACGGCGATACTGGACCGCCTGCTTCATCATTCGACCGTGATCACCATCCGAGGCGACAGCTATCGGCTTCGCGAAAAGCGCCGCTCCGGCCTTCTGCAGAAGGCCGGAGCGGCGCTTGAACCAAACGAAACGACCAATCAATGAAGGGGGTCAATTCCTCGCTTCGCTTGACAATTTAGTGAAACGACCGGGATTTACCGGAATCGCTGTCCCGCTAATCCGAAATCCGCAGGTAGCTTCCGGAACGGCGACAAGACTGAGTTGCGCCCCGGAATGACTTTCCACTTCATGTCAGGCCTATGGTACGGTGATAGGGGTATCGAGATCACCGAAAGTATCTTCATCGCTGAAGGCCAAGTTCAATTCTTGTCCAGCGTCCGTCGCAAAGTGCTAGCAATTGACTGAAATACTTTTGCTGGTCTGCAAAGACGGTTGGAGCCGCCTTGTGTTCGAACCGAGTGATCTTCCGAGGCCCGCTCGGTTGAGGAGTCGCGGTGCGTTGTGCCTTACGGTGTCTAGTGTCCAGAACTGCCGTTGGCTGTTTTGAGCAAGGGCCGCCTAGCGAGCCGACCTGTTGTTTGAGCGTCTCTCAAATTCTCGACACATCGCTCAGCGGCCAAATCAACGTACAACTGCACATGGCGGGCCGTCTACGGCAATCAGCAAGGGCAGATCGTGTCCCGGAGACCTATGCGGCGTATATCCGGTTCTTCGTACATCTCAATCTGTTTACAAGCACTTTGGTTCTATCCCTTCCGCGTCAGCAAACCTGACAAGTTGGCCGACGCCGGGACCTGTCTGTACGGTACGGGGCATAGCGTGAGGCTTTGGCCTGTACGCACAATGATCCGGGATGCTTTTGGGGACCTCGACAGACTGTTGGGACATATGGATTGACCGCGTCTCACGGCGGATTGCCTGGGCGGCTAGGCCACCTGGTCATCACCTGCCTATCAGAGATAGTCGACGACCGAAGCCGGCGGCCAATGTTGACCCTTGAGACGCATGGAGCATTTCATAAGTGTGTCAAACGTTTGTTGCATTAAATGCTAAGATGAGATAAACACGCCTATGGAATTTGCGCCGCACAGCAAGTGACCGGTCTTGGTTCTGAAGATTGTCTGGGCCGCGGACTCAGACCCGCCCACCATCAACAAACATAAATTAGGAACAGCGCATGAATAAGCTGATGAGAATGATCGCAGCAGCATCGTTCGCAGTTACGTCGGTGACTTTGTCAACCCCGGTCCATGCTGGCCAGGTGCTTGATCGCGTACTTACTACAAAAACTCTCACAGTTGCCGTCGGGACAGACTGGGGAAAGATGTCGTTTCTAAATGACAAACAAGAACTGGATGGTTCCGACATTGACCTTGCCAAGGCTATAGCGGAGCGTCTCGGAGTGCAGGTGAAGTTCGTAACGCCTGGCTGGGATGTCATCATCTCCGGCAAATGGCAGGGCCGTTGGGATATGGCAATGGGCCAAATGACTCCGACCAAGGCTCGTGCTGAAAAATTCGACTTCCCCGCTGCGTATTTCTATTCGCCCGCGGTCATAGCCGTTCACAAGGACAGCAAGTCTACCCAGCTTTCCGATCTCGACGGCAAGACCGTTGGCGTCTTGGTGAGTACGGTTGGGGAGCTCTACGCAAACCACAAACTCACCCCAGATTGGATCAACGCGAAGCCAATAGAATACCAGTTTACGCCGGGTGAGGTGAAGTCTTACGGGGCTGGCACATATCCTCCGATTGACGATCTCAGGCTCGGCGACGGCGTTCGTCTTGATGCCGTTGTTGGCGAGGAAGACACCGTGTTGCAAGCGATTGAAGCAGGATATCCGTTGAAGATAATCCAGCCCCCGCTCTACTCGGCACCATGTTCTTTTGCAGTTCTTCGTGACGACCACGAATTCACTGCTAAGATCAAGGAGGCTGTCGAGAGCATAAGGAAGGAAGGCTCGCTCTCCAAAATGACCATTAAGTGGTACGGCGTGGATCGTTCAATCGAGCACTAACATCGAAAAGGTGGTGTGGTCCAACCAAAGCTCGAACCACACCCCCTTTTGAACGTCTCATTCTATCCGGATACGGTTGGATCGGTAGATGCTCGTCCAAAGCAATGGTTTGCTGCCTGCCTAAATAGGGTTCCCGACCCCCCAACGATAACAGCGTCGGTCGCCCTAGCCGAGGCAAAGGGATCGATCCAGAGAACAGTGCAATGCTAGTCATTCGACAGGGCCAGTCCAACCTCGCACAAGGCTGCCAGCTTGGTCGCAGGTAGGAACGGGTCGGCAGCCGAACTGTGTCTAGAGCCGCGACTCTTAGTCTTGGTGCTTACAGATAACGCGACAACCCCCTAAAATTTCATTCGCGGAGGTCCGAAATATGGAAAGAGAAATGACACGCAGTAAAGCAGCAATGCACCTGGAGCACCTTCCGCTGTTCTTATCGAAACAGCATCCAGAGTTTATCGAAATTTTCGAGGCCATTAATGACCTGCCAATAGATGATGCGCATTGCCACATAATCACGGATCGAGATGCGTTCACGACCCCGCAGCGGTACATGCAACGTATTTCCCTGGCTGGGTACGCGGTGCCAAACTATTTCCCGGATGGAGTATACACTCGGTGGCTGAACAGCGACGAAGCAACCAGACGTGATCTAGACAAGCAGTTCGACATACAAAATAAGGTTGACGGGATAACCAGCGATTTGGCTGAAAGTGTGTTCATGAAATTTCTGGTCAAAGAACTCGCGCAGTTCTTAGACTGTGAGCCAAAACTAGAAGCTGTCATCGAAGCACGTAACGATCGCGGCAAGAATTATTGGGCCTACGTCAACAGCCTCTTTCGAGACGTGAACCTTCAAAACATCATGTTGGATACTGGCTATGCCGAGGGGTGTGGCGCCGACGAACTCTCTCGCTTCGAAGAAGCCATAGCGCCGTGCCGTATGAACCGGCTGGCCAGGATAGAAATGATCCAACGCGAACTCTTTCCCCTCGACATCACGTTCGATGAATATGAGCAGCGATTTACGGCAAGACTTCGCGAACTGCTCGATGGAGAAGGAAATTACGGGAAGAAATCATATGGCATGAAATCTTATCTTCTACCGTACATCGGACTGATCCGGCCGCTGTATGATCGTGGGCCCGCTCAGGCAACATGGCGGGCGCTCAGGGAGTCCTTCCACAAGATTCCAAGCATGGGCCGAGAGTCGGCCTATAATCTCACAAAGGATCTGTGCCGCTACAATTTTTCTCTCGCTCTCGAAGAATGCCTGAAGCGAGATATTCCAATGCAGATTCACACCGGCGATGGTGAGGCGCCTGATGTAATTCTTCGCAATCAAGATCCGTTCTATTTGGAGGAAGTTGTACGTTTCGACCGGGATAATGTTATGCGTATGCCCAAGATTATTCCGCTCCACGCGGGTTTTCCTTCAGTCGAAAAGGCTGCATGGATCAGTCATATATATCCGAACTGCTATTTTGAGCTGTCGATTATGACGCCCTTTGTGCACCAAAGTTTGTATCAGCGTTATATGGAAGTGATGGAAGTCGTTCCACTTTCTAAGATCTTGTTCGCAAGCGATGCCTATCATATTCCTGAGCTCTACTGGTTGGCCGGACGTTGGGGCAAGCGCTACCTGGCAAAGGCGCTTACAGAGCACGTCGTGGGGGGGAGCCTCAGTTGCGACGAAGCCGTTGATGCGGCCAGAATGATTCTCTACAAGAACAATAGGTCGCTTTATAAACTGGACTAGGGACGGTGCCACCTCTCTCGCGTTTAGCCATGTTGCAATGAGGTTCCATGGTGTGATGGCAGCCGTGTTCCGAAGGACGATCACGGCCCTGCCGCGTCAACTGCCTGCTTTGAGATGATCTCCTAGCAGGTGGTGTAGGCGATCGCCGTGCTTTCCGGTCGGGGCGGGGAATGAATCGTTTTGTCTGCCCTTTCGCGTTCAAGCGACACCAAGACAATCATTGTAAGCATGGCGTCCCACCACCTTCGGAGATACAATGGATACGTCAGCCCCGATTACTCGATTACTCCTTCTTCCCTCAATTTCTTTTGTCGGCGCTGGCACGCTGTCGGTGGCAGATGTGCGACTTTTGGTCCACCTAGTCGATATCCTGCGGTACGAATAATTTTGTGCAGAACTTCTGCTCAGAAGCATCGCAATACGCAGTCAAGTGCGTCTTCAGTCCGCCTAAGCTAACTCCAAGCAAGTATTTGGAGCGGGACAGCAGGTTATCCGGCAAACGCTGGGCGGAGGGCGAGGCCGGACTCCATCAACCCGAGTACTTTATCGACATAGCCGCAGCTTAGAAGGAAGCAACAATGACTATCAACATTTCGGACATCGCCGAAAAGGACCGCAACTCTGTCTTGCATCCTTTTACGCAGCTCAAGGACTTCGCCACCGGCAAGCTTGGCGAACCGACGATCGTCGAGACAGGCAAGGGCATTCGCATTCAGGATGCCCACGGCAATCAGCTAATTGATGGTTTTGCCGGCCTCTACTGCGTCAACGTTGGGTATGGTCGAGCCGAAGTCGCCGAAGCGATCTCCCGCCAGGCCTATCGCCTTGCGTACTATCACTCCTATGCGGCGCACACGACGGACGAGCTCGCCATCCTTTCCGATCGTCTGGTGAAGATGGCGCCCGGCAAGATGAGCAAGGTGTTTTACGGAATGTCCGGCTCGGACGCCAACGAGACCCAAGCCAAGCTCGTCTGGTACTATAACAACCTGCGCGGCAAGCCGACGAAGAAGAAGATCGTATCGCGCGAGCGCGGCTATCACGGCTGCAGCGTGGTGTCCGGCTCGATGACAGGCATGAGCTTCTATCACGACCACATGGACCTGCCGCTGCCGCAGATCGTCCATACCGGCGTGCCGCACCACTACTGGGGCGCTAACGCCGGCGAGACCGAGCGGGAGTTCTCCCGCCGCCGCGCTGCCGAGCTTGATCGACTGATCGAGCGTCTCGGCCCTGACAATGTCGGCGCTTTTATTGCTGAACCCGTTTTGGGCACCGGCGGTATCACGCCGCCGCCGGAAGGTTACTGGGTGGCCATTCAGGCGGTGCTCAAGAAACACGACGTCCTTCTAATCGCGGACGAAGTCATCACCGGCTTCGGTCGCACTGGATCGATGTTCGGCTCGCTGCATTACGGCATCGAACCCGACCTGATCACGGTCGCCAAGGGCCTCACCTCCGCATACTTCCCACTGTCCGCCTCGATCGTCGGCGAGAAAATCTACCAGGTGCTAGAAGACGGAGCCGACCAAGTAGGGGCGTTCTCACATGGCTACACTTACTCCGGTCACCCAATCGGTGCGGCCGCTGCCAACGCGGTTCTCGACATCGTTGAAAGGGAGAATCTGCCCGGCAATGCCCGCGAGGTCGGCGCCTACTTCCAGGCGCAGCTCAAAGAGAAGTTCGCACAGTTGCCGATCGTCGGCGAAGTGCGTGGTGTTGGTCTGATGGGCGCAATCGAATTCGTCGGCGACCGCGAGAGCAAGAAGCGTTTCGATCCTTCGCTGAAAGTTGGTGCACGCGTCTCCAAGGCCGCCCGCGACCGCGGCCTGATCGCCCGCGCCATGCCGCACGGCGACATCCTGGGTTTTGCACCGCCGCTCGTCATCACAAGGGAAGAAGTGGACGAGATCGTCTCAATCGCTGAGAAGGCAGTTCGCTCCGTCATGGATGAACTGGTTCGCGACGGCCAGAAGCTCTGATCGATATTCACGTCTTCGGCGGCCGGTGATGCCGGCCGCCAGGGCTTGTCCTCAAAGACCGCATTGAAGCCGGAACGGGCAGGGGACCCCTCTGTCCTAAGGATAAACGCGACCTCCAGGAAGAGGTCCATCATAGGGAAGCTGGCCACATGACTGCCGCCAAACTCCATATCACGACCAGCCTGGCGCCGATCTCTGTTCACAGCCCCTATGACGGGGCACTGCTTGGGACGGTCGAGGCGACCGCTGCAACAGAGATCGATCGCCTGCTGGCGACCGCCCGCCGCGGCGCCGAGCTCTCGCGCAATCTGTCGAGGCACAAACGGGCGAGCATTCTCGAAGGGGCTGCCCGGATCGTCGAAAGCCGTCGTGACGCTTTTGCCGAGACTATCGTTCGCGAAGCCGGCAAGACGATCATTCAGGCGCGGAAGGAAGTGCTTCGTTGTGTCAACACGCTGAAGCTTTCGGCGGAAGAAGCAAAGCGCAATGCTGGCGAGATCGTGCCCTTCGATGCCTATGTCGGATCGGAACAACGCCAGGGTTGGTTCACCCGCGAGCCGCTCGGCATCATCGCCGCCATTACCCCGTATAACGATCCGCTGAACCTTGTCGCGCACAAGCTCGGCCCGGCGATCGCCGGCGGCAACGCGGTGCTGCTCAAGCCGTCGAACCTGACGCCGTTCTCGGCAATCAAGCTGGTCGAAGCGCTGCGCGAGGCCGGCTTGCCTCAGGAGGTCATCACCGTCGTTCATGGTGACAGGGAACTCGTTACCGCAATGATCGCTGCCCGCGATGTCCGGATGGTGTCCTTCACAGGCGGCTTTGCCACCGGCGAGGCGATCACCCGCGCGGCTGGGCTGAAGAAGCTCGCGATGGAGCTTGGCGGCAATGCGCCAGTTATCGTCATGAACGACTGCGACTTCGATAAGGCTGTCGACGGCTGCGTGTCTGGTGCCTTCTGGGCTGCGGGCCAGAACTGCATCGGTGCGCAGCGCATCCTGATCCAGGCGGAGCTCTACGATCGTTTCCGCAATGCCTTTGTTGCGGCCACCAACAAGCTCAAGGCCGGCGACCCGCTGCAGGAGGACACCGACGTCGGTCCGATGATCTCGAAACAGGTCGCAGAACGCACCGAAGCCGCCGTCAATGAAGCGATCAATGCAGGCGCCAAGCTGCTTTGCGGGCACCGTCGCGAAGGATCCCTGTATCACCCGACGGTCCTGGAAGGCACGCCTTTGACTTGCCGGCTGTGGCATGAGGAAGTGTTCGCGCCGGTCGTCATGCTTGCGCCGTTCGACACGCTCGATGAGGCGATCGAGGTGGCCAACGATCGGGACTACAGCCTGCATGCCGGCATCTTTACCAACAATCTCACTGTCGCGCTCGACGCAGCGAACCGGATCGAGGCCGGCGGCGTCATGATCAACGACTCGTCCGACTACCGCTTCGATGCCATGCCGTTTGGCGGCTTCAAATATGGCAGCATGGGCCGCGAAGGTGTGCGCTTCGCTTACGAGGACATGACCCAACCGAAGGTCGTCTGCATCAACCGCGGGTGAATGCGTAGCTTTCAAGGAGCAGGCTTGAAGCGAACAAGACGGGCGAAAACTCACGCACCCAGCGTAACTTGAGAGGAGATTATGAATAAGACTTACGATAACCCACAGGCGGCTCTGGACGGCCTGCTGTTCGACGGGATGTTCATCGCGGCTGGTGGCTTCGGTCTCTGCGGTATTCCGGAGTTGTTGATCGATGCAATCCGTGGAGCCGGCACGAAAGACCTGACGATCGCCTCGAACAACTGTGGCGTCGATGACTTCGGTCTTGGCGTCCTCCTGAAGACCAAGCAGATCAGGAAGATGATCTCGTCCTATGTCGGCGAGAACGCCGAGTTCATGCGGCAATATCTGAGCGGCGAACTGGAGCTTGAGTTCAATCCCCAAGGGACGCTCGCCGAACGCATGCGAGCAGGGGGCGCGGGTGTCGCCGGCTTCTACACAAGGACCGGCGTCGGCACTTTCGTTGCCGAAGGCAAGGAGCTGAAAATCTTCGGCGGCGAGACTTACGTGCTCGAGACCGGAATCGTAGCCGACCTCTCGATCGTGAAAGCCTGGAAGGCGGACACGACGGGCAATCTGGTGTTCCGCAAGACAGCCCGCAACTTCAACCCGCCGGCCGCCACCTGCGGCAAGATCTGCGTGGCCGAGGTCGAGGAGATCGTGCCGGCCGGCAGCCTCGATCCCGATCAGATCCATCTGCCTGGGATCTACGTTCACCGCCTGATCCAAGGTCGGCACGAAAAACGCATCGAACAGCGCACCACGCGGGCGGCGGTTTGAGGAGGGAGAAAACATATGGCTTGGGACAGAAACCAGATGGCAGCGCGGGCTGCACGTGAACTGGAAGATGGAACCTATGTCAATCTCGGCATCGGCATTCCGACACTGGTCGCCAATTACATTCCCGAGGGTGTCCATGTGACGCTGCAGTCGGAGAATGGCCTGCTCGGCATCGGCCCGTTCCCGACCGAGGAGCAGATCGACGCCGACCTGATCAATGCCGGCAAGCAGACGGTGACGGCGCTGCCGCATTCAGCCTTCTTTGACTCGGCGCAAAGCTTCGCGATGATCCGCGGCGGCAAGATCGCCGTGGCTATCCTCGGCGCCATGGAAGTCGCTGAGAACGGTGACCTCGCCAATTGGATGATCCCCGGCAAGCTGGTCAAGGGCATGGGCGGGGCAATGGACCTGGTGGCCGGTGTCAAGCGGGTGGTCGTCGTCATGGACCACACCAACAAGGCGGGCGAATCGAAGGTGCTGAAGGCCTGCACCCTGCCGCTCACCGGCCAAGGCGTCGTTGACCGGATCATCACCAACCTTGGCGTTCTCGACGTCGTAGGCGGCGGTCTGAAGTTGGTGGAGCTTGCCGATGGCGTGACGGACAGCGAACTACGCGCGGCGACCGACGCCACGATCATCAACTGATCCGGTGCGTACCGGATCCATCACACAGCGGAGGAGCTGTCATGAGCACCCCATCCATCGTCATCGCCAGCGCCGCCCGGACCGCGGTCGGTTCCTTCAACGGTGCTTTCGCCAACACGGCGGCGCATGAGCTCGGTGCGGCTGTCATCAAGGCGGTGCTCGAACGCGCCGGCGTCGGGGCGAGCGAGGTCGATGAAGTGATCCTCGGGCAGGTGCTGCAGGCAGGCGAAGGCCAGAACCCGGCGCGTCAGGCGGCGATCAACGCGGGCATTCCGCAGGAAGCCACGGCCTGGGGGTCAACCAGCTCTGCGGCTCTGGCTTGCGGGCCGTGGCGCTCGGCCTGCAGCAGATCGTCACTGGCGATTCCAAGATCATCGTCGCCGGTGGTCAGGAATCCATGTCGATGGCACCGCACTGCGCGCATCTGCGCAACGGCACGAAGATGGGCGACATGAAGATGATCGACACGATGATCAGGGACGGCCTGACCGACGCCTTCCATGGGTATCACATGGGGATCACCGCCGAGAACATTGCCCGGCAGTATCAGCTGACCCGCGAGGAGCAAGATCAGTTTGCGCTGGCCTCGCAGAACAAGGCGGAGGCTGCTCAGAAGGCCGGCCGCTTTGCCGATGAGATCGCTCCCTTCGTTGTGAAGAGCCGCAAGGGAGACGTGACCATCGATCAGGATGAGTATCCGCCACGGCGCCACGCTTGAGCAGTTGACCAAGCTGCGCCCCGCCTTCGACAAGGAGGGTACGGTCACCGCCGGAAATGCTTCCGGCATCAATGACGGTGCGGCCGCGGCCCTGCTGATGAGGGAAGACGAAGGGGCGCACCGCGGCATCCAGCCGCTTGCCCGCATCGTCTCCTGGGCAACGGCCGGTGTCGATCCGCGCATCATGGGCACGGGGCCGATCCCGGCGTCGCGCAAGGCGCTGGAAAAGGCCGGCTGGAAGATCAGCGATCTCGATCTCGTGGAAGCCAACGAAGCTTTCGCCGCCCAGGCCTGCGCAGTCAATAGGGAACTTGGCTGGAACCCCGACATCGTCAATGTCAATGGCGGCGCGATCGCCATCGGCCATCCGATCGGCGCGTCCGGCGCGCGCGTGCTCAACACGCTGCTGTTCGAATTGAAGCGCCGCGGCGTTTCAAAGGGCCTTGCGACATTGTGCATCGGTGGCGGCATGGGCGTCGCGATGTGCGTCGATGCGATCTGAGAGGAGGGTGCGTCATGGCCGCGGCTGACTTCCGTCTTTGCGATGTATCGCTTGACCGGTCTTTCGGGGGCCAGGACGCGCGAGTTGAGCGGGAACAGGCGATCGCCATCGTTGATCTGCTCGAATGCAACACGTTCATCCCTGTCGGGCATGGCGGCGGTCCCTATCGTCTTCGGGTCGAGACGGCGGACGGTCGCCTGGCGCTGCATATCGCGGATGATGAGGGCACGCATGTCGTCAGTCATTATCTCTCGCTTACGCCTTTCCGCCGGCTGCTCAAGGATTACACGCGTATTTGCGAAAGCTACTACGACGCCATCTGCCGTCCTGGTCGTGAAAGGCTGGAAGCAATCGACATGGGCCGGCGCGGCATCCATAACGAAACTGCGGAGCTGCTGAGAGAGCGTCTTTCATCGAAAGTAGGCGTCGACAAAGACACAGCGCGTCGGCTGTTTACGCTGATCTATGCTCTGCTCGCCCGCAATGCCACCCACCGAATTCTCTCGAGCTGAACATGAAACGATCAACGCCGATCACAAAGAGAGGTGTCGGACCCGTGTTGCAACGCGGGGGCACATCGGACACGCGCCTATCCCAGAACCCGCAAGTTGGCAGTTAAACGGTTTCCAAGACCTAAGTTAAAAACCAGGAAAGCTTAAATGCAAGCAAGACCACAACGACAGTACAAGATGGATGAAGTCAACTCCCGGCCGCTGTCACGGACCGCGGAACGTCGAACAATGCTGGTGGAAGCATCAATTCACGTAACGCTTTTCCAACGGCGGGAGGCGCGTGATGCACGCTAACTCTGCCGGGTTTCTGGAGAGCGTTGACCAGAACTTTCGCCATGCCATGTCGTTCCTTGATCTCCCGGAAGGCCTGTCGGAACGAATTATTCAGTGCAACTCGACCTACACCGTCCGCTTTGGCGTGCGGCTCCGCGGGCGAATGTACAGCTTCGTCGGATGGCGGTCAGTCCACAGCGAGCACTGCGAACCGGTCAAAGGCGGAATTCGCTATGCATCAAATGCTGAGCGGGAAATGGCCTGGATGATGGACGAGTACCGGCGTGCCAATCCTACCGACGTGATCAACGCACGGGCCTGCGTGACGGGAAAACCGCTGTCGAAAGGTGGTATTGCCGGGCGCACCGAGGCGACGGGCCGGGGCGTGCAGTTCGCCATCCACTGCTTCCTTCGAGACCGCCGAACCGCGGGTTTGAATGACCGGCGTGATCTCAATGGGGCATCGGTGATTGTCCAAGGTTTCGGCAACGTCGGCTACCATGTGGCGAAATTCCTATCAGAGGATGATGGTGCCCGCGTTACCATCGTCGCGGAGCGCGATGGCTATGTCTGCAACCCCGAAGGCTTGGCCATCGAAAAGCTGAAGCAGCACCAAAATCGCACCGGAAGCATTCTCGGCTTTAAAGCCGCCAGATCCTTCGCGGGCGATATGACCGGTATTGAACAATCTTGTGATGTCCTCATTCCGGCCGCGATGGAGAACGCCATCCATGCCGGGAATGCCGGGCGCATCAAGGCGCACCTCGTCGTCGATGATCGAAAGGATGAACGCCGGCAAGGTGGTTGATGCCTGCACGACCCTTTTGCAGGGGCAGGCGTCGCGGGGCAACTCTATCCCGGCAAGTTCTTCTCGCAAGCGGACCTTGGTCGGGTGCGTTTACACGAGGTCGAGATTTCTCTGCGTGGATGGGTTTGACACCGCGACAGCATTCATCTGGCGGGTCCCGCTCGCCGCGGGGCGCGCTCGAAGCTTTAGCGCCGCCTGCAGAAACGCGCCCGCTCCGTCACAATGGCCAACCCTATTCGGGCACGCGCCCACTGCCACGGCAGCAATTCCTGAAGCCGATCCTTTGGATGGCTCTGGATCCGCGCCTCCGTCAAGCTCGAGCTATCGTCTTCAACGTGACTAATCAGAATGCCGACATGCGAGGGGCCTTGTGGAACGGTAATCCCGAACTCTGCCATTAGACCACGCAGAGCATTGATGATCTGGGTCTTTTGCCGCACGAGAAGGTCACGTACCTTGAATACCGTCGCCGCTGCCTGCTTCTCCTCGCTTTTGACTGCGACGAAACGCATAGTTGGTCGCATTGCCGCCTCGCAGATTGCTTCCGCATCGGCCGCATCGTTCTTCTGACGCTTCACGAACGGCTTGACGTAAACTGGCGCGATCAACTTCACTCGATGCCCGAG
>NZ_FOCV01000048.1 GCF_900110205.1 Rhizobium tibeticum | reverse complement strand
TTGTAATCCTCGATCCATCCGTCGATCTTCCGGAGTGCTGTATCTGCGTCCGGAATGGGTGAGATGCGTATGTAGTCCCGTTTCAGGGTTTTGACGAATGCCTCCGACATGCCGTTCGACTGTGGGCTCGCAACCGGCGTGAAGCATGGGATCAGATTGAGGGCTTGAGCAAATAGCCTGGTATCCCTTGCAGTGTAGGCGCTGCCGTTGTCGGATAGATGTTCGATAGCATGCGGAGCGCTGGTTGCTCCGAAGCGCTTCTCGACAGCCTCCAGCATCATGTCTCGCACGTCAGAACCGGATATCCCGGCATTGGCGACGGCGGCCCAGGATATGATCTCCCGGTCAAACGCGTCGATGATGAAAGCGAGACGGACCACCTCGCCATTCCAGCAGGTGAACTCAAGACCGTCCGAGCACCAGCGAAGGTTTGATCGCATCACCATGACCTTGCCGTCATGGAGGCGACCCTTGCGTACGGCCGTGTGTTTTTCAAGGATCATGTCGTGGTTGGCCATGATGCGATGAACCCGCTTGCGGTTGACGGCCGGCTGATCGGCGGCTCGCCGCTGCCTGTTGAGAAGGGCAGCGATCCGCCGATAGCCATAAGTCGGCCGAGCATCCACGAGCCTACGAATGGCAGGCAGCAGCTCGGCATCGTCTGCTTTGAGATATGGTCCACGAGGCTTGGACTTGCCCTTGAGACGCTCAGCGAGATGGGAACGCGACACGCCCAGGACGTCTGCCACCGTCTTCATCGGGAACCGTCCTTCGGTAACAAGATCGGCCGCGATATCGGTTTTTTTGACTGGGCTTTGGAAAGGGCTTCGCGGAGAATCTCGTTCTCAAGCGTCTTGCGTCCGAGGATGCGCTCAAGCTCACGCACCCGATCTTCCAGCTTCTTCACCTCGGAATTGCCGATCACTGGTTCGTCGGAATCCACGGCCACCGCACCTCCCTCGCTCAGGAGCCTGCGCCAGCGATACAAAAGATTTGGCGCAACTCCATGTCGCCGAGCCGCAGAGGAAACAGTCTCCCCCGGGGCATAGCTCTCCTCGATGATCTGCAGTTTGCGTTCCGTTGTCCAGCGTCGCCGCCGGACGTCACCGATCATCAGGTCAACCTGTCGAAACTCGTTAGACATAAGCTTATCCTCAAGCCTGTGCTTGAGCCTTCCTGCTTATGCTGAGCGTCCGGTCGAAAATGGGGGCAGTTCAGGTCGCGAACTGTAAGCAACAGCCACGAAAAGCGTGGCGCCAAATCGCATGCCTTCACGCCGCCTGATCCAAAGCTTCATCCATGATTTTGACTTGGGAGCGCTAAGTTTAGTGCCAGCCGGGCTTCGACTGATCCCGAGCTCATGTCCGGATAGCCGGAAACGGTGAGATCGCAATGCTTATGAATCTCTTGGCCGAATGGACTAACGCTTAGTGCCAGACTACACCGTACAACAGGATGGCGGCAGCGAATGCCAAGCCGAGCAACAGTGATGTCTCAACAGCGAAATTGCCGTAGTGAAATCGGCGAACTCCGCCGATGATGTTTTCGATATGGCGACGGGTTGTGATGGAAGACATCTTCGCGTCCTCCTTTGCTTGTTGAGGGCAGGGGATGGAACCCTAAGCAGTAGCGCCCTTAGCATTCGCTGCCTACAAACATCATGCGCGCTTGCGCAATGATTGGCAAACGTCATCTGCATCAGATTGCCTGTTCGGCGCCCTGCCCTCGAATACCGATGAGGCGTGGACAAACGGTGAAGTGGACAAACCTCGACATCATGGGGCCGTTGTGTCCGCCGCACTGCGCCTGATGAATCGGGAATGCTCTTGGTGCCGCACTCGAAGATAGTGATCTGCTGTTTGGCTGTACGTGCAGTATTCAGCGGATATTCGCGCGCTAGCCGCATCGCGATTCTTTTGATGAATGGAACCAAATTCGGCTCTGGCAGTTAACTTACGTTGGAGTGCAATCGTAGGCAACGCACTGCGCGGCAAAGCGCGACGGAGATGCTTTTCGGTACTCCAAGGAGATACTACAATGGATATCACCACAATCCTCATTGTCGTCCTGATCGTTCTTCTGTTAGGCGGCGGCTTTTACGGCCGCGGCCGCTGGTACTGAGCGCGCGCCCTACCTGTATCCTCTGGCACCGTAACTCGCGTTTCGTTCTCTGAACACGTGCCGGAGAAATGCCAGATGCGCGGCTCTCCGGCACAATAAACTCAGGCTGGACACAATAAACTCAGGCTGGACACAATAAACTCAGGTTGGATGAGCCAAAATCGGCGACGGACCAATAGCGCGATGGAACCTGTGTCTTGCAAAATCAAAGCGAGCATCCGTCGAAAGATGTGAACGTATCGATGCCCCGCGAGACACGTTTGATGACGGATATTCCGGCGTATGGGCAACGCTTTCTAGTGGCTCGCTTCTGGCGCAGCGCGTCGGGTTTTTGGCGACGTCCTGGAGCCGCGACAGCGTGGACTCCCACGTTGTTGCTCCTATCAAGCGTCCTGTTTCAATTGATGATACAGTATCGACTAAGTTATTGGGGCAGAGACTTTTTTGATGCCTTTGGACGCCGCGATGGCGGCGTCCTCAAAGCACAGGCACTGCTTTTCTTACCGCTCGCCGGAGCAAGCCTCCTTGTAGCGGTTCTGGGCGTTTGGTCGTTGATGACGACGCAACGACGGTGGCGTTTGTGGCTCACTCAGTACTTAATTGATCGCTGGCTGGAAAATGACCTCTTCCGCAGCCTCCAATTTGCCGTGGGTGAGGACCAGAATCCCGAATATCGAATCGCTGAAGACGCGCGTATTGCTGTTGACTCTCCGCTCAGCATGGCGGTCGGATTGCTCAAGGCTGTGCTCAGCGCGGGAATATTTATCGGCATCCTTTGGAATGTCGGTGGTGATCTCGCCGTCGGCGTTTTTGGCTATGTGCTGACAGTGCCCAAGTACTTGGTGATTGCTGTCGCGATTTATTCAGCGCTCCTGACGCTTGCAATGATATTCATTGGTCGTCGCCTGGTTAGCGTTATTGCTGGCAAGAACGCGGCTGAAGCTCAGTTCCGCTCTGTCGGGTCGCATCTGCGCGAACGCGATAAGTTTGCAACGAACTCTGTAGGAAAAATCGAGCAGCATAACTCTCTCAGCCATGCGCTTCAGGACGTGATAGATCGTTGGCGTGAACTGTGCGTGCAGCTCATGCAGACCACCCTCGTTTCGCAAGGAAACGTGCTGCTTGCCCCCGTCATCGCCTGGGTTCTCTGCGCTCCGAAATACCTGGTCGGAACGATGTCCCTTGGTGAAGTTGCGCAGGTGACTGCGGCTTTTGTCATCGTACAAGCGGCGCTCAACTGGCTAGTCGAAAACTACTCCGGTTTGGCAGATTGCCTTTCTTCGATAAACCGCGTCGCTTCTTTACTCTTGGCGCTGGACCAACTTAGTAGCCAAGGACAGAATTGATCCAAGTTGCGAGACAGACGCAATCCGGAAATGATCGAAGCTTTAGCCGGTATCGATAAAAAGCGACGACGACCTCTTGCGGCCTTACGGCTTGACGTCAGAGCAATCAGTGCAGTTGTTGCCACTCCTATTCTCGTTATCGTTAGCTTTTGGCGCTTCGCGGACTCTGTAACCATTACTGCCCTGTTTCGCGTTCCGTCATCTCTCTAACGGCCATCGATGCGGTCCTTCTAGCTGTGGAACACGGGAACAGATCGGCGCGTTCCCCCGCGCTTGATCAAACCCGGTGCTATTACTTGGCCCGCGTCGCGGTCCATGTTCTCGAATGTTGCATCGAAAAGCTCCTGGGCATAGGCAATCGCAGAATCCGCGTCAGCAGGCGAGAGCTTGATCTCCTCGCACTTCAAGCGCATCGCCCGGCGAATGGTTGAAAGTGCCTGTTGGGCTGCATGCTTGTCACCGGCCTTTACCAGCAGGCTCAAGGAGGTCATTGCGACAACCTCCAGAACGGTTATGCGGCCCTCGATCTCGCCCATTGACGGAATCGCAAGGTTTGCGCCGTTCCCGTAACCGTCGCGCTTGGCATTGTACATCACGCAATCCTCATGACACTCGACTGATCCTGTCGGTCGGCAGGTGTCTGCTGCACGTAGACGGGTCTTAAGCTGAATATCGACCCAGAGTGGCCGTAGGCTGTTAGGCAATTTGAGCGGCCGCGATTGCGTCAGGCATCGCAGGTTTGGAAGTTGTCATTTCGGCTGACCTCAAAGCTTGACGGGTGCAGGTGTTGGCCGAAATGCTCTCGAACCATGGACGCAATGCTTCGCGTTCGGCGCGTCTGGCCAGGGTAGCCTCGGCTGGGCGGAACGAGAGACGCAAGTGCTGTGGCGATAAGGGCAGGGTCCTGACACGTAAACCATTGCCGCAGGACCGCATTGCGACCCGAAGGGTGCAATCACCCGCGTCTCGTTCACACCATGCATCGAATTCGCCCCTCAAACCAGCCAGATCGTCTGATGAGAACATTCCGTTATGATCAAGTCTTGGAAGAGACATCGAGTACCCCCGTGTCGGGGCGAGAGCGCTTGCTCTCGGCAACGCCCTTTTCAGTGGCCGCCAACAAGGCATGGTATACCTGTAGCTCAAACATGTAACGCGGTTTAATGAAGGCGGACCTGCCTGTGCCACTTTACGGCCTATAACCACCGTTGGCCCATGCAGTCGCTCGTCCACAGGCCTAATTTTGAAAATGTTGAAATGGCATTTTCGACCCGACCCGATCCGCAGCCAAGGCTTTCGCCGTCTCGGATGTGGGCATACAATGTGCAGACCAAAGACGTCAGCCACCGTCGCCACGGAACAACCTGCGCCGTCGTCGGTGATGAGCATCTGCCGTCATTGAAAACGTGGACGGTCTCGTCGTGGCTGCTTTGCAGGCAACTTGAGGACTGATGGTTTTGTCGGATCGGACCGCTCGGATGGAAGCGCCACCACTTGAAAGAAAGCTTGCAGCCATTCTCGCAGCAGATGTCGAAGGCTACTCCCGGCTGATGAATGGTGACGAGGAACAGACGCTGGCGACCTTGACGTCGCATCGCACGATCGTCGACGCGCTCATTGAAAACGCGCATGGGCAGATATTCGGCACCGCAGGCGACAGCGTGCTGGCGGAGTTCCCGTCCATCGTCCATGCCTTCAACTCGGCCGTAGCGATCCAACAGGCGATGTGGCGAGCCAACCAGGAGCTTCCCGAAGACCGCCGTATGAACTTTCGCATCGGGATAAACGTGGGCGATGTATTAGTCAAAAACGGAGATATCTTCGGCGATGGCGTCAATATTGCCGCCCGGTTGGAGGGACTTGCCGATGTGGGAGGCATCTGTGTGTCGAGGGGCGTACGGGATCATCTGCGCGATCGTGTCGATGCGACCTTCGAGGACCTGGGGGAGCATAGTATTAAGAACATTGCGCGCCCGCTCCGGGTGTTCCGTGTAATATTTGACCCGGAGGGAGATCCCGCAATCGATCTGGCGGCGTCCCCTGTTGAAAGCCCTGAGACGTCTTCTTTTGTTGAGCAGTCGCTATCACAGGACCGCGACAGCGATGACGAGGGTCACCGCGTCGAGCTCGCCTTCTGGGAGTCAGTACAGGAAGGCGACGACCCTGCTGAGTACCTTCTCTATCTGGAGCGCTTTCCGAATGGGCAATTCGTCGAACTGGCGAACGCGCGGCTCGAAAGCGGTGGAACGGGTGAACACGATCCCGGCATTGAACTCGCCTTCTGGGAGACGGTGCGAGAGGCAGGCAATTCGGAAATGCTCGAAGCCTATTTGGCCAAATATCCGCAGGGGCAGTTCAGCGATCTCGCCAATATCATGCTGGGCGAGCTTCGCGGAAGTTGACCGCGGCGAGCGGCGCAACATTCATCTGTCTGCCGTCAATTGCCGCCGGCAACAGGAGCCGGCGGAACGTCAAGATCGATGCCGGTGTTTTCCCGCACCTGCTGGCGACGACGAATTCTGCAGGGGGACCTTCGTCATGAACGCATTCGAAAAACCGGCGAAAGCGATGAAGCAGATCTATTTCCTGGCTGCCGAAAAGGCGTTCATGGCGCAGTCCCGCCGAAACCGACTTCTGGCTCGTTGAGTCGCGGAGCTGGTCGGCGCGACTGATGTCGAAGCCTGGGTGCAGAGATCATCGATGTCCGGACGACAGCAGCGGGCGATGAGGGTGTTATAGCAAAGATCCTCGCAGACGTCGGGGCAGCGGGTCGGGTTCTAGGCGAGAAGGTGCTTCGAGCCCCCATGGCGACGCTGATGACCAAATCAAGCAGACGCCGACGTGCGCCGTCCTTGAATGCCGCTTCGATAGAATGCGAGCGAAATCGCTCACGGTCGACTTTCGAGCCGGGTTGTCTTTCACCGGCCAGCATATTGGTCAAAAGAACCGGAACGACAGTTTCCATATGCGGCCTTCACGGCGCACCGCATGACGACTTGCCGCTGGCCCTTCGCTGGATCGCCGGCAAACTGCCCAGTCGAACCATTCGTCGCCGCGACGAATCCGGTGACCACTCATCGCAAGTGTGATGTGCGTCTCCTCCGTTTGTGCCGGCCAGCAGTTCAGCTTTGCTGGATTTCCTCGGTTATCACTTCGAAACGGGAAAGGGTTGCAGGCCCGAAAGCCGTCGACAGGGCAACATCCGTCGCGTCGCGACCGGTTGCCATCAGAATTCGCCCGATGCGCGGCGTATTATGCCGGGCGTCTACCGTATGCCAGTGGCCGCCGAGATAGACCTGGAACCAGGCACTGAAGTCCATCGGATTGGGATCGGCCGGCACGCCTATATCTCCGAGATAGCCTGTACAATATCGCGCCGGGATATTCATGCAACGGCACAGCGTAGTGGCAAGATGGGCAAAATCGCGGCAAACGCCAGTCTTGTCGGTAAAACCGCCATATGCCGTTCGGAGCGGATCGGCCTTCAGGTAATTGAAGGTGATGTGATTGTGGACGAAGTCGCAGATGGCCTGCACGCGCTGCCATCCGAGCGGCGTCGACGAGAACCGTGCCCAGGCGAAATCGGCGAGCCTGTCGGTATCGCAATACCGGCTGCCGAGCAGGAAGACCAGCACCTCGTTCGGCAAGTCGTTGATCGCATGCTGAAAGGCGCCTTCCGGGACGATATCCGGCTGCCCGCTGTCATAAATCTCGAACTCCGTGGAAATCGTCGTCAGCCCCGGGGGCGCGACAATGCGGCTGCAGGCATTGCCGAACACATCGGTATAGTTCGAGGCCTCGATTTGCCTGTCGAAGGTCAGTATCTGATCGCTGAGAAGATCTACACGGCGGGAGGGATGAATGTTCAGCGCCATAAGCATCGGGGTCGGCTGTGTACACTCGTAGCCTATATGAAATCCGGCACGTATTTTCATCCTACATTCCTTATTGGAGAGATCGGTCATGCACGGAACGCAATTGCGAAACGTCGACGGCATTGCGGAGTTCCCGCAAATCTGCGCCGTTGCAGTTCATTGGGTCGTCACGTTGACCTGCACTGTCATGCCATCGAAGTCGGCAAGGCCGCCATCATAGCTGCCGCTCAACGGAACCGCCTGGCGCGGGTCACGTGCGACTGCCACGCGAACAAGGTCGCGATTGCCGACGATGCCGTTGGTCGGATCGAACTCGGTCCAGCCGGCGCCGGGCAGATAGACCTGGCACCACGCATGCGTGGAGCCTCCTCCAAGCGTGGTGCTGCCATCGCGGTCGGCGACGTAGATGTAGCCGGTAACGAAGCGCGCCGCTAGCCCGAGCGAGCGGACCGCCTCCATCATCAGCAACGCAAAATCGCGACAGGATCCTGAACGCAGCGAGAGGGTCTGAACCGGCGTCTGTGTTCCGTGCTCCAGGCGGCGGCGATAGGAAAAGCTCTCGCTGATGGCATAGCAGAGTGTCATCAGCAGACGGCCGGTTTCCGTCGACTGGCCGCAACGGACAAACTGGCGGGCCCAACGTCCGATCTCGTCGTTGGAATCGGGGTAGTGACGCTGGATTACCGGCGCGAGATCGGGAACCTCGTCCGTATTGTAGGAAAACGGGTAGGTCAAGGCGGCACTGTCGATCTGGAAATCGAGTGCGAGTTGAGGGGTATGATCGAGCGTGATCCGGGTTTCGAAGCGAAGCTCGCGGGCCGAAGATGCAATGTCGACGAGCGCGACACAGTTGCCGAAAGCATCATGAATCCATCGCACGCGATGGGGCTCTGGGTCGATCGTCAGGGATGCGTCGATCAGCCGTTGATCAAAGCTGTCGCGGGGCCGAAACATCACCCGGTGCTCGCCGAAAGCAACCTCGCGGAAATAGCGATAGGAGGTGACGTGGCGAACGGAGAAGATGGTCATGATGGCGCGCCCTATCCGCAAACGGGACGCTCGCCCCAGATGTTGCGAGCCGCCTCCGCGCTCTCGGCCAGCAGCAGCGGATCCATGACCGCCCCGTAACGGCCTGCGTGTTTTACAAGCGCCCCCTGATAGGCTTCGAGAAAGCGCTCTATGTCGAAACGGGTTTCGCTGGCAATATATACGGGCCAGTAAAGAATATCCCGCTCCTCAACAGATGTCAGTTCGGCAAGTCTGTGCGCTTCTATTTCGAACGTTCCGTCCCGCATTTCGGAGTGC
Source organism: Rhizobium tibeticum (assembly GCF_900110205.1). Taxonomy (GTDB): domain Bacteria; phylum Pseudomonadota; class Alphaproteobacteria; order Rhizobiales; family Rhizobiaceae; genus Rhizobium; species Rhizobium tibeticum. Next base: position 21,845 of record NZ_FOCV01000048.1, on the reverse strand, counting down.
ATTCCGAAATCGTCGACGATCCAGTGATCCTTTTCCATGGCGTCCTCGACTCCAGCATACTTGGCGACACGGCGGCCTAGGTTGGTGACCGGCCCGGAACGCGACACGCTTTCAATGGGTAAACGCAGCATCCGGATATGAGATCCGTCAGGCGCGAGGTGGTTGCTGACTACATCGACCAAAACCGCTTCGAAGGTCGCATCGAGAGTGGCGAGATCGTCGCGACCAACGCTGCCCGCGCCCCACTTGTCGCGTTTCCAATGTGCGTTCGGTATTTTCGCTATAGGAAAGCGACAGCGACCGGGTCGCCATGGCGGGCTGCTTTGTCTTCCAGCCATAGCCGTGTGTGCTTGTGAATTCTCACCGGAGCGCCGCCGTCGTCCTGCCACCGCGCCAGCGAACCGTCGTCCTGCGACAGAGGTCGCACAATCGGATTTGTTGTTGCGAGATACATTCTAAGCGCCGATATCAGCGTCGCTTCATCAACGATGCCCATTTGGAAACATTGTGTGAGGAAGCTCGTCGCGCTGATTTCTTTGTCGTCGACAGCATAGATCTGCTCACCTCGAAAGCCAGCTTTTCTCAGGATACGATCCAGCATCCTCAGCTTTGCGACGTCGAAGAATTGATTAGGTTCGGAAGACATTGGGTCCTCCTTTGTTGGGGCTAGGATGTGATGCCCAGATGGCTTTGCCCTTATCGCGCCAGCCAATGGCTAACCATGCGCTCTTTGTAAGCCCATCGCAACCTCATTCGGGCATCAGGGATTGCTAACACGGCCCCAGAGCCCATTTGGAGGAGAAGCAGGAGGCTGGTCATGGAGTTCAACGCTGAAGCAACACTGATGAAGCGTCCGCGCGGGCAGTTGTAGCAAACGGCTGAGGGCCGTGCTTCCCGAAGAGCCGGAGAGGATATCAGCGTGCGACTGCAGGCATGCAGATTTGCGGATCATCGCTCATCGATGCCATTGTCTCAAGAAGTGTCATATATCGCGCACGTTGCACTGCCCATTCATCGTTCTGTTCGAGCAGTGCGTCGACGGGCGAGTGCCGTTCCGACCAAGTCGTAAATGACGCTCCCGGGCCCTGGAGCCCGGCGAATCGTTCGCCGACTGCGCGCACGTGGGCCGCCATCCGCCGGACGTGAAGGAATATGGCGGCGGCCCGGCTTTTATTGCCACCAACTACCCGTTCTGATCTCCTGTAGGCCGGCCATGTCGAGAAACAGATCACCGCCGCCCACAGGATGGCTGAGAGGAAGGGCTGAAGCACGAGAGGCAACCGAACGCAAGGAGAAGAAGGGCGCCCGCCCCAGAATTTGTTCGATTGGCTTGCCGAGAGGTAGCATGCCCAATCTTTCATGTTGCTTCCGGCTAGATTATCAGCGAACGACGCGATGTGCAGCCAGCGGCCTCATGCAACGCAGCTAACGTTCGCCCATCTAAAGCTGGGCGGGAAAGACAGGATGCTTCGGCCGCGCTTTGCGGCCGTAACCTAGCCGCCGGTGACCTCATCTTTGTGGGCGGCGAAGGCTGCCAGGACTTCGGACTTCTCGCGTTCCGGAACCTTGAAGAAGTCCAAGCTCCGTGCGAGTTCCGCTGCGACCTCATCAAATTCAACGGGGGAGATCCGCAGGTCCCGGTGGGCCTCCTCAAGGCCGAGCGGTGTCGTGCCAGGCTTGGTTGCCGTGAACTGGAAGGGCCCACCCGTAATGTCGCAGACCCACAGCGTCCGCATGAATTTGAGGCCGGGCAGCCTTCCCAGGTTCTTGGTGTGCCATTCCCGCAGCTGCGGGTTCTTGGACTCCCGGCCGACGACGGGGTTCTTCACGACGGCGTCGCTGAAGTGATCCACCACTGCCGCGATGGCGAAGACGCCGCCCAGCCGCTCGTACAGACTTTTCTCCGGCATGGTTTGGTTGGCCCGAGCGTTGTCCGTCCCCGCCAAAACAGCCACAGCCGCGGCGGTCAGCGTCATCCCTGCGACCACGCCTCGTCTTGTGATAGAAGTCGAAACAACCTGTGTCACGGCGACCTCCTTGGTGATGGGGAAATGCTAGGTCCGATGAGAACATGTCGTCAATTCAAAATTGATCACTTTGTCCGGCAGGACAAACTCGCAGCCACACTTCTGGAGACAATCTCGGAAGCGCCTGCCCAATATGGCATCTAGTCCAGCTTAGCCAGGCGGCGACATCTGGCCAGGAGGAGTGTACTATACCTTGAAAATTGAACCTTCGTTGCGAACAAGTGATCCGCGCCATGATCGATTTTCAAAATATTGAAGACGCGCAGACGTTGGCGCAAGCAATTGTGAATACCATTCCAGAGCCCTTTATTGTCCTCGACGACCAGTTTCGTGTGCTGGCTGCCAGCCGTTCTTTTTATGGGACGTTCAAGTTCGATCCCGAATACACAAGAGGGCGTCTGCTTTACGCGCTCGGTGACGGCCAATGGGACATTCCCGCCCTGCGCGTTCTTCTTGAGACGATTATTCCCGAACATGCCTCCATGGAGGGCTTTGAGGTTGCGCATGATTTTCCAGATCTCGGCCGTCGGATCATGCTGCTCAACGCCCGACAGGTCACTTACGGGGATAGGTCCCGTTCGACGATCCTGCTGGCATTCACCGATGTCACGGATCGCCGCAAGATCGAGTGGGAAAAGGAAGAGCTCCTTAAGCAGACAGAACAGCTGCTACATCAGAAGGAAATCCTGCTGCAGGAAATGCAGCACCGCGTTGCCAATAGTCTCCAGATCATCGCCAGCATATTGCTGTTGAAAGCGCGGGCGGTCACGTCTGAGGAAACACGGCGAGACTTGCGGGATGCCCATCAGCGCGTCATGTCGGTCGCAGAGGTGCAACGGCACCTCCACGTATCCGGCATCGACCAGATCGAGGTCGGGTCCTACCTGACGAAGCTTTGCGACAGCCTGGCATCCTCGATGATAGGCGAAAGCCAGCCCATTGCGATCAATGTGATAGCGGACGAAGGAAGGATCGGGTCCGACAAGGCTGTCGGCCTCGGCCTGATCGTCACCGAGCTCGTGATCAACGCGATAAAATACGCCTTCCCTGTCGTCAAGCCGGACGCCGTGATCCTCGTTACCTATGAGATCAGGGGGCCGGATTGGAAGCTGATCGTTTCCGACAGTGGCATAGGAAAGCAAGCCGATGGTGCAGCCGAACCAAGTGGCGGACTAGGCACGGCGATTATTCAGGCTCTTGCGAAACAGCTCGACGCGCGAGTGGACATGGTCAGCAATTCCAGCGGCACGAGCGTGTCGGTTACCCGAGCGACCTTGCGCCAAAGGCATTCGATCGACGGTCAGAGCTGAGGACTTGCCGCATGCTGTTTCCTGCAATCCTAAAATCAATCGTCCGGACTGGCAGTGTTCGGTTGATCGATGGGGCGGGCAAGGTCCACCACTATGGCGACGGCACTTCACCTCACTGTACGATCCGGCTCGGCGCTCGCCATCTTGACTATACGTTAGCCCTGAACCCTGAACTGTTAATAGGTCAAGCCTACATGGATGGCTTGCTGACCATCGAGGAGGGAACCCTTTTCGACTTTCTCCAAATTGCTGCCAAAAACTATCGCAACTTCGAGCAGATGGCTTGGTTCTCGCTGTTGTCCCGCATCATGCGTCGGCTGAAGCAATACAATCCGATCGATCGCGCACGGCGCAACGTCGCCCATCATTATGACCTGTCCGGCCAGCTCTACGATCTCTTCCTCGATAAGGACCGCCAGTATTCCTGCGCCTACTTCACGAGCGCGGACGATGATCTCGAGGCGGCGCAGGAGCAGAAGAAACGCCACATCGCCTCAAAGCTGTTGCTCGACCAGCCGGACCTTAAGATACTCGATATCGGTTCTGGCTGGGGCGGCCTCAGTTTGTACCTGGCCGAGGAGACGGGCGCTGACGTCACCGGCCTCACTTTGAGCGTCGAGCAGCACAAGGTATCGGAGGGGCGCGCTACCGCCGCGGGCCTCGCTGATCGCGTACGCTTTTGTCTGCGTGATTATCGTGAGGAACTTGGTCAATATGATCGGGTGGTTTCGGTCGGCATGTTCGAGCATGTAGGCAAGAGGAATTACGACGAGTTCTTTGCCAGGCTTGGCGATTTCCTGACCCCCGACGGCGTCGCGCTGCTGCATTCGATCGGATATTCCGATGCGCCTGGTCCGATCAATCCGTTCATTCGCAAGTACATTTTCCCAGGAGCGGATATTCCGTCGCTTTCCGAGGTCTTCGCGTCCGTAGAGCGTGCGGGCCTTGTTGTCACTGATGTCGAAATCCTGCGCCTGCACTACGCCGATACCCTCCGCCACTGGCGCGAGCGCTTCATGACTAACCGTCAACGCATTGCCGCACTCTATGACGAACGGTTCTGTCGCATGTGGGAATTCTATCTCGTTCTGTGCGAGATCGGATTCCGCTTTCGCTCGATGATGGTGTTTCAGATTCAGCTTGCCAAGCGGGCAGACTCCGTCCCGTTCACCCGTGATTACATGGTGAACTGGAAGCAGGCCCATAGTACGAAAGCAAACTCTCGCCTACGGGCCGCGGAATGAGACGGCACACTAGCAAGCGCGCGGGCCCGAATCGCCGCTAGTGCCCACTGATAAGTGGCCATCACTGCTAGCTCGGATTTGTACGACAGGCTCCCATCTGATCTCGCTTGAATTCCTGTCCCGGAGGATCGCAAGCCGGTCGCCTCTAGCTGAGGTCGACGAGGCTCATCTTGTTCGGTAATCCGCGCGGTGCGAACCGCATGTCCCGTCGGATGTGAATGTGTTTCTGACAAGCCATCCCGTCGACTTCTGCAAAGGTCCGGATAGCCCTTTGTTGCTGGTGCGCGACGCCGGCAATGATTCGTTCAGTGGCTCGCTTTACGCCGCAAGGGCTTCCCAACCCATCTGGAGCGTATTCACGTGGTGATTGAGCCGGATGAGCTCCCCATGCCGGCAAGCAGAAGATCCTGATTGGTGTCGAGAAGACCCGGCCAACCACCTCACTTCCCCGTCAGACGCCATGCTGCGATGGCATTTTTTTTCGCCACGCCTTTTTCGATGGTGAGCACGCTGTCGAAGAAATCGACGCCGCTCGCTGATTGTATAGGCGAAACGTCATGCATGACGGCGATCACTGTCGCCTCTCGGCAATGATCCTTGATCGCGTGGAGGAACGCATGCACCCCTTGGGTATCGAGTGCACTCGTTGCCTCGTCAAGGAACAGGAGTCCTGGTCGCAGCAAAAGGATTCGAGCAAGGACGAGCTTCTGCTTCTGGCCTCCAGACAGAAGCTGATCCCAGCTCTGGCCATCGCGGCCATCCTTTGAGAGTTCTTCGATGAGCTCGCCGAGCCCCGCCTTATGCAACGCCGCTGCGACACAGTTGTCGGGGTGCTCGTCGACTGAGTCCGGAAGGCAGACAAGATCTTTCAAAGACACCGTCTGGAGCTTGACATCCTGAGCGGCATAAAGGCTTCTCACATGCCTTGGCGCCACGATTGCGCCGCGGCCGTGCGCCCAAAGGCCATGTATCGCCTTGAGGAGCGAGGTCTTGCCGCTACCTGAATCGCCAATGACTAAAGTCCACTCGCCCGGGAGGAAGTGCAGCATGTCAGCAGCCAGAAAAGGAAGATCGACGCCCGCATGCAAGAGTTCGATGTGCTGAACGGTGAGACCGAGCACAGGGTCTTGCTTGCCGTATCGGAATTCGGAAGGGCCGGTTTGCGCATAAAACTCCTGAGGCCGCTGAACAGTTTCGATCGCTTCTGCGAGATCGGTTATCCGGCGAGCATTCGCCCTGAGCGTCGCGATGTCGGGCATGACGTGAATGAACCACGAGCACTCGGTGATGAGCGCATTCGCCAGTTCGGCACCGGTAACATAGGACTGCAGGCTGAGCTTGTTGTCCACGAAGGGGAATAGGCCGGGTGCGTAAGCGACAATCCGCGAGCCGATGAAATTGTGGACCAGCTCGAATCCCATGTAGACGGCAGTAACCCGATTTAGGCTAGTCCAGGTTTGGTCTATGTCGAGATACCGACGCTTGTTGACGACTTTCTGGGCTCTTTCGCCATGGAGGACAGCAACATGGAAACTGCGGTGCAGGAGTGTGTTCAATTCGGTGCGGTAGCTGCCTTCCGCCCATTGCATACGCACCGATAGCCGCTGGAGGATCCCGCCCAGCTTCGTTGCGATGAAGGTGTTAAGCGGCACGTAAATAGCGATCGCCGCGAAAGCTACACACGCGCTGCCGTAACTGCCCAGGAACTCGAGCCCTCTGACGTCGCTCGACGTCTCTATGAGTTTGCTACCCACGAAGCCGAGCGACAGCACGACGCCCGCGATGCCCATCGCGAGACCGAGGGCGCCCCCGGTCATGCCTTTGATCGATTCTTGGATGCGCTGGTCGACGTTGTCCGGCGCGGGGATGGCGGATCCGGCCGCGTCGGATCCGATTTGCTGTAGATGGAAATGCGTATGGTTGGAATCGAGCAGTGCTTCGTTGAAGCATCGGTCGAGCCACTCACGCCACTTGCGGTGAAGCGTGGTCGAAAAGAAATGACGGACTGCTGTGAAACCTGCGTCCCTTAGGATCGCGATCGCGGCAAGGGTTGCCGCGGTGGTCAGCAGCGATGTGAGCGTGGTGGGCGTTGTTGGATGGTGGAAGTAGGCTATCCCGTTGACCAGTTCGCCCGAGGTTACGGCAAACCAAACGCTGGCCTTGGCGGATAATGCTGTGAGGGCCAGAATGGCAAGTGTCAGTCCCCAAGCCTCGCGCCATCTTTCGGAAAGCCAATAGGCGCTCATCAGGCCCCAGAAGCCGCGCATCGATGAAACAGGGCTTGCGTGGCGCGGCGTTTCACGGCCGAGCATCCATTTGATCAATGCACCTTTTCGGTGAGGATCACTCCGCATCGCGACTTCAACTCTCCAACCCCATGCAAGCAGAATTGGGGGCAAGTATCGGGGTTGTCAAATAGGATAGCCTTTGCAACACCGGCCAGGCCAAGCGCCGATCTACATAGCAAGGGGGGCAAAATTGGCTCTGACTTGGAGTGCGCCCCTGAGGGTGGACAGATCGGCTTGATGAATTGACCAGAATTGCCGGGTTGTTGCGCGAAGGCATGGCCGTCCTTTCACAGGCTAAACGGGCAGTCGATGAGGCATTGGTGCATCGCAATATACCGACTATAGTCTTCACAAGCCTCAATCGTCCTCAAATGGCGCCTCGTTGCCATCTGGAATTGGCTCAGCGAAGACATACGCCTTGATCGCCTGCCGGCTGAGCAGTCCCGCATCCTCCAGCCGCTCGAGGTCATGCAGATCGCGCAGCGTCTCGAGCCCAAAGGCAAAGAGGAAATACGGCGTCGTCACACCGCACCCTTGGTCCTGACTTTCGGCACCACGCCGCAAGAGCCCTTCCTGCAGGTCGCCTTCCTGCCCCTTCCCGTCCCGCACCTGAAGATATCGGTCAAGGGCATGGTGGACGTCGACGCTTTCAGGCTTTCGCGAAATGACATATTCCGGCGTAGCGCGGGGAATTGGCTTCCTGCCCGCCGCCGCCCTGTCAAAGCACGCCGAGGAACTGTCTGAGCTCCGGTGTTTTCGGGTCCGCGAAAACCTCCTCAGGTGGTCCGATCTCATGCACCTTACCCTGATGCATGAAGACGACGCGCGAGCAGACGTCGCGGGCGAACTTCATTTCGTGGGTCACCATCAGAAGCGTCATGCCTTCAGAGGCGAGTTCGCGCACGACGGCGAGCACTTCCGCCACTAATTCAGGATCGAGTGCCGAGGTGATCTCGTCGCAAAGCAACGCGATCGGCTGCATGGCGAGCGCCCGGGCGATCGCCACTCGCTGCTGCTGGCCTCCGGAAAGCTCGTCTGGGTAGGCATCAAACTTGTGTCCCAGGCCGACGCGGTCGAGCATCCGGCGCGCCATGTCTTCGGCCTGCATCTTTGCAGTTTTCTTGACGACAGTCTGGGAAAGTACAACGTTGCCGCCGACCGTTAGATGCGGAAACAGGTTGAACTGCTGGAAGATCATCCCGACTTTCAGCCGAAGCGCCTTCAGGTGCACCTCGTCGTCGAGTAGTTGCGCTCCCGCGACTGAGATCGCCCCTTTCGTGGGGGTTTCGAGCCCATTGATGCAACGAAGTAGCGTCGATTTTCCCGAGCCGCTCTTGCCGATGATGGCGATGACCTCGCCCGGCTCTACATCGAGATTGATACCTTTCAGAACCTCGTTGGTGCCGTAGCTTTTGCGGACCTCAGTGATTTCGATGAGCGACATTGAGCTTCCTTTCAAGCACTTGGCTGCTTTTGGACAGGGGCCAGCAGAGCGCGAAGTAGATAAGGGCGACGAGCCCGTAGACGGTGAATGGTTGGAAGGTGGCGTTGGTGACGACGGTTCCGGCCTTGGAGAGTTCAACGAAACCGATGATCGAGGTCAGTGCCGTGCCCTTGACGACCTGCACCGAGAAACCGACCGTCGGCGGCACCGCGATCTTCAGAGCCTGCGGAAGAATGACGTAGCGCATTTGCTGCAGCCGCCCCATGCCGAGGCTGGCGGATGCCTCCCACTGCCCCCGGTTGATGGATTCGACGCAACCGCGCCAGATTTCGGCGAGAAACGAAGCTGTCCACAGGATAAGCGCAACTCCGGCCGCCAGCCAGGCCGGCACGTCGATACCAATCAGTCCAAGGCCGAAGAAAGCGATGAAAAGCTGCATCAGAAGTGGCGTTCCCTGGAACAGCTCGATGTAATATTTAGCAAAAATCCTGGCCGCCTTGCGCATGCTGATGCGCAGGAAAAGGAGAAGCAGCCCAACCGCTCCTCCGCCGGCAAAAGAGACAAGCGAAAGCAGAATGGTCCAGCGCGTCGCGAGCAGCAGATTGCGCAGGATATCCCATGTGGAAAACTCGATCATCGCGCTGCCCTCCTTGGAAAGATGAGACCGCCCAGGACGGCCAGTCCCTGGCGAAGCAGGATCGCCAGGCAGAGATATATGACGGTCGAGACAATATAGGTTTCAAAGGCCCGGAAGGTGCGCGATTGGATGAAGTTCGCAGCAAAGGTCAGGTCTTCAGCGGCGATCTGCGATACCACCGACGAGCCGAGCATCACGATCACCACCTGCGACGACAGGGCCGGCCAAATGCGCTGAAGCGAGGGCACGAGCACGACGTGCCGGAAGGTCTCGAAGCGAGTCATGGCAAGGCTGGCGCCCGCTTCGAACTGGCCCTTTGGGGTTGCCTGAATGCCGGCGCGGATAATCTCGCAGCTATAGGCTCCGAGATTGACGACCATCGCGATGTTGGCCGCGGTCAGTTCGTCAAGCTGCAGGCCGAGAGAGGGAAGGCCGAAGAAAATGAAGAAAAGCTGGATCAGGAACGGCGTGTTACGGATCAGTTCGACATAGGTTGCCACGGCCGGCTTTAGCCAGGCGGGACCAAGCGCCCGCACCCACGCGCAGAAAATGCCGAGCGAAATGCCCAGTACCGCGCCGACGGCGATCAATTCGAGTGTTATCAGAACGCCCTTAACGATCTGCGGATAATATTGGGCTAGCCAGCCGAATTCGAAAATATAGTTCAATTTGGTCCCCTCTTGGCGCTGCAGCGGCTCGCCATCCCGCAGGCAGTGGGATGGCGGCCATGGATACGATCAGAGGTCGGCCGGAAGGTCGGCGCCGAGCCATTTCCGGGAGATGCCGTTGAGCGCACCGTCTGTCTTGGCGGCGGAAAGGATGGCGTTCACCTTCTCAAGCAGCGCCGGCTCGTTCTTGTTGAGGCCGATGTAGCAGGGAGAGTTCTTGATCAGAAACTTCAGCTCCGGACGCTTTGGCGGGTTTCTGGCGAGGATGGCGGCTGCGACAACGTTGCCTGTTGCAACCACATCCACCTGCCCGGCGAGGAACGCGGAAATCGTGCCGTTGTTGTCCTCGTAACGTTTGATGACGGCGTCGGCAGGGGCAATCTTTGTCAGTTCCAGATCCTCGACGGCACCGCGCGTGACGCCGATAGTCTTTGCGGAAAGTTCCTCGGCCTTCGTGACAGAAACGTCTGCGGGGGCGAAGACACCATTGAAGAACGGGGCATAGGCGGCGGTGAAATCGATCACCGCTTCGCGCTCGGCGTTCTTGCCGAGGCTTGAGATTACCAAATCGACCTTATTGGTCTGGAGATAGGGAATGCGGTTAGCGCTGGTGACGGGAACGAGCTCTGTCTTCACCCCGAGCTTCGCCGCGATCAGGTTTGCCACGTCGATATCGTATCCCTGCGGAGCCATGTCCGTCCCCACGCTGCCGAACGGCGGAAAATCCTGCGGGACGGCGACGCGGATCGTGCCGCGGCTGGTGATGTTGGCAAGCGAGTCGGCATGTGCGGCGCCCCCGAAGCTGGCGGTGACTGCGAGCGTCGCAATTGCAAAAAATATGCGTCTTGTAAGCATGTCTTTATATCTCCTTTGGAGCTACGGGTTATTTCGCGCCGGATAAACGGGACGTCGAAGGCGCATTCTTGGGTGGTAGGGAAAGGGAAATACGCAGTTCGGACAGGGGATCGGGGCGCGCCGTCAGATCCAGGCCCGTTTCCACTTCGTCCAGATGCTCAATCGACAATTCTGCCGCTTTGACGAAATCGCCTTCGACCATGGCTTCGAAGATGCGGCAATGCCCCTGATGGGACTGGGCTGCATGGAACTCCGATTGATAGAGCATCGAAATAAGAATGGTCCGGGCGGTAAGATCGCGCAGCATTTCGATGAGCACGGCATTGCCGCACAACTCCGCGATCCGGATGTGAAAATCGCCCATGAGGCAAGTCAGGCGCTGGCGGTCGCCAGCGGCCATCGCGGCCTTTTCCTCGTCCAGATGCGCAACGAGCACCTGCCGCCCGTCTTCGGTCAACGGCCGCATGCTCCGCAGCAATCCGGACTCGATGACCCGCCGCGCCTCGTAGACCGTCATCGCTTCTTCAGCCGACGGCTCTACAACGAACCATCCTCGCCGCGGGCTCACGTGAACGATGCCGCGGGTTTCGAGGCGCATCATCGCCTCGCGCACCCGCGTACGCGATACTGCGAAAAGTCCGGCGAGCTGATTTTCGCTGAGCCGAGTACCCGGATGGATTCGCGCGGAAAGAATGCCTGAAACGATGGCTTCTTCGATGTTTGTCTGCCGGGTCTTTTCAGTATGTAAGTCTTGCATACAACCGAGAAAGCAAGGGCCGTACCAAATTCCAATGCGACCTCGGAATCAACACGTCACGGCGGATTTGCCTCTCGCTCTGTCGATATTCTAGGCGTCGCCCCTGTGCATCTGCCCAAAAAGGAACAAGGCGGACGTTTTGGTCATTATAAAGAAATGGCCCAGATCATCGAGCAGAACAGCGAAAATCACGCCCAGGGAGTTCCGCTCTACCTCAGCGCATGGCGGCCGGCGATGATATTTCCGCGCGGCGGGTGTCGGACCAAAACCGCCGCCTCCCCTCCACTCTCGCAGACGAAGCGCTGCCGGCAAATCTCGCCAGCCTCACAGACCGCGCTCGTGCCCATGTTGAGGCGCAAGCTCTGCCAACACCCGCAAAGCTTATGGATCTGACTGGAAGCATTTTGCGGCTTCGTGCCGGCGATCGCAACTCGGTCCCTCCCCTAGCATCACACGCTGCGCGCCGGCCTGGCCTCCTCCCGCCATTTTAATAGGCAGCTAACGCGGAGGTCGGCCCTCTGGCTCCCCCTTGTCCTCCTCCAAGCGCTCTCGCCTCGCCTGCAGTTTGTCGAATTTGCCGAAGTCCGTCATGATGCTGACCAGGACGCTTCCCGTCCAACCGAAGGTGAACAGGCCGGACATTGCGATGATCGGGCCAAGGAGACGCCACCGATCTGGAAGGGTCACGTTGCCCTCCCCCAGCGTCGTATAGCTCTCGAGGACGTAGTAGTAGCTGTCGCGCATCGAGGGGATGATTTCTCTGACATAGAGAGGAACCGCCCAAATTAGGGTTTCTGCGAAATGCAGGAGCGCTAGCGCGGCGATCGTCACCGCCAGCATCAGGTTCAGTCGCCAGTGAGATGTGACGCTGGTGACCTGTGCCCAGGATTTGCTGAACTGAAGGCTGAGCTGCGAATACCGACGCCGTGTACGAAGATGACGACGATCAAAATAAGCGTACCGACGAAGATTTCGAAAAGCGGGTTCGGGTTCGACAGATGGTCCAATCGCTATGTCCTCAGTCTTATCAGCTCCGGTGGAAGGCCTTTTTGCAAGCCTCCCACCGGGCCGACACCAGCACGGGCATGTTGCTGTACCCTGGCGCTAGTAGCAGGGAGGATAGGGATAATATCCGCATGCCGGCGGCGGATAGTAAGGGCGTTCGGACGCCACGGCCGCTCCCACCGCCGCCCCCGCGACGACGCCTGCGCCATAGTATGCGCCGGGATGTGCGTACCATCCCCCACGCCAGACCGCCGCTCGACCAACACCCCCGACGGCGACGCCGCCATACCGACCACGTGCAGCAAACCAATCGATGAACAATGACGCCGGACCATCTGCTCCGGTGAGATCACCTTCGAGAACCGCGACGTCGAAGGTCAGGTTTCCGCCCTCGAGCTTCGGCGTTTTCAGGACGACGACGGCATCGGCGACGGTATCGCCCTTGCCGCTCAGGACCGAAATCGTCGCATTGGGCGGATCCTTGGCGAAACTGTCCGGGCCTTCATCCCACTGCTTGATGAACTCGGAAGTTAAGACATGACCGGCAGAGCGCACCGGGCGGTCGGCAAACACGATAGACACCGCCGAGATGCCGCTCATCGTCAGCTTCCCGTTCTCAAGCTTTGCCCCTCCGGAATTGAGGACGGCCAGCGACGGCACCACTTTTGACTTGGTTGCGCCGATCGTCTTCTGCGCGGGAGCCGAGATGGCGTCCTGCGCGAGAACCGGCGTTGAAGATAGAAGGCCTGCTGCAAGCGCGATCATGCAGACATGCGAGATCCTAAGCACTGTTCGTCCTCCAGTTCGGCCACGCGGGCATTACCTCAAAAGTCCCAGGTTGATCAGTTGTACACGTCGGTTGTCGGCCGACTCCGGATGACCGGGATCGATCGGCCATTCCTCGCCGGCACCGACCGAGAACAAGCGATTAGGCGGAACTGCGAAGGTGGTCGACAGCGCTTCGTTGATTGCGTCGGCGCGTTTCTGGCTGAGCTCGAGATTGTGCTTGGCCATTCCTGTCGCACTGGAATGCCCGACAATGAGGAACTTGTAGCGGAACAGATCCGGATGATGCAGTGCATCCGCGATCAGCCCCACGGTGCGGTAGGATTTCGGCTCGATGGCAGTCGAGTTGTTTTCGAAATCAATCTCGACGATCAACTGCGAGAGCTCCGACAGCTTGCTCCAGTTGGGCAGCGCTGCGACGCCTTTGCCGACGTTGGCGTTCGCTTCTTCCACCAGCAGAGCGGCATCGACGGCAGGTGCGGCCTCCTTGACCTGTCCGAGCGTGCTCATGATCTGACTGTTGTTGAGCTCTTGGGAGGAAGCAATGCTCGGTGCCAGAAGCAGGCCGAGTGCCATTGAAATGCGAAGGCCGTGAGCGATCATGTTGTTTTCCCTCTTTCCGGTCATGGTTCACCGCCATCCGGCGTCGGTAATTGCCTGGTTGCATTCCCTGTTGTCGACGCGCTTCGTCTCGACGAGGCAGGAAAGGATGTTCCCATCGCCCTTTACGCCGTTGCAGTACTGGGAGATGTCATGCTGGCAGACCTTGAACACCGAGGCCTGCGCCTCCTGGCGCTGGGCGATCGACGACATGACGCTGGCTAGGGTCGAGGTGCAGGTTGGGGAAACCTTGGATGCGTTCTTCTCGAGGCAGGCCTGGATGCGGCCGTTGCCGAGGTTCTCGCCATTGCAGAACTTCTTGATGTCGGCGCCGCACTCCTTGGCAAGCGTCGTCACCGCATCGGCGTAGCTCATGGTGTCGGCGCGCCCGACCGTGGTAAGAGCGAGGAAACCGGCGAGTGCCGCTCCTGCGAAGATGCCAACTCTATCTATCATCATTATCCTATCCTTGAGCGATTGATCTGGAGTGGTGAATTTACGTCGAATGCTTGGTAGGCAGTTAAGGTCGTGGCGGATTGAACGGGACGACCGCGGCTCTATCGAGGGACTGCTCGATCTCGGTCCGCATGCTGTCGATCAGCTCCCTATATTCAGCGAGGCGCTCATCGCGCTCCGGAGCGGTTGACTGCTCCCATCGCAGTTCCTCGTCGTTGGCAATTTCGAAGTCGTCGCAGAGGTCTCGGAACCCCTCGTTGCATGCGGCGAGTTCCTCGACCACCTTGGCGCGCTCGTTGAAGGCGCTCTTTACGAATTCAACACCGTTCCCCATCCGGTTTATCCATTCGCGTACGTCGCCTCACAGCAGGCGATCTCAGAACATAATGACTAGGCATCTCCATCTACCGTTTGTATCGTAACGTTCCGGGATTATGGCTTCCCGCTAGAACGCAGCAACCCGCTCCATGAACCAGTTTGCAAGCGCAATCAGCTCGATCACCGGTCCGATGAAGATCAGCTATCCGATCTCGACGCCGACATTGAAGAGCAGAAAAGCGAGCGGAATATCCCCGACCGGGGTGCGATCCCCGACAGCGCCCCGGCAAAGCCCAGCCCGTGCCTTTTACCAACGGCTAGATGCCCCTTGGATACTTGAGCTCTGTAAACTTCCTCGATCTCGATCGGACGCCACTCGTTCACCAGGGACGGAACGTCAGGATCACGTTCAACGAGCCAGCCCTGATCGCTTCAATTTCCGTCTCATCGGCGTTTTCTAATCACTCCACCAGCTCGATCTCGCCCGGCTTCCAGGTCTTGTTGAACCACGGTTCCAGCGGACCGTATAGGCGCAGAAGCGTGAACCAGCCCTTGCCCGGAATGGTCTGCACCCAGTTGTTCTCCATTCCTGCCGGAGCCTTGGGTCCGAAGTAGACATCCGTCGAACCATCCGCATTGACCTTGACGCCTTTGCTCTGGCTGCTGACGCTCGGGGCCTGTTGGTCGGTCTGCACCATCGAGCGGGTCTGGTTGTCGTAGACGATGACCGACCAGAAATCCTTGACGGGGATATTTGGCGGCAGGCGTAGCTTATAGTTCTTGCCGCCATCGAAGGGATTGCCCTTCGCATCCTGCACCGACCAGGGATATTGCGAGCCCTGCCCCACCATTTTTTCCTCCATCGCCGGCGTCACGGCAATGGCAAAGTAGTAAAAGAAGACGGCACCGTCCAAGTTGCTGACACCGGGCGCTGTCTCGAACTTGTAGCCGCCCAAAAACGGCAGGCGCCACGCACTGTCCGGGTAGAAATACGCATCCTTCGGGCGGATCTTGAAGGCGATCGTCCGTGCCGTCACGGCCCCGATGTTGGCGGCGTCGGTGAGGATCTTCTTCATCCGCTCGTCGGGTGCGAAGGGTTTGCCCTTTTCGATGCCGATCGAGGCGAACAGGCCCAAGGTGGTGGGATCGGAACCGCCCGCCGGCTCATCCTGGATGACCTGGTTCAACAGGGTCCAGAATGAGTAGTCACCCGGTGAGACAAAGTTCGAAGGAATTCCAGAGGCATTGACGAATTTCATCGGCGGCGGGTTGGCGGCCTCGGCCAAGGGATAGATTCGCAGGTTCTTCTTGACCGAATCTACCGCAGGCTGGGCGGAGCCGTCGACGAGGAAAGCGCGAAAGACGAAGTAGCTGCCGAAGGTGCTCGGCCGCAAAACGTGATACCCGGCTGGTATGTCGCCCTTGAATCCGGGCGGCAACAGGAGGTACTTGCCGCCCTCGCCCTTGTCGGCCCCGGTGATGCCGATGTCGCCCACCCACTTGTACCAGAAGTCGTCGACCGTCCCGAGCACCTTGGGCGGAATCTCTGCCACGACCGGACCCTTGCTCGTGTCGACCCACATGAAGTTGTAGATCGTGTTGTCGTTGCCAGTCAGCGCGACGGTCTTGGAATCCATCAGACTTTCCCAGATCACGTTGGTCTGGTTATCTGGTCCGAACTTGCGTATCGATTCGCGCATGCCGGCCTGATTGACGATTGGAATCGCCAGCAGATAAGCCTGTAGCGCGCGCGAACGGTCCAGGTTGTCGTAGATTTTGTCGACGGTATCGGCCGACGGGTAGCCGTAATTGAGATTCAGGGTCCCGATCGAGGACTCGATCTTGTCCGGCACGGCAACGCCCGGTGCGATAGGCGTCGTCATCTTGTAGGTCTGCGCGGAAGCGGTCGCCGTGTCGGCGGAAGCGGTGCCCATACCCATCAGGACAACCGCGGCCGTGGCGAAAAGCAGTCTTGTCGTGCGTGTCATTGCTCTCTCATCGCGTTTGACGCCACGCATCAGCATGGTCGGGATTAATCATCGTCGGGATAATTATTGCGCCACAATGATACCGGGCGGCTTCCAGATGCCCTCGCCAGCCGGCAGTATCGAAGGCGCTTCGGTCTTCGGCCAGTACAGGCGCATCACGAGATAGATCGTGTCATCAGGCGCAGGCACCCAGTTAGCTTCCTTGTCCGCGCCGGGGCTGTCTTTCTGGATATAGAGGGTGAGCGACCCATCCTCGTTTTTCTTCATGCCGGGCAACATCGGCGAGTTGATGAGGTAGCGGTTGATCGGGTTTTTGATCAGGAGCTGGCTTTTCCCGTCATACATCGTTACCGACCAGAAGGAGTTCACCGGCGGGAGATGCCCGGCGGGAAAAGTGATCGTGTAGTTGTGCTTGCTGGCGTCGAGCGTTTCGCCTGTCGCGGTCGTGCGGGTAAAGGGGTACATGGCTTCGACGGCATCGTTTCCGTAGAGACCCGCCTTGGCAGCGGCGGCACGCTTTAGCCAATCTCCCTTGTAAAAGGCGCGGTCGCCAAAGAACGAACCGACGCTCCAGCCGTTGATGTCTTTCATTCCGCTGGCAGCAAACTTGGCGACCTTCTCATCGCCATCCTTCATGCCAAGGCCGATTTCCAGTTTATGAGCGATCGGAAGGTCCTTGAAATCAAATGATTTACCCGGACCCACACCAATGCGCGCGAGCTTGGCACGAATGGCCTTGTCCTCTTCCGTGGGCGGCACGAATTCGAGGGCGGCATCGAGATAGTCGAAGAAGTTGTCTTTAATGCCCTGCGTCGTGGCCGGCCGAAAGTCGATCGTCGGGGCGGGTGGGGGTGCGGGATGTTTCAGGAAAGCCGACAACGGCTTCACGTTGTAACCGGCCTGCACCTTTTCCACGTTTGGCATATCTTCGACGTTGATAAGCTGGGTCCGAAAGTTGGCGAACACGAACGGGGTGGTCGAAGAAAAGATCTGCTTGATGCCGGTGGGCTTCTCGCCTTTCCAGTCGGGTCCGACGACGAGATAGGAGCCCGCCTCGTTGCCCGTAGCGCGGCTACCTATGTAGCCGAAGTTGTAGGTATTGCCATCAATCAACTGCACCGAATAATAGCGCTCCTTCTCCACCGCCGGCACGGAGATCACCATCGGCTCGGCACGCAGATCCAGCCACAGTATGGAGTATGGCGTGTCGCTGTTCGGCGTGACGACCGCTGTGTCTTTGTAGGTCGCCACGTGGTTGAGGTTGTCGATCTTATTGAACGGCGCCTTGAATTGGCTGGACTTGGGGTCGACGGCGAACTCGTGCATCACCGCATAATTCATCACGAGCGGTAATCCAAAGATGAAGCCTTCCTCGGCGATATCCTTGGCCTCTATCAAGCTGGGCCATTCGGCGCTGTTTTTTGCATTCACCAGGGTGGGTTTCGCCGTCGTGGCGACGAGTGCAGCCATCGCAGCAGAGCGAAGCAGAGCGCGTTTCGTAAGCATCTGAACAACTTCCTTTTGGTTCGCAGCGGTCATGCGCGCATAAGTGGCAGGAGAAGTTATAGCGACTGCAGTGGTTGACCCAAGCCTTGGTGTGCACTTTTGGCCGATCGTGACGCTCTCTGTGATGCGTCCGTGACCCGCAAAGCACCCGGTGTCGTTGATCGTGCCTACGCCCTTCAGCGGCTGTTCGATCACTACCGGTCCTTTCAGCGCTGTCACGATGTGCCCCCTTGTTGCGAGCGGCTCCCCGTCCTGACCCGCTTAAGGACACAAGGCTGCCTTCGAGGAAGGATCCTGGGCGGAGACTGGAAAAGCGCAAGTATGTTACTGTAAGATACGAGTATCGACGCCTCGCTGCTGCAGCGGCGTCGACCTGTCTCGAAAGACGGCTGAGGCCAGCGTGGACGGTGATCAACTTCTGCGATAGGTTACATTCACGTTGAATTGAAATCTGTGATAGACACGTCCCCTCAAGAGCGGGTGAGGAGCAAGCCGTGCAGAACGAACTGCCAGACGGGCGCGCGCCATCGTCGCCGCGCCCTCCTCCCACATCGGACGATATCCGCGACCAGCTAGAGCGCGTTGTCAACAGTCCGGAATTCCCCAGTGTTGGCCGCAGCGCCGCATTCCTGACGTATGTAACGGGCGAAGTGCTGTCCGAGCGTGGAGATCGGATAAAGGGTTATTCGATCGCTGTGGAAGTGTTCAAGCGATCGGCAGCGTTCACGCAAGACGATCCCGTCGTTCGCATCGAGGCTGGACGCCTGCGGCGAGCTCTGGAGCGCTACTACCTCGTGGCGGGCCAGAATGATCCGATCCGAATAGATATCCCCAAGGGTGGATACGTTCCGACCTTCGTGTGGAACGATGGTGCAAATTCAATAAACCCCGGCGATCCGAGCTTATCCGGGCCCCGCGCCCAAGGGCGGAGGCTGATGCCGATCGGCGCGGGAGCTGCTCTGATGCTCTGCGTCGTGATGATCGCTCTGATGCTGCCGGCATATTTACTGCCGGCCTTGCCGAAAATTCCGAAAGCTCAATCAGAAGGTCCGACGCTCGTCGTCGCCCCCTTTGCCAATCTCGGCGATGGTCCGAAGGCGGCGCTCTATACGGCAGGATTGACCGAGGAGCTTTTGACCGCGCTTCCCCGCTTCAAGGAGATCAAGGTCTTCGGTCGCGAAACCTCCACGTCCCTGCCATCGGAAGTCGAGGCGTCCCAGGTCCGTGACAAGCTGGGGGCGCGCTTCCTTCTTGCGGGCGGCGTTCGCGTTTCGGACGACCGCGTTCGCATAACCGCGCGCCTGCTCGACACCGACACTAACGAAATTCTCTGGTCACAGACCTATGACGACGACACCAAGAGTGGCGATCTCTTCAAGATTCAGTCGGACGTTGCCAACAAGGTGGCGACGGCCGTGGCCCAGCCCTACGGGATTATGGCTCGGGCAGACGCAACCCATCCGTCGCCTGACGACCTCGGCGTCTATGGCTGCACGTTGAGCTTCTATGGCTACCGTGCGGAATTGAGCGCCACCCGGCATTTGGAGGTGCGGGATTGCCTTGAGAGCGCCGTGGCCCGCTATCCATCCTTCGCCACCGCCTGGGCGATGCTCTCTATCATTTATCTCGACGAGGATCGGTACCGGTTCAATTCGAACGCAAACCCGGCGCCGGCGATTGAACGCAGCCTGCAGGCGGCCCGTCGCGCCGTGCAACTCGATCCAGGAAATACCCGTGCCCATCAGGCGCTGATGACCGCGTTGTTCTTCAACCAGGAGGTTCCAGAAGCCCTCCGCGTCGGGGAACAGGCGTTGGCGACCAACCCGAACGACACGGAACTGCTCGGCGAATTCGGTACCCGCGTCGCGATGAGCGGGGAATGGGAGCGTGGGGCGGCCCTGCTCGACCGCGCGCTTGCTCTCAACCCCGGCGGCGGTGGCTACTATCACGGCACTCGAGCGCTTGCGGCCTACATGCTGAACGACGACAAGACCTCGGTCATCGAAATCAAACAGGCGG
This sequence comes from Rhizobium tibeticum, assembly GCF_900110205.1. GTDB lineage: Bacteria > Pseudomonadota > Alphaproteobacteria > Rhizobiales > Rhizobiaceae > Rhizobium > Rhizobium tibeticum. The sequence continues at coordinate 1,937 of NZ_FOCV01000048.1, read as the reverse complement.
ATCTGCAGAAGTTTCCGCTCTTCCACGGGGTCGCCGCAGTGATCTATGTCAATGCCGGGATGATGGACGAAGCGCGCCGCGAGGCTCTGCGGTTCAACGAGATGAGGCCGGATTTCGTTCCGAATATCGTCGCCGAACTCAAGGCCAGGAACCTCCAGCCTGGCGACCGGGCGAGGCTCATGGCCGACCTCCGTAGGGCGGGCCTGCCGGCGTCGGACGAAGCGCGAGCATCGATGCTGCTGCCGCTTCCCGGTTCGTCAGTGCTTGTGCCGCGTTGACCTGTGCGCGGCCAGTGTCCGGGGCCGTACGGCACAGATGCTACCAGATGTTACGGGCGCTCTCCGTCGTCCGACTGTAGAGTTCGCCGATTGCAACGATCCACTCGGGAGGGCATGCGTCGATGACCAGACCAACAGGAAGATCCCAGCATCGTTTCGCGGCTGCGATCGCGGTAGGGGCGCTCGCCCTGACTGTTTCCGGATCCTTGTCGGCAGCCCGTGCCGACGAGGCCGACGCCAAGAAACTGGTGAAGGCGATGTCCGACTACCTTGCCTCGGAGAAGGCCATCTCCTTCGCCTACGACACCAACTTAGAAGTCGTCACCCCCGAGCATCAAAAGATCCTGCTGGCAAGTTCCGGCAAGGTAGAAATGGGCCGGCCGGACAAGCTCCGCGTCACCCGGCACGGCGGTTTCGCCAATGTCGAGATGGTCTTCGACGGCAAGACCGCGACCCTTTTCGGCAAGGACGCCAATCTCTATGCGCAGGCCGAGGTGCCCGGAACGATCGCTCACTTGGTCGACGAGATGCGAGACAAGCTGCACCGGCCTGTTCCCGGTGCTGACCTCCTGTTGCCCGACGTCTACGGCACGTTGATGGACGGCGTGACGGACGTGAAGGATCTCGGCAGCGGCGTCATCGGCGGTACCGAGTGCGACCACCTCGCCTTCCGCGCCAAGGAGGTCGACTGGCAGATATGGATCGCGCCAGGCGAACATCCCTACCCCTGCAGGTATGTGATCACCGCGACGCAGGTCGATCAGGGGCCGCAATACAGCATCCAGATCAGCGACTGGAAGACGGGCACCGACGTCGTGGCGGCAGACTACACGTTCAAAAACACCACGGACGCCAAGAAGGTCGATCTGTCGAAGCTCAAGGATACCGACGAGCTTCCCGATCACCTCGCAAAAGGAGCGAAGCAATGACCCTGTTCATACGCGTGAGAGTTCTCCTGATTGCCGCGGTCGTTGGCATGTTCGGTCTAATCGCCGGGGAAACGATTTCCATTCCAGGTCTCACCGGAATTATTTCGCCGGCAGAAGCCAGGATCGGCAGACCGCTGACGCCATACAGCGTTGCCGGAGTGGCGCGCCGAACGGTTCGGCGCTGCGCGGTCGGCGTCTATTACTGTTAGGGCAAGGCGGCTGAGGGCTGTCAGGCGTTTTGCTGGATGAGGGCGATCTGTGGGAAGTCAAAGTAGCGTAGCGTCGGCGTCGGCTCAAAAGAGTTGGCTTCGTTGGTTTGTTGTATGCGCAGTAGTTGTCTTACTTCCGGGATGTGGCGGCCATCCAAAGGACGTGCTGACACCTGTGGCCGACACGTCTCCGCAGTCGCCAAAGGTCGACATGCTGATCGCGACGACCCGCACACGGTCGACGGTTCCAGGTGAGATGTTTAACGGAGAACGTGCGCTGGCTCCGGCCTTCGCTGACATGACGATCTCGATTCCGCCGAGCAAGGTTCGCAAGGAAGGACAGGTCGCCTGGCCAAAGAAGCTGCCGTCCAATCCCGCGACCGATTTCGCGACCGTGAAGGCCGACGATCTCAACATAGACGAGGCCAAGAAATGGCTGAGCGCGAGCGTCAGAAAGACCCCCGACGGCAGCGTCCTTGTCTTCATCCACGGTTTCAACAACAGGTTCGAGGATGCCGTCT
>NZ_FOCV01000132.1 GCF_900110205.1 Rhizobium tibeticum | reverse complement strand
TGACGCAAAGCGGGCAAGCAGCAAGCATTGCCAAACGTTTGATGAAGTCACGTCTTTCCATATTCGTTCCCTGTTAATGAGCCGCGCGCATAGCGTTCGCCTCTCGAAGATACGTCGTTGTTGGCCTCGCAGATAGCCCTTACGCAATGAGCGTCGTAACCTGCCAAGCGTTATGCTCTGATTGGCAACTGCAGAAATCGATTGTTTTGATTGGAGACATCCATGTATCGAATGTTGCCGTGTCCATTTCGCATCAATGCTGGGCAAAGGCTGGCCACAACGCGACAGCTCGTAGAACCCGATTGGGGGAACACCGGTCGATTTTCGACCCGTTGCATCCCACCTGCTCATGATCGCAGTCGATTACTCTAGCATTTCGCTGAATCCGCCGATGTGGACGCTTATTCAGGAAATGCGCATCTCATTGATGTTCGCACTGATGGCCTTCTTGATCGTGCGCTATTCGTGGAGAGCCTTGGCTGTCGTCGTCGCCTTAGCGATCTTCAGCACTAAACCTCGGTCATTGTCGGCGAGACCTTTGACGACAAGGTTTCTTCATCTTTACTGACGAGTTCGATGCTAATTTTTATTACAGCTATTTTCTTCATCGGGTTTTTCCCTAAGGCGATCGTTGAAGGCAGCTTCCTGCTGGGCGACTTCGCATATGCACTGGTGGCGGCTTACATCATCGTCTCTTGCATTTCCTTCCCTCTGCACACGGCTTTTTTGGAGACACCGGTTTTGCGATGGAGTGGAAGGGCGTCTATTCGAGGCACCTAAAATAGTTATCGCGCATCTAGCCATCGTATTGTCCTACACAATGCGGGTTTTGACGACTTCGCTGGCGGGGTTGCCGATAGCTTTGGAGGAGGCGGCGTCGACGCTTGGGGCTTCACCACTCGTCGTGATCCGTCGCGTGACGTTGCCACTAATGGCTCCGGGTCTTGTGGCGACTTGCGCGCTTGCCTTTCTGGTATCGTTTGACGAAGTTGTCATATCGCTTTTTGTGACGGGACCCCGTATAACGACACTGCCCGCGGCGATGTACCAACACGTCGATACGAGTACGGATCTATTGGTGGCCGCAATATCCGTGCTTCCGATTGTATTGACCCTAGCAGTCGTAGTGATTGTTGATCGCTCGATAGGTCTCACCCGAGCGTTCGTGAAATGATTTCTCGCTCTGCGATAGTAACCCAGTGCGAGGACTGAGATCCTGACGACGCTATTTTTTGGGGAGATGCCCTCGACCGTCGGGTGGGTGGTAAGCAATCGACAACAATGGGACGAGAAGCGTGAATGTTACACCACGATCAGAACGAAATCGCCCGGATTTTAGGTATCCCGCTTCGTCGGGAAGGGGAGTACGCGTGGATAGCCAGGCATGCAATGCGATCCTTTCGTTATATCATCGCGCTATTGAGAAGACTGCTAAATCCAACCCGTCAGGAACATCCAACAAATCATATGACGTTATGTGCGATGGCAGGCCTACCCTATCCACCTCGCGATTGTGACGACAAGTCGGCTGTTGCAGATACCGAAATCTTTTCGAAGACCACTGAAAAGCATGCCCAAAGCGATGCTGCTCCCTTTGAATAGTAGGGTCTGAGCGAAAGGCTGCCGTGACAGTGTTCGCCATCAGCATCGCAATTGTCATCGGTCCTACACCTCCGGGAACGGGGTAATTGCTCCTGCAATGTTGCGGACTTCCGCGAAATTGACATCCCCGACCAGCCTGGTCTTACCTTCACCACGTTCGGAGGCCGAGAGACGATTTATCCCGACGTCGATCACGGTGGCTCCGGCCTTCACCCAACCCGCCGTAACCAACTGTGGCCTTCCAACTGCCGCGACGAGAATGTCTGCTGATTGAGCAATAAGATGAAGATTTTCTTCGTCTTTGAATGGGCCACGGTTACGGTTGCATTCGCGCAGAGCAGAAGTTGCGCCATTGGGTTTCCGAACAGATTAGAGCGGCCAATGACCACGGCATTGAGACCCGACAAATCGGCACCGTAAACGTGTCGTACGAGAACCATTGCGCCCGCCGGTGTGCAGGAAAGGAGGCCGGTTTCCGAGTCGCCTGTCGCCAATTTTCCGGCATTCACAACATGGAGTCCGTCAACATCCTTCTCAGGCAGGATAGCCTGGACGACGGCCTCGGAATCTAGAGCGCGTCCATTGAACGCGGAATCGCGTTGAGGATTCCCCTGGCTGCGGAATTCTGATTCCATCCCCCGACTGGTGATTTGGTCGGAGGCAC
>NZ_FOCV01000050.1 GCF_900110205.1 Rhizobium tibeticum | reverse complement strand
GTAGCCCTTCCCGAATTCGCACGCAGTCTGAACCTCGGTCTCGTTCCAGTGCTCGACGAGTTGAGCGGCGAACGTGAGATCTGGATGTCGGCACATCAGGACTTGGCTTATCTCCCGAGAGTGAGAGCCGTAAAGCAGTTCCTGAAAAAGCTGGTTCGTCGAGACGAACAACGACTTCTGAGAAACGCACCCTGGTCTTCGTGAAGTTTCGCAAATGGACTGCTCGCAGCGCTACGGCCGACCTGGCAGGCGTCCATACAACGATGCCCATTTCTGCACAGCAGGTTGCGAAAGTATCGCCTTCCGCGACAATGCCAATTGTCTCAACAAGATTGTTGGTTCGATCAAAGGAAGGAATCCCTCATGTCGGAAATCAGCCGCGACGCTCGCAAGACTTTGGACCTCTTTCGTCTGCGCGCTGATACACCCGGCACAAAAAACAGAAATCATCTCAACAACGCTGGGGCGGCGCTGATGCCGAGCACGGTGATCGATGCAGTGACGGGATATTTGAGCCGAGAGGGCGAAATCGGAGGTTATGAGGCGGCAGCGGAGGCTTACTCGCTGTTGGAGGGAACCTACGACAGCTTGGCTACTTTCGTAAACTGCGACCGCGACGAGATTGCGATAGCTGAAAACGCGACGATCGCCTGGCAGCGCGCCTTTTACTCCCTCTCGTTTGGACCTGGAGATCGAATCCTGACGGCAAGTGCTGAGTTTGCAGCCAACTATGTCGCCTTTCTGCAGGTCGCCAAGCGCACAGGCGTGTCGATCGAAGTCATTCCGAATGACGCTTCTGGCGTCCTCGATCCGGACGCGCTGGCGAAAATGATCGATGATCGCGTTCGGCTGATAGCGGTGACCTGGATTCCCACGAACGGCGGGCTTATGAATCCGGCGGCAGCGATCGGTCGTATAGCGCGCGAAAATGGCATTCTCTATCTGCTCGACGCTTGCCAAGCCGCAGGGCAAATCTCGATCGATGTTGATGCGCTCGGCTGCGACATCCTCACCGCAACTGGCAGAAAGTTTCTCCGTGCTCCACGAGGAACTGGTTTCATGTACATGCGTAAATCGGTCCTGGAGAAGATCGAGCCCGCGATGATCGACCTCTATGGCGCACCCTGGACCGGTCCCGACCGATACGAATTGCGGCCTGATGCCAGACGTTTTGAAACTTGGGAGAAGAACTATTCGGTTCGTCTCGGCCTGCGGGCGGCAGTGGATTATGCGCTCGACATTGGGCTCGAAAACATCGAAGCGCGTTGCTATCACCTTTCGTCAAAGCTTCGCGAAGGCCTGAGGGGGATGCGTGCCGTATCCGTACATGATCTCGGGGCGCCGCTTGCTTCCATCATCTCATTCACCGTTAACGGTTGGGACTCACCGGCCGTCATGGCTTATCTGAGTGGCAAGGGAATTAACGTCTCAGTTTCCCCTCCCTCCAGTACACCCGTTGACGCCTACATGCGACAACTCCCGCCTGTGGTGCGAGCGTCACCACATTACTATAATACCGAGGAAGAGATCGATGCGTTCCTGGATGCGATTGCTGGTATTGCCTCGTAGCTGATCTGCACGGCTGATGAATGAAGCAGCTCGTTTCAAACGGCGAGGCAGCTTATGTAATCTCACAGCAAGCCGTGACAGCTTGCTAAGCAGGATGGCAAGCCATGACGGTTCCCAACCGGCACGGCATCAATCGACAGCCGCTGCCAGTGGCGGAGGGTTAATGATGAGTTGCGAGGGTTAGCTATGGTGATTGGAACGCCTCGAGATCAATCGGTGCCTGCCCACGCGGACGAGTTCGTTGGCCGTGAGCAACTCCGCGCGAGTTCCGCCGAGTTCAGGAAGGAAGTCATTCACATCACCGGCGGCGTCTTTGCGGCCGTCGGATACTCCGCAAGCAATGTCATCCTAATTCGAGGTGACACGGGGTCTATCATTGTCGACACCTCCGCCAACGCGGTCGATGCGAGGGCGATCATGGATGCCTTCGGGGATCGCTTTTTGCGCCCTGTCAGAGCAATCATCTACACGCACAATCACCCAGACCACACCGGCGGTGCGACGGTGTTTTCCGGCAATGACGACCCTGAAATCTACAGTCACCAGACGCTGGTGGAATCCGGCCTCGAGTTCGGCAGGGGCCAGCGCGACGGCGGCGACGCGTTTGGCACGAAGCTGCCCGACGAGCTGTTCATCAATGCCGGCACCCAGCTCGAATACGGTCGTATGACGCCGCACACTCGGGAAGGGTACCTGCCGCCGACGCGCACTTTCGCGGGCGATAGCCAAACAACCGAGGTGGCGGGCGTCCGGATGCAGCTCATCCACACTCCCGGCGAGTCTCCGGAGAACACGGCTATCTGGCTGGCCGAAAAGGGTGTTCTTATTCCTGGCGACGACTTCTTAAAATCTTACCCGAACCTCTCTCCGATCCGCGGCCTTAAACTGAGGCCGCCCGAGAAGTGGATCGCCAGCCTCGAAAAGATGCTCACCTTGGACGCCACCTATATGGTGCAGGGGCATATGCGTCCAATTCTTGGGAAGGACGAGGTGCGAAAGGCTCTCACAGACTACCGCGACGGGATCAAGACCGTCCTCGACCAGACCCTTGCAGGCATCAAGTACGGCAAGACGCCGGACGAACTTGTCCAGGAGGTGAAGCTACCTGCCGGCCTTGCAAACAGCCCGTACCTCCAGGAATATTATGGCAGCGTCGCTTGGGCGGTACGGGGTATTTATGCCGATTATGTCGGATGGTTCGATGGCAATGCGACCAATCTCTTCCCGCTGCCACCGACCGAGCGCGCCCGCAAGATGGTTAACCTAGCCGGTGGACTGGCGAAGACGCTCGATCGAGCCAAGGAAGCGATCGAAGAAGGAGTTTCAATGGGCCGCCGAACTTGTCGATCATGTTCTGGCTCTCGACCCTGAAAACGTGACGGCGAAGGAACTCAAGGCCCGGGCGCTGACCGAACTTGGCGAACGCCAGATCAATGCCACGGCCCGGAACTACTACTTGACCTCGGCGCAGTACCTGTCGAAAAAAAGGTGATTAGGAGTGTTGAGTTACATACTGAGGACAAGGGCAGTTTACCAAAAGCTTAGCCATCGCCGTGTTTCACGCCGGCATCATCTTGTAGCGAGTAAAAGAAACGTGGACGCAACCGCCGGCTCACGCGCCGTCCAAACCGCGCACGTTCCTCACCCTTGCCATTCTGTCGGACGGGCCGCCGGCGCGCCAGCCGGCGATGATCTTGTGTCTGTAGACCTGTCGAAGAAGACCGGCGTGAAGCTGTGCCAGACCTATGTCCGGGTCGACAAGCTGGCGCTGATCAAGCGCCAGCGCTATGCCCATGCCAAGCAGTTCAAGCGGGCGAACAAGGCCTTGCGGACCCTCAAGACCTATCTCGGCCGCACCGTCCGCGATATTCGCCGCCAGATCAGGACGAGAAGCTGTGGAGCGTGTTCCTCTGGCCGCTCTACCAGGCCTCGACGGTTCTGGAGCAAAGGCAACGCCAGCGCGGCCGCAAGATCTACAGCCTGCATGCGCCGGAGGTCGAATGCATCGGCAAAGGCAAGGCGCACAGGCCCTCCGAGTTCGGCGTCAAGGTCTCGCTCGCCACCACGCTCAAGCGCTCGAAGGGCGGCCAGTTCGCTGCATGCGAAGGCTCTGCCCGGCAATCCCTATGACGGCCACACGCTGGCGACCGTCGTCCCGGACATCGAAAAGACGATCGGCAACGAGATCGAGCGCATCCTCGCCGACGCCGGCTACCGCGGCCACAATGCCCCCGAAAGCCACCGGTTCCAGGTCTTCACCAGCGGCCAGAAGCGCCGCGTCACCCCGGCGATCAAGCGCGAAATGCGGCGGCTCTCTGCCGTCGAGCCGGTCATCGGCCATCTCAAGGCCGAGCACCGGATGGGCCGCAAATATCTCGCCGGCGAACAGGGCGACGTGATCAACGCCGTGCTGGCCACCGGCTACAACTTCTCGCTCCTCCTCAACTGGATGAGGCAGCTTTTGTGGTTGATGCTCACCTGACTGCACAGTGGAGCGAAACCGCGCACCGCTTAGCGCCGATCATTGTTCACGGTCGACCAAACCTGGCGGTTGCAGGAGCAAATCCCGCCCTCGCAACCAGCATAGACGAGAAACTCTTGTAAACTCAGTCAGTTAGCTGCGGGGATACAAAGGTGAACAACGGCACCTCAGTAAAATCAATGACTTACATGCGTAGGTGCAAAATCACGTGTTCCTCACCCCGCAACTAATTGCGATAGGAAATCGGCTGTTCCCGACGTCTGCAGCGAGCCGGAGCGCAAGCGTTTTGATCAAGCTCGCGCCTTCTCCGCGGCGCAGATTCTCGACTTGTGGACGTCGGAACTGCTGCTCGGCGAAGAAGGCCAAGAATCATACCGATAATGACCGGACTTGCCGGGAAGTCGGATGGGTTGAAGGCCAAGACTTCGCCGAACTGGCGGGAAGATGTCACCGTCCAACTCATTCCCCAGCTTGGAAAGACCGAATATTGGCTTCAAAATACTTCGAACCGGCGGCGGCCTCACCCAGCTCGCTTGCAGCATCGCGTAGGTCGGGCGCAAGCTCAGCCATCTGCTGAGCAGTCATCCTGACCGCGGGGCCTGCGATGGAAAGGCAGCCCAACACAGGTCCGGTGCGGCGATAGCGTACCGGGACAGCCATTGCAGCCATTCCAGCCAAATAGCTATCAACTGCGACTGCGTAACCTTGTTTGCGGGCCTCGGCGAGCCGTCCGAGCAATTCGGTGAGGCTCCGCGGGGCATGCTGGCCCGTGCCCTCCGCATCGCGCACGAGGCCTTGTGCAGAGATCCGTGCCAGTGCCTCCTCGTCGCTCATGGTCGACAACCAAGCCTTCCCAGCGGAGGTACTCGCAAGGTGCACGACTACGCCCTGCTCTTGCCCCGGATCGTAGCGGAGCCCATGCATTGCGCCCTGCGCCACGGCCACCCAGATGAGCTTGTCATCGTCGACCACCGAAAGGCGGATCAGTTCTTTCGATCGTACAGCCAACGCATCGAGGATGGGTTGAGCCACGTCAGTGATACCGGCACGGCTTAGAAAACCAAGCCCCATCGCCGGCATACGAATCGTGAGGACGTAGTGCCCCTGTGCCTGGACCTGACGCACATAACCCAGCCGCGCGAGCTCCTGAAGCGTGCGATGAACGCCACTGATCGGCTGGTCGGTGCGAGTGGCTATCGTCGACACTGCCATTCCGACAGGATGGTCGGCAAGCAACTCGATAATGGCGAGTGACTTCTCTAGAATGCTACTCATGACTCCCTTCCGAGGTTTGCTTTACCTGCACATGGCCGAGACAGGCATGAAAGGTCAACCGCCATCGTTTGACCCATCATGGCGGCCTTGGCGATTGCGTCGAGGACAATAATGTTTGCTGTAGCATCTCGCGCCGATACACGGGGTTGGCCGCCCTTGCGCACCAGCTCGGCAAAATGCAGAAGCTGTTGCGAATAGGTATCGGCAGGTTTGTAGGGAAGCGTCTCCGGGACGAGCGCACACGTCCAATCCGGTTCTCCCGGAGGTTTCCAAAGGCGCAGATCCGGCAGCGATAGCCCTCCTCGGCTGCCAGCGTAGTAATGCGCGGAAACCTCGTTGGCCGGGAAGCGGGCCGGGTTTTCTCCCGCGGAAAGGTCCCAGGACCACGGCCCAACCGCAGCATCGGAAATACAGAGGGTGGCAAGGCCGCCATCTGCAAAGGTCAGGCAGACAGCAGCGGTATCTTCCACCTGGAATCTCCGGCGTTCGTTGCTGACCAAGGCCTGGACGTTTGCAACCTCGCCAAAGAAGTGTCGCAGCAGGTCGATTTCGTGGACGAGGTTGATCAGCAAAGGACCTCCCGCACCGGGAGTGCGCCACCACACGGGCTCGAAATAGTTCGCGGGCTTGGCAAGAGAATTGGTTACGGTACCCATGACCAGATGACCCAAAGCGCCGCCCTGGATGGCTTCATACGCCGCGCAAACGACCGGATTGTAACGGCGGTGATGACCGACCAGCAATGGGACATCAGTCACGTCGACCAGTTCGATCAGCCGGAGCGCCGACTCCACGCTTTCGGCGACCGGCTTTTCCAGCAGAACCGGCAGCCCCGCGCGCAGAAGGATCGCAGCGATCGGCAAATGGGTCTCATTTGGCGTGGCGACGATGGCCGATTGCGCAAGCCGCGACTCGACCAGTGCAGAAGTATCAGGCAAGCAGGGCACGTTAATCGACTGGGCAAGCGCCTGACCGCCGGGCGCAGGATCGACTATCGCAGTCAGGTGAACTCCTGGGGTGCGTGAAATGGTTTCGACATGGGTCCGCCCAATGGCGCCTGCTCCAATCACGGCAACTGCGATTGATCCCGTCATTGTGTTCCTCCGAGGCCTCTATGATTGTCGGGCGCGGACGGAGAGGTTTCAGCCTCCTTTTGGGGACGGCCAGGTATCAGATGCAACATTGCGTCCGACAATCCCCCATCGATGCGGAGTATGGCGCCCGCGATATAGCCTGCTCTTTTTCCGGTCAGGAAGACGACTGCCTCGGCGAGGTCCTGCGGCACACCTATTCGACCAAGCGGCACGAGGCTTTCTCGCTTTTGCTTCAGGTCGTCGTCACGATAGACCGCTTCAGTCAACGGTGTGCGAATTATGCCGGGGCAGACGACATTGACGCGGACACCATCGGTTGCCCATTCCTGCGCCAATTGTCGACACAACATCACCAGACCTGCCTTGGCCGTAGAATAGGCGCCATAACCAGGATGGGGAGAGAGGCCTGACATCGAAGCGACTGCGGTGATTGAGCCGCCGCTAGCGATCAGTGACCGGTGTGCGGCCCGCGCCAGGAGCCAGGGGTTGCCCGGAGATTGAGGTCAAGCGTTTGCTGCCAGTCCTCAGGTGACATTTCTGCGAGTTTGCCGGGCCGGGACTGTCCCGCATTGGAAATAAGGGCATCAAGGCGTCTTGCCCAGGCGGCGACCTTGCCGATCAGCGCGTCGCAGGCCGCCACGTCCGTGAGGACGGCGGCGAAGGGCCGTGCCTCAACATCTACATTGGACAGCGTCGCAGCAACTGTGAAAGGGCCGGACTCTCCCGGCTCCCGTGTACGGCGATGCGAAAGGGTCGCTCTGCCGCGCGCGCCTCCGCTGCAAAAGCCTCGCATATCGCGCTGCCAATCCCGCCGCTCGCCCCGGTGACGAGGACCGTGCGGATTCCGGTGGTTGAACCCTCCCTCATGCGGCTGAAATCGAATTGAGGAAGAATTGCAGCATTAACTCCTGCTCGGCTGTGTACATATCGACGCCGACGCTCCCGCGGCAGCCTTTTTCGCGGGTGGCGGCCACCCATGGCGAAACAGCGGGAGCAGTAATGACGCAGGCGACAAAGGTGCCTGGCGACAATCGCTCGATCTGAACGGGGAAAGGGTGTTCAGGGCGCATCCCCATCGGGGTCGCGTTAACCACGAGTTCGAACCCGGCTGGATCGTCGGACCCCACGTGTACTCGCTCGCCATAAAACTCCCGCATCCTTGTGATGACATGGTTACGGCGGTTGATATCAACATCATGGACAGCAAGTTCGCGTACCCCCGCCTCCAGCAGCGCCTGGGCAATGGCGATGCCGGCGCCGCCCACGCCAACCAACAGCGTCTTTTTTCCATTCGGCTCACCGCCCTGTGAGCGAATTCCCCCCAACATCCCCAGCCCGTCGAAGATCTCGCCGTGCCAGGTGCCGTCCGGGTTGCGGCTCAATACATTGATGGAGCCAGTAATTCGCGCGCGCTCGGTAGCGGTAGAGCAATGGGTCAAAGCCGCGAACTTGTGAGGAATGGTGACGATGATCCCATCAATATTCTTGGTGCGTCCGGCGGTGCGGATGAAATCGTCCACGTCATCGACTGAGGTGTGAATGGGGACGACGACCGCATTGACGCCCCGGGCAGCAAAAGCGGCAGTCATTCCGGCGGGAGATTTGACCTGGGAGATCGGGTCACCGATAATCGGGTAAATGCGACTAGCGCCATCAATCCTGAGATTTTCGCTCATTTCTCTGTTTCCTTACGAATTAATGTTCACCGGCGACGCCGAGAAGTCGGGTCTGAGTGGCAGTATCCATCGCAAGGTCATAGGCGGTGCCCTGATAGGCGACTCGTCCATTGACCATGAGGTAGGCGCGGTCGGAGATTGCAGCACGCTTTCGGCATGATGCTCTACGATGATGAGACTTGCGCGCGCGCGGAGTTTGGAAACTGCGGAGCGAATATCCTGGACGATTGCGGGGGCGAGACCTTCGAAAGGCTCGTCCAGCAGGATAACCTTCGAGGGCACCATCAGTGCGCGGGCAACGGCCACCATTTGCCGCTCACCACCCGACAACCCCTGCGCCTTCTGGTTGCGCAGGATGTTCAGCTTCGGGAAGAGTTCATAAATTTCCTCGATGCTGGCCCCCTTCGCGCTGTGCCAGTTGCAGGTTCTCAAGCACGGTGAGACCGAGGAACAACCTGCGACCTTCCGGCACCATCGAAATCCCCAGTCGGTTGATCTCGTACGAGGGGAGGCCCGTGATATCCTTATCACCGAGCGTTATCCTTCCCGAAGAGACTTCGACCGCCGACATCAGCGCCTTGAGCGTCGTGCTTTTGCCCACGCCGTTTCGGCCAAGCAGCGCGACGACCTCACCCTCGCGGAGCTCAAGGTTCAGCCCGTCAAGGATCAGGCTGCCGTCATAGCCCGCACGAAGGTTTTCCACCTTCAGCAGCGTCCGGCGAGGTGCCGCTTCCGGATCTGCCTTGTCGACGACGATTTGCGCATCGAGATTGGCGGTGCCCATATAGGCCTCGATCACGGCAGGGTCGCGGGCCACATCGTGGGGCTTGCCATCCGCAATCAGACGGCCCTGATGAAGAACTGTCAGCCGGTCTGAAATCGCCACCACTCGGTCTATGTCATGTTCAATCAGCAGCACCGCATGGCTTTTGCCCAGCCGCGTGATGAGCCTTGCGACCACCTTTCTATCCGCCTCGGCAAGACCCGCAAGCGGTTCGTCGAGCAACAGGATCTTTGCGTTCGAAGCCAGGGTAATGGCGATTTCCAGCAGGCGTTGCTCACCATGCGAGAGATTGGCGCATTTGTCGCCTGCGCGGTTATCGAGGCCAACCTCAGCGAGAAGGGACCATACCCGAGCATTGATCTCATCGAAGCCATGCGCATCCCGCCACAAGCTGTCTCGTACAGGGCTCTGTGCCTGTACGGCAACACGGACGTTTTCAAACACCGTCAGTTCGCGAAAGACGCTGAGGATCTGGAAAGAACGCGCAATACCCAGCCGGACACGTTTATGAATGGGCAGGCGGTTGATGTTGCGTCCCTCGAACAATATTTCCCCTTCGTCGGCCTTGATGATGCCGGTGAGGATATTGAAGAACGTCGTCTTGCCCGCCCCGTTTGGTCCGATGAAGCTGTGGACCCTGCAGGGCATGACGTCGAGGTCCAATCCGCGTGCTGTAACGATCGAGCCAAATTTTTTGGAAATGCCGCGCACAGACATGATTGGTTTCGCCAGATTCACGACTTCGGTCTGACCTTCCTTGGCGGGATCAATGGACGCGGGCCGGGCTGGAGTCGTGTTGCGCACGAGTGTCCAATCCGACTTGCCCGTGAGCTTGCGAAAAAAACCTTGCACACCCTCGGGTGAAAGCAGCGCCATCAGGATTATGATCGGAGCGAAAATCAGCCACCAGTTCTCGGTCAACGCCGAAAGTTGGTCTTGCAGCAGAATAAAGGCGATCGCTCCCCAAAGCGTACCGAGGAAATGATTCATTCCGCCGAGGATTGTCATCAGCAGCGCATCGCCGGCATGTTGCCAACCCAGGCTGTTTGCGTAGGCACCACGGATCATCAGTGTCAGCATCGCGCCGGCGCAGCCAACCACGATAGCCGACAAGACGAAGGCCTTCAGCTTCAGTCGCCGCACATCATTAGCCCAGGCTCTCGGCACGCTGTTCATTGTCGCGAATTGCCTGAAGCGACCGGCCGAAGGGTGCGTGGACCAGACGCCATAGGAAAAGCATGCCTGCGAGCACGACGAACAGCACGAAAAAATGATAGGGTAGCGGCGAAGCAAACAGAGGCCGCGGTACGTTTTGCAGGCCGTTCTCGCCTCCGGTGACTTCAGTCCAGTTAAACGCAATTTCATAGGCGATCTGTGAGCATGCCAGCGTCAGAAGCGAGAAATAGATGCCGCTGCGACGTAATATCAGTGCACCGATCCCGAATCCGATAACTGCCGACGCCGCGATGGCCATCAGCAAGCCCGTGATTCCGTTGCCCCCCGCATAGTGCATGCCGAGGGCGACCACATAACCCGCGCAGCCGAAGAACACCGATGCGCCAAAGGGCACCAGACCGGTATAGCTGACCAGCAGCGCCACGCCCATGCCGTAGAGCGTAAAGATCGCGATCTGCGTGATCCGCGAGACGGGAATACCCAGTGGAAAACTGGCCACCGTAAGCGCAGCGAAGACGAAGGCTGCGACGACAACCGGATGCAAGACGAAAGAACGTGATTTCATGGGTAGGCTCCTAGCGGTCGCCAAATAGCCCGCGCGGGCGAACGAGAAGAACAAGCGCCATCAGCGCATACATTGCCGCACCGGCCGCAGCGGGCCAGAACTGGATGGTGAGCGCAGTCACGATGCCAACCAGCAGACCGGCGACTATTGCACCAAGATATGATCCAAGGCCCCCGATCGTGACGATCACGAAGGCGGGCATGATGGCGCTGGCGGCCATCGCAGGCGTGACCGTCCAAAGAGGTGCCGCCAGCATCCCGGCAGTGCAGGCCAGACAGCAACTGAGGGCAACGACCCCGATGAACACGCGAGGGACGTTGATGCCGAGCAGACCGACCATTTCGCGATCCTCGCTGCCGGCGCGGATGATGCGTCCAAAAGGTGTGCGGACGAGCAAGTACCAAAGAATCAGGAGAATAGTAACCGTGCAGACGATCACTGGCCATGCGGTATTTGGTCAGCAGGATCGGACCGATCTCCACGAAGCCGCGAAGAAAATCCGGCGGCGAAAACGGCCGGCCGCTGGGGCCATAAAAATACTTGATGAGTGCCTCAATCAAAAGCGCCAGGCCGAAGGTCACGATCAGGCCGAAAAGCGGCTCCTTGCCATAGAGCTTTCGGATGAGCGTCACTTCGAACAGGATGCCAAGCATTGCGCTCAGGACAGGGACCAGCAGCAGGCCCCACCAGCCGAGCACGGGCACCAGAGTTACGGCCAGATAGGCTCCCACTGCAAAAATCGCGCCATGGGCAAAATTAACGATGCCCAACATCCCGAAAAGGATTGATAGCCCGATTGCAATCAGGACATAGAGAAAACCCAGTACAAACCCATTGGCGACCTGGGATAGAATAAGTTCAAGCATGATAAGCTCCGCAGGGCAGGTCTCAACGGACCGGAAAGTGGCCAGCGTTTAGGCGATCAAGCGGAACCGGGCCGCAGAAGGTAGCCTCGAGGAACCCGGTTGTTGGACCTCGACAGACGAACTGCGCGACAGAAATCAAAGATCGCCTATGTTGCAACCGACTTCTTCGCGTGTCCCGTAAAGCGCGTCGCTGCCCGGCACGGAGCGTAATACGTCAAGGAACTCGTAGTCTTTGGTGACTTGTTTCTTGACCTCTGCCAGTACAACCGGGTTAAGCATCTGGTGGTCCCACGACCGGAACGTGGTTCCGCGTTTCTCGTCCTTCCATGCCTCTAGCGACTTGACGATATCGGCAGCCTTGAGCGAATCGGCGCTGTTCAGAGCCTGTAGCAAAGTCCTCATCGAGTACCAGCCCATCCACACCCGATCCGATGCGGGATGCCCGTGTTCCTTCATGTAATCTGCGGCGAGCTTCTTGTCCTCGTCAGGGTTGTTTGGATTATCGTAGTACCAGATCTTGGTATAGATGCCCGAGGCGGCCGCAGCGCCAATGCCCCAGATGTCGGTATCGGCGACACCGATCTGCGCGAAGGGTGCGCCGCGATCTCTCATGCCCATCTCGTTCCATTGCTTGAGAAACGTCGAAATGTCGTTTCCGCCGAGGCCGCCGACGACGACATCAGGTTTCGCTGCCCGGATCTTGAGGATGTAGGACGTATAATCCGCCGTGTTGATCGGAGCCTCGTCCACGGCGACGGTGGTTGCGCCGATCTTTTTGCCTTCCGTCTGGAAGGAGCGCACGACATCCTGCCCAAACGCGTAGGATGCGGCCATGTAGTACCAATTGTGTCCCCGGTTCTTGAGTTCGTCGGCCAACGCACGTACTTGCGGGATGACGGGGAGCTGCACACGGAATGTGTAGCGGTGGCACTTGGCTCCGATGATATCGGTTGCGGCGGCGTTGGTGGCGATGAACGGAATCTTGTTCTGCTTGGCCACAGCACTCATGGCCAGGGCCGTGGCGCTGTTACCCCCTCCCACAACGGCAACGACCTTCTGTTCGTCGATCAGCCTTTGCATGTTCTGCTGGGCATCCTGCGGCGTCGGCTCATCGAGCCAGATCACCTCGACCGGCTGGCCGCGCGCGGTGTTGTTGAACTCCTTCAGCGCGATCATCGTGCCTTCATGATGGTGCTTGCCGTGTTCAGCCTGTGCACCCTGCTTAGCCATGACAAAGCCAATCCGGATCGGGTCCTGCGCCTGAGCGGGCGAGGTCATCATAGCGCCCTGCTCATCATCATTATTGTAGTCGATCTCATCGTTTCCTCCTTTAGACAGATCGTTATTTCAGCGCAGTCGCCCGCTTTCCAGCAGGCTCGCAGGTCTCAGGCGCGTTCCGGTCGCGCAGGGCGGCAATCGATGCCTCGATGCCGTCCTCGATAGAAGTGGGCGAATGATTGCCCAACCATGGCGGCACTGGATCTGACATCAAATCCGACGGGATCCGAAGCGGCGGGCCCTCGATGTCGATTTTTGTCCATCCCGTGCGGTCAGCGAGTGCAGCCTTGAATTCCACCATCTCGCGGGGGTCCCCAGCCATCGTCAGCACGGTTGCGCCCTGGATTGGCCGCGTCGTCGCTGCCGCCAGCAGCCGGGCAACGTCGTCGACATAAACGAAGCCGACGCGGCCAGAGAAGCGGATCGTCGCCGCTTCCTGGCGCAGCGAAGCCGCAATCGCTATCGAGGGGCCGGCCGCAATGCCGCTGCTTTCTCCAGGGCCGTAAACAACATAAGGCCGCAAGCCCACGCTCGCGATTGCATAATCCGCCGCATATACCCGTGCTATCCCTTCCACCGCCAGCTTCGTCACGCCATACAGCGTCAGCGGCTGGGGGTGCACTGCATCCGATGGGCCAAACACGCCAGCAGAGCTGAGATAAGCAACGGATGCGCCGGCAGCCCGAGCAGCCTCGAAGACGTTAAGGCTTCCTTGGACGTTCAGTTCAATCGCCCGCCTTGGATTGCGTTCGCACGCAAGCGTCATCATGCCGGCGAGATGGATAATGCCATCGACGCCTTCAGACGCCAGCGCCAATGATCGCTGATCGGTCACGTCACCTTCAATTGTTTCACAGCCCGGTAGAACCGGCATTCGCTGCAAAGAATCGGGAAGATCGAATATCCGTGGTGTCGCATCGAGCGACAGCAGTGCCTGAGCAGCACGCCGCCCTATGAAGCCCGATCCGCCAACGAGCAATACGCGGGGCATATCCCCGCCTCAGCGTTGAGTTCTTCCTCCCTCATCAAGTCTCGAAAACAAAGCATTTCACAGAATGGAAAGGCTTTCAACAATAAAAATCGCTTCCATATTTTGGCGTGAGGTGGCAGTCTCTGACCGCTTGGTGCGGAGCAGCGAAGAGGGTCGCCCCCGATCTCATGCTGCAGCGAGTGAGGAGCGAATGGTTGGACACAGGAAGAGCGACTCCAATCCTTGGACCGGAGTGCCGCTTCATCGAGCGGCTATCTGGCGCTTTTCAGCAATATTGGCCGCAGGAGGCCTGGTATGACCGAGATGGTACGATCAGGTGATGGTTCGATGAGCTGCGACGTCCTCGTATTGGGCTCGGGCGCCGCTGGCCTGACCGCAGCAGTCGTTGCCGCGCATCATGGCCTGAAGGTCGTCGTTGCTGAGAAATCTTCCTGGTTCGGTGGTACGTCGGCTATTTCAGGAGGATGGCTTTGGATCCCGCGCAATCCGCTGGCTTTGAATGCAGGAATTAAAGAGGACATAGAGGACCCTTTGACCTATCTACGAAGCGAGATCGGGAATGTCGCAGGTGATGCCCGAATCGATAGCTTTCTTGCTAACGGTCCCCGGATGGTTTCCTTCCTCGCCGACCATGCCGAAATGGAATGGATCGACGGAAACCGGATCCCCGATTTTCATGATACGCCCGGTTCATCGATAGGAGGTCGATCAGTTTCTGCCGCGCCGTTTGATGGTCGGAGGCTGGGCAGCCTGATTGAGCGTCTGCGCCCACCTTTGCGTGAGGCTACCGTCTGGGGGATGACTGTTAAGGGCGGAGCAGAAATGTCGCATTTCTTCAACGCCTCGCGGAGCCTGACCTCAAGCCTCATCGTTGCCCGACGCTTGGCTCGCTTTGCATGGCATCGGCTGCGACATGGGCGCGACATGCATCTGGTCAATGGCAATGCGCTGGTCGCCCGACTGCTGCGCTCGGCCCTGGACAAGGGGGTTACGCTTCTTGCCGAGGCCCCGGCAACAAGGCTGATCCAGGAGCAAGGGCGGGTCGCGGGCGCGGTGCTGCAAGTAAAGGGGACGTCGTTTCCGATCAGGGCCGCGCGCGGGGTCGTGCTCGCGACAGGAGGATTTCCCCACGATCCCGCGGGGCTTGCCGCGTTGGTTCCCCATGCCGGACCACATGGGCTTGATCATCATTCCGCCGCGCCGCGCACGAACACGGGCGAGGGGCTGCGGTTGGCCGAAGCGGTAGGTGCTCGCCTGCGGGACGATCTTGCCTCCGCCACGGCGATGGCTCCTGTTTCACTTGCCCCGCGTTCGGATGGCGGGGTGACAAATTTCCCGCATCTGGTGGACCGCGCCAAGCCGGGCTTTATCGCGGTCACTCCGAATGGGCGCCGTTTTGTGAACGAGGCGGACAGCTATTACGATTTCATCGCAGCCCTGCTGCGTGCCACGCCAACGGGGGCGGCCCCCTATTGCTGGCTGCTTGCCGACGATGGCGCCCGCCGCCGCTGGGGCATCGGAGCGGCCAAGCCGTTCCCGTTTCCTTTGCGCCCGTGGCAACGCAGCGGCTATGTTCGCTCAGCTCGTAGCCTCGCGGAACTGGCCGCGCTGTGCGGGATCGATCCCACGGCATTGGCCGCCACCGTCAACCAGTTCAACGAGGCGGCGCGTCGGGGCGAAGACCCTTTATTCGGGCGGGGCAGCAGTCCATACAATCGCCTTCAGGGTGACGTGCTCAACCGACCAAATCCCTCGCTCGGTCCACTGGAGCAGGCGCCGTTTCATGCCGTGCGGATCGTTCCCGGCAGCCTAGGCACTTTCGCGGGACTGAAGACTGATGCCCTCGCGCGTGTCTTGGATGGTGAGAACAAGCCCATCGCCGGTCTGTTCGCTGTGGGCAACGATATGAGCTCCGTCATGAACGGTCGATACCCGTCTGGCGGAATTACGCTCGGACCGGGGATGACATTTGGATTTGTAGTTGGCCGCCATCTAGTCGGTCTACCGGTTATTGGCATTGAGGAGACTTAACGATGACCTTTTATGAATTTGCGGCGCTTGATACCGTGGTTTTCGGTGCGGGCAAGGCCGCACCGGGAATCGAGAAATGGATTGCCGAAGGTCGCGGTCGCCTGTGCGGCGCATGGGGCACTGATGTTGGCGCACTGAACCGGGTTTATCTGCTGCGGTCCTTTGACGACGCGGCCGAGATGCTGGAGGAGCGGGAGCGTGCGCTGCGCAACGACAATCCCTTCGGCTGCGCCGAGCATCTTGTAAAGCTGTCGATGGACAGCTATCGCGGCGCCGATTTTCGCCCAGACTGCCTTTCGGGCGCCCTAGGCCCGATCTACGAGATTCGAACTTATCGCCCGAAGTTGGGAGCGTTGGAACCGCTCCTTGCGGCATGGAAGGAGGCCGTTCCTCCCCGCGAGGAATATTCGCCAATGGCGGTGGCAATGTACTCCTTGGATGGCCCGTTGCGCTGGACCCAAATCTGGCCTTATGCAAGCCTTGCCGTTCGATCCGAGGCCAGAGCAAAGTCGGTTGCGGACGGCAAGTGGCCGCCAAAGGGTGGGCCAGACCTGCTACATCCCGAAATGGCCTCGGACATCGCCATGCCGCTCGGCTTTTCTCCCCTTCGGTGAATGGTATGACACATCCTCTTTCACTCGCCTTCCTGACCGTTGCAGAAGTAGGGCCACTTGAAGCTGTGCGCATCGCGGCCACAACGGGCTATCAGAAGATCGGTTTCCGCATCCTGCCAGCGGGCGGGGAGGGCCCTTTTCCGCTTATGACCGATGACGCGCTCCTGCACGAAGTAACCATCGCGTTGAAAGACACTGGTGTTGAGGTTGCGGATGTGGAGATCGTCCGGCTAGGGGAACACATCGACTGGGCATTGTTCGAGCGCTTCTGCGACCGCTGCGCCGAGTTGGGAGCCCGGCATGTCCTGGTGGCGGGCGATGATACCGACCTTGCGCGACAGGCGGCCTCTCTTGCCCGTTTCGCAGACATGGCGGCAGCGCGAGGCCTGACCGCAGATCTTGAATTCATGCCTTGGACTGCAGCGCGTGACCTCGCCACCGCCGTTTCATGTCACGAACATGGCTGATCGCCAGAATGTCGGAATTCTTATCGACGCACTGCATTTCGATCGTGCGGGAACAAGTTTGGTCGACGTCGCCGCTCTGGAGCCCTCGCGCATCAACTACGTGCAGTTCTGCGGCGGCCAGGTGCCATTCGATCCCAACCCGGCAGAACTCATACGCATTGCGAGAGGCGAGCGATTGTTTCCGGGAATGGGCGTATCGATCTTGTGGGGCTTGCCAGGACGATCCCTGCCGATGCCACGATCAGTGTGGAGGTGCCGCATCAGGGTTGGGCACGCAGAATTGACGCGCAAGGCCGCGCCGTCATGGCGCTGGAAGCGACATTGGCAATCCTGCGTAAGGCCGCGGAGGACTAATATAATGAGCGAGCGGGAACTTGAGGCGCCAGAGGAAGTCGATTTGCTCGTAATCGGCGCAGGGGCGGGAGGGATGACGGCAGCACTCAAAGGTGCGCTCGATGGTCTGTCGGTGCTGCTTTGCGAAAAGACCGAGATGGTTGGCGGGACGACCGCGACGTCCGGTGGGACGGTCTGGATTCCCGGGACCGCGCTCAGCCGCGAGGCCGGGGTGCTAGATACCACCGCCCAAGCGGCGGAGTTCCTGCGCCATGTCGTGGGAAACCGAGGTGGCGATGACCTGCGCGCAGCCTTTCTGGCGACCGGGCCGGACGCCATTGCCGAGTTGCAGGAAAGGACTGATGTGCGCTTCGTCGCTGCATCGGCGCACCCTGATTATCTCGATGGATCGGGTTCTGCCTATGGCGGCCGGGCGCTTTCACCGCTCCCCTTTGACGGTCGCCAATTGGGAGCGGATTTTGCGCGTGTTCGCCCGCCGCGAGATGTGTTCATGGGCCTTGGCGG
This sequence comes from Rhizobium tibeticum, assembly GCF_900110205.1. GTDB lineage: Bacteria > Pseudomonadota > Alphaproteobacteria > Rhizobiales > Rhizobiaceae > Rhizobium > Rhizobium tibeticum. The sequence goes on along the minus strand of NZ_FOCV01000050.1, from coordinate 7,845 downwards.
AATGATGGTGGGGCGAGCGGAATTGGGGGCGCTGCTGAAACCATTTGGAAGTTTTTCGAATTTCCGCACGACGCTGGGAATAGTACTTCCCTATCTTTGTGATCGGCTTGTGCATAGGCGCGGAACACGACTGCTAATGGGAAATGCGCTGGTTGGCCGACTGCTGATCAGTCTGCGCAAATGTGGCGTGCCCATATGGTTCGGGAGCGGGCTGGTTGATTTTCTGCGGAGCGACGGGCGAGTTACCGGGGCTGTCATTGAAACCGGCGATGGTCTGCGCACCGTCCACGCCAGGCTAGGCGTGGTTCTGGCCACGGGGGGATAGGATGGAATGAAGCGCTGCGCAAGCAACTCTTCCCGGCCCAGGTCGCGCCGTTCTCCCAATCGCCGATCGGCAATGGCGGTGACGGGATTTCGCTAGCGGTGGAGCGTTTAGGGGCTGCTCTCGACGATGGCGGCGATAGCGCTGGACTTTGGATGCCCTGTTCCATTCGGAAGAACGCCGACGGATCACAATCGGTCTGGCCGCATATTTTGCTGGATCGCGCTAAGCCTGGGTTGATTGCGGTCGGCCCGAATGGGCGGCGATTCGTCAATGAAGCTGACAGCTATCACGATTTCTGCTCGGGTATGATTCGCGCAGGGTTGTCCAAGGCCTGGCTGATCGTGGATTCCCGCTTCATCGCCAAATACGGGCTCGGTCTTGCGCTACCCGGTGGACGCGGTGTGGCTCGCCTCGTGCGGCAGAGCTATCTGATACGGAGCGGCGATCTCGGTGCGCTTGCGCACCGGATTGGCATTGATGCGGAAGGCTTGCAGACCAGCGTGGCGGCAAACAATAGGTTCGCCACCCTGGGCCGGGATGATGATTTCGGCCGAGGCGGATCCACCATGAACCGCTTCAACGGCGATGCGGCTGTTTCGCCGAACCCTTGCCTCGCACCGATCGCAGCCGCGCCCTTCTATGCGGTTAAGGTCGTGCCGGTGGAGCTGGCAGGGAGCGCCGGGCTGCGCATTGATGAAGATGGCCGCGTACTTGATCAGTCGGGGTCGCTGATCCCAGGGCTTTACGCCTGTGGCAACGACGCAAGTTCGATCTTTCGCGGCACCTACCCAGGACCGGGAACGACGATCGGGCCAGCTATGGTCTTCGCATGGCGAGCGGCGAGGGCGGCATCTGCCGGCGCGCGGAGAGCGACCAGGGACCTACCGCGATGAAAGTGACGAGACGTCATCTTTCGATCATTGAGGACATTCTGCGGTGGTCAGCACCAAGGCGTCTCCCGATTTCGAGACCTCAAAAGTTACCGAGCGCCAAGCCGGTACAACGCACCCTTGGCACCATCATATTCCATGAAGGTGGTAGGGTAGGATGGCACTTCGAGTGCGCGTCATCGACTTCTCCCTGCAACAGGTAATAATTGCCTCGCAAAGGTTGTTGTCTTCCGTAACCTGCGCAATGACGTCCGTCTGCTTCAACTCGTTGAGGAAAAGCCTGCAAACCGGATAAGGGCACTTCACTTGATCCATTTTGCAAGCCTCGGCTAAGGTCGGTCACGGCTTGGATATCGCTACTCTGGATCGCACCAACCAAGCCGCGATGAATTCAATAGGGAATATCACAGCCTGACCGCATCAGTTGGGTCGATTCTGTCGTGCACTATCCATTTTGCGCTGAAAAGATGCGGTATGTGCAACTGAATGCACCCATGTTTTTGGTGGAATTTAATTCGCTGGTGCAATTATAGATCGTATAATCGGCTCGCATGACTGGCCTGCTCCATGGAGTGATCCAGGTTTAATATTTGTGCCGGCTGCGCATCCGCGCCGAATATGTACTCTTATTACGGGTATATAGCAATTTTGCAACTTGATTGCGCCTCCCGGGGGTGGACAGATCGAGATAGGGAATTGACCAGTGGGGGATGCGGACGAAAACTTGGACTACCAGGAGGGTAGTTCATGTATTCATACGAAGACAGGATTCGAGCGGTCGAGCTCTACATCAAGCTGGGCAAACGCGTCAGGGCGACCATTCGTCAGTTGGGTTACCCAACCAAGAATGCCCCTCCAGGTCGGAGGTACGCTCCTGAATCTTCTCCTCGAGCGCTTCGTGTGCTGTGTGAACATGCGCCATCGATGAAAAATCGCGTGCAAGCTGGCCTATCTCGTCGTTGGCGAGCGTAGCGCCGGAGCCGCCAACCAACTGCGTGGCGGGTATCAGTTTTACCAGCGGCTCCGCCACCTGCTTTTGCAGAATGGAGCGCAGAATGAAGGTTTCAATGAGCAGAGTGAGCAACCCAACGGCGACAACAATCCCGAGATTGGCAATGATCGCTGGCCGCAGCAGCGATTTCGGATAATAGACAGCGAGCGCCCAAGGTGTCTCCGGAATGCGGCCAACGGCGACGATCTCGCTACTATCTATCATGCCTGAAGGACGGGTGGCATCTTCATGGGCGTCAGGTGCATGCATCCGTGCCGGCCGTCTGTTGGGTGACCAACGCGTTTTTTCCTTCGAGCGAAAAGTGCGAATTCTCCATATGACTTCCTCCCTAGATCGGTCTTCAATGCCGCCAGCGCGAAGGCTTGCGTGAACGCAAGTGAACATCTTGGGGTACGTTCGGACAATTGGCTCAGATGCGCCGTCGTGGTCGACCGTCTTGTCGCGGATGAGAAATCTTATCATAAAGGGCAAACGCTGGCTGGAATCCTGGCCCACCCGGAAGAGCCGGCTTTTGCTTGATAGGACCTCTAAAGCCTTCACTTTTTTCAGGCAATCTCCGGCGCACTCCGCTTTCATTTTTGGTGCGTTGATGCGGAATCTTTCGACGCTCCGAAGCTAGCCACTGCGAAATCTATAAAACATCGGAGCTTGGGTGTCAGCCGACGGTCTGGCGCATAGAGGACATGCAAGGGACGGCTTGGCACAGAGTATCCAGGCAACAATTCAACGAGTCTGCCATCTGTCAGGCAGTCTTTCACGAGTTCTTCGGGTTGCAGCATGATGCCCAAGCCTCCGAGAGCGGCGCAAAGCAAGGGCTCGCCGTGGTCGACCATGAGCCGGCCGGTCACGGGTACGACTTCTCGTCCATCTCGCCCTTCGAACGTCCAATGCGTCCGCAGTTCGGTATGCGAGAAGCCAAGGCACTCATGCCTTTGCAGGTCCCAAGGCGACGTCACCGGATCGTGTGTCTCCAGGTATGCGGGCGCGGCGCACAATACCAGGCGATAGGGGCCTAGTTGTCTCGCGATCAGGCCGCTGTCCGACAGCTCTCCGACACGGAACACAGCATCGTAGCCCTCTTCGATGAGGTCGACGGCACGATTGGCCAGAGTGAGGTCCACCGACACTTCCGGATACATCTTCATGTATTCGGGTAAGCGAGGAGCAAGGGTTCGCATGCCAAAGCTGACAGGGGCATTGATCCGCAGGCGTCCGCTTGGCACAGCACGGGTTTCGGCTGCCATGCTCTCCGCCGTCTCAACCTCCGACAGGATGATCTTGGCTCTTTCGTAGAAGATTCGACCAAAGTCCGTCAGGCTTTGCCGTCGGGTGGAGCGATGAAGCAGTTGGACACCCAGGTGCTGCTCGAGTTTTTGCACATGTTTTCCGACCAATTGGGACGACATTTGCATGGCTTCTCCAGCAGCACTGAATGAACTGCTTTCAACAGCTCTGACAAATACTTCCATGCCCGTCAGTCGATCCATTTGAAACGCCCTGTTTCAGGTAAAGCGATATTCGCGAGATTTATCCCGTTTCATTTCATCGTCAATATGTGGGCAAGAGCAAAAGAGGATAAGACAATGAAAGTCGCAGTTATCGGAACAGGAAACATGGGCTCGGGATTTGCTCGGGCGCTCGCATCGGCAGGCGTTGACCTTGTCATCGGCCATCGCGACCGGGCAGGCCGTCGCTTCCGTTCTTGCCGAAGGTGGTGACCTGACCGGGAAGATCCTGATCGATGTCAGCAACCCGATCACCGCGGACTACAAGCAGCTTCTGCTGGGGAACACGACCTCCGCGGCCGAAGAAATCCAGAAGGTTGCTGCCGGGGCGCACGTCGTCCAGGCGTTCAACACCATCTTCGCCGGCCTGATCTCACCCGAGACCCGTGCTTCTAAAAAAATGCAAATCTTCGTTGCGGGCGATGACGCTGAGCGACTGCGAAAGTACGCGACCTTGCCGAGACGCTCTCGTTTGATGCCATCAACGCGGGTCCGCTCAGCAACAGCCGTTTTATCGAGCCGATCGGAGAGATGAACATTCATTTCGGCTTCTTCCTCGGTATGGGGCCGACTGTCGCCCTGCCTGGGTCCGCGTTTGACGAAAAAGCCAACGATGGCTGGCAATCTTCGCCGTCCGTCGACGAATGGAGAAGCAAATGAATAAGGCAGCGTTGATAATTTACGGCTCTGAATTTGGTGTTCGCGGCTTGATCGAGTAGTTCCATTCGCCGTGGAAGTGGTGGCGCCGGATGTTCAATTCGTCCATTTCCGCGTCGGTGACTTTGATGCCGGCGGGATAGTGGTTTTCATCGAGTTGGCAACGGACCGTCAGGCGGTTGGTGGACGTCGTGGCGCCGATGAGTTCGACGATGGTGCGATAGTCGGTGAGCGGTCGTCCGCGCCAGTTTTTCGAGTCTGCCGCTTCCAAAGACGTGCAAACAGCCCGTCTAGCGCGATCAGTTCTTCCTGCGTTCCATTTTCGACGATCCGGCCGCGGTCAAGTACAACGATGCGATCCATGCTAGCAATGGTCGAAAGACGATGTGCAATAGCCATGACCGTTTTGCCTTCCATAACGAGATCTAACCGCTCTTGGATGGCGGCCTCGGACTCGCTATCGAGGGCTGAGGTCGCCTCATCGAGCACGAGAATCGGAGCATCCTTCAAAAGAACGCGAGCGATAGCAACGCGCTGACGTTGGCCACCTGACAACTTGGTACCACGATCGCCAACGTGGGCTTCATAACCTTTGCGTTTCTCACCGTCTGCTAGTTCCGCGATGAATCCGTCGGCGCTAGCAAGCTTTGCGACCCGTTCGATCTCCTCTTGCGTAGCCTCTGGTCGGCCGTAGCGGATATTGTCGCCTACGGAGCGATGTAGAAGCGCTACATCCTGTCCAATGACTCCGATCGCACGCCGAAGGCTTTCCTGCGTCACCGCTCGAATGTCCTGGCCATCGATCAGGATTGCGCCACCACGAATTTCGTGGAAGCGCAAAAGCAAGTTCGCCAAAGTGGTCTTGCCCGCGCCGGAAAGGCCAACGAGTCCAACTCTTTCTCCCGGCTGGATCGTCAGCGACAAATCGTCGATCACTACCTTGCCAGATTGATAGCCGAACCGGACATTCTGGAATCGGATTTCTCCACCGCCGATGGCAAGGCTAGTTGCGTTCGTCGCGTCAGTGATGGTGGGCACCGTTGTCATCACCGGCATGGCATCTTTGATCGTTCCGACAGCTTGGGAAATTTGTTGGCCCATCTGCAGGAACGTGAAGGTGTTGCCGGACAGTCGATTGAGCAGGTAGACGGCTCCAACAAACTCTCCAATCGACAGAAATCCTTCGACGAGGCCCATGAGGCCAATTGTAAGCTCCGTAACCCAAAGCAGCGCCGTGAGCGAAACGACTATGACCTCGGAGCTGCGATAGATGCGTTGTTCCTTGTGTTGAGTTGACACTGCCTTTCCAATGACGCCTCGGATCGCGTCGGCCTCACTGTCCTCTGCCGCAAACTGCTTAATCATATGCATGTTGGCATAAAGATCAGTGGTGGCTCCGGCGACGAGGCTGCGCTGCCTGGCGGTATTGCGTGATCGTTCGGCAAAGACCGGAGCCATTTTGACCGCCAGCGCCAAGTTGGCAGTAATCCAGACAAGGACCGGAAGTGCAAGCGGCCACGACAAGGCGGTCAGAAGCATCAACGCGCCGACCATTAGCAGTGCAAAGCGCGGGATCGCCTGGAAGGCCGCTACGATCTGCTGCTGAACTGCCGACGCCACCTGCTGCAGACGAGAGGCAACCTGTCCGGCAAAGGTATCGTGAAAGAAAGAGAGATCCTGCCGTTCGACCGCTTTATGACCCTGCCATTGAATGGCGGCTGGCATGCCGACGCCGAGCGTATGCGAGGTAAGGGTATTCACGACAAACGAGGTGATCGGCATTCCAGGGAAGATCAGCAAACCAAAGAGCAGCAATTCCAGCCAATTGCGCTGTACGAAAGGAAGGGCGCCTTGGTGAGTAACCCCATCGACTATGATCGAGACGCCCCAAATCATTGAGAGCCCGATAATTTCCATCGCTATCGAAGACAGGACAAGGGCGATCAGAACACCTCGGAACATCGAAACGAAGTGCAAGAGGACAGCGATCGGCCCTTTCGAGGGCAGCGGCTCGTAGGGGATATTAAGAGGTTGGATCAGTCGTTCGAAGGGTCGATAAATTGCATCTGAGATAGACATGGGATCGCCTGATATACCAATAGAACGAGGGCAAAAGTGGATACGCCTTTACATCGTATTTTAGAATCACCTCCGTTTACAATCTCAAGTCGAAAAGTGGTTAACGCCGCTAAGAAGAAAACGGCGGGCTCAGAGCAAACCAACTTGCCTCAATCGCGCTAACACATAATTTGAGACTTCCTCCTCACGGCCTTCTATGAAAAAGTGACCGTCAGGATAAGTTTTGACTTCTCCGAAAAGCTTTGTAACGTGCGACCACGATTTTAGATCAATCTCGGAAACCCAACGATCAAACCTGCCACCGATGGCATCTACGGGGCAGTCCAATGCGAAGCCAAGACCGGGATCATATTTAGCGCTTGCCTTAATGTCGCGTCTTAAAGCCGGTCTTATCATGTCCATGAGCTCCGTATTTTCAATTATTTCAATCGGTGTCCCACAATAATCGTGTATGGCAGCATCAAATGCTGCGTCGTCGAAGTCATAAATGTCTTCAGTGTGCTTGATATTTGGTGCGCTACAAGAAAAGGCGAAAAAATATCTGAGACGATGCCATGGCCGAAAGATCGAAATCTGCCGAGCTAGCTCGAACGCCAGAAGTGCGCCCATGCTGTATCCCAAGAACGCAAATGGCTCATTTTGCGAAATCGCATCGCTGATTTTGGGCAGGATGCTGGACGCCATTTCGGGAATATCGATGTCTAGGGGCTGAGTTGAATATAAACGATCTCGTCCTGGAATATCGTATGTTATGACTCGAATGTATGGCGAAAGATGCGGAAGCCAAGTGTTGAAGCTTAATGAGGACCCACCAGCGTAAGGGAATAGAAACAGTATCAAAACTTGCCTCCGTCATCAATGCCCACCTGTTCGACGTGAAACACCTCTGAGAACAAATCCCATGGCATTTGCTCTTGAGGCGTTCGAGGTCGACGTCTTGCTGACCTGCCGCTGGAGTGAAGTCCGGAGCGAGCAGGAAACGACGTCTAGCTTACCGCTGGGCGCTGCGGTAAAACTTCAAGCACTACAATAGCTGCAGGTACCATGTAATACCAACGAGCGCTAATCAAAACCGGTGCGCCCAATCACGCATTCCAATCGACATGATCTTCCACGGCTGCGCGACCAGCTTGTTCCATGCGTCGCAGCAATGGGAAACGATGTCGTCGTAGTCTTTGAATATCCGGTTGGACAACCAGTTCTCCCTCATAAACTGCCACAGGCTCTCGACAGGGTTCAATTCGGGCGATCGCGGCGGCAGGTACAGCAGCGTGATGTTGTCGGGTACTTTGAGTTTCGGCGTGACGTGCCATCCAGCCTGATCAACGATCAGCACGGCATGAGCACCTTCATCGACGGCCTGGCTGATTTCGAGCA
>NZ_FOCV01000047.1 GCF_900110205.1 Rhizobium tibeticum | reverse complement strand
TAGCGATTGCCCTGGCCAACAAGATGGCGCGTGGTATCTGGGCCATGCTGACGAAGCAGATGGATTACCGGAATCCGGCGACAGTGCCTGCATGAAGCGGAGCACTTGAAGCCGGTCTATGGGAGACGTGAGGAAGACAAGAACTGCATGGGCAAATGATCGATAAGATCGGGGTCAGCAAACCAGAATGACGCTTCGAGCTTCGAGCTCGCTTTCAAGATTCGGACCTGACTCGCGTATCACCATACCGGCCCGCGGCACTTCAAGGACCGCATATAAAGGCCTTACACAAGACCGCACTCGATCACGTGTTCAAAAGTTTTAAATCTTGCTTGCAAAACGGCTGGCATCCACACAAGGTTTCACCGGCAGCCGTAACGAATGGAGTTCGGAGGCGGTTAAGGAAGGCCTGTTCGGGCGTGCTGCGCCCGTGCTCGCAAAGACTGTCAACTGGACCGAGATCAAAGGCGACCGCCGGGAAGAGATTGGACGTTACACTGCAAAGAGAGCTCCCTGCGGTGCATAATTCACGATGACGAGCTCTTCGTCACCGCCACGCCCCAGCTGGTTGTCGCGCGAGGTCACGTGCCTTTACGACATCGATAACAGGTGGAGTGCTCCTATGGATGATGTCGACGCAGCCTCTCAGCAATCTCGCCGAGGAGCTCGGGTGGAAGCTGTTCGAGCCATTGGTCCAGTTGTGCCATTGTTTGGGTGAGTCTCACACCAGAGGCGACAGATGCGCCAAAAGAGCGGCCGGGGTTGGTGATGGGTTACTCGGCGTTGTCACCAAAACCAATCGAAAAGGGCGTTCAGCTTATCGCAGCAGCTCTTAGCGCCGTGATAGGCTCGGGCTGAGAAGTCAGACCGGTTCACAGAAACACCCACCACCGCCTTACCGCCGCAACGCCCTCGCGTTCAGTCAACTCGATTACGAACATGCTGGTAAACTGGCAATGTTGGCGAGGCGAGTGCCGAAGATTCCTGGTTTTAAAGCACGATGGTTTTAACAATCAAGTTAAGTAGACCGTCGTCCCGGTTTAGATGATCGTCACGTGCTCTCGCCTACCTGCGCAGACGCTGCGCCGTCAGCCGATCGGCGACGTCCTTGGCGTTCTCTCGTCGTGCTTGGCCGGCACCGTGTCGGCGACGAACTCCCGGCTTCAGGCCGAAAACCTGCCTTCGGTCACCACCCCCTGCCCTTCGTGAGAACAGATCGGGCAGGATGCCGGTATATTTGACCTTCACCGCATCGCCGCCGCCGATCACCGTCAGGCGCTTCTGCTGAGCGTCATTCTGCCTCCCGCAATGCTGAATTCGCGCCCGAGCGCAATCACCTGCTTGCAATGTTCTTATAGGAGTGGTCCCCTTCACAAGGATATGCTTCGATCGCGACCGACATTGACGGTCGTCAAATAAATCTGCTGCTGAGATCGCCGTTAGTAGCCGCCACCGGTAAACACGTAGCCGATGCCGCGGACGGACTGAATGATCGTCGGGTACTTGGGATCCTCCTCGATTTTCCGGCGCAGCCTGGCAATTTGCGCGTCGATCGTTCGATCAAACGCTTCGAGGCTGCGGCTGCGCGTGAGGTCCATCAGCGTTTCGCGCGACAGCACCCGGCCGGCGTTGCGCGCAAAGACGAGAAGCATATCAAACTCACCGGTTGTCAGCGGCGTGTCTTGTCCGGAAGGGTCCGTCAGCTTGCGCCGGTGGATGTGAAGTTGCCATCCATCGAATTGCAGGACGCCCTCGTCCGCAGCCTGATGCCCGGCCGGGCGCCCGGCAGGCTGGCGGCGACGCAAGACGGTTCTCAGACGGGCAAGAACCTCCCGAAGGTGGAATGGCTTGGCGATGTAATCATCTGCTCCGACTTCGAGGCCTACGATCTTGTCGGTCACATCGTCGCGGCCGGTCAGCATAAGAATCGGCACGTCCGAATTCGCGCGGACTTCCCGCACCAATTGAAGGCCGTTTTGCCCGCCAGGCAAAACCAGATCGAGGAAAATCGCTGTAAAATCTGTTTTTGCGAGCTCAGTGTGCATGGCAGTCCCGTCGGCGACGGCCGTGACGCGATATCCTTCGTCTTCGAAATAGCGGATCAGCAGCTGCCGAATCCGGGCGTCGTCATCGACGACCAAAATATGCTCGGATTGCTTTTCCGTCATTTCTACATTCCCCAAGGGTTTTCCAAGAAGACGCTCGCGAACCGCCAGTTGCTCGCTTCATTATCGAATTTCTCCGGAAATGGGAACAAAACAGTCGCACTTCTCCCAAAAGAATGGCAAAGCGGCTCGCAAGGGCTGCGAAAAGTCCAGTTTTCCGTGCTTTCTCCCGCCCGAGTTGATCAAAATCAAACATGATTTTGCCTGCGGCGAGCTAAATCAGGCTTGGCATTCAACGAGGGTAGGAAAATGTCCGTCGAGACATCCGTATTGGCGCGTTCAAAACTCTTTGCCGGGTTAGGCAGCGACACTGCCAACAGGCTGCTCAAGCTGGCTGACATCATCAGGTTCGAGCCTCGCGATTTCATCATCCGGGAAGGCCAAAGAGCAGACTCGTTCTTTTGCGTTCTCCAAGGCTATGTTCGTTTGTTCAAGACGAATGAGATGGGACGCGCTGCAGATATCAGGATCGGTGAACCGCGCGACACCTTCGCCGAGTGTCTAATCGGCGGTGGTGGTATCTATCCCTACAATGTTCAGGCGGCAGATCACGCTGTGCTAGCACGCTTTACTATCGACGGCGTAAGACGCCTGGCGGAAGAGGACCGAGCTCTGGACAGGAATATCATGCAGCTGATGGCCGACCATCTGCTTGCGACGATGGAACGCGTGGCCAGTGACCGTCTGCAAACGGCCACTCAGCGGGTTGCCAACTATCTCTTAAGCGAATGTTCGGCAGGAAAACCAAGCGAAACCGTTCGTCTCCCCTACCAAAAGAGCCTGCTCGCCGGCAAGCTCGGCCTTGCTCCTGAAGCACTTTCGCGCGCATTCGGTGCGCTCAAGGAAGCGGGCGTCACTGTCAAAGGCCGAACGGTGCGCATCGACGATATCGCGGCTCTGCGCCAGATGTAGCAGCCGGTGGCAACGATCCGCCGCTCCTGGCAATCGTCATACCCTTACGGCCGGGGCGTCTTTTCATCCTCGTCATCGAGAATGCGCCATGACGCGCCCTCGAGATCGTCATATTGGCCGTTCTTCAGAGACCACAGGAAACCAAAAAGGCCCAATCCCCCCATGAAGAGCGCGATCGGAATGAGGTAAATCAACATGTTCATGGCGAAACGACCTCCACGGCGGAATGCTTCGTATTACGGATCGAATGCCGCTTGCCAGGGACCTTCGCCCTGTCGTTCAGACGCAAGGCATTTGCAACGACGATGAGCGACGATGTCGACATCGCCACGGCCGCGACCAGAGGCGTCGCATAGCCCGCGATTGCGATCGGTACGGCGATGATGTTGTAGCCGATCGCCAGCGCGAAATTCTGCCGGATGAACCGAGCCGCCTGGCGCGACATGGAGATCGCCTCAGGCACGGCCTCAAGACTATCGTGCATGAAGACCAGGCCTGCGGCCTGCCGCCCGACATCTGCCGCCGCCGCCGGTGCCATCGACACATGAGCCACCGAGAGCGCCGGTGCGTCGTTGATCCCGTCACCGACCATCAGGACGCGATGGCCGAGCTTGCCCAGACGTTCGCATTCCTCCATCTTTCCCCGGGGCGTCAATCCTGCGAGCCAGCGATCGATATTGAGCGTCTTGGCTGTCGCCTCGACGACGCAATCCCGGTCGCCTGACATCACAATCGCGGCAAACCCTTGACCCGCAAGGCTCTCGATGGCGCCATCGGCACCTGGCCGCAGCGAATCCTCGAAATAAAAGCGTGCAAGCTCGATCCCGTCCTTCGATAGGACGACCTCGGAGAAGGCGTCGCTCTTTTGTGCGCCTCGCGGACTTCCCGGGCAAGCGAAGGCCGCATTGCCGAGACGGTAGATTCCCGTCCCGCTTTCCGCTTCCAGTCCAGCGCCCGGGATCTCCTCGACTCCATCAAATGCCAGGGTCTTTGATCCTGCGCCGCGCAAAAGTGCCTGTGACAATGGATGCCGGGAATGAGCCGCCAGGCCGGCGGCAATGGCCAGTTCGCGAGGACCGGCATGCGTGTGGTAAGCGAGACGCGGCTGACCCATCGTCAAGGTTCCGGTCTTGTCGAATGCAACCATATCGATCTCGGCCAGTCGTTCCATGGCTGAGCCGTCTTTGACCATGATGCCCCGCCGGAACAGGGTCCCGGCGGCCACGACCTGAACAATGGGCACCGCCAGGCCCAGCGCGCAGGGGCAGGTGATGATCAAGACGGCGACGGCCACCAGCATCGCTTGCTTCCAGTCGCCGCCCATCAGACCCCAGCCGAGAAAGGACATCAGTGCGAGGAGATGAACGGCCGGCGAGTAGTAGCTCGCGGCGCGATCGGCGATGCGCCGGTAGCGGGCGCGGGCGCCTTCTGCGGCTTCCATCAGGCCGATGATCTCGGCAAGCAACGAGTTTCTTGCAGTCGCCGTTGCCTTGATCATCAACGATCCCGTCAGGTTCATCGCACCGGACTTCAGTTCGCTTCCCGTCGATACCGCGATCGGAATGCTCTCGCCCGTGACGATCGAAAGGTCGATCTCGCTCTTGCCGGTAACGACGGTGGCATCGACCGGAATACGTTCGCCGGCCGGCACGGCGATCAGATCGCCGACACTGATTTCGTCCAACGGCACATAACGCTTGGGGGAATCCGGGTTGATCAGAATCGCGCCTCGCGGGGCAAGCCGCGCCAGGCCGGTGATTGCCGCACGTGCCTTGTCGCGCATGACGTGATCGAGTGTGCGGCCAATCAACAGGAAAAACAGTAGGGATACGGATGCATCGAACCAGGCGTGCTCTCCATGATGGATCGTTTCCCAGAGCGACATCGAATAAGAAAGCGTCACGGCGAGCGAAGTCGGCACATCCATATTGGTGCGGCCGTGCTTCAAAGCGTTCCATGCGGATTGGTAGAAGAAACGTCCGGCATAGATCAGCGTGGGCGCCGCGATCATTGCCGATATCCAATGAAACATGTCGCGCGTTGCAGCCTCCGCCCCGGACCAGATCGAGACGGAAAGCAGCATGATGTTTGCCGCCGCAAAGCCCGAGACGCCGACTGCCAGCAGCAGTTGATTGCGAACACGATCATCGTCGCTCAAGTAAGCCGTGAACAAATGCGCTTGATAGCCGCAGCCCGCAATTGCAGACAAAATGCCGGCTGGACTGACCGGCTTGCCGTTCATCTCCTCGTACCATACGCAGCTCACGCGCTTTGCCGTCAGGTTCACCCGCGCGCTCTTGACATATGGCAACTTTGTCAGCGCCTTTTCGATCGTCGATATGCAGGCACCGCAGTGGACGCCTGGAACGCTGAAATCCGATTGCCTGAGACCGGCGCCCAGAGGCTGGCTGGCAAGCAGCGCCTCCTCGGCGCTGATCACGGTTCTGCTCAGTGACAGCACGCCTTCGGCATCCATCGTGCAGCATGTCATTGGACGACCCCCGCGATATTGATCCTGAGGGCCTCGTGCATCACGGTCGTGCCCTCGTCCTTGGAAATGACTTCAACGATCCAATCGCCCGACAGGACGCGGTGGCGCGCTTCGAAATGGCCGTCACCGCTCTTCGATAATCGAATGACGAAATCCTCGTGGTCGCCGACCGGCCGCTTGATATGCGCCGTGACCGCGTCAGCGGCGGCTGGCGAACCGTCGAGATTGCGCAGCGTATAGACAATCAGTCCGTCTTGAAGCGCGAGTTCGCCAGAAACGCCGCTCGTGGCCATAGTGCGTATTGCCTGCGCCTTCTTGTTGAATTCCTGGCTCGCGACATAGGTATTTTCCACCACAAGGCCGCTCCAGCTCGACGTGGCATACCAGGCCATCGTCATGTTGACGGAAATGATGATGCCGAAGAAGGCGAGCATGATGAAAAGCATGTGGCGGCCGGTAAAGCCTTTGCCGTTGGTGATCTGGTAGTGGCTCATTTCCTGGCTCCTGGCGCATTGAAGGCGGCTTTGTAGACCGAGCGATCCGTGCCGGCCGGGTCGTCGGCCACGAAGAGAAATTCGCTGACGGCACTGGAGGCATTCTTGCTTGTGACGAAGACCTTGAGCGCCATTGCCGTGTCGGGCTTCGTGTCAATCATGAACTGCCGGCCTTCCCCTTCCGACAGTTCCGGAATCCTCATCGTCGCGCTGTCCATTCCTTCGAGATGCAACGCAATCGTGCGGGGCTGCGGCAGCATGTTGAGAATGCGCAGCGTGTAGCCGTTGCGGATCGAGCCGTCTGATTCAAGAACGAACTGAGGGTTTCGATCGTGCACGACGTTGAGGTCAAGCCGCTCTCGCAGTGCGAGATGGACGAGCATGCCGATGCCAACTGCTGCCCAGACAGCTGCATAAAAGACCACGCGCGGCCTGAAGATGACGCGCCAGTTGAAATGCCGGATTGCGGCGATGAAGTTTCCGTCATCATCGCGAACGCGCTGAGGCTGCACGCCGGTCTTTCCGTTGTCGGTGGCACGCGCCATGTTGGCGGCATATTCGCTTAGCGTTGCATAGGCGATGAGGCCGCGCGGCTTGTTCAGCTTGTCCATGACGCCATCGCAGGCATCGATGCAAAGCGCGCAGGTGATGCACTCCATTTGCTGTCCGTCGCGAATATCGATGCCCATCGGACAGACGGCCACGCAGGCATTGCAATCGACGCAGTCGCCAACGACCTTGCCCGAGAGGACCGCCTTCTTGGCATGGCGGGAGCGCGGTTCGCCCCGCCAGTCGTTGTAGGTGACGACGAGGGAGTTTTCGTCGATCATGGCGCCCTGGATCCGGGGCCACGGACACATGTATGTGCAGACCTGTTCGCGCATCAGGCCGCCGAGCACATAGGTGGTCGCGGTAAGCGTTGCGACGGTTGCATAGGCAACGGCCGGTGCCTGGCCCGTCAAGAAACTGAGCGCCAATGTTGGCGCGTCAGCAAAGTAAAAAATCCATGCGCCGCCAGTTGCTGCACCGATGCCGAGCCAGATCGCGTGCTTGGCGACGCGCTTCAATAGTTTGCCAGTGCTCCATGGCGCATTGTCGAGTTTGATCCGTGCGTTGCGGTCGCCCTCGATGGCGCGCTCGATGACAAGAAACAGATCGACCCATACCGTCTGGGGACAAGCATAGCCGCACCATGCTCGCCCGACCGCGGACGTCACCAGAAATAAGCCAAAGCCCGCCATGACCAGCAGGCCCGCCACGTAAAAGAACTCCTGCGGCCAAATCTCGATGAAGAAAAAGAAGAAGCGCCGCGAGGACAGGTCGATCAGGATCGCCTGGTCAGGCGCGAAAGGACCTCTGTCCCACCGCAGCCATGGTGAGAGATAGTAAATCCCAAGCGTGATCAGCATCACCATCCATTTGAAGCGGCGGAAGCGGCCTTCCGCCCGCTTGGGGAAAACTTTCTTGCGTGCGGCATAAAGAGGCTGACGATTGCGCGCCGCGTTGACCGGTTCCACCTGAAGATGTTCGACCGTGTTCTTGTCGCGTGGACCAGGGGTGGTGTAGAGATTCATGGTCAGCATCCATCATTGATGACCCCTTGTCGCATTCCGCAGCGCCGCCTTCCTTGACGTAGGTCAAGAAGCAGGCCAGCCGACACCAACGGCGCAGATGCAAAAAAGCCACGCCCGAAGGCGTGGCCAGAAGAAAACTGCAGGGAGAGCCTAGCAGCGGATGTCCGCTTATTAGCGGCTGGTGGTCGAATGATCCTTGAGGCAGGTCAAACTAATCATCGCCTGACCGAGCTTCTCCGAATCTTCCTATTCTTCTTCTGCCGTGACAGGCATCTTGGCCCGCACGGAAACGCGCGTGTGGACGACCGAGCGCGGCGTTCCGTAGAGCGACATCAGCGGATTGGTATCGCGTGTGGACATGGTGATCTCCTATTTTCCGCCGCCGAGCGAATGCACGAAGACGGTCAGTTCCTTTACGGTCGTCTCGCCAAAGCGGGCGGACCAGGCGGGCATCATGCCATGTTTTGGCATGCTGATCTGGCGGACGACCGCCTCTTCGCCCTCCCCCTTGAGCCAGATGGCATCGGCCAGATTGGGCGCCCCCATGTCGATATTACCCTTGCCGTCTTCCCCGTGACAGGCCGCGCAATTGTCGAGAAAAATCTGCTTGCCGGCGATCGCCATCTCCATATCGGACGGCGATTTTGTCAGGCTCCAGACATAGGCTGCGACATTGCGGGTTTGCATAGCGTCGAGGACATCAGCAAACGCCGGCATCTCGGACACAAGGGTGTCGCTGTCACCGTCGAAACGGACGCCATGGGCGATGGTCTTTTGGATTGATTCAAGATCGCCACCCCACAGCCAGTCGTCGTCGTTCAGGTTCGGGAACCCCGGACCGCCGGCTGCACCACTGCCGTGGCAGGGTGCGCAATTGACCTTGAACGCGGAGGCTCCACCGGAGATGGCAAATTGCCGCAGATTGGCATCCGCGTCGATTTCACCGACCGTCTTTGCGGCGATCTGGTCAAGATAGGTGGTCTGGGCCGACTTTGCCCTCTCGACCTCCTGCGTAAGATCGGCGCGGCTCGAAAAGCCGAGCAGTCCAACGGTAGCCTTGGTCAGAAGCGGAATGGAAGGATAAGCGATGGCATATCCCACCGCCCACAGAATCGTTGCATAGAACGTCCAGACCCACCACCGCGGCATGGGATTGTTCAGCTCGCGGATACCGTCCCATTCATGGCCGGTGGTTTCGACGCCACTGAGTTCGTCAACATGTTTGTCCGACATATCAGTCATCCTTCAAAGGTATGCTTGCGGCGTCATTGGCGCTTTCCCTGCTGCCCGGACGGAGCGTGAAAAAGACAACGCCGATGAAGAACAGCGTCATGGCAAGGAGGCCCCAACTATCCCCGAAGTGGCGCATTGCTGTGTAGGTTTCCATGGGGCGTTCCTCAGCGATATCCGGTTGCGTCGTCATAGGTCGAATAGTCGACCAAGGTGCCGAGCATCTGCAGGTAGGCCACCAAAGCGTCCATCTCCGACAGCTTCGAAGGATCGCCGTCGAAGTCGCCCGTCTTGGCCTTCGGATAGCGTTCGAGCAGTGCCGTGGTGTCGGCGTTCGAATCCGCCTGCATTTTCATATCCGCCTCGGCATTAGAGATCATGTCCGGCGTGTAAGGCACACCGACAAGCCCATTTGCCTTGAGATCCATGCCGACATCCCTGACTGTGACCTCGTTGGTCTTGAGAAAGGCGTAGCTCGGCATGATCGATTCCGGCACGACCGCGCGCGGATCGGCGAGGTGCTGGACCTGCCATTCGTTCGAGTAGCGCCCACCGACACGCGCAAGATCCGGTCCGGTGCGCTTCGAACCCCATTGGAAGGGATGGTCGTACATGGATTCGGCTGCGAGCGAATAATGTCCGTAGCGCTCGACTTCGTCGCGGAATGGCCGGATCATCTGGCTGTGGCAGACATAGCAGCCCTCACGCACGTAGATGTTGCGGCCGGCCAGTTCCAGTGGTGTATAGGGACGCATCCCCTCCACCTTTTCGATCGTGTTCTGAAGGTAGAACAGCGGTGCGATTTCGACAATGCCGCCAATGCTGACAACCAAAAGCGATCCCACCAGCAGAAGCGTCGCGTTCTTTTCTACGATCTGATGTTTCTCAAGCATCGACATGGTCGTTCCTCATTCGGCAGGCTGGGAAACGCGAGCACCTGGCGTGAGAGCCTCGTTGCGTTGGTGACCACGGATGGTCATGTAGACGTTGAAGGCCATGATCAGACTGCCCGCGAGGTAGAGAGTTCCGCCTACGGCCCGCAGCAGGTAGTATGGGAACATTGCAGCGACGGTTTCGGCGAAGGAATAGACGAGGAACCCCTGGCTATTGTATTCGCGCCACATAAGGCCCTGCTGGATGCCGGCAACCCAAAGTACGGCGGCGTAAATGACGATGCCAAGTGTCGCAAGCCAGAAGTGCCAGTTGACCATGCGAAGGCTATAAAGGCGCTCCCTCCCCCACAGTTTTGGTGTCAGGTAGTATATGGCGCCGAAGGTGATCATTCCGACCCAGCCGAGGGCGCCCGAGTGGACGTGACCGATCGTCCATTCCGTATAGTGGCTGAGAGAGTTGATCGCCTTGACCGACATCATGGGACCTTCAAAGGTCGACATCCCATAAAAGGCGATTGCCATGATCATCATGCGGATGATCGGGTCTGTCCGGATCTTGTCCCAGGCCCCCGAGAGCGTCATCAGGCCGTTGATCATACCGCCCCACGAGGGCATCCAGAGCATGACGGAAAACACCATGCCGAGCGTCTGCGCCCAATCCGGCAGCGCGGTGTAGTGCAGGTGATGCGGACCGGCCCAGATATACATGAAGATCAGGGCCCAGAAGTGGATGACCGACAGGCGGTAGGAATAGACCGGCCGGTTCGCCTGCTTCGGCACGAAGTAATACATCATGCCCAGGAAGCCGGCGGTCAGGAAGAAGCCGACCGCATTGTGGCCATACCACCACTGGGTCAGAGCATCCTGAACGCCGGAGAACGCTGAATAGCTCTTCGGGCCGAGCAAGGAAGCCGGCACGGATAGGTTGTTGACGACATGCAGCATCGCAACCGTGACGATGAAGCCCAGGTAGAACCAGTTCGCGACATAGATGTGCGGTTCCTTGCGCTTCAAAACCGTTCCGAGGAATGCAAGAAGATAGGCCACCCAGACGATCGTCAGCCAGATGTCGACATACCATTCAGGCTCCGCGTATTCTCGCCCCTCGGTAATGCCCAAGAGATAGCCGGTTGCGGCCATGACGATGAAGAGCTGGTAGCCCCAGAATACGAACCAGCCGAGGCTGCCCCCGAAAAGGCGAGCCCGACAGGTCCTCTGGACGACATAGAAGGAAGTGGCAATCAGCGCATTGCCACCGAAAGCGAAAATAACAGCGGATGTGTGGACCGGCCGCAAACGCCCAAAGTTGAAATATGGAGCGATGTTCAGATCGGGATAGGCGAGCTGAAGCGCGACGACGACCCCGACTAGAAAGCCGACCACGCCCCAAAATACGGTGGCGATGACACCGTATCGAACAACATCGTCGAAATACTCGGACGAATCGGGCTTGGGTCGCTGGCCCGCCAGTGAGACGCGGCGCAGAAGCACGAGCGTGCTCCCCATCAGCACGAAGAACAGCACCCACATATGCGCTGCAAAAAGGTGGTCGTGCGCAAAAGCGGCGCCGAGCAGCGCGAAGAACGCGCAAACGGCGATAACCACGGTTTCCGTCGTATAGTTCATGTCGATGTCCCCAAGCACAGATGATCACGCAGACGCGCAACCTTCGTTCCGATCTTGTCCAGGGAGAGCTGACACGAGCGCCGGGTCTGATCCTTGATCTATGTCAACGACCCCAGTGTTCGGCGCAGGTGTAGGCTGGATTAAACTTCAACGTCCGAAGTAAACCGGCGCGCTGTTACAGACTGTTACACTTTCGCACCGATACGCACGCTGCGAGCATTGCCGTGTAACGCGAACCGTTTTTGTTGCCCTCATCTAACGGGACAGAGGGTTTAAAAATGTTGACGCAAAAAAATATTGCTTTCGAAGTCATTCAGGGTTCGGTGAACGACAATTCGAGACATCTGTCTCTGAAATCACTTTTTCATTCCATTCCGCAGGAAGTGCTCCAGACCGGCAAGGCTCTGTTCTGGGAAGGCGACGCTGCCAACCACCTTTTTGAACTCGTCGACGGTGTTATGCGCCTCTACCGCATCATCGGTGACGGCCGGCGCGTCATCACGGCCTTTCTGTATCCGGGCGACCTCGTCGGCACGTCGCTCCAGGAGCGCTACCTCTACACCGCCGAAGCCGTCACTGATTGCACGATCCGCCGCATCGCGCGGAAGAATTTCCATGATGAAGTCTCCCGCTCTGCCTGTCTGCGTCCTGATTTCATATCGCTTCTGTGCCAGGAAATGGCTGCTGCTCACGATCAGATGGTGCTGCTGTCCAAGAAGAATGCAGAGGAGCGATTGTGCAGCTTCCTGCTCCAGCTTATCTCCCGGGAAATGACGAACGCGGCAGGCGACCTCGTCACGCTGCCGATGAACAGGCTCGATATCGCTGACTACCTTGGCCTTACCATTGAGACGGTGTCGCGTACCATCAGCAAGCTCGCCGGTCGGAACGTTCTCACCCCGATTGGGCGCCACGACATGAAGATCTTGAGCCTGAAGCGTCTCATTCAATTGTCCGGCAATGGGGATGATTTCTCTTTGGAAAATTGCCATAGCAGCAGTATTCACTAACGGGCTTGGGACAATCGAGTTGAACACTATGTCGCATCGCTTCATTTCGCCGCGCACAGCATCAAAGCAAGTACTCGAGGCCATCGTCCGCATCATGGGCGGCGCCAACAATATTATCGTGCACGGCTTTAACGGCATCATCATCCAATGGTCGGCCGGCTGCGAAAACATGTACGGCTGGATGTGTGACGAGGCTGTCGGCAAAGTCGTTGACGACCTTCTTTCGACACAGTTTCCTGAACCGATCGAAGAGATTCACCGCCAGCTGCGTGAGAATAACTCGTGGCAGGGCGAAATCATCCATCGCCACAAGGACGGCTATGATGTGTACGTGACGTCGCGCTGCATGGTGGTGAAACCTTCCGACGGCGAAGCGGTCATCATCCAGACCGACAATGATATCAGCGATCTGAAGCGGGCCGAAAGCGAGGTCAACGCGCGAGAGGCCCACCTGCGGTCCATTCTCGCGACTGTTCCTGAAGCCATGATCGTGATCGATGAGCGCGGACTCGTCACGTCGTTCAGCACCGCTGCAGAAAAGCTGTTCGGCATTCAAGCGGACGATATCTGCGACCGGAATATCAGCAATTTGATGCCGAACCCCGATCGTGACGCGCATGATGATTATATCGCGCGTTATATTAGGACGGGCGAGCGCCGCATTATTGGCTATGGCCGCGTGGTGACCGGTCAACGGGCTGACGGCTCGAAATTCCCGATGGAGCTACATATCGGTGAGACGACGGCAAACGGCGAGCGGATATTTACCGGCTTCGTCCGCGATCTGACCGGCCGGTACAAGATCGAAGAAGACCTGCGGCAGGCGCAAAAAATGGAAGCCGTCGGACAGCTGACGGGTGGCATTGCCCACGACTTCAACAATCTTCTGACGGTGATCAGCGGCAACCTCGAAATGATCGAGGCGAAGCTCGCGGAGGGGCCGCTCAGCCCGCTTCTGCGAGAGGTGCAGGAGGCGGCCGGCGACGGCGCGAAGCTGACAGAGCAACTTTTGGCATTCGGGCGCCGCCAGCCCCTCAATCCGACGCTTGCGGATCTCGTGCAGCTGGTGTCGAGCTTCACCGATCTGTTGCGGCGGACGCTCGGCGAAAATATCGACCTGAAGACAGTCATCGTCGGCTCGAACCACAACGTGCTGGTCGACAGTCCCCAGCTGCAGAACGCCCTTTTGAACATCGCGCTGAATGCCCGCGACGCAATGCCACGCGGCGGCAGCCTGACAACGGAGATTAAGCGCGTCTATCTCGATGCAGACTACGCAAAGATGTATCCGCAAGTACGCACTGGAAACTTCGTTCTCATTTCTGTCACCGATACAGGGGTCGGCATGTCGGACGAAGTCAAGGAACACGCCTTCGAACCGTTCTTCACCACCAAAGACGTCGGTTCCGGTACAGGCCTCGGCCTTAGCATGGTCTACGGGTTCGTGAAGCAGTCAGGCGGTCATCTGCAGCTCTATAGCGAGGTCGGACGCGGCACGACGATCCGCATCTATCTTCCCTGGGTACAGGCAGCTGCGACCAAAGCAGACATAGCCGACACCAGATCCGATTCGCGCGATGTGCTGCCAGGCGGCACTGAGACGGTGCTGGTGGTCGAGGACGATGCGCGGGTGCGCCGTGTTGCGGTCGCGCGCCTGTCATCCATGGGCTACAAGGTCATCGAGGCGAGCAACGCTCAGGCGGCCTTGGAGGTTTTGGCCGAAGATCAAACGATTGCGCTGCTGTTCACGGATATTGTCATGCCCGGCGGCATGACCGGCCACGAGCTTGCCAAGGAGGCGCGCATTGTACGCTCCGACCTGAAGATCCTCTTTACGTCGGGTTATGCTGAACCAGGTCTCGGCGGACGCGAATTTGCGACGCCAGGCAGCTGGCTGCGCAAGCCCTATACCGCAAAGGACCTCGCCGTGCGGGTTCGCGAGCTGCTGGACTGATCATCCTGGATTGGAAGTGCGGCTGACAGATAAGTGCGGCGCGCCGGTGTGCGGCATGGGCCGTCAGCGCTTAATGGCCGCAAAAGCGGCGCCGGAGGAACGGCTCTGCCTTCAAGAGTTTCTTCAAGCTTCATTCCGCCTAGCGTTCATCCGGCATCGACAATCACAGGCATTGATGGCCCGCTATTTGATCAACGTCAAAGAAGCACCCCATCAACACGCGTATCACAGCAGCCGATGGCCAATTCGGCCATCGTTAACTAGGAGATATGAAATGCGTTCGATTATTCCGGGTCTTTTTGCCGCGACGGCCGTGCTTGCTGCTACCACCATGCCGTTGATGGCAGCCGACCACCTCGTGCAGATGCTCAACAAGGGCGCCACCGGCGCCATGGTGTTTGAGCCGAGCTTCACCAAGATCGTCCCTGGCGACACCATCACCTTCGTCCCGACCGACAAGTCTCACAATGTCGAGTCCGTCAAGGGTCTGATCCCAGAGAGCGCAGCTGCATTCAAGTCGAAGCCAAGCGAGCAGGTTCAGATCAAGTTCGATGCGCCCGGCGCCTATGTAATCAAGTGCACACCGCACTTCGCCATTGGAATGGTCGCGCTGGTCCAGGTCGGCGATGCGCCGGCAAATCTTGAGGCCATCAGGACCGCGAACCTTCCAAACATAGCCCGCAAGCGCCTTGATGCGGACATCGCCAAGATCACCCAATAATCCAATGCCTGCAGCGGGGCTGCAGATGGCCTAGCGGCAGGTGGGTTTCCAGCGGCAATCTCACCCAAGGAGAATAATTGTGCTGAAAACAACCCTCGTCGAGAAGTATGGCGAGACGCGGTTGCCACGCTATACGAGCTATCCGACCGCGCCTGCCTTTTCGTCAGCTATCGGCGCGGGTACCCACGGGGGGTGGCTGGCAGAGCTCGACAGTTGCGACCCGGTCTCGCTCTATCTTCATATCCCTTTTTGCCGGTCGATGTGCTGGTATTGCGGGTGTCACACTACAATCACTAAGCAGGATGGGCCGATCCTTGATTACCTGGATGCCCTCCATCAGGAGATCGACCTGGTCGCGTCCAAACTGAAGCAACCGCTGTCCGTGCAAAATGTGCACTTCGGCGGCGGCACGCCGACGATTATGCGACCGGATGAGTTCGTGGATTTGATGAAGCATCTGAGGAACGCCTTCGGATTGAGGTCGGGGGCGGAAATCGCCGTAGAGATCGATCCGCGTACACTCGCCAGCAAGATGGTCGGCGCGCTCGCTGAGGGCGGCGTCTGTCGTGCAAGCCTTGGGGTCCAGAGTTTCGATCCCGTCGTCCAGGCGGTCATCAACCGCAGCCAGACTTTCGAGCAGACGGAGGCCGCCGTGCAGCAATTGCGACAGGCGGGTATCGGCAGCATCAACTTCGACCTGATCTATGGCCTGCCACATCAGACGGCCGCATCTTGTATCGATACCGTGCAGACGGCGGTCCGGTTGCGCCCCGATCGCTTTGCGGTCTTCGGCTATGCGCACATCCCGGCCTTCAAGAAGCACCAGCGCCTTATCGATGAGGCGACCTTGCCGAATGCAGAAGAGCGCAACGCTCAGGCCGAAGCGACCGCAGAAGCGCTGGTCGAGGCCGGCTACGTGCGGGTCGGCCTTGATCACTTCGCCCTGCCGGGAGATGAACTTTCGTTGGCCAGTGCGCGCGGGGATTTGAGGCGGAACTTTCAAGGCTACACGACGGATACGTGCGAGACTCTGATTGGGCTCGGGGCATCCGCGATCGGTAAGCTCCCGGCGGGTTATGTCCAAAATGAAGTCGCCCCCGGAGCCTACGCGCAACGGATTACGTCCGGCAGCCTGGCGACCGTGAAGGGATACCATTTGACTGGGCAGGATCGGTTCCGGGCGGCAATCATCGAGCGGCTGATGTGTGATTTCGCCGTCGACCTCAATCGGCTTGGAGCATCTTTTGGCTATGAAGCCGAGCTGATTCTCAATGGCAACGACCGGCTGCGTGCGCTCGAAAGCGATGGCGTCGTAACAATCCGCGGCGGGCTTATCACCGTGCGCAAGGATCTCAGGTTCATGATCAGGGCGGTGGCGACAGCCTTTGACGCCTATATCGGCGCATCCGCCCGTACCCATAGCAAAGCAGCTTGAAGGGGTGGAGAGACCCGAAGCGCCCCAGCCGGTCGGGTCTCTCCTTCGGGGCGCTGTTACCAGTGCGGGCAGTCGATAGGATCAGGCCGCTTCGACCAGGCGCGCGCTCCGCCATTTCCGTCATTGTAATCGATGCGTCCGAAGGGACAAGTCCGAGCCAGCCCATAAGATGCTTTGGCGTTCAAAAACCGCCTAGACCTCCGACCGGTCACCAATGCGCATTGCCTTGCCTGAACTGCTCGCTAAAATCGGTGTGTTGCCTCAGCTAATTTGCTCCCGAAGAAACGACCTCAGGAGCTGTGATGAGAAAAGGTAAGCATACCGACACGAGCGGGATTGGTGACGGCGATCAGTGGACGCTACGTTTTAGGCGCTCGATAAAGCCGGGTGGCGCCATCGATGCGTAGATTGTTGTTCATGCCAGCCCATCACCGGCGGATCGAACCGATGCCGGCCTTCTGGTCCTGCTGGCTCTTCCTCCGGCGCTGCTTTGCGCAGGATCGCCCACGTAGCCTCGCGTGCGATAGCTGCGCGGCCCTGTGCGTCGATCTTGTTCGCCCATCGTTGATGCGGGACTTCTAAGCTGATCGTCAAGTCCGCAGGGATGACACACGCCAACCCCACGAGGTCGATCTCACCCATCCCAGGAAACAATCGCTCGCTCCGGGGATACGAATCAGTTCCGCAGAAGAGTGATCGAAAGGCACATGCCCGTCGCAGAACTTAGCGTAGTTGATGAGGTAAGGCGACGCATTCTGTCTGCAATTGCGGCCTGCGGCTATCACGCGCATCTGTTCACGGCTGACTTGAGCGACGATGATCGTGTTCGAAATCAACTTCTGCTCACAGTCGGCGTCTCGATCTGGTCCGGGGCGGAGGCTGCAACGCGCGACATGTTTCATTGGATATCGGCAATGATCGCGGCGCCCACGCTGATCTATGCCGGACGTTTCTTCTCCGCATGGACGTTGCCGTCAGGTTCACCCGTGCGCTCTTGACATATGGCAACTTTGTCAGCGCCTTTTCGATCGTCGATATGCAGGCACCGCAGTGGATGCCTGGAACGCTGAAATCCGATTGCCTGAGACCGGCGCCCAGAGGCTGGCTGGCAAGCAGCGCCTCCTCGGCGCTGAGGTTCTGCTCAGTGACAGCACGCCTTCGGCATCCATCGTGCAGCATGTCATGGACGACCCCCGCGATATTGATCCTGAGGGCCTCGTGCATCACGGTCGTGCCCTCGTGCACGAGCATAAGTGATCAATGAGAGCAGAGATTCGAACAGCATCGGCGCAACTTCAGCAGCAAGTTATCGAGCCAAAAACATCGGTATTATTGGCAGCTTCTCAGGTATCCATCCCGTGGCGCCGCCAAAGATCCGCTGACGCAGTGCGCGGTGGCCGTAAGCACCCATGACGAGCATGTCGGCTGATACGTCCAGTGCGTGCTGCGCGAGCACCGTGGTCACCGCTGCGCCGACGCTCGGCACGCAATCGACCACCCCCCGAACACCGTGCCGAGCGAGGTAGTCAGCGAGGTCGACGGCCGGCTCGCGGTTTCCGTTGTAGGATGCCCGGCAATCGGACAGCATGATACGAACATCCTTCGATCGGGACAGAAGACCCAGCGCCTCTCGAACCGCGCGGGACGACTCGACGCGCCGATCCCATCCGACCAGCACGCGCCGGGGCGATAGAGTTGCCTTGGTACCCTTCGGCACAACAAGCAGCGGCTTTCCCGATTCGCCCAGACTACCATCGATAACTGACAGCGCGAGATCAGGGGCGCCAAGAATTAGGGGTCCGATTATTGTTAAATCCGAGTAGAGCGCCCGCTGTCGCACGACGGCACCGACGTTGCCCTGGTCGCCATAATAGAAGTCGACCTCACAGCTAAGGCGCATGGTTCCCAGCAGTGTTTCAATTTCGCCAACCCGCCTTTCCAGCCTGACCATGTCCGTCGTCAGTCCATCGATTTCGCGGCACCGTCTGTCCAACATTCGTAGTTCGGATGCACGCCCTTCATGCCACGGACCGGATACTGCGCCAATGCCAGGAGTGATCGGCATCGGCGGACGGGTAGCAAGCCCAATGATGAGGACGGAAAGATGCGCTCCGATCTCGGCACACAAGGTGGCTGCTGTTTTGACGTCTTGATCGGCTTGGTCAGCTCTCATCACACTGAGGACGCTTTTAAAGGCCATGTAACTATCTCTTTCTGTGTAGTGTCGCGCGCCTGTAAGCGCGTTCGAAGGCGCAAGACTTGTCACGTCAAGCACAGTGGTAGGAAAAGGTAGGGCTGACGTACTGATCATTTACCAACGTTCCTATCCGCACCGGAGCGCGACGCCGGCCGCACTCCCATCTCCTTGAGCAACCGGCCTGCGTCATCGATCTTGTCCATGGTCCAGAGCATGAAGCGACTATCGACATGAATGCTGCGGGTGCGGTCCGCGATAGGGGCCGCCCAATCCGAGATAACGCCCTCCAGGACACCGTCGAAGGCGAGACCCACGAACTCGCCGCGCCCGTTCAGTGTCGCCGAACCGCTATTGCCGTTTGTTATGTCGACCGTGGATATGAAGTCGACTGGCAGCGTGCCCAGCGCCGGCGCGACATAGGGGCCATAATCCTTGGCCCGGATCGCGGCAATGGCGGCAACCGGCGCATCAAATTCGCCCTTGCCAGTGTGTTTAGCAAGAAGCCCCCCGGCCGTCGTGAAAGGCGTCCAGCTCTGCCCGTCGCGCGTTTGCCCCGCCACCTTGCCCCAGGTGAGGCGAAGTGACCCATTCGCGTCGGGGTACATCGGCCGACCGATCGCCTGCCGATAGGCTAGCAAGCCCCGCATATAAGTCGCGCGCGCCGCCTGCGTGCGGCCGACGCGGTCCTTCGCCGCGCGCTCCGCAGCTATGTCGCCCGGATAGAGCGCGACCGCCAGCCTGATGAAAGGATCGTCCGACGCCTCGAAGGCAGTAGCCGGCTTGTCGAGCCAGCCGAGCCGCGTGGCCGTGTCGTCGAGTTTGGTATCTCCATAAAGTCGATCAAGGCCGATTTGCTCCAGAGCGGTCTCGAACGCAGTATCGCGGTCCTTTGCGTCCAGCCGGCGATATTCCTCGAGCGCCGCCTCGAACAGCTTACGATCGACATCGGACAGATATCGGCGTTCGAGCTGCTTCAGTCGATCGGCGATTGCATTGCGGTCACGATCCTGAAAGCCGCGTTCGCGATCGTCATCGGGCTTCTCATGCTCCTTCGCCCAGCGATAGAGAGTGCGCGTGGATGAGAGCATCTGCGCGCGGTCCAGCAGCCCCTGCCGCAGCCCTTCGAGCGACACCTGGCTGTTCTCGGCCACCATGGCGTCCAGCTCGCGGATTGCTGCGCCATAGCGCGCTTGACGCGCGGGATCGTCAGCGACCCAGTCGCGATAAGCTTTCTCCTCGGTCGCCTTGCGAGCATTGAGCCCAATCGCATCGACGCCGGCGAGATCGCCCGCCAGCTTCTTCTCATAGTTCTCGACCCCTTGCAGTAGCGGAGCGTAGCCGATTTGCGCGTCGCGATTGCCAGCGGTGGCCTGGGTGATCTGGGAGGCATAATTCGAAAGCAACCGCTGCTGCAGCGGCTCGTAATGCGCGAAGTTGAATTCCATTTCGCCGGCGGTGAGGAACCGGTAGGTCGCGCCAGGAAAGCCGGCAACCATTACGAAATCGCCTTCTTGCACGCCTTCACTGGCTATGCGCAGCCAACTCTTCGGCCGGTAAGGCACATTGTCACGCGCATAGGGCCGGGAGGAACCATCAGGAGCGACATAGGCGCGATAAAAGCCGAAGTCGCCTGTGTGGCGCGGCCACATCCAATTGTCCGTTTCGCCGCCGAAGTTACCGATGCCGAGCGCGGGCGCATAGACGAGGCGCACGTCCTCAATTTCGAGCTTCTGCTCGAGATAGTAGGAGGCGCCGCCATAATAGAACCCTACGCCGCAACGGCGATTGGGCTGTTCTTCACACGCGGCGATCAGCGCCTTGCGGTTCGCTTCGAGCCGCTCATAGCGGGCAAAGCCGTTCAGCTTGTCCGAGACGCCCTTGAGCATGTCAGCGGTCACATCCCGCATATCCTCGATCACATAGATGCGGCTGCCGGGCGCCGCAGGCAATTCTTCACCTAGGCTCTTCGCCAGAAACCCGTTGGTGAGATAGTCCTGGCTCTCCGTGCTGTTGTACTGGATGGATCCCAGCACGCAGTGATGGTTGGTCGCGACCAGCCCTTGCGGACTGACGAAGGAGGCGGAGCATCCCCCCAGTGATACGATCGCGCTGAGCGGGTAAGCGTCCAGACGGCTCAGCTGTGCGGGATCGATCTGAAGCCCATCCGCGCGCATGGCCGCGCCCAGTTCTGCGGTCTGGCCCGGCATCCACATACCTTCGTTCGCCGACGCAGCGGCGGCCGTCGAGAGCAACGCGGCGGCACTTGCTTGGGCCAAATATTTCATACTCGAGTTCATGCTGCACTAACTCCTAACCTTTTGCGCGACTGGATCGATGACCATCGGGATGACCCTACCGCCCCTAGTATCGGTTCGTACCGCGACGTTTGCGGATCATCCGTCGCAACAATCGTGCCAAAGAGAAAAACTCTTTCAATACAATATGGTGAGCCGCCCGCTCCTAGGTCCGGTCTTCGACATTTTGTTGAGGACCCGACACACTGTCGTCCTTGCGACACTGCAGTGGCCCGTCCCTACCTCATGCTGCCGGCCCGCATCGCGCCCTCACTGTCGAATGTCTTTATGGTTGTTAAGCTTTCCGTCCCGCTTTCCCGTCCGAACTGCAGGTCCAGCAGCGCCCGCTCGCGCGGGCCGCCCGCCTTTGCGGCGGCTTGAATGACCGTGCACGGGGCGGCGGATGGTGGAGAGATAGTCGGTTGCTTTACTGCACCTGGGCTATCTCGATACGACTGGGTGTCGGCTCTGATTGCGCGCGAACTTTCCGAAAAACGCATCGGACTATTTTTCCGTTTTCACCCAGACGAGCGTCTCGCCCGTCGCCCGGTTGTCCCAGAGATAGTATGGTGCGAAGCGCGCCTTGGCAGGTCGGCGTTCTGCCGGCTCCTTGCGGTAAAGCACCTTACCCCAGTTCGCCGTGTCTTCGCGCTCGACCGGGAGATCGATAGGGACCGCGTCGTTCAGTTCGTTGACCACGGTCGTCTCCGCCTCCGAAAGCTAGCGGGGATAACGTCGCGTTCAGATCCTTATATTCCGTCGCGATATCCGCCATACGGGAATTTGGACCGACGCTTGAATCCGCCTTCTCGCGGTGGAACCTATCTGCCAGAACTTCAGGCAGACCCAGGTGCAGGCTTCGCAGCCGATGCGGCGGCCGAATAAGAAATTCGCAGTGGCAGGTCACAGCGACCGTAATCACTCTAGCTCACATAGAGTCCTCGCCATTGGAGACGTCAAAATTTCACCTGCGTCGTCGATGCGTCACAGGTGCATGACCTCACCCGCAACAGGTGTTCCACCCGCACCCGCAACAGGTGTTCACCCGCGCCGCAGCCCAGGCAAGGAATGCATCGATGGCGGTCAGATCTCCGCGTCCATCTGGAGCCCTCGCGGGTCGAGAAAGCACCTCTTCGTGACTTCCCCAATGCAGGCAGCTAGTTTTTTTCTGAGAGCGTCCATTTTGGCAAAAACTTCGCACGACTCGGCGACGGGCGGATAGCCGCGGCAATCGCCGCAATCCTGCTGGTTCGGTGCCTGCGCGCGACGCCATCGGCCACCGGCTCGGTAACAATGTTGTTTCTAAGACCTAAGCTAACGCTCTGGGCGCCCAGCAGTAATGAGAGATCGATAACTCGCAGGGGTGCAAACCGATCCCCTTCTCGGGCCTGATTCCGAACTGGAAGCTCTTGTTTGGCTCAATCGAGGAGCAGCCTATCCTCTGCTGGCCCTTGGCTCGGCTTTTCTGATGCGATCATCATGCATGGCAAAATTTGATCTCCTAAGGCACGGGTGACTGGCTCGGCGGGCAACGAAATTTTTACTTCAATGTCCAACCATCGCGGAAGCGGGAGTGAGGTGACCCTTCATAACGCCTCTGATTCAACTTCCATAGTCTCGCAGTTGGTTGTTTGACAAATTGAGAAGAAGAGCATCGCCATTCAGAGTCCACAAATCGCGTCCCGATTTCATTGCGGCCGCATCAATGACCATTCGTCGCTCAGATGACAAAATTGAGTAATTCAGAAAGAAAGAGACAGGCGGCGCCGCGCAGAACTGCCATGTCTTCGCTATCGCCAAAAGCGAGAGCAATCTCCTCACCCGGGCGATGGAACACCAATTCTCGAAAGCTCCCTTCAATGAGATTGAGCATCGTCTTTCCTCCGAGCACGATATCCCCATGAAGAACAATGCAATCGTGCGCGATCAATTGCTGAAGATTCGCCAATCCAACCGAAATGTTGAATGCATACTGTTGAAGTAGTTCCTTTGCGCCCTTGACGCCGTCACCGGCCAAAGTCACCAAACGGCCAGCATTCAACATGTGAGGTTTCGGCACACCCCTGGCTTTTGCCTCATCCCTTAACACCTCAAGCTGGCGATTGTTTCCCAACATCCGCGTCGGCCGCATTGGCACACATGGCCATTGAGTTGTACGGTCGTATGACCGATTTCGCCTGCTCCCGCAGATCCTCGATAAAGATGTCCATTAAGGTATAGTGCGCCACCCAAAGCCTCACCGATGTAGACCGCCGCGAATTTCCTCCGGCCACGTCCTTGCCCAAACCAACGATCGCCAACGAGGAAAGCTCTGGTATCCTGATCGACACACACATGTACCCCAAATCTTTTCGACAACTCTGGTCCCACCGGAAATCCATCAAGATATGGGGCGAGACTGACATTCACCAATCGAACCGGTCTCCGTATTGATCATTCCTGCAACCGCAACACCGATGCCTAAAATCGGCAAGTTAGCAGATGCGATGGTCTCTTCCACACAGGTGCTGACAATCCGAAATGCGTCGGAGGCGTCTGCTAGCTCTGTGGGGAAATCGGTGGCACGCTGTGCATAGATCTCGCCATCTAGAGAGACGAAGCACGTACGTACGCGATTGTGCATCAGGAGAACTGCGCATATAGGCCTTGCTTTCTTTGAGAACCCACAACCTGGTAGCCGGTTTGCCGCCAGCCTCATTAGGAGGCACCTCCTCTCCTTCCGCGAGGATCCCCTGATTGATTAAGGGCTGCACAATTCCGCCGATAGTAGCTCGATTTACACCGGTGAATCGTGCCAGATCCGCTCTGCTAGACGCCCCCATATCGTACAAGGCCTGGAGCAGCCGGCCCCGATTTGCAGGCCCTAAGGTCCCGGTTGAAATCAGCTTCTGGGCCGGCATACGCTTGGCGCCGTCAATCTTACAACAATCGTTAGAAGTGTCCGAACTTTCTCCAATACGTTGATTTTCCAGTCTTTTTATCATAGAATCCATCGCATCAATCCACTTACGGCGAAATTCGGTTGTTCGCTCTGTCTATTGACTAGCTGGGGCCAACCCGTGGCTCGCAGCGCCGGGAGAGCCCGAATATTACAGACCTAACGTATTCTCCTCATCAATCGCGAAGCTGCGAGTCGAAAGGCTGGACACGCAACTCCAAATCCGAAGAGACAATGGAAGATTTTTGTGGGAGATGATCCGGGAGCTTGCAGGTATACTTCCGCTATTCAATCCGTCCGACGGTAATCAATCAATGCTCAACTTTCCCCTACGAATCGAACCTGAAGCACTCGGCTTCGGGCCAGGCCCGGCTGCAAGGGACTTTGTGGTGAAATCGCTGCAGGCCGAAGGCGTTCCCATCTGGGTGTGGCTTACGAAGCCCGTCTTCGAATATCTCCCAGGTATTCGCGACGATTGGAGGGCCGCCGATTTTCCAAACACGGCGAAACTCTTGGATACGATGTTTTATGTCTCCGAGATTGCGCCGCCCAATAATATTGAAGTGATGAAGCTTTACGCAGAGGCGTTTCACAAGGTTTGGGAGGCTCTTTACAAGCTGGGCCCGAAGATAGCCGGTTCCATCGAACGCACGGGGTGAGAAAGCCAAGATCCTGGTTAGCCCGTGCATCTCGCCCCACATTTTGATGCCCGCATGGTGCGAGGAAGAGTACCTATTGCGAGAGCCAACGAGCGTCAAATCGTTGATCCCGAAAGCGCCCGGAGTACTGACGTCAGCCAACCTGTAGCCAGCGTGATAATCCGCGGTGCGCAAGCTCGAAGTTGGGATCAGCGACCTTCATGTCGTTCCGTCTGGCGGCGGCAAACAACCTTGCTTAAAGTTTATCACATATGGAAAAAGCCCACTGACATTCTTCCGTTCGATGCGCAGAATCTTCCGTCGATTTGCAATCTGTTGAACTTTGTAACCCACCGTACATGAGCGGTTACTGAACAAGGATTATCCACCTGGCCCTTTCGACAAACGCGGAGCTTCTCATTTTCGACTGCGATGGGGTTTTAGTCGACAGCGAGATTATTGCGACCGACGTCCATATCGACGCGTTGGCGAAACGCGGATATCTCATATCCGCTGATGCTTATAATAGTCGCTTATAGGCATGACTGATCGGCAAAGTTACTCCATCATAGAAGCTGAGGCTGGCTTCCGTCTGCCGAAGGACCATCATGAATATGTGACGGCGGAGATCACCCAGCGATGTAGGGACAATCTCAAAGCGGTCGCGGGCGTTCATCAAGCTTTGGAAGCGATTAGCTTGGCGAAGTGCGTAGCATCGAGCAGCGATGTTGAAAAGTTGCGTGTGACACTTAAGATCACCAGCCTATACGATTATTTTGCGCCCCATGTCTTCAGCGCCTCGCAAGTTGCGCGTGGCAAGCCAGCCCCGGATCTTTTCTTATTTGCAGCGGAGAAAATGAATACGCCAGCTGACCGTTGCGTCGTCATTGAAGATAGCGTTGTTGGAATTCAGGCAGCGGTGGCGGCCGGGATGATGGTAATTGGCTTCATTGGGGGCTCTCATTGTCCTCCCTGCCATGCGGAAAAATTGATGGAAGCAGGTGCTATAAGGATATTCAGCCATATGACAGCGTTGCCAAGGGTCTTGGGAGGTTTGTAGTCCAGCGGATTGAACGAAGCCGCTTGCGCGGCATTTGGAGCGCGGGATTTGCATGATGCGCTTCTGATTTGAAGGATTGGGCTGTTTTAGCCCAACCTTTGAACAGGAGATGACGATGACAGAGATAAGAGCCCGCTCCGCCGACGCATGATCGATGACATGACGATCCGCAATCTTTCGCCAGCGACGCAACGATCGTAATTGCATGCGGTGACGAAGTTCTCGCGCTATTTCGGGCGATCGCCAGACCGTCTTGGACTGGAAGACATGCGCGCGTTTCAGGTGCATCTAATCTCATCGGGCCTATCATGGCCGCCCTTGAACCAGACAGTTTGTGCCCTGCGGTTCTTCTTTGGCGTCACGCTTGGTCATGCCGAGATACCGGAGCGCATTGCCTATGCCCGGACACCGGCCAAG
This sequence comes from Rhizobium tibeticum, assembly GCF_900110205.1. Taxonomy (GTDB): domain Bacteria; phylum Pseudomonadota; class Alphaproteobacteria; order Rhizobiales; family Rhizobiaceae; genus Rhizobium; species Rhizobium tibeticum. The sequence goes on along the minus strand of NZ_FOCV01000047.1, from coordinate 4,483 downwards.
CTGCCGACGATCCTCAACGGCGACGAGATCGTGCGGTTTCTGGAAGCGGTTCCAAGCCTGAGGACCCGCACCGCACTGACGACAGCTTATGCGGCGGGGCTGCGCGCCTCGGAAGCTGTCCATCTCAAGGTCCGCAACATTGATGGCGAACGTGGCATCATCCGCGTCGAGCATGGCAAGGGCGGAAAGGATCGCAACGTCATGCTGTCAGCGCACAGCGCCCGGACCTCACAGAACCCTCCAGATTCGCTGTCGAAAATTGTTCATCCAGGAAGCCGACCTCTTGAATCGCTCGGAGCGTGCGTCCAACTAGATCCGCCGGGCTGAGGCCGAACACCGATTACGCAAATGGGTCGCTTGCACCTGAGGTCGTGTCGCGCCTTACGGCCATTCACGAGGCCCTCACGCCCGCCGCCCTGGGCGGTCACGGATGCCCCCGAAGTCTACATCAAGGCTCAGCTCCGCAGCATTGTTGGCATTCGCATGCGGATCGTTTCGCTGCAGGGGAAGCGGAAGATGAGCCAAAATCGGCCCGAGTCTGATCGAAACGGGGTAAAGCAGGGGCTCGGCGACAGCCGCAGCCATACCGACCAGATCGTTTCGGACATGATCTCGATCTGAGGTGAGCAACTGGGTTTGAGTCGAAGTCTGGAAGTTAGCAATAGGCGTTGAGCCACCTGCGATCGACGAACGGAACAAGGAAATCGCGCGTGGACTTAGCGGCGATGAGCATTCATGTCAGCGCAGGCGCTGAGAAAGCGGAGGTTTTCAAGACGGAATCAATCCCTTCTATCAATCTTATCATCGATCTCTACAATGCTGACTTTGCAGCAACTGATCTTGGCGACGAGGTCCGCAGCGGTGGCGATCACAACCACTGAGCTCCTCAGTTCCTGCTGCTCAATCATCGAGAGGCTGATACGCCGGAGCTGAAGCCAGCCGTATGGGGGCAAGGCGCCATGCGAAGGAGGTGTTGCGCGATCTTGCGGATGAGGCGATAAGGCTAAGACGGTGGAGTTTGAGGATCTGCCTCAGTTAATTATTCGTCACGACGTTAGCACCTTTCAGCCAAAGCAGAGCTTTTCGTGATGGCGAAAACTTTCGAAACCTCCGGCGTCTTGACAGGCTTTCAGCGATTTCAATAGAGGAGACGATGAAAAATGTGGCTCTGTGAAAAAGCGCCTCAGTGCCGTGGAATCAGCAAATCAGCCAGTGAATCGATGCCCGCCAAGGCTGATACTGCCTACGATGCTGTTCTTCAATTGCTTTACAGCTACTCACTTGTGCCGGGACAGCATCTCAGCGACCAAGAGCTTGCCTGCAAACTCAACATTGGCCGGACCCCGGTACGCGAAGCGCTTATCCGGCTCGCAGCCGAAGGGAAAATCCTATCCGCTCCCCAAAGGGGTTACTTCACGCGGCCTCTGGTCGAGGCCGCTTTGTTTGACTCTTATGCCGTGGCGCGCGAAATTCTGGCATTAGCACTAACATGTAGACGACCACAATGTTCGTTCACTGGCAACTCTTGTGATGACTTATCTCTCGACGAACTCGCAATCCGTGCGGAAATGATCTTTACCATTATCGCCGAGGGATCTTCAAATTGCGAGATTTGCAAGATCATCGCGAAGTTCACCTTTTGCTCTCACCCTATCCGGATGAAAATAATCGCGTCAGAACTCCACACGGGTTTCCGAGAGAGCCTATCAAGGCTAACGAACGCGATGACTCAATTTGGTAAGGCAGCTCCTCTAGTTGAATCCGCACTCATGAACCACCTCGATGTAGAGCAGCGAGCGATCGCGGGCGTAGTGCAAGAGGTCAAACAAAGGACGGCTCATAGAATTTCCTCGCGCAGCGGAACCTTTTGAGCATCTGTCTCGACTTTCGTTCCCATGCAGGGCTTAGGTATAACCGCCCGTGAAATCTTTTGTGCATTTATAAAAGCCTCGCAAGGACACGATCGCTCACCATGTCGAGACACGGAGGTGGTTAAATCCTTATTGCTCCGCGGCCTTAATCGAAGATGGCTCTTTCTCGAGGGTGACCTGCGGCGGGATTGTCATACGGCTGCGATTTTCGGCGAAACGCGAAGCCGGCTCCTGCGTCGGGCGACTGGATCCAACATGGCAATTGTGTGGTTCGGCGCCGGCTTGCCATTCCCTTTGATTAGACGTTCCCGATATTCCGATCGACCACCACTTGATCTGCATTCGGCACATCGTCGAACTCCGACAACATGCCTGCCTTCTTCAGAAAACGCCGTAGATTCTCGCGCGCGGCAGCAATCGGAAATCGACCGGTGGCCGCTTCTCTGCACGCCTTCAACAGCGTGTCGTATGGGAGGTCTCTCTTTGCCTCTGGCCAAGCTTCGAGAAAATCAAAGGCCTCGTCGAGGCTGGTAATCTCGTCGATAAAATACTTGCGCTGAACGTAGACTGCGCGCTCAAACAAGATACGGGCCATCTCCACCTCCTTATCACAGACTATTTGGCCAACTTAGCGCGCGAGTTTGACGCGCCTAAGATGGTAAATTGACTGACCTCCCCAAAAGGCCGCGTTTCTGTGGGCAACTGGAAGCGAAACAGCGAGTCTCGATTGACGACTCAGAGCGTGACGCACCCACGCCTGGACAGTATCACTTGCCAAGTGAGCTTTGGGATATATTCTGGGATATATTTATGTTATATTTCAGTATGTTAGTTGACTTCCTTTGGACGGAGGCCCATTCTTAGTTCAAAAGAAGGAGGCATGACGATGAATCAGCCGTCTACATCTGCCGCGAACGCCGAATTGTTGTCGGCAAACAGCGCATCGATGATCTTTCGCAACCTCATTCTTTCAAGCGGCCTCACATTTTTGACGGAAGCCCATGACTGCCTTTCGGCGGTTATCGCCGAAAGCGCCGAGTTCAAGGGCCTCTGGGCGCCAGCGCTTTCGATCTATTCAGCTCTCGGCTATCGGACTACCAGTGACGTGCACTGGACACAGGTCGTCAACATGGTCGATCGCATGCTCGACGGAATCAAAATACCGGTCCTAGTTGATTGCGACAGTGGCCTCAGCAAACGAGAAGACGTCTGTTTTGTGGCACGCAAGCTTGAGGAATGCGGTGCCGCCGGAATCTGCCTTGAGGGCAACGGCTTTCCCAAGATGAACTCCTTTGAAGGCGATAGATATTCCTTGGCCGCGATCGAGAATTTTTGCGGTGATCTGAAGGCTGTTAAGGATGCGACCGGACCTGACTTCGCCCTCGTCGCCCGGGTCGAAACCCAAATCGGTCGTCATGGATCGGACGCAACGATGGCTTGCGCCGCCGCCTGTGCGGGGGCCGGCGCTGACGCCATTCTAATCCATTCCCGCAAAGTTGTTGTCGATGATATTCTGTGCTTTGCCAGACGTTGGGACAACAGATTGCCCGTCATCATTGTCCCCACGCGATATTTCAGGACACCCGTTTCAGTTTACCTCGACGCCGGTATATCGACAGTGATTTGGCCTGATCACTCCATGCGGGCGATGGCTGGCGGGATGCGCGAGACCGCCGTTCAATGGGAAGGAAAGGGGCAAGGATTGGCGAAAGAGCGCTACCTGCGACCGCTTCTGGCATCGTAAGAATCGTTCGATTGGGATTTGGAGGTCGAACAGGCTTGCGCAATAAAAAAGGCTCATCTGGTTCTACGTATTTGCCGGACGTCCACGCAAGTCGTCAGAATGGTGATTTCCAAACGTTATGAGAATCGAAGGTGACTTACTGTGTGCCGCAGATCGCCCAAAAACCGGGCTGTGGCTTTCAGCCAAAGTTCGAGAGATCCCAGGTCGTGCTTATTGCCTCGGATAGGGAGGGCTAACAAATGGACGGCGCAATTACTGGGTTTCCTCCATACGGCTTTTCGGCTGTTGTAAAGTTCGGCGGGAGCATTATGCGCGATCTTGCAGTATGCAAGCACGCGGTAGCCGAACTTGAGCGTCTTGCCGATCATGGTCATAGAATTCTGGTTGTTCCCGGCGGCGGCATTCCGGACAAAGCAATAGAGGCGGTCGATGTGGCAGCTTCATTGACTCCCTCAACCGCGCACCATGCGTGCGCTCTGGCGCAGGACCAAACCGGATATATGCTTGCTGACCCGGCCTTCTCTTCCAAGCTAGTCCCGTCGGCGAGCCTCGGCGGGCATCGTCAACTTAACGGAATGTGGAATTCGATGTGCGATGAAGGTTCATGACAGACCGTGATCCACTCTATCGTCGACATCGCTTTCGCGCTGAAGTTATTGCCCACGCCGTGTGGCTCTATTTCCGTTTCCCTCTGAGCCTGCGAATGGTCGAGGACTTGCTGGCTGCCCGTGGGATCATTGTCTCGCACCAGACCGTCCGGCTGTGGGCGGAGAAATTCGGCCGCACCTTTGCCAACGAGATCCGTCGTCGATCATCCGGTCGGCTTGGGGACAAGTGGCATCTCGATGAAGCCGTTGTTTCAATCCGC
>NZ_FOCV01000037.1 GCF_900110205.1 Rhizobium tibeticum | reverse complement strand
CTCTGCGCGCTGAGGGACTGCCTGCCATTTGCGTCGATGCTCGTCACGCCAAAGCGGCGCTCGACATGGCCGCCAACAAAACCGATGCCAATGACGCCGATGGGCTCGCGCATCTGGCGGAGGTCGGTTTCTTTCGCGAAGTCCGGGTAAAGGGCTTCGACAGCATGCTCTCTCGGACATTGGTCGCGACTCGAACGAAACTTATGCGCACGACACTGGACGTGGCAAATCAGATTCGAGGAGTGATGAAGACGTTTGGTCTTATTGTTCCATGCAGCATGGGTGGCAAATTTGAGATGCATGTTCGCTCCCTCCTGGCCGACAATGTCGGCCTTTCGCAGATAATTCTGCCGCTACTTGAAGCCTGGCGTAACCTGCGCCTCCAGGCGACAAGGTTGGGGCGACAGCTCCTCGCCGAAGCGCGTAGAAGCCAGCAATGTCAGTTGTTGATGTCGATCCCCGGCATTGGAGCGATCACAGCCACCGCCTATATAACCGCCGTCGAGGATCCAGCGAACTTCAAGCGATCGCGCTCGGTGGGCGCCTGGCTGGGGTTGACGACGCGGCGCTATCAGTCCGGCGAGGTAGACTATGATGGCCATATCTCCCGACGTGGAGACACCCATGTGCGTATCAGGAGAAAATCGAAACGCCGGGGGATCAACTACTCCTTCGTGTTCATGACGGCCAACGGTGGGCAGCTCGCTCGGATCACCGCCCTGATCGAGGCCAGTGTCATCCGACCGGTCGTGGACCGGATCTTCCCGTTCGAGCGGACCGACGAGGCGCTCAGCTATGTCGAGACGGGTCGTGCGAAGGGGAAGGTCGTCGTCGCTGTGAAGTGAATAAAAGCTGGCGGCATTTGCCACTCGCAGCCATATCGAGGGAAATTCAATTGCAGTGCAAGGAGGCACTGCAATTGCGTGATTTAATGCTGTGATCCCAAGCGCACACGCGCCGACTAAAAGACTTCCATTGTCCCGCGGCATTCCGCGAGTGGATGACCGTAAGATCATAAGTGGCACTGTCTTCGTCATTCGCAACGGATTGCGCTGGCGTGACGCGCCAATGGAATACGGTCCTCACAAGAACTCATGCACTGGCGTCGCATTCACACCCCGATGTGACCAATGCGCGCGCACCTTCTGCTCAAGCGCAAGCATCGCGGCAACCGTCATCTTCTGGCTCTGATGAGTAATCCTGAGCCAAGTCGCCGGTTTCCCTCTCTCCATTGTCCTTTCGGAACCATTACTTCCAAAATGCGTTCCATTTTCCACCGCAGATACGATTGTTCTAACTGGAGGTCTCGAAAATGGGTCGTGGCATTCTTCTCTGGCTCTTAGGCGTTCCGATTCCGATCATCATCCTTCTCGCTCTGTTCGTACGATAGGAGCCGACATGTCCCTGTCCGAAGTCCAGGTCAGCGAGTTAACTCCTGTCGAATCTTCAAGGTCCGCCATCTCGTGGGGGCCGATCATAGGAGGCGCCATCGCCGCCACCGGCGTGACTCTCATTCTCCTTCTGCTCGGTTCCGCCGTGGGCCTGACAATGGTCTCTCCTTGGTCGGCGCAGAGTAGCTCCGCCGCGACGGTCGGTGTGACTGCGGCTATCTGGCTTGTCCTCGTGCAATGGCTGTCCTCTGCGCTCGGCGGATATCTGACTGGTCGCCTTCGAACCAAATGGGCTGCGGTCCATACCGACGAAGTATTCTTCCGCGATACCGCTCATGGCTTCCTGAGTTGGGCATTGGCGACTATTTTCGTCGCTGGATTTTTAGCATCGTCACTAACCTCGCTGGCTGGGGCCGGTGCCAGCGCAGCCGGAACGGTTGCCACGGCAGCGAGCGCTGCGGGCACTGCGGCCGCCTCGTCGTCAACGATTGGTCCCGATCTTTCCACGTCCTACTTCGCTGATGCGCTTCTCCGTCCGGAGCAAATGAGCGAGCGCGCGCCAGACGATGCTGGCGCGGCAACGGCCGAGGTGTCGCGCATCCTTCTGCAAGGCGCTGTGAACGGTCAGGTGCCAGATGGAGACAAAGCTTACATTGCACGCATAGTGTCAGCCCGGACGGGTCTCTCGGATACGGATGCCCGCACACGGGTCGACACCGTTTTGAAGCAGGTCGACGACGCCAAAGTGGCTGCCCAACAGGTCGCAGACAAGGCTCGCAAAGCTGCCGCGACGACGGCCCTGATCGGATCGCTCTCTTTGCTGATCGGCGCCTTCATCGCCTCAACGGCAGCCGCGCTCGGTGGCAGGCAGCGTGACGAGGAAGAGGATCTTCTGGTCACCGGCCGTGGGCCACTTTTCTAACCGATCTGGGGCGCTCGGCAGGGGGCCCATTTCAGCATCATGGCGGTCACTTGAACGCCGACGCCCTGGTTTGCCCGATCGACGAAATCAAACGATGCCACCAAGGCCGACACCGTTGGACATTCCTCGCGAGTGAGGCGCAGATTTGAAGACGCAACCCGCGCAATCGGAGCTTGAGCGCGCCGGGGCCGAAACAGAGGGTGCAGTACCACAGCACAAGGGACCTCATAGTCAGCGGGACCCATGAGGCCCCCTTTGCTGCTCGAACCCTGGCTATCCCCTTCCAACCAAGGCTGATTGCCACCACAAGGGTGGATGGCAATTGGGTGAACTATAGCTTTCCCCGATAGCGCCCGCATCGGACTTTGGTCCCGCGACATGTGGTTATCGGACATCTGCCATCAGCGGACGTCACGGCGGCATGAGGCGCGTAAATTCGCCCCGTCCGCTCATGCATTTGCATGATCTTGACAACGAATGGGCATCTGAGGTCCAGGCTGCAACGTGCCCGACCTTTGCCGCGGCATACAACGCCGCCGCTGGTGCTCATTCGCTAGAGTTCGGTCCGACGAAGACGGTAGTCCGCCCACCCGGAAGCATTTGTACGCGAAGCCCTCCAGACAAAGACAGTGGTTTCCCTGCTCGTCCGCCCTTGCAATTGACGTCCGGTTTGCGCCAGCCGCCCGGACCCCTCCTAACTCGCAAGGCGCTTCATGAAGGGGTCACTGACACGCTATGGTGAGATCTCCGTTTCTCTCCTGGAACTGTGTCACCACATCTTCGTTCTTCGAATGGCCGTGCAAGCTTTCTTGCCATTCAGGCTTGCGCGAGTAGGCAGGGTTTAGAACGGCTCATCGGGCGAATACGATGAATGACGGTGAGATGGATCGGTTCAAGCATGGCCTGGCGTCATTTTTGATGAGGCGACCTGACCTTCGTCCATATTTATGCAAGGCCAACCGAATGCATGACCTGTTTGTGTCCTACAGTCAGGCTCTCCAACAACGGGATCGGCTTCGGCAGCGAACGTTCGCGAGCCTCGATTCGATCGTCGAAAGTGAGGAGTTTTGTCGGGGCCTTGAAGACGAGATAGCTTGCCTTCTTCCGCATTATTCTGGCCCGCGTATGATCCACTGACGGTCAGGAACGCATGGCGGCATCAACGGCTAGGCGTGCAAGATCAATTTGCGTCATCATCGCCTCCGGTGCCTTGGGTCGAAGGACGGAGACCTGCCTTCGGTACGCTTTCTGCCGTCTCTGACGAAACCCGCACCCAGTGTACACTTCGCGTTCCCGATGGACCGTTCGGTCAAATTCTTACCAAATCAGTAGCTTGCATCCGATGGGCACCGTGAGGTTACTTCGCGTATAGCGCTCGCGACCGCTCGAGATGTTTGAGAAGTGCCATCTCCGACCCATCCACATCATTCGCAGCCAAGCGGTCCACAATCTCCTCGTGTTCGGCCAACGTGAACTTTTCCTTACCGGTCCATATGAGCATCTCGGTATGGTATTCCTTCAGCCATGCGAGCATCGCTTCACTGACGGCGACGTAGATCGGATTGCCAGAAATCTGCGCGATGCGAGTGTGAAATTCCATATCCGCATCGATGAATTCTTCGGCTCGCCCAAGTGACATGCGCTGGCGCTCGATGATCTTCCTCAGATCATCGATATCATTTGCGGATGCGCGCTGGGCGGCCTCGCGCGCCATGCCGCGTTCGAAGAAGATGCGCGCACTTTTGAGATGCTCCAGCGAGTCGGCCGATTGTGACAACATGATCTTCGCGGTCAGATCGACCTGGCGAAAGATTGACTTCGCCGTCAACCTGAGAACCTTCGCCCGCTCACCGTGCGAAATACTGACAAGCCCTTTGTTCGCGAGAGACTGCATAGCCTCTCTGATGGCGGGCCGCCCAACGCCGAAGCGTTCCATGAGCACGCGCTCAGATGGCATTTCATCGCCTGGCTGAAGCTCGCCTGACGTGATCATTCGCTCGAGTCGATCAAACACTTCGTCGGACAGTTTCCGACGGACGATTTGTTCGAGGGGTTGGGTCATGACATCTCGCTGGCTCAAAATGTCTCCTCCTAGCATTTTCCATGTTGAGAACAAAGCTCGCGATGAAAATTCGCGCATCCAAACATTTTGCTTTTCATCAGTTGGAATACTCATTATACCAGATCACGAGTTGACGCCATGACAATCTTCCGTGGCGAGAGGAGCAACCTGCAATTCATGATGATTACCCTGACCTACCGCATCGAGACGCCTGGGAGCGTCGAGGCGATGGCGGACAAAATCGCAAGCGACCAATCGACCGGAACCTTCGTGCCCGTTCCTGGTGAGACTGAGGAATTGAAATCACGCGTCGCTGCTCGCGTGCTGGCGATCTGCCCGCTCGAAGGTACGAACTATCCGACTTGGCCGGAGGTCGCTTCCGGCACACCACTCCATCGCGCCGATGTTGACATCGCCTTTCCGCTGGACGCGATCGGTACCGATCTCTCCGCATTGATGACCATCGCGATCGGCGGCGTCTATTCCATCAAGGGCATGACCGGCATCCGCATCGTCGACATGAAGCTGCCTGACGCCTTCAAGGGCGCGCATCCGGGACCACAGTTCGGCATTCCCGGCAGCCGCCGTTTGACCGGCGTTGCGGGGCGCCCGATCATCGGGACGATCGTCAAGCCGGCCCTTGGGCTGCGGCCACACGAAACAGCAGAACTCGTCGGCGAGCTGATTCAGTCCGGCGTGGACTTCATCAAGGACGACGAGAAGCTGATGAGCCCGGCTTATTCGCCGCTCAAGGAGCGTGTTGCAGCGATCATGCCGCGCATCCTCGATCACGAGCAGAAGACCGGCAAGAAGGTGATGTATGCCTTCGGCATCTCGCATGCAGACCCCGACGAAATGATGCGCAACCACGACATTGTTACCAATGCTGGCGGCAACTGCGCTGTCGTCAACATCAACTCCATTGGGTTCGGCGGCATGAGCTTTGTTCGCAAGCGCTCCAATCTGGTGTTGCACGCGCACCGAAACGGTTGGGACGTGCTGACGCGCGATCCCGGCGCCGGCATGGACTTCAAGGTCTATCAGCAATTCTGGCGGCTGCTCGGGGTCGACCAGTTTCAGATCAACGGCATCAGGATCAAGTATTGGGAGCCGGACGAAAGCTTTGTCTCGTCCTTCAAGGCGCTCAGCGCGCCGCTATTTGATGCCTCCGATTGCCCGCTTCCAGTTGCCGGTTCCGGCCAGTGGGGAGGACAGGCCCCGGAGACCTATCGACGGACCGGCCGCACCACCGATCTTCTCTATCTGTGTGGCGGGGGCATTGTCAGCCACCCTGGTGGCCCGGCGGCCGGCGTTCGGGCCGTGCAGCAGGCCTGGCAGGCCGCAGTCGCAGACATCCCGTTGGAGATTTACGCGAAGGATCATCCGGAGCTCGCCGCCTCCATTGGAAAATTCGGCGACGGCAAAGGCGCGTGACGGTTATGGATCGACTTCTCGTCAGCTATTACGGGGATGACTTTACCGGATCCACCGATGTCATGGAGGCCTTGGCATCGAACGGCGTTGCGACGGTGCTCTTCCTCGACGTTCCCACGCCCGAAATGCTGGCGCGCTTCAAGGATTGTCGCGCAATCGGCATTGCGGGGACAAGCCGCAGCGAGACGCCCGCCTGGATGCAACAGCACCTGTCGCCTGCTTTCGAATGGCTGAAGTCGCTTGGTGCCGCCATCTGTCACTACAAGGTCTGCTCGACCTTCGATTCCGGCCCTGAGGTTGGCAGTATCGGCAAGGCGATCGAAATAGGCCGCGCGACCTTCGGGCAATCGATCGTGCCCGTCATCGTCGGGGCGCCGCAATTGAAGCGCTACACGGCATTCGGCACTCTCTTTGCCGCCTACCAGGGCCGTATCTTTCGCATCGATCGTCATCCTGTGATGAGCCGCCATCCGGTGACACCGATGGACGAGGCCGATCTTTCAATCCACCTGGCGAGACAGACTAGCGTTCCCATTATGGTCGCGGATCTCGTCGCGATCACCTCGACCGACGCCGATGCCAGGATCGACGCACTGGCATTGAATGCATCCGGAATTCTGCTCATCGATGTCAATTCTGAGGCGACGCAGGAGGCTGCAGGCCGACAATTACTCCGCCTCACCAGCAGATCCGGGAGCTTCGTTGCTGGTTCATCGGGGGTCGAATATGCCCTCCTTCGTGCATGGCGCCATAACCGCCTCATCAGCGAAAGCAGCGTCGAGTTTCCGGACGTGGGCCGCGTCGAGCGCCTTGCCGTCGTGTCAGGCAGCGTATCGCCGACGACCGAGCGGCAAATCCGAAGTGCAGTCGATGACGGCTTCGAGAGCGTCGCTCTCGATCCGCTAGCACTGGTTTCGGAGGATGGCGAACGCTGCGTGGATGGAGCGGTACAAGCTGGCATCCACAAGCTTAAGAAAGGCAAGAGCGTCATCATCCACACCGCCCTCGGGTCATCTGCCGACATCGGGGCCGACATCGACAAGCTCCCGGGGGCGCGTCACACGCTCGGACGTTCACTCGGTACGGTCTTGCGCCGGCTGATCGAGAGCGAAGGGCTTTCTCGAGCGGTCATTGCCGGTGGCGACACGTCCAGTCACGCACTGAGGCAGTTGAAGATCGACGCATTGACGACCCTTCTTCCGCTTCCCCAGACGCCGGGGTCTCCGCTTTGCCTCGCGCACGGTGACTATCAGCCAACCAACGGCCTGCAGATCGCTCTTAAGGGCGGTCAGGTCGGAACAGACGGTTATTTCGCGCAGATACGCGACGGAAGGAAGGGCTGAGATGGTTTTCTGGGTCGGCACCAGCTTCAAGATGAACAAGACCGTTGAGGAAGCGCTCGCCTTCGCGCGCCGCCTCGCTGAGACAGACTACGAACGAGACGTTCGCGTACAGCGGTTCGTCATTCCATCGTTTACCGCTGTCGGCGAGGTCAAACGCGCGCTTGCTGATACTTCAGTGAAGGTCGGCGCTCAAAACATGCACTGGGAAGATGCTGGTGCCTGGACGGCAGAGATTTCTCCCCTGATGCTGAAGGACTGCAAGCTCGACATCGTCGAGTTGGGTCATTCCGAACGACGCGAGCATTTCGGAGAGACCGACGAAACCGTCGGCCTCAAGGTTTCGGCCGCTATCCGTCACGGTCTCACTCCCCTGATCTGCATCGGCGAGACGTTGCAGGAACGCCAGCAAGGCCAAGCCGATGCTGTCTTGCGGCGGCAGGTCGAGAAAGCTCTGGCGGGTGTGGGCGGCGCAGCCGACCGCGCTCCGATCCTGCTTGCTTACGAACCGGTCTGGGCGATCGGCGTCAATGGAATTCCGGCAACAGCCGACTATGCCTCGCAGCGACACGGAAAGATTGCCGAATTGGCCCGATCCATTCTCGGCCGTTCGGTGCCGGTCCTCTACGGCGGTAGCGTCAATCCGCAAAACTGCGAGGAACTGATCAGCCAGGCGCATATCGACGGGCTGTTCATCGGCCGCTCGGCTTGGTCCGTCGACGGTTACCTCGACATTCTTCGCCGCGTCAGCGCGGCGATCGAACGCTAGATTTCCATGCCTGAAGGCGCGTGAAGGAACCTGTTATGAAGATCGCAATTGGCGCAGATAGCGCCGGGAAACCACTCTTGGATGTCATTGCTGCTCATCTTGAAAGCAAGGCCGACCTAGAAGTCCATGATCTTAGCCAATCCGGCTTCTACGCCGACCTTTCCCAGCGTCTCGCGCAGACGATTGTCAACGGCGAACATCATCGCGGCATCCTGATTTGCGGCACCGGCATCGGCGTCTGTATTTCTGCAAACAAGGTGCCAGGCATTCGCGCTGCTCTCACGCACGATACCTATTCCGCAGAGCGTGCGGCAAAATCGAATAACGCACAAATCATTACGATGGGCGCCCGTGTCATCGGACCAGAACTGGCGAAGTCGATCGTCGATGTCTGGCTTGCTTCCGAATTCGACCCACAGGGTCCGTCGGCTGGAAACGTGCAGGCAATTGACCGGCTCGACGCTGAAAAGCCCGCATCATAACAATTTAATGGTGATATGGTGATTGACTCATCATACCAGTATATGATCCTATCCAAAACTCAAAAGGTGAGGAAACATGACTAAGATTGCCCTCTTCGGCGCTGGCGGGAAAATGGGATACCGGCTTGCGAAAAACCTCAAGGGTTCGCGTTTCGACGTGCGCCACGTTGAGGTTAGCGACGCAGGTAAGGCCCGTTTGAAGAATGATCTTGGAGTCGATTGCCTACCGGTCGATGCTGCCCTCGATGGCGTGGAAGTGGTTATCCTTGCCGTGCCGGACACCGCGATCGGGAAAGTCGCCGCAAGCGTCGTCGACAAGCTGAAGCCCGGCACCATGGTTGTCGCGCTGGATGCTGCGGCCCCCTTTGCCGGTCACCTGCCGAAGCGCGACGATCTCACCTATTTCGTCACCCATCCCTGTCATCCGCCAATCTTCAACGACGAGACGGACATGCAGGCGAAGAAGGACCACTTCGGCGGCCTGTTCGCCAAACAGCACATTGTCTCGGCGCTGATGCAGGGACCAGAAAGCGCCTACGCGCTGGGTGAGGAAATCGCCAAGGTCATCTGGGCCCCGGTCATGCGCTCGCACCGGGTCACGGTCGACCAGCTTGCCATGCTCGAACCTGGGCTGTCGGAAACGGTGTGCGCATCGCTGCTCGTCGTCATGCGACAGGCCATGGATGAATGCGTTGCACGCGGCGTGCCTGAAGAAGCTGCCCGCGACTTCCTGCTCGGCCATATGAACGTGCTCGGCGCGGTCATCTTTAAGGAAGTCGACGGCGTGTTCTCAGATGCCTGCAACAAGGCGATCGAGTTCGGCATTCCAGCCCTGATGCGCGACGACTGGAAAAAGGTATTCGAACCACAGGAGATCGCCGAAAGCATCCGGCGCATCACCTGAACCGGCTTGGGGAAGGCCAGGCCTTCCCCTCAACCGCCCCAAGGGAGACGGGGCTTTGTTCACACTCGGGAGGAAAAAATGAGACTAACGCGTAGACTGACACTTGCAGCCTTTGCCGGCGCACTGGCGCTCGGAACGGCCATTCCGGCCTATTCGGCCGATCTCATCGCCATCATCACGCCGGCGCATGACAATCCCTTCTTTAAGGCCGAAGCCGTCGGCGCCGAAGCAAAGGCGAAGGAACTTGGCTACGAAGCCCTCGTCATGACGCATGACGATGACGCCAACAAGCAGTCCGAAATGATCGACACCGCGATCGGACGCGGCGCCAAGGCGATCATTCTCGACAATGCTGGAGCAGACGCGTCTGTCGCGGCCGTCAAGAAGGCAAAGGATGCGGGCATCCCCTCCTTCCTGATCGATCGCGAAATCAACGCAACGGGCGTGGCTGTCGCCCAGATCGTGTCTAACAACTACCAGGGCGCCCAGCTCGGCGCGCAGGAATTCGTCAAGCTGATGGGCGAGAAAGGCAACTACGTCGAGCTGGTAGGCAAGGAGTCTGACACCAATGCCGGCATCCGCTCGCAAGGCTATCACGACGTCATTGACGACTATCCGGACTTGAAGTCCGTCGCCAAGCAGTCGGCGAACTGGAGCCAGACGGAAGCCTACTCGAAGATGGAAACAATCCTGCAGGCAAATCCGAACATCAAGGGTGTCATCTCCGGCAACGACACCATGGCCATGGGCGCGATCGCAGCACTGCAGGCCGCCGGGCGCAAGGACGTGATCGTCGTCGGCTTCGACGGCTCCAACGACGTGCGCGACTCCATCAAGTCTGGCGGCATCAAGGCGACAGTTCTGCAGCCCGCCTATGCACAGGCGCAGTTGGCTGTCGAGCAGGCAGACGCCTACATCAAGAACAAGACCACGCCCAAGGAAGAGAAGCAGTTAATGGATTGCGTTCTCATCAACGCAGACAATGTTGAAAAGCTCGAGACCTTCGCTCTGACGAACTAATCAGCCGCGAATTGCAGAGGGGCAGCGCTGCGCCCTCTGCAATTCTTTTCGTATGACGTCGAGGTTCACTGCATGTTGAGAATGAAGGGCGCCCTACTCGCTGCTGTCGTGGCGGCGATCTTGCCCGGTTGCAAGATCATCAAGACGCCAACCGCAGAAGAAAAGGCGGCGGCAGCGGCCAAGACCGCCTTCGACCCGAACGCAAAGGTCGAGGCGATCTGGCAGTCCGAGGTCTTACCCTATTTCGAGCACCGCTCCGGCGAGCTCAAAGATGTCGTGCAACTGGCCACCTCCAGCCCCGATCAGGCGGGCGCGAAATGGGGCAATCCGCGCAAGCAGAGCAGCTCGCCGTGGACGTATGCGGTAAAAATCACCGGCAAGGTCATTGCTGCCGATACGGCCTCGCGCGCGGCAACGCTCGATGTCGACGCCGATGGCGATGGTAAGGCCGATGCGAAGGTACAGATCGGGCCGGCGCTGCGCGGTACGGCGCTGCGCGACACGCTGGACTTTGTCAATTTCAATGAATTCAAGAACCAGATCGAGTGGGCGCAGTTCGGTAAGGCGTTCAACGAAAAGGCCAATACCGCCTTCCTGTCCGCCGTCCCGCGCGAAGGCCTGGTCGGCAAGACAGTAACCGCGATTGGCGCCTTTCCGCTCCCCAACGGCGGCCAGCTTCCACTCGTCACTCCCTCCGAACTGACGGTGGGGTCATGACCGCAAACGAGACATCGACCAACGGCATCATTCTGCGACTCGACGATGTGTCGAAGGTCTATTCGGGTATCGTCGCGGTGAAACGCGCCCACCTCGAACTGCGCCAGGGCGCGGTAAACGTCCTGGTTGGCGAAAACGGCGCAGGCAAGTCGACCCTGATGAAGATCATCGCCGGCGTCGAGCGCCCAACGCACGGCCGCATCATCCTTGACGGCGAGCCGGTATCCTTCAACAGCCCGGCTGATGCGCAGGCGCACGGCATCGGCATGATCTTTCAGGAGCTCAATCTCTTCGCCAACATGTCGGTCGCAGAAAACATCTTCGTCACGCGCGAGATGACGCGCGGCCTCTTCGGTATCGATCACAAGGCGCAGGTCCAAAAAGCCAATGCATTTTTGAAGCGTCTGGATGCCGGAATTGACGGGGAGACGATGGTTGAGGATTTGCCTATCGGCCAGCAGCAGCTCGTCGAGATCGCCAAGGCGATGTCGTTGAATGCGCGTATCCTGATCATGGACGAGCCAACCTCTGCGCTGTCGGCCGCCGAAGTCGAAATCCTGTTTAAGGTGATTGCCGAACTCAAAGCCCAGGGCGTCGCGATCGTCTACATCTCGCACCGACTGGAAGAGCTGATGCGGATCGGTGACTACATCACGGTGCTACGCGACGGCCAGATCACCGGTCAGGCAATGGTCCGCGATATCGACACGCGCTGGATCGTGCGTTCCATGATCGGCTCGGACGCCAAGGATTTTGCA
This sequence comes from Rhizobium tibeticum, assembly GCF_900110205.1. Taxonomy (GTDB): domain Bacteria; phylum Pseudomonadota; class Alphaproteobacteria; order Rhizobiales; family Rhizobiaceae; genus Rhizobium; species Rhizobium tibeticum. The sequence goes on along the minus strand of NZ_FOCV01000037.1, from coordinate 42,159 downwards.
AAGTCCGTGGACCACGCCGTCGGCGGCGAGGTCTTTCGCGCCGAAAACATCAGCCTGCCGCGAGCCACGGGTGGGCTTGCGGTCAACAACGTCTCCTTATCGGTCAAGGCCGGCGAAATACTCGGCATTTATGGCCTCATGGGCGCGGGGCGCAGCGAGTTCTTCGAATGCGTGATCGGACGTCACATGCACTCGACCGGCAAGATCTTCATCGACGGCAGGGAAGTTCGCGCCCGCGACACCACGAGGCGTATCCGACGCGGGCTTGGCCTTATTCCGGAAGACCGGCAGCGGGAGGGTCTGGTCCAGGTCCTTTCCATCGCCTCCAACCTGACCCTTGCGAGCCTTGGTCGCTTCACTCGCCTCTTCCATATCAACAGCGGCGCCGAGAAGAACGCCATTCGCGACGCGATCCGCGATCTTTCAATCAAGGCGCCCAACCCGGATTTCGAAGTGACCTCGATGTCAGGCGGCAATCAGCAGAAGGTGGTCATCGGCAAGGCACTGATGACCAATCCAAAGGTGCTTTTGATGGACGAGCCAAGCCGTGGCATCGATGTGGGCGCCAAGGCCGATGTCTTTCGCACCATGCGGCGGCTGGCGGCAAACGGGCTCGCCATTTTGTTTTCGACGTCTGACCTCGAAGAGGTCATGGCGCTTTCAGATCGAATCGCGGTCTTGAGCAACGGCCAACTGGTCGCCGTCTTTGACCGGAGCGAGGCCACGGAAGAAGCCATTATCGCGGCTTCGGCCAAGGGACACGGACATCAAGGGAAACTCGCGTCATGATGGCGGCTACCTCATCCAATACTTCGCCGACGAGCGCGAACGGGTCTGTACTCCTGACCCTGATGAAGCTCAGGACTTTCATCGCGCTGTTCGCCGTTATCATCTTCTTTGCAATCTTCGCACCGAACTTCACCTCGACGGCAAACATGATCCTGATGTCGAAGCACGTCGCGCTCAACGCCTTTCTGGCGATGGGGATGACCTTCGTCATCATCACCGGCGGCATCGACCTGTCAGTCGGATCGATCGTCGGGCTTTGCGGCATGGTCGCCGGCGGTCTGATCCTTTACGGCATCGAACTACCAATCGGCTACACCATCTATTTCAACCTCTTCGAGATCGTACTCATCACGCTTTCGATCGGCCTCTTCATCGGCCTCATCAATGGTCTGCTGATTACCAAGCTCAACGTCGCACCCTTTATTGCGACGCTCGGCACCCTCTACATCGCACGCGGCCTGGCGCTGCTCTCGTCGGACGGCCAGACCTTTCCGAACCTTGTTGGCCGGCCCGAATATGCCACGACCGGCTTCGACTTCTTCGGCGCGGGGCGCATTCTCGGCCTGCCGGTATCGATCTGGATTCTGATCGTACTTGCGCTCCTGGCCGCCTATGTCGCGCGCTCGACGCCAATTGGCCGTCATATCTTTGCCGTCGGCGGCAACGAGCGCGCCGCACGAATGTCGGGTATCCGCGTCGACCTCGTGAAGATCTTCGTCTACATGTTCTCCGGCCTTTGCGCGGCGATCGTCGGTGTCATCATCTCGTCGGAGCTGATGGCCTCGCACCCGGCGACCGGTGAGAGCTTCGAGCTCAACGCGATCGCCGCGGCCGTTCTTGGCGGCACGTCGATGTCGGGCGGACGCGGGACGATCGGCGGCACGATCATCGGAGCATTCGTGATCGGCATTCTCTCGGATGGACTGGTGATGATGGGGGTCTCGTCCTTCTGGCAGATGGTCATCAAGGGATTGGTGATCATCATCGCCGTGGTTGTCGACCAGGCGCAGCGCCGCCTGCAACAACGCGTGACTCTCATGCAGATGGCAAAGGCAGGTTGAAATGACTGAACTGAAAGGCGCATTGATCGGTTGCGGCTTCTTTGCGATCAACCAGATGCACGCCTGGAACGATGTTGAAGGCGCCAGGATCACCGCGATCTGCGATCGCGATCCCGAGCGGCTGAAGGTCGTCGGTGATCAGTTCGGTATCGATCGTCGCTATAGCGATGCCGAGGCGTTGTTCGCCGACGGTGGTTTCGATTTCGTCGACATTGCCACGACAGCAGAGAGCCACCGCGCCCTGGTGGAAATGGCTGCCAGGAGCAACATACCGGTCATCTGCCAGAAGCCGTTCGCCAAGACGCTATCGGACGCAAAGGCGATGGTGATGGCCTGCCGCCATGCCGGTGTAGCGCTGATGGTCCACGAGAACTTCCGCTGGCAGACACCGATACAGGCGGTCAGGAAGGCATTGGATGCGGGCGCCATCGGTATACCCTTCTGGGGGCGTTTTTCGTTCCGTTCGGGTTACGATGTGTTCTCCGGACAGCCGTATCTGGCACAGGGCGAGCGGTTCATCATCGAAGACCTCGGCATCCATACGATCGATATCGCCCGCTATATCCTTGGCGATGTTCGATCGGTCACGGCTCGCACCAAACGGGTCAACCCCAAGATCAAGGGCGAGGACGTGGCGACCATACTCCTCGACCACGAAAACGGCGCCACGTCGGTCGTGGACGTCAGCTACGCGACGAAGCTCTCCAGGGAACCGTTCCCGGAGACATTGATCGAGCTTGATGGTTCCGAGGGCACCATCCGTCTGACGCAAGGCTACGGCCTCCAGGTAACCAACGCGCAGGGAACGACGACCACGGACGTATCGCCGAAGCTGCTGCCATGGGCCTCGCGGCCATGGCACAACATCCAAGAGAGCGTCCACGCCATCCAGCAGCATTGGGTCGATCAGTTGAAGCGCGGCGCTGAGCACTCGACATCCGGGGCCGACAATCTGAAGACGTTCGCCCTTGTAGAGGCCGCCTATGACAGTGCAGCCAAGGGGCAGACAATCGACGTCGGAGCGATGCTGCGATGACGATCGATCTGTTCCAGCTCTACGGCACCCATCTCGTCGAAACGCCACCGGTTCGACTCCGTGCCGGAAAACTGGTGGCCGATCTTGCCAATGGCAACCTGCGCACCATCCGTTACGACGGAACCGAGGTGCTACGAGCGATTTCTTACCTTGTTCGCGACCGGGATTGGGGCACCTATAGCCTTGAGATCGCCGATCTTGCGATCGAGCAGAATGAGGATCGTTTCGAGGTCACCTATCGGGCCTCTTGCTCTGGACCGAATGACACGACGCTCATCATTGACGTTCGCATCGTTGGAAGCCCGGACCGGCTTGACTTCGAGGCCGAAGCCGTGGCTGAGGCGGGCTTCGAGACCAACCGCTGCGGCTTCTGCATTCTGCATCCGATCGTCGGAGTGGCCGGTTCACCGGCTACGGTCGAGCACACCGAGGGCGCCGTCGTGGCGACACGGTTTCCGGATTTGATCGAGCCCTGGCAGCCGTTCAAGGACATGCGCGCGATCACCCACGACGTGATGCCGGACGTCAAGGCCGAATGCCGGATGGAGGGCGACGTCTTTGAAATGGAGGATCAGAGGAACTGGTCGGACGCATCCTACAAGACCTACGTCAGACCGCTCGCCCTTCCGTGGCCGTACCAGATTCCCGCCAACCAGCCCGTTCGGCAAAAAACGTCACTGATCATCACCGACAGCCGCAGCACGGTGCGACAGCCCCCTTCTGCTGGGCGCGCGGGTGAAGCTATCAAGCTCGAGCTCGGGGCACGAACCGGCACCATGCCGGCGATTGGCCTGATCGTTGCACCCGAAGAAGCTGATGCGACCCTGTCGGCAAAGTCCGTCCTGTCGGAGATCGCTGCCCAGGAACTTCTCTTCCATCTCGATCCTGGTGCCGGGCACGACGTCGAAGTGCTCAAGCGGTTCGCTGCAATCGCCGCCGCCCATCGCGGTCGTTCGACGCTGGAGATAGCACTTGCCTGCAAGCAGTCTGCGTCAAGCGAGGTGGGTGAGATTGCCCGCCAGATGCAGTTGGCAAAATTCAAGCCGGATGCGATCATGATCTCGCCTACCGTCGACCGGCAGTCGACGCCGCCCGGCAGCAAATGGCCCGATTGCCCGCCTCTCGAAGAGATCTACGCCGCAGCCCACTTGGCCTTTGCGGGCATTCGCATCGGTGGCGGCATGCTGAGCTATTTCACCGAGCTCAACAGAAAGCGCGTTCCCGATCGACAGCTTGACTTCATCAGCCACTGCACCAATCCGATCGTCCACGCAGCAGACGATCTCAGCGTCATGCAGACATTGGAAGCGTTGCCGTTCATAACCCGATCCGTTCGCGCGATCTACGACGGAAAGCCCTACCGGATCGGCCCGTCGACTATTCCGATGCGGCAGAACCCTTATGGCAGCCGCACGATGGACAATCCTTCGGGCGCACGCATACCGATGGTCAACCGCGACCCGCGCCATAACGGACGCTTCGCAGAGGCCTTCGCGCTGGCTTACGCGATACGGGTGCTGGATGCCGATCTCGAATGTCTGACACTCTCGGCATTGACCGGCCCGTTTGGTTTGATCGCCGGTCCGGCTGAACCGATTGAGGAAGGCGGGCGGCGCCCACTGTTTAACACCGTACGGGCACTGTCTGCTTTGGCCGGTGCATCCTGGCAGGAATGCGTCTCTTCCTCCCCCGCCGAGGTGCTCGCTTTCGTCGCAAGGGATGCCACCGGAGCAAGGCTTTGCATCGTCAATTTGACGAGCGAGGAACGAGCGGTCGACTGCGGTGCATGCATGCCAGCGCCAAAGGATGCGGGCACGAACCTGTTGCTCGCTCCACTGGCCAGCCTCGTCTTGCCACTGGCGGATTGACCTGCTCGCTACCAATTGCATCTATGCGAACGAAGCTCGTTGGGGAGGATTGCGTGAAGACCAAGAAGCTTATCAATTCCGGCGCAGACGCCGTCGATGAGATGCTGCAGGGGGTGCTTTCGGCTCATCCGAACCATCTTTACGCGGTAGAGGATATGCCACGCGCGATCATTGCCAAAAACGGGCCGCGCAGGGGCAAGGTTGGGCTGGTGATTGGTGGCGGGTCTGGCCACGAACCAACGTTTCTGGGGTTTGTTGGCAAGGGGCTCGCAGACGCTGCCGCGATAGGCAATGTATTCGCCTCCCCGCCCCCCGATCCCATTATCGCGTGCGCCAAGGCTGTCGATGGCGGTGCCGGCGTTCTGTTCATGTATGGCAATTATGCCGGCGACGTCATGAACTTCGACATGGCCGCTGAAATGCTCGCCCTGGACGAAATTGAAGCGCGAACTGTCCTGACGACGGACGACGTCGCCTCCGCGCCTCCCGATCAGAGGCACAGGCGACGCGGCGTGGCGGGCAACGTTTTCATCTTCAAGGCCGCTGGAGCGGCCTGTGATCTGCTGTATTCTTTCGACGACGTGGAGCGCGCCGCCCGCCATGCCAATTTTCGAACCTACACGATGGGTGTTGCGCTCTCGCCGTGTTCGCTGCCCCAGACCCTCAAACCGAACTTCCTGATTGGCGAAGACGAGATGGAGATCGGAATGGGAATCCATGGAGAACCCGGGATGGCTCGCGAGCCGCTGAAAACGGCAAACGAGGTGACCGACGAACTGATGGACAGTATTCTTCGCGAGATGAAGGCAAGTCGCGGCGATCGTGTCGCAGTGCTCGTCAACTCGCTCGGTTCGACGCCGATGATGGAACTCTACATCATGATGCGACGCGTGAAGTCCCGGCTTGATGATGCCGGACTCGTCATCCATACGTCGCTCGTGGGAAATTACTGCACGTCGCTTGAAATGGCCGGTGCGTCGGTGACCGTCATGCATCTCGACGACGAACTACAGCGGTTGATCGACCACCCCTGCGATTGCGCCATGTTTACGAGGTGATCAATGACGATCACAACGAAAGACCTGCAGCACCTGTTTGCCCTGATTGCCGAGGATATAGCGAAGAATCGCGACCACCTGTGTGAGTTGGACGGTGTCATCGGCGACGGCGATCACGGACTTGCCATGGACGCAGGCTGCCAAGCGGCGGCAAAGGCCGTCGGCGAACTCGACGCCGCCCAGACTGCGCCAACGCCCGCATTCAACGTCGCAGCAAAGGCGTTTTTGAATGCAGTTGGCGCTTCATCTGGCCCATTATACGCCACAGCCTTCATGCGCGCGGGAGCCGCAGCCAGGGACAAGCAGGCATTGACCGATGACGATTTCCTACGCGCTTTCGCGGCAATGGCGCAGGGAATCCAAGAGCGCGGCAAGGCAGAGCTCGGGGAAAAAACAATGGTTGACGCCTGGAGACCGGCGGCTGACGCCGCGCTGGATTCCTGGCGGTCGGGATCATCCATGGCTGAGTGTTTCGACGCTGCCCTACAGGCTGCCCGCGATGGCTGTGAAGCAACAAGCGGCATGACAGCGGGCAAGGGACGAGCTTCGCGGTTGGGGCATCGCGCGATTGGTCACATCGATCCGGGCGCCGCGTCGGCCGTCATCATGATCGCCGCAATGGCAAAATTCGCACAACACCATGATGGTTAGCTCATCATACCAGTTGACATGTCAATGACTATCTGCGAAAAACGGGCCGGCTTTACAAGAGGAGGACGGTAATGCTGACCCTATCTACGAAGTTGAAGTCTGCGAGCATTGTTGCACTAGCCATCGCGTCCCTGTTTGCAACGCCGGTTCTTGCCGAAGATATCACGCTCTGGACGCTCAACTTCGACAACAATGCTGCCAATACCGCCCTGAAGAAGGTGGCAACGGACTTCGAAGCTGCAAACCCTGGGACGCATGTCGAGATTGTCCAGCGCGCCGTCGATGAGCACAAGACCGCTTTGCGCGTCGCTGCAGGCTCCGACAAAGGACCCGACATTTACTTCAGCTGGGCGGGCCTTGGCCTTGGCGGCGAGTACGTGAAAGCCGGTCTGTCGCTGCCGCTCGACAAGTACTACACCGAGTACAAATGGAACGACGAACTGCTGCCGTCTGCAGCGGCTTTCGCGGACCTGTATCCCGGCGGCAAGCATGGTGCTCCCTTCACGTTCAAGGGCGAAGCCGTCTACTACAACAAGAAGCTTTTTGAGCAGGCTGGCATCAAGGAAGAACCCAAGACCTACGACGAATTGCTTGCAGCGGCGGAGAAGCTAAAGGCCGCAGGAATTCCTGCCTTCACGTTCGGCGGAACGGTCAACTGGCACGTCATGCGTCTCATGGACGTTATCCTTGAAACAAAATGCGGCGCTGAAAAGCATGACGCCCTGAAAGCGATGACGCTGGACTGGACGAAGGAACCCTGCGCAACGGAAGCGTTCGGGGAGTTTGCGAAGTGGACGAAGGACTACACGCTGCAGCCCTTCATGGGCATCGACAACAAACAGTCCTACAGCCTCTTCACCGCAGGTCGTGCAGCGATGATGCTCGAAGGCGATTGGCTGGTCAGCCAGCTTAACGGCTCCGGTGCCAATCTCGACGACTACGGCATTTTCCCGTTCCCGACCAATACCGATCGTCTCTACGGCTTTGCTGAGTACAACTACATCAGCACCAAGAGCAAGAATCCGGATATAGCGGCGAAGTTTCTTGACTATTTCCTGTCCACCAAGGTGCAGCAGGATCTGCTCGGTCAACTCAGTTCGACCTCCGTCAACAAGAACGTCGCGTATACCAACCAGAAGCCGCTCGAGGCAGAATGGCTGGACATCTTCAAAAAGTACGGCAAGGTCTACATGAACGGCGATCAGGCTTTCCCGCTTGATGTCACGACGGAATACTTCCGCGTCATCAACGATGTCGCCTCCGGCAACGCTGAACCTGCTGACGCGGCCAAGCAGCTGCAGCGCTTCATCGCAAGCCGAACCTAATTCCTCCCAGGCGCCAGTCGATCGACCCTCGTGTCGATCGGCTGGCCCGTTTCATAAGCTGGCAGCGGCTCTCACTGCCAGGAGGAAAGCATGTCACTTCGACAATCGACACACGATCCGCGCGTACAAGCGCTCATCCTGCTTGTGCCGGCATTGGCAATCTATGCCGTGTTCGCCCTTTATCCGATGCTCAATGTCGTCATCCTGAGCTTCCAAAAATGGAACGGACTGGATCCGCATCGGCAATTCGTCGGGCTTGCAAACTATGCGGCGATTTTCACGAGAGATCCGGTTTTCTGGGTCGCCTTCCAAAACACTGTGATCTGGACGGTGATGAGCCTGATCTTCCCGCCAATGGTCGGACTACTGCTGGCCCTCAGTCTCAATCAGAAGATTTTTGGCCGCAATAGTCTCAGGGCCATCTTCTATCTGCCGGTCATCATCGCGCCGATCGCCGTCGCCACCATGTGGAAATGGATGTATGATCCGTTCTTCGGCCTTTTCAGTCAGTTGCTCACGTCGTGGGGCATGCAGGGCTGGATCAAGGACTGGTTGGGCAACAAGGATATCGCCCTTTACTCCGTCTTCCTGGCGTACCTCTGGCAGACGGTCGGCTTCTCGATGGTCCTGTTCCTGGCAGGCCTGCAGAATGTCTCCCAGACGCTTGTGGAGGCCGCGCGCATCGATGGCGCTGGTCGTTTTGCGGTGTTCAAGCATGTGACGTTGCCAGCATTGCGCCCGACGGTCACGATCGTTCTTGTTCTTTCCATTATCTCATCGTTGAAGGCCTTCGACATCGTCTACGGTCTGACGGGTGGCGGCCCGGCGCAATCCACCCAGATGCTGGCACTCTGGGCGTTCACACAGGCCATGCAGATCTTCGATTTTGGACGAGGCGCGGCAATTTCCGTCGTCCTGCTCCTGATCACCATGACCGTGATCATCCCCTATCTCAGATGGACCCAAAAGCACGAGGAGGTTGAATCGTGACGGCAGTCCCAACTCACTCGACCCTCTTGCGGCTCCAGGTCGAACCATCGTCAATGAAGCGGGATCCGATTTTGATCGGTCTCTGGATAACGCTGATCATGGTAGCGCTCATCTGGGTGGCGCCATTTGTCTTCATCGTGTTCACATCCTTGAAGACGCCAGCGGCGGTGACGAGCACGGGTGCGTTCGTGCCACCGACCGACTTCGCGTTCGAAAACTACAGTGCCGCATGGAGCCGCGGCAACTTCGCAAGCTCCTTCTTCAACAGCGCCATCATTACAGTCATCAAAGTGCCGCTTGGGCTCCTGCTTTCCGCGATGGCCGCATATGCCCTTGCCAAGATCAAGCTGAAGGTCAGCAAGGCCTTATTGCTTCTTGTCGTGTTCGGCACGATGATCCCCTTTCAGGTGATGCTTGCCCCCCTGTTTACCCTGGTAAACTCGTTCGGCCTCATCGACACCTACCCAGGGGTCATTCTCCCCTACATCGCCTTCGGCGTTCCGTATCAGGTTTTCATCCTGCACGGCTTCTTCAAGGGAATCCCCAAAGAGCTTTCTGAAGCGGCACTCATTGACGGTGCGAACCACTTCACCATCTTCAGACGGATATTTCTGCCGGTGTGCCTACCCGTCCTTGCCGCACTGCTCATTCTCGACTTCGTCTCCACCTGGAACGAATTCGCCATGGCGCTGGTGCTGCTCCAGGATCAGCACATGTGGACATTGCCGCTCGGTCTGATGTCGTTTCAGGGGCAGTTCTCAAGCAACTACGGCCAGCTCAATGCGGCCATCGTGATGACCGTCCTGCCGGCGACCATCGTCTATCTCATATTCCAACGCTACTTCGTGTCTGGCCTCACCTCCGGTGCTGTCAAAGGCTAGCGACAAAGAGTATTCCACGAGGAGAGAATTCTATGTCTGATGCAACAGTCGAAAAATGGGGCGTGTTCGAGGCCTCCTTTGATGGACCCTCCGACGGGAATCCCTATCTCGACGTGGCATTCGATGCCGTGTTCACCCACAAGAGCCGGGAGGTGCGGATCCCCGGTTTTTATGACGGCAACGGGACGTACCGTATGCGCTTCATGCCCGACGTGGAGGGCGAATGGTCGTTTGTAACGCGTTCCAGGACTGCTGCACTCGACGGAAAGACTGGCTCCTTGGTCGCAACGGCGCCATCGACAGGCAATCACGGCCCGGTCCGCGTGCGCAACAAATTCCACTTCGCCTATGCGGACGGGACCCCATTCCTGTCATTCGGTACGACCTGCTATGCTTGGACGCATCAGCCGCTCGAGATGCAAAAGCAAACTCTCGAGACGCTTGGGAAGACTCGTTTCAACAAGATCCGGATGGGCGTATTTCCCAAAGACTACCCCTACAACGTCAACGAGCCGCTACACGCCTGCTTCGAACGAGGAGCAGATGGCAAGGAAGACTTTGACCGACCGAATCCCGCCATGTTCCAGCATTTTGACAAACAGGTCGCAGCGCTCTGCGGACTAGGGATTGAAGCGGATATCATCATCTTCCACCCTTACGACCGGTGGGGTTATGCGGATATGTCGGCCGAACAGGATTTCCGCTATGTCGAATATCTGGCCGCGCGTCTGTCCGCCTACCGCAACGTCTGGTGGTCGCTTGCCAATGAATATGATTTCCTCATCGATACGAAGCCGATGGAGCAGTGGGATCGCTATTTCCACATCCTGGAAGAAAACGACCCTTACCAGCACCTGCGCTCCATCCACAATGGCGACGTGACTGCGAATTTCGATCATCGCAAGCCATGGGTCACGCACACCTGCATTCAAAACCCTGACGTCAAGCGGACCCAGGAGTGGCGCAACGCCTACGGCAAGCCTGTTGTCAACGACGAGCCGGAATATGAGGGCGACATCCTGCAGTCATGGGGAAATCTCAGTGCCCAGGAGCTGGTGCACCGCTTCTGGATCACGATGGCACGCGGCGGCTATGCCGGTCATGGCGAAACCTATTCCCATCCAGACGACCTGATCTGGTGGGCCAAGGGTGGAGAATTGCATGGCGAAGCATGGAAGCGCATCGGCTTCCTCAGGGACCTTCTGGAAGCCGATGTGAAGCACGGCCTCGAGCCACTCGGTCCCGTCGGCGAGTGGCCTTGGTCCCGCGTGTCTGGCGTGCGCGACGGCGACGGCCATTTTCGCCTGATCTATTTCGGCGAGCATCAACCGGTCATCTGGTCTTCGGGTCTTCCGGTCGACAGCGACGACTATGATGTCGATCTCATCGACACATGGGCGATGACGATCACACCGCTTCAGAAAGTGGAGGCCCCTGTTCCGCATCCCACACGCCATGGCGCGATTGTCCGGGGTGGCAAGCCGGACGCGGCCTTCGGCGTCAAGGTTCCGCGCAAGCCATATCAGGCCCTGCGCGTACGCAGGAAGCGCTAAAGGATATCACGAGGTCCAAAATGTCTGGCTTGAGCATCAAAAACGTCAAGAAGTCCTTCGGCGCCATGGACATAATTCATGGTGTCGACGTCGAGATCGCCGACGGCGAATTTACCATTCTCTCGGCCCCTCCGGCTGCGGCAAGTCGACATTGCTGCGCATGATCGCGGGGCTCGAGGAGATCACGGCTGGCCAAATTAGCATCGACGGTCGAGTGGTGAACAATCTGCAACCGAAGGATCGCGATATCGCGATGGTCTTCCAGAACTATGCATTGTATCCGCAAATGACGGTCGCCCAGAATATGGGATTTGCTCTTGAACTCGCGGGGGCCAAACGGCCCGAAATCGAGCAAAAGGTAGGTGAGGCCGCAGCAATTCTGGGACTGCAGCCCCTCCTCGATCGAAAGCCGGCGCAGTTGTCAGGCGGACAGCGACAGCGCGTCGCAATGGGTCGCGCTATCGTTCGAGATCCGAAAGTGTTTCTCTTTGACGAACCTCTCTCAAATCTGGACGCAAAACTGCGCGTGAAGATGAGAGCGGAGATCAAAGCTCTGCATCAACGCCTGAAGACTACAATCGTCTACGTGACCCACGACCAGATCGAAGCCATGACGATGGCTGACAAAATCGTCGTGCTCCACGGTGGTCGCGTCGAACAGATCGGCAGTCCGCTCGAACTCTACGACAGACCGCGCAACATCTTTGTTGCAGGTTTTTTGGGCTCTCCCGCAATGAACTTTCTTGAGGGAACACTGCAAGACGCCGGTGATCCGGCATTGTCGCTGCAGGGCGGTTCACGCCTGAAGCTGTCGCGGGCTCCTGCCAACTCTGCGAAGAGTCCAATGACGTTGGGTATTCGTCCGGAAGACATCGCCTTGGGCGGCGAGAACGGCGTGGATGCGGTGGTCAAGGTGGTCGAACCTACGGGGTCGGAAACCCATGTCGCTGTGGAGCTTGAAGGCAAAGAGCTGACATGGGTCGTGCGCGAACGTGTCGAACTGGTGCCGGAGCAACGGGTGAAGCTTTCTTTCGAAACGGCCAACGTTCATTTCTTCGACCAACGGACACAACAACGGCTGGACGCCTAACCTTGATTGGAGCGATCGTCGGTGGCACGCGCGCGAGATGTCACGCACGAGCTGATCGAGGAATTCGCGCCTCCGGATTGCCCTGTCGGCCCCTGATGAACGCACCCGAAATCCTCTTCGACAGAACTATTGGTTATGCCATGCGTTTACCGGATATCGTGTCAGGAAACGCTTTCTCTAACGCGACCTTTCAATCGACGGCCTGCGCCGCCGAGAGTACGAGGCGTGTTTTCTATACACACTACCGACGTGCTGTGGTGCTGGGAACACTATCCGCATAAAAGGAGAGGCGAAGTGAACCGCTAACCGGACGCAGAGCCTTCATCTATCGTTCTCGACTGACGCTGTGCTTTACGTCCAAGCTATCTTGAGGCGAGCACCATGGCTGATCCTGATCGCTATTCTGGGAAGCCGCCAAAGCGCGGTCTGGGTGTGTGGATACTCGTTGTGATGGCAGTGGCTCTAGCGCTGTTTGCGGGCTGGTTTTCAGGTTATTTGGGTTGAGGAAATCCGCTGTCGACTCTCCGGTCAGTATAGCGGTCGGATTGCTCAAGGCCGTGCTCAGCAGGGATCGGTATCCTTTGGGATGTCGGGGGTAATCTCGTCGTCGGCGTTATCGCAAAGAGATGTGGGCCCTATGAGGGCAAGCCCCTCTACCCTTGTATTGAGGATAAGAACACCGGTGAAACAACGGCGATGGTGTTTGGGGGGAGCACACGGACAAATAGCTCAACCGGCGACGGTTTGAATGAGCGGAGCGGATCGCCTTGAACCAAGACCGATCTCTGGAACGACATCCGCTCTGTCGCCGACAAACGCGGCCTTCGCCAAAGGCCGCACCACTGCGAGGGATATCATCTACTAGATCCCAAATGCTGGTCAGTAGCAGGTATAGGGGATGCAGATTGTATGCGGTCGCTAATTTGCGATGCAGCCCACTCGAGAAAAAGGTTATAGGCAACCGCCAACAAGGTCGGCCCGAGAAAAAGCCCGATCAGGCCGAAAGCCAAGACGCCGCCAAGAAGACCAAACAGGCCCAGCAGCACAGGTAGGTTGCTGTTTTGGTTAAGGAGGTACGGCCGAAGGAAATTGTCAATGCTGCTGACAAGAAGCAAGCCCCAGATCGCAATGAAGATGCCCCATCCTACAGATCCTTGCAGCATCAACCAAAGGGCAACCGGTCCCCACAAGAACGGTGGTCCGGCGGGCACGAACGAAAGTGCAAAGGTCAGGCAACCCAACAACAGCGATTGAGGTACACCGGCGATCCAGAAACCGATGCCGGCTAGCAGGCCTTGCGCAAGGGCCGTTCCGATCATTCCGTAGACCACACCCTTCACTGTCATGCCGATGATCGTGAGCAGCGTCTTGGCGCGAGGACCTGCAACGCGCTCACTGATCTGACGCATGAAACTGATCATGCGTCGACCGTGCAGGAACAAAAAGAAGGTGATGAATATGCTGAGCCCCAGTTCGAGGAGGCCGGCTCCGAAAGCTGCCCCGCCAGCGAGGGCAATATCGGTGACAGGACCGGTCAGCCTTTTGAGCTCGACGATAAATGCAGGAGCGTCATGAGTGAGGCTTTCCCAGTAGACAGAGACGCTCTCGCCAACAATCGGCAGGCCTCTCACCCAATTTGGTGGCGCTGAAGGACCCTGCTCGAGGACGCGCGTTATCCCCCCGGCTAGTGTTGTTATGTCGTCGGCGAGCGCCGTTACGAGGATAGCAAGCGGCGCGACGACAACAAAGACCACCAATATCGTCATGGCTAAGGCAGCCGGCGCTCGGTAGCCCCCGACAGCACGTTCGCATTGGCGGTAGATTGGCCAGGTCGAGAAGCAAATCACTGCGGCCCATAGGATTGCCGACACGAATGGCCAAAGCACAAGTGTGCAACCAACAATCAGTAACACAAGGGCGCCGATGCCTAGAGCTGGTTCAATCAGTCGGCTAGGTGGCACCATGGTCAATCCGCCTGTTCCTTTATGAAGCCGTTCCATCGGCAAACACGAGGCGTGATCTTGAGCGCGGTTAGCATAACGATGGCCACGGTGCGGCCAGCACGCCGGACGCAGATCATCTTGCTCCCTCGTTCAAGGTTGTCAATGTGGAGGTCACAAGTTCGAAGCCGCCCGCTGATTGGGCTGTTTGTCGGGGTGTCGGATGAGACGTTCGACCTTTCGGTTGCCTGAGAGGAGGGAGCGCGATACCAGCGCAGAGATTAAAGATGCGGGCGTTTCCGCGAGATTCTGAGATACGGATTAAGGAAGGCCTTGGCCACAAGTCGATTGCGGTGCGCGTTGGTGCGGCCCCCCTCGACCGTGCGCGAGACGTTGCACCCTTCGTGCCGGACTTCCTGGCCGTTGGGCGACGATGTCGGCGATGCGGTGTCGGAAGCGGCGATATTGTCGGTGCTCCATCCTTCAAGTCAAATCGTTGCAGGCCGTAATGCACTTGTCAGACATGAAGACACGCCTTGCCCCTGCGCAAGGTTTTGCCACTACCGACGCTGTTAGCGGGCCTTGAACAATTCGACCCTCCAAGCGTTATCAAAGCAGATGAACTTTTGGAGTAAAGTCCATGAAAAAACTGCTATTAGCGGTTGTCGCATGCGCGAGCCTAGTCCCCTTCTCGCCCGTGGCTGCTCAAGGTATATACTTTGAGTTCGGCGATAGACCGCGCTACTACGACGACGATTCACCAAGGCTCTACCGTGCGCCTCCTCGGTATTACCGCGATCGGTACTATCCGTCCCGGTATGAACGGCAGAGGTGCTGGAGGCAGCCATACCAGGTCCGCAGTCACAACCATGAGATAACGAGGTACAGGACCGTCTGCGCCGACTAGAATGCAGGCGCAACGCGCTCCTGCTGCTCCGGCAGCCGAAGCCCGGTGACGACGATGAATTGCTTCAACTCACTGATACTGGTGGGCTTCGCAGCAGCCATGATGATGCGCTCCTCATTGTCATCGCGCCACTTCGGCCATTTCCAAGCTAGGCGCGGAATTTAGCCTGGATGAATTCGAACGCCTTCGCCGTGTATTCCTTCGGCGCCGCAACGGCAGGATCCTGTTCCGCCTCGACAACCAGCCAACCGGCGTAGCCACTGTCCTTCACGAACCGCACAATCGGGTCGAAATCTACAACGCCGTCGCCGGGAACCGTGAACATGCCGCTCCGCACGCCGTCATTGAAACTCAGATCCTTTGACTGGACCTCGGCGCGGATTGCCTTGCGAACGTCCTTCAGATGGATATGAACGATGCGGTCGCCGAACCGCTCGATGAGCTTCGCGTAGTCGAATCCGGCTGCTGCGGCGTGTCCGGTGTCAAGAAGAAGCCCAGTTTCCGGCCCAGCCGCTCCAATGATGTCGGAGATCTCTTCGAAGGTCTCCACGACCATCATGAGGTGGTGGTGATAGGCAAGCCTAAGGCCGTATGTGTCGAAGAGCCGCTTTCCGAACTCAGTCAGGCGGGAGGAATATCCGATCCTCTGCGTAGACGGCATGAGAAGGCGGCGGGACATCGGCTCGTTGAGCGGCGAGCCGGGCGTCATCATCGCGACCTCGCCATACACGAGGACACTGCATCCCATGGCCTTCAGAAGTTCTGCGTGCGTAGCGACGGAAGCCATCTCCTCATCGACCGACTTCTCTGCCAGTTGACCAGAATGCCATCCCGAAGCGAGGGCAAGGCCGTTACTGTCAAGCAGCGGCTTCAGGACCGATGCTTCGCGCGGAAACTTCCTTCCCAGCTCGACGCCCGCATAACCGTTGGCCGATGCATCCCTCAAGCAGGTATAAAGGGAGATATCGGCACCGAGATCTTCGAGGACGTCATTCGCCCACGACAGCGGGCTCACGGCTAGTCGTGCCTTCGACGAAGGCAGGGTTGATTGCTGGCTCATTGAATTTTACCCGGCGCGGAGCAGACGGCAATCGTGCAGTCCGTCTCTGCATTAGCGCTCCAGTCGCGCCCATTCGGAACGTACAGGCAGTGCGGCGGCGTCTTCTCGAACACGTTCATCCGCTCGCCGAGAACACCCCAATCCTGCCCGGCGGCTGTGATAGAAGCCTTGCCCTCGACCATGACGAGGATGACTTCGTTCGTTCCCGTTTGAGCGGAGGCGTGCTCGCCTGCACGCAGCCTGTAGAGAGAGAAGCTGACATACCTCCAGCCCGCAGACTCCGGAGTGATTTCGTGTACCTTGCCATGACGGCCGAAAGGCTTGCGTAGAAGATCGCTCATTAGGGGCTCCTCAATTCACCAGGCTCTGCAGGCTGATACTCCGCAGATACTGCGAGCGAGCCGCTTCTGATTTCTCAGTGCGGCCAACTTCTGGCACAGCCACGTCCCACCAGAAGCCGCCGCCGGCTTCACCGGGGCCGGGCTTCGGATCCGTGTCGATGACGATTACCGTCGGACGGTCCCTGCCTCGTGCTTTCGCGATCTGCACTTCGAGATCTGCGATGTTCTTCGCCTTGACCGCATGGGCGCCCATGGAGGCGGCATGCGCTACGAAGTCGATCTCCGGCTGCGCCTCGATGTTGCAGTCCTTGTAGAGATTGTTGAATTCCTCGCCGCCGCAATGGATCTGCAGTCGATTGATGCAGCCGTAGCCCCTGTTGTCGGTCAGGACGACGGTGAACGGGATCCGTCGCATGACAGCCGTCGCCAGTTCGGAATTCGCCATCATGTAGCTGCCGTCGCCTACGAAGCAGACGATCTCTCGCTCCGGCATCGCCAGCTTGATTCCGAGTGCACCTGCAAGCTCGTACCCCATGCAGGAATAGCCGTACTCCATGTGATAGCCGCCCTGCGCTGGCTGCCAGAGGAGCTTCAGGGCACCGGGCATCGTTCCCGCGGCGCACATGGCAATCGTCTGATCGGTGGAGATCCGTTGCACCGCTCCAATCACCTGGGCATCGGTCGGCAGATAACCGTCGGGCTTGTTCTCCGGCGCGGCGCAGTGCGCATCCACCTTCGACAGCCAGGAGGTTCTCGATTGCGGATCGAAGGAAGAAGCCTTGTGGGATCCGAGGCGACTAGACAGCTCCTCCAACGCCACCCGGGCATCGGCGATCAGACCGACAGCACCGTGCTTCTCGGCGTCGTATGGCTGCGTGTTGATTGACACAAGTCTCCGGCCGGGTTTGCCGAACAGTGCCCAGGAGCCTGTGGTGAAGTCCTGGAACCGGGTGCCCACACCGATGACCAGATCTGCATTGGTGCAGAGTTCGTTCGCCGCTGCGGACCCATCCACGCCCGCCGCGCCGAAGTTCATCGGATGTGACTGAGCGAGAGCGGATTTACCAGCCTGCGTCTCGACGACCGGGATGCCGTGGCGTGTCGCGAAATCGGCAAGCGTATTCTCGGCCTCGGAATATATCACCCCGCCGCCACAAACGATGACCGGGCTGGTAGCACTGCGGATGAGCTGCACTACGTCCTTGAGGTCACGCCGATCCGGCTCGGGGCGACGAATCCGCCATACCTTCGGCTCAAAAAACTCAGCGGGGTAGTCGTGAGCCTCGGCCTGCACATCCTGGCAGAAAGCGAGCGTTACGGGACCGCAGTTTGCGCGATCCGTCATGACGCGCATTGCGCGCGGCAATGCCGTCAATAATTGCTCCGGGCGATGGATCCTGTCGAAGTACTTGCTGACGGGTCGCAGGCAGTCGTTCGCTGACAGGCTGCCATCCTCGAAATCCTCGACCTGCTGGAGAACCGGGTCGGGACGACGGTTTGCGAAGACATCGCCGGGGATGAACAAAACTGGAAGCCGATTGACGTGAGCCAGTGCGGCTGCCGTGACCAGGTTCGTCGCGCCGGGTCCGATCGACGATGTGACAGCATGGGCGCGTCGGCGCTTGCTCGCCTTAGCGTATGCTATCGCGGTATGGGCCATGGTCTGCTCGTTCTGGCCGCGCCACGTGGGAAGGGCATCGCCGATGCCTTCGAGAGCTTCACCAAGTCCCGCCACGTTGCCGTGACCGAAGATCGCCCATACACCCTCGATGAAGCGGTTGCCCTCCTCGGTCATCTGGACGGAGAGAAAGCGCACCGTGGCTTGTGCCGCGGTCAATCGAATGCTCGTCATGTCAGTTTCCTTTCGCGACGCTGCGCGCCTCGTCCCAGATGCCGCAGAGGCGTTCGAAACGAGACGCCATGTCGACGACCGCGGCTTCGTCGGACAGATCGCCCTTCATCCAGGCGCGTGCCACGTCACCGAAGATCGTCCGGCCAACGGCGAAGCCCTTCACCAGCTCGAAAGACGCGGCAACCTGGAACGACGCGGAGAGTTCCGCTTCGGGAGCATCGAGGCCTAGAACGACGATCCCGCGCGTGTTGTCGTCATTGCGCTCGATTGCCCGGATTGCGTTTTCCCAGCCTGCTCTTGTCTTCATCGGCTCGAGTTTCCACCAGTCGGGATAGACGCCGATGTCGTAGAACTGCTGGATAAGTGTGGCAGTGGTGTCCTCGTCGACAGCGGAAACCTTCGACGGGATGATCTCCAATAGAAATTCCAGGCTGTTGCGACGGGAGGCCTCGTAGAGCCTCTTGACCGTCTCCCCCTGATTGGCGCGCTGCTCTGCGCTGTCGGAGGGATGGCAGAAGCAAAGGACCTTGACGACATTGTCGCGAGCCCATTCCTCCAGGCCACCGCAATCCAGGCCCAGTTCTGGTTCAAGCGTCAGCGGACGCGATCCCGGCCATTCGCAGGGTCGTCCGACCCACAGCCCGGTGCCAGCGGCCGCATGAAGTGCGCGCCGACCGATCCGATTGTCGCACAGGATGCCATATCCGGCTCTGCCGTTCTGGACACGCTGTGCGGCCTGCAGGCAGAGAAGCTTGAAATCACCGCCGCGCTCCAGCGTGTAGCCCGGCATCTCTTCGAGCTGCATGCGGTGGTCGAAGGCGAAGACATGCATGCTCGGCCAGTCGCCGCTGCGGTTCGTCGACCAGTGAATCTGTTCCAGTTCCTGATCGTTACGGAGGTCCGGACGCTTCACGCCGCGTTTCAGAAAGAACCGCAGTTCCTTCAGGCTCGGATATGCAGGAGTGCAACCATGGCGACTGACGGCGAACGCGCCGCAGGCATTTGCGTATTCCAATGCCCGGGGCCAGCTTTCGCCGTCCAGCCATCCTTTCAACAGTCCAGCAAAAAAGCCGTCGCCGGCGCCAAGGACATTGAAAACTTCGATTGGGAAACCTGGTCCCTTCTGAGCGTCATCAAGCGTGTTTGGAACCCAGTCCTCGATCGCAACAGCGCCCAGAGCGCCACGCTTGCAGATGAGGGTGGCGTCCGAGACCTGCCTCACGGCCCGTAGTGCATCGACAGTGTTGGTTGACCCGCCAGCGATGTGAAACTCTTCCTCGGTGCCGACAATGAGGTCAAAAAGATGCAGGGTCGACCGAAGCTTCTCGGTGACCGCCCGGCTTTCCACGAACCTGCTCTCGCCATCGCCGTGCCCAGCGACACCCCACAGATTTGGTCGGTAGTCGATGTCGAGCGCAGTTTTCACGTCGTGCTTGCGAGCAAGCTGCAACGCCTTCATGACAGCGGCTTCGGTGCGAGGATTTGAGAGGTGCGTTCCGGTCACCACGAGCGACCTTGCAGTGCCGACGAACTCCCCATCGATATCCTCTTCGGAAAGGGCCATGTCGGCACAGTTCTCGCGGTAGAAGATCAGCGGGAACTGGTCTTCGTCACGTATTCCGAGAATAACGAGGGCGGTTAGCCGCTCGGGATCTGTCTTCACGCCATCGGTGTAGACGCCTTCACGCTCAAGTTGCTCGCGGATGAAGCGGCCCATGTGCTCGTCGCCGACACGCGTGATGACGGCGCTCTTAAGTCCCAGCCGGGCGGCGCCGCAAGCGATGTTTGTCGGACTGCCACCGATATACTTCCTGAACGACCCCATGTCCTCGAGTCGGCCGCCAACCTGGGCGCCATAGAGATCAACCGAGCTGCGGCCGATCGTGATTACATCCAGGGCTTTCTTCATGACCGTTCCAGTCTTTTGATGCGAGGGATCGCGACGGGGAGAACTGGCCGTCCGCCCCGTCGTGATAAGGATCAGCCCAGTCGCACAGGCTGCTTCTTCGAGACCGACTCGATCGCGGCCAGCGCGATTGCCAATGCGTTGCGAGCGTCGATGCCGGTTGGTTGATCGCCGATCTTCCTTTCCCGCACTGCGTTCACGAAGGAGGCGAGCTGCGCCGTATAGCCCTGCACGAAATGGTCGGTGTCGCAGCGCCAGGTGTCATTCGACACCCCGTCCTTGTCGAACAGCGTCATGCTGGAGCGACGGACATCACCCATCGTGACCATCCCGCCGGAGCCGAAGACTTCGCCGCGGATGTCGTAACCGTACATCGCGCAGAAGTTCGCCTCGGCGACGGCGATGGAACCATTGTCGAAACGAATGTTGACGACGGCCGTGTCGAGGAAGCCCTTTTCGCGAGCATCCGGGCGGACGAGAGCGTCAGCCATTGCGAATACTTCGACAGGGTTCGCGCCGGGGTTCAGCCACAGGAGGGTGTCGAAGTCGTGGATCAGCGTTTCGTAGAAGATGGTCCAGAGAGGAATCTTGTCAGGATCGGCGCCGAACGGACCCGGATCGCGCGTCAGAGAACGGATGAGCTGCGGAGCGCCGATCTTGCCTGCGTCGATAGCCGCACGGCCTTCTGAGAACGCCTGATCCCAACGACGGTTGAATCCGACCTGCAGAGGAACGCCCGCTGCCTTGGCAGCAGCAATGCCACGGTCTGCATCTTCGAGGGTCAGCGCCATCGGCTTTTCGCAGAAGATTGCCTTTCCGGCTTCCGCTGCTTGCACGAGAACATTGGTATGGAACCGAGCGGGCGTCGCGATGATAACGGCGTCCAGACCCGGCTGCGCGAGCATTGCGGCGACGTCGGTATAGGAAGCATCGACGCCGAGCTTGTCAGCAAGCTTCGCCGCCGCGCCCGGTGCGGGATCCGCGATTGCTACGAGTTCAGCATCCACGAGCCTCTTGGCTACGCTCTCGCCGTGGAAGGAGCCGATGCGTCCAGCACCGATGAGACCGACGTTTACAGTTTTGACCTTGGCCATGACTTATATCCTGTGTGGGAATTTAGAGAGTGAATGCTTCACGGAAGGCTGCGAGCGCGGCATCGGAATCTCCGGACGCCCAGGCTTCCATTCCGATCGGGCCGGAATAGCCCATGTTCTTCAAAGCCTTCGCGACGCCGTTCCAATTGACTTCGCCAGTGCCAGGCTCGCAGCGGCCGGGTACGTCGGCGACCTGGATCTCGCCGATCCATGGGAGTGACTTCCGGCACAGTTCGATCAGGTTCCCTTCGCCAATCTGCGCGTGATAGAGATCGAGATTCAGGCGCAGGCGGGAATGGTTGATGCTGGAAACAAGCGCGAGCGTGTCCTCCGCGCGCCCAAACGGAACGCCCGGATGGTCGACGGGCAGGTTCAGGTTCTCGAGCGTGAAGACCACGTTCTCTTCCTCGGCCATGTCGACGATGCGACGTAGCGTGTCCTGCGCCTTGAGCCACATCGCTCCTGTCACGACTTCGATCGGCTGAACCGGAAGGCCACGATCACCAAGACCTGTTCCATGGAGGTTGAGGCGCTGAACACCTAGACGCTTGCCCACCTGTGCGGTCTCACGCGCGGTCTTCAGCAATTCATCCGCACCTTCGTCATCGGTAAGACGGCCCGTAAGGTAGCCGTTCATGATGGTGAACGTCGCGCCCGTTGCTTCGAGCTTGGCAAGATCATGTTCCGGCCAGTTCCAAAGGCCTACTCCGAAACCGAGTTCCTTGAGACGCGACGCGCGCCATTCGATCGGCTTGTCCCGCCACAGCATCTCGGCGCAGGCGGCCAACGGAAACGTGGATTGTTTAGCATTGCTCATTGGGGTGCTTCCCTAGATTTTGGGTATGAGTGTCCGGGGCCCGGCACCTTCGCGCCGGACCAAATTCGTGCATGTGGAAGTGATCAGATCGTCCCGCCGAGTTCCGCAGAGATCGACTGAAGTTCCTTGCCACCAGCCATCAAGTTCTGAAGGCCATCAAGGTTGATCTCGTCCTTGGCGAACGTCCCGAGGGTCTTACCGCGGTTCAACGCTGTGAATCTGTTGCCCACGGCATAGGCATGGCGCACGTTGTGCGTGATGAAGATCACGCCCAGTCCCTTGTTTCGCACCTGGTCGATGTACTTCAGAACCATTGAGGTCTGTGCCACGCCGAGAGCGGATGTCGGCTCGTCGAGGATGAGAACCTTGGCACCGAAGTAGACCGCACGGGCGATTGCCACGCACTGGCGTTCGCCGCCTGAGAGAGTGCCGACAGCCTGGCCCGGCTCGCGAACGTCAATTCCAATCTTCTTCATTTCTTCGCTGGTGATACGATCAGCGAATTCCATGTCCATGTACTTGAACGGACCAAAGCCCTTGAGCGGCTCGCGGCCCATGAAGAAGTTGCGCGTCACGGACATCAGCGGGATCATCGCAAGATCCTGGTAGACGGTGGCGATCCCTGCATCAAGCGCACCACGGGGTCCGTTGAACGCGTGAGGCTTACCTTCGACCAGGAAGTCGCCCGACGTGGGCTTGAATACGCCGGACAGCGTGTTGATCAATGTCGACTTGCCCGCACCGTTGTCGCCAAGCAGGCAGAGCACCTCCCCTGCGTGGACACTCAGCGAAACGCCGTTGAGAGCGATGATCGATCCGAAATGCTTTACGAGATTCTTGACCTCGACGAGTGGCGTCTGAGTGTTGCTCATCAGCGTTCTCCCGTCACGCGCTTGCGAATGATGTTGTTGAAGATGACCGCGGTGAGCAGCATGCCGCCGAGGAAAACCAGATACCAATCCTGGTCGATGGAGGTGTAGGTCAGGCCGATCAGGACCATGCCGAAGACGATGGACCCGAAGAACGCGCCGATTGCCGAGCCATATCCTCCGGTCAGGAGACATCCGCCGATGACCGCTGCGATGATTGCTTCGAACTCCTTCTGGAAGCCGCGGCGTGCATCTGTGGAGCCAGCGTCGAGGACGGTCAGAATGGCTACGAGAGTGGCGGACATGGCGGTGCCAATGAACAGCGTAGTCTTCACGCGAGCAACGGGGACACCGGACTTGCGCGCGGCCTTCGGGTCGCCGCCAGAGGCGAAGATCCAGTTGCCGAACCGTGTGCGGAGGAGAATCCACGTTGCGAACAGCGCAATGAAGACGAACCAGAGGATTTCCACCGGAATGCCGGGGACCTTGGGCGCACCACTTGGGAAAGTCTCAATGATGCCGTTGCTTCCGAGCCAGGAAAACAGACCCGTGAAGGCGTCGCCGGAAAAGATCGGCGCAATCGGGCTGTCAGCGACAGCTTCCTTCATGCCGCGAAGCTGGGTTGCGCCGCCGCTCGCCCACTTCAGGCCCACGAGCGTCAGACCGCGGAGAATGAAGAGGAATGCAAGCGTGACGATGAACGACGGCAGGCCCGTCCGCATGGTGAGCTGAGCGTTGACGACACCAATGACCGCAGCGAATGCGAGCGCGATGAGGATAGCGACGCTCAGCGGCAGATGAAGGACAACCAAGGCGGTACCGAAGACGAGGCCAGCGAACGCGACCATGGATCCAATGGAGAGGTCAAACTCGCCGCCAATCATCAGCAGCGCCGCACCAATCGCAAGGATTCCAAGCTGGGCTGCGGGAGCCATGAAGTTGACCACGCCTGCGAGCGTGAACATGGCGGGGTTGGCAGTGAAGAAGAAGAAGATCGTTACGAGAACCAGTCCTGCCACGGCGCCGAGTTCCGGGCGACGTGCGAGCGCGGTCATGGTCGAGACCTTCTTCAGGCGCTCGTCGGATCGGGAAGCGGTCCCGTTCTGTTCGTTGGCCAGGGTCATGGTCGTACCTCAAAGATGAAGAGTTAGTCGTGCGCCACCTGTATCCGGTCAGACCGTATCGGGATCGGATGTCGGGCGATGATGGCGGCCCCGCAGGAGGGGCGGGAGCCGCCTCGGGTCCGCTTAGCGGATACCCTGGGAGGATTTCTCGATAACCGAGGCTGCTGCGTCCTTCTCGACAAAGCTCGGGCCGGAGGCGACGTTGCCAGCGGGGATCGTGCCATAGCGGGCATTGAGCGCAAGGAAAGTCACAGGCAGGTAGCCCTGCAGATAGGGCTGCTGGTCGACGGCGAAGAGCGCCTTGCCCTCAGACACAGCTTTCAGGAAGCCAGCCGACAAGTCGTAGGAAGCAACCTTAACCTTGTCGCCATTGCCCATCTTCTCAACGACGGCGACAGCACGCTCGCCGACGAGCGGAGCGGACAGACCGAGGACGACGTCGATGGACGGATCGGAGGTCAGGGCAGCCTGGATCTTGGATTCGATTTCGGCCGGATCGGCAGTGGTCGGCAGAACCGTGACCTTGCCGCCTTCGAAGCCCTTCTCGGTACCTGCGCAACGCTGGTCGAGTGCGGCGTTACCAACTTCCTGGTTGACGCACAGGACATGCTTCAGACCGAGCGACTTGAGCTTCGCACCAACCTTCACGCCCGCCGGAAGTTCATCCTGGCCGACATGGAGCTTGATGCCGAGCTTTTCCGCAGCAGCAATGCCCGAGTTCATGGAGATGACCGGGATGCCAGCGGCGACGGCTTTCTGAATGGCCGGGCCAAGCGCATCCGGATCAGGGTCGGAGATCACAATGCCCGCGGGATTCTGGTTGGCTGCTGCTTCGATGAGCTGGCCCATCGCGACCATGTCGAAGGTTTCCGGTGCGCGGTAGTCGACCTTGACGTTGCTGTCCTTGCCAGCCTGCATCATGCCGTTCTTCACGATCGACCAGAAGGGGTCGGATGCCTGGCCATGCGTCACGGCGATGATGCTCATCTGTTCTTCGGCTTTTACGCCAACTGACCACGAGGCGGCGATGCCAACTGCAACCGCGCACGATGCAAGCGTCTTGATAAATGCTTTCATTTTTCTCTCCTCCGATTCCGCCACTCCAAGGCGGTGAAAGCGCTACCGGGTGCATTGTTATTGCCACCGGGTGCAAACTCTCTTGCTACCGGGTGCAAAATAGTTTGCTACCGGGTGCAAGCAGGTGCATATTATGTAAGAATGAGTTAAAAGCAAGCATTCATTTCATCGAAATCGCAAAATGGAATATATGTTCCGGGAGGCGGCATGCGCAAAAGAGCAACGGCGAAGCAAGTGGCGGAGGCCGCAGGAGTATCGAAGTGGACAGTGATCCGCGCATTCACGCCCGGGGCCTCGATCACCGAAGAGAGCAAGCGCAAGGTGCTCGAAACCGCCGCAGCTCTCAATTACACTCCAAACCTACTCGCCAGGAGCCTTGCCACAAACACCACCGGACAGGTGGCGGTCTTCGTTGATGACTTCGCCAATCCCCAGAAGTTGCCATTCCTTGAGTCACTGACTGAAAAGCTGCAGGCCGCTGGGCTCGTTGTGATGCTCATCAACATCAACAACCACTTCGACCACGTGAACGCGCTGCTTCATGCGGACCAACGGCAGGTGGACGCCATCATCCTTTTCGGCACGGCCTTTCGCGATGAGACTCTTACTGACCTTCAACTCGGCAACGGAATGCCACCGATGTTCGTGCTTGCACGAGATAGTCAGATCGAGGGTGTTCCTGCTGTTGTCTGCGACGCGGAACTCGCACTAAGGGAAATCGTCGATCACCTTCATGCGAAGGGCTACAAGCGTCCGGGCTTCATGAGCGGTGCGGCAGCACTCTCAACCGCATTGAGGCGTCGCCAGCACTTCGCCGAGTTCTGGGCGGAGAAGGGAGTAACGGATATCGCGCTTCTTTCCGCCGAGAAATATAGCGCCCCGGCCGGGGCTGCATCGATCAGGCGTTACCTCTCCGAGACCGCGGCTCAAGATCGTGTCGATGTACTCATGTGTGAGAACGATATTCTGGCTATCGGCGCCATGGACGAGATTCGCGGAAAGTTCGGCCTCAGAGTGCCCGAGGACATCGCAATCGTTGGCTTTGACAACTACGAATTGGGTGGTTCGTTTGCATACGGTCTCACGACCTACGAGCAACCGCGCAACGAGATGGTCGATGTGGTCCTCAAGATGATCAAGGGAAAGATCGAGCCCGAAACGATAACGCTTCCTGGAAGGCTCATCGTGAGGCGATCCGCGTAAAGCGAGGACTATTGTTGCGCGGGAACGTAGATCAATGTCGCGAGGAGCGTTGAGAGGAGCGGTATTGCACGCCTGTCCCAACGCTCAATGCGCTTTCACGGCCGTCCGATACAAAATCGACCCGGTTGTCGTGATTTCCTGACATCTGGTACCGCGCAGCGGCCCAGTGATCAAGGGCTTTACCAATCAGAAGCGTGGCTCAGGCCGCATGTATGCATGTGGCGACGTCCTTCGGGACGCCGTGCTTGATCATATTTGCCGCTTTTTCAGCACTCATCATGCTTGGCATTGGTGTCGCCGCCCAGGAGCACCCGCATAATACGCTCTGTTGACAGCATCGCCTACACGATCATTTGGCGGCGACAGCTTTAAGGCGCTGCATGTTGACCGAGAAACTGACGATGTAGGCGCCGAACGCATGTGTCATGGTGCTGCCATTCTCGATCCAACCATTCAGATCCCAGCCCACATCGAGCAAATCGGATGCAGCGAATACGAACTCCAAGGTATCAGTGAGGAAAGCGAATTCCGTGAAATGCTCCTGGTAGTCGAAGGCAGCCTTGCTTCCATGGACATAGTGATTGCGGGCAAGAACAGCGTGATTGCAAGGCAGGTAAAGGTCAGGAAATCTATCGCCCGCCGCCGCCATGAGCTCGATGATAGACTTTGTCGCGAAGGCTGGCTGTGCCGACACGCCCGAGGGCGGAAAGAACTGATTGTTTGGCGAAGCTGTCTGGCAGCGCCGCAAACGTTTCGCGACATTTCTTCACCGCGTCCTTCAGAAGCTCATCAGGTTCCTTCTTTTTGGGCGCTCGGCTCTCTGGTAGCAGATCGAACATGTTGGCAGCGCCGACGATGCGATTGATCCCGTATGTCCCGAAAAAAGCCTGGCAAAACGTGCGCGAGGGTCAGCCATGATGTGTGCGCTGTCCATCCAACCCGCGGTTACCCTGGTGAACTCCTCAGGCCGTCGATCCGGAGCCAAAAGTACGTCCATGCGGGAAGTCTCGGAGTCCTCCTCGACCCGCTCATTGCAGAGGCTCCAATACAGTCGAGCCTTCTGGTGCAAATCGCGTTCGCCATTCTTCACGCTGTGTGTGAACTCCAGCTCGATCCACTGGTAGCGCTGTCGACTTTCGATGCTGAGCTCGAAAAGGCCGTGCAAGGTGTACAGTTCGTGGACGGCAGCGCTGAGTGTCTTGGGCATCGATGCCGGCTACGGAGCGCCCGCAGTTCGGGCGATCCTGAGAATTCAAGCTGACAGCCGGGTCCGGCGATGGTCTCTGCAAAACCCAGCGAAACCGGGTCGGCGCGCTCGCTTTCGCTACCTATACCGAGGATCGCAAGCATCTTAGGCTATCGCAGCAGCCACCAAAACAGCGTTCCGAATCCGCCGATAAATATAACTATGAAACCGATGATCCGGAGAAGGCCTTCGTTGACGTTGCCTTTGCCGACGATCATTGTGAACCAATCTTCCGGCATTTGTCTCTCGCTTGATCCGAGGGTATTTGAGACCGACGATAGCTCGCATTAGCGCGACGCACAACATGCTGCTGGACCGTAACAACTGCCCCCCAAATCTTCAGTTCTCTTCACGTCATGGTAGGTGCGCGTACCGCTAAAGGCGTACGTGCGAGCCGTGCTCGGTTGTGCTCTTATGGCGGCGGCCGAGAGACGGCCAGTTTCCCTGTGAAAGTGCTGAGGGTCCGCTATCACCCCTGCGGACCTCTCACTTTTCAAAGCCTTCCTCACCAAATTTGCTAACGCCACCTATGCGAACGGATGCATCCTTTTTCCGGGTGCAAAACGGTATCCTAAAGGCGCCTCAGAACCCTCTGTGAGCAGGGCTAACACATAAGGCCGTCGAACCCCTGTCTGGCTTTGTGTGCCTCTGTCTGCAGCCAGGTCGCCGCTCCGGCGGCGGCCTCGGAATCCTCCATGATTATCACTGTGCGGATCGCGGCCTTTGTATCGAGGTGGCACTCTCGATCGCGCCGTCGAGCAAAATCATGATGTTCGAAGATCGTGAGACAGAGCCGCGCGAGATCACGATTCTTTTTCGTTTCGCGTGCCTATCACGGCCAAAAAAGAGCCCGGAAGAAGAATCCGGGCTGATCGAGGGTTACTACCAGGGCTGATTGCCATACCAATCGTCGATGTCACGGCGAGCGCGATCGCGCTCGATACCGTAGCGTTCCTGGATCTTGCCTTCCAACTGGTCGCGTTTGCCGGCGATCTGATCGAGATCATCGTCAGTGAGCTTGCCCCACTGTTCCTTGATCTTGCCTTTCATCTGCTTCCAGTTTCCTTCGACACGATTCCAATCCATTTCGCTTCTCCTTGATACTGTGGCTGTGAAGGTAACGATGCAGCAACAACAGTGTTACGTGGGGCTCGAGCGCCTTGAGCTCACGGAACATGAAGAAGTGCAGACACGGCTCTGGCGCGAGCACTGGCATTCGTGCAGCACCCCGAAGCTTCGAGGAATCGATGACGCCTGCCCTGCATATCCCGCGAGATCCATCGCCCACGGATCATCAACGCTCGTGTCGCACTGAAAACCTCGGCTATATCCCTTTGTTCCCTGACGATGTTTTGTTTTCGGTGGACGAAATTCTCGTGGGCGCGGTCTCGTATTTATTGCTCGCGAAGAATTGACACGCTCCTCGAGCGCGTTGCGAAAGAGCGTAACGTGCAAGCTGTCTTTGCGTGCTGGTGGAACTTCCTCGTCCTGCAGAGCTTAACCTCGCAGCCACTTGGAGTAAAAAAGATGACAGAATTTCAGGATATCAGAATCGTTGAATTAAATGATGCAGCGTCTGGTCTGTCCAACGAAGGACCGTTGACGAGTATGGTCTTACGTCTCTCGGCAGATGCACCAGATCCCTGGTCCACCACGTTCAACGAGGCGTGGCAGTCGCACGGCGGGATGATGAAGCGAAAGGCTATGGCGACTCGAGATTCCATCACTTCCCTGTGCATGCCCTACGAGCTGCAGGGGCAGATCCTCGAACTGAACAAGGTCATTGACGAGACAAACACGTCTTATCGCTCCATGCTGTCTCAAGCGGCGTCGCAGAGCTACGGTGTGGTGGATGCGAGACGCGAACTGAACGACCTGAAAAACTCGCTGACCTACGAGTGATCCTCGTCCTTTCCCGTGGACGGCTCTGCCCGTAAGGTCATCCCCCGAACGGCATCGTGGCGGGACAGTTTCTCCTTTGGGTTACTTCTCGGGCTCTTCCTTTGCGCTTCAATGTTCGCCGTAGAACCGGCAATCACCGCATGAGACCAGCCGAACGTAGAGCATCTTCGATAACCTTCTGAACTCCACTCACTGGCTGAGTCTCGTTCGGAATTGGCGGCATTGGCCGAAAGTCGCCCGCGCGGGCCTCGATTGGTTCGGCCTGCCTTTCAAAGGAAGCGATCAGACCCCACGCGCCGGCGATTATCTCAGTGGACGAGACCCGGCGGTCGAGCATGAACGGCGCCGGATGCCCATAGCCGCTGGCCGCGTCGATCGGCGTGCCGTGTGCCATGCCCTGTATGGTGTAGGATTTAATCGCCGGTCGTCCCTCACCATCCGTCCAGGTCTGGAGCGAGTAGCCCTTTCCATCCTCGAGTATTGAATGCCGGCTGTCTAGCTTGTGGACAGCCATCCATTGCTGCGCGATCGCTCGCGCATTTGAGTGGACGACCGTTGTATCGGAGGTTCCATGCCAGATGGAGATGGACGGCCATCGTCCCTGATGAGACGATGCGGAACGCAGGAGCGATTGCAAATGCGCGGCCTTGGGAATTCCATGTCCTCGCATGCGGTCGAACGCTTGTGGCACGGAAGCGGCCGTCCCGTACGGAAGTCCGGCGATGATGGCGCCACCGGCGAAAACTTCCGGATAGGTGGCCAGCATGACGTTCGCCATCGCGCCGCCCGCCGACAGCCCGGTGACGAAGATCCTCTGCTCGTCGACTCGGTATCGCTCGACGACGTAATGGATCATTTGACGGATGGAGTGTGCCTCGCCATGGCCACGGGTGATGTCGCCGGGGTGAAACCAGTTAAAACACAGATTAGCGTTATTGGCGTGACGCTGTTGCGGGAAGAGGGCCACAAAGCCGTGTTCGTCGGCAAGTCGCGTCCAGCCTGAGCCGGCGTCGTAGCCCACGGCTGTCTGCGTGCAACCATGCAGGACCACGACCAGAGCCGGCTTCGACTTTAAAGAGAGCGGGACATGTACCTTCCCGTCGAGCGCGCCGGGGTTGGATCCGAAGTCGGCGACAGAGGCGAAAACGCCACCGTCCGGCTCCGGAGTCGCCACGCCTGCGCGCAGCTTGGACAGTCTTCTAATGGTGTCGGAAATAGACCTCAAGGCAGCCTCCTGGTGTCGGCAGCCGGGATGGCTGAGCAGGTGAAACGTGCCTAGGGGGGATTGGTTGCTGCACTGCACAAATATTTCTGCACCGCGCTCTATGGGGAAGGAGGCGCCCGCGTCCAAAAACAATGTCGTGAGCATCATGGACGCCCTGCCTTCAGCACCCTCGCCTTCGTCCATTTACCTACTACCCCCAACGGTTGAGCGCAACACAACTTTAGGAGTTCAAAATCGGACCTCGGCCTGACTCCGGAAGGTTTCTGTGAGTTAACCGGTCAATCGCCTGGTTGCGCGCGCGCTTCCATATCCGCGATCATTGCCGCACCACCGAGGAAAAACAGCCAGGCGCCTCGTTGTGCTCTCACGATGCAATATATCTAAAAAAAATCAATTCCATACTTCCTCGTTGCGGCGGGAACAAAGATCTTCTCTGTCGGTTTGCAGCCCATGGATCCGAAACGCGATCCCAAAGTGGAGGAAGTGCATAATGAGGAAGATCATCTTCTTGGCGGCAATTCTGGGGACGTCTGCCGTTGGCGCCTTTGCCCAGACAACGCCGGCTCCATCGGCCGACGGAAATACACCCGCGGTTGCAACCCCAGACACAAAAAATCCGACTGCGCCCGTGGAAGGTGCCAACAGCTTTACGGAAGCCCAGGCAAAAGATCGGATCTCGGAAGCGGGATACACTGAGGTCAAAGATCTCAAGCTTGATGACAAGGGAATCTGGATTGCGTCCGGGATGAAGGACGGAAAAGCCGTCTCCATCGCCCTCGACTATCAAGGCAACATTGTTGCCAAGTAACCCAAGGAGAAACATGATGAGAACCGCAACAGGACTTTTCGACGACTATTCGGACGCACGTTCCGCCGTTAACAAATTGGAAGTCGCGGGCATTCCCTCAGACGACATCAGTATCGTCTCCAACAAGGGTGGCCACATTGATAGCGACTCTGACGCTGGTGAGGGTGCCGCGACCGGCGCTGGTATCGGCGCTGCCGTCGGAGGCGCTGGGGGCTTACTCACCGGACTTGGTCTGGTGGCCATCCCTGGTGTCGGACCGGTGGTTGCTGCAGGCTGGCTTGCTGCCACGGCGGCTGGAGCTGTTGCGGGTGCCGTCGCCGGTGGTGCTGCTGGTGGCCTTATCGGGGCACTCACCGACTCCGGGGTCTCGGAAGATGATGCTCATCTCTATGCCGAAGGCGTCCGCCGCGGAGGTACCCTTGTCACCGCCAAGGTTGAGGACGCCCGCGCCTCGGAGGCAGAGGCCATTCTCCAGGGTTCCAACTGGGTGGATACTGTCGAACGTCGCCGGGCTTACAACGAGCAAGGTTGGACGCGCTTTGACGCGACGCTCGACCCGTACGCGCCTGAACAAATCGAGCAAGAGCGGAATAGATATCGTCCACCGGTGATCTGATGAGGTCGTGCCGCAGCGCAAACCTCCTCGCTTGTTGCGAGGAGGATGCGCTCGTTCCGTGCGAACCTGATCCTAGCTATAGCTGGAGATTCGTCGTAGGAGTCGCGAGAAGCCTTCGGAAACTCTGGATGCGCTCGCTGCACAACCCAGTGCTGAATGAGGCTTCTGAGCGTTTACGAGAATTCGTGGCACCTTCCACGGTGTGGATTAAACGGCTTTGAGGCGGAAAGTGAAATGCGCCGGTGCTGGAACGGCTGTTGTGATTGATCTACTCAGCCGCGACCGTTCTCGTCCTTCGGAGGAATTGCAGAAGGCTGTCCCTGAAATCCCGGCAAACAAGGATGGGAACCTTCTCGCTGATACGATGTTTAAGCGTCACGCCAGCCGGGAAGCCATGCTGTCGTAATTAGACGCCGGTTTTACTTGGTGGAGGCGCTGTTTCATAAGCTGTGGAAGGCGCGCGTCGTGTGGGAATCAACCGTGACGATCCGACTGGGCGGCGTTCCCATACCATCAAATCGTCGCGACAGGCGTTCGAACTCCTAACCAAGCGCTGGCCCACCTCTGACGGAAGTGCCTACATCTCCGCCTTAGAAGCTTGCCAAGGCGTTGAGGTCGGAACCGTAGTGGAAAACGACGCTCTAGGTGTATTTTTGCTCGCGCTCAGAGAGGCCAACATCCGGTTCACCCTGTCTACCGGATAAGCGCCGCGCTTTCCGGAACCAAACCCGATGCACGGCGTTTGCCTTCTATCTCTCCTGGAATTGCCCCCGCAAAAAATGCGGGGGTTTTTTTGAGCGGAACCATTGCGGAACGACCGCGTGTGGATGTCGCCTCGACTTCCATCTGAAAATGACCGAGGCTCTGCGCGCCACCGCAGCGCCACATTTTTTCATGCAGAGACTATGCATGACGCCGTCCGCGTGAATATTCGCTACAAACGGAAGCATGACGGATAGCAGCGCGATCTCAGAAGTCATAAGTCGCACTAGATAACGACACCGTCGGAAATTTTCGCGAAGCGGAACAAATACGCACGCGGCGGGTTATTCGAATGTCTTGGGAACTACTCCATTTTCCAAGGCAAGACACACGACCCCACTTCGCCCCGTCATTCCAACGGGGCGACTTTTATTGTGGCGATCGTGTGCGATAGAACTGACACGCCATCCGATCTTGTCGCTCGCCGCTTAAGGTAGAGCGGCGCTGTAAGTGTTCGACTGCGGCTGCTCGGGCGCTGCGCCGATACAAGGCTCTGCTCGTGTTGACATTGCACGTTCTGAGGGCACCTTGAAGCAAAGCGCTCTTAAGCAGGTTCAAGCGAGAGATTTGCGGTATCGGCAGCCGCTACGATGGTCCCCAGTACGGCAATTTCCTCGTCCGTCAGATTTGTAAGTGGAGCCCGGACCGAGCCCGGATCGCGGCCTATCACCTTTAGTCCCGCCTTGATGATCGAGACGGCATAGCCTCTTCTTCGATTGCGCAAGGCAA
This sequence comes from Rhizobium tibeticum, assembly GCF_900110205.1. GTDB lineage: Bacteria > Pseudomonadota > Alphaproteobacteria > Rhizobiales > Rhizobiaceae > Rhizobium > Rhizobium tibeticum. Next base: position 8,379 of record NZ_FOCV01000037.1, on the reverse strand, counting down.
CGAATGGGAAGAAGAAATCCTTGAGGATCCGGTCGACGGTCTTCTGGTCGCCGCTTCGCAACGCTTGATAAAAACGTTGTGCCAGGTCCGGGACAAAGTTGAAGACGGCTGACGAATAGGTCGTGACACCAGCCGCGAAATAGGCCTGAGCATAGACTTCGTGGGTCGGCATGCCGCCAACATAGACCAGGCGGTCACCGATCTTGGTGGTGATCTCGATGACACGGTCGACATCCCCGACCCCATCCTTGAAGCCGATCAGGTTGGGGCATTCTTCGCAGAGCTGCGCAAGGCTATCTGCCGACAAGATGGCGTTATCACGGTTATAGACGATCACCCCGATTCCGACTGCGTTACAGACTGCCTTTACATGCGCAACCAAACCGGCCTGTTCCGAAAACATCAGATATGGTGGCAGAAGGAGCAAGCCATCGGCGCCGGCCCTTTCGGCTGATCGTGCAATCTCGACCGCAAGAGAGGTCCCGTACCCTGTTCCCGAAATGATCGGCGTCTTACCGGCTGCGTTCTTCGCGGCGCGTACGACCAGCGGCACTTCCGCAGGATTGAGCGAGAAGAACTCGCCAGTACCGCCAGCTGCAAAAAGAGCGCTTGCCTCAAAGCCGGCCAGCCAGTCGACATGTTTGCGGTATGCCGCCTCGTCGAAATTGTTGTCGCTATCGAAATGCGTGACGGGAAAGGAAAGCAAGCCGTCGCCGACGGCTTTCTTGATGGCGTTGGGTTCCATGTCAATGTCCTTAAGTTATTGCTCTATCGAAGGATTTGGGGCGCGATCACAGATGCCCGGCTTCCATGGCCTCAAGCAGGGCGGCGATATAACCATAGCAAAAGCTGAAGGCGACACCGGTGGCGTCGCGGCCGCTAATGGTCGGCACATGATCCGGCATGACCATGTATTTGTAGCCGACCTCCTTATACACTTTCAGCGATCGGACCATGTCCATGTCACCCTCGTCGGGGAAGGTTTCCATGAAGGAAAGCGCCCCGCCGCGAATGTTGCGGAAGTGCAAGTTGAAGATCTTGCCGCGTGTGCCGAACCAGCGAATGATGTCGTCGATCTCCTCGCGCGGGTTATCGAGCATCTCGCCGATCGACCCTTGGCAGAAGTTCAAACCGTGATAGGGGCTTTCCCGCATCTGGACGAACTTCTTGAGCCCATCGACCGTCCCAAGCACGCGCGTGACGCCGCGATAGCCGGGCGGCGTGTAGGGATCGTGGGGATGGCAGGCAAGGCGGATGCGGTTGCTTTCGGCAACGGGGACGACCCGTTCGAGAAAATAATCGATACGCTCCCAGTTTTCGTCCTCACGCAGCACTCCCGCAAGGCCAGGTGCCGCCTCCTGGTCTGCCTTCTCCCAACGGAATGCCTCGTTGAGCGATCCGCCGCGGCCTTTTTCGAGCTCGGTGCGCGGAATGCCGATCAAATTGAGATTGTATTTGGTCGCAGGTATGCCTGCCTTGGCGCAGTTCTCGATCATCTGGCAGACAGCATCGATCTGCCGATCGCGCTCCGGCCCGGCCAAGAGGATATCGGGATAGGATGCTTTTTCGATCGGTTTCGACGGCAGGGGGAGCTGGATCATGTCGAGCACAAGCCCGAAGCTTTCCACATGATCGCGATGACGCTCGAGATCATCCAGCGTCCAGCTTGACGGGGCGCCTGGCGGATCGGCCGAAATGTGCTTCACCCCAAGCTGAGCAAAAACACGAAAATCATCATCGTCGCGCACTGCGACCTGCGTTCCCAAATACACGCCCATCCTCCCGAACGATTAAACCATGTCATATGACATAATATGAATTTTGGAGGCTGTCGAGCACTATTGCTGCTCTGCGAGCATTCGGTAGCGTCGCTGGCTCGCCATCATGTGGGCGCGCATGGCCTGGCGGGCCCGATCCGGATCCTGATCTGCAATGGCCGAAAGAATCTCCCCGTGCTCGGCGTGGACCTTTTCAAGGTAGGCGCGGTCATTGGCTTCAGGCAAGGTTGGAAACTGTCCGCGCGGTATCGCACGAGGACCGAAGTGGCGGAGAACGTCGACGTAAAACCGGTTGTTCGTAGCAGCAGCGATGGCCATGTGAAACTCGTAGTCGGCCTCGACGGTCGGCTGTCCGGCCTCGATCAGATTCGCCATTTTCCTGTTGGCCGCGCGAATGGCAGCCTCTTGCTCGGCTGTCCTGCGATAGGCTGCGATGGCCGCGGCCTCGCCTTCGGCAGCCATTCGAAACTCCAGCAATTCAAGGGTCTCGGGGATGCTTTTTACTTCGATTGGCGTGAGCGACAGACCCGTCTTGGTCTTCGGATCGGCGACGAAGACACCCTTGCCTTGAACCGGTTGGACAAAGCCTGCCGCGCGCAGGTCGGCAATTGCCTCCCGGACGACAGTCCTGCTGACGCCAAAGGCAGCCTCAAGCTGCGGCTCGGTTGGCAGTTGATCCCCCTCTCGCAGCTTGCCCGTCTCGATCTGCAGGCGCAGTTGATCGATGACCTGCTGTGCCAGCCGCTGTCTGCCGCGATTGATCGTTACCATCGTGCCGCCCCCAACTTATCCATCCTGTCTCGTCCGCATGACGCTTGCAAAGCGCTCTGATCTTCGATAAATCATAATACGACATACGGACGACATATTATGTCTCGTATAGTAACTCAGGGAGGAGTTGCAATGAAGCATTTTTCCAGAAGTCTGTTTGTAAGCGTCGCCTTAAGCGCACTGACCATGGCCGCCCAGGAGCTCAAGGCGGCCACGCCCGCTGACCAGCTTGTGATCGGGACATCGCTGGCCCAGGTTCTGTCGCTCGACCCGCAGCAGGCGACGGAAGGCAAGGCCGTCGAGATCATGTCAAACCTCTACGACCGGCTGGTGGCGACGACGCCAGACGGAAAGGTCGTGCCGCAGCTTGCAGAAAGCTGGCAGGTCGATGACAAGGGGGTCACCTTCAAGCTGCGTGAAGCAGCCTTTGCCTCAGGCAATCCGGTCACGTCGAAAGACGTCGTCTATTCTCTCGGACGGCTTCTAAAGCTCGACCAGGCTGCGGCAGCAAACCTGAAGCGTGTCGGCTACACCAAAGACAATGTCGACCAGCTGGTCAAAGCGATCGACGACAAGACCGTGCGCATCGACCTTTCCGATGCGGTGACGTCGGAACTTCTGCTTTACCGGCTCGCCATGGCGATTGCGAGTGTTGTCGACAGCGTCGAGGTGCAGAAGCACGCCGTCAACGACGACTATGGAAACGCCTGGCTTAGAACCCATTCTGCGGGCTCAGGTCCGTTCACGCTCAATCGCTGGTCGCCGAACGAACTCGTCATTCTTGACGCCAACAAGGGCTATGTCGCGGGTGCGCCGAAGATGCGCCGTGTCATCGTCCGGCATGTGCCTGAGAGCCAGGTCGAACGCCTGATGCTTGAGCGCGGCGACATCGATCTCGCCAGCGCCCTGACGGCGTCTGATCTGGCAACTTTCAACGGCAAAAAGGGTTTTGAGGTTCAGCGCGTCCCTACGGGCGGTTTTTATGTTCTGGCGATGAACGCGGGCAACAAGTATCTCGCCAATGCAAAGGTGCGCGAAGCGATCGCATACGGCATCGATTATCAGGGCATCGAAAAGACGATCATGGGGCCGTACGGCCGCGTCAGGACGGTCCCGGTACCAGAGAATTATGAGTATGCGGTACCAAGCCCGGACTGGCACCTCGATGTGGCCAAAGCAAAGCAGCTGTTGGCCGACGCAGGTTTCAAGGATGGCTTTTCGCTGACGCTGAAGACCATAGCTCAGACACCCCGTGTCGATCTGGCAACGGCGATTCAGGCCTCACTCGGCCAGATCGGCATCAAGGTCGATGTCCAGCAGGGAAATGGCTCCGATATCATTTCGGCGCACCGGGCGAGAAACTTTGATCTCCTGATCCCGCAGACTGGCGCCTATATGCCGAACGTCCTCGGTTCGATGGAGCAGTTTGCATCCAATCCGGACAATTCGCTTGAAGCCAACAATGCCGGCAACTTCGTGTGGCGCTCGGCCTGGGACATTCCGGAATTGACCGCAGTGACGGCAAAGGCGTCGATGGAGCCTGACCCCAAAAAACGCGGCGAGCTTTACGTTGAGATGCAGAAGATGTTCATCGACCAAAAGCCCGCCGTGCTGCCGATGTTCGAGCGTTTCGAGCCGATCGTGCTGAACAGCAAGGTTCAGGGCTATGTCGGCCATCCCAATCTGATCACGCGCCTTGAAGGCGTGACCAAGGCCGAGACCGAATAGACAAGGCCGCCGATCATGAAAGAACTGTCCGTAACCGAACTGGGACGGCGGCTTTGGCATCTTGCTCTCAGCCTGTTCATCCTGCTGTGCGTCACTTTCGTGATCGGCCGCGTCCTGCCCGCCGACCCTGTCGGGGCAATCGTCGGCGAGCTTGCAGATCCGGCTGCCTACGCCGCCATGCGCCAGAAGCTTGGCCTTGACCTGCCGATCTACCAGCAGTTTCTGATCTATCTGAAAGGGCTGGCTCAAGGCGATTTCGGGACGGCGGTCCTGACCGGCAATCCGGTATCGGCGGATCTTGCCCAGGTATTTCCGGCGACCTTCGAACTTGCCACCCTGGCAATTCTCATCTCGACATTCGTTGGTGTACCCCTTGGCCTGACTGCAGCGCTCTTTCGCGACAGTTTCATCGACAAGATTGCTCGCGTGATCGCGCTTGTCGGTCATTCGATCCCGGTCTTCTGGTTCGGAATTGTCGGCCTGGTCATCTTCTATGCTGGCTTGAATTGGGTTGGTGGCCCGGGACGCATAGATGTCTTTTACGAGGGCCTCGTCACGCCGCAGACGGGCCTCTTGCTGGTCGACAGCCTTTTGCAGGGCGAGACCGAGATCTTCTGGAACGCACTCGGCCACATCATTCTTCCAGCTGTCATCCTTGCCTATGCGGCCATGGCCTACATCACCCGGATGACACGCAGCTTCACGCTGGAACAGCTAAGCCAGGACTATGTGATCGCCGCGCGCGCAAAAGGCGTCGGCCCGGCAAGGACCGTCATCGGCCACGTTCTTCCCAACATTGCCGTACAGCTCATCACCATTCTTGCGATCTCCTACGGCGGGCTTCTGGAAGGCGCGGTCGTGACCGAGATCGTCTTTTCATGGCCCGGCATCGGTCAATACATGACGAACGCACTGATGATCGGCGACATGAATGCCGTCGTTGCAGGTACGATCATCATCGGTTTCATCTTCATGTTTCTGAATTTTCTCGCGGATATCGCCTATGCGATCTTCGATCCGCGCACGAGAGAGGCAGCGCGATGAGCGAGGCAATTGACACCAGTCTTCCTGTACGTCCACCGAGCCTTCCAGCACGCATCACAGCATCGTCGGCGCGTATCGTCTCGAAGCTTGTGCAAGAGCCGCTCGGTCTTGCAGGCTTCGTCATTCTTGGGCTGCTCTGCGTCGTCGCGATTATTGCCCCTTGGCTTGCGCCCTACGATCCGAATATCCAAGTTCTTTCCGACGCGTTGAAGCCGCCGAATGCTGCACATTGGGCCGGCACCGACGAGTTCGGGCGCGACATTCTTAGCCGGCTGATTTACGGAACCCGGATCACCGTCCAGACGGTACTCTCGATTTCTCTGATCGTAGGCCCCATCGGTCTCCTGATCGGCGTGGTTGCCGGCTTCTTCGGTGGCCGCACGGATGCGCTTCTGATGCGAGCGACTGACATCGTTCTTTCCTTTCCTTCGCTGATCCTGGCGCTGGCATTTGCCGCTGCCCTTGGCGCCGGTCTGACCACTGCGATCATCGCCATTTCCCTGACTGCCTGGCCGCCGATTGCCCGGCTTGCACGCGCCGAGGCTCTGGTGGTCAGGAACGCCGACTACGTCGCTGCTGCACGTCTTTACGGAGCCTCGCCGCTGCGCATCCTGTTCGTCTACATCGCGCCCATGTGCATCCCCTCGGTGATCGTTCGCCTGACGTTAAACATGGCCGGGATCATCTTGACGGCAGCCTCGCTCGGCTTTCTTGGACTGGGTGCGCAACCTCCGGCGCCGGAGTGGGGTGCAATGATCTCGAACGGACGCAAGTTCATGCTGGACTACTGGTGGGTTGCCGTCATGCCCGGCTTGGCTATCCTGATTTCCAGTCTTGCCTTCAATATCGCGGGCGATGCGCTTCGCGACATTCTGGATCCTCGCCATGCAAGATCATGAGATGAAACCCGTACTTTCCATCAAGGAATTGAACGTGAGTTTCGGCAGGAGCGCGGTTCCCGCCGTATCCGGTGTAAGCTTCGACGTCGGGCGTGAGCGCGTCGGCATCGTCGGCGAGTCCGGCTCGGGCAAATCGACGACCGGACGCGCGATCATGCGCCTTCTGCCGCCGAGTGCGAACGTCACGGCGGCCCATCTCGAGCTTGACGGGCGGCCCCTTCTGTCGCTGCCTGAGCGGCACATGGGCAAGATACGGGGCAAGGACATCGCGTTGATCATGCAGGATCCTCGCTACTCCCTCAATCCGGTGCTGACGGTCGGCAAGCAGATCGCCGAGGCGGCCCACCTGCATCTTGATCTGCGCGGCAGGGCTGCATTTGCGGCTGCAAGAGCAGCACTCCAGCGCGTGCGGATCAACGACCCGGAACGCGTAATGACGCTTTATCCGCATCAGATTTCCGGCGGCATGGGGCAGCGCGTGATGATTGCCATGATGCTTCTTGCGAAGCCGAAACTGGTCGTTGCCGACGAGCCAACGTCGGCCCTCGATGTCAGCGTCAGGAAGGATGTGCTGACGCTGCTCGATGAGCTTGTCCGGGAGAATAATTCCGGTCTGCTGTTAATCAGCCACGACATCCGCATGGTCGCAGCTTTTTGCGAACGGATTATCGTCATGTATTCCGGGCGCGTGGTCGAAACGCTGACCCGGCTTGAAGAGGCCCGCCATCCCTATACGCGAGGACTTATGGCGGCGATGCCGGATCCGAAAAACCCGGTGCGGCGCCTTGCGGTTCTCGACCGGACAATGCTCGATCGGGAGAATGCATGATGATTGAAGTACGCGATCTTGATGTCGTGTTTGCTGCGGGCAAGCAGGAAAATCACGTCGTCAAGGAGGTGAGCCTCAAGGTGGCGCGTGGTGAGACCTTAGGCATCGTCGGCGAGTCTGGTTGCGGCAAGTCCACCTTGCTGCGCTGCCTTGCCGGCATGGAAAGGGGTTGGTCAGGAGAGATTGCCCTGGCCGGCAGGGTCGTCGGCAAGACGCGCAGCCGCGAAGACCTCAAATGTGCGCAGATGGTTTTCCAGGATCCCTACGGGTCGCTTCACCCCCGCCACCGGATCGGAACGGCGCTCACCGAACCGTTGAAGGCCATGAACCATGTCGATATCTGGCAGAAGGTGGACACGGCCCTGCGCCAGGTCGGCCTGCCGGTAGGCTTTGCAAACCGCTTCCCCCACGAACTCTCCGGGGGCCAGCGCCAGCGCGTTGCAATCGCCAGGGCCCTGATCCTGTCCCCGCCCATCCTCCTGCTCGATGAACCAACCTCGGCGCTGGATGTTTCGATACAAGCGGAAATTCTGAACCTCCTGGCCGATCAGCGTGACGAGCGAGGCCTGACCTATGTGCTTGTCAGTCACGATCTCGCCGTCATCGCGCATATGTGCGATCGCGTTTTGATCATGAAGGACGGCCGCTTCGTCGACGAGCTCACCAAGGCGGATCTGCAGACAGGGGTGACCCACCATGCCTATGCCCGCGAATTGTTTGGGGCAAGCTTCATCTGAGCATGGTTGAACGATCAACCGCCAGCTGGCAAGTCGCTCTTCGACGGCGATTTTACCTCCAGCGTCACTGGAAATATCGGAGCGCGGCCCAGTGCAACGGCTGAATTGCAGATGTTGTTGCGCTTCAATCTGGCGTGCCGCATTTCGCTCCCGTGCGACCGGATCACTGCCGCTCGATCGCACCATGGTCACGAAGAAACAGCCGTAGCAGCGCTCTTTGTCGACGGTTTGAAATCTTGCGGCAGATAGCAGCTGCCGCCAAGCAACCGCCGCAGGCCCTTTCTCTGTATGAAAAAAGCTGGACCAAAGCGCCACCCTCATGCACTTAAGAAACAGAGGTTTCTTTGAACGCGACGGGATCCGTTTCCTTTCAGGTCACGATCAGAACTGGGTAGGGTTTATCTGCGGCCGAGCGTCGAACGGCTAATTACGTGGCTTGAGCGATGAACTCTGTAAGAGAGACTTAGCTGTTGCCAGCACGTTGCTTTAGACAACGCCCCCTAGCACTACTTTGGCAGAATTGATTTTGGGGTCATTTGGAACCTGATACGGCAGTGTGGACATCGTTGTGGTGGATGGTGGTTTGAGAGCGC
>NZ_FOCV01000020.1 GCF_900110205.1 Rhizobium tibeticum | reverse complement strand
GCCGAAAGGCTGGAAGCGTGACTGTCCCTCGATCAGCGTCTGCATATTAGTGATCCGTTCTCTCAACGGGCGCGGCATCTTTCATGCCACCTCCTCGGAGGCGAATTTGGCATCTGTGACCGCGGATGCGGTTTCGGCGTGCCACACGATCCATGTCTTCACATGGGGCCAACCAAAGGACTGGGTCACTCTTTCGAAGCCGGGTCCGGTGAGAAAGTCGCTGGCGCCCTGCGGCTGTTGCCAGAGATAGAAGGGCGCATAAAGATTTTCGCAGGATCCGAACTCGCCCTTGCGGGCGCAGAGATAGGCCTTGAAGCCAAGGCCCGGAAATCCGTCCAACATCGGTCCCTTGTCGCGGATACGCCGGTCGATGATCGACATGTCGTAATCGGCCGGCAGCCTGAAGCTGTACTGCATCGCCATCATGACAGAGCCTCCACCGGTTCATGCCAGTCGACGAAGCGGCCGGCTTCGTTTGCCTGGATGCCGAGATAGCTGGAGGGGCTGTCGCGTCCGGCGCCGTGCCAGTGCTTTTCGCCGGCGGCAAACCAGACGGCATCGCCCGGCCGCAGCTCTTCCACAACACCGCCTGCGCGCCGCGCCAAGCCTTTTCCCGACAACGCAGAGAGCAGCTGGCCGCGCGGATGCGTATGCCAATGCGTGATTGTGCCCGGATCGAGGCTCGCCCCGCATTGCCGTGTTCTCGCCATCGGCAGCCGCTTCCAACAACATCTCCACCCAGAACGGTGCAGTGGCACTGCCATCCGGCGAACAAAGGGCAGTCGCCTGGCGGCGGATCGTCACGCGTTGGGGATTGCCCATCACGCAGCACTTCCGAATGCTTGGGCTTCCCAGCCGGGCTCGCTCATCTGCGCCTTTCCGTCGCCGAACGACCACTCATCCGGCGATGTGGTGGTGACGACGATCATGATGTCTTCCGGCCGGATGCCGGGCGATTGTCCTAAAAGCTCGGCGGCGCGCTTGAAGAATGCCTGGCGCATCTGCGTCGAGCGCGGCTTTCCCGCCGTGATCGCAAAAAGCGCGAAGTCGTCGGAGCGAGGTCCGGCCAGATAGTTGCGGTCGAAGATCAGCTCGGCCGGTTCATGCTGATGGATGACCTGGAAGCGATCGGCGGGCGGCACGTTGAATGCCTCGACCAAGGCGCGATGAATGCTGTCCGAAACGGCGCGAAGATACTCCGGCGACTTGCCACGCAGGAGAGAAATACGAACGAAAGGCATGACAGCCTCCTCTCAGTGAATTCTTGACAGGAGGAGCATCGCACGTCACGATAATGCATAAAATCAGAATTTTATGGATTAATTATCCATAAAAACGGGACTATTTCGATGCGACGGACGATCTTCGACCTCGATGTGCTGAGGACCTTTGCGACCGGGATGGAGCTTGGCAACTTCGCGAGGGCGGCCGACCGGCTCGGCCGCTCGACCTCGGCCGTCAGCGCCCAGCTGAAGAAGCTGGAGGAACAAGCGGGCACGCCGATCTTCCGCAAGGCGGGGCGCGGCCTTGCGCTCACCGATGCCGGCGAGACGATGCTGGCCTATGCGCGCCGGCTGCTGGAACTGAACGACGAAGCGGCTGCCGCGGTACAGAGCATAGAGCTCGAGGGCTGGGTGCGGCTCGGATTGCAGGAGGATTTTGGCGAGACCCTGCTGCCCGACGTGCTTGGACGCTTTGCACGTGCGCATCCGAAGGTCCGCATCGAGGCGCGGGTGGTGCGCAATATCGAACTGATCGAGCGCGTCACGACCGGCAAGCTCGATCTGGCGCTGGCATGGAGCGAGGGTACATTGACGCCACATTGCGACAAGATCGCCGAGGTCCCGATGCGCTGGATCGGGCCGGCGGAAGGGGCGGTCGGCTGGAATCCGGGCAGCGGCGAGCCGGTGCCGCTCGCCTCGCTGGAGGCCCCGTGCCTGCTGCGCACCGCGGCGACAAAGGCGCTCGATGCGGCGGGCATTGCCTGGCGGCTTGCCTTCGTCAGTCCCAGCCTTGGTGGCTTGTGGGCGGCGACGGCCGCGGGCCTCGGCATTACCATCCGCACCCCGATCGGATTGCCACGAAAGGTCAAGCCACTCCTGGCGAAGGAGGCCGGGTTGCCGGAGCTCCCGTCGCTCGGTCTTGTCCTGCATCGTGCCGAGGCGGAGCCCGGGCCAGCCGCAGCCCGGCTTGCGTCAATCATGCTGCAATCGGTCGGCGAGGCGGTCGCCGATGTCGTGCCGCAGGCCGTCCGCTCCGCCGCGAGGGCTTATGCCTGATACGCGCGCTGCGCGTTGCGGCGGATCACCTGCGGTGGCTGGCCAAAGGCACGCAGGAAGGCGCGGCGCATCCTCTCGCGGTCGGCGAAGCCCGTTTCCGCGGCAACGACATCGATCGGATGCCGGCCTTGTTCCATCATCAGGCGCGCGGCCTCGAGGCGCAGGTTCTCCACCGCCTTTGCCGGCGATTGCCCCGTCTCGGCCCGGAATGTCCGGCTGAACTGGCGGGGGCTCAGGTGTGCTGCTTCTGCCAGCTCCTCGACGGAGAGCGTGTTCTTAAGGTTGCTGCGTGCATGCGCGAGCGCCTTCTGGATGCGGTCCGATTTCGGCTCCAGTTCCAACAGCGCTGAGAATTGCGACTGGCCGCCGGCGCGGCGATGATAGACGACGAGTTTGCGGGCAACGGCGCGGGCGACATCCGCGCCATGATCCTTCTCGACCATGGCAAGCGCCAAATCCACACCGGCCGTCATGCCCGCCGAGCTCCACACGGAGCCGTCGATGATAAAGATCCGATCTTCCTCGATCTTGATCTTCGGGTAGCGCGATTGCAGTTCACGGGCGAGAAGCCAATGCGTCGTGGCGCGGCGACCATCCAGAACGCCGGCCTCGGCCAGCAGGAAGGCGCCGGTGCAGATCGAGGCGACGCGCCGGGAGGCGGCAAGGGCGTTGCGGATGAAGTCGCTCTCCTGCGCTGTCGGCAGTTTGATGCCGACAGCGCCCGACACCAGCAGTGTATCGAAGGCCGGATCGTCGAAGCGGCCGGTTTCGACCGTGACGCCGAAGGAACCCGGCACCGGTCCTCCGCTCTCCGACAGGTAGGTGATGTCGTAGACCTGCTCGTCGAGTTCGAGGTTGGTGAACTCGAATGCCGAGATCGCAGCCAGGCTCATCATCTGGAAGCCGGGAAAGAGCAAAACGGCAATGCGCTGCATGGCTCAAAACTCCATTTGTCTTAAATGGTGGTTTATATGACATTCAAGACATTGGCAACTGAGCGTAAGACTCCCTTCAAGCGGACAGCACGTGCTGTTGCTCAACATGGAGAAAGACAATGACCGAACAGCACAAAGGCACTGCGTTCATCACCGGCGCGTCATCCGGCATCGGTGCCATCTATGCCCAGCGGCTCGCAAAGCGCGGCTTCGATCTCATTCTTGTTGCCCGCAATGCCGAACGCCTTTCCGAACTCGCGGCGAAATTGACCAGGGAGACGGGCAGGACGGTCGAGACGGTTCCCGCCGATCTTGGTGACAGGGCCGATCTGGCGCGCGTCGAGGCGGTGTTGAAGAGCGACCGCAGCATCACGCTTCTTGTCAACAATGCCGGCTTCGGCGGCACCGCGCCGCTGCTTGCCTCCGATGTCGACAAGATGCAGGCGATGGTGGACCTCAACGTTACTGCGCTGATGCGGCTGACCTATGCCGCCGTGCCCGGTTTCGTGGCGCGTGGCGGCGGCGCGATCATCAACATCGCGTCGATCGTCGCGATTGCGCCTGAAATCCTGAATGGCGTCTATGGGGCCAGCAAGGCCTTTGTTCTGGCCTTCAGCCAGTCGCTCAGGCACGAGTTGGCGGACAAGAACATCCGCATCCAGGCTGTCCTACCGGGAGCGACGGCGACCGAATTCTGGGGTATTGCTGGCACGCCGGTCGAGCACCTGCCGACCGAGATCGTCATGTCGGCGCAAGACACGGTGGACGCAGCTCTCGCCGGCTTCGACCAGGGCGAATTCGCGACCATCCCGGCCCTCGAAGAAGCCGCACTGCTAAAGGCCTACGAGGATGCACGCCAGGCGCTGATGCCGAACATGTCACGGTCGGCACCGGCTGCGCGCTACAAGGCTGTGTGAGGAAAGTGATGAGGCAGGCTTGTCCTGCCTCTACCCATGCCGGGCCAGTGCGCCGGCGAAGATATCGGCGTCGACGTTGCCTCCCGAGGTGACGACGACGACGTTGTCCTCTTCCAGTTGATCGCCATGGAACAGCGCTGCGGCAAGTGCCACCGCGCCGCCGGGTTCGACGACGATCTTCAGCCGCACAAAGGCGATCGCCATAGCGCGGAGCGCCTCTTCGTCGGTGACGACGATGCCGGCACCCGCGAGGCGCTGCAGGATCGGGAAGGTGATATTGCCGGGTTGCGGCGTGATGATCGCATCGCAGATGGAGCCGGTCATCGCCGCGTTGCGTTCGATCTTGCCCGACGCCAGCGACCGTGTCGTGTCGTCGAAACCTTCAGGTTCGCAGGGGCGCACGCGAAATGCGGGCGCGCTTGCCTCGAGCGCCAGGGCAATCCCCGATGTCAGGCCGCCGCCGCCGCAGGGGATCAAAACCTCAGCCGACCTGATGCCTTCTTCTTCCGTCTGCTCGGCGATCTCAAGACCTGTTGTGCCTTGTCCGGCGATCACCTGAGGCTCGTCGAAGGGCTTGATCAGCGTCAGCTTGCGCTCGCCCGAAAGAGCAGCGCCGATGGCGTCTCGATCCTGCGTCGCGCGATCGTAGAGCACGACGTCGGCACCGAGCGCGCGGGTGTTGGCAATCTTCAGCTTCGGGGCGTCCGACGGCATGATGATAACCGAAGGAACGCCATGCAGCTTCGCTGCGAGCGCCACGCCTTGCGCGTGATTGCCTGACGAAAAAGCGATGACGCCGCGTGCGCGCACGGCAGGATCGAGTGCGGAAACGGCCGACCAGCCGCCCCGGAATTTGAAGGAGCCGGTATGCTGCAGGCACTCGGCTTTCACGAACACCCGTCGTCCGGCAAGCTCGTCGATGAAGGGAGAGGAAAGGAGCGGCGTGCGGCGCGCATGTCCGCGCAGGCGGGCGCGTGCGGCAACGATCATTTCAATGCTGACCATAGAGACTCTTTCAAATAACGGAACGCTCTTGCATAGGGCCGCACGCGATGCTTGTGAACGGTGACTTTGTCACCGTGACACGAAAAGCGTCGGGCGCGTTTCGGCAGCCTCTGGTGCGTGGCGACTTCGCCGCCGGAATTCGCTTGGGTTGGTGCCGGCGACGCGTAGAAATTCGCGATTGAAATTCGACTTGCTGATGAAGCCGCAATCAAACATCAGCCGTGTGACGGGGTCGTCCGTGTTTACAAGCGTCTCGCAGGCCGCACGGATTCGGTAGTCGTTCACATATTGCGAGACGCTGACGCCGTGGACGCGGTTGACCGCTATCGAAACGCGGCGAGCCGGCAGGTTCATCTTGCGGGCGATGCGGCCGAGATTGAGGTCCGGATCGCGGTAGATCTGCCGAGATTGCATGAGATTTTCCAGCCCGCTGGCGATCGCATCGTCTTCCTGGCTCGGTACGGGCGGGGCGGGCGGTTCCGAGGCTGTCGTGACGATCGACTGACTGCCGCTGGCGATCGAGGCCGCGGTGCCAAGGATCAGGAGCGTGATCACGTTGCCGAGCGCGACAATCGCGCCGGCATGGCGACCGCCGCTCTGCTCGAGGTCGAGGCTGATCGCAATATCGGCGGCTGCCGAGGCGATCAGCGCCACGCCAGTGATTAAGAGAGAACGGTAGGAAAGAAGAGCGCCATCGAGGCGCGAGGAGACGAGCGCGTCGGGACCCTGCCGGCCCAGCCAAAGCAGGGCCGCTCCATAAGCGAGGAAGATGACGGTCAGGATAGGGCCGATCGGGTCGCGCCAGAACACCAAGAGAGCCACGATCGATACGCTCGGCAAAATATGCGGCCAGAAGCGGAGGAGCGATGCCGGGCCATCCGTGGCGAGATTGCGAAAGCTAATCCAAGCGAGCGCCGCAATCAGCGAGGCGACGACCGACTGGGCAGGCAGGATCTCGATCACGTCATAGCCCCAGCGGATGCCGATCAGGATCGATTGCAGCGTGTAGGCAGCAATGACGAGCAGGAATGGACGCTTCTCCTGTTCGGCCCAATCGTTCTGCCGCAGCATCCGCACGAGCAGGATGGCGAGCAGCAACGCGACGACAAAAGGAAGCGGAACGAAGATCATGACGGCAGGTCCGGGTTGGCGCGTTCAATAACTGCACGACTATGGCCTTGATCGCAATCGCGGGCGACCCGGATCGCAATTAAGGTCTCCAGATCGTGTCTTGCTCTTCACCTTGCACGCCGTCGCCAGCCGATGGCCACCCCGTTCAAGGAGAAACCGATGACACTGATCCTCTTCATACCTGCATTCATCCTGACGCTTGCTTGCGCCTTTGCCGATGTTCGAACGCCGGGCGAGGCACTCGATATTTCCTCCGTCCGTTCCGTCGTCATCAGCGGCGACGCCAGCGACATCAGGTTGACCACGACCAACACGGAACCCTACAGGGCCAACACGAGCGCGCGGCGCAGCGGCTGGTTCTCATCCTGGTATTCCAGCTGGTTCTTCAACGGCTGCCGCGATCGAAGCGCAATGCGCATCGATCGAACGGTCCTGAAAATCGAGGTGATGCAGACGTCATGGACGGATCTTTCGGATTGCGCGCCCGAGGTTTCGGCCAATCTTTTGCCGGGCGCCATCGTGCGCATCGACCAGCAGGCGGTAAGGGCACGATTGGATGGCGATTTCGCCAGCGTTGCAATCTCCAGCAAGGCGGCCGACATCACCTTCGACGGCCACGCGACCGGGATCGATATCCTCGGTGCGGCGGTGCGCGCACGGCTACGCTACGACACGATCCGGCACGACGAGACCGTCAGCATCAATGCACAGTCGCTGCAGGCGGATCTAGACTTCGGGAGTGGCGTGCCGGTGGACTATTCCGTGATCGCCAAGGCGTCCTATGTCGATAGCCTGGAGGCGAGTGTGCAAGGCGCCAGGCCGCGTGTCAGCATCAAGGGCGATTTTGTCCATGCCCGTATCCGCTAACTAGTAACCGCCGGCCGAACCCTCGGTGGCGCGGCTGTCCATCACGCCATAATAGCGTGCGCCGCCGCCCTTCTGGATATCGGCGAGGCTTTTGCCGCCGACAAGAATACCGGCGGCCTGTCCCCATTGCGGCGGGCCGCTGCCATCATCCAGCGTATGGCCCATCGCGATCAATGCCCGGATCGTATCGGGCGAGAGCGTGTAGGGCTCGAGATAGATCTTGTCCGGCTGCCATTGGTGGTGAATGCGCGGGGCATTGACCGCCTGGCTGATGTCCATGCCGAAATCGATGACGTTGAGGATCGCTTCGAGGGTGATGGTGATGATGCGCGAGCCGCCGGGGCTGCCAACCACCATGAAGGGCTTGCCGTCCTTGGTGACGATGGTCGGGCTCATGGATGAGAGCGGCGTCTTCTTCGGCGCGATCGCATTGGCTTCGCCCTGCACGAGCCCGTAGAGGTTCGGAACGCCGGGCTTGGAGGTGAAGTCGTCCATCTCGTTGTTGAGCAGGATGCCTGTGCCGGGCGCAACGACGCCGGCGCCAAAAGATCCATTCAGTGTGTAGGTGACCGCGACGGCATTTCCTTCGTCGTCGACGATCGAGTAATGCGTGGTCTCGACGCTTTCCTTGACGCCTAGTGGTTTCAGGTTGGCAGAGGTGCCGGCTTTGTAGGGATCGATCTTGGCGCGGATCGCCTTGGCGTAGCCCTTGTCGAGCAGTGTCGATACCGGGTTCTCCACGAAATCAGGATCGCCGAGGGCCGCATTGCGGTCGACATAGGCATAGCGCATAGCCTCGACCATCAGGTGAACCGTCTCGGCGGAGCCGTAGCCGAGGAAGGAGAGCGGGTAGTCTTCCAGCACGTTGAGGATTTCGCAGATAATGACGCCCCCGGACGAGGGAGGAGGCGAAGAGATGATGTCGTAGCCGCGGTAATTGCATTCGATCGGCTTCAGTTCACGGACCGCGTATTGTTCGAAATCCTCCTTGGCAAGAATGCCGCCCGTCGCCTGGCTCGCCTTGACGATCGCGTCGGCCGGCACGCCCTTGTAGAAGGCATCCGATCCCTTATCCGCGATGCTGGAAAGTACGGCGGCGAGGTCGGGTTGAACGAGCTTCTCGCCGGCGACGTAAGGCTTTCCCTCCGCCTTCAGGAAGATCTTTGCGGCGGCCTCGTCCTTCGCGAGCCTTTTGGCGCTGCCGGCGATGCTGGCCACGTCGCCTTGTTCCAGCGTGAAGCCTTCCTTGGCGTAGCGAATGGCCGGCGCCAGCAGATCCTGCCGTGACTTCGTGCCGTATTTTTCGCGGGCGATCTCAAAGCCCATGACGGATCCGGGCACGCCGACGGCGAGATAGCCGTCGAGGCTGGCGCGGGGAACGATATCGCCCTTGGCGTCGAGATACATGGTCTTCGTGGCCGCCAACGGCGCACGCTCGCGGAAATCGAGAAATGTCGTCTTGCCGTCTTTCAGGCGGATCGTCATGAAGCCACCGCCGCCGATGTTGCCGGCCGTCGGGTAGACGACGGCGAGCGCATAGCCGACGGCGACTGCGGCATCGACGGCGTTGCCGCCGTTCTTCAGCACATCGACGCCGACGTTGGTCGCCAGATGCTGGGCTGTTACGACCATGCCATGCTCGGCTTCAACGGGCGTGGGCGAAGCGGCGAGCATCGGCGGAGCAAGTGAAAGCGACAGCGCGGCGACAGCCGCAAAAATTCTGATGTGGGGGTAATCCATGACTTCCCTCAAAGCATGACGGTGCAATGGATATGGGACGCAGTGAGCGCTAGGCAATGCACTGCTGTCTGCTACGGGCTGTTCGGTCGCAAAAGGATCAGTTTTCCGCTGCGACAGGTGGTGCCAGTCCGGTCGGATCGCCCAGGGGAGCCACAATGTCTGTCGGCGCAGCCGGCGTCTCTCGCGCCAGGCGTTGTTCGGCCTTGCGTGCGGCGGCCTGGAGGTCGCGGCTGGCGCCGCCGATTTTTTCGACTGCGGCAATGGCGACATCGGTGACCACATAGTCAGGCTTGTGGCCGAGGCCGCGGATCTTCACCAGTTCGGAGCCGGCGATATCGAGGGCCAATCCCTGTGAATGAAGGTGCTCCCAAACGATGCCATCGCTGTCACCAGTAATGATAACCGTC
Organism: Rhizobium tibeticum; assembly: GCF_900110205.1. Taxonomy (GTDB): domain Bacteria; phylum Pseudomonadota; class Alphaproteobacteria; order Rhizobiales; family Rhizobiaceae; genus Rhizobium; species Rhizobium tibeticum. The sequence goes on along the minus strand of NZ_FOCV01000020.1, from coordinate 115,525 downwards.
GGCGCGTTGATCCTGGAGTATTGCGCAGACTGCGCCTTGACGTATTCCAGCAGGCGCGTGCAATCGACAGCGTTGTGGAAGAAGGCACGCGGCCGCAGCACCAGGGTAGGACCTGTCTTCGCGATATAATCGTCCGGGCGTGGATTGGGTCGGAAGACGTTTTGTGTTGCTTGCTCCAACCGCCGCAAGCCAAGCGGCACGACGACGGCGTGGGTGAAGAGCCAACCGAGTATGGGCATCGCCGCAAGGTGATAGTACCACTCGACGCCGCCTGGCCAGGGATGTGTCGCCGGGGCCAGAAAGAGCAGGCCTTCAGTCTTGTCAGGATGGCGCACGCCGAAGGCGGCCGCAATGGCGCCGCCGAAGGAATGGCCGACGACGACGGCCCGTTTGATGCCCCGGCTTTCCATCAGTTTTGCGATCGCGTCTGCCTGTCCTGAGGGCAAGGCATTCTCCGGACCGCCACGCTCCGAATAGCCGTGGCCAGGGCGGTCGACGAAGAGCATTTCGGCACGGCCTTCCAGCGGCTGCAGGAAGGCGCCGACTTGATCGAGCAGGTTGCCGCTTGCACCGTGGATGAAAACAATGGGCGGCAGATCGGCCGTTTCTGGACGTGCGACGTGAAAGGCGTTCAGCCGGTAGCCGCCGATATCCGTCAGCTCGCCGATGTTCGGGCATGTCGCCTCGAATTGACGTCCTTTGTAGCAGGAGTAGCCGATGGCGGCGGCGATGGGTGCAAGGAGAGTGGAGACTACGGCAAGCATGGCTACATCTGTCAAAATCACGTGACCAATACGTAAGATTGGCCCGCGTGGTTCACCGTCAAGATCAGGTGCGGCTGCCGGCCAGCTTTTCGGAGAGTGTATTCATCTGCTCCTGGGCGCTTCGATTGGCCGGATAGATCTCCAGGAAACGTTCCCAGGCTTTCAGGGCCAGCTGGTCGTTGCCCGATTCGGTGAGAATGGCGGCCATGCCGGAGAGTGCGCCGAAGTGGCGTGGTTCGAGGTCGAGTACATGCTCGATGTCGGACATCGACTTGCGATAGCTGTCATTGGCGTAGTTGAGCGTCGCCCGGCGATTCCAGCTTTCGGCGTAATCCGGCTTGAGGGCGATCGCCTGGTCGAGGAAATCGAGGGCGGCAGCGGTGCGTTTCTCCTCGATCGCCTTATCGGCCCATTGCATCAGGAGGTTGACGGTCGCGCTGCCCGAGTCGTTCCACTGGGTGCGGATTTCGTCGGCGATACCACTCGCCTTGTCAGGGTCGCGCTCGCGCTTCAGCTGTGCGTAGAGCTGATCCAGATGCTGCTTTGGTGAGAGGTTCGCGTCCGGCTGCTCGACGATGACTTCCTTCTCCGCAGCTGCGGCAGGGGATATAGGAGCGAGCAGGGAAAGGGACAGCGGCAGCGCCGCACAGGTCATAGCAAAAAAGCGCATGGCGGGCATAGTAGCCCGCCATCGCTGAAGATCAAAGCAATTTGATTTGATTGCCGAAGCAATCCCCGGACAGGCACGGGCGCAAAATGCCACGAAACCGTCCGGGCGCGCTAAATCAGCCCTGGCGAGCCTTGAAGCGTGGGTTCAGCTTGTTGATGATGTAGATGCGGCCCTTGCGGCGAACCAGGCGGTTGTCACGATGACGAGCCTTGAGCGACTTGAGCGAATTCTTGATCTTCATTGTTTTGATCCGCGATGTTTGAGGGGGAATTCACATTCGCCCGTATCTATTACATTCAAAAGCGCGCTCAGGGCGCGCTCTTCAGGTTGGGCGTGCAGATAACCCGGCGACTTTCCTGTGTCAACCACATGAGGGCGATTTTCCCATGGCCGAAACGGCTTTTGTCAGGGAAAAACCGGCAATTTTGTGGTCAATGTGGTAACGTGCCCCATCTTGCGGCCGGGACGGGATTCCGTCTTGCCATAGAGGTGAACCAGCGTGTCCGGTCGCCGTAGCCAGTCCGAGAGCGCCAGAATATCGTCGCCGATCAGGTTCTGCATCACGCAGTCTAGGTGACGGTCGGCATTGCCGAGCGGCAGGCCGGCAACCGCGCGGATATGTTGCTCGAATTGGGAGATGAGGCAGGCGGCTTCCGTCCAGTGACCGGAATTGTGGACACGCGGCGCCATTTCGTTGGCGATCAGGCTGCCGTCGGCGAGTACGAAGAATTCGATGCCGATGACACCGACATAGCCGAGCGCCGTCAGGATCTTCTCGGCCGCACCGCGGGCAGCTGCTGCAGTTTGCGCCGAGATCGACGCGGGCACCGTTGACGTGTGCAGGATGCCATCGCGGTGAACGTTTTCGGCAGGATCGTAGCAGGCGACGGTGCCGTCGGTTGCGCGCGCTGCGATGATCGAGATCTCGCGCTCGAAGGAAACGAAGCTCTCGAGAATGAGCGGTACGCCGCCGAGCGCCGCAACGGCGCCGTCCGGCGTATCGTCGGCGGAGCGGAACACTCTCTGCCCCTTGCCGTCATAGCCAAGGCGGCGGGTCTTGAGGACGCCGCGACCGCCGAAGTTTTTCAGCGCCGCATCGAGATCGGCTTGACTGTCGACGGCGTGGAAGCCGGCCGTTGGAATACCGCATCCGTTGATGAAGCGCTTTTCGACAAGCCGATCCTGCGCAGCCTCCAGCGCCTTGGGCGGCGGATAGACGGGGACCTGGCTTGCGAGGGCCTCGGCGGCGGTGACCGGGACGTTCTCGAACTCGTATGTGACGACGTCGCAAGCCCTCGCCAGTTCCGCGAGCGCTGCAGGATCGTCATAAGCGGCTGCGATCTGCTCGTTGGCGACCTGCGCCGCCGGACAGTCGGCCTGTGGTTCCAGAACGACGGTGCGAAAATTGAGCCGGGCTGCGGCCATGGCAAGCATGCGGCCAAGTTGACCGCCACCGATGATGCCAATCGTGCTTACAGTCATAGGTCGTCCATCGGATATTCAGCAACAGCCGCGCTCTGGCGCTCGCGCCAGTCGTCGAGCCGCTCGGCAATGTCCTCGTCCGACAATGCCAGGACTGCCGCTGCCAGAAGGGCGGCGTTGATCGCGCCAGCTTTGCCGATGGCAAGCGTGCCGACCGGGATGCCGCCCGGCATCTGGACGATGGAAAGAAGACTGTCCTGACCGGACAGCGCCTTGGATTGCACCGGGACGCCGAAAACGGGAAGCGGCGTCATGGCTGCGGCCATACCCGGCAGATGAGCCGCGCCGCCGGCGCCGGCAATGATCACCTTGAAGCCTTCATCGCGGGCGGTCTTGGCGAAATTCACCAGGCGGTCCGGCGTGCGGTGGGCCGATATGATGCGCGCGTCATAGGGAATTTCGAGCGCCTCCAGCGTATCGGCGGCATTCTTCATGGTCTCCCAATCGGACTGGCTTCCCATGATGATGGCCACGGATGGTCTGTCTGTCATCGTCACGGCATTCCCTTCAGGCGATGATGTCAGGGATGATCTGGTCTTCCAGCTTTGTCAGCTTGTCCTTGATGACCAGTTTCTTCTTCTTCATGCGCTGGATGCGCAATGCGTCACATCCGGTGGCAATCATGGCATTGATGGCGGCATCGTAATCCTCGTGCTCCTGGCGCAGTCTTGCGACCATGAGCCTGATTTCCGCCTGTTCCTGATCGGCCATATGCATTCCCCATAACCGTCGTCGGACATCGTCCGCTCTGCCGATAATTTCCGCAAGCTCCTATCACCAATTGGAGGTAACGGCTAGCGGCTGTTCGTCATGATTTTGCCACTTGTTCTCCTTGTTTTCACCTTCGACAAGGCTTCAAAAATGTGTCACAGTCGAAAGGTTGACGCCTTGGATCTCCGGCGGTGTTGGCCGGGGAGAGGTAAGAGGAAGGAAGGGTCAAATGACTGTTCAAGCTCATCTTGAGTCACTCCAGAAAAAGCATGTTGCTCTCGAGGAGGAGTTGCATTCGCTTATGATATCCCCCTCCCGAAACGATAATGAAGTAGCTGAGTGCAAACGCAGAAAATTGCGGATCAAGGACGAGATTGAGCGCCTTAAATCATCCTTCCATTGAGTAGGATGCAATAAATTACCGAGCGCGGCCCTAGGCGAGGAGGGCAAAAGTTCAATTCCACCAAAAGCTTAGGGAAGGTCGTGCTCGACAGGCGATTGTGGCGCCGGTTCCGACGGAAAGTCGCGAGCCGGCGTCTCTCATTTGAGTGGTCGGGCTAAGCCCAGAACTGGTCGAGCCAGAGATTGAGTCGGTCGAAGCCGCGATTGTTGACGGCGTAGATGCGTCGCGTGCCCTCTGCGGTGACCGAAACCAGATTGCAATCTAGCAGCGCCTTGAGGTGCTGGGAGACGGCGGGTCGGCTGATGGGAAGCCCCTCGGCAAGCTCATTCACGGTCTTTGGCGCGCGTCGAAGTTCCTCCAGCAGGAAGCGCCGGTGGGGATCAGCTATCGCCGTGAAGGGATCCGTGTTCGACATGGCGAAAAGCTACGTCAAACGGCGCAATCGGGCAAGGAAATTGTGCGCCGCAACGAAACCCAAAATTGTCAGAAACCCAGGCCTTCCTTCGCGATGAGCGCGGCGGCAATCAGGGCCATGGCATACATGAAAGGATAAAAGATCGCGGGCTTCATGCGGCGTACGCACCAGGCGCCGACAATGGTCGCAAGCGGTGCAAACGGAAGCAGCGTGGCCGAGGCGGCGAGGTTCTGGGTGTCGAGCTGACCGAGCGCGAAGTAGGGGACGAGCTTGACGGCATTGAGAATTGCGAAGAAGCGAACACTGGTGCCGGTATATTCGCGCGGCGGCATCTGCAGCGGCAGGGCATAGATCTGGAAGGGCGCTCCGCCGGCGTGTGCGACGAAGCTGCCATAGCCGGACAGGCTTCCCCAGATCTTCGCAAGCAGCGGCCGCTGGCCGCGCGGCGGCGTGTGCTTCCCGGCGCCAGGACCGAAGTTGTTCCAGAAATAGCGAAGGCAAAAGAGGACGGTGACGACGCCGATGACGACGCGAAGTACGTTGCCGGGAACCAGCGTCGAGGTCGCCCAACCGAGCGCGATGCCGAACAGCGCTCCTGGCAGCATGATTTTCAGGGTTGTCCAGTCTCCGTGCTGACGCCAGATCACCAGCGAGATCATGTCCATGCAAATGAGGATGGGAAGCAGAATCGCGGCCGCCTGAATGGGCGAGACGACGAGAGCGAGAAAGGGCAGCCCGATCAGCGATAACGCATCGCCCATACCGCCTTTCGCAAGTCCGACCAAGATGACAGCGGGAACGGCGGCGTAGTAAAATGACAGTTCCATCGGCATGCTTTTGAAAATCCTCCCCTTGCCAGCCCCGTCTAACGGAATTACTCACACAAGACGAGTGCAGATGGGCCGCGAAACGGCCTGTCCGCTGTAAATGGAAAGAGTTCATGACCGAACCGGAAAACCGCTGCCGCCTAGTTCTGATCGTCCCCGATATCGCCGATGCCGATGAGCAGGCAAAGATCGTCGGCGATGCCTTAAAGGGCGGTGACGTCGCCTCGGTGATTGTGCCGCAATACGGTCTCAACGATGGCGAGTTCCAAAAGCACGCCGAGAAGCTGGTTCCAACTATTCAGGACTCAGGGGCGGCCGCACTGCTTGCAGGCGACAGCCGCGTCGTCGGGCGGACCAAAGCGGATGGCCTGCATCTGACCGGACCGGCCAGCGAAATCTCCGAAGCGATCGACAAATATGCTGACAAGCTGATCGTCGGCGGTGGCAATGCCGCCGACCGGCACCATGCGCTGGAGATTGGCGAAGAGCGACCGGACTATATCTTCTTCGGCAAGCTCGAAGGCGACATCAAGCCGGAGGCACACGCCAAGAACCTGGCGCTCGCCGAGTGGTGGGCCTCCATGATCGAGATCCCCTGCATCGTGATGGGCGGTACGGATCCGGCTTCTGCGCTGGTGGTGGCCGAGACGGGTGCGGAGTTCGTCGCGCTGCGGCTTGCGGTTTTCGCGGACGCAGGCCGTGCGCCCTCCGTCGTCGCCGAGGTCAATGCGCTCTTGGACGAAAAAGCGCCACGGTTTGAGGATTGATATCGCGCTCATGCCGATCCTGTCCCGCTATTTGCGCGTTTCCGCTGCCTTTGCCGCCGTCATTCTGGCGGGGCTGACGCATGGCGTTTCGGCCCAGACGGTCGACAACGTCGTGACACGGCCGCTCGCGACAGCTCCCGAGTCGCTGAAAACTGGGCGGCCGCAGACAGACGGCGCGGGACCGTCGACGGGCGTCGGGGTTTTCGACCGCATGGGTGCGAAGCTGCCAGATCTGCCGCCGGAAAAGGACTACAAAGGGCCGGTTGACGACGCCTATGGCGCTTATCAGCGTGGCTACTATCTAACTGCGATGGAAAAGGCTCTGCCCCGTGCGCAGCTCGGCGACCCGGCTGCGCAGGCGCTTATGGGTGAGCTCCTGGCAGATGGGCTAGGCGTCAAACGCGACATGAAAAATGCGGCCTTCTGGTACAGTAAGGGCGCGGAAGGCGGCGACGCCGCGGCGATGTTCAAATACTCGCTGATGCTGATCGAGGGCCGGTTCGTCAAGCGCGACAAGGCGAAGGCCGACGAGTACATGCACAAGGCAGCCGATGCCGGAAATGCCTCGGCCCAGTTCAATTGGGGCCAGATCCTGACGGCTGACAATCCGGGCGACAAGGGACTGAAGCTCGCCTTGCCCTACTACGAGAAGGCTGCCGAACAGGGCATCGCCGACGCGCAGTATGCGGTGGCGGAGATCTACTCCTCATTGCCTGATCTGCCGGAGGAAAAGAAACAGCTGTCGCGCGAATGGATGGCACGCGCTGCGCATGCTGGCTACGACACGGCCCAGGTCGATCTTGGGATCTGGTTCGTCAACGGTCAGAACGGGCCGCGCGATTTCGTCAAGGGTTTCCAGTGGTTGCGGCTTGCCGCCAATCGCGGCAACGTGGTTGCGCAAAACAAGCTCGCGCACCTCTACATCAACGCTCTCGGAACCAAGCCGGATCCCGTCGAGGCCGCAAAATGGTATGTGCTGTCGCGTCGGGCCGGCCTGCCCGACGCAGCGCTCGAGGACTTCTATCTCGGTATCGAGGAAGACCAGCAAAAGGCGGCCATCGATGCCGCCAACAAGTTCCGCCGGATCCAGTGATCTAAAGCGCGTCGGCGAAGAGGTCTTCGTCGTCCCCGACCTTCGTAGCCTCGGCAACGGCTGCGGTTCCTTGTTCCATGGCTGGAACGATATCGCGATGGACATTGCGCTCCTGCACCATCGTGTAGAGCCTGAAAATCTTTCGATCGAGTGGTGCGACCGCGTCGGCAATATCAGATATGTCTGCGATTTCAGTGCCGGCCACATCTTCCAGAACGTCGGCGCAGCGCGCCAGCACGTCGCCGAGGTCGCGCTGGAAATCCAGCTTCCCGATCAACAGGCCGATCTTGTTCGCCACTTCGCGACCGTGCTCGTAGAGCACCTTGAGGTCGTCTTCCATGGTGCAGGCTGCCGCACGGATGTTGCCGACAGCTGACGTCAGGTTCTCCCCGAGACCACCTGCTGGGTCGGCGCTGGCGGGCACGATCCGGCCGGCAGCCGCTTCCAGCGTCGGCAGGCCGTTGACGATCGCATCGGCGGACTCGTCGAGTTTGGCGGCAAAGATGCGCAGTTCGGCGGTGACCACGTTGATCGATTTTCCTTCTTCACCCAAGCGGCTGCAGCGCAGATTGGTATTCAACGCCATGTAATGGATGTCGGTTTTGACCACACGGATATTGCCGATGGCTTCCAGGAGTTTTGGCGGCGGTGCCAAGCGTCGATTGGCTTACCTGATCGGCCTGCCGGGTCGCCTGGTCGACCTGCTTGACGATCTCGTGCGCGGCGGAAACACCCGATTCCAGTGCACGCATAAGATGCCCCTGGCCGCCACCGCTCATCTCGCGCAGACGCAGGATTTCCTGCGTATCCTCACCGAAGCTCGCGATCGTCTTTGCGACACTCTGCGAATCCCGATGGAAATCCTTGCACATGTCGTTCATCTGTGCGGCTGTCAGATGATGGACGACGTTCTCCAGACGCTGGCGCGCATCCGCATCGAGCTTGCGTCCGTCTTCTGCGCCGAGGAATTCGTCGAGCAGCGAAAAGGTGCTCTGGACATGCTCGATGCGTTGGCGGGTGATGTCTCCGACCTGCAGGGCAGACAGCGTGGAGGCGACTTTGCTCTGTATGCCGCGGGCGATTGCCGAGACATCCCGGGCGATGGCCGCGAGGTTCTTTCGGTGTTCGGCAATCTTCCGGGCGTCGTCCTGCAATGCCCTTGCAACGTCGGGCACTGTTTTGCAATAGCTGCGTGCGGCTGCCGTGCTGAAGCTCAGCGCCACCTTGACTTCCTTCTCGAGGCTGTCGAGGTGGGCGGCAAAACCGTTGACCTCCGCCGTCCCGGAGTAGATGCGCTCGAGGATCTCCTGCGCGAAGCCGGCGAACTCGGGAAGACCGGCGCCGGTGATCTTGGCAGTCACTGCAAAGGTGCGCAGATACCGCATCGTCTCCTGCATGTCGGCGACATGTTTGCGCAACGAATTGCCCGTGTCGGCGAGCGAGGAGAGCGCATCCTGGCGCGCCGTTTCGGAGATCGGCAGGTCGGTCAGGCTCTTGACCGTCGAACGCAGATCCGCGCCGGCATCGCTGGACTCATTGGCGTCTAGCGCCTTTGTGACATTGTCGAGCGAGCTCGACAAACGGTTGAGAACATCCATCACCGAAAGCAGCACCGTACCGCCTTCGAGGAAACACTCCTCGACCTGGCTGCGGGCCGCTTCGAGCCTCTCGCTGATGCCCGAAGCTTCAAATGCCTGAAGTGCCGATGCCGCCCCGTTCGCCACGTTATTTCCTTTACTTATAATACTGGCAAATCTTGACGCCATCTTTAGGGGCGGGACGGAAACAGCGCGTAAACAGCGGAGGTTCGTCAATGTTGTGCTTAACAGCGTGTGAAAAAATTCGCTCTGCGACCGACGCTGGAGCGTGAATTCTCATATTCCCTATGAAAAACAGCTTATTATGCAGCGTGAACAGCGCGTTCAACTCTGACGACCTAAATTCTGGTTGCACAAAGAGGCGACGCCATGAGCGCAAACATTCTGACTGTCGGGGCTCCGCAAGCGTTCGGCTGACCACGAAGGTCACCCTGACCAATTCCGGCTATACGGTCACCAAGCGGTCAATGGGGCGCCGGCACCCAAATTGACGGCCGATGAATGGGCATCATCGTGACCGGGATGGGCGATGGCGGCGCAATGGGCATGCTGGAGATGCATCAGGCCGGCGCCGACACGGGTGGCACAGGACGAGGCGCCATCGGTCGTCGTCGGGATGCCCAAGGAAGCCATCGCCAAGGGTGGGGCGGACCGGTTCCTGCCGCTCGATCAGATCGCCCGTGTCGTCCTGATCACCCAGCAGACGTTTTGAAAGTCCGGCAGCATATGCTGCCGGACGTGCTCTCAGGCGAGATAACCGCCGTCGATGGTGAGGCTGGCGCCGGTGATGAAGGAGGCTTCCGGGCTTGCCAGATAGGCTGCGAAGCTTGCGATTTCACGGTCTTCCCCGAGACGGCCGAGGGCCATCAACCCCTTCAGCATTTCGTGGGAATGCGGGTCGGAGTTCATGTCCGTCACCGTGGGACCAGGCTGGATCGTGTTGACGGTAATGCCGCGCGGACCGAGATCGCGGGCGAGGCCACGCGTCATGGCGGCGACAGCGCCTTTGCTCATGCTGTAGACGGCGGATGTCGGAAAGCCGCTGCGCTCCGCAACCACGCTGCCGATGGTGATGACCCGGCCGCCGTCATGCATATGCTTCGCTGCAGCCTGCGTGCCGGCAAAGACCGCCCGCACATTGACGGCGAACATGCGGTCGAAGTCCTCCAGCGGAAAGGCTTCCAGGCTATTCAACAATAGAATTCCCGCGTTGTTGACGAGAATATCGAGGGCGCCAAAATGACTGGCGGCTGTGTCGACGGCTCTTTGCACAGCGGCGGCATCTGCGCTGTCGGCATGGATCGCAAGTGCCTTGCCGCCCTTTGCCTCGATGTCGGCGGCGATCGCTTCGGCTTTCTCCTTCGAGTTCGCAAAGGTGAAAGCGACGGAGGCACCATCCATCGCCAGCCTGCGCACGATAGCCGCACCGATGCCGCGTGAGCCGCCGGTCACGATTGCGACCTTTCCTTCAAGTGGTTTCGTCATTTTCACTTTTCTCCTTTATTGGACTGATTGGTCTAGAAATGTTCGCGAGAAGTCACGGCTGTCCGATCATGCTGCTATCGAAGGCTGCGGATGGCGAGGCGGGCGATGGCGCGCTGGGTTTCGGGGCTTGCGCCGTTGCGGGCGCTGACCTTCATGCCGGATAGCGTAGCGCCGAGGAACTGAGTGGCGACCTCGGGATCGACCTCTGCCGATAACTGACCTTTCCTCTGGCCCTCTTCCAGCAGCATGACAATTGCCTTGCCCAGCATTGCCGAGGCGCCGTCGGTCAGGTTCGACACGTCGGCATCGGTGCGGCCGAATTCGCAAATGGCGCTGACGCCGAGGCAGCCTCTGGACGCCTCCGAAAAAGGTCTGGATGCGAAGGCCAAGAGGGCGGCTTCCAGGGCGTCAAGCGGATGCTCGCTGTCCTTCATGTCCGCGATGATGCTAAGAATACTGTCGGTATTGTAGCGCTTCAGAGCCTGCAGATAGAGACTGCGTTTGTCGCCGAAGGTGTCATACATGCTCTGCCGGCTGATCTTCATCGCGTTCAGCAGGGCGTGGGTGGAACTTCCCTCGTAGCCATGCTGGCAGAAAACGCCGATCGCGGCATCGAGAGCCTTGTCTCGATCGAATTCCTTGTGCCTTGCCATGGACACATGCATAGCAATTCCGGACTGATCTGTCTAGAATAATTCTGCGCCATTTGTGCCAGCGGCGCCGTGCTTTGCCTGTCTCCTCTTGAAATTTTCCCGATTTTGTGGTCTTGAGGCCGCCAATCTTATCGAGCGCTGCCTTCTCCGGCGATCAGGACCTTTCCCGCCCTGACAACGCGCACCGTATTATCGCTCAAGGAAAAGTGCTCACATGGCTCGTTCAGCTCTCCTCAATGTCATGGTTCAGGCTGCCATCAAGGCAGGAAAATCGCTGGGGCGTGATTTCGGAGAAGTCCAGAACCTGCAGGTTTCGGTCAAGGGTCCGGGCGATTTCGTGTCCAATGCCGACCGCAAGGCGGAGAAGATCGTCAAGGACGAACTCCTGAAGGCCCGCCCGACTTATGGCTTCCTCGGAGAAGAGAGCGAGGAGATCAAGGGTACGGACGGTGCGCACCGCTGGATCGTTGATCCGCTCGACGGCACGACCAACTTCCTGCACGGCATTCCGATGTTTGCGGTATCGATCGCGCTTGAGCGCAACAATGAGATCGTCGCTGGCGTCGTCTTCAATCCGGCAACGGACGAGCTCTACACCGCCGAGCGCGGCGGTGGCGCATTCCTGAACGATCGCCGTCTGCGCGTCGGCGCCCGCCGCGTGCTTTCGGATTCCGTCGTTGCCTGCGGTGTTCCGCACCTTGGCCGCGGCAATCACGGTAAGTTCCTCGTTGAGCTTCGTCACGTCATGGGCGAAGTCGCCGGCATTCGCCGCATGGGCGCGGCCTCCCTAGATCTTGCCTACGTGGCGGCCGGTCGCTTCGACGGTTACTGGGAAACCGCGCTGTCGGCCTGGGATATTGCAGCGGGCATCCTCCTTATCCGCGAAGCCGGCGGCTATGTGTCCGATTGGGATGGCGGTTCGTCCATTCTCGAGACCGGTTCGGTCGTCGCGGGCAACGAATATATCCAGAAAGCATTGCTTGAGGTGGCCAAGCGTCCCGTTCCTAGCCGGTAAATCGCTGTTGTAAAGACACGGTTTTCGTTTCCGCATACTTCAATTCGGCACAATGTTGCTCTAGTCTCCGGCTGAAATGAATCCGGAGGCTGCGGAACCTATGGAAAATGTGAATGTGGCTGAATTCGGCTCGACCGAAAAAACCACGGGCAACTACAGCTATAGACTTTCCAGTCCGATGCCGTTTCTTTGGACGATGGTGCTGTTTTTGATCATCGTCGGGTTCATTGCCGCCATTCTTTTCCGACAGACGCAGACTGCCTTCATGCACAATCCGGGCCTCAACGGTTTGATCCTCGGTGTCCTGGCCGTCGGTATCATCCTGGTCTTCAGCCATGTGCTGTCGCTGCGACCGGAGGTGCGATGGTTCAATTCGTTCCGCGCTGCAGGCAGCGCCGACAAAGTCGGCCGCAATCCCAAGCTGCTCGCTCCGATGCGAACGCTGATCGGCAGCCGTAGTGCTTCGGCCGGACTGTCGACCGCGGCCTTCCGCTCCATTCTCGATTCCATTGCCAACCGCCTTGATGAATCGCGCGATGTGTCGCGCTACCTGATCGGTCTTCTGGTCTTTCTCGGCCTGCTTGGCACGTTCTGGGGTCTTATCGGCACAATCGGCTCGATCAGCTCGGTCATCCAGTCGCTCGATGCCGGTTCGAATGGCTCGACCGATGTTCTTGGTGCGTTGAAGGAGGGGCTTTCGACGCCGCTTTCGGGCATGGGTCAGGCATTCTCGTCGTCGCTGCTCGGCTTGTCCGGTTCGCTCATTCTCGGCTTCCTCGATCTTCAGGCGGGTCGCGCTCAGAACCGGTTCTACATGGAGCTGGAAAACTGGCTTTCCTCGGTAACCGACGTTGGCTCCGATACCGCCATGCCCGCCATCAGCGGCACCGCGGCGGTCTCGCCCGACGAGGTTCGCGCGCTCTCCGACTATATGCGCCGGATCTCCGAGGAGGGCAGCGGCGGCACCCAGAGGTCGGTTGCGGCGATGGCAAATCTTGCCGAAGGTATTCAGGGCCTGGTCAAGAATATGCGCAATGAGCAGCAGATGCTGCGTGACTGGATCGACGCGCAGCAGGAAGAGACGAAAGCGATGCGCCGCACGCTTGATCGTCTGGCCGAGCGGATTGGCTCGCAAGAAAGGCATGGTTTGAGCGAGCGCGTTCAACGCACGCCGCAAACCGAAAAAAGCGAGGGCAAGTAAGCCATGGCTCTTGCCCGCAACCGCCGCCGCGAGCGCGCGGTGGAGTATTGGCCAGGTTTCGTCGACGCGCTGTCGACGCTGCTGATCTCCATCATGTTCGTGCTGACCGTCTTCGTTGTCGGCCAATATATCCTGAGCCGCGAAATCTCCGGCCGTGACGAGGTGCTGAACCGTTTGAACAGCCAGATCAACGAGTTGACGCAGCTGCTTGCTCTCGAGAAGGGAAGCAACCAGGACCTTGAGGACAGCGTCGCAAATCTTCAGGCCTCGTTGTCGTCGGCGGAAAGCGAGCGATCACGGCTGAAGGCGCTACTTGATGCCGGCTCGGGAGGCCAGAGCGCTGCACAGTCGCGTATCGGCAGCCTCACCAAGGAACTCGACGAACAGAAGCAGATGAGCGACCGGGCGATGAGCCAGGTCGAGTTGCTGAACCAGCAGATTGCCGCGTTGCGCAGCCAGATCGCCGCCGTAGAAGCCGCCCTGCAGGCCTCCGAGCAGAAGGATCAGACCTCGCAGACGAAGATCGCCGATCTTGGCCGTCGCCTCAACGTCGCGCTGGCCCAACGCGTGCAGGAACTCAACCGCTACCGGTCCGACTTCTTCGGGCGCTTGCGCGAGATTCTGTCCGATCGCGAGAATATCAGGATCGTCGGCGACCGCTTCGTCTTCCAGTCTGAGGTCCTGTTTCCCTCTGGCAGTGCGGATCTCAATCCGGACGGGCAGGGCGAGATGGCAAAGCTTGCGACGGCGCTTCTCGACGTTGCGAAGGAAATCCCGCCGGAGATCAACTGGGTCCTGCGCGTCGACGGACATACCGACAACGTGCCGCTCGCGGGCACCGGCAGGTACGGAGATAACTGGCAGCTGTCTTCTGCGCGCGCGATCTCCGTCGTCAAGTTTCTGATCTCCCGCGGCGTGCCGGCCGACCGTCTCGTCGCCGCCGGTTTCGGGGAGTTCCAGCCCATCGCGCCAGGCGACACCCAGGAAGCACGCGCCACCAACCGTCGTATCGAACTGAAGCTCACCGAGAAGTAGGTCTACGTGGCGTTTCGCCAGACGAAAGATCGGCTGCTGTTGCTGCCGGTTGAGGTTCCGTGCAGCAAGCGTCTCTCGGATCGGGCTGCAAAACATATCGTCTCGGCGTTGTCGCGGAGCGAGGCTCCGCGTAGGTTCGATGAGACGTGGGGGAGAATGCTTTGATCGAATGCGATGTGCTGGTCATCGGCGCAGGTCTTGCCGGGCTTGTGGCGGCAGCGGAGGCGGCGGATCGCGGACGGAAGGTCTGCATCGTCGAGCAGGAAGGCGAGCAGAGCCTTGGCGGGCAGGCGTTTTGGTCTCTTGGCGGGCTGTTCTTCGTCGATAGCCCGGAACAGCGGCTACTGGGTATCCGTGACCATCTTAGCCTTGCGCGGCAGGACTGGATGGGTTCGGCATCGTTCGACCGGCCGGAAGACTACTGGCCGCGTCGCTGGGCGGAGGGCTACCTCGAATTTGCCGCAGGCGAGAAACGCCGCTGGCTCTATCAGCAGGGCATGCGCTGGTTCCCGGTTGTTGGCTGGGCTGAGCGGGGAGGCGGCTTGGCGCATGGCCACGGTAACTCCGTGCCGCGCTTCCATGTGACGTGGGGAACCGGACCGGCCGTGCTTGCACCATTTATTCGTCGTGTGCGCGAGGCGGAGGCGAAGGGTCTTGTCACGCTTCTGTTCAGGCATCAGGTGGATGACCTTGTCGTGCAGGACGGTGTCGTCTGCGGCGCCCGTGGCACGATCCTTCAGCCGGACGCTTCCGTTCGAGGTCAGGAGACAAACCGCATTTTTGCAGCGCTCTTCGAGATACGGGCCGGTGCGACGATCGTGACTTCAGGGGGCATCGGGGGCAATCATGACGCGGTGCGCCGCAAATGGCCGGTCGATCGGCTCGGACGACCGCCGGCGAGCATGGTCGCGGGCGTGCCCGCCCATGTCGACGGACGGATGATCGAGATCACCGAGCGCGCGGGTGGGCGAGAAATCAATTCGGACCGGATGTGGCACTATACGGAGGGGCTGAAGAACTGGGATCCGATCTGGCGCAATCACGGCATACGCATCCTGCCCGGCCCATCCTCCTTCTGGTGCGATGCCGATGGAAATCGCTTTGCAGCACCTGCGATGCCCGGTTTCGATACGCTGGCGACACTGAAGGCAATCTGCGCGACGGGTCATGACCACAGCTGGTTCATCCTGACCAAAGCAATCATCAAGAAGGAGTTTGCCCTTTCCGGCTCGGAACAGAATCCAGACATCACGGGCAAGGATGTCCGCCTGCTGCTCAAGCGATTGGGCAAGGAGCCGCCGGGACCCGTTCAGGCCTTCATGGACAGGGGAGAGGATTTCATCGTTCGCGATACGCTGGAAGCGCTTGTCGACGGCATGAACGGGTTGACGGGTCAAAGGCGCGTCGATGCAAGCCGTCTGAGGACGCAGATCGAGGCCCGCGACAGGGAGATTGGCAACGCCTTTTCGAAGGACGCGCAGGTCATCGCCATTCGCGGCGCTCGGCGCTACCTCGGGGACCGGTTGATGCGCACGGCAAAGCCCCACTCGCTGCTTGACCCGCAGGCCGGACCATTGATTGCGGTGCGGCTGCACATCCTGACGCGCAAATCTTTAGGTGGTCTGGAGACGGATCTTTCCGCACGCGTGATCGGCCATAGTGGTGATCCGGTGCCCGGGCTCTATGCCGCGGGCGAGGTGGCCGGCTTTGGCGGCGGGGGCATGCATGGGTATAATGCGCTCGAGGGAACATTCCTCGGCGGCTGCATCTTTTCCGGCAGGGTTGCCGGGCGGGCGGTGTAGAGGCGGCGTTTTTGGCGCCGCCTGATTTGATCAGGCCTCAGCCTTCGTCGTGTCGACGACTTCTGCGCCGGGAGAATTCTTCTTGATGGATTCGATGGCGCTCAGCGCCGATGCCTTAGCCTTATAGCCTTCGGAGCCGAACATGGATTCGCCGTTCGGCGCCTTGAAACGGAAACGGAACTCGCCAGCCTTGTCCTTGTAAACTTCGAACTTATACATCGATTTTCTCCCGGAATCAGGATGATGTCCTATCTGCAGGCGCAGCCTAGAACAAAAAACGCAACTATTCCATCGGGATATTTGCGTGCTTTGCAACCGGCGCGACGAGCTGATTTCGTGCCGGAAATGCGCCGCACTGCGGTTTGAAAATCGACAAGACCGACGAGAACTTGTTGATCAGGCACGGCGCGAGGAGCACCAGGCCGGAATGAAAGAAGTTCGAATTTTCATATTGGGGATCTCGTTGACGCTGGCAAAGCCCGGCAAGGCCGAAGCCGACAGAGAGCATCAATATCGCGACGGTTCCGACACGGGCGATGAAACGGCTCGAACTCGCCTTTATCATCGGGGAGTTGCGCTGCTGCGAGGGGGATGCCTGTGGCAGCGATGGGGTTTCCGGCCGGGTCGGTCTTCGTCAATTCGACTTCTTCTGACCACCGTCGGTGAGCGACCAATCCCGGGCCTCGCGGAGCGAGCGACAGCACAGCAGCATCGATATGACGACGGCCGCGGCGACGAGTACGGTCAACATATCGGCGTAAATCTATCGAGGTCACGAGAGCCTTCCTCACGGCGCGGCAACGTTAATCCGTCTATAAGCTGATTGTAATTGTTGCGTGTATTATTTAAGTATACGCTGAATGATTGCATGTCGATGCCACCGCCGGAGGCTGGCGATGGGAAGGAACGTGCAATCGGACGATCACTTTGCTGTGGCGAGAAAGTCTCCGGCACCTGTTTCGAACTGCAGCTTGGCCAGCTTGGCGTATATGCCGCCGTCTCGAATAAGGGTCTGATGCGTTCCCTCTTCGACGACGCGACCCTGATCCATGACGAGGATCCGATCAGCCTTCAGCACGGTCGCGAGGCGATGGGCAATGACAAGGGTCGTGCGGCCGGTCATGAGGCCGTCGAGGGCTTTCTGCACAAGGGTTTCGCTTTCGGCGTCCAGTGCCGAGGTTGCCTCGTCGAGCAGCAAGATCGGCGCGTCCTTCAGGATGGCACGGGCGATGGCGATACGCTGGCGTTGACCACCCGAGAGCGTGATGCCGCGCTCGCCGACCTCCGTGTCGTATCCCTTTTCCAAGCGGGCAATGAATTCGTCGGCCTGTGCAGCGATCGCGGCGGCACGCACCTCTTCACGGCTCGCCTCTGGGCGGCCGAAGGCGATGTTGTCGTGAATGGAGGCAGCAAAGATCGTCACATCCTGCGGCACGATCGCGAGGCGTTTGCGCAACGCGTCGGGATCAGTGCTGCGGGCATCGGCGTCGTCGATTTTTACCGCACCCTGTTGCGGATCATAGAAGCGGAGCAGGAGCGAGAAGACGGTGCTCTTGCCGGCACCGGAGGGACCAACGATCGCGACGGTCTCTCCGGGGGCTACCTTGAAGCTCAGGCCATGGAGGGCGGATCTCTCCGGGCGCGACGGATAGGCAAAATGCACGTCCGTAAACTGGACACGTCCATGCGCCGGAGCAGGCAGAGCAGCAGGCACCATGGGCGCGGCAATCGGCGAGACTTCATCGAGCAGTTCGGTGAGCCGGTCTGCCGCACCCGCAGCTTGCGAAAGTTCGCCCCAGACTTCGGAAAGCGCGCCGAGCGAGCCGGCGGCGATGACGGAGTAGAGAAGGAACTGGCCGAGCGTGCCGGGCGAAAGCGTGCCCGCCAGGACGTTGTGAGCTCCGACCCAGAGAACGGCGACGACGCTACCGAAAATAAGGGTAATGGCGATGCCTGTCAGCAGGGCGCGCGAGCGTATGGCCGCGCGGGCGGCATCGTATGCCGTTTCGACAGCGGTCCCATACCGGGTGGCAGCGGCGTCCTCTCCGCCGAAGGCCTGGACGGTGCGGCTGGCGGCGATCGTTTCGTTGGCGAAGGCGGAGGCGTCCGCCAGAGTGTCCTGGGCGGAGCGCGAGCGCTTCCGCACCGAACGACCGAAGCCAACCAGCGGAAAGACGATCAACGGAATCGCCCCGATCACAAGGCTGGACAGCTTTGGCGACGTCACGATCATCATGCCCATCGCGCCGAGGCAGAGAATAAGGTTGCGCAAGGCAACGGAAGCGGTCGCGCCGACCGCTGACTTTATCTGTGTCGTGTCCGCCGTCAGGCGTGAGACGATCTCGCCCGATTGGTTGACATCGAAAAAGGACGGCGACAGCCGCGTCACATGGCTGAAGACATCACGGCGAAGATCGGAGACCACACGCTCGCCGAGCGTAATGACGAAGTAGTAGCGAAGGGCGCTCGCGACGGCGAGCACGATCGCCATGATCATCAGCATCAGAAAATAGCTGTTGATGAAGCTGCCGTCGGCCTGCGTGAAGCCATGGTCGATCATGCGGCGTACGGCGAGCGGCAGCGCGAGCGAGGTGACGGCGGCAAGCGCAAGCGACGCGAGGGCACCGGCGACCATGCCGCGATAGCGCACGACATAGGGGGTCAGCCGGCCAAGCGGCTTCAGCGATCCCGACTTTTTTTCCCCTGCTTGCCCTGCGTATGCCAATTCGTCTCCGATCGCCTTCGACACCGCTCATCCGCGGCTGATGGCTCTTGTTATCCTGCCGGCCTTCATGTATAGGCAGCCCATCCTAATGGGAAGCCGTGGCCCTTGCGTCTGCGGCTTCATTTATTCAATCGGTCCTCTTGTCGCAATGATGATGCGTCAAATTGGACGTTGCATGGCAGGAAGATTGTTATGAAGGCAGATATCCATCCCGACTATCACACGATCAAGGTAGTCATGACCGACGGCACCGAATACGAGACCCGTTCGACCTGGGGCTCTGAAGGCGCGGTCATGAACCTCGAAATCGACTCCAAGTCGCATCCGGCATGGACTGGTGGCAACCAGCAGCTCATGGACCGTGGCGGCCGCGTTTCCAAGTTCAACAAGCGTTTCGGCGGCCTCGGCCTCTAATCGTTGCCACTTGGTGGAATTTGAAAGAGCCCCGCTTCGGCGGGGCTCTTTGTTTTTGAGCGCATGCCCTGGCGTTGCTTTCTGTTGGGCACACAACGAAAAACCGGCCGCGCAGGACGCAGCCGGTTTCGTGAATTCAGCTTGAGGCGGCTCAGGTGTTGCCGAAGGCCGTCTGCAGCAGGCTGAGCTGAGCCTGGACGCTGTTCTGGTTATCGGGAACGATCGGTGCCTCGGCCGGGCGATAGATTTCGCGATCGAGCAGGGCGACGCGGTTCTGCAGGCGCAACGAGCGTTCGATCAGATGGCGGAAGGATTCCGGCAGATCGCCCCAGCCCGGTGCGTTGCGATCGACGTTAAAGCCGTCGAGGCGAACCTTGTTCTTCTCGGCCAGAACCTGATCGCGCGACATCTCGCCGTTGTTAACGGCGCGCTGCAGCAGCAGCCAGGAGGCCATCTGCATGAGGCGGGTGGTCAGGCGCATCGACTCTGCCGCATAGAGAACGGACGCCATGCGCGGCAGAACCTTGGAGGCTGTGCGACCCTGGCCGTCGAGATAGGCGGCGGTTTCTTCGACCAGCGACATGCCTTCCGAATACAGCGCCTTGAACTGCGAGGATGCGGCAGCGCGACCTGCAAAACTGATTGTGTTCAATCCAAGCTCTGACATTTAAACAGTCCCTGTTGCACGCATCTACTTATGGTCAGGTAACGCCCGCCGAAGGGAAAAGGTCTCTCCGGCCGTTCTTTATGCTTTTAAGATGGTAGCTTTAGCGGAATTGCGCAAGGCGTTTCTTAAGAAAGGGTTAACTTCCACAGTTTCATGGAAATGGTCCCCAGCGCAATAAAAAAGAAGAGCCGCAAAAGCGGCTCTCAAGGTAAAACAGGGAGAAAAATCAGACCAATTCACCGCATGGAAAACTGTCTGAGATCCAGAGAAGATCTGGATGAGTACAGTAATACCTTATAAAGCTTAATGGCCGCTTAAACCTGTCCCGGATTAACACTTTTCGAGCGCTGGTTTGCTGTAATACCTCGCTCGCGAATTACGAGCGGAAGAGGCTTTCCGCCGCTGATCTTGTCGATGTCTTGCTGGCGGCCTCTGCTTCGATTCTCACGATCTCGGCTTTGAGCAGCGCGACGCGCGCTCGCAACTCGTCGACCGATAAGGTGGAGAGGTCGGCACCGATCTCGTGCGCAACCTTCTTCTGCGGCCGGTCGTCGTCGATGAAGCTCATATGGAGTCCTCCCTTTTTGCCTCAGCTATATTTTAGGGCAGGATCGCCAGTTTCGGGAGTCTTGCCGGTTCCGCGGTCCGCAAGCGACATACTTTCGGGTGTCAGCGTTTGCGACGTGGCCGTCGGAATGGTCGTAAAGGCATCGCGGTCGCCGACCGGAACGGCGGCGCGCATGCGGCTGCGAATGATGGCGTAGGCGGTGATCAGCACATGGGCGAGCGCCGTCACCAGGAAGAGGGCGTGCGGGCTGATCATCGACATGACTGGGCCGCCGATGGTCGGGCCGATGATGGTGCCGATGCCGTAGAGGAGGAGCAGTCCGCCGGATACCTTCACGAAGTCCTCGGCGGAGGCATAGTCGTTGGCGTGTGCGACCGCGATTGGATAGAGCGTGTTTGCAACGGCGCCGTAGAGCACGACAAGGCCGATGATGAAGTAGGGCGAGGAGGGCTGCAGGATCGCCAGCAGCAGGCCGGCAATAGCAGCAATCGCGGACATCGCCGCGAGCACGTGGCGGCGGTCGATGCGATCAGAAAGGCGACCTGCCGGCAGTTGCATCAGGGCGCCGGCGAAAATGGTGGCGCTCATCATGATGGCAATGCTGGTGTCGGAAAGGCCGGAGCCCGCGCCGAAGACTGCACCGAGCGTACCATAGGCGCCGTTGGCGATGCCGACGAGGAGAATGCCAAGGCAGGATACGGGGGAGTTGCGGTAAAGGGCCGGCAGATCGAGCTTGACGGCCTTCAGCGGCTGCGGCGAGGCTGCGGTCGAGAGCGTCGTCGGAAGCATCGCGATGCAGTAGAAGATGCCGCAGATCATGAACAGGACGGGCGTGCGCACATCCTCCAGCGGGATCATCATCTGGCCCGCCACGACGCCGAAGAGCGTAATCGCAATATAGAGCGAGAAGATCGCGCCGCGGCTCTCATTGGTAGCGCGCTCATTCAGCCAGCTCTCGATGATCATCGAAGTGCCGGCGGTCGCAAAGCCGGTGACGGCTCGCAACAGCACCCACCAGACCGGGTGGATGATGATACCGCTGACAAGCGCGATGATTGCGATGATGGCAATGAAGCCGGAGAAGGCCCGCACGTGGCCGACACGGCGCACAAGTTTCGGTGCGACGAGGCAGCCGATGACGAAGCCAGCGGCCCAGGAGGTGCCGAGCAGGCCGAGGGTGGTTGTTGCGTAGCCTTCCAGATTGCCGCGCATCGGAAGCAGGATGCCCTGCAACCCGTTGCCCATGAACAGAAAGAGTGTTCCGAAGAGAAGCGAGGCGACGGACAGCAGATTTCTTTTCATATAGCCAGACTCTACGCGTTGAATGTCAAAGGTCACATGGCAACACACGGTGTCGCCCAGCCTCGAGATGATTGATTGTGCCCCCAAATGCCTTTACGGCATGAATAAATGCAGTCGTGACGCGAAAAAATGTCCGTCCTGTGACATTCATAAGAGATGGAAAAATAAAGACATGACGAAGCTGATTGCTCTGCTGCTCATCCTGGCGATGGCGATTCAGCTGATTAAGCCGCTGGGTGTTCCCGGGCTGCAGCGACGCATGGATTTCTGGAAGATCGCGCTGATCGCCTTTGCGATCTGGGCGGTGGCGCTGATCGGGCGCGACGTCTTCGTCTAATACGCGATTTCGCCGCGCATGACAGGCGCGCAGCTGCCCGAAATCGTCACGTCGGTGACGATGCCGTCCTTCTTGACCACGTCAATTGTGATGATGCTGCGGCGTCCCATCTCGACGCCTTGCTCTATGGTCAGCGAAACGCTCATGTTCGCATCCGGCTCTAGCCAAACGAGATAGGCGCCGAGTGCCGCCGAGGCACTGCCGGTCGCCGGATCTTCCGGCACGTTGTCGAGCGGCGCAAACATCCGTGCGCGGATCGTCCATGGGTTTTGCCCGGAGCGGAGGTAGACGAACAGCGAGAAGTCGTGGTTGCCTTCGGCGGTCGGGGCGGCAGCGTCCTGAAAGTATGCAAGGTTCGGGCGGGCGCGGCCAAGGGCGGCAAGATCGGTAAGCTCGGCAACGACGAAACTCAGCCCCACCGATGCAACAACCGGCGAATGCTTCGCCACGCGGATATCCTGCGGTTCGATCGCGATGCAGCGGGCAACAATCTGCTCAGAGACGGTGTCGCCGATGGCGAGCGGCTTCGGCGCCCGAATGGTCGCCGACAGCACCTCATTGCCGTTGCGCTTCAAATCGACTTCGACGAGGCCGGCCTTCTCCTCGAAGCGCAGGCGGTCGCCGACTGGCCGCCCGAAGACATGCGCCTGTTGCCCGAGCACATAGGCGGTTCCGACGTTCGGATGTCCGGCAAAGGGCACTTCCATCGTCGGCGTGAAGATGCGGATGCGGGCGGTATTTGCCGGATCTTCCGGCGGCAGGACGAAGGTAACTTCCGAATAGCCGAACTCGGCGGCGATGTTCTGCATGTCCGTATCGGTCAGCCCACGCGCGTCCGTCATCACAGCCAGCGGGTTGCCCTCGAAGCGAGCGGAGGTGAAGACATCGACGGTCGTGAAAGCAACGGTTTTCATGGCGGTTCCGGAACTGGCTGATGCCATGATCTCTACCGGCGATCGGCCGGCTGAAGAAGCGGAAAACTTGTCGCCGTTACAATGGAAAAACCGGTCGCCTGCGACCGGTTTCTCCGTTTCGTCAGTCGAGAAGAGGCCTACGCGGCCTGCTCGAGGTCCTTCTTCCAGCTGCCCTTGGCGGCGAGGCTGTTCATCTCGGCGCGATGGGCAAAGGCGCGCTGGCCGGCGGCGACGTTTTCCGGCTTGCCGCCCCAGGCCTTGAGCGCCGTATCCTGCAGGGCGCGGCCGTAGGAGAAGGTGACGGCCCATGGTAGGTCGTAGCCGGAGTTGATCGCGGAAAGATGCGCCGTCGCTTCTTCGCTGGACTGGCCGCCGGAGAGAAAGGCGATGCCCGGAACGGCGGACGGGACGGTGCGCTTCAGCACTTCGACCGTGCGCTCGGCGACTTCGGCCACCGACGCCTTGCGGGCGTTCTTGCCATCGATGACCATGTTCGGCTTCAAGATCATGCCCTCGAGGCTGACGCGGGCATCAGCCAGTTCTTCGAAGACCGTGCGCAGCGTCCATTCCGTGACCTCGGCGCAGCGATCGATGTTGTGGTCACCCGGCTTGCCATCCATCAGGCACTCAGGCTCGACGATCGGAACGATGTTGGCTTGCTGGCACAGCGCGGCATAGCGGGCGAGCGCATGCGCATTGGCCTTCATGGAGCCCCATGTCGGGAGGCTGGGAGAGATTGCGATGACACCGCGCCACTTGGCGAAGCGGGCGCCGGCTTCATAGTACTTCGCCAGCCGCTCTGCCAGCCCGTCGAGGCCTTCGGTGATGGTTTCGCCGGGATAGGCTGCCATCGGCTTCGCGCCGATATCGACCTTGATGCCCGGAATGCTGTCGGCCGCGCGGATGATGTCGACGAACGGCGTGCCGTCTGCCGCCTTCTGGTGGAGGGTCTCCTCGTAGAGGATCACGCCGGAAATATACTGACGCATCGCGTCTTCCGTGCGCAACAGCATTTCGCGGTAGTCGCGGCGGCTCGTCTCCGTCGATTGAAGTCCGATCGTGTCGAACCGCTTACCGATCGTGCCTGTCGATTCATCCGCTGCAAGCAGCCCGCGGCCACCAGCTACCATACGCACGGCAATGTCTTCCAAACGTTCGCTCATATCGCCTTCTCCACAGCAAGAAAAATCGTCAATCGGTGAATATAGGTCGCGGATAACAGAAGTTTATGGGTGGGAAAACGGCAGCAAAATTGATTGAAACGTTTGAATTTTTTTTAATCGTTTGAAAGTTTGAACTTTTGTACTCGCGGTGAGCAAAAGACCGCGGAGCTTTCGCGCCGCGGTCTATCTACATGTAAAATTTGTTAAATCCGTTTGTGCTGAGTATTACGCTTTGGCCAGGACGGCAACGCCAGGAAGTGCTTTGCCCTCCATCCATTCGAGGAAGGCGCCGCCTGCAGTCGACACATAGCTGAAATCGTCGGCAACGCCGGCGTGGTTCAGGGCCGAGACCGTGTCGCCACCGCCGGCAACCGAGACGAGCTTGCCGGCCCTGGTGCGCTCGGCCGCATATCTTGCTGCGGCGACCGTCGCCTTGTCGAACGGTTCGATCTCGAATGCGCCGAGCGGTCCGTTCCAGACCAGTGTCTGGGCGCGCTCGATCCATGCTTTAACCGCCTCGATCGATTTCGGGCCCACGTCGAGGACCATGGCATCGGCCGGAATAGCGTCGATCGCGACGATCTCGTTGGTTGCGTTCGCCTTGAATTCGCGGGCAACGACGCCGTCCTCGGGAAGAATGATGGCGCAGCCGGCCGTGGCCGCTTCGATCATGATCTGCTTTGCGGTCTCTGCAAGATCATGCTCGCAGAGCGACTTGCCGACATTCGTGCCACGCGCGGCGATGAAGGTGTTCGCCATGCCGCCGCCGATCACCAGCGCATCGACCTTCTTCACGAGGTTCATCAAGAGATCGATCTTGGTTGACACCTTGGCGCCGCCGACAATGGCCACGACCGGTCGGGCCGGATTGCCAAGGCCGCTTTCCAGCGCCTCGAGCTCGGCCTGCATGGTGCGGCCGGCATGC
The DNA here is from genome assembly GCF_900110205.1 of Rhizobium tibeticum. Taxonomy (GTDB): domain Bacteria; phylum Pseudomonadota; class Alphaproteobacteria; order Rhizobiales; family Rhizobiaceae; genus Rhizobium; species Rhizobium tibeticum. The sequence continues at coordinate 90,589 of NZ_FOCV01000020.1, read as the reverse complement.
GCAGGAAGATGGTGCGCGAGGCCTTCCGTCGAGGCATGCGCGCGGTGGGCAGCGGAGAACGCATCGTTGACGTAGATATCGCCATTTGCCGCAAGCGCCTTGACGAAGTCCGGGTCGTTCTTTTCTTCGCCCTTGTGGAAGCGGGTGTTTTCGAGAAGCAGGATGTCGCCGTCTTTCATCGATGCAACCGCAGCGGTTGCGGCATCGCCGATGACGTCGCTCGCCGTCGCGACCGGGCGGTCAAGCACCTCCTCGACAGACGGAGCGATCAGCGACAGCGAGAGGTCCGGAGACGGACCGTCCTTAGGGCGGCCGAAGTGTGCCAGCAAGATGACCTTGGCACCTTTCTTCGACAGCTCGATGATCGTCGGAGCAACGCGCTCGATACGCGTGATGTCGGTCACTTTGCCGTCTTTGACCGGAACGTTGAGGTCAACGCGAACGAGGACGCGCTTGCCGGCAATGTCGTTGAGGTCGTCGAGGGTCTTGAAGGAAGGCATGGAAAAGTCCGTTCGTTATTGCCCAAAGATGCGGGGACCATAGCAAGGATGACCGCAGACGCAAGGCGGTCATTGCGGGTTTTCATCGCCCTTGCCGGATGCCGCACTGGCGGCTGCTTCGCGGTTTCTGCGGCCTTTGAAACGGTCGCGGATGCGCTCGATGATATCGTGCAGATTGAGGAAGATCGGCAGGGCCGTGGCAGGCTCGAGGGCCTCGAGCGACATGCCGACCGAGGTGATGTGATCCTGGTCGTCGAGGTCGCGCACGATGAGGATGATGGAACCGAGGCGCACCCGGTCGGCATAGTCGGCTTTGCCGCCCAGGCGGTGTTTCATCAGCTCGGCGATGGTCAGGCCCTTCTCGGATTCGTTCAGCAGGCCGGGGCCATAGGCAGCGTCGAGATCGGCGGCCGGCCGGGCCGGAGACAGCGCGAAGGCGCCGAAGAAATCGGCATCGTCCTCCTCGACCGGTGCACGGCTGGCAAAGAGCTTGTCGAGAAGCCGCGAATAGGAAGGAACAACGAAGAGATAGACAAGATCGTTCTCACGCAACCTTCCGGCATATTGGTAGCGCATCGACTTGCCATCGCGGATGACGAGCGACGGCGTTGCCCAGCGCGGGATGCGCTCGCCGCGCAGCACCGGGCTGTCCTTGACGACGCGGTAGGACAGAAGCTCGTGGTTTGCTGCGCCAGGCAGATCGACTTCCACCTTGTCAACGGCGCCCATCCGTGGCGGGATGATGAGTCCAAGCTTCTTGGCGACCGGCTTGATCGTCCAGCCCTGCACCAGAAGCGAGACGAGCACGATGATGAAGGCGGTATTGAAATAGACCTGACCATTCTCCAGGCCGCCGAGAATGGGCATGATGGCGAGCAGGATCGACACGGCGCCGCGCAGACCGACCCATGCAACAAAGCCGATCTCCTGCTGCGTATAGTCGAAGGGCAGCAACGACAGCCAGATGGCGAGCGGGCGCGCGATGAAGATCAGGAACAGGGCGAGCAGCACGGCGGGGATGGCGATCGCCGGAAACTGCGACGGGGTCGCCAGCAGGCCGAGGACGAGGAACATGATGATCTGGGCAAGCCAGGTCATGCCGTCCTGGAAGCGCTTGATGGCGGCATAACCATGGAGCCTGCGATTGCCAGCGTAGATGCCGGCAACGTAGACGGCAAGGAAACCGCTGCCCCCGACCGCGCCGGTCGCCGAGAAGACAAGGAGCGCCAAAGCGAGCACGAAGATCGGCGTCAGGCCGCGATCCGTCTCCAGCTTGCTCACGATCAGAACGATCATCATGCCGCCGAGCAGGCCGAGGATGACGCCAAGGCCCATCTGCTGCACGAACATGGCAAGCATGCCGATGTTGATGCCGTGGTACCGTTCGCCGCTGGCAAGAATCTCGACGAGGGCGATGGTCAGGAAGATCGCCATCGGATCGTTGGTTCCAGATTCCACCTCGAGCGTCGAGCGCACCTTGTCGCGAATATTGATGCCGCCGATGCGCAGCAGGAAGAAGACTGCCGCCGCGTCAGTGGAGGCGACGATGGAGCCGAGCAGCAGGCCTTCCAGAAAGGTGAAGTTCAGCATCCACATGGCGGCGACGCCAATGAGCGCGGCCGTTATCAGGACGCCAACGGAGGCGAGCGTCAGCGAGGGTACGGCTGCAAGCTTGAAGGCCTGCACCGGCGTTCCGAAGCCGGAATCGAACAGGATGACTGCCAGCGCGATGGAGCCGAGGATGTAGGCGAGATAATTGTTGGTGAACTCGATGCCGAGGCCGTCCGTGCCCGCAAGCAGGCCGATCGCCAGGAAGAGCAGGAGGAGGGGAGCGCCGAAGCGGAAGGCGAGCAGGCTGGAAAATGCGGCGAGGAGCACGAGCGTCGTCGAGACCAGTACGACGATGTAGAACGCTTCCATGCCTATCCCCTTACCCGCAAGTCAATGCAGACCGCCCCCGGTCCCGCAGCCCATTTCAAGTCGCCCTTTCGTGGTCACCCCAAGCGGCCATAAGTAAACGGCAAAACAAACGGGATGGGTAGGCCTTGCGGTCTAACCCGTGCTGTTTTGCGGCTTCATGCTGCTGTTTTGGCGTGCCGAACGGCAAAGCCGGATGAGCGCTCACGAAGGAGCAGGAATCGAGTGTATGAGCAAATCGGGCGATAGCAGGGCAGAAGCCGCGCTCTCGCGCTTTTCCCCGCAATCAGTGCGTGGCCTCAAGGAAAGCCGCGCCGGGCTTCAGCACAGGGGCGCTTTGGGCGCGCTCGCTTATCTCCTCGCTACCGCTCAGGCGTCGTCGTCCCCATCGGCGATGTCGGAAATCGGGATCAGGAAGACGACGAACTCGTCGTCGATGGTCCGCTCCGGATCGTCGTCGAACTCGTAGGCGTGCTCGACTTCGCTTGCTTCGTCGGCGGTTGCCTTGCGCAGGTTGAGCGCAGCGACCCCATCCCAAACCGGCTTGCCTTGGGACTGCAGGACCGTCAGGTCCTCGCGGAAATCCTCAGCCTCGAAGAAATTCTTGGCATCGTCGGCATTCTCGGAGCGAAAGCTTGCGATCGCTTGTCCGCCGATCTCGATCGTAAAGTAGTCCATCAAACTCTCTCTCGCCTGTGCGCCGCGTGTCTTCGATCGACACTACGGTGATCGGTCGGGCCGCGCCAGTCCTATCGTTCTCGGGGCGCGGATTATCGAGGCCCCATGACGCGTGTGGAAGCCATCAGCGGCTGCCCTTCGGCGATCTGCTTGGAACTGCGCCCACCAACGACGCTCAAGCTCAACACGCTCGCGACCATGAGGAAAACGATGATCGTCATGAGAATTTTCATGGGTGAACCCGCCAGCCATTTATCCGGCATTGTCTTGTGGCTATGACGCTAGTCAGTTTGGCGCCAAAAGAAAAGCGGCCCGGTTACCCGAGCCGCTTTCGACGATTTATGTCGCGATGCTATTAGATGAGCTTTGCGAAAGCAACGGCGGTGTCGGACATGCGGCTGGAGAAGCCCCACTCGTTGTCGTACCAGGACAGGACACGCACGAAGTTGCCTTCCATGACCTTCGTCTGATCAGTTGCGAAGATCGATGAGTGGCTGTCGTGGTTGAAGTCACGGGAAACGAGCGGCTCGTCGGTGTAGCCGAGGATGCCCTTGAGTTTGCCGTTTGCGGCAGCCTTGATCGCTTCGTTGATTTCGCCGACGGTCGTGGCCTTCTTGGCGACGAACTTGAAGTCAACGACCGAGACGTTCGGGGTCGGAACGCGGATCGAGGTGCCATCGAGCTTGCCCTTAAGATGCGGCAGGACGAGGCCGACGGCCTTGGCGGCGCCGGTCGAGGTCGGGATCATCGACAGGGCTGCAGCGCGGGCGCGGTAAAGGTCCTTGTGCATCGTGTCAAGCGTCGGCTGGTCGCCGGTGTAGGAGTGGATCGTGGTCATGAAGCCGTGATCGATGCCGACTGCGTCGTCGAGGACCTTGACGACCGGAACCAGGCAGTTCGTCGTGCACGACGCGTTGGAGATGACCAGGTGTTCCTTGGTCAACTGGTCATCATTGACGCCGAAGACGACAGTCAGGTCGGCACCGTCGGCAGGAGCCGAAACGATGACGCGCTTTGCGCCGGCCGTCAGGTGGGCGGCAGCCTTGTCGCGCGCGGTGAAGATGCCGGTGCACTCCATCGCGATGTCGACGCCGAGTTCCTTGTGCGGCAGCGTTGCCGGATCCTTGATCGCGGTCACCTTGATCGGCTTTCCGCCGCCGACAGTGATCGTGTCGCCCTCAACCTTTACCTCGGCCGGGAACTTGCCGTGGATAGAATCGTAGCGCAGCAAATGGGCGTTGGTCTCGACCGGGCCGAGGTCGTTGATGGCAACGACTTCGATGTCGGTGCGGCCCGATTCTACGATAGCGCGGAGAACGTTGCGGCCGATGCGGCCGAAGCCGTTGATGGCAACCTTTACAGTCATGTGCATTCACTCCCTAGAGATGGGGCTTGCGGATAAAGTTGTTGGAGAGCGCCTGAGCGCTCGCTTAGAGTTTTGCTTCTGCGGCAGCGACCACGGCGTCCGCAGTGATGCCGAAATGCTTGAAGACGTCCTTCGCAGGGCCGGACGCGCCGAAGCCCTTCATGCCGACGAAGCTGCCTTCCGGACCGATGAAGGCATCCCAGCCCTCGCGGACGGCGGCTTCGACAGCGATCTTGACCGGCGAGTTGCCGATGACTTCCTTGCGGTAGGCTTCCGGCTGCTCGAAGAACAGTTCGGTGCAGGGAACGGATACGACCCGGACGCTGACGCCCTTGGCTTCCAGCGTTGCGCGGGCGGCAACCGCAAGCTCGACTTCCGAGCCCGAGGCGAAGATCGTCACCTTCGCGTCGGTATTGCCAGCGAGTGTGTAGGCGCCCTGTTCGCAGAGGTTCTTCTCACTGTACTCGGTGCGCACGCTCGTCAGGTTCTGGCGAGTGAGCGCGAGAGCGGACGGGTGAACCTTCGACTTGATGGCGATCTGCCAGCATTCGGCCGTTTCGGTAGCGTCGGCCGGACGGAACACCTGCAGGTTCGGAACGGCGCGCAGGCCGGCGATCTGCTCGACCGGCTGGTGGGTCGGGCCGTCTTCGCCAACGCCGATCGAGTCGTGCGTCAATACGTGGATGACACGGATGCCCATCAACGATGCGAGGCGGATCGGCGGGCGGCAATAGTCCGAGAAAATCAGGAAGCCGCCGCCGTAGGGAATGAGGCCGCCGTGCAGCGCCACACCATTCATGGCAGAAGCCATGCCGTGCTCGCGGATGCCCCAGTGCATGTAGCGTCCGGCAAAATCCGTCGGCGTGATCGAATGCATCTGGCTGGTCTTGGTGTTGTTCGACGGCGTCAGGTCAGCGGAACCGCCGAGCGTTTCCGGCAGGAAGCCGTTGATGACTTCCAGCGCATCTTCCGATGCCTTGCGGGTGGCGATGACAGGCTTGGTTTCGATCAGCTTCTTCTTGTAGGCGCTGATCGCGGCATCGAAGCCTTCCGGCAGTTCGCCTGCGAAACGGCGGGTAAACTCGGCCTTGTGTACGGACTTGGCGAGGCCGTCTTCCCAGGCGTTGACGAGATCAATCGAGCGGCTGCCGGCTGCGCGCCACGCGTCGAGAACGTCGGAGGGAACGACGAAGGGTTCGTATTCCCAGTCCAATGCCTTGCGGGTCGCCGCGATTTCGTCGGCACCGAGCGGGTTGCCGTGGACCTTGTGGGTGCCCTGTTTGTTCGGAGCGCCGAAGCCGATGATCGTCTTGCAGGCGATAAACGTGGGACGATCAGACGTGTGGGCGGCTTCGATGGCAGCCGCGATGGCAGCCTGATCGTGACCATCGATCTCAATCGTGTTCCAGTGAACGGCCTTGAAGCGGGCAACCTGGTCGGTGGAGTCCGACAAGGAGACGGCGCCGTCGATGGTGATCGAGTTGTTGTCCCAGAAAAGAACCAGCTTGTTCAGCTTCAGGTGGCCTGCAAGCGCGATCGCTTCGTGGCTGATGCCTTCCATCAGGCAGCCGTCGCCGCAGATGGCATAGGTGTAGTGGTCCTGAAGCTCGGCGCCGAATTCGTCGCGCAGCTTGCGCTCTGCGATCGCCATGCCGACGGCATTGGCAATCCCCTGGCCGAGCGGACCGGTGGTCGTTTCGATGCCGGTCGCGTGGCCGTATTCAGGATGGCCGGCGGTTTTGGAGCCGAGCTGGCGGAACTGCTTCAGGTCTTCCACCGTCATGTCAGGATAGCCGGTCAAATAGAGCAGCGAATAGAGCAGCATCGAGCCGTGGCCGGCCGACAGAACGAAGCGGTCGCGGTTCGGCCAATGCGGCTTCTTCGGCTCGAACCGCAGATACTTTGTAAAGAGGATCGTCGCCACGTCGGCCATGCCCATTGGCATGCCGGGATGCCCGGAGTTCGCCTTTTCCACTGCATCCATGGCGAGGAAACGGATCGCATTTGCCATCCGGTCGTTTTGTTCAGGAGAGGTCATGGCTGTTCCACGGAGTTCCGGTGTCGGGGGATGGCCTCGAGCCTGTGGAGACCATCAATGAGAGCGGGTGACACATAGCAGTTGGAACGGCCAAGTCAATAAATTGAAGGTCCGCTGAACGCCGCTCCAATCGATTTTAGACATTTGACCATCAATTTTTACAAAAGTTGAATGCTGCTCCTGCCAGCAGTTGATTTTCGTCATCCACAGAATAGGTCGGCAGTCGCGGTGCCGGCTTTATTGACGCACCGTTGGCGAGGTGCGTATCCTTTTGGAAATACTGGATCGGTCTCGGGCGCCGATTCGGGGTCTTGTGCGGGGAACCGGAGGAGACATGACGCCTACAGGCAAAATTATGGAAGCAGCACTCAACGAGCTGCGGCAAGCCCTCTCGGGGCTCGAGAACGCAGTCGAGATGCGTATCGAGCACCAGCGAGAGCAAGGCGAGATCGAAGGCGAGGTTCGTCGTGTTCATGCCGATCGCTCGAAGCTTGCCCAGGAGCTGGACCAGGCCGAGTTCCGCGCGAATCGGCTCGAGGAAGTCAATCGCGAGGTCTCGCGGCGGCTGGTGACGGCCATGGAGACAATCCGCGCGGTTCTGGACCGATAGAAAGGCGCGGCACATGGCGCAGGTAACTGTAACGATCGATGGCAAGGCCTACCGCATGGCCTGCGAGGAAGGGCAGGAAGACCACCTGACGGATCTCGCGACGCGCTTCGACAACTATGTCGGCCACCTCAAGGGTCAGTTCGGCGAAATCGGTGACCTTCGAATTACCGTCATGGCAGGCATCATGGTGATGGACGAAATTTCGGAGCTGAACCGCCGCGTCGCCGATCTCGAATCCGAACTGGGCACCTTGCGCAACACCAGCGACACGGTACTGGCGGCGAATGCCCGCACCGAAGAGAGCCTTGCTGCGGCCCTCGGCGAGGTGACGAGCCGTATCCGCGGCATTACCGACAAGCTGAACGGCAGGGCGCCAGCCGAGCTCAATTGAACGAGCTCAATTAAATAGGGGCGGCGTCCCGCGCCCTCTGGCGCGGCGCGGAAATCAGCCTTATATATCGGAATGCGGTCTGCGCCTCTCGACAGGAACCACAATCCCTGGGGCCATACTCGATCCAAAGGGAGCTGTCCCTGACCAGGCTCGTGGGCCTGGACACACGGTGCCCACCTACGTTTGTAGGCACCCAGGATCGTAAACATCCATCGGTTGCCGTGGATCGCGCTTTCCCTTTCTCCGCCCGCTTTCCCCACCTGCACTCGCTCGGCGCGGCAGATGTCATCGTTTACCCTTCCAAGAACTTCGTCCAACTGATCCAGTATCGACAAGGCTCGGTCTCTTGCCTCGCCGTTGGTTGCCACCATGCGTCGGTCTCATGCTTCGCGTCATGATCCAAATGTGACAGAGACGTCCCTTGCTTGCTGCATTGCGAGTGCTAGTTTCCGGAATCATATCGATTTAATTTTCCAGGAGACTTGAGATGCAGCTTGGCATGGTTGGTTTGGGCCGCATGGGCAACTACATGATCCAGCGATTGATGCGCGATGGCCATGAATGCGTCGTCTACGACGCCAAGCCGGAGAGCGTTGCCGATCTCGTCGATAAGGGAGCTGTCGGTAGCGCCTCTCTCGAGGAGTTCGTCTCGAAGCTGTCGCGCCCGCGCGCCGTCTGGCTGATGCTGCCGGCGGCGATCACGGACAAGGTCATCGCCCAACTTCTGCCGTTGCTGCACGACGACGACATCATCATCGATGGCGGCAATTCCTATTATCACGACGATATCCGGCGTGGTGCCGAGCTCATCACCAAGGGCATCCACTATGTCGACGTCGGCACCAGTGGTGGCGTCTTTGGCCTCGAACGCGGCTATTGCCTGATGATCGGCGGCGAGAAGGGCATCGTCCAGTCGCTGTCGCCGATCTTTGCGTCTCTGGCGCCAGGGCAAGGAAGCACCGCTCCTTCGGAGGGTCGCAGCGCGCATCCGGAGAGCACGGCGGAACAAGGTTACCTTCATTGCGGTCCGCATGGCGCCGGTCACTTCGTCAAGATGGTGCACAATGGCATCGAGTATGGCCTGATGGCCGCCTATGCCGAGGGACTGAACATCCTGAAGCATGCGAACATCGGTGCGGTCACGCATGCGGTCGATGCGGAAACCGCGCCATTGGCTCATCCCGAACACTATCGTTACGACTTCAATCTGCCAGATGTTGCAGAAGTCTGGCGCCGCGGCAGCGTCATTACGTCGTGGCTGCTCGATCTGACGGCCGACGCTCTGAATGCCGATCCCGTCCTCACCAAGTTTGCGGGTCGCGTTTCCGATTCTGGGGAGGGCCGCTGGACGATCATGGCTGCGATTGATGAAAGTGTGCCGACGCCGGTCCTGAGTGCGGCGCTTCACGGCCGCTTCTCGTCGCGTGACAATGACGAGTTCGCCAACAAGGTGCTCTCGGCGATGCGCGCCGGCTTCGGCGGACACGTCGAGAAGCCGAAGGGGTAGGCTGCTATTCTTTGCTTTTTGAAGGCCCGAACAGCACGATCTGTGCGGGCTTTTCTTTTATACAGCGCAATATATTGTCGAGAGATCGCATCGGGGGGCAAGCAATGATGGGTCTTGGCGCACGTGGCATATTGCAGCTGCTGATATCGATAATATTCGTCCTTGCTGTTGCTGGGGTTGCTATCGCCCAGACTGCCAACCCGCCTTCGGCTCCTGCCTCGGCCACCGCCGCGCAACCACCTGCGGAAGTGCGGCAGATGCTCGAGCTGATGCAGACGCCGCAGGTGAAAGAGTGGATGGCGACGCAGATGAAAGCTGCGCCGACAGCCACACAGGCCGAGACCGCAGAAGTGTCGGCATTGTCGGAGCTTGTCGGCCACGCGCGCCGTCATGTCGAGATGGTCTCCGACGCGGCGATGGCGATTCCCGACGAGGTGGCGTCCGCTTCCGATATCGTCGAGCGTGAGGTCGCGCCGAGCGGTTGGGTGCTGATAACGACCGAAGTCGTTATGCTGTTTCTGGCCGGAGCGCTGGTCGAGTTGCTGTTTCGCATCGTCGTGCCGAAACCGCAGATTCGGCAGAGCGACGACGAGGTCATGACGATCGCGCACCATGCAACGGCGAATCTCTTCTATCGCATCGTGCCGGCTGTCGTGTTCGCCGTGGCCACGCTGGTGCCGCTGCTGGCCTTCAACTGGCCGCCGATCACGCGGTCCATGGCGATCGCGATTGCGATCGCGCTGATCGTCGCCCGCTTCGCCGTCGCGTTGGGACGGCTGCTGGTTGCGCTTGTCACCCTGCCACGGGCGGATGGCGAGCGTCAGATCTCGCGCGCGAAGGCCTTGTTCTGGTTCCGCCGCTGCGCCCTCTTCGTCATCTATTTCGCCTTCGGCTGGGCGGCCATCCAGGTCATGGTCCCGCTCGGCTTCTCCGATGGCGCCCGCTATTTCGTCGCCTATATCCTTGGCCTTGGATTGTTCGCCATCGCCGTCGAGGCTGTCTGGTCCCGTCCAGTGGAGGAAGGGGAGCATCGTAACCTCACCCTGTCCTGGGGGCTGACGATCTACTTCGGATTGCTCTGGGTTCTCTGGGTCACGGGGTTCAACCTTTTGCTGTGGATCGGTATTTACACCGTACTGCTGCCGCGGGCGCTTGCCGTTGCCACGCTGGCGGTTCGCTCTTTGCACCGGGCGGAGGCCGGGCTACTTGCCCAACGCAGGATCGCCACCGTGCTACTCGATCGCGGCGTTCGGGCTCTCATCATCACCGCCGCAGCATTCTGGTTCGGCCGCATGCTTGGCCTTGCCGCAGATCGAATGGCAGCAGGGGAGACGATGGTCGATCGCATTGCCCGCGGTGCGATCGGGGGGATCGTCATTCTGCTTGCTGCGGATCTGGTCTGGCACCTGGCCCGTGCCTACATCAACGGCAAGCTGGACGAAGCTCGTGTCGATGGCGCCGCCACGGACGAGGAGAAGGCCAGGCGCGCGCGTCTGCAGACATTGTTGCCGATCTTTCGCAACATTCTTGCCGTCATCATCGCCGTCATCGCGGTTCTAATGGTGTTGTCCGGTCTCGGAGTCCAGATCGCTCCTCTGATCGCAGGTGCCGGCGTTGTCGGTGTCGCCGTCGGCTTTGGCGCGCAAACCATCGTGAAGGATGTCATCAGCGGCATGTTCTATCTTTGGGACGATGCCTTCCGTGTCGGGGAATACATCGAGAGTGGCAGCCACAAGGGCGTAGTCGAGGCCTTCAGCCTGCGTTCCGTCAAGCTGAGGCATCATAGGGGACCGCTGACGACGGTGCCGTTCGGCGAACTCGGGGCGGTCAAGAACCTCAATCGCGACTGGACGATCGACAAGATCACCTTGAACGTGACCTATGACACCGATCTGGTGAAGGCGAAGAAGGTGATCAAGCAGATCGGACAGCAGTTGTTGGACAATCCCGACTATAGTCCGCACATCATCGAGACGCTGAAGATGAAAGGCGTGGAGCAGTTTGGCGAGTTCGCGATTGTCATCCGCCTTGCAATGATGACGAAACCGGGCGAACAGTTCGTCATCCGGCGCAATGCGTTGGCCATGATCCGCAACGCCTTTAAGGAGAACGGCATCGAGTTTGCTGTGCCGACGGTGCAGGTCTCCAGCGAAGGGCATGAGGCCGACGCGCGCGCGGCCGCCGCACGCCATCTTTCGCAACGGCCAAATTCGGAGGAGCCTGCGGTGTGACGTTCGACTGTCAGACCAAGCCGAGCTTGCGCAATTCTCTTATTGCGGCCCCAGCCCCGTCAACGTTACGAAATTGCAATGTGCGCGGGCGCGCCCTGCGCCAAATTTGCCCCAATTGGAGACGAAGCAGGCGACAGCGGCGGGTCAGGGACGGACAGGCATTCATAGAGCTTACGGGCCGCCCATGTTACGTGTTTCGAAGATGATTCCCGCTGAACTGGGATATAGCGACGGTACGAGATGGCGGGGCACGGCAATTTGGAAGAAATCGAAGGCGTCGACGAATCTTCGATGCGTGGATTGTTCAGGCGCTACCGCGCGCTCCTGACGGCATTGGCGACGCTCGCGCTCTTCTGTCTCGTCGGCTTTGCGATCGTTCAGCTGACGAACGAAGTGCGTTACGAGGACGTGGTTCAGGCACTGGCCGATACAAAGGTCAGCTCGATCGTGCTTGCGCTGGTCTTTACGGGCCTGAGCTTCCTCGCCCTTATCTTCTATGACGTGAACGCCATCGAGTATGTCGGCCGCAAGCTGCCGTTTCCGCAGGTGGCGCTAACCGGCTTCAGCGCCTATGCGGTAGGTAACACCGCAGGGTTCGGGGCACTGAGCGGCGGTGCAATCCGGTACCGCGCCTATTCGCGCCTCGGCTTGACGCCTGAGGAGATCGGGCGCGTCATTGCGTTCGTAACCCTGTCATTCGGGCTCGGGCTTGCAGGGGTCGCGGCAATCGCGCTCCTGATCATTGCCGATGAGATTGCGCCTCTGATCAATGTCGGCAGCCTTACCCTGCGGCTGTTGGCCGGTGCAGTCATCGCCGGCCTTGGCGTCATCATGTTCATGGGGCGCGACGGGCGCGCGATCCACCTTGGTCCGGTCGAAATCCGGCTGCCGGACTCACGCACCTGGTCGCGGCAGTTCCTGGTCACAGCCTTCGACATCGCCGCCTCGGCGACTGTCCTCTATGTCTTGCTGCCACAGGCGGCGATAAGCTGGCCGGTGTTCCTGGCGGTCTATGCGATCGCCGTTGGCCTTGGTGTCTTGAGCCACGTGCCGGCCGGTCTTGGCGTGTTCGAGACCGTTATCATCGCTTCGCTTGGCAGTGCTGTGAACATCGACGCGGTGCTCGGCTCGCTGGTGCTCTATCGCCTGATCTACCATGTTCTACCGCTGCTGATCGCCGTGCTTGCGGTGTCGGCGACCGAGCTTCGCCGGTTTGCGGATCACCCGGTTGCGTCAGGCATCCGCAGGATCGGCATCCGGTTGATGCCGCAATTGCTCTCGACGCTGTCGCTGCTCCTCGGCGTCATGCTGGTCTTCTCGAGCGTGACGCCAACGCCGGACCAGAATCTCGAATTCCTTGCGAACTACCTGCCGCTGCCAATCGTCGAAGGCGCGCATTTCCTGTCGAGCCTGCTCGGACTGGCTCTGGTCGTTGCTGCAAGGGGACTCGGCCAGAAGCTCGACGGTGCCTGGTGGGTGTCGATCCTGTCGGCCGCCGCGGCGCTGACGCTCTCTCTCCTGAAGGCGATTGCGCTGGTTGAGGCATGTTTCCTCGGCTTCCTGATCTTTGGCCTCTTCGTCAGCCGCCGTCTGTTCCGCAGACATGCGTCTCTTCTCAACCAGACGCTGACGGCCTCGTGGCTGATGGCCATCGCCGTCATCTGCGTCGGTGCGATCGTGATCCTGCTCTTCGTCTACCGCGACGTCGAGTACAGCAGCGAGCTCTGGTGGCAGTTCGAATTCGCCGGCGAAGCGCCGCGTGGTTTGCGCGCCGTACTCGGTATCTCCATCATTTCCTCGGCGATTGCGATCTTCAGCCTGCTTCGTCCGGTGGCCGTCAAGCCGGAGCCTGCGTCAACGGACGCCTTGCAGCGGGCGGTCGATATCGTCGAGAAACAGCGTTATGCCGACGCCAATCTGGTGCGCATGGGTGACAAGAGCATCATGTTCTCGGAGAAGGGCGATGCCTTCATCATGTACGGAAGGCAGGGACGCTCGTGGATCGCTCTCTTCGATCCGATCGGTGAGCGCAGCGCCATTCCGGAGCTGGTCTGGCGTTTCGTGGAGTCTGCACGCGCCGCCGGATGCCGCGCGGTCTTCTACCAGATCTCGCCGGCGCTTCTTTCCCACTGTGCCGATGCGGGGCTGCGCGCATTCAAACTGGGTGAGCTTGCTGTTGCCGATCTGAAAACGTTCGAGATGAAGGGCGGCAAGTGGGCAAACCTGCGGCAAACGGCGAGCCGTGCGCAACGTGACGGCCTTGAATTCGAGGTTATCGCGCCTGAGAATGTTCCGGCGGCGATGGATGAGCTTGCGGCGGTTTCGAATGCCTGGCTCGAGGATCACAATGCCAAGGAGAAGGGCTTCTCGCTGGGTGCGTTCGATCCTGATTATATTGTTGCCCAGCCGGTTGGCATCCTGAAGCGTGAAGGCAAGATTGTCGCTTTCGCCAATATCCTGATAACGGTGGCGAAGGATGAGGGGACCATCGACCTGATGCGCTTCTCGCCGGATGCGCCGAAGGGGTCGATGGACTTTCTCTTCGTCCAGATCATGGAATACCTGCGCGACCAAGGGTTTTCGCATTTCAATCTCGGTATGGCGCCGCTCTCGGGCATGTCGAAGCGCGAGATGGCGCCGGTATGGGATCGTATCGGCAGCACCGTCTTCGAGCACGGCGAGCGATTTTACAACTTCAAAGGCCTCAGGGCTTTCAAATCAAAGTTTCATCCGCAATGGCATCCGCGGTATCTTGCGGTTTCGGGTGGAGGCAATCCGATGATCGCTCTGATGGACGCAACATTCCTGATCGGCGGCGGATTGAGAGGGGTAGTGAGGAAATGATGAAAAGACACCTTCTTGCAGCCGCCTGCGCCCTGTCACTGTTCGTTCCGGCGGCAATGGCGGCGACCGAGACGACGCAGAGCTTCGAAACCGGGCTTATTCCTTCACCACACATCTTCCTTCCCGACGGTGACGTGAAAGGGGCCGTCGTGCTGATATCGGATGGCGCCGGCTGGGGCGACAACGAGAAGGCGGAGGCCGACCGGCTTGTCGAACAAGGGACCGTCGTCATCGGCATCGACTTCGCGTCCTATATGGATGCGCTCAGAAACTACGACGTCAGTCAGAATGACGGCTGCATCTATATGGTGTCCGATATCGAATCGCTGAGCCAGCAGGTCCAGCGCGCGGCGGGCAACAGCGCATACCATCTACCGATCGTTGCCGGCGTCGGCGAGGGTGGCGCGCTGGCACTGGCGATTGCTGCACAGACCCCGGATGCGACCATCGGCCAGACCTTGGCGATCGATCCGGTTGCCGGCATCCCGCTTACCAAGGAGCTCTGCACGCCGGCGAAGAAGCAGACGGTCGGCGATCGCATGATCTATGGGCTTAGCGATACATCGCTGCCGGACCCGATCATCGCGTCGTTCACGGCCTCAGCAAGCAGGGACGGGCGCGCCCATGTCGAGGAGCTCAAGAAGCAGCATTCCGACATCGAGATCCGCGACTCCGCGGACAATGCACCAACGACGCTCGGCGACACGCTCTCGGACCTGATCGACGCTTCCGGCAGTGCCGACAATCCGCTCGGCCTGCCGCTCACCATTCTGGATGCCAAGCCGGCCTTCGACACGATGGCGGTCATCTTTTCCGGTGACGGCGGCTGGCGCGACATCGACAAGGAGGTTGGTGCCTCGCTTCAGAAACAGGGCATTCCTGTGGTCGGCGTCGACTCGCTTCATTATTTCTGGTCGGAACGGGAGCCGCAGCAAACGGCCGACGATCTCGGCAAGATTATCGAGCTTTATCGAAAGCAGTGGAAGGTGAAGCACGTTCTGCTCATCGGCTATTCCTTCGGCGCCGACGTCGTGCCTGCCGCCTATTCGCGACTGAAGCCAGCCGCCAAGGCAGCTGTCACGCAGATGTCGCTGCTGTCCCTCTCGCACGAGGTCGATTACCAGATCTCAGTCATGGGCTGGCTCGGCCAGAAGACGGAAGGTGCCGGTGGCGACCCGGTTGATGACCTGAAGAAGCTCGATCCGAAGATCGTCCAGTGCATCTACGGCAAGGAGGATGACGACGAGGTGGCTTGCCCTGACCTCAAGGACAGCGGTGTCGATGTGATCGCACTTGCCGGCGATCACCACTTCGATGAGAACTATGACCTCTTGACCAAGACGATCATCGACGGGCTGAAGACGCGACTGCAGGACTAGGGCGCGTCGCACGCCTTAAAGTTCTAGCGCATCAAGTCGTCTTCACTCCAGCCGAGGGCGGCGATATCGCCGCTCCGGAAGCGACTGTCGTCTGCGACGATGAATTCATCGAGCTGTGGCGGGCGCACGCTCGTTCCCGCCAACATCGCGTGAACCTGACCGCGGTGATGTGTCTGGTGCTGGAACAGATGGTTCAAAACGTCTTCCATCCGCTCGCGCTGGATGCGTTCGGTGCGATGGATCTCGGTCACCGACGCCAGCTTTTCCGGGCTCGCCGCTTCGCAGAGTGCGACCAGCCGGCGATCGACTTTGGCCTGTTCGGTCGCAAGCGTTGCGATGTCGTTGAACGGCTCCTCTATGTCCCAGGCCGACGGCCCCAATGTGCCGCCTTCCAGCGCATCAACGTAAAACCAGTCGACCGTCAGACTGTGGTTGAGCGTTGCCTTGATCGACGGAAAGAAACTTGATCGAACAGCCTCGAACTCCCCGGGCATCAACCGGCCGCAAGCGTCATGCAGCCGGTGGTTTGCAAGCGCGTTGTTGTAGGCGAGCTTGCGCACGGTCCTGCACGGGTCGAACGTCGGCATCAGATAACTCCCATTCTTGGCGCGCCACCCGAATAGCTCCGCAGGCCTCAGTCGTCTTCCTGGAACAAGCGAAACTGTGCGGCCTCGAGATCCTTGGGAGGCTGCATGCCAAGATGCTTCCAGGCCGTCGCGGTCAGGACGCGGCCGCGCGGAGTACGCTGGATGAAACCCTGCTGTATCATATAGGGCTCGATGATGTCCTCGATCGCATCGCGCGGCTCGGAAAGGCCTGCGGCGATGGTTTCGATACCGACGGGGCCGCCGCCGAAATTGACCGCGATCATGCTGAGATAACGCTTGTCGAGCTGATCGAGGCCCATATTGTCGACGAGGAGCCGTGTCAGCGCCTCGTCGGCGATCTCGCGGGTGACAGCCTCGGCCTTGGCCACTTCAGCAAAATCGCGCACCCGGCGCAGCAGGCGACCGGCAATGCGTGGCGTGCCGCGGGCTCGCCGGGCAATTTCTCGCGCGCCCTCGTCGGTCATGGGAAGGTTCATCAGGCGTGCGCCACGACGAACGATCAGTTCCAGTTCCTCGACGGTGTAGAAGCTCAGACGGACGGGAATGCCAAAGCGGTCACGCAGCGGCGTGGTCAGCAGGCCAAGGCGCGTCGTCGCGGCAACGAGGGTGAACTTCGACAGGTCGATCTTGACCGAGCGCGCTGCGGGGCCCTCGCCGATGATAAGGTCGAGCTGAAAATCCTCCATTGCGGGATAGAGGATTTCTTCGACAGCCGGGTTGAGCCGGTGGATTTCGTCGATGAAGAGCACGTCACGCTCTTCGAGATTGGTCAGAAGGGCGGCAAGATCGCCTGCCTTGGCGATAACCGGGCCGGAGGTCGAGCGGAAATTGACGCCGAGTTCCTTCGCCATGATCTGCGCGAGCGTCGTCTTGCCGAGCCCGGGTGGGCCGACGAAAAGCACGTGGTCGAGCGCTTCACCACGGTTCTTCGCAGCCTCGATGAAGACCTTCAGGTTCGCGCGCGCCTCCGCCTGGCCGGTGAACTCGTCAAGCGATTGCGGCCGCAGCGTCACATCCAGGTCTTCGCCTCGCTTTTGCGAGGATATCAGGCGCGCGGCTTCACTCATGCTGGCATTTCCCAATCTTCAAACGCTCGCGACCAATACACCAAGCGGGCGGCTTTGGCACCCGCCCGGGCAGATGGATCAGCGAGCCAATTCCTTCAACCCGAGTCGGATCAGCCTGGCGCTATCGGCGCCTTCACCGGCGGTCTTCATTGCTGCCGCAACGGCATTGGCAGCCTGATCACGCGAATAGCCGAGATTTGTCAGCGCGGATACCGCATCGGCAACCGGAGCCGCGGCAACACCTTCGCCGAGCTCCTGTTTGAGGCCGATGGTGCCGGCCGCTTCTCCCGCCAAGGCCGGCGCCTTGTTCTTGAGTTCGGTGACGATGCGCACAGCAACCTTGGGGCCAACACCTTGGGCACGCGAGACGGCCGTGCGATCCTGCAGCGCGATGGCGGTCGCAAGTTCGCTCGGCGGCAGCGTTGAAAGCACGGCGAGAGCCACCTTCGCACCGACGCCCTGAACGCTTTGCAGGAGGTTGAACCACTCGCGCTCCAGGGCAGTCATAAAGCCGAAGAGCTTCAGCTGGTCTTCACGAACGTAGGTTTCGATGAAAAGCACGCAGGCCTCGCCAACAGAGCCCAGCCGCGACAGGGTGCGGGCCGAGCAGAAGGCGACGTAGCAGATGCCGTGGACGTCGACGAGCACATAATCGTCGCCGATTTCATCGATGGTGCCTTTGAGCTTGCCGATCATAAATGGAAGTCCGTCAGGAATGGGTTTCAGGGGAGATGATGTCGAGCGAGGGGAAGTAGGCGCGATAGCGCTCGGCATCGCGTGTCAGCAGGCGGTGCGAACGCACCGATGCGTGCGCCCCGATCAGGAAGTCCGGCAGTGTTCGCTCGCGCAGGCCACCAGCTCGGCGATAGGCGAAATGGGCCATTCCAGCATGGTAGGCCGCGGAAAATGGCAAGGCCTCGCGCACCAGATTGAGACGCGCCAGCATGAACATCAGTTCGTCTTCGCTTGGCGCCATGCTCGCCAATTCGGCCCAGACGATCGGTGTCAGAATGAACCGTGCCTGCGGCCTGAGCCGCAGGATCATCTCGGAAGACCATTCCTTGAAACGTGTCTGCGGACCGAACACGTCGATGAAGACGTTGGTGTCAACGAGGACCGAGGTCATCGCGCGGTCCCCTAAGCCATTCGATATACTCGTCCGCAGTCATGCCACCGGTGTCGAACGTCCCCGAAACGCTTCTCAGCCAGGTTTCGAAGTCGGCCTCGGATACTGATCTGCCATCGGCGACGACAACCAGCCTGGCCCCCTTGTCGTCGGCAATGAAATCCACTTCCGATCCAGGGCCGATATTCAATCGGTCGCGGATGTCCTTTGGGATAGTCACCTGGCCCTTTTCAGTCACGCGCAATGGTAATACCTCTCCGGTATTACTTATCATGCGATGAGAACAAGTCAAGAACAGGTTATCCTGCAAGCGCTGCCTGCCGTATGCGACTGCTGCCGCGGTTGTGGGCGTGGCAGATGGCGATCGCCAGCGCGTCGGCGGCGTCGTCGCCCTTGAACTCGACTTTCGGCATCAGGATCTTCAGCATCATGTGGATTTGTTTCTTCTCGCCGTGGCCAACGCCGATCACGGCCTTCTTGACGGCGTTTGGAGCGTATTCTGCGACCGGCAATCCGGCACGGGCAGGCACCAGCATGGCAATACCGCGGGCCTGGCCGAGTTTCAGTGTCGCCACGGCATCCTTGTTGACGAAGGTTTGTTCGACTGCAGCCTCATCCGGCTTATAGCTATGCACGACGTCCGCCAGGCCGTCGTGCAGTTGGCAAAGGCGCGAGGCGAGGTCCATGTCGCCGTCCGAGGTGACCGTCCCGGAGGCGACGAAGCGCAGGGAATTGCCGAGCGTGTCGATAATTCCCCAACCGGTGCGGCGCAGGCCCGGATCAACGCCGATGATGCGAATCGTATTTTGCATGCTTCACCCTATTGCACTCGTGAAATAACTGCCATCGATAAGTGAACAAAACAAAAACATTGCTTGTTTTTCAGGGCGGCCGTTTACGGCAATTTAAGCTCCGTAGCCGAGTTTTGATCCATAAAATGCCAGAGGAGCTCCCTTCCTGAGAAGGCAAGGCTCCCGTGCTCTGTTTTCAGGTCAGTCGGCAGGGCGTTTCCGCGTCCTGCCGGTAAGGGCCGTTCCGGAAGGGTTCATCGTTCATGGTTCAGAGATTTCAATCCCTGTCCTTCAAGGTCATTGCCACCTTCATTCTGCTGACCGCACTGTCGATCGCGGTCATCAACGTCCTCGCTTACTTCGCCAGCAGCCGCATTTCCGGCGAACAGGCCCTCAAGGCAAAGGAAAGCGTCCTGATCTTCCGCGGCGACATGCTGCAGGATCAGCTTGAGCAGCTGGAAAACCAGGCGAACTCGATTGCGCGCATCGAAGCGCTGCAAATGTCGATCACAAGCCTGAAAAGCGGCTGGAAGACCATCGAGAAGACGTCGGGCGATGCTCGGGCGGAATTGAAGAAGGTGTTCATCACCAACAATCCGAACCCGGCCGACCAACGCGAGAAGTTGATGAAGCCGGAGGCGCCAAGCGGCTTCTACTATTCCAACCATGAGACGACGCAGAGCGAGGTGGCCCGTGATCTCGAGAACACCGCCTTCAGCGACCTGCTGATTACCGATCTCGATGGCAACGTTCTCTACTCCTACCGAAAGAACGACGATTTCGCTGAAAATCTGAAGACCGACGCATGGAAGTCGACCGGCGCCGGTCTCGCCTTCGCCAAGGCAATCGAGAACACGGCCAAGGCGACAGACGATTCCGCGCCGACGGGCTTTTCCGGCCTTCGCGTCGACGCGGCGAGCGGCAAGTCGGCAATCTTCTATGCCGTGCCGATCGTCAAGCTTGGTGGCGCGAAGGGTGTAATGCTCTTTAAGGTGCGTGAGGACATCATCACCGGCATTCTCGCCAAGGGAATTGTCGCCGGCAGCACAGCACAGGCGGCGATCATCTCGGATGGCGGCTCGGCCATCGGCGTGAACGCCACGGGCCAGCTCGTTACGCTCGATACCGCGCCTTTCACATTCGCCAAGGACGCGCTTTTGGCGAAGGGTATGACGGTCGACGACTTCGATCGTGCCGATGGCTTGGCGCGGGCCTATGTCCGCGGCATCGATTATCAGGGTTCCCGCTTCCTCGTGGTGGAAAGCGTGCGGCTCAGCGAACTCAACGCCGGCTCTCTCGAAATCGCGGCGCTGCTGACGATAATTGTTTCGGTGTTCTCGTCGTCATGGCCGTGGCGACCTGGGTGATCACCAAGCGGCTCTTCTCGCCGCTTGCCCGCCTTGCCGGCGTCACCCGCGATGTCGCCGACGGCAACCTCGCCGTTAAGATCGGCAGCCAGAACCGCGGCGACGAGATCGGCACGATGGCGAAGGCACTGGCAAGGTTCAAGCAGTCGCTGGTGGAAAGCCGTGAACTGGAAGCCGCCAGCAACGAAACCCGGGCCCGCGCGGAGCGGGATCGCCAGCAGCACATGGCCGAGCGCGAGAGGGAAGCCCGGACATTGCAGGAGGTCGTTCAAGCGATCGACCAGGGCCTGCATCACCTTGCCAATGGCGATCTTGCCTATCAGATCGAGACCCGCTTCCCGAACGAGCTCGAAAGCCTGCGCATCAATTTCAACGAAGCGCTGGCTGCCCTTAGCGAAACGATGACGGCGATCGGCGGCAACTCCATGGCCGTGCGCTCGGGTTCCGAGGAAATGCGCACGGGCGCCGATCAACTGGCGGGCCGCACCGAGCGTCAGGCCGCCTCGATCACCGAGACTGCAAACGCAATCGATGCGATCACCCAGTCGGTCCGCGTTCAGATCGAGCGTGCCGAACAGGCAGAGCGCATCGCCCGCGACGCCAAGCGGGAGACGACCGGCTCCAGCCAGATCATGCGCGAGACGATTGCCGCGATGGAGGCGATCCAGGCCTCGTCGCGCCAGATCAACTCGATCATCGCCGTCATCGACGCGATTGCCTTCCAGACCAACCTCTTGGCTCTCAATGCCGGCGTCGAGGCAGCGCGTGCCGGCGAATCCGGCAAGGGCTTTGCTGTCGTTGCCATGGAAGTGCGCGAACTGGCGCAGCGTTCGTCGAGCGCTGCCAAGGAGATCGCGAGCCTGCTGCAGAAGTCCACGCGCGAGGTAGAAATGGGCGTATCTCTCGTCGAGCGTGCCGGCGACGCGCTGATGGGGATCGGCAGCCACGTCGAGGCGATCAACGGCCAGATCAGCGAGATCATGGAAACGACGCGCGAAGAGGCGGACACGCTGCGGCAGATAAACACGGCAGTGTCCGAGCTGGATGCGATGACGCAGCAGAACGCTGCAATGGTCGAGGAGACCACTGCAGCGATCCACCGGCTCGCCACCGAAGCTGTGGAGATGGACCGACAGCTGGCGAACTTCACGCTGACCGAGGGGCACCAAAGTGCTGAGGTGCACGTCCTGAGACGTCGGGCTTGAATAGGCGCTCGTGAAATGAACGAGGGGGCCGGGAGACCGCCCCTTTTTCCTTTTCAGCTCGTTTGGAATGGGCGCAGTGCACACCTACATAGACCTGTCCTTCCAACTATCGACAGGCATCGCCATGGTTCCCTTCTCCATCCTCGATCTCTCTCCTGTTCCAGAAGGCGGGACGATCCGCCAGTCGCTCGAGGGCTCCGCGCGCATGGCGCAGAAGGCCGAAGCGTTCGGGTACAACCGCTTTTGGCTTGCGGAACATCATGGCATGCCGGGCATCGCCAGTGCGGCGACGGCCGTCGTGATCAGCCATGTCGGCGCGGCGACGAAGCGCATCCGTATCGGCTCCGGCGGTATCATGCTTCCGAACCATTCGCCGCTGGTCATTGCAGAGCAATTCGGAACGCTGGAGGCCCTGTTTCCGGGCCGAGTCGATCTCGGCCTTGGACGTGCTCCCGGCACCGATATGCGCACCACACAGGCTCTGCGACGCAATCTCGACGCCGGGGCGCAGAGCTTTCCGAATGACGTCGTCGAGCTGCAGCAGTTGCTCGGCGCGCCGATGGAGAATCAGACGATCCTCGCTGTTCCAGGCATGAATTCCAACGTTCCGATCTGGCTGCTGGGCTCCAGTCTCTATAGTGCGCAACTCGCCGCGATGCTGGGCTTGCCCTATGCGTTCGCCTCGCATTTCGCACCGGACTCGCTGCTTGATGCCATCGACATCTATCGCAGCCGCTTCAAGCCATCTGCCGTGCTCGACAAGCCCTATGTCATGGTCGGCGTCATGGGTTCTGTCGCCCAAACGGACGAGGAGGCACAGTATCATTTCACCTCCGCCCAGCAGCAGTTCGTCAATCTGCGCCGCAACGTGCGCGGCCAGTTTCCGCGTCCTGTCGAGAATATGGAGAGCTTCTGGTCGCCGATGGAGAAACTGACGGTGGAGCATACATTGCGCTATGCCGTCGTCGGTTCGCAGAAGACGGCGGAGGCAAAGCTCACCGATTTCCTGGCCGAGACGGAAGCGGACGAAGTCATCATCTCCATGCCGATCCACGATATCGAGGCGAGATTGAAGTCGGTCGAGCTGTTCGCCGGGCTCAGAAACTTCCTCCGCGCTGCGGCCTAATGTCGCGCATCGCGGGCGGTTCAGGCCACACAGCCATTTGTGCGAATTGACTTAACGCAGCCGGACCATAGCTTTGCTTGATCACACATGTCGTTTGCATGGCGTTGCGGCGATGCAAATGTGATAGACGGCGCACGCCGCAAATCGCGCGCGGTCGGTTTCGAGCAACCTTTGGAGGATGAGGCTTGCGATGCGTTACCGTGGTCTTGCTGTTTTGATTTCACTGATCTGTCTTCCCACCTCGGTTGCCATCGCCCAAGAAGGCGATCCGGCGGCCGGGGAAACGGTATTTAAGAAGTGTGCGGTCTGTCACATTGCCGACAGCGACAAGAACAAGGTCGGACCGTCGTTGAACCACGTGTTCGGTCGAACTGCCGGGACGCATCCAAACTTTGCCTATTCACCGGCGATGAAGGCCGCGGGCACAGCCGGGTTGGTCTGGGACGAGGCGACGCTGCGCGATTATCTTCACGACCCAAAGTTGAAGGTTAAGGGAACGAAGATGGTATTCGTCGGCCTGAAGGATGATGGCGAGATTACCAATCTGATTGCCTATCTCAAGCAATTCTCGAAATGAAATCAGCTTATTGCGGCCTCGCCGACTGATTTGGAGGCCTCACTCGTGGCATTGCCGTGATGCATCGTTTATGAGATAGTCGTAACGTAAGTGCCAACGGATTGCGGGTAATTTCCGCATGCGACGGCTTGGAGGAACGCATGGTTGTCGTGCTGGTTCTCGTTCTGATCGTCATCGGGTCGGTGGCATTCCATCTGTTCAGCCCGTGGTGGTGGACTCCGATCGCCTCGAACTGGAACTACATCGACAATACCATCATCATCACGTTCTGGATCACCGGCATCGTCTTCGTGGCGGTGATCTCGTTCATGGCCTACTGCATCTATCGCTTCCGTCACCGGCCCGGCCACCAGGCGGCCTACGAGCCGGAGAACAAGCGCCTCGAATGGTGGCTTGCGGGCAGCACGGCCCTTGGTGTGGGGGCGATGCTGGCACCTGGCCTCGTCGTCTGGAACCAGTTCGTGACGGTTCCGCCGGACGCTGGCGAAATCGAAGTCGTCGGGCAGCAATGGCTTTGGAATTTCCGGCTGCCAGGCGCCGACGGCAAGCTCGGGAGAGCCGACAATCGGGCGGTTTCAGCCGACAATCCACTTGGCGTGATCAGGAACGATCCGGCAGGGTCCGACGATATCATCATTTCAGGGGGCGAACTGCATCTGCTGCTCGGCAAGCCGATCCGCGTTCACCTGCGCTCGGTCGATGTGCTGCATGATTTCTACGTTCCCGAGTTCCGGGCAAAGATGGACATGATCCCCGGTTCGGTCACCTATTTCTGGTTCACGCCGACGCGCACGGGCACGTTCGAAGTGCTGTGCGCGGAGCTTTGCGGCGTCGGACATCCACAGATGCGAGGGACGGTCGTTGTCGACGAGGCGGACGCCTATCAGGCGTGGCTTGCGCAGCAACAGACGTTCTCGCAGCTGATGGCAGCGGTTGAACCGGCCAAATAGGCCGGCGTTACGGCAGGGGGAGCAGCCGTAACGGGAGGAGGAAGGAAGGCATGCGATGGTTGATATTCCAACCAGTGTCGGCGACGCTATCCCGCCTGCCGAGGTGGCCGATGTCGAGCTCTATCATCCGAAGAGCTGGTGGACGAAGTACGTCTTCAGCCAGGATGCCAAGGTCATTGCCATCCAGTATTCCATGACGGCGTTCGCGATCGGCTTCGTGGCGCTGGTCCTGTCGTGGCTGATGCGCCTGCAGCTCGGCTTCCCCGGCTATTTCTCCTTCATCGACGCCGATCACTATTATCAGTTCATCACCATGCACGGGATGATCATGGTGATCTATCTGCTGACCGCGCTCTTCCTCGGCGGCTTCGGCAACTACCTCATCCCCTTGATGGTCGGCGCTCGCGACATGGTGTTTCCCTATGCGAACATGCTGAGCTATTGGCTCTACCTGCTCGCCGTCATCGTGCTTGTCGCGGGTTTTTTTGCGCCCGGAGGTCCGACAGGCGCGGGCTGGACGCTCTACCCGCCGCAGGCGTTGACCTCGGGTACGCCGGGTGGGCGCGACTGGGGCATCATCCTGATGCTGTCTTCGCTGATCATCTTCATCATCGGCTTCACGATGGGCGGACTGAACTATGTCGTCACCGTGCTGCAGGGGCGGGCGCGCGGCATGACGCTGATGCGGATGCCATTGACCGTCTGGGGCATTTTCACCGCCACCGTCATGGCATTGCTCGCGTTCCCGGCACTGTTCGTCGCTGCAGTCATGATGCTGTTCGACAGGCTGCTCGGCACCAGCTTCTTCATGCCTGCCATGGTCGAGATGGGGGAGCAGCTGAAATCCGAGGGCGGCAGCCCGATCCTCTTCCAGCACCTCTTCTGGTTCTTCGGCCATCCGGAAGTCTATATCGTGGCGCTTCCGGCTTTCGGCATCGTCTCCGATCTGATCAGCACGCATGCCCGAAAGAATATCTTCGGCTACCGCATGATGGTGTGGGCGATCGTGATCATCGGGGCGCTGAGCTTCGTCGTGTGGGCACATCACATGTACGTCAGCGGCATGAACCCGAATTTCGGGTTCTTCTTCGCCACGACGACGCTGATCATAGCCGTGCCGACCGCGATTAAGGTCTATAACTGGGTGCTGACGCTGTGGCGGGGTGATATCCATCTGACCTTGCCGATGCTGTTTGCCATCGGCTTCATCGTAACCTTCGTCAATGGCGGCTTGACCGGGCTCTTTCTCGGCAATGTCGTGGTGGATGTGCCGCTGTCCGATACGATGTTCGTGGTTGCGCACTTCCATATGGTGATGGGTGTGGCCCCCATCATGGTGATCTTCGGCGCAATCTATCACTGGTACCCGAAGGTTACCGGGCGGATGCTCGACGAGGTTCTCGGGCGGATCCATTTCTGGGTTACTTTCATCGGCGCCTACGCGATCTTCTTCCCCATGCACTACGTGGGACTTGTGGGCGTCCCGCGCCGCTATTTCGAGCTTGGCGACACGGTCTTCATTCCGCCTTCTGTGCATACGCTGAACATGTTCATTTCCGTCGCCGCGCTTGTTGTCGGCGCGGCTCAGATGGTGTTCCTGTTCAATGTCGTCTGGAGCCTCTTCCGAGGTCGGGAGGCCGGCGGCAACCCGTGGCGGGCGACGACCCTCGAATGGCAGACGCCACAGACGCCGCCCGCCCATGGCAATTGGGGTAAGGACCTTCCGATCGTCTATCGCTGGGCCTACGACTACAGTGTCCCGGGTGCGGCCGAAGACTTCATACCCCAGAACCAGCCGCCAACCGCCGGATTGTCGAGGGCGCCGGCATGAGCGTCGTTCTCGTCTTCCTCGCGGGAATAGCCGCGATCGTCATCTGGTGGATGTCGGGGCAAGGGTTGATGTCGAAGCCATGGATGGAGGTCGGTACGCTCGACGATATCCAAGGACCGGCCAAGCCCCCGATCCCCACTGCCAAGATTGGCCTCGGCATTTTCCTCGCAGTTGTCGGTGCCCTCTTCTCCCTGTTGGCCAGCGCTTATCTTTCGCGAATGAGTGGCGCCGATTGGTGGGCGATCCCCGTTCCTCGGCTTCTCTTTGCGAATACGGCGGTACTGATCGCCAGTTGTGCAGCTCTGCAATGGGCTGTGGTCGAAGCGCGCCGCGGCGCTGATGAAGGCATGCGACTGGGGCTCGATGTTTCGCTGGCGACCGCGGTGCTGTTTCTCGCCGGGCAAGTCGTGGCCTGGCTGCAGCTCGTTGCGGCGGGTTATGTGCTGGCCGATAACCCGGCGAACAGCTTCTTCTACATGCTGACCGGGTTGCACGGCCTCCACATTCTCGGTGGGCTGGCCGTGCTTGCGCGAACACGGGTGAGATTGCTGGCCGGCAGCACCGCTCCATCCGCCAGGCTGCGCCTCGGCATCGAACTCTGCGCCACCTACTGGCACTTCATGCTCGTTGTGTGGCTCCTTCTCTTCGCGCTCTTCACCGGCTGGGCGAACGACTTCGTCGACCTCTGCCGCCAACTCGTTTCCTAAGGGTGGATAATGGCCGAACTGACCCGAATGGACACCGAAGATGTAGCCCCCCCGCACGCCAGCGGGCTGCGTGGCGTTGCGGCCGACTTTGCCTCGGACCAGCGGGCGTTCAAGAATGTCTCCTGGGGCAAGGCCATGATGTGGATCTTCCTCCTCAGCGACACCTTCATCTTCGGGTGTTTCCTGCTGGCCTATATGACCGCCCGGATGTCAACGCCGGTTCCCTGGCCCAATCCAAGCGAGGTCTTTGCGCTCAATATCGGCGGGCAGGAGGTTCCGCTGATCCTGATCGCGATCATGACCTTCGTTCTGATCAGCAGCAGTGGCACGATGGCCATGGCCGTCAACTTCGGTTATCGCCGTGAGCGCGGGAAAACGGCTGCCTTGATGCTTCTGACTGCAATGCTTGGTGCCACATTTGTCGGAATGCAGGCCTTCGAATGGACGAAGCTCATCACCGAAGGCGTGCGACCTTGGGAAAACCCCTGGGGTGCGGCACAGTTCGGATCATCCTTCTTCATGATCACCGGTTTTCACGGAACGCATGTGACGTTCGGCGTGATCTTCCTGCTGATTACCGCGCGCAAGGTATGGCGCGGGGACTTCGATACGGGCAGGCCCGGCTTCTTCACAAGCCGCAAGGGCAACTATGAGGTCGTCGAGATCATGGGCCTCTACTGGCACTTCGTCGACCTCGTCTGGGTCTTCATCTTCGCGTTCTTTTATCTGTGGTGAGGTCGCATTATGGCACAGGCACAAGCGCATTCCGGTCAACAGCATCCGATCCGGCTTTACCTCGTCGTCTGGGGATTGCTTTTCGTCCTCAGCACCTTCTCTTATCTCGTCGATTATCTCGGCATTCAGGGCTATCTGCGCTGGACGCTCATCATCGTCTTCATGATGCTGAAAGCGGGGCTGATCGTTGCCATCTTCATGCACATGGCATGGGAGCGGCTGGCGCTCGTCTACGCGATAATGTTGCCGCCGCTGCTCGTTCTGGTCTTCGTGGCGATGATGGCGTCGGAGTCGCACTACACGATCTTCACCCGGCTTGCTTTCCTCGGCGGCGCTGGTTCCTGACCGGTGCCATCGGGGATGTGCCGACATCACCTTCTCGTTCGGATAGACGCCCCACAGAGCAGACTGATGAACGAAGCCGTCGAGGTCATGGCCGGTGACTCGAGTGTCCATCACAGGAACGCGCAGCAAGCCAAACACGGGCTTCACGTTTTGCAACGCGTGGCGCAGCGCCCATCGGCACGGGCGCGGTGATCCAAGGGCCGATCGACACAGTGCGGCGGCTGCAAAGCAGGCCACCGTGCGTTCGCCCGGGAGATGCCAGTCCCGTCCGCACCTGACGCCAGTTTCCATATTCGGCCGTGATTTCCAACGGCAGGCCGGTATCTGGTAGACCCATTGCGTGGGCGAAGGTCCGACGCGTGCGCGCCTCTTTCGATTTCACGCAAGCAAAGCGGGGCACACGAAGCCGGTTTCGCGTCCGGGCGAACCGGTCGACGATCGGATGTGACCGGACGGCCAAAACAACTAAGCCGGCGACGTTTCCGTGGCCGGCTTTGTTGAAACTTGGGATCGGTCAGGCCGAGAGCTTGGCCAGGACTTCTTCGGAGACTTCGAAGTTGGAGTAGACGTTCTGGACGTCGTCATCGTCTTCGAGGCTGTCGATGAGCTTCAGCAGCGATTGGGCTCTCTCTTCGTCGACCGGCACATTGTTCTGGGCGCGCCAGACGGACTTGACGGTTTCCGCTTCGCCGAGCGTCGCTTCCAGTGCCTTGGCAACTTCGCCGAGGGATTCGAAGGAACAGGTGATGTAGTGGCCTTCCTCGTCGGTCTCGACGTCGTCGGCACCCGCTTCGATGGCTGCTTCCATCATCTTGTCGGCATCGCCTGCCGACAGCTTGTAGGTGATCTCGCCGACGTGGTCGAAGGAGAAGGAGACCGAGCCGGTTTCGCCGAGTGCGCCGCCGGCCTTGGTGAAGATCGAGCGGACGTTGGAAGCGGTGCGGTTGCGGTTGTCGGTGAGCGCCTCGACGATGATTGCCGTGCCGCCCGGACCGTAGCCCTCGTAGCGGACTTCATCGTAGTTCTCGCCGTCGGCACCGGCTGCCTTCTTGATGGCACGGTCGATGTTGTCCTTTGGCATGGACTGGGCCTTGGCGTTCTGGATCGCGAGGCGCAGGCGGGCGTTCATCGAAGGATCAGGCAAGCCAGCCTTGGCGGCAACGGTGATTTCGCGCGCAAGCTTCGAGAACATTTTCGATCGCACGGAATCCTGACGGCCCTTGCGATGCATGATGTTTTTAAACTGTGAATGGCCAGCCATGGCACCCCTGTTCACGTCTTATTGTCGGAATGGGCCGCCTTATAAGAGCGAAATGGGCCGTATTCAAGGGAAAACGGCTTCATTCTCCCGGGGTACCCGCTTGTCCGGAATTACGGAACAAAGCTCCGAAGCTGGCGTTTCAAGACACGGACCCTTGAAACGGAAGGAAGTGCTATGGCTAGTTTCAACGAGGCGCGGAAACACCCGGCACGTCAGCTCTGGGATCAGGTCAACGACATTCATGCCGGCATGCTCGGCGTGGACGGAGCGGACATGCATATGCAGCCAATGGCGCCCCATGCCGATCCGAAGACCAATACGATCTGGTTCTACTCGAAATCGGACGCAGAAATCGCCCGTGCCATCAAGCCGGGCACCAGGGCACATTTCTGCGTCGTGGGAAAGCATCACGACTATCACGCTTGCCTAGCCGGCAAGATCGAGGTGCGGTCCGATCCGTCGAAGATCAATGAGTACTGGGATTCCGTCGTCGCCGCCTGGTATGAGGACGGCAAGAAGGATCCGAAGCTGACGATGCTTGTGATGCATGTTGACGACGCAGAGATCTGGGTCTCTACCGGCAGTAAGCTCAAATTTGGTTGGGAGATTGCCAAGGCCAATCTCGATGATGACAAGATGCCCGATGTCGGCATCCGGCAGCATCTGCAGTTCGCTTGAATGACATAGACCCGGCGCCCTCCGGGTCTTTTACTGCATGCCTTTGGCGACGTAGATCAATGGCTTCCTCGGCAATGTCCGTAGCGACACGGTGATCGTGTTCGTCGGTGCGTAGCTGATATCGAAATCGGGTCCGAACATCGACAGGAAGCTTTGCAGCGGCCTTGGCTGGTGCATCGGCAGGATGAGAGAGGCGCGCAGGCGCTTGATGACCCGACTCATGCTGTCCGAGCCCATCGTCAGGCCGCCATCGACGGGAACCATGACGACGTCAAGCCGGCCGATCTCGGCATAGTGCGCTTGCGTCAACTCATAATGAAGGTGGCCGAGGTGGCCGATGCAGAGCCCGGCAATCTCGAAGATAAAGATTGAATTGCCGTCCGTCTGCGGCGCACCGAAGCCGCCTCTGATATCCGTTGTAACGTTGCGGATGTAGGTGTCGCCGACGACGAGGTTTACCTTCGCCTTTTCCCCCGGCACGTCGCTCCATCCGTGCAGGACGTGTTGAATGCCAGGGTCGGCCGCCAGCGTATAATGCGAGGAATGGGCGCGGTTCATGGTGACGACCATCGGCACGTGCGGCGGCGAATACCAGCCGCTATAGTCGGTCGCGATGGTTACGCCGCCTGGCGTTTCGATAAGGAAGGTGGAATGTCCGATGTAGGTCAGCGTGACCGATTGGTCGCTAGCGCCGGCGCCAACGATCGGCGCTGGACCTGTGAAGCTGGCAAAGGTCGCTTGCGGGATCGATTGGGCGATGGCCTGGCACTGGCTGACGTTCTTTTCTTCTTGAGCGACGGCCGCTTCGGCCGCGATGAGGACCATCAGGCAGGCGATTGCGAAGACAAGAAAACGTGGCTTCATGCCACTTCCTCCGGCGCTTTCACGGGTCGTTGGGAGGATGCGGCAAGCCGCCGCAGCGGTCCAGTTGAAATCCGGAGCCGCTGCTCACTTTTGCGTCATGGCGGGAGCCTGCCTGAAAGGCTCTAGCGCCAAAACTCCGGAATGGTTTCGGCGAGCCGGGGGCCCAGGCGCAGCGGCGCGATCTTTTCTGCGAGGCCGGTCGCATCTGATATTTCGACGCCGACGCCGCAGATGGTGGCCGGGCCGGTCGCTGCCTCCATGCGGCCTTTCGGCATCTTGGAGATGAAGCGGTTCAGTGGTTCTTCCTTGTCCATGCCGAGCGAGGAATCGTAGTCGCCGCACATGCCTGCATCCGATATGTAGGCGGTGCCGCCGTTCAGGATCTGGTGATCGGCTGTCGGCACATGCGTATGCGTGCCGACGACGAAACTGGCGCGGCCGTCGACGAAATGGCCGAAGCACTGCTTCTCGCTGGTCGCTTCGGCGTGGAAGTCGAAGATGATTGCATCCGCCTGCTCTTTAAGCGGGCAGGCATCCAGGATTGTCTCGGCGGATTTGAAGGGATCGTCCAACTCCGGGTGCATGAAGACGCGGCCCATGACATTTGCGACCAGCACGCGTGCACCGTTGCGGGCATAGAACAGGCCTGAGCCGCGCCCCGGCGTGCCCTGCGGGTAGTTGGCCGGCCGCAGGAACTGGTCGTGACGTCCCGCAAAGGCGACCGCTTCCTTCTGATCCCAGACGTGGTTGCCTGTCGTGACGACATCCGCGCCCGCATTGATCGTCTCCAGGAAGATATCCTCGGTGATGCCGAAACCGCCTGCGGCGTTCTCGCCGTTGACGACGACGAAATCGAGCTTCAGGTCGGAAATAAGGCCGGGGAGGCGGTTCCAGACGGCGGTGCGTCCGGTCTTACCCACCATGTCACCCAGAAAAAG
Organism: Rhizobium tibeticum; assembly: GCF_900110205.1. Classification (GTDB taxonomy): domain Bacteria; phylum Pseudomonadota; class Alphaproteobacteria; order Rhizobiales; family Rhizobiaceae; genus Rhizobium; species Rhizobium tibeticum. The sequence goes on along the minus strand of NZ_FOCV01000020.1, from coordinate 58,952 downwards.
CAGTCGCATTGCTATCCAATCCAAGAGGCAAAAAAACGCAGCCCGCTTTCTGTCAGGAGGGCGTCCAGACTGACGTCGTGCGGCTCGTCGGGCACATGTGCCACTTCCTGGCAGTCGAATGCAATGCCGATCAGTTTCGGATGCAGGCCTTTTTGCCGCAAAAGCTCGATGGCGCGGTCATAATAGCCAGCGCCATAACCGATGCGATGGCCGCGATTGTCGAAAGCGGAGAGGGGCACCAGCATGATCTCGGGATCGAGCACGACGGCGTCCGCAGGCGGACCCGAGGTGCCGAAGCCTGTGCTGACCAACGGGACACCGCGTACGAGCTGACGAAAGACGATCGTCTGCTTGTCGAGTATCGCCGGTACGCAAAGCCGTGCTCCGCGCGCCTGGAATCGCGCCATAAGCGGCCGGATATCCGCTTCGGAGCGGATCGGCAGAAAGCCGGACACGGTCGTCCCTGGCTCGAATGCGACCGCCTCGCCGGCATGCTCGGCCATTGCAAGGCTCATCTCGATGCGAGTATCTTCCGGGATCGCGTCGCGCAGTGCGAGCCGCCCGGTACGCATTTTCGCTTTCAGTTCTTTCGGGGTCATGCGGTCCATCGCGCTGTTTTCAGCAGACCATAGTGGGCCAGGCGATGATTTCAACGTGACAATGCGACCTTTGGCTGTCTGCCCGAGCCGAGGACGTCAAATCGTGAAGCTAGTCGGTATGGCCGAGATGCCAGCCTTGGCCTCCAGCGGATAGGTCGTACCCGAACCGGATTGGCCGCTTCCCGCCCGCAGCTCGCGCACCGCCCTGTCCATTAGCTGGCGAACTTCCTGCAGGATGGACTTGAACTCTTCCATCGTCTTGCGATCCTCGGCGGAGATGCCGGAGGACGCCCGTTTTCCATCTTCGACGATGCTCTGGTAAGCGTTGCGAGCCGGAGTTGCGCCGTCAGGTTCGTCCGTCCGGGCCGTACCGCTCTTGATATCGTCAGAGGATGCCGTTGCGGTTGACGCGGGCGCATCGGTTGTGGCCACCGTAGCCGCACCCGTGCCCGCATCGGCGGTTGCAGCGGCTGCAGATGCGATGCTCGTCGCGCTCGTAGCGACGGCGGAGGCGAATTCCGCAGCTGCGGCGCTGATCTTGTGAGCAAGTTCGGCCGCCAGCCGTGCGACGACTTCGGGCGGGTAGCCGCCGCTTTTCAGCATCTCCAATTGCTGCCTGGCTTCCTCAAGCTTGCGCGCCGCGCGGCTTTTGGCGGCTTCGGCGGAGGTCGTCATGTTCTCGCGCAGGCTCTCCTGCGCCTTTGCCGAATTCTGTAATATCTTCAGTCGTGCGCTGGCGCTGTCAGTCAACGTATTGAGATTGTCGGTTGAATAGGTGTTGCGCAGGATGTTGAGCGCTGATGCGGAACCGACTTGCATACTATCCTCCGGATTGCACTATCCGTGGCAGTCTGCAACCTCAGGCTTGCGTGAGCCTGTGCGCCTTCACCTGCCACCTATGTGCCCGCGGCCAGCGCATGGATCGTTTCGTCGAACAAAGGCATGCCGCCTGGCGACCAACCGAGCGCGCGGATTTTCGTCGTGTCCATCGGTGTGAGCAGCGATTTGTCGGCGGGCAACGGCAGCCTGTTCAGGCAATCACGCTCCCAGCGAATGGGCTCCAGGATGTCCCATGTATCCAAAGCGACGTCGGAGACATTGAAGGTCTCGCCGGAGATGCGCGCGCCGTCCGCTTCCAGCATGAGCCGCACGGCTTTGCCGACGTCCCTTCCGTGGACCTCGGTTCCGGCACGCGACGGCACAGGACGGCCAGCGAGGTAATCTTCGATCAGCTTGTCCCATTTGTTGGGTCGAAGGTCGCCGTAGACGCCGGTCAATCGGAGACTGGCCGTTGCAAAGCCCGGCGCCGCAAGATGCGCGAGGCTGCGTTCCGCATCCAGCTTGACTTGGCCGTAGAGGGTTTCCGGCTTGTCGGCCATCCCCTCCTTCAGGGAGGTTCCCGGCGCATGTTCGCCATAGGCAGCACGGCTGGAAATGAAGATACAGCGCCGTGTGCCGGCGCGTTTGGCGGCCTCGAGAAGCCGGACGGTGCCGTCCAAATTGAAGCGTTTGAACGTCTCGGGGTCGTCGCCTTCACCGGCGCGGTATTTTCCCGGCAGATGATGGAAGGCGGCGTGCACAAAAAAATAGGCGTCGTCGAAAGCTTCGATATGGTCATGCGCCGGATCGAGCGAAAGCGGCGCGAATTCGACCGGGCGAGAAAAGAGGCGCGGCAGCGGTGCGTGGCGACCGCCGATAATCACGGCATAGCCGGCGGCGAGCAGTTCTTCGACGATATAGCGCCCGACGAGACCCGTTCCGCCCGATACCAGTACCTTCATGCCGCCTCTTCAGGGTTGGCCATTGCCGAAATATCCGGCAGAACGTCGCCGGCATAGAATGCGTGCCAAAGGTCGATCAGCGGCCGCAGTTTCTCGACCTTCGGATGATTCGCTTCCCATGGCTTCTCGTACTGGTAGTGCAGGACGGAAATGCTCCGCCAGTCCCAAAGCCTGGGCATGGTGAACCATACATATTGGAGCATGTTGAAATAGACCGGCAGGCCGTGCCAATCCGGGAAAAAATCCTGCAGGAACGTCTGGTCCGTCCGCTTCCAGAACACGTCCGGCTGATCCAGCCGCTCCAGCATGCGTTGGAATGTGTCGTTGGACGGTTGTGCGACGAAAACTCCCGAATTGAGCCGGTGGAAGTCGGCAAGAGATTCGTAGACATTCGGGGCCGCCGAAAACTCCGGGTAGTGGAAGAGCTTGTCGATATTTCGCAGCACGATCGCATCGGCGTCGATGAAGACGCAGCTGGTGTATTCGCTCAGCTGCCAGAGGCGCAGCTTGCAGAAATTGTCGAGCGGCGAATGGAAGTCTGGCTTACGCCCCTTCGTGAAAGGGGCGGCGGAGTGCAGGTTGGCTCGCGCGTGGCGCTCCTTGAATTCGGTCGAGAGCGGCAAATGATCGGCCGGCACGAGTCGGCAGTCGAGTTGCAAGAGCGGGGCGAGGCTGGCTTCGCCAGCGGCGGCCGTATGGAGGACGACGATATCGGCGTAGGTGTCGGTTCGGCGCAACGACACCGCGAGCGCCTTGGCACCCATGGCGTAGTCGTTGTTGGTAACGAGCGTGACATAGGCGTGCCGCAAGGACCGGGGCTCACTCATGAAACCGACTTCAGCCTCCTGCCTTCCGGATCGTGGTTGATCGTTGCGGCAATATCCTTCGTCCAGGCGGAAACCGCAGGAACGCGCGAGCGGTCGACACGATAGGCAAACTTCTTGGCGACGTCGACGATTTCACTGAGAAGCCCCGCCTGCAAGGTGATTGGCTCAAGGCCGAGATTGCGGAATTTCTCGTTCTTGACGATCAACTCGTTCTCCGGCGCTTCCTTGCGCGGATTCGGCAGCCAGGCGATCTCGGCGCCACTCATCTTGGCAATCATTTCGGCCAGATCGCGCACCCGATGCGTTTCCGTCATCTGGTTGAAGATCTCGACGCGGGCGCCGCGGGCGGGCGGGTTGTTCAACGCCAGCTCGATGCAGCGCACGGAGTCCTGGATGTGGATGAAGGCGCGGGTCTGTCCGCCGGTGCCGTGCACGGTCAGCGGATATCCAATTGCCGCCTGGATCAGGAAACGGTTCAGCACCGTGCCGTAGTCGCCGTCATAGTCGAAGCGATTGACGAGCTGCGGGTGCCGGCGCGTCTGCTCGGTGTGCGTGCCCCAGACAATCCCCTGGTGCAGGTCCGTGATGCGCAGGCCATCATTCTTGGCATAGAAATGGAAAAGCAGCTGATCCAGGCACTTGGTCACATGATAGATTGAGCCGGGATTGGAGGGGTAGAGGATTTCCTGGCTGACAGTCTCGCCGCTGGGCGTCTCGATCCCCACCGGCAGGTAGCCCTCGGGGATGGCGGCACCGACCGTCGAATAGCCGTAGACACCCATCGTGCCAAGGTGGATCAGATGCGCGTCGAGCTGAAGTTCGACAAGCGCATTCAGGAGGTTATGGGTGGCGTTGACATTGTTATTGACCGTGTAGTTCTTGTGGCGATCGCTCTTCATGGAGTAGGGGGCGGCACGCTGCTCAGCGAAATGGATGATGGCATCCGGACGGTTCTCGGCCAGCCACTTCTTCAAAAGCTCATAGTCCTTGGCGAGGTCGATCAGATTGAATTGGATGCGCCGACCGGTTTCGGCGTGCCAAATGCGCGTGCGCTCCTGGATCGAGTCCATCGGGGTCAGCGACTGGACGCCGAGTTCGGTGTCGATCCAGCGTCGCGAGAGATTGTCGAGGATATGGATGTCATGTCCCGTGTCGGAGAGATGCAATGACGTCGGCCAGCCGATGAATCCGTCTCCACCCATCACTGCAATCTTCATCGCGTCGTCTCCTGCTTGATTGTCTCTGTCGAAAATTACTTAGGAAGCGTGACAATTGTTCAATGCTTGCAAGGCGGAAAGTCTTCCGCCAAAGAGGGCGCGTGACTTTGGAGAAAATTATGGCGGATAACGGTTTTTCGATCTCAGGCGAACTCACGCAAACGGGTCACCGGCTGTTGCAGCGCGTCTATTACGAGGACACTGACTTTTCCGGCCTCGTCTACCATGCTCGCTATCTGCACTTCCTCGAGCGCGGCCGCACCGATTACCTGCGTTGCCTCGGCGTCGAGCAGCGGGAACTCATCAATGCTGACGACGAGGGGCTCGTCTTCGTTGTCCACCGCATGGAGATCGACTTCAAACAGCCGGCGCGGATGGATGACATCCTGACCGTGCTGACACACACCGAAAAAGCCGGCGGGGCCAAAATGGTCCTCAATCAGCAAATCCGGCGTGGCGAAACGTTGCTGATCGCCGCCAGGGTGATCATCGCCGTCATTAACGCCAATGCGCGTCCGCGACGATTGCCGGAGGCACTTGCCGAGAAATTTCTGGAAGGCAGCAAGCCGCTCTGACGACGTTGAGCGTTTCCTACGCGCCACGTGATCGTACCGATCCAGACAAGGTTCTGCCGCGGCGATTCGCGTCGGTTGATCGCGAAGCGCCGAAAAGACGCGGGATTACCGGCCTTGCATAAACATGAGTTTTGTGTGAAGGAATTGGCGCGCGGGAAGATGAGCGCTGTATGGTCACTTAGATCTGGCCAAGTCATCCAAGGGATAAATCTTTCGCCGATAGTTTTTCGCTGTCATGATCCGGCGCTAACGAACTATTAACCGTAATAGTGTCTTACTCGGATTGTCAGAGTTTGTGCGGTGCACGCCTTCCTTTGACCAAATTTGACGGCAAGGAAGGCGGATAAGAGCTTGGAAGCTTGACCAGGGCTTTGGGCGGCGGCCGCCAGACACTTCTTGCGAGATCACTTTGTGCCGCCCGGTCAAGTGCCGGGCGTTTGGATTCGGGGATATTGGATCAATGGAACAAGTAGGATTGGCAGCAGCAACGGCCGACGTCAGCCTCTGGTCGCTGTTTATGCAGGCAGGCCTCGTCGTCAAGCTGGTCATGCTCGGGCTCATCGCGGCCTCGGTCTGGACCTGGGCGATCGTCATCGACAAGTATCTGGCTTACGGCCGCGCGAGGCGCCAGTTCGACAAGTTCGAGCAGGTGTTCTGGTCGGGCCAGTCGCTGGAAGAACTTTATCGAACGTTGTCGGAACGCAACAACACCGGCCTTGCCTCGATCTTCGTCGCCGCCATGCGCGAATGGAAGAAGTCGTTCGAGCGCGGCGCACGCTCGCCGATCGGTCTGCAGATGCGTATCGACCGCGCCATGGACGTCACGCTCGCTCGTGAGTCCGAATTCCTCTCGGCCCGTCTCGGCTCGCTCGCGACGATCGGCTCGGCCGGTCCGTTCATCGGACTCTTCGGTACCGTCGTTGGTATCATGACCTCGTTCCAGGCGATCGCCGGCTCGAAGTCGACGAACCTTGCGGTCGTTGCTCCCGGTATCGCCGAAGCGCTGCTTGCCACCGCCATCGGCCTTGTCGCCGCTATCCCGGCGGTTATCGCCTACAACAAGTTCTCCGCCGACGCCGGCAAGCTCTCGGGCCGTATGGAAGGTTTCGCGGATGAATTCTCCGCCATCCTTTCGCGCCAGATCGATGAGAAGTTGCAGCCGCGCCAGGCCGCGCAGTAACGGACGGAAACGGAGTAGCGCACATGGGTATGGCTGTTGGAGGCAATGGCGGCGGGGGCGGTGGACGCCGTCGCCGCGGCGGGCGCCGAGGCGCCGTCATCTCCGAAATCAACGTGACGCCGCTCGTCGACGTCATGCTCGTGCTGCTGATCATCTTCATGGTCGCCGCACCGATGATGACCGTCGGCGTGCCGGTCGACCTGCCGGAAACGCAGGCTAAGGCGCTGAATTCCGAAACGCAGCCGATCACGATCTCGGTCAAGAACGACGGCCAGGTGTTCCTGCAGGAAACGCCGATCCCGGCCGGGGAGATTGCCGCGAAGCTCGAGGCGATCGCAACGACCGGCTACAACGAGCGCATCTTCGTTCGCGGCGACGCGACCGCGCCTTATGGCGTGATCGCCGACGTCATGGCCCGCATCCAGGGTGCCGGCTACAAGAACATCGGTCTCGTGACGCAGCAGAAGAAGGACCAATAGCGAACGCTATGAAGGCCAGTATCGTCACATCTGCGGCTCTGCACTGTGCACTGCTTGCCTGGGCGCTGATTTCGATCGGCTCCCCAGAGCAGTTCAAGGTCGAGGATTTCGAGGCGATGCCCGTCGACCTCGTGCCTGTCGAAGAAATGACACAGATGCAGCAGGGCGACAAGACGGCCAAGCCGAGCGAAAAGCCGGCGCCGAAGCCGACCTCCAAGCCGAGCGAAGTCGCAAACGCCGAGAACATGGGCGACAACAAGGTCGACCTTAAGACGCCGCCGGTCCCGAATGCTAAGCCGAACAACAATGTGAGCGCGGCCGCGCCGAAGGCCAGCGAAAAGCCCCTTCCCCAGAATGATCCTGTGCCGAACGAGGTGAAGGAGATCATGAAGGAGGAGACGGACGTCGAGCCGAAGCAGGTGGCGTCAATCACGCCGCCGAAGCCCGAGATCACGACGCCGACGCCCCCGAAGGCCGAGGAGAAGCCACAGGAAACGCCCGAGCCACCGAAGCCGGATGCCGAGGCATTGCCGGACAAAGTGCCGACGCCAGTCGTCAAGCCGCAGGTAAAGCCGCCCGAACAGAAGCCGGCCGAAAAGCCGCCTGAAAAGAAGACGGAAGACAAGGCACAGACCGACGAAAAGCCGACCGACAAGAAGAAGGCCGACAAGAAGCAGGAGAAGGCGAAAGCCTCTTCCTCCAAGCAGAGCGACTTCAACGCCGACGACATCGCAGCGCTGCTGAACAAGCAGGACCCGTCGAACGGCGGTGCCAAGCGGTCAACCGAAGTTGCTTCGACCGGCTCCACCAAGCCGTCCACGGGTTCAAAGCTCTCGATGAGCGAGATGGATGCTCTCCGCAGTGCGATCGCCGGCAACTGGTCGGTTATTCCCGGAATGGAAGGCGCCAGCGACGTTCGCATCAAGGTCCATATGAAGCTTGACCCTGATGGCAACATCATCGGCTCGCCCGAGGTCGAAGCGGTCGGCGGCACCAACGAGGCGACGCGCATGGCGTTGGCAAGCGGTGCCAAGCGCGCCGTCATGAAGTCGTCGCCCTTCACGAACCTTCCGAAAGACAAATATGACGCCTGGGGCGAAGTTATCGTCAACTTCGATCCTAGCGATCTAGCCCTTTAAAATGCTGAAAGGCTTGTCCTCCATGACCAAGTGTTCCCTCATCCGCGCCTTGATGGTCGCCGTCGGCATGATAACCACTGCGGTTGTTGCCACGCCGGCGAACGCGCTTGTCGAAATCAACATCAACAAGGGTAACGTCGAGCCGCTGCCGATCGCGATCACGGACTTCCTGCAGGGCGACATGGGCGCGCAGGTGTCGCAGGTCATCGCTGCCGACCTTCAGCGCTCCGGCCTCTTCGCGCCGATCAACAAGAACGCCTTCATCGAGAAGATTTCCAACCCGGATGCCGCTCCGCGCTTCGAGGACTGGAAGGTCATCAATGCGCAGGCCCTCGTCACCGGTCGCGTGACGCAGGAAAGCGACGGTCGCCTCCGCGCCGAGTTCCGACTATGGGACACGTTCGCAGGCACGCAGATGACCGGCCAGCAGTTCTACACGCAGCCTGAGAACTGGCGCCGCGTAGCCCATATCATCGCCGATGCGATCTACAAGCAGATCACCGGTGAGGAAGGTTATTTCGACACCCGCGTCGTTTTCGTCTCGGAGTCCGGCACCAAGCAGGAGCGCAAGCGCCAGCTCGCCATCATGGATCAGGACGGCTTCAACGTCCGCATGCTGACCAACGGCAGCGACCTCGTTCTGACGCCGCGCTTTTCGCCGAACCGTCAGGAAGTCACCTACATGTCCTTCGCCAACCAGCAGCCGCGGGTCTACCTGCTGCAGCTTGAGACAGGACAGCGCGAAGTCGTCGGCAACTTCCCGGGCATGACCTTCTCGCCGCGCTTCTCGCCCGACGGTCAGAAGGTCGTCATGAGCCTTCAGCAGGAAGGCAATGCGAACATCTACACGATGGACCTGCGCTCGCGCACCACGACGCGCCTGACCTCGACGGCCGCAATCGATACGTCGCCGTCCTATTCTCCGGACGGCGGGCGGATCGTCTTCGAGAGCGACCGTGGCGGCAAGCAGCAGATTTACGTCATGAACGCCGACGGCTCCGGCCAGACGCGCATCTCCTTCGGCGACGGCAACTATTCCACGCCCGTCTGGTCTCCGCGCGGCGATCTGATCGCCTTCACCAAGCAGTCGGGCGGCAAGTTCTCGATCGGTGTCATGAAGCCGGACGGTTCGGGCGAGCGCATCCTGACGACGGGCTTCCACAACGAAGGCCCGACCTGGGCGCCGAATGGCCGCGTCATCATGTTCTTCCGCCAGGCGGCGGGTGCAGGTGGTCCGCAGCTCTACTCCATCGATCTGACGGGCTACAACGAGCAGCTCATCAAGACCCCGACCTATGCTTCGGACCCAGCCTGGTCGCCGCTTCTCGAGTAGTAAAGCCTGTGGATGTGCCTTTTTGTCGCCGCAAAAATCCCTGATTGGGGCGACTGAGGGACAAATCAACCATCCATTAACCATAATTCTTGAGTGCCGATTAACCCAACGAGGTTACAGTCCGGCAACCTTAATCAAGTCGCAAGGAGACCGGCCATGAGCCGAATTCACACCCCGGCAATGAGCCGCATGCAGAATTTCGCCCGTAACCCCGTCATGATCGCGCTCGTCGCCGGTCTTGCTCTGGCCGGTTGCGCGAACAAGAAGAACGTGGCGAACAGTGCCGGCGACCTCGGCCTTGGCGCCGGCGCCGCAACGCCTGGCTCCGCTCAGGACTTCACCGTCAACGTCGGCGACCGCATCTTCTTCGACACCGACTCCACCTCGATCCGCGCGGACGCTTCCCAGACACTCGACCGTCAGGCTCAGTGGCTCGCCCGCTACCCCAAGTACGCCATCACCGTCGAAGGCCATGCCGACGAGCGTGGTACGCGTGAATACAACCTTGCTCTTGGTGCTCGCCGTGCTGCCGCCACCAAGGACTACCTCGCTTCGCGTGGCGTTCCGGCGCAGCGCATGAAGACGATCTCCTACGGCAAGGAACGTCCGGTTGCCGTCTGCGACGATATTTCCTGCTGGTCGCAGAACCGCCGTGCCGTCACCGTTCTCGGTGGCGCCGGCATGTAATTGCCGGGAAATATTACAATTTCGAAAGGCGGCTCCATCGCGAGCCGCCTTTTCTTTTTGAACACACTTTGGCCAGTTTCCGTTGCTTTTTGAAAGCAATTGGAAAAATCTCCTGTTCGTGCCAATGGGTGCGAAGAATCACAGGGACAGGACGAACCATATGAAAAAACTTGTCGTTGCGGGCATGCTATGTCTCGCGGCCGTGGCCGGGGCGGGCCAATCGGCCAATGCGACGTCGCTTTTGGGTTGGCAGATCGGCGGCAAGGCTGCGGATCGGCAGCAGCCGCAGGCACCGGTTGTAAACGTGCAGGCCGGCGGCGCCGAAGTCCGCGTCCAGCAGTTAGAAGAGCAGCTGCGTCAGCTGAACGGCCGCATCGAGGAGATGAGCTTCCAGCTCCTGCAGATGCAGGAAACGATCCGCAAGGCGCAGGAAGACAACGAATTCCGTTTCCAGGAGTTGGAGAAGGGCGGCGGTGGCGGTAGTGCCGGCAGCAACTCCAAGACGATGAAAAAGAGCGAGGCAGATGTACCTCCTCCGGCCCAAGGTCGGAGCGGTGGCGACGATGTCGCCCGCGTTATCCAAGCACCGCAGGGAGCCGAAACGGCTCCCTCGACCGACATTCCCGCAAACGAGGGCCTCGGCCAGCCGCCGAAACAGCTCGGTTCGATGGAATTCGACCAGAGCGGCAATCCGATCGGCGGCTCGGTCAACGAGGGTGCCACAGTTGGATCCCGCCCGCTTCCGGGCGTCGATTCCGGCCGTTCGTCGCAGACTGCCTCCCTCGGCAGCGAAGCCGACCAGTACAAGGCTGCCTACGGCCACGTGCTGTCGGGTGACTACTCGACAGCCGAGCAGGAGTTCACTCAGTATATCGCGCAGTATCCCGCCAGCTCTCGCGCCGCCGATGCCAATTTCTGGCTTGGCGAGGCGCTCTACTCGCAAGGCAAGTACAACGAGGCTGCCAAGACGTTCCTCGATGCGCACAAGAAGTATGGCAGCTCTGAAAAGGCGCCGGAAATGCTTCTCAAGCTCGGCATGTCGCTTGCCGCGCTCGACAACACGGAAACCGCATGCGCGACGCTGCGGGAAGTCTCGAAGCGTTATCCCAAGGCTTCGCGTGCCGTGATAACCAAGGTTGCCAGCGAGCAAAAGCGTCTCGCCTGCTAAGGTCATCCGGTTTTGCGCCCGGACGGTCCCCTTCTACCAGAGACGGCAGCACGCCGTTTCCTTGGTTCGCTGATCAAGCCCTCGCGTATCCTTGTCGCGATTTCGGGCGGAAGCGATTCAACCGGCCTGCTTCTGGCGCTCGCCGAAGCTCTTAAGGCCACACCCAATTTGACAATCTCTCTGTGTGCCGTAACCGTCGACCATGCGTTGCGCACAGGTTCGGCCGAGGAGGCGCACCAGGTTGCAGCCTTCTGTCGGTCGCTTGATATCCCCCACCTCATCAAGACATGGCGTGGCGAAAAGCCAAAGACCGGTATGATGGCGGCAGCACGCGACGCCCGTTACGCTCTGCTTGCCGATGCCGCTGAAAGCCTGAATGCCGACATTGTCGTGACTGCGCACACGGCCGATGACCAGCGCGAGACACTTGCCATGCGATCGCAACGTTCAGAGCAGCCAAGTACCGGCATTGCGGATCTCGTCCTTTTCGATCGGCGCCTTTGGGTTGCGCGACCGCTGCTCTCCTGCCGGCGGGATGCGATCCGTGACTACCTTCGCGCACGGCAGGTCGCCTGGATCGACGACCCGAGCAATGATGACCCCAAATACGAACGTGTGCGGATGCGGTCGCGCCTTGCTGGAGAGGCGGATGTTGTGCCGGCTAAGGACGGCGCGGGTGATCTGCGGTTAAGCGTCGCTACTTTGGCGTCGAAATGGTTGGATCAGTATTTTATCGTGCATTCTCCCTTGATCGGCCAAGTGATCCCGGCCGGGCTCACCGCCGATCGCGAGATCCTTGGCTATGCCTTTGCGCGCCTTGCCGCAGTATTTGGCGGGCAGGTGTTCGCACTTGGCCGCAAGCAGACGGACGACGTGCTGGCTCTTATCGCAAAAGGTGAGTTGGGCCGGATGACCGCGGGCAGGGTGGTGTTCGACCTTCGGCGCGACGGCCTTTTCCTTGTCCGCGAAAACCGCGGCATCCTGCCGTTGACGCTGGCACCCGCTGCGCGCGCTGTCTGGGACGGCCGGTTCCTGGTTGAAAATGCGGCGCCAACGGCAATAGGCATCGTTGCTGGCGGAACGGCGGCGCAGAGCGGTCAACTCCCCAGGGGCGTCACCAGGCGAGCCCTGGCGGCGGCGCCCCGTGTCGTCGACGTGGCAGGACACGAGGCCCCCGGCAATGTTGCCGAGAAAGTCCGTGTCACACCCTATTTTTCGCCCTTCGACCGTTTTTTGACACGATTTGATTTCATCTTCGCCGATAGCCTTGCGGCTGCCTTTGGAACACGCCCCTATCCAAGACCGCCTTTAGGTCTTATTGACGGAAAATCTATCTAACAGTCCAGTTTGCCTTGGCATTCACCCGAGGCAATCCTATGTTAGAGACCAAATAAGACGGTCGCCATGAGGCGGCTGTTCCAGTGCTGGGGAGTTCGATGAACCCTAACTTACGTAATTTCGCCTTGTGGGCAATCATAGCGCTGCTGCTGATTGCTCTGTTCAGCATGTTCCAGACGTCGCCGGCGCAGACCAGCTCCCGCGAAATCCCATACTCGCAATTCCTGCGGGAAGTGGATGCGGGCCGCGTCAAGGAAGTCGTCGTCACGGGCAACCGCGTCTCCGGTAGCTATGTTGAAAATGGCACCACCTTCCAGACCTATACGCCTGTCGTCGACGACAACCTGCTCGATCGCCTGCAGCAGAAGAACGTTCTCGTCTCCGCGCGCCCGGAAACCGATGGTTCGTCGGGCTTCCTGAGCTATATCGGCACGCTGTTGCCGATGCTTCTGATCCTTGGCGTCTGGCTGTTCTTCATGCGGCAGATGCAGGGCGGCTCGCGCGGCGCGATGGGCTTTGGAAAATCCAAGGCCAAGCTTCTGACCGAAGCGCATGGGCGCGTGACCTTCGATGACGTTGCAGGCGTCGATGAGGCCAAGCAGGACCTCGAGGAAATCGTTGAATTCCTGCGCGATCCGCAGAAGTTCCAGCGCCTCGGCGGCAAGATTCCGCGCGGCGTACTCCTGGTTGGCCCTCCGGGCACCGGTAAGACGCTGCTCGCTCGCTCTGTCGCTGGCGAAGCAAACGTTCCGTTCTTCACGATCTCGGGTTCCGATTTCGTCGAAATGTTCGTCGGCGTCGGCGCAAGCCGTGTCCGCGACATGTTCGAACAGGCCAAGAAGAATGCGCCTTGCATCATCTTCATTGACGAAATCGACGCCGTCGGTCGTCATCGCGGCGCCGGTCTCGGCGGCGGTAACGATGAGCGCGAGCAGACGCTCAACCAGCTGCTGGTCGAAATGGACGGCTTCGAAGCAAACGAAGGCATCATCCTGATTGCAGCGACGAACCGGCCCGACGTTCTCGATCCGGCGCTGCTGCGTCCGGGCCGTTTCGACCGTCAGGTCGTCGTTCCAAACCCGGACATCGTCGGCCGTGAGCGCATCCTCAAGGTGCATGCCCGCAACGTGCCGCTGGCGCCGAATGTCGATCTCAAGGTTCTGGCTCGCGGTACGCCTGGGTTCTCCGGTGCCGACCTGATGAACCTCGTCAACGAAGCTGCCCTGATGGCTGCACGCCGCAACAAGCGTGTCGTCACCATGGCGGAATTCGAAGACGCCAAGGACAAGATCATGATGGGTGCCGAGCGTCGCTCGTCCGCCATGACCGAAGCCGAAAAGAAGCTGACAGCTTATCACGAAGCCGGTCATGCCATCACCGCGCTCAAGGTTGCGGTTGCCGATCCGCTGCACAAGGCGACGATCATCCCGCGCGGCCGTGCGCTCGGCATGGTCATGCAGCTCCCCGAGGGCGACCGCTACTCGATGAGCTACAAGTGGATGGTCTCGCGCCTCGTCATCATGATGGGCGGGCGCATTGCCGAAGAGCTGACCTTCGGCAAGGAAAACATCACCTCGGGTGCATCCTCGGATATCGAGCAGGCCACCAAGCTTGCCCGCGCCATGGTCACCCAGTGGGGCTTCTCCGACGTGCTCGGGCAGGTCGCCTATGGCGAAAACCAGCAGGAGGTATTCCTCGGCCATTCCGTTTCGCAGTCGAAGAACGTCTCCGAATCCACGGCGCAGAAGATCGACAGCGAAGTGCGCCGACTGATCGAGGAAGCCTATACCGAGGCACGCCAGATCCTGACGGAAAATCACGACGAGTTCGTCGCGATCGCCGAAGGGCTCCTCGAATACGAAACGCTAACTGGCGAAGAAATCAAGGCGCTGATTCGTGGCGAGAAGCCTTCCCGCGATCTCGGCGACGATGCGCCGCCCAGCAGGGGTTCGGCTGTGCCGAAGACTGGGACGCGGCCGGTGACAAAGGGTGACGAGCCGGAAGCTGGCTTGGAGCCGCAGCCACATTGATTTCTCTTGAAAATGACTGAAAGGCCGGGGTCCATTCTGGACTCCGGCCTTTTGCGTCGGTAACGCGATGTAATGGGTTTTCTTGCGAATTTACGTGATGGTCACCGCGATTTATGTCATGCCGGTGACATAGGGAGGCCTCATTCGAGGCTCTTGTAGCGACATTCCGCCTGTGGCGGCGTGATTTTTGCAAGTAATAATGCGCAGCCTGAAGGCGCGCCAAGGCACAGGGGTGCATATGAAAAGACGCTATTTCGGTACGGACGGCATTCGCGGTCAATCCAATGTGTTTCCGATGACACCGGATCTCGCGATGCGGGTCGGCATTGCTGTTGGGACGATCTTCCGCCGAGGCAACCACCGTCACCGCGTCGTCATAGGCAAGGACACGCGCCTTTCGGGCTACATGTTGGAAAACGCGATGGTCGCCGGCTTCACCGCTGCCGGTGTTGATGCGTTTGTTCTCGGTCCAATCCCGACTCCGGCCGTGGCCATGCTGACGCGGTCGCTGCGCGCCGACATCGGTGTCATGATTTCTGCCTCCCACAATCCCTATCAGGACAATGGCATCAAGCTCTTCGGGCCTGATGGCTACAAACTGTCCGACGATCTGGAATCGCAGATCGAGGATCTGCTCGAAAAGGATCTGTCGACGCAGCTTGCCAAGGCCGACGATATCGGCCGCGCCAAGCGCGTTGATGGCGTGCACGACCGCTATATCGAGCATGCCAAGCGCACGCTGCCGCGCGACGTGACATTGCAGGACTTGAGGATCGCGATCGATTGCGCAAACGGGGCGGCCTACAAGGTGGCTCCCGCCGTTCTCTGGGAGCTCGGCGCTGACGTCGTGACCATCGGCAACGAGCCGAACGGCACGAACATCAATCTCAATTGTGGCTCTACGAGCCCGGTCGCGCTGCAGAAGAAGGTCGACGAAGTGCGCGCCGATATTGGCATTGCGCTCGATGGCGACGCCGACCGCGTCATCATCGTCGATGAGAACGGCGCGGTCGTCGACGGCGACCAGCTGATGGCCGTTATCGCCGAAAGCTATGCCGAGAACCAGCAGCTTCGCGGCGGTGGTATCGTCGCGACCGTCATGTCGAATCTCGGGCTGGAGCGCTTCCTCGGCGATAAGGGGCTTGGTCTTGTCCGCACGATGGTCGGTGACCGCTACGTCGTCGAACACATGCGCCAGCACAACTACAATGTCGGCGGCGAGCAGTCCGGCCACATCGTGCTGTCCGACTACGGCACGACTGGCGACGGTCTGGTGGCCGCCTTGCAGATCCTTGCTGCGGTCAAGCGGACCGGCAAGACGGTGAGCGAAGTTTGCCGTCGCTTCGAGCCGGTGCCCCAGCTGCTGCGCAACGTCCGCATTTCCGGCGGCAAGCCGCTGGAGGATATCCGGGTGCAGAAGGCGATCGCCGATGCGGAGGCCGAGCTTGCCAAGAACGGCCGCCTCGTCATCCGTCCGTCCGGCACCGAGCCACTGATCCGTGTCATGGCCGAGGGCGACGACCGCGCCCAGATTGAACGCATCGTCAATGATCTGACTGGCGTGATCGGTGGGGTGCGCGACGCGGCGTGAAGGCGGCCGTGCATGGCGGATGTCGATTCGACCCCGCTATGCCCTCTTTCGCATAAGGTCATGATGAATATCTTGTAAATTTAATCGGACATTAACTCTGATTTGTAAGACTTCGGGACGAATAAGAGCCGGATGCGGTCGACTGACACGCGGATTATTTGTATTCCTGGAGAATTATTATGAAGAGATTTTTGATTGCCGTGACTGCGGTGGTGCTGGGAGCTGCCCCAGTTCTCGCGGCCGATCTCTATGTCGATCCGCCGGCACCGGCGCCTGTCTTCGGCGGATGGTATTTGCGCGGCGAATTGGGGATGAGCAACCAGCGCCTTGGCGGGTTGCAGCAAGAATTGTTTGACGACGTGGAGCTCCATGAATTTCTGGACGATGGCGGCTTCGACAGCGCGCCGCTTGGTGGATTGGGTGTAGGTTATCAATTCAACCAGTGGCTACGCGCCGACGCGATCGTCCAGTATCGCGGCAAAGCCGACTTCTCCGCACTCGATCGCTATGGACACACCGATGCAACGGGGACGGCTGTTTGGGATGCCACGAATGATTACGACGGTGCCAAATCGGAATGGCTACTGATGGCCAACGCCTATGTCGATCTGGGCACCTGGTACGGCATTACGCCGTATGTCGGGGCCGGTGTCGGTACCTCCCGCAACACTATCTCCGGCTTCAGGGACGTCAACGTCCCGACCCAGGGCGTCGCTTATGCCGACAGCGACTCCACCTGGAACTTTGCCTGGGCGCTGCATGCGGGTCTCGGCTATCAGGTGACAGATCGTCTCACCGTCGATTTCGGTTATACCTACCTTGATCTAGGCGATGCACAGACCGGCCGGATCCGCTCATATGACAACACGGTCAACACTGGGCCGATGCATTTCGACAATATTACTTCGCACGATTTCAAACTCGCCTTGCGCTACTCATTGCAATAGCCAGCCACGATCTTTGTCGTGCGAGTTCTCACTTGCAAGGCTGCCTTCACGGCAGCCTTTTTCGCATGGGCCGAACGCTGATCGCAGTTAACAAATATGGTTAACCACGCGTTAGCATCTCGCTGGAATAATGTCCGCTAGTCAGTCATGCGGGCATTGTATTGCCCGGCCGGGAATTTCCAATGAAATCGTCCAAAGTGATCCTCGCCACTGTAGCAAGCCTTGTGCTGCTCGGCAGTCCGGTGGCGGCGGAAGAACCGCTCATCACGGACGTACCGGAGGTTAGCATTGCCGGCGGCTCAATGACGAGCGGATGGTATCTTCGGGGTGACCTAGGCTATGCGCCGTGGACGGGCAACGAAAAGCCAACGTATCACGCAGGTGGTGCCGACGCCGGCGAGTTCGATCCGGCGCGCTTCTCCCAGCCCGTTTCCGGTGGCATCGGGATCGGTTATCAATTCACCGACATCTGGCGTGCCGATCTAACGACAGATTTCCTCAGAAGCGATTTTACCGGTACGGCACGCCTCGGTCTGCCTTGTGCGGCATCCGCTCCTGCCGGAACCGGTTGCGCCTACGGCACGCGTGCCGATGTTCGGGCGTATGGCATCATGACAAACGGCTATGCCGACCTTGCGACCATTGCCGGCTTCACCCCTTATGTCGGTGCCGGCGTCGGGATAACAAACGTCAGATGGGGGAGTGTGAGATCCCAACCGGAGTGCGTCGACGGCGCCTCGACATGCGCGGGAGCCACCTTCGCCCGGCAAGATTTCAACGGAGAAAATAGCTGGCGCTTCACCTATGCATTGATGGTTGGCGTCAGCTATGAAGTCACCGACAACATCAAGGTCGATCTTGGCTATCGCTTTTCCGATATTGCCGGCGGTAGCATGTTTACAGGTCCCTCCTCGGCAAGCGGGCGCGATGACGGGATGACCCGGCACGAAGTCCGCGTTGGCCTGCGCATCGCCGGCTGGTAGGGCCGGCTGATCTGCGACGCGATGACGCGGAAACGCCAAAAATTTCTCTCGTTGCGACGCCGGCTGCTTGACTTCGATCTCACCGCCCTATAACGACGGCGGCGGGACACTCCTCCCCAACGAGGAGCTATCTATCTGGAAGGATAGCACATGGCGAAGACCGCAAAGCCGGACGTACGTCCGAACAATACTCATTTTTCTTCTGGCCCTTGCTCGAAGCGCCCCGGTTGGACGCTCGAAGCTCTTTCTGACGCGGCCCTTGGCCGTTCGCACCGTGCGAAGGTCGGCAAGACGAAGCTGAAGCAGGCCATCGATCTTACCCGTGAAATTCTGGAAGTGCCGGCGGACTACCGCATTGGCATCGTTCCCGCATCTGACACCGGCGCCGTCGAAATGGCGCTCTGGTCATTGCTCGGTGAGCGCGGCGTCGACATGGTCGCCTGGGAAAGCTTCGGCGCGGGCTGGGTCACTGACGTCGTCAAGCAGCTGAAGCTGAAGGACGTCCGCAAGATCGAAGCCGGATATGGCGAGCTGCCGGATCTTTCGACCATCGATTTTGACCGCGACGTGGTCTTCACCTGGAACGGCACGACCTCGGGCGTCCGCGTTCCGAACGCCGATTTCATCCCCGCCGATCGCGATGGCCTGACGATCTGCGACGCGACCTCGGCCGCTTTCGCGCAGAACCTCGATTTTGCCAAGCTCGATGTCGTGACCTTCTCCTGGCAGAAGGTTCTGGGCGGCGAGGGCGCACATGGCGTCATCATCCTGTCGCCGCGAGCCATCGAGCGTCTGCTCAACTACGCACCGGCCTGGCCGCTGCCGAAGATTTTCCGCCTGACCTCGGGCGGCAAGCTGATCGAAGGCATCTTCAGCGGCGAGACCATCAACACGCCGTCCATGCTGTGCGTCGAGGATTATATCGATGCCCTGCTGTGGTCGAAGGACGTTGGTGGGCTCAAGGGCCTGATGGCCCGCGCCGATGCGAACGCCAAGGTCATCGCCGATTTCGTGGCCGCCAACGATTGGATCGCCAACCTCGCCGTGAAGCCGGAGACGGCCTCCAACACCTCCGTTTGCCTGAAGATCGTCGACAAGGGCGTTCTGGCGCTCGATGCCGATGGCCAGGCGAACTTCGCCAAGGGCATCGTCAGCCTGCTCGACAAGGAAGGTGTCGCCTACGACATAGGCCATTATCGCGACGCGCCGTCGGGCCTGCGCATTTGGGCCGGTGCCACCATCGAAACCGCCGACATGCAGAAGCTGATGCCGTGGCTTTCCTGGGCCTTCGAGACGCAGAAGGCAACGCTTTCCCAGGCTGCTGCCTGAGCTGATCGCATCCGGCTCCGCCGAGCAGGCGGAGCCTCGCATTCCTGATTTCATCCATCGCTGAACACTTTTGAAGGAAGCCCCCAATGGCACCTCGCGTTCTCGTATCCGACGAACTGTCGGAAACCGCCGTCCAGATCTTCCGTGATCGCGGCGTCGAAGTCGATTTCCAGCCGCAGCTTGGCAAGGACAAGGACAAGCTCGCCGAAATCATCGGCAATTACGACGGTCTCGCCATCCGCTCCGCCACGAAGGCGACGGAGAAGCTGATTTCTGCTGCGACCAACCTCAAGGTCATCGGCCGCGCCGGCATCGGCGTCGACAATGTCGATATTCCGGCCGCCTCGCGCCGCGGCATTATCGTCATGAACACGCCGTTCGGCAACTCGATCACCACGGCCGAGCATGCCATTGCGCTGATGTTCGCGGTCGCCCGCCAGATGCCGGCTGCCGATGCCTCGACGCAGGCCGGCAAGTGGGAAAAGTCGAAGTTCATGGGTGTCGAAATCACCGGCAAGACGCTCGGCGTCATCGGTGCCGGCAATATCGGCTCGATCGTCTGCGCGCGCGCCATCGGTCTGAAGATGCACGTTCTGGCCTACGACCCCTTCCTCTCGAAGGAACGCGCCGAGGAAATGGGCGTCACCAAGGTTGAGCTCGACGAGCTGCTCGCCAAGGCCGACTTCATCACCCTGCATGTGCCGATGACGGACAAGACGCGCGGCATTCTCGGCGCTGAAAACCTTGCGAAGACAAAACCCGGCGTTCGCATCATCAACTGCGCTCGTGGTGGTCTCGTCGACGAGGCGGCCCTTGCCGAAGCCATCAAGTCCGGCCATGTCGCCGGTGCCGGTTTCGACGTCTTCGAAGTCGAGCCGGCCAAGGAAAGCCCGCTTTTCGGCCTGCCGAACGTCGTCTGCACCCCGCATCTCGGCGCATCGACCACGGAAGCGCAGGAAAACGTAGCGCTGCAGGTTGCCGAGCAGATGTCGGACTACCTGGTGAAGGGTGCCGTTTCCAACGCCATCAACATGCCGTCGATCACCGCGGAAGAAGCACCGATCCTAAAGCCGTTCATCCGGCTCGCCGACGTTCTCGGTGCCTTCGTCGGCCAGGTTACCGAAGAGCCGATCAAGGAAATCGAGATCCTTTTCGACGGTGCGACAGCCACGATGAACACGCGCGCCCTGACGAGCGCACTGCTTGCCGGCTTGATCCGCACGCAGGTTGCCGACGTCAACATGGTCTCCGCGCCGATCATGATCAAGGAAAAGGGCATCGTGCTCTCCGAGGTCAAGCGGGACAAGACCGGCGTGTTCGACGGCTACATTAAGTTGACCGTCAAGACCGACTCGATGACCCGTTCCATCGCTGGTACGGTGTTCTCGGACGGCAAGCCGCGCTTCATCCAGATCAAGGGTATCAATCTCGATGCCGACGTCGGCTCGCACATGGTCTACATCACCAACACCGACGTGCCCGGCATGATCGGCTTCATCGGCACGACGCTTGGCGCCGCCGGCGTCAATATCGCGAATTTCCAACTCGGCCGTGACAAGCAGGGTGGGGATGCGATCGCGCTGCTTTACGTCGATGGTCCGATTGGCGATGAGGTGCTTGCCAAGCTGACCGCAAACGCGGCGATCCGCCAGGCAAAGCCGCTGGTCTTTGCGGTCGATTGAGTTTGCTCCCAAGGCAATGAGAAAACCCGGCGTGGGAACCTTACGCCGGGTTTTCTCGTTTTGCCTCTCGGTCGTCCAGGTTGATCACCGTCACGCGGGCGACTTTCGTTCTTTCACGGTCAATTCGGGAGCTTCCATGACAAAGTCAGCCGTCGCTATCGCCATTGCGCTTGCATCGCTAATTGGCCTCTCGTCCTGCGCAAACACGGCGAATGGTCTTGCCAGGGACGGCAGGGAGGCGGGCAATGCGCTCGATGCCAGCACGCATCGTGTCCTCAAGGCCGGCGCGAACTAAGTCCAACAGCCGGCCTCGATTCTGGGGAAGCAGTAAAGCCCGCCTGAGCAAGCGGGCTCGCGATTACTGCGGGTTCGCAGGAGCCGGAGCGGCAGGAGCCGGAGCGGCAGGAGCGGCAGGAGCCGCAGGCGTTGCCGGAGCGTCAGCGGGCGCATTCGCTGCTGGCGGATTAGCGGCCGGCGGTGTTGCCGGTGTAGTCGCTGCGGGTGGCGGCGAAGCAGGCTCGGAAGTGGTCGGAGCCGGTGCGTTCGGAGCTGTCGCGGTCGAGCTGCTCTGCGTTCTCGGCCAGTAAGTCGCTGCTAGAGCTACGATAACGACAATGGCTGCTAAAACAATCCATAGCGTCTTGCTCTTGGACGCTGAGGTATTCATCGGGTTTGGTTTGTTGAAGTCATTCGTCATGTTACTCCTCCTCTTAACGTTAACTCCCTAGCGCGCAAAATGTTCCGGGCCGCGTGCAAATTCCGAGGGTCAGCGGCGCAGGAGGTTTGCAGGCACACCAACGCCATCAAGCCAAGAGCAATTTTACCGTAACGTACTTCCAATTTACGCTCTTCCGTGGCTCGCTTCGGACCGCCGCCCAACCGGGGTGCCAGCCGGCGATCATGGCGGACTGGCCGGCCCCTGCGGGCGGTTCTTTTCGGACGTTGGAGGCTGGTGGAACGGGTATGATGGCAGTCTCCCTTGCAGTGTTTGACGCGAGCAGCGGACGCAATTGGCTGCCCGGCGTGATCCGCTATGTCGGGCGCGCGCTGATTGGTCTTGCCGCGCTCGGCGCAGCTGCGGTTGGTGAAAGCAGTGTCTATGGCCAGATGCCGCAGCAAACAAATAGGGACGACTTTCCTCAGCGAGAGCTTGTTATCGGTACCAAGGAGGCACCGCCCTTCGCGATGAAGGATGCTGACGGCAATTGGAGCGGCATTTCTATCGAGCTCTGGCGCGAGGTTGCACAGAAGCTCGGACTGCAATTTCGTCTCTCCGAAGAACCTGATGTCCAGAAGCTCATCGAAGCGACGACGCGGGGCGACTACGATGTTTCCGTGGCGGCGATCACGATCACGGCCGAACGTGAACGCAGCGTGGATTTCAGCCAGCCTTTCTACGATACCGGCCTGGGGATCGCGGTATCCGTCAACAGCGTGTCGGTGTGGCGCGAAATCATCCGGACGAAGATCTCGGCGGGCTTCCTGCAGGCGGCGGGAGCGCTGATCGGCATCTCGCTGCTCGTCGGCGCGCTGGTATGGCTGTTTGAGCGGCGCCATAACGACGACTTCGGAGGACCGGTGGGACGCGGATTGGGCGCGAGCATTTGGTGGTCCGCGGAGGCAATGACGCAAGCCAGCACCGGACATCGCGGACCGATCACGATCGCGGGCAGGGCGCTCGCGATTATCTGGATGGTGGTTTCGATCATCACGATCGCGGTTTTTACAGCCAGCGTCACGTCCGCATTGACGACCAGGCAGATGCGCGGGCTGGTCAACGGCGTGGAGGATCTGCCGAACGTGCGCGTCGGGACGCTCGCCAACTCGGCAACGATCGGCTTCCTGGACGGCGAGCGCATCAAGCATTCCACGTTTGCCCAGGTCGGAGACGGGCTCAAGGCGCTCGATGCCGGATCGATCGATGCCTTCGTGTACGACAAGCCGCTTCTCGCCTGGACAGTGGAGCAACATTTCTCCAGCATCGTGCAAGTCCTGGACATCGACTTCGAGCCGCAGAGCTACGGGCTCGCCATGCCGCTCGGCCGCCCGTATCGCAAGGCAATCGACGTTGCCGTCCTCGAGGCAATCCACGACCAGCGTTGGAGGCGGACACTGTTTCAGTACCTCGGAGAGAAACGGTAGAACGAACGACCGATGTCTCCGTGACCGACGCTCGCTGTGGATGGGCGCGAGACCGGCGATCCTTATTTGGCCGGTTTCAGCAGTCTCAGCGCATTAATGGTGACCAGTACCGTGGCGCCGGTGTCGGCCAGGATCGCGGGCCACAGGCCGGTGATACCAGCAATGGTGGTCACCAGGAACACGGCCTTCAGGCCGAGCGCGATGGTGATGTTTTCGACGATGTTACGCATGGTGCGCTTGGAAAGCGCGATCAATGCCGCAACATCGCTGACGCGGCCATGCAGGATGGCAGCGTCGGCAGTTTCGAGCGCCACATCGGTGCCGCCACCCATGGCGATACCGACATCGGCTGTAGCAAGCGCCGGAGCGTCGTTGATACCGTCCCCGACCTTGGCAACGATCAAACCATCACGCTTCAGCTCGTTCACGATGCGCTGCTTGTCCTCCGGCATCAGCTCGGCGCGCACCTCGATGCCGAGCTGCTTGCCAATGGCCTTGGCGGTGCGGCGGTTATCGCCCGTGAGCATGACGATCTTGATGCCTGCCTCAGTCAATTCCTCAAGGCCGGACTTGGCGTCGTCACGTGGTTCGTCGCGCATGGCAATGGCTCCTGCCAGCGTGTCGCCGACGACGAGCACCGAAACCGTTTTGCCATCGTCGTTGAGCGCCGTGATGCGCGCCGTCTGATCGGACGAAAGAGGAATTCGCGCGCCCGCGGCCTTGGAAGACCCGAAGAACACCGGCTGGCCCTCCACCGTCCCGGCAATGCCTTTGCCCCCTAGAGCCTTGGCGCCTGTCGTTGCGGGGAGCGTGATCCCCGCGGCCGTTGCCCTTGCCAGGATCGCCAGCGCCAGCGGATGGCTAGACCCCGTCTCAAGGGCGGCGGCATATTTGAGGACTTCGGCTTCGTCCAGTCCGAAAGCAACCACATCAGTCACCTCAGGCTTGCCTTCCGTCAGCGTGCCTGTTTTGTCGAAAGCGACGGCGGTGACTTTGCCAAGCGTCTCGAGGACCGCGCCACCCTTCAGCAGCAGGCCACGGCGCGCTCCCGAAGAAAGCGAGGCGGCAATTGCGGCCGGGGTCGAAATCACCAGGGCGCAGGGGCAACCGATCAGCAACATGGCGAGGCCCTTGTAGATCCACTCGTCCCAGGCGCCGCCTGCAAGAAGCGGTGGCAGGATGGCGATGAGGGCTGCAACGACGACGACGCCAGGCGTGTAATAGCGAGAGAAACGATCGATGAAGCGCTCCGTCGGCGCCTTGGATTCCTGCGCCTCCTCCACGAGACGGACGACGCGTGCAATCGTGTTGTCGGCCGCCGCCGCCGCCACCTTTACCCGAAGCGCTGCGTCACCGTTGACGGTGCCGGCAAAAACCATGTCACCTTCGCCTTTGCGCACTGGCGTACTCTCGCCGGTGACCGGCGCTTCGTCGATTGCACTCTCGCCGGAGAGAATGGTGCCATCAGCCGCGATGCGGTCGCCCGGACGAACCAGAATGGTCGAACCGACGGCGAGGCTCTCGGCCGGCACTTCCCGGGTCGCACCACCCTCTTCGAGGAAGGCACGCTTCGGAACCAATGTCGTCAGAGACTGGATGCTCGCGCGCGCCTTGCCGGCGGCGACGCCTTCCAGCAGTTCGCCGACCAGGAACAGGAAGACCACTGTCGCGGCTTCCTCACCTGCATTGATGATCACCGCGCCGACCGCCGCGATCGTCATCAGCATCTCGATCGAGAAGGGTGTGCCCGCGAAGGCGGCGACGACGGCGCGCCGAGCGATTGGAACAAGCCCGACGAGCATTGCCACGATGAATGCATAGGCCGCAATTGCCGGTACGAGGTGACCAATGAGGTAGGCGACAACGAGCGCTGCGCCGGAAAGGATTGTCAGGCGGCCCTTCTTGCTTTGCCACCAAGGTCCAGCCATTGGGACGTCGTGACCGTGGAGGCCCTCCAGTGCGTCCGTCGCCTTTTCCTCGGTATGTTCCTGACCTGTGTGATCGTGGTTAGCATGATCATGATCGTGATCATGGTCAGTGTGGTCGTGGTGCTGGTGTGCATGATTTGCCGCTGGTGTTTCCGCTGGCGACCTTCCGGCGACCTGAAAGACGGAATAGCCGAGGCTCGTCACTTTCCTTTCGATCGCGACAAGGTCGCTGTTGCCATCGTGGCGCACCGTCATCGTTCCTGCCGTCACCGAGACCGAAACGTCTTCGACGCCTGGCATACGCCGGACGGCGGTGTCGATCTTGGCTGCGCAGCCGGCGCAATCCATGCCGCCAACCCTGTAACGCTTCTCGACCGTTTCACCCATGATCCGCTTCCTTGTCAGACAGAGGCATCCTTCCTACATCCTCTAGCGGCTAGAGGTGCAAGAGGAAAATCATGAAAAAGATCACGATCGGCGAAGCTTCCCGGAAGAGCGGCGTCAAGGTTCCGACGATCCGCTACTACGAAAGCATCGGCCTCCTGCCGGAGCCAAACCGCAGCGAGGGCAATCAACGCTCGTACGAGCCTGCAGATCTGCGCAGGCTCGCCTTCATCCGTCATGCCCGCGAGCTTGGTTTCGAGGTGGAAGCGATCCGCGCGCTCCTGACACTGCAGGACGATCCACATCAGTCCTGCGCTTCTGCGGACGCGATCGCCAAGGCCCGTCTTGTCGAAGTCGAGCAAAGAATCCGAAGCCTGATAGCCTTGAAGGCGGAACTGGAACTGATGGTGGAAGGCTGCGGTCATGGTCGCGTCGATCGGTGCCGGGTCATCGAGGTTCTGGCCGATCACGGTCAGTGCAGTCACGCCCATCACTGACGGTGGATACCGGATCGATAAGCCAAAGAGACGATAACAGAGGCTGCTGACTGCACGCTTTTTGCCGATCCAAGCCTGGCTGATCAGGCTTGAATGGCCCGCGCCGCCAGTTGCCCGGGAAGTCTTGACTAGCTGACGGCCGCGTGAAAGTTAAACTTTCGCAACAATCGACATTTGCCGCCGGCGGTTGTTGCACAGCCCTGAGATGTCGATTACATCGGGTTCGTCAATGGCCGAGCATCTCTCGGTCACGTAAGCGTTAACGTCACTCAACGCGTATGATCGAACGGCTCTGCGGCTTCGATCTGCGCGACTGTGTCCTGCGGATCGAGGTAAAGAGCCTCTGAAGGACACGATGGATAACAATCAAAACCCAACTCGCAGCCTGCCGGCTCCACAGATCGAACGGGTTCGCCATGAACTGCGTCGTCGCACCCTGACGGTCGCCGAAGTCACCGATATCACGCCGGGCATGCGCCGCATCGTCCTCACGGGTGACGATCTCGCGGACTTCGTCAGCCTAGCGCCCGACGATCACCTGAAGATTTTCGTTCCCGCGGCCGATGGCGAAGCGCGCCGCGACTACACGCCTCGGCGGTACGACAACGATGCCCATACATTGACGATCGACTTTGCCTTGCATGAGGCGGGTCCGGTGACCCAATGGGCGATCGATGCATCCCCGGGCGATACGCTGGCCATCGGTGGGCCGCGCGGCTCAGCGGTGGTCTCCGCCAGCGTGACCCGCTGGCTGCTGATCGGCGATGAGACTGCCTTGCCGGCGATGGGACGTCGCATCGAAGAATGCGACACAGGTACAGTGATCACCGCGATCGCTGCGGTGGCCGGTCCGGCAGAGAGACAGATTTTCGAAACCAAGGCGGACCTGCATTTGCATTGGGCGGACCGTCCTCTTTCGGATGCGACGGACGCCGGGCCGCTGCTGAGGATCTTGCGCAACATGGACATCGAGCCCGGGACCTTCGTTTGGGTCGCGGCGGAGGCTTCGGTCACGCGCGCCGTCCGCGAGTATCTGGTCGCCGAAAGAGGCTATCCGCTGCACTGGATCAAGGCGTCCGGCTATTGGGTGAAGGGGAAGGCAGATACGACTGAGAAGTTCGACTAGGATCGGGCTGCGAAGCGGGCGAGCGCGTCAGGCGACGGCTCGCTGTTTCTTTGGCCCTGTCGAATGACAGAACCGACATGCCGCAATAACCTGAGCGGGCCGAAAAATGATCGGCCGGTTGGTTATTCCGGACCTCGCACCAGCGGGAACTCGTTGCCAAAGGCGAACCCGCGGCACCTAACCTTATTGAGAGGTCGTGCTGTGTCCTTAGAGAACGCTTCTGGCGCAGTCCGCCTCCGCGTGGAGAACGACAATGGCCGATACCAAGACCCTGCTGATCGCTCAACTGCTGATCGTCAGCATGATGGCCTTCTGCATGACTGGACTGTTCGGTTTCGTGAAGCTCGGGCGGACAGCTGAATGGCTGCACGAGTGGGCTTAAGGCATTTTTCACGGCCTTGCCGGTCGCATTCTGCCTGTCGATTTTCGTGGGCAAGCTTTCCTTTAAGATCGCCGGCCGGATAACCGGCAGTCGATGGTTCGCCATTTATCCAATGCGCCGGATCGCCAGCTCTGGCTTCACGAAGCACTCCTTAGGCGCTTTTTCAGCGGCAGCAGCGAAAGGCCGGCGAGCAAAGCGAAGGCCGCGCCAGCGAGGAAGGTCATCTGGTGTCCGCCCCAATCCCAAAGGGCACCGGCAAGCACGCTGGCTGCGAGAAGCGCGATACCCGCAATCAGGTTGAAGATCCCGAAGGCGGTTCCGCGCAGTTCGGCGGGTGCGGCATCCGCAACGAGGGCGGCCAACAACCCTTGCGTAAATCCCATGTGGAGACCCCATAGCAGCACCCCGATCCCGAGCCCCGCCAACCCAGGAAGAAGCGCCAGGCTGAGGTCGGCGAGAACGAGAAGCACCAGGCCGACAATCAGCAGAGTCATCCGGTCAACGCGGTCCGCCATGACGCCTGCCGGATAGGCCGACAGCCCATAGGCAGTGTTCATGACGATCAGCACGACCGGCACGAACATGACGGGAAGCCGCATCTGTTGAGCGTCGAGAATGAGGAAAGCCTCGCTGAACCGCGCAAGCGTAAATACTGCCGAAACGGCAACGACCAGCCAGTAGATCGCAGGCAGCCTGACCAGCTCCGAGCGGTGGAACGGCACCCGAACGCGGCGCTGCTCGGTCCGCTGCGGTTCCTTGACGACAAAGAGGATAATCGCGACGGAGCAGAACGCCGGGATGACCGCGATCCAGAAGACTGTCGAATAGTGGTCGGCCGTCCACCACATCAAAACAAGAGCCAGCGCCGGCCCAAGGAATGCGCCGACCGTGTCGAGCGATTGGCGCAGACCGAAACTTGCGCCACGGATTTCCTTCGGACTGATATCGGCGATCAGGGCGTCGCGCGGCGCGCCCCTGATGCCCTTGCCGACGCGGTCTATGAAACGTGCTGCCATCAGCCAGCCAAGCGAGGGAGCCAAGGGAAAGACAGGCTTTATCAACGCAGCCATGCCGTAGCCGAGGGCCACAAGCAGCTTTCGCTTGCCAAGCCAATCACTCAGTGCTCCGGAAAACACCTTGGTGATGGCGGCGGTCGCCTCGGCAATGCCTTCGATCAGGCCGACCGCAAATGCCGAGGTACCGAGGACGGCAACCATGTAGACCGGAAGCAGCGCGTGGATCATCTCGGAGGAGATGTCCATGAAAAGGGAGACGAAGCCAAGAGCCCAGACGCCTTTCGGGATCGCCCGCAGGGCCACGGGTCTTGCGCCGGCGACGTAGACCATTCGAACTACCTTTCACAAACTAACCCGCCATGGGTGTTCTGCTTTTGAAATCTGACGGCGACCTGAAGACCCTTCAGCTTTGGCTGCTGCGGCATCGTTGTGTTCAGTCGCTACATCTCAATTGTTTCCGGCAGCGCAGACCGGTGGAAGGTGTTGACATACCCGATCCACCGTGGATCATATGGTTCATGGGGTCGCGATCACCCCACGAGGCGCCAGCCGAAGAGTCGCGTCCAACGAAGCCGCTAAAACGGAGGACGCGCGATGCCGTCATTCACCGAAATCTCAACCGATAAACTGAACCGCCTCATCGGCACGCCGGGTGCACCGGTTTTGATCGATGTGCGCAATGACGAGGACTTTTCCGCCGACCCTCGTCTCATCCCCGGATCTATCCGCAAACCATTCAAGGATGTGGACCAATGGGGTGCTGAAATCCACAGCCCGGCCGTCATCGTCTGCCACCATGGCGCCAAGCTCAGCCACGGCGTAGCCGCGCATCTTCGTGTCATGGGCGTGCAGGCCGAAACGCTCGAGGGAGGGTTCGAGGCATGGATCAAGGCAGGCGGCCTCGCCGTGCCCGAGGATAAGCTGCCGCCTCGCGAGGCAAAGGGGCGGACGGTTTGGGTCACCCGTGCCCGCCCGAAGATCGACCGTATAGCGTGCCCCTGGTTGATCCGCCGCTTCGTGGATCCGTCCGCTGTCTTTCTGTTCGTTCCTGCCGCGGACGTGCTCATGGTCGCCGACCGTTTCGGGGCAACACCCTTCGACATCGAGGATGTCTTCTGGAGCCATCGCGGCGATCGATGCTCGTTCGATATCATGGTGGAGGAATTCGCACTTCAATCCGGGCCGCTCCTTAGGCTTGCTACAATCGTCAGGGCTGCAGATACCTCAAGGCTTGATCTCGCGCCCGAAGCGGCGGGATTGCTGGCGGCTTCGCTCGGGCTCTCGCGGATGTTTGCCGACGACCTCGAGCAATTGGAGGCAGGCATGACCCTGTACGATGCTTTCTACCGATGGTGCCGGGACGCGACCGAGGAAACCCACAATTGGCCCTCCGCGAAGAAGGGAAGCTGAGATGGCCAACCTTGTCACAGATACGCCCGCCGAGGGTACGGCGGGCGGGACGAGCCACGGCATCTCCTTCGGCGAGGCGTTTCGCGTCTGGTTGCGCGTAGCGGCTCTCAGTTTCGGCGGCCCGGCCGGGCAGATCGCCGTCATGCACAGGATCGTTGTCGACGAAAAGAAGTGGATCGGCGAACAGCGTTTTCTGCACGCTCTCAACTATTGCATGCTGTTGCCTGGGCCCGAGGCGCAACAACTCGCCATCTACATCGGCTGGCTTATGCACAGGACGGCCGGAGGGCTTGTGGCCGGCATTCTTTTCGTTTTGCCCGGCTTCCTGTCCATCCTGGCCCTCAGTTACGTCTACGTGGTGTTTGGAAACGTCGATGCCGTCGAAGGCATGTTCTTCGGCCTCAAGGCCGCCGTGCTTGCCGTCGTCGTGCAAGCCGTCATTCGGATCGGGGGCAGGGCGCTCCGGAACCCGGCCATGGTCGCCATCGCGGCCGCGGCCTTCCTGGGGATCTTTGTTCTTCATGTCCCGTTCCCGCTGATCATTCTGGTCGCGGCGATCATAGGTCTAGCGGGGGCCAAGTCCGGCTCGAGGCTCTTCCAGGCAGGCAATGGCCACAAGGCCACGGCCGGTCGTGTTCTTGCCGACGCAGACTCCGCGCTTGGCGAGGAAACGCCGGTCCATGCGCGGCCGAACCTAGTGTGGTCGCTGAAGATTTCGGCTGTCATGCTTGCGCTTTGGCTCGGGCCGCTGCTGCTGCTCTATGTCTTCCGCGGCGGAGATGATGTGTTCACGCAGATCGGCGTCTTTTTCAGCAAGATGGCCGTGGTGACCTTCGGTGGCGCATACGCCGTGCTCGCCTATGTCGCGCAGGAAGCGGTGCAGCACTATGGCTGGCTGCGGCCGACGGAGATGCTCGACGGGCTCGGCATGGCCGAGACGACGCCAGGCCCACTGATCATGGCTCTCCAGTTCGTGGGGTTCATGGGCGCTTATCGCGACCCAGGAACCCTCGACCCGATCACAGCCGCTACGCTGGCTGCGATGCTTACGACCTGGGTGACGTTCGTGCCGTGCTTCCTCTGGATTTTTCTCGGTGCGCCTTTCATTGAAAAGCTTAGGGGCAATGCGGCGCTAGCGAGCGCAATGTCAGCCATCACCGCTGCCGTGGTCGGCGTTATTCTGAACCTCGCGATCTGGTTCGGTCTGCATTTCCTGTTCACAGAGGCGCACATCCACCGGTTCGGTCCTATATGGATCGAGCTGCCCGTGTGGTCGTCGCTGGCCCTGCCATCGCTCGTTCTCAGCATTGCCGCCGCTGTTGCGATCTTCCGGTTCAGGATGTCGGTTATTCCCACACTGTTCGGATGTGCGGTGGCTGGGATGGCTTGGAGGCTGTTCGGGTTACTTTAAAGCAATTGCGTAAGGGTTGAAATCTGCTCCGAGATGCCCGCAAATCCCTCGCCTCTTGCGCAGGAACCCAATCCTTTCTATATCCTCGGCAACGAAAGTCCGGCGGCCGATCCCGCGCGGACACACGAAATCCGCTGGCTCTGACGGGCGGATCGCAACAAGCTTGGAATTGGCAGCCAACCCGTGAACACACTGGATTTTGACAAGAAGCCGGAAGATACCCGCGTTGTCGTCGCCATGTCGGGCGGCGTTGACAGCTCCGTGGTCGCAGGCATTCTCAAACGCCAGGGTTATGACGTGCTCGGCATCACGCTGCAGCTCTATGATCATGGCGCGGCCGTTCACCGCGCCGGCTCCTGCTGTGCCGGCCAGGATATCGACGATGCCCGTCGTGTTTGCGAGACGCTTGGTATTCCCCATTATGTGCTGGACTACGAGAAGCGGTTCCGCGACACTGTGATCAATCCCTTCATGGAAAGCTACGTGGCCGGCGAGACGCCAATCCCCTGCGTTTCTTGCAATCAGACCGTCAAGTTCGCGGATCTCCTGGCAACGGCCAAGGAGCTTGGTGCAGACGCGTTGGCAACTGGCCACTACATTCGCTCGCGGTCCAATCCGGCACCTGGCAATCCCGGTCGCCGCGCGCTTTATCGTCCCGCCGATGCCGATCGCGACCAAAGCTACTTCCTGTTTGCGACGACGCAGGAGCAGATCGACTACCTGCGCTTTCCGCTTGGCGGCCTACCCAAGGCCGAAACCCGTAAGCTTGCCGAAGAGATGGGCCTTGTCGTCGCCAAAAAGGCTGACAGCCAGGACATCTGTTTCGTGCCGCAGGGCAAATACTCCGACATCATCAACAAGCTGAAGCCGAATGCGGCGCTCGCAGGCGAGATCGTCCATCTCGACGGCCGCGTGCTAGGCCAGCATGAAGGCATCCTGCACTACACCATCGGCCAGCGCCGCGGCATCGGCATCGCCACTGGCGAGCCGCTCTATGTCGTCTACCTCGATGCCCGGTCTCGCCGGGTCATCGTCGGGCCGAAGGAGGCGCTGGAGACGCACCGCGTCTATCTGCGGGATGTCAACTGGCTCGGCGACAAGCCGCTTGCCGAGGCTGCCGCGGGAGAAGGCTTCGCATGCTTTGCCAAGGTCCGCTCGACGCGGGCACCGACACCCGCTGTCCTGCATGCCGATGCGAGCGGCATCTACGTCGACCTTGCGATCGGGGAGGCTGGTGTTGCGCCGGGCCAGGCCTGCGCACTCTATTCGGCGCCTGGCGACGACGCCCGCGTTTACGGCGGTGGTTTCATCGAGCGTTCCGAGCGCGAACCGGCGGCGGAAGCCTCGCTGAAGGCCCTGCTAGCGAGCCCGGTCGCAGCTTGAAAAAGCCTGTGGTATTTTCTCGATCATGCGCTTGACACAAAGCCGAAGCGCACCTTATAAGCCGCTCATCCCACGGGCCGCCGCATCGCGAATGGCACCGTTGACCAGTGGCGGAGTAGCTCAGTAGGTCAGAGCAGAGGAATCATAATCCTTGTGTCGGGGGTTCAAATCCCTCCTCCGCTACCAGTCAACTAACTGAAATTATTACATAATTTGTAATTGTTGGCTGCCTGGTCCGTGTTGCGGTGTTGCATGCCATAACGGCCCATTTCCGGGCTTTTCAACCTGTTGCAGTTTATTACTTGCAACGGATGCAACACGAAAAACCCTCCGGCATACGCGCCGACCGGGCCAAGTCTTCCTTGTGGTGGTGCGCCCTTATGTGGTGGCTGCGCGTTCCCTAACCTGCGAATGCCACCGGCTAGAATTCAAAATAGAGGGTCACTCCCGACCGCCGGTGGTAGCCATAATAGTCAGGGTAGCCGCCATAGTAGCGAGGATAGCCATAGTACCTCGGATAACTGCGGTATCCATATGGGCGAGAGTAGCAGTTGCCGTAGTAACGGCAGGAACGGTAGGCGTACCGCCGGTTCCAGTAGCGATCCGAACGCCAATGGTCATGGTGCCGGTTTTTGACCTGCACGACAATGCCGGTCTGCACTTGTTCTACTTTCGGCACGAACATCGGCGCGGCGTTTAGCGGGAGGGCGAAACAGGCAGCCAGGACTACAGCTGCGAGGGCGGATAAGAGCTTTTTCATCATAAACTCCTCCTCGCTAACTACATAGAACCATCGCGCCTGAACCGCCCATGAACACATGTGTGCCGCGTCTTGCGCTTTTCGCGGAGTTCTGCATGGTCCGGTATGGCGATTGTCCGCGTGGCAGAGTCAACGGGCCGGCGCGCTGATCGTCGACCGAGTTTTTCGCTGTCAATGTGCGACTTGGGAAGCTACCGACATCAATTCTTCGGGATCGAGCACCCGGCATACATTTCGGCCTTCCTCTTCAACTTCTGTGAAGCTCCAGCGCACCACACCTTCTCGATCGAGCAGGAAATGGCCGACTAGCTGCATCTGTCCGGGTATGCTCATCTGCTGGTCGGCTTCTGTGATCTCGTACCCATCCTTCTTGCTGAGAAGGTCGCCCGCGGCCGCCGGATCCATCGGTTCGGGCAACTCCCCCGGCAGATCAACCCGCATTGTCATGACCACATCCATTCCGACCTTGTAAGGCCAGTTGGTCTCATTCTGCGTGAACTCAAGGATGGGTAAGCCGAAAGCGCGGTGCGAAGCTCGCTCCGGGTCGGATGCAGCATGAAGACCGGGTATCGGATGATAGCGGAAATAGTGTCGCGCGCGTTCGACCGGGGTGTTTACCACCGCTAGAGAGTCGACGCCTTTCTCGTGTAGGGCCGGGACGAGCTGTGCCATCGCCGCGACATGGCGTCGGCAGAACGGACAAAGCAGGCCTCGAAACAAACCTATCAACAACGGGCTACGGCCGCGAAATTCATCAAGTGCGATCTTCCCCTCGCGTGAGATCGCATCCAGCACGATGTTCGGGGCTTGGTCGCCCGGTTGTAACGGATGGTCCAAATAATGCGCAGACATGGACAACCTCCTCGCCCGAAGGACCAGTCAATGAGAGACAACGCGACAAGTGCTTCGAGGTCGAACCCGTGCGGCGCGCATGCGGCTTGACGCCGTGGCGACGGGCATAGCGCGCTCCTGCTTCCGTGACGGCGCGGTCGCCGCAACTTCGCCATCCGGCTATCCGGACATCCCGCCACGTTCAATGCTAACACTCGCTGCAATCGGCGACAAGAATACCTTGCCGCGGCGGCAGGAGGAACGGCTGCTGCCGCTGATGGCGGCGTGTAGCATCGTTGCGATCCAAGACCGATTCCAGCCACGCGTTACGTCCGAGTGTGCAATGGGCATGACAGCCGAGGCACGAACTTCCGCGTGGGGCGCCAAAAGCCGACGACGCCTACGGCAGCTTTGCGCCGCCAATACCGAACATTGCCTTTTTTCAGAAAGGCGTAAATGGTTTTGAAGAAATGCTGCTTCGCCGCTCGTCCCCCGTTGCATAGCGGGGCATATCATTTACAGCAGCCTGACAGGCATCACGGATTTCAGTCTGGCTAGAATTTCGATCCCAGAGTTCCGCCATCAAGGTGATGATGATGGCAGTCAATGGTTGTTCGAAAGAAGGGTGTCGC
Source organism: Rhizobium tibeticum (assembly GCF_900110205.1). GTDB lineage: Bacteria > Pseudomonadota > Alphaproteobacteria > Rhizobiales > Rhizobiaceae > Rhizobium > Rhizobium tibeticum. Next base: position 24,165 of record NZ_FOCV01000020.1, on the reverse strand, counting down.
GAGCAGAGTTCCGCGCACCGCGCTGCGAAGTCTGCTGCTGCCGACAGCGATCCATCTTGCCAGTCGTCACTGTCCGACCATCCTTCAATTCCGTTACTCCGATGCAGAACAGAGATTATAGGAAGCTGGCATGACCGCAAAGGGCGGCCGGAAGCGGTCATGACCGAGTGGCGGCTTTGCGAGGAAACGGTCAAGGGTTTTATGACGTCAAACGGTCGTTCGACCGACATTGAGGCGCCCTATTGTAAAGCGGGTACTTTGCCCAGACTTCGTTGTTGTACCGCCTTGGTACCGACTCGCAGCCTTTCGAGGGCGGTCCAAGGGTTCGCAAGGTCACGAATCCTTTGACGTTGTCAACGGAATGCGATTTCGGTGGCGGTCGGTCCCGGTTTCCGCCGAACCGGCGGTGCTAGCTAGACCTCCTGCGGCCGCCTCCTTCCCGAAATCGCATGCGCGAATTCCCGCGACATCCCTAGGGGCGCTGTACTTTTCGCTCTGATCTGCTCATTTTTTCCGAAGTGGTGCCCAACGCTTGGCAACCGTAAGAAAGGGTAGATCTACGTATCCGTCTCAGCTTCCGCATTAAGAATTCGATCCTAGGTTGCTCATCAAATCAAACTGCGAGCAGACGAGGAACCTATGAACGCAATTTCCAAACTTCAATATGGCAATCGCTTTGGCGATGACGTGACCAAGATCGCCCGGATGTCGCTCTCCGTGGCTGCGAGCTCATCCGACGCCCAGATCGCGCAGGCAAAGTACTCGAACTGGTTCCGCGGAGAGGACAGCAAGCCGGAACCGATGGCGACATCGAGCCGGAAGTTCAGAAGGATCACGGCAGAGATGGCGATTGCCGAAGTGGCTGCCGCGACGAAGGAGAACTTGTCCATCCTTGGCAACGACGCCAGTGATCTATTCACCTCCAAGCTTCCTGCCGGCCACAAGATGCGCAAGGCGATCCGTTCGTCCATTTTGCAGGGCATCCCGTATCTGGGAACTTGCAAGTTCGGCGAGATCATTACTGATCGTGGTCAGGACAGGTATGGTGTGACGCAGATATTCATCGCTAATTTTGACGGCAATCTGGATACGACCGAGGGCGCGAACTTCTACGATCCTTCAAGCCGGGAGTTCGACCAAATGTTCTACGGTGTCCACATCATCGTAGACCGGTTCGGCAATCCGCTGGGCTTCAATCGCGACCGTGGCAAAAACGGGATTGCGTTCAAGACGAAGGACATTACGAAGGCGTTTTATAGCATCGCATCGACAAGTACCGGCCTGTCTGTAGAGGCACTTCAGGAGCGTGCCTTTCCTATCAAGAAAGCCGTCAGATAGCTGCTACAGGGCTCCTCGTCGATCGACCTGCGTGGCGACGAGCTTCGCCACCAGATGCACCAGGTTCTTGGCCTCGAGTCGTAGCTTCATCTTCTCAATCCGGTGCTCGATGGTCCTCGGTGACAGATTCAGAAATTCCGCAATTTCCTTGGCAGGATGGCCTTCGATGAGAAGCTGTATGATGCCTTCGTCCGTTATATCTGTCTTTGCTTCCTGAATCGGAGGTATGAAGAATCTCCCTTCGGCAAGACTTATGCACCACGCCGGCTTCCCATCACATCTCTGCGGCAGGATTAGGCGTTCGTAACCTATGCGAACACCAAGTAGCTTCGTCTTGACGAGATCGACCGTCGGCCGCCGCGAGTCGACGGCACGCGAATACGTCGGAATGATCGCGTCGTCCACGAACGATCTGTTGAGATCGCGCAGGGCGGAATCCGGGAACTCCCCCCTCATCCTGTCCAGCAGGCGGCTCTTGAAGCCGAAATCCTTCACCCTGTGAAAGTGCCAATCATAAGGATTGTCTTGAGCCGTCTTCACGACGGATAGTGCCATTTTGATGCTCAGCCTGGCGATAACTCCGGCATACAGGCTTTTAGGATCGTCCATCGAATCGGCCTGCAACCATGCATCGATGAGATCGTGAGAAATTGTATTGAATGAAGTCATATCCAGCGCGACTTTGAAACCAAGTTATCCATTTATTTCAAATACATCGCATATTTGTTACCAAAAGGTTGTTGCGTAAGTGGAAGACATCCAACGGTAGCGATAATGTCCCGGCAGGTAGCCTCGCTCCTTTCCACGACGAATCTCCCTCGCTTCGGATCGAGCCGCGTGTCTCGATCCGATCGCCTACGGCGACCGCTCCTCCCGATTAGTCGCGGAACCTTTCGCTCAGTGACGACAAGCCCAGCGGGCTCGACACGGCCTACGGCCTGCGGCATCCCCCTGTGGGGCATGCCTGTTCGAGCATGGCGGGCTGGACTGGGGTATTTGGTGGAAGATCGATGGCAAGGTAACCGCGGCCCGTACTGAGGCCGCTGCCGCCGCAGCAACTGCTTCCGCCGTGGCAGCGCTGGCGCGAGAAGAGCTTGCGGCGCACAAGCTCTACACTGCCGAACACTATGTTTCGAAGGCGGGCCTCCGCGAGACCAGGTCGACGCCTGAATCAAGACACAATCGAAGGGAGTTCATCGCCAACCGTTGTAGCGGCACGTTCGTTCGGACTGAACCGATGATGGCGGCCGGCTTTTGAGGCGATGGGTTTCGCTGATAGGCAAATCGACGCCTTCTTCACTGCCGCGTCTAGGCTTTAAGATCTCTTCTGAACTGGCCAAGGTCCAACCCGGTCACGGCCTCGCAGCCAATCGTGCCCGGCTTTTTGGCTGAGTTGCGGGTTGTTTCACGGCCGGCGTAGCCGCGTGGTTTAAAGAAAGAATTGGCATCCAATTGAAACAATGGCAATGGCCAATGGCATTGTGAGCACCATGGCGATGCTTTGCCAGTCGGCTTGATGTTGATAAGCCTCCGATGTCATCCTAGCTCCTCCCCACATGAATTTGGAGCCTACCGGACCTACGAGCGATGTCGTCTCAAAATAAGTTTCTGGCTGTAATATTGATGGCAATATCGCCGGCCCGCCCCGTGACGAGCTAGAAAGTGGTTTCCTGTACCAGCCACCACACAGGAAGAAATGCCAGCGCAATCGCTGCTAGCCAGACCGAGGCGAATTTGACCAGATACTGCCGTCTCGCTTTCGCTTCGTCCCACTCGTAGTACATCGCCAACTCCCAACTTTAGGCTTCACTACTTGAAGCATCGCTTCAGCGGCGAGTCGAGTGCGGAACTGCAACACTCCCCTTCAGACAGATCTTGATCATCCTATGGACCGCAAGATTTTCTTCGCCGCGATGCGCCGTCACGCATCCAGTATTTTCGGCACGTGGCTAACTCAGGGGCAGGTCGATGGCGTCGCCTGCATGACCCGGAAATCTTGTTACCCGTTGCTTCCATCCTGTCATTAACGGGGCTCTATCTGGTTGTTTGCACTCGGCGTTGCGACCGAACGACGATATTCAGACATCGCAGTCCGCAAAACAATCTGCCAGTTTCCGAAGTCGACAAGGCCCGAGGAATCCAGTCGGTGATAGGAGCCGCTACGGTCCTCCGCTACCACTATTCCCCTTGCATTTTGCAACGCTTCGGCGCAGCGGCTGCAATTCTCGATCGCGAGTAGCTCGACGGTCGTCGATTGAAATTGAGGGAGAATCTGAAAGGACCGTGGGGCGGAGAGAACAGTCGTCAGGTTCGATGTTGCATAGCCCAAGAGCAGAAGGCAATGACCGGCCGACGGCTTTGGGAGCCCGCCCTGCAGTTCCTGGAATCTTCTACTGGAGAGGGCGTCCTTGAATGGCAGCGCGCGTCCGCTCGAAGCTTGGCGGAGATACTGCTGAAATCACAGTGCCAAAATGCCTTTCCAGTTCCCTGGATAGGTCGTCGGCGGAGGTCATCCCGTGCCGGAAACGTTCGATGAGCAGTTTCGCCGCGACGTTGTATCGTTCGGGATGAGCAACGCTACTGGCCGAACAGTATCCAGCCGCATCCAAGACGCCTTGCAGCATCGTGAGGTCTTTTGACTTCAAGACAGAGCTAAGTTCGGAAGACATTTCGGTCCTCCTTCCATTTGGGGCAAGGGCCGGTAGCCCTGATGCAGCAGCGCCCGTAACATTGGCTGCTGACGGAGCCACCATGCCTGAGCGCGGCTCCGCATACAAGGTGATTCCTGCAATTTTCGTTTTTATAAGGTTTCGGGAACAAAACCAAAAATTGAGGTTGCGTTTCATGCGGGGAGTGCCTATATCCCTGCCATCGGCATTGCTGATGAGCGCTGGAAGGTATCTGTCGCTCGCAATCGCCGCAATTGCTTTTCAGCTTTTGACCACGGATGTACTGGCACTGGTGTGAGTAGCGATGTGAGGAAGGTCGGTGCGGTTTCGCCCCGGCCTTTTTTGTTGGCTGATCCACCGGTCTAGAGCTTGGTTTAAACACAATGGCGGCTCAGCCAGCCTGATCGAGTTTGCTAGTCGAGCTTCGTTTCGCGCCCGTTGGCGTCAAGCAGGCCTTTTCTCTCAAAATCGGTTCCATCTGCCGGGCCAGTCGGGCAGCGATCACTCTTGCAACGAAGAGGAATCGAGACTGAGCAAAACCGATGCGGCTGAGATCCAGCGTTAATCAGAGCGACAAGTTGCAAATACGAGCGGTGGAGGGCACTTAGGGGGAAGCATTTTTGGCCAGGCCTCGAAGCCGAGGCCGCAGGTGGAGCGGGCGGACAATCTCGGCCGAGTGGATGGCGGAAGACGTCTTCCGTTCCTTCGCAGAAAGCCCGCCGTCAAACGCGACGCGCGACAACAGCTCTTGGCGCAAGGTTGCCAAATCGGCTTTTCAGAATGATTGCGCTGCATCATTAGGCATCCAACCCGTCTCTAAACATATTGATGTTATTATCTTTTCGCTTTCCGATCCTGGATGCGATGCATTTCAGTTCACGCAGCATCGACACGGAAACGATGATCCCAGAGATGCGTTGAAAGGCGGCTTCCACTACCAGCCAAATCGCATTTTCTTCTGTGGAATTTTCAATAAACTTTGGCCTCGGGCCTTTCTCCTTTGCGAACGCTATGCACGATGGTGGATCCGCAGGGGTGTCATCATTGCGGCTTAGACTGCTCGACGAAATCACGGATCGGATTTGAGAATGGCGAAGGAGCCGAAACTGGAGCATTCCGACCTTGCTGGTGAGTTCACCGATGACGGCGTAACGGTGCTCGTCGACATCTTCCGTCCTGCGGGCACGAATGGCGACTGGAAGATGGAAGTGGTGACCCAGCACGAGGACCTCATCGAATGGGAGGCGCCCTTTGCGACCGATCGCGAGGCGTTTGACGAGTTTCTGGCGACGGTCGCGCGTGAAGGGATCAGAACATTTTTGGAAGAAGAGGACCCGTCGGTCCACTAACCTTTGCTCGGTCTCATGAAGGAGCACTGCTGGATCGGGCAATTGGCGAATGCGGTATCCCGCTTCCTCACGTTCCGGAGAATTGGGCAGCTCTCGGGCCCGCAAGCGTTACTTGCCAGTCACTCTTGTTGCTGAAGTTCTGGCTTGCCAAGAAAGTATATCCTGTGCTTTCCCAAGGTTTTACTTTACCGGCGAGATTGTCGAGCACATAGTCGCCTGACTTCAATCGCGCCAGCAGGACGACATGGTTGTTGCCGCCTCGATCGATGACGACCGAAAGCGCCAGTTTGTTTGATGCAAAGCCTGCGCCGAGCAGCGTTTTCAGCTTCAGCAGCGCATAGTCTTCGCAGTCGCCTTTGTTGTTAACGGGCAGCGACCAGTATTCCGATTTTCCTGATGTCTGTGCGTCCGTTGCTGCTGCAACGCCGGCGTTGACCTGCCTATTCACCTTCTGGAGCAGGGGCATCGCCTCTCCGTCGCTCATCTCGCGACCGCCAGTGCCATGGCAGAGCCAAGCGTAGCGCGTGCATGCGGAGGGGAAGCCTATCGGGGCTCCGATCGAGCGTGATGGGCGAAGGGCGGACCCTGCGTAGCTCTCACCCGCAAACGCTGCGAAAACAAGAGTGAACGCCGCGAAAGCTACAAAGGCTCGCATCGAAAACATCCCTTCGGCTGAGTGCTGACCTGCCAATTATACACTTTAAGCTGCTACCTTTAATTAGAATTTTATATTTTAAAGGTTAACCATGTACTAACGTTCTAGGGTCTGTTTGCGATAGTTATTCTTCTTTTTACTTTATTAATACTGTATAAACCTCCTCGTTAACGCTCTGTTAACTGTGGGAGTGAGTAACTATGCGTACAAATTTACTGGTAATTCCTGCCGGCGTCGCTTTTCTTCTTGCCGGAACCAGCCTCGCAAGTGCACAGAGCCAGCGGCTCAATTGTCAGGTGGTGCGGCCAGGGACGATTGAGGAGAGATTGTGCGGGCCGGTAGCATCTATCAATCTGAATCCTTTTGCCGATCCTGATCATCACGGCGGTCGATTGCTGGGAGGCAGGCAGACCGCAGGCAATTCTTCCGGAGGAGGGAATGCCGGCGGCTCCGACGCTAGCAGCGGCGGTAGCGCTGGCCGCGGTGATAGCAATGGACACGGCGGCAGCAGCAATACGGGCGAAGGTTCTGGTAGCACCGGCGGTGGCAATGGCGGCGGTGGCAATGGGAATGGTGACGGCGGCGATGGCAGCAGCGGCGGTGGCGGCGGTGGTGGTGGCCATCATCACCATGGCCCGAAAGACCACCACGGCCCCAAAGATCATGGCCCTCGTGGCGATGGACCGAAAGACCACCACGGTCCGAGAGATCACGGCCCTCGCGGCGAGGGTCCGAAGGATCACCACGGTCCCAAGGGCGACGGCCCTCGCGGCGATGGCCCGAAAGACCACCACGATCCGAGAGATCACGGCCCCCGCGGCGATGGTCCGAAGGATCACCACGGTCCCAAGGGTGACGGCCCTCGCGGCGATGGCCCGAGAGATCACCACGGTTCGAAGGGTGATAACCCTCGCGGTGACGGTCCCAGGGATCATCACGGCTCCAAGGGCGACGGGCCCCGGGGCGATGGCCCAAAAAGCCAGCACGCCTCCAAGGGTGACGGTCCGCGTGGTGGTCATAACCACGGCGGGGGCAGCCAAGGTGGCGAGAGCCGAGGCGGCGGCAACCAGGGTGGAGACAACCAAGGTGGCGGCGACCAGGGCGGCGGCAATCAGGGTGGCGGTAACCAAAACGGCAGCAGCCAGAGCGGCGGCAACCAAGGTGGCGGCAACCAGGGCGGCGGCAACGAAGGTGGCGGCAACCAAGGCGGCGGCAATCAGGGTGGCGGCAACCAGGGCGGCGGCAACGAAGGGGGTGGCAACCAGGGCGGCGGCAACGAAGGTGGCGGCAACCAAGGCGGCGGCAATCAGGGTGGCGGCAACCAGGGCGGCGGCAACGAAGGTGGTGGCAACCAGGGCGGCGGCAACGAAGGTGGCGGCAACCAGGGTGGCGGCAACGAAGGTGGCGGCGGCCAAGGCGGCAGCAACGAAGGTGGTGGCAATCAGAGTGGCGGCAACCAAGGTGGCAGCAACCAGGGCGGCGGCAACGAAGGTGGTGGCAATCAGGGTGGCGGCAACCAAGGTGGCGGCAACCAGGGCGGCGGCAACGAAGGTGGTGGCAACCAGGGTGGCGGCAACGAAGGGAGTGGCAGCCAGGGCGGCGGCAACCAGAGTGGCGGCAACCAGGGCGGCGGCAACGAAGGTGGCGGCGGCCAAGGCGGCAGCAACCAGGGTGGCGGTAACGAAGGCGGTGGTAACCATGGCGGTGGCCACGGCGGAAACCACTAGAAAGCGAACGGACCGCCTTTCGCGGCGGTCACCGTCAGATCAAAACGAAGCCCGGGTATGTCCGGGCTTTGTCATTGCCTGCCCGTTCGTCGGCAGGTTCAGGAATCTCAGAACTTGAAGCCGACGCCGACGGTGACAACGTTCTGATTGAAGTCGGTGTCTACACCGAGCAGATCCTTGCTACCGTAATCGTTGTAGCGATACTCGACCCGCCCGAAGACGTTGTCGGTGAAAGCGTAATCCAAGCCGGCTCCAACGGTCCAGCCCGAGAACGTGGCGTCGTCATTGCCGACGGGTGTGTTGACATGGCCTCTTGCGCCCGTCCAGCCGGCGGCTCCATAGAACAGCGCGTGATCGAGAGCGTAACCGACGCGGGCGCGGACGGAGCCTGTCGTATCGAACTTGTATTCGTTGACCCCAACAGTTTCCTCGTTCCAATTGTAGGAAACGTCACCTTCGACGCCGAGCACTATATTGTTGTCGAGTTGCCAGTTGTATCCGGTGAAGCCGTTGATGAGGCCGCCGTTGAGGCTGGCGTCGCCGATGCCGGAGAAGTCACCGTTGCCCCAGGCGCCACCACCTTGCAGGCCGACATAGAAGCCATTCCAGGTGAAAACCGGTGCGGCTTGTGCAACCGGGGCTGCCGGCGGCTCGCTCACAAGGTCAGCGGCGGATGCAGCCCCCGCAAGGCCAATAAAGGCCGCCGAGGCAGCAATTATGCGAAGATACATGATAAATCCCTCTCCTATGACAAGGGTCCACTTCGTTTGCACACCAACCGAGCCGGGCGCGGTCAATGATCGCGGCCCATGCGGCATGGAGATACACTTTCAGTGGAAGTGTCCGCCCGCAGGACCAACGAGCTAACGTTGCCCTGCTTGAAAGGGTTCCATCACGAATTTCTGATGTGCGAGGTGGTGAGCGGCGCGTATTTCGCGGCGCTTATCCGCTGGCAAATGCCTCGTCACCATCGAGAACGAAAGAGCGCGTCGCTTCGGCAGGCATGGCCTTGCCGAAGAGATAGCCCTGTCCGACATCGCAGCCGAGCTGAAGCAGGTGCCCGAGTTGGCGATGCTCCTCGATGCCCTCGGCAGTGGTCTGGATGTTGAGACTGCGGCCGAGGCCAAGCATTGCGCGGATGATCTTTTCCTGGCGCTCATCATCGCGGTAGGTCGCGATGAAGCTCTTGTCGATCTTGATCTTGTCGAAGCGATATCGGGCGAGTTGGGCAAGGCTTGAGTAACCCGTGCCGAAATCGTCGAGGGCGATCTGGACGCCAGCATCGTGGAGCTCGTCCAGAATGATGGCGGCAACCGCCGGATCCTGAATCAGCGCATTCTCGGTGATCTCGATCTCCAGGCGGCGCGGTGGCAGGCCATTTGCCGAAAGCACCTTGAAGATGCGCGGTGCCAGCAGCTTGTCCTCCATTTGCACCGGAGAAATGTTGAACGACAGGGTGACGTGGTCGTCCCAGGCCAGGGCATCCCTGCAGGCCTGCGCCAGTAGATCTTCGAAGAGCTCAGTAATCATTCCGGTTTCTTCGGCAATCCCGATGAAGACCGGCGGCGGAATGGCTACGCCCTCTTCATCCGTCCAGCGGGCGAGCGCCTCGAAGCCGCAGACCTTGCCGCTCTTGAGATCGATCAACGGCTGATAAAACGGTCGGATCGCCTTCGTCTGGATTGCGACGCGCAGCTTGGATTCCAGCGTTGCGCGCTTTGCCACCTTGTCCTGCATCGAGGCTTCAAACGCCATATGGTGGTTGGGTCCGCGTGACTTGGCCTCGTACATGGCCAGGTCGGCACGATGGGCTGCGTCCTCGAGCGGTTCCCGACCCTGTTCCCAGCGATCGTAACCGACGCTGGCGCCGACTTCGACGGCAAACCCATTGATATGGATGGGGCGTGTTACGGCCTGGATGAGCAACCGCGCGAAGCGTTCCTCGTGCCGGGGGGAGAGGCCGAGCGCAACGACGACAAACTCGTCGCCGCCAAAACGATAGACGCAATCAGCATTTCCGATCGCACATATCCGCTTTGCCACTTCGATCAGCAGGGCGTCGCCGCCATTATGGCCGACGAGATCATTGACCTTCTTGAAGCCGTCGAGGTCGACCGAGAAGATCGTAACATTCTGCTCCCACTCGTCGTCTTCGACGTCGGTCTTCGTCCTTCGCGGAAGAACTTTGCGCTCGAATGCGTAACGGTTGGGAAGCTTGGTAAGGTGATCGTGGGTTGCCGTCCAGTCGGCCTTAGCCTGGGCGCTGGCTCGCAATTCCATCTCTTTGCGCAGGTCGACGATGCGCAAGATCGAATAGACGAAGCTCATGGCGCCGCCGATGCCAAGCGCAAGGACGAGCTTGTCTGCACCATAGTTCTCGTAGGCGCCAACGAAAGCGACCAGCCAGTTGTCCAATTCGAGGATCGCGCCGACGAGCCACAGCGTTAACCCCCACGCCATGACCAACAGGCATTGCCTCCCGGCCCTGCTCTGGAAGAATTCCGGCATGCTTCACTCCATCTCCACCCGGGCGCCGGTGTATCATTGAAGTCTGAAGGGTATGTTGAAACCAAAGGGTGAATTCTTGGTATCTGCACTACGGCGGAAGGGAGACTGGCTCGAAAGGCGAACGGTGCAGGCGCCCGCCTGTCGTTCTCAGGGCCTGATCAGCAGGGATGCGCCGATGACAAGCAGGAGAAACATCACAACGGCGGTCGTGCGTAGCAGGCGCGTGCGACGCATCTGCGCGCCGCTCCAATCATAGGGCATGCTTGATCCTCCTTGGGGCAAGGATTGACGGCCCGACGGCGTCGGGTCGGAAAGCTATGGCATGGCGCGCTTGCGTAAGGCTGGCCTAAATTATCGCCTTGAAAATTAGGCCGTTGTGCCTTCGACGCGCAGTGACCAGCGGCTTCCATTGCTCGTCATGTGGACGATTGCGAGTGGTTCGATGTCGGCGATCCAGAATGACGCGACGGGTGCGTTCAGCGTGCTGATGATGGCCGCCCTAATAACCGCGGCATGGGTAATGGCGACGATGTGGCCGCCGGCCTGCAAGCGCTGGCTCAGCCAGGCGTTTACACGCGTGCACACGGCATCGATTGCCTCACCACCATGCGGAGCCTCCTCCGGCCGCGCCATCCAGGCCGCAAGGTTTTCCGGCTCCACTTGCTGGATTTCGGCGATCGAACGTCCCGCCCAGCGGCCAAAATCGCAGTCGGCGAGCGCGTCCGAGAATGCGGGCTGCAGGCCGAGCGCATCGGCCGTCTGCCGCGTGCGCAAAGTCGGGCTAGCGAAGACGTTATCGGCGTGCCGAAAGCGGGGTGCAATTGCCTGCGTGGCGATGACTGCCTTCTCATTCAAGGGCTCGTCTAAGGGGAAGCGTGCCTCGCGGTTGGCGGCGGTCGAGCCATGGCAGATCCAGGTGAGGCGCGTCATCACGTTGTTCGTCTCCGGATAACAAAGGAGGGTGGCCTGTCACTGCATGAAGTTTCGTTGACAGGTCCGAAGCCGCAGATATAACGGTGTTGTTGTGGGTTTGGAAACCGGTGAAATTCCGGTGCGGTCGCGCCACTGTGATCAGGATGAGGATACCTCAGACTGGAAGTCAGACCCTACCACGCAACAATTCTCGACTGAACGCGTCATTCCAGGAGGAATACATGTCTGACTCTACTTTTGCGCCCGTCGCCGCACCGACCCCGATTCCGGTTGGCGAGCTTTTGCCCTGGGCGATCTTCGGCGGTCTGCTGATGCTCATTGCCATCTACTTCGTCGGCACAGAAGAGGGCGCGATGGCACTTTTCAACGGTATGTACGTGCACGAGTTCGTGCATGACGGCCGGCATCTGCTCGGCTTCCCCTGCCACTAAGGGAGTTCCGGACATGGTTGGAAATCTTTTGCTTCGCGGGATGCTCGCGGGCCTGATCGCTGGCGTCCTCGTTTTCGCCTTTGCCCACACCTTTGGTGAGCCGCTTGTCGACCAGGCGATTGCATTCGAGGAAGCCGCTGCCCAGGCGGCAGGCGAAGCTGGTGAACCCGAAATCGTCAGCCGTGCCACGCAGGCGGGCTTTGGTCTGTTCACCGGCGTGATGGCTTACAGTATCGCCGTCGGTGGCCTGTTTGGGCTCGTCTTTGCTTTCGTCCAAGGCCGGTTCAGCACGCTTGGAGCGCGCGCAACGTCTGCGGTCATTGCGATTGCGGCCTTTGTTGCCGTTGTCATCGTGCCCAACATCAAATATCCCGCCAACCCACCGGCGGTCGGCAACCCTGACACGATCGGCGTCAGGACCGAGCTGTTCTTCCTGATGATCGTCGTTTCGATCGCCGCGCTCGTTGCGGCAATTGCGCTTGCACGCCGCCTGTCGCCTCGGTTTGGGGTTTGGAATGCGGCGATTGCAGCAGGTCTCGCCTATATCGTCTTCCTCGGTCTCGTGCAGTATCTGCTGCCACCGATCAACGAGGTGCCGGAGAATTATTCGGCGATAGTCCTCTGGCGTTTCCGTACGACTTCGATCGGCATGCATGTGATCCTCTGGGGCGTCCTTGGCCTGGCCTTCGGCGCACTCGCCGAACGCAAGCTTGGTGTCGCTGCCAGCTCGCGCGGACGCGCGCCGGCTTTTCATTGATCGGAGAAGGCTCCGGAGCGTTCCGGAGCCTGAACCAGGCGATGACCAACCGGCGTTCCATTTTCTTCGTGGCAATGATAGCAGTGCTGCAGCTGTGGTCTGTTGCGGCAAGCGCGCACCAGCCGAGCAGCAGTGGTCCCCACACCGGCATCGCAATCGCTGAAATCTCACACGGCGAAATGATCATGATCGCAGAGTATCGCGATCGGATCATCGGTCTCGCGGTGCGCGCCACGGACACGAACGAGCCGTTCCGCCGCGTACTCAACTATGCGCAAATCCAGCACGCCTACTGCCTCTGGGGAAAAATGCCCGGTGGCGTGACGGACGAGGCCAGTCCATTCAATGAGTGCTCGCATGCATATCTCGCCGCAGCGAAGGCCGTGCTGCTATCGATGCGCGGCATGGGCGGTGAGGCCGTCGAGGCCGACGCCATCGTCTCGGCGATCGATGCCGGCATGGTGCTGCGTGGCCTGGCGCTGATCACTTGCCAGTTTAGCGGTGAGGCGTTCAATACTGCCGATGTCATTCGCCCGGCGTGGAAGGACGTTCCGCTGCATCCTGCCAGCATGGTGACGTTGACGGCGCTCGCGGCGGCGCTGCTGGCTGTGGTCTATTGCGGGCGGCGCCTGCTTCGGCGGATCACGCCCTAGCTCTTCTCCACATCGCGGTCGAAGTGCGTGGCAACCAGCATGGCTGCGAGGTGCACAGTATTCTTCGCGCCGTAACGCTCCTTCATGCGCTCCAAGCGGTGCTCGACCGTCCGATGCGAGAGTCCGAGATCGGCTGCGATCTCCTTGGCCGTCGCGCCTTCCGTCAAAAGCTGGATCACCGCTTCGTCAGTCGCATCCATGCGGGCTTGCTGCTGCGGCGGGTTGAACATGAAGCGGCCATTCGAGACCGTCAGCAGCCAGGATGGGCGCCGCGCCGCTGTCTTTTGCGGAAGGATCAACCGCTCATATCCGAGGTTGACGCCAAGCACCCTCGTCTTGACCAGTTCCATCGAAGGCTTCCGCGTGGCGATCACCTCGCGATAGCGCGGGATAACGGCCGTTTCCATGTAGGCACGATCCTTGAACTCGCCGATGCGTTGATCGGCAAAGAGCTTGTTGATGTTCAGGAGACGTGAACTGAAGCCAGAGGGGCGCACGACCTTCAGATACCATTGCAGCGGATCCTCGCCGTCGAGAACGACGAGCGTCATCCTCATCCTGATCGTCAGAAGGTCGAGGACGTCGCGATAGATATCTTCCGGCGCGGCAGGCAGCTGGGGGGTGGTATGCAACCACGCATCCAGCAGCTTCTGCGTGACTGTGTGAAATGAAGTGTCCTTGTTCATCAACCCATACGCGATATCTGGAATCGGCATACAACAACAACCCAAAATGGGTAGAGGTCAATAGTGGACTGCGTTCAAATCGTCGTAAGGCATTAATTCGAAAAATATATTGCTTTCTGTATCTATTCTGAGGCGAGTTTGCACTCATGCGAACTACCCGTTAAACGGGTTTCTGGTCGCGGCCGTCGAGAGGCAGCGGCAGGGTATCTGGCAAACCATAGCGCGCAGAATGCGGTGACGGCTCTGTCATCTGGCACCGGCAGTCATCGCGACTGGTATCAGGAATAGCGCTGTTCACGCCAGGGATCGCCATGCATGTGATAGCCGTTCTTTTCCCAGAAGCCCGCTGCGTCGGCCGGCAGCAGATCGATACGCCGCAGCCATTTCGCGCTTTTCCAGAAATAGAGATGAGGGACGACGAGCCGCATCGGCCCGCCGTGGTCGCGCGTCAGCGGCAGGCCTTCCCAGGAGGTTGCGAGGATCGCATCCTCGGCGGCGAAGTCGAAGAGCGGCAGGTTCGTGGTGTAGCCGTCGTAGCTCGTCAGCATTACATACCGGGCCTCCGGTTTCGGCATCGCATGATCGAGCAGGTCGCGGGTCGACACACCCTTCCATCTGTTGTCGTAGCGCGACCATGTGGTGACGCAATGAATGTCTGTGACCTTGGTGCTCTGCTCAAGCGCCTGGAAGGCGGCCCAGGTGAGATCAAGCGGAGTTTCGACAAGTCCGCGGACTTCCAGGCGCCAGGTCTCGGTGGAGATGAGCGGCTGCTGGCCGAGATCCAGGACAGGCCAATTCTTGACGAGGTGTTGTCCGGGCGGCAGGCGTTCGGTGTCCGGACGACTGATGCGGCCGGTGAGAAATTTTCCCTCCGCGGCCCAGCGGCGCTTCGATGTGGTGAGCTTGCTGTCGCTCGAAGTGTGATCATCGCTCATCGTTGGCCCTTTCGCGTTGCGGCGATTAGGCCATCCGGTTTTGGACAGTGTCAAGCGTGCGCCGATAGGATCGGGTGCGTGCGCTCAGCATCTGCGGGACGTGATATCTCCCGCGCCGGCCAACCCTTGCCGAAATGCCGCGTCCGCACGCTCGACGGCGCGAGAGCGTGGTATAAGCCGTTCGAGAAGGTTGAATTTTCGGGCTGATTGCGGAATAAGGAATGGATTGCGACGGGCGCCGTTCTGGCGCCCGCTTGCATTTACAGGACTTCCAGGCCCATGCTCATTCACGCCGGGATCGAGACCGATCTGCCCTTCCTCACCGAGTTGCGTCGCGATCTGCACGCACATCCCGAGCTCGGCTTCGAGGAGGAGCGCACGAGCGCCATCGTGGCGAAGCTTCTGCAAGAGGCCGGCATCAAGGTCCATCGGGGGCTTGGTGGCACGGGCGTGGTCGGCACGCTGCAGGTCGGCAACGGTGCGCGGACGATCGGATTGCGGGCGGATATGGACGCGCTTGCGATGCCTGAGGTGGCCGATCGCCCCTACAAATCCAAATTTGCCGGGAAAATGCATGCTTGCGGGCATGATGGACATACGGCGATGCTGCTCGGCGCGGCGCGACATCTGGCGGCAACACGCGACTTTTGCGGGACCGTGCATTTCATCTTCCAGCCGGCCGAGGAGGGCAGGGGCGGCGCACGCAAGATGGTCGAGGACGGCCTGTTCGAGCTGTTCCCGTGCGATGCCGTCTACGGCTTGCACAACATGCCGGGCCTTGCCGTCGACGAAATCGCCGTCGTCGAGGGGCCGCGACTGGCATCGTCCGACAGCTGGCGCGTAACGTTTCGCGGCACAGGTACGCACGGCGCCAAGCCACACCTCGGCAAGGATCCGATCACGGCGGCCGGGACGTTCCTTGCGTCTTTGCAGACGATCGTCGGGCGTGTCGTCGATCCGCTGCAGCCGGCCGTGATCAGTGCATGTTCGTTGCGGGCCGGCGACCCGAAGGCGCTCAACGTGATACCCGACACTGTTGAAATTGGCGGTACGGCTCGGGCCTATTCGCCTGAAGTTCGCGATCAGCTCGAGGAAGAAATCGGCCGGCTTGCGACCGGTACGGCAGCGATGTTCGCCATTGCGGTCGACTATCAGTTCGAACGGCGCATCCCGCCTGTCGTCAACGACAGGAACGCCACCGAGCGTGCGCTCGGTGCAGCCGTCGCGGTGTTCGGGGAAAACGTACGTACGGATTTTCCGCCCTCGACCGCCGGCGACGATTTCGCTTTTTTCGGCCAGAATGCGCCGGGATGCTACGTCTGGCTCGGCAACGGGCCGGCTGTCGATGGCGCCCTGCATCACAATACGGCGTATGACTTCAATGACAGTGCAATCGGCTACGGCGTGGCCTTTTGGACTACGCTGGTCGAGCGCGAGCTGAAGGTCGAGCTTGAGGTCGTTGGCCGATGAGGCACTTGTCGCCATGGCCGAGCGCACACGGGGCAAAACGCCCGGATGCGGCTATTCCTTGCGCTAGAGAACCTCGATCACAGGGCTCTCGAGAACCTTGCCGGTCAGGACGTCGGCGGTCCCGCGATCCGTCTGATGCGGGCCAATGTTGCAGGCAAGCGTTGCGCCGAAGCAGGCCTTGAAAACGAGGTAAGGCGGTTTCCAGTCGACGATCTTTTCCATCGCCTTTCGGACCGCCCTGAAGGAGGCGGCCGTCTCCTCCAATGGCGCGTCGGTGGCAAGGCCGGATACTGGCAGAGGCAGAAGGGTTTCAACCTGACCATCCCTGGCCACGGCCATCCCGCCGCCTGCCGCAATCACAGCATTGGCAGCGACCGCCATGTCACGTGCATTGCCGCCGAAAACCGTGAGGTTGTGGCTGTCGTGGGAAACCGTCGTGCAGAAGGCACCACGCCATGTTCCCCAACCCGTGAGGAAGCCGACGCGCGGACGCCCATCGGCTTTTCCGTGCCGATGCGCGACCGCAATCATGGTGCTGCCGGCGGGAGGCACGACGAAACCGTCTTTGACGACGGTTTCGGCTTCGCCCCATTGCGTAAACCGCGGGCGATCGATCGTGGCGACGCGAACCCGCCTTCCTTCGGCTGGTACCCTGAAGTCGTTCTCCGTCAACGCTGACAGCTTGACCGAGTTTTGCAGGGCTGCAATCTCGAAGGACGGCATGCGGACGTTCATCTCGCCGGCCGTCGATACGATCTCGCCATTGGCGATGACAATCTTCGTGGCGAAGTCAACCAGATCTTCGAACAGGACGATGTCGGCCCGCCGGCCAGCAGCGATGAGGCCAAGATCCGAACGCTTCAATCGCTGCGCTGCGTTAAGGGTTGCTGCCCTCAGCGCCCACTCCGGCTTCATTCCATACCGGACGAGCCGGCGAATCACGTCGTCGAGGCCGCCTGCGTCCTTCAGTTCGTCCGGGAAGACGTCGTCGGTGCAGAGCGTGATCGTTGACGGCAGATGGCCGATGGCGTTGAGGGCACTCACGAATTCCTGCAGCAAGTGGTCGTGCGAACCGCGCAGCTCAATGGTCAGGCCGGCCGCCAGTTTCTGCAGCAGATCGGCGCTGGAGGTCAGTTCATGATCGGAGGTGACGCCAGCGGCCATGAAGGCGTTCAGATCGGCGCCTTCGAGCCCACGCGCGTGTCCGCAGACCAGTTTTCCGGAGGCGAGACCGGCATTGACGATTGCGGTCATGCGGGTATCGCCGCCGATGACACCGCGCATGTTCATGACCTCGGCAACGCCGCCGACGTCAGGCCAGCGGAGCATTTCGGCAATGACCGCGGCGTCGAAATCGGCGCCGGCGACTTCAAGCCCCGGGGCGGAGGGAACGCATGAAGGAGCAAGCACGATCGTGCGGAGCGGCAGGCCGCGGGAGGCTTCGATCGCCCAGCGCACGCCGTCAAGGCCATGCACATTGCCAAACTCGTGCGGATCCCAGACGATCGTTGTGACACCACGCGGAACGACGGCTGCAGCATACTCGGCCGGTGTCACCATGGAGCTTTCGATATGCATGTGGGTATCGATCAGGCCGGGCGAAATGATCCTGTCTGTGGCGTCGATCGTTTCTGTTGCGTCTGTACGGCTGGCAGGCGCATGGACGCTTGAAATCAGCGGCCCCACGATGCCGATGTCGGCTTCGCGGGTAAGGCCGGTGACGGCATCCAGCAGGCGTCCACCTGATAGCAGGATGTCGAAAGGTGCATCGCCGCGTGCGGCGGCAACGGCGCGCGCGCGAAGCGTAGGATCGTTGAGGTCACTCGGTTCCGGGGCGCTCATCGGCTGGCCTCATCGATCAATGCGCCGAGAATGAGGGCGCGCGCTTTCTCGACATCGATGTCAATTGCGTATTCCGCATTGAATGTGGCGTGCGTCGCCCGCGTCTCAACAACGGTGCGGCCGCGGGTATGCTGGCCCTGCAGTTCAGCGTCGATCCGCGCAGGACGGAAGCTGGCGATCTCGGGCGTGGCAAAGGCGACAGCGGCGCAGGGGTCATAGATCGCCATTCCATGTCTGCCACGGCTCGTGCCGATGCCGATGTAACCGTCGAGCATGTCAGCGAGCAGCGTCGCATTGCTGCCGCCTGCGCCTCGCACCGGCGCGATGTCGTCGGGCGTTGCGACGACCTTGCGGCAGAGATCCAGATCGACCATGCGCAGCGGCAGGCCGTGGGCGAGAACGATGGCGAGCGCTTCAGGGTCGGCCAAGGCGTTGAACTCGGCCGATGCGGTGTGATTGCCGGACGTGACGGCACCGCCCATCCAGGTCAGTTCCGTGATCCGGGCGGCAAGGGCGGGGCGTGCCAAGGCCACGGTGGCGATGTTGGTTAGTGGTCCGAGCGCGAGGATGCGATGCGGGCCGTCCGCCTCCAGCCAGCGGCAAAGCGCGGTAAACGCATCGCTCGTGTCCAAGGGCGGGGCGGCAGGCAGGCCTTTGCCCTTGGTCGGGATGCCGGTCTTGCCGAGGATCGCCTGTGCCGTCTCGAGGGCACCGAGAACGGGCATGGCCCGGCCGGTGTGAATAGGGAAGGCCCAGCCGAAGGCCTTGGCAGCACCGGCGGCGTTGACGCGCACCTGGGGCAGCGGCGTGTTGCCGAAGACGAGCGAGATGCCTGATACGTCGAGCTTCATGTAGGTCACCACGAGGATCGCGGCGATATCGTCAAAGCTCATGTCGGTGTCGATCCAGACGCCCATGATGTTACCTGTAACGTGAGAGGGGCGCTGCTGCGGCAAGCGGCAGGTCGAATGCGAGCGTGGCGCCGATCGTATGGGCCGGCAGCTCGGCATCGACCTCGGCTTTGATCGCGCCAAGCGGTGTATCGAGGAGATATTCGCGGGTGTCTCCAGCAAACGAGGTGCCGCGCACGGTGCCTTGGAAAGGACCTGAACCAAGGGTCACCATGCGCGGACGCCAGGCTAGGCCCTTTGCGGCCTGTGGCGCTGGACCTGAAAGCGCAACGACGCTGTTGGATGTCGCAAGCTTCCCATTCTCCAACGCAAAGACGTTTTCGAAGCCGACGAAATCGGCGACGAAGGCCGAGACGGGCTTGTTGTAGATTTCCTCAGGCGTGCCGATCTGCTCGATGCCGCCGTTCACCATCACCACGATCCGGTCGGCAAGCGCCAGCGCCTCGATCTGATCGTGGGTGACGAAGATCATGGTGACGCCTGTCTCCTTCTGGACGCGCTGCAGTTCGGCGCGCATTTCCAGGCGCAGGCGCGCATCGAGGTTGGAAAGCGGCTCGTCGAGCAGCAGGACCTTCGGCTCCATCACCATGGAGCGGGCGAGCGCCACGCGCTGCTGTTGGCCGCCCGACAGCTCCGCAGGCTTGCGATCGACGAACTTGGCAAGGTCGACGGACCTTATGCCGGCGCTGACCTTGGCGTCGAGATCCTTGCCGCCGATGCCTTTCAGGCGCAGGCCGAAGGCGACGTTCTCGTAGACCGTCAGGTGCGGAAAGAGGGCGTAGGACTGGAAAACGAGGCCGACATTGCGCTTGTTGGCCGAAACGCGTGTGATGTCGTCGCCGTCGAGTGTTATGCGGCCGGAGACCGGTCCGAGCAAGCCGGCGATTGATCGCATCGTGGTCGTCTTACCGCAGCCCGACGGGCCGAGGAGGGCGACGAGTTCGCCCTTGGCGATCGCGAGATCGAGACCCTTCACCGCGACCGTATCGCCGTAGGCAAGCGTCAGCTTGTCGAGTTGAAGATAACGGTCAGACATAGCGAGAAAATCCCAGGAAGCGCTCGGCAAGGAAGACGATGCCGATGGAGAGGAAGGCGAGCAGCGAGGAGAGCGCAGCAATCGACGGATCGTAGGTGGTTTCCATGTAGCCCAGCATGTCGATCGGCAGGGTGCGCACGCCAGGCCCGGACAGGAAGAGCGAAACGGGAACCTGGTTGAAGCTCGTCACGAAGCCGAGAATGAAGGCGGCCAGGATACCGCCGCGAATATTGGGCATCACGACGCGGAAGAAGGCGCCGACGCGCGAGGAGCCGAGCAGGACGGCCGCCTCTTCCATATCCGAGCGCAGGTTGTTTAGGCTGGCGGAAACAACACGCACGGCATAGGGCAGAACAAGCGCTGTATGCGCCACGAACAATGCGAGCGTGATATTGAAGCCGAAGGGCACGACGAGATAGCGCAGCAGCGCCAGACCAACGATGATGCCTGGAACGATGATCGGCAGCGAGACGATGGTACGCACCGCCTCGCCGAAGGGCAGCTTGTAGCGCGAGAGCGCGTAGGCGGCCGGGATGCCGAGGATGAGCGCCGAGAGCGTGCCAAAGACGGCAAGCAACATCGACATGGCGAAGCTTTCGCGGAAGCTGTCGATGGTCAAGACCTTGGTGACCCATTTCAGGGAAAGGCCCTGTGGCGGGAAGGCCAGGGTGTCGCCGGCCGAGAGCGATGCGGCAATGATGATCAGAAACGGGCCGATCAGGAAGATCAGCAGCACACCGAGAACGACCGGAGAAAGAACGCGGGCGGTCATCGCTTGTTCCTCGCCGTGGCAAGGCGCTTGAGTAGGATGTTGGCGGCAAAGCTCATGACGATCAGCATGAAGGCGATGACACTGGCTGCGACGAAATTGTTGGCAACGGATACCTGCTGATAAAGCAGCGTTTCCAGCATGAGCACCTTCGAGCCGCCGAGGACGGCGGGGGTGATGTAGGCTGTCAGCGACCCGGTGAAGACGAGCGTACCGCCGACGACGAGGCCCTCCCGGGTAAGCGGCAGGATCACCTTCCAGAAGACCTGAAACCAGTTGGCGCCTAGCACGCGGGCGGCGGGGATGGCATCCTTCGGCATGTTTTCAAGCGCGCTGATCAGCGACAGGATCATCAGCGGCAGGAAAAGCTGCAGCAGGCCGATGAAAACGGCCGTTTCTGTGAACAGCAGGCGCAGAGGCGTGTCGCTCAGACCCAGGCCGGTGATGGTCCCGTTGACGATGCCGGTGCGGCCGAGAATGACGATCCAGGCATAGGTACGGGCGACCGGCGAGATCATCAGCGGCAAGGTGATGAGGCCGATCATCCTGCCCTTGCCCTTGGGCGGCAGGTTGACGATGGCAAAGGCCGCCGCATAGCCGATCACGGCTGAGAGCGCAGTCACCTCAAGCCCGAGCCGAAACGTGCGCAGGAAGACGGTGCGGTTCAGGGACTCCGAAAAGAAGCCGGTATAGGCGCCGAGCGTCCAGCTGCCGTCGATGCGGAAGCCCTCGCAGAGAAGAACGACGACGGGCAGCAGGAAGACCAGCGCGGCAAAAACTGCTGCGGGCAGGGCAAGCGCCAGGGCTTCTGCGCGGTTTTGAAACATGACGTGACTTTCGACGGATGAAGAGCCGGCTCGGGCAAGGGCCAGAGCCGGCCTGGAGAGTTACTGACCGACCTTCTCGTTCCATTCCTTCAGCCACGCGGCACGGTTATCGAGTGCAGCTGCAGAGGGGATGAGCTTCAGGCTCTTGGCGGTCTCTTCGCCATAGGACAGGTTGTTGGCGGCTTCCTCGGAGAGCTTGACGTCTTTGTTGGCCGGGCTGTCGACCAGCTTTTCGGCGAGCTTCGTCTGGATCTCAGTGGAGAGCCAGAAATCCATGAACTGAAGCGCCAGATCGCGGTTCTTCGAGCCCTTGGTAACGACCATGACGTTCATGCCGCCGGTCTGGCCTTCCTTGGGGGTTGCCCATGCAACGGGAACATCGAGCTTGGTAAAGCCTGCCCAGGAGAAGCGGCCAATCGGCGCCGCCCAGATTTCCTCCTGCTGCATAAGCTGCACGAGTTGCGAGGATTTTTCATAGAAGGTGACGATCTCGTCCTTCTTCTCGCCCAGCGCCACGATCGCCGCCTTCAGGTCCGGGCTGTCGTTGCCGAGCGCCTGACCGAGCATGTAGAGCGCCGGTGGCCCCTGGTTGGTGGTGACGTTCGGGAAGGCGACGTGGCCGACATATTCCGGCTTCAGCAAGTCTGCCCAGGACTCGACCTTCATCTTGTCGGAGCGGTAGGCGATCGAAGTGGCATAGAAGGTGTAGCCGACGCTCATGCCGTCGCCGTTTGGATCCTTGGCGAGATCATAGAGTTTGCCGAAATTGGAGAGCTTCGAGGTATCGACCTTGTCGATCAGATCCTTGCGCGTGGCCGACAGGGCATCGGCCATGGAGACGACCGCCATGTCGATAGCGGGGTTTGCCTTATTGGCTTCCATCTTGGCGAGACGCTCGACACTGTTGCCGGTCTCGACCACGATCTTGCAGCTGCACTTCTGCTCGAAGGGATCGTAGACGATCGTCTTGAAATCGTCCTGAGCAAAGGCATAGACGGAAATCGTCAGCGTCTTTTCCTGCGCTTTCGCGGCGAGGGGCGACAGCGCCAGTAGCGCGGCGGAAGCGATGAGGGCATTCTTCATGTCAGCTGTTCTCCGTCTGTCAGGATATTCTTGTCGGATCCGCCGGCCCGGAGGATTGGCGAACAATCAGTTGCATCGGAACACGGTCGGTTTCGGATGTAACGGGCACGCCTTCGCGGCTGCCGCGCGTCTGTATGGTTTGCAGCAAGGACGAGATGGCGATTTCCGCAATGGTGTGCATGTCCATCGCCACCGTCGTCAGGGATGGGGTAACGACTGGCGACCAGATGAGGTCGTCGAAGCCGGTAACGCTTGCCATGCTGGGCACGTCGATGCCGTCACGCTGCAACTCGGTGAGAGCTCGCAGCGCCTGCAGGTCCGAGAGGGCAGCAAATGCCGTATAGCCCTCGCGCACCTTTTCAGCGAGGCCGAGGCTGCATCCGCTGCCGCCTTGCCGTTCCAGCGTCTCGATCCAGAGAGTTGCCGAACTCATCCCGGGACGCAGACCGGAACGGACACCGCCTGCACGGTCGTTCTGGACGTTCGAACCGGGATTGTTGCCGATGATGAGGACACGCCGGTGTCCGAGCTCGGCCAAATGGTTGGCGATTGCCCAGCCGCCTTGCATGTGATCGGCGGCGACCGTGTTGCCAGGCGTGGAGCCCGTATCGATGACGGCGACCGGACAGGCTGCAGCAGAAATTCGGGTCGCCCGGCGGGGCACGATCACTAGGCCCTCGACGCCGCGCTCGATCAGCCGGTTGATCGCCTCGGTCTGGGTCGCGACGTCTCCCCGGGAGTCGGCGATAAGCACGCCGTAGCCGGCGGCGCTGGCGGCGAATTCGATGGCCTGCGCAAGCTTGGGGAAAAGCGGGTTGGCGATGTCAGGCAAAACAAGGCCGATGACGCCGCTGCGGCCGGTGCGAAGCGCCCGTCCAGCCTGGCTCGGAACATAGCCGAGTTCGGCCGCGTGTTCCTTGATCCTCTCTGCCAGTTGTTCGGAAACACGGCCCTTGCCGGAGAGCGCATTGGAGACCGTCGCGACGGAGACACCAAGCGACGTTGCAATCCTGCTCAGGTTTGGTCCGGGTCGCGTTGGAGGCATGGTTTCCGACATGCGTAGATTAATCGTTTAATCATGCGTACATCAGGCCATCGGTATTGTCGAATCCAAAATCGCCGCCGCCCTCCTTTATCCTGCATTGGGAGGCGGATGGCGGCAATAAAAAAGCCCCGGTTGGCCGGGGCTTTTTGTCTGCTGTTGCTCAGCTTGCCTTTGGCGGCGCGGTGGTTCTGGGTGCGCCCGGATTGTAGCCGCCGCCGATGGCGACGTTGAGGGAGACATAGTCCTTGGCCATCTGCTGGATGGCGGCGGCCAGGCTCGCCTGGGCCAGCGAGACCTGGCGCTGCGCATCGAGCACGTCGAGCAGCGAGGAGGCGCCGTCCTTGTAGCTGGCGGTCGACAGTTCCAGGGTTTCCTGGGTCGTCTTCACCTGGGCGCGCAGCGCTTCCACCGTCTGGGCGTCGCGGCGCACCGCCGACAGGGCGTTCTCGACCTCTTCGACGGCACTCAGCACCGTCTGCTTCCAGGCCAGATACTGCGTCTTGGCATCGGACTTGGCGATGTCGACATTGGCGCGCAGGCG
>NZ_FOCV01000015.1 GCF_900110205.1 Rhizobium tibeticum | reverse complement strand
AAAGACCACCGGCCAAGGTTCACCAGGATCGATGACCAGGCCTTTGATCCATTCGATTGGGACCTCTGCTTTCTGCTGGGAACACACTACGCGCCGAGGCTTTGGCAGCCCGTCCTTCAAGGTCATGCCGTCACTGGGGATATCATCGCGCCCATCCGCAAGCTCGGCGACGCAAAACACAAAGCAACCCGCCAGGATGCTGCTGACGTCGCTGAAGCACTTGTCAATATCCGAACCTACTTCATGCCGAAGCGGGCAAAGCAGAAGTTCTGACAAAGGGTGCTATTGCGAAACCGTCAACGCCGAAAGCGGTGGGCTGTTCGTCGCGCTCACGATTGAACACCTATTCGCGCGAACTGACAAAGCTACCTAGCCTCTGAGCTGTCTCGTGTGTGGTGCCTATCCGGCCGGGGTTCGAAGAGGCGTTTGTGAAGTTGACGATCAGCGGCTCGCTGGGCAGTGAAACACCTTATCTCACAAGAGCTTGAGAGATCAGTGCCTAGCCCGGACGAACTACGGCGCCATTCCGCCGGCCAATCCGGAAAAGCACAGCCGACCGCGACTCTATACGCAGCGGCGGAAGACCTGGGAGACAATGCAGTCGGTTATCGCGAAGATCGATACCTTCTTTACGGCCCACCAAAAGTATCCAGCGAACCTGAATGCATTGTCGGATGGGCCGTTCAAGGACGCTTGGGGCCGCGACTTCGTGTACAGGGTGCCGGGCCCGGAAACCGAATACGAACTCATCAACTCATCTCGCTGGGTGCCGACGGCGCAAGGGGCGGCACCGGCGCGAACGCCGAGATCTCCGCCGCGCCTCCGCGTCCTTGGTGGGAACGTGGTGGGAGTATACGCCAAGAAGCGGGATTGACATCGACGTCAAGACGATTGCACTGCAAGCATTCGCACCCGAGCGGCCGTTGCTCGCCTGCGGAAATCGCGGTGACGTCGTCATTGCGCTGCAGAATATGCTCAGGCACGTCGGGTTCGACGTGGTAATCGATGGAAAGTTCGAGCAGAGGACCGAGGACGCGGTGATCGAGTTCCAGCGCGACCACCACCTGGAACCAAACGGAAAGCCAACGGGCGGCCCTTCGGCCACCCGTTGTCGTCGTCGAGGTTCCACTTAGTTGCCCGGCTTGTTCTTGATCGCAGCATCGATCTGCCTCTTTACGGCCTCCAGGTTGAACGAGGCCGGGTCTTGCATCGGCGGGTAGTCGATTGCCGTGAGCGCAAGTTTGCCAACTTCCTGCTGAACACTGACAAAGCGCCAGAACTCACGAGCGTAGAAGTCGTTCATGTAGCCTCCACCAAGGTCATTGAGGTTTTGACTGCCAATCGACGGCGTCCGCTCGAAGGGGTCCTGACGAATATTGACCATCGTGGGCATGTCCGTTGTGACCTTCGCACCCGGCCAACCCTGCGGCTGCTGGAAGAACTGGTACTTGAAGTCATCGATGCGGACTGCCCCCAAAGCAGGGCCGCCGAAGTAGAAAAATTCATGCCGTGCAGATGGTGATTTGCCCAACAGCAAGTCCAACTGATTGTAGCCGTCGAGATGGTTCTTGTAGGTATTCTCGCCAAGTTCGACACCCTTGAGCAACTGGTCAGTTATCTCTGGGTTTCCAGCTGTCGCCACCAACGTCGGGAACCAATCCAGGGCTGAGAAGATGCCGTTCTCGACTGTTCCAGCCTTGACCTTGCCCGGCCATCGGATGATGGCCGGTGCGCGGAACCCGCCCTCCATCACAGTACCCTTGGTGCCCTTAAACGGCGTCATCCCGCCGTCAGGCCAAGTGAAGACTTCCGCTCCGTTGTCCGTGGTGAAAATGACGATGGTGTTGTCGGTCTCACCAGCATCCTCGACGCACTTCATGAGAGCGCCGACGCTGTCGTCAAGCTGCGCCATGCCGGCTTCTTCGAGGCCATAGTTGGTGCTGCTATTCATAAGGGCTTGATATTTGGGCGACAGAAAAGTCCAGACGTGCATGCGGGTCGTATTGTGCCAGACAAAGAACGGTTTGCCGCCGGTCTTGGCCTTGTCCATGAAGTCGCACGAAGCCTTGACCAGCACTTCGTCAAACGAGCCCATGTCGTATTTGGCCTTTGGCGTGATGTCGTGCATGTTGGGCACATTTGACATGTCGGGGTACGGTGCCA
Source organism: Rhizobium tibeticum (assembly GCF_900110205.1). Taxonomy (GTDB): domain Bacteria; phylum Pseudomonadota; class Alphaproteobacteria; order Rhizobiales; family Rhizobiaceae; genus Rhizobium; species Rhizobium tibeticum. The sequence continues at coordinate 150,738 of NZ_FOCV01000015.1, read as the reverse complement.
GTGGCCCTTCATCGACGATACGCTGCTTGCCGACCTTGCCCCAGCGCGGCAGCTCGGTGGCGTCGTCCGTCTCGGTTGCAAAGCTGTGTACCAGATTGCGCGGCCCGATTTTGTCTCGATAGGATTGGTCATCGGGGAATGAATACCAATAGGGATCGGACATCGCGTCCAGGTGATAGAGGTAGCCGAAGAATTCGTCGAAGCCATGTAGCGTCGGTAGATACTTGTTCAGATCGCCGAGATGGTTCTTGCCGAATTGCCCGGTGGCGTAGCCCTGTGTTTTTAGCGCAGCCGCTATCGTTGCCGCCTTGGCGGGCATCCCCACGTCCGCGCCCGCCTGCCCAACCGTGGTCAAACCGGTGCGCAGCGGAATTTCTCCGGTGATGAAGCTCGCCCGGCCTGCGGTGCAACTTGCTTCTGCATAATAGTCAGTGAACATCATGCCCTCGGCGGCTAGCTTGTCGAGGTTGGGCGTCTTCCCTGACATAATCCCCCGGTGATAGGCCCCGATGTTGAACCAGCCGACATCGTCACCCATGATGACGAGAATGTTGGGTTTGGAAGACTGTTGTTGTGCAACTGCTGACCCAGCGAGCGCGGTCGTCAACGCCGAAGCCAACATACCAAAGCAAAGGTTTCTCATGCTACTCATGATGCTTTCTCCGTTTTGGACTGCATTCAGGGCATAAAGGTGCCCCTCCTCATGTCTGCGGATACGATCTGACTACATGGCTGGAACGGACCTGGCATTCGAAGAGTGTAAGTGTAGCGCTCGACAGGGACTAGCGGCTCGTAGCGAGAAGACTTGGATAATATGCAAAATGCGGACGTTATGCCTTTCGACACTCCTTCGCCCGCGCAAAGCCTTGCTTTGGCCTGAATCCCTCCCGAGCGCTGGACATTACTACAGGTTTGGCATTCCTAATATTGCCCTAAAGGGCTATAGGGAACTCCGCCGATGACCGTTGTCGGCCACGCCCGAAGCGGCCATCGAACTCGCCACTTGCATCCGATAAAGCCAAGCCTCAATCTCAACCGAAAGTTAAGGCTCAAGCGACAAGCTCGCGCATGGGACGCTGACATCTGGTATCGGTCGCGTTCGGCCGTTCCACTTTTGCGCGTCGAGAGGCGATATGAAACTTCGGTTGATTGCAGTATTTCTGATTATCTTGCCAACCGTTTCGACCGCGCAAGAACACAAGCGTCGGTTTGCCAAATATCAATTCTTCTATTGCGCGGCCGTCCATATGAAGGTGGCCGAAACCTACAGGAAAACAGGTGATGCGGACGCCGAAGCCTTTCACACCTTAGAGGCGGGCTTCCTGTACGAAAAAGGAAAGAATGACCTCATTGAGATTGGAAAGTCTCCGGAGGACGCCGATAAGCGAGTACAAAAGCATAGGGATGGCATTGATAGCGAATTGCAGAGTACGCCAAACAGGATCCGAATTATGCTGTACCTCTGTAACTCATTCTTTCCACAGCGAGCGAACCGGCCCCGAAATCGGGCATAGCAATCGCTGCACGAGAGACCTTGCATACATAACTTCCTGGTTGCAGATGAAAGATTTTTTAGTCCTCCAGCCATCGCTCGGCTTCACGGGGTGCCACAGATGTCCCTCAGGTACCCTTTGACGATTGACCGCACTTCCTGAGGCTTCGCTCCCTGAAAATACGCCAGTGGAATGGCGACTTTACGTGACATCCAGAGGTTCCTGCGAACGAAAAGGTCGAATAGCTCCGGATCTGCCTCGCGGCGGACGGTCAAATACAGGACCTCCGTTTTGGCAACGGTCATTCCTTTTGCGGAGGAGATCGCGTGCCACGGAATTGGGAAGGCCTCACCTTCCGAGCTGATGACGCGGAGGGTTTGTCGGGATCGACTATCCACGCTCCGTACAAGAAAACCGCGACGATAACGAGAAACACCGGGAGGAGAAACGTGGCTGTCACAGGACCAATGTTACGGGTCGTGAAGTCACCATGAATGATGAACCCGCACATTATGCAAAGGGGAACAACGACACCTGCAGCGATCAAAAGCCTGGCGCGACTTGCAGGCTGAACTAGCGTCGGAAAGTCTTGCTGCGAATACGGCACTATCTCACACACCTTCCATGGCACAAGGCGCCAACGTGTCTCGGCTCTGGATGCATCTACAGCCGGCAGGGACTTCCCCCACAGGTATATTTCGTAGGCACTTCGACTGCTTTCGGCCCCTTGTCGAATCGAGAAACCGCGGTAGAGAACGGAAAAAACTCATCATCCCGTGGATAACGACGTATTACCTTTTTGACCTTTTTTCCGTCGGAAGTCATCAAAACCTCGGTTCCGGCGATGTGTCCTTGGTGGTGATAGGTCGCATAAAAGCGGCGACCAGTCCTCGTGTCTTTGCGCGTGCAGGAGGTAAATCTCTGCCAAGATGGAGACTCATTGTTGAAGCGGTCCCAGCCCGTTTCGCCCGCATATCGTTGGTAACCGTACGCACCGTAAATAATCACTGTTGTGTATTCAATGAGCGTACCATCTGGTCTCAAGTCGTGGATTGTCTCTCGATATTTCGAAGTTTCGCGCATGCTTTTATGTGCTGAATTCAGCTCTGCACATGTGTGATCAATCAGTTTGGGCTGATCTCTGCTCTCGTGATCAATTTCGTGCGGGATGCCTACCTCGGGCATTAAAACGGCAATTGAAATCGCAGCCAAGAAAGTCCGGATCAACTTACGCACCACGTAGACGCCCCCATACATTTCCCGCTTAGGTAGCCAACGCGTATATTGGCGTCAAGATTGAGCTGTGAGCGAACGAGCGGCAAGGCTGCTTTGGCCCCAAAGCCGGTCGGCTGGCGTGTAAGACGTCCTATGCAGAGGGCATGGTGAAAGGTCAAGCGTTTTACACCCACACTGTTATTATTCGACAATCTCCGATCGGACCCGCAGGTGGGCATCCCATTTACCACACTGCTATCACACGCTTTTTACACTCGTGGAAGATGTACAAAGAACGAGCGCTACCTGTTGGGAAGGGAGCGGTCAGCAGGTTCTGAGAAGTCCGGCGGGTTCAAAGGGCGATACGATGCTGTTATTTCCTACGTTCATCGTCTGCTTTTTGGGAATGACGGCTTCTGTTTTGACCGCCATCTCGACCGATCGTCGGCGAAAACGAAACCAGATAGGACCTCGCGCACTTCAAGCCAGGTTGGTGACGCCGATCGCCTTGTCGCTCGTCGGCTTTACTGGCCTAACAATTACACGGGTGCCGTCCCAGCCGGGCGTTGAAAACTTATCTGGAGTGCTATTGCTTATCACTATGGCCGTCTCTAGTGCCATCATCCCGTTCGCGCTCACTTGCTGGATAATTCTTATAGCATTTGCCAAGTGGACAAACGTGTTCGCGGCAATCGCCATTGTCCCGATGGGAGTGCTCATTGGTCGTGTCGTAGGGTTCCGTTGTGGGAGCCGAAGCAACGACCGCTAGTGGCGCAAAAGCCGCCAAAAACAGGTTGGACACTTCTTCAAAAATCATAGTGATTTCGTAAGAAGATCAGGAATCCAGCAAATTCCCAAGTGGTTGATTTATTTTGGTTTGCGCTTCCCGGAACTGGAAACACCTGACGTTGCAATGCAGGCGTTGCAAGATAGGATGTTCCTGCCATGGCTGGAACGCTTATAGCGCCACCTGCTTGCGCGCCCTCGGGAAAATCCGCAATATGCTGTCGACAGCGTCAATCGGCTCGACATGCGTGGAAGCACGAGCCAGAGAAAGATCACTTGGCCTGGGCAATCCGACCTTTGCCCGCGAGCCAGCGAGCTGAACCGAGACGAGCAAACCGAACAGATGTCAAAACGATCAGGCAGTGCTGACTTACCGCTTCATGGCGGACGGGTTCCTCCGTGGCTCAGCGATCGGATGACCAGGCTCGGCGCGCTTATCGCCGAGGCTATCGTCCATCATTATGGTCGCGACGAGTTCCTACGCCGCCTGTCTCATCCATTCTGGTTCCAGTCCTTCGGTTCGGTGATGGGAATGGACTGGCATTCCTCTGGCATCACCACCAGCGTGATCGGGGCACTCAAGCGAGGCCTGAAACCGCTGTCGGGCGAATTGGGCCTGCATGTCTGCGGCGGTCGAGGCGCCCAATCCCGCAAGACGCCGGAAGAGCTTGTCGATATCGGATATCGCGTTGGGATCGATGGTACTCGCCTTGCCGGCGTCAGCCGTTTAGTCGCCAAGGTGGACAGCGCTGCCGTTCAGGATGGATTTGATCTCTACCTGCACGGGTTCATCGTTGCCGATGACGGCAAATGGGTCGTCGTGCAGCAGGGGATGAACGACGAAAGGCGCCAAGCCAGGCGATATCATTGGCTCTCGGAGGGCCTGGAAAGTTTCCTCGATTCACCCCACCGTGCGATCGAGGGGCGTGGGCAGGGCAATATCATCAATCTTGCTGATCGTCGGGCATGTCGATCGCGGCTTGGTCAACTTGACATCCTCGCAACACTCGGACCCGACGGCATCGCCCGGGAGGCAAGCGCACTCGCCCAAAGCGCCGAGCGGGAAGCTGTCGTGGCCGATCAGCTGATCTTGCCGCATCTTGTCATGCCGGCACATCACGACGTGCGCGCTGGCGACATCGTCATGAAGCGCCTGCATGGAAGTCTCGCCGCTGCGGCCGATCGCGGCCCGAAAGACTATCAGGATCTGCTGCTCGTGCCGGGTGTTGGGGCACGCACGGTAAAGGCGCTGGCCATGGTGGCGGAGGTGGTGCATGGAGCGCCCTGCCGCTTCTCCGATCCTGCCAGGTTTTCGCTTGCCCACGGCGGCAAGGATCGTCATCCGTTTCCCGTGCCGCTGAAGGTATATGACGAAACCATCCGCGTGATGAAATCGGCGATCGCCAAAGGCAAGCTCGGGCGTGAAGAGGAACTGGCTGCTTTAAAACGCCTGGATATCCAGTCACGACAGATGGAGCAGTACGTCACCGGCCCCGACCTCAAGGAAATCATTGCCGGCGAGTTTCGCGATTCGGAACATTTCGGCGGACGCAGTGTCTTTGGGTGGGAGAGACGTTAGGGCGCCCCGGCCGAGGTTGGGGCTATCCCCGCCATGGCAAAGCCTGCAAGGACGTTCAAGCTCATTGGTGACAAGATAAGCGGCACAGGCTGGGCGGCAGGCTGGAATGCTAGCTAGGCACTCCGGGCGCGAAGTCTTCTCACGAGGTCCGCAATCGCATCAAGCCGTGTCCGGATCTTCTCTTGTCGCCGCGGCTGAAGGCCGTTCTTGAGATCGGCGAGAGCCTGGGCGCTCAGACGAGTTGTGGTCTGTGTCATCATCGGGTCAACGATCAGCGCGCCCTTCTGCTGATCCAGAACCGCCCAGTTGCCGTCGTCCTGCTGTTGAATGGTGTATCTGTCCAAGTTTCGATCCCCCTAAGACAAACATATCGCGATCGATGGATGATGAAAGGATCGGTGGTCAGTATTTTAAGCAAGACGGTAAATGAGCATCGTACCGGGTTTTGAGCCGCGCGCGGATAGCTTTTTGCGCGCGGGGTAACCGCAGAAACACGCTTTCGATTCCTCGATCGCCGCTATCGCTGCTCAACCCCAATGGTGCCAGTCGTGATCGGATCGGCGACGTCTCTACCAAAAGGGTTGATGGCAACAAGAGCCGTCAACACGGCAACTGCGGACCAGATTCGAAATAGCATGGAGGGAACCATCAAACACCCGTCAGTGCGGCCCAATAATCGCACATCCCTTATGCCTACAATCGGTCAAGAAACAGTGAACCCCGCAAGGGAGAGGAAAGCAATTTCGTGCGGCGACGCCGTCGCTTCACGGTTCTTCAAGCGAGCTCAGCGGCGTGGCAATATCGCAGGCTCGCTCCATCGACCCCCGCGCGCCATCAGCCGCGTCTCGACCGGTTGGCAGGACGGTATCAGACGCGGACGCCGGGAAACGCGCGTCAAAGCAGCGGGGCAGCAATTGTATGGATCATCAAACGCATCCTTTCGGGAACAGCTGCGTTAATCTTGGCGAGAAACGGGAATTGCCAGATGCCAAGACTGCCACCGTCCCAGAGGGTGTCAACCGCCACGGTCTTATTGATCGCGGCCGTGAGCGGCGCAATCCTTCTCGGCAGAACGCATCCCAATCCGGCTGGGGATCGAACGATCGATCCTTTAGAGCCAGGGCGCGGGAGAAATGCCGCGGTTCCAGAAGCCATACCGATCAAAGGATTGCGTGACGTCTTCTTTCGCCTGGTCAAAGAGGTGTCCGACGACCGTGTGACGCTGATCGCTGGAGGGGTGACATTCTATCTGTTGCTGGCCCTCTTCCCAGCGCTTGCGGCATTGGTCTCACTTTATGGTCTGATGGCCGATCCTGTCACAATGTCCGATCATCTGCGTGAACTTGCCGGCCTACTCCCGCCGGGCGCCTTTGACCTTATTGCCGATCAAATCAAAAACCTGGTCGAAACTCGCAACAGCACCCTCAGCGTGACCTTCATCGTCGGATTGAGCATTGCCCTTTGGAGCACTCACAGCGGCACACTGGCCGTGTTCGACGCGATGAATGTCGCCTACGAAGAGAAGGAAAAGCGCAGCTTGGTCAAACTGAATGCAATCGCCTTGTGCTTTACGCTCTGTGCAATGCTATGCGCGGCGATCATGATCGGGCTGGTCGCTGTGATGCCGGCGGTGCTTTCCTACCTCTGGCTCGATCAGTTCAAGGAACATATGGCCTTGTTGCTAAGGTGGCCAGTGCTTCTGTTGATCGTCGGTGCAATCGTGACCGCAGTCTACCGCTTCGGCCCAAGCCGGGAGCCGGCAAAATTCCGCTGGATGACCTGGGGTGCTGTGCTCGTGACGCTGTCATGGTTTGCCATGTCGGTCGGCTTCTCGTTCTACATGAACCACTTCGCCGACTACAGCGCCACTTACGGGACCCTCGGCACGCTTATCGCATTCCTCATCTGGACGTGGCTTTCGATCGTGATCCTGATCGTCGGCGGCGAACTGAATGCGGAGTTGGAACACCAGACCGCGAAAGACACCACGACCGGGCCCGAGCTGCCGATGGGATCGCGCGGTGCGTATGTCGCGGATTCGCTTGGCGAGACGGCCGACCGCCTGAAGTAGCCAAACGGCGAAGAAGCCCATGGAACCACCATCGCGAAGCGGCATTTCACTGAAACGAGATCACCTTCGAGAGCAGCCATGGCCACGGCCGCGTTCATCGTCAAAGGGGGAAAAGTCCGGGCCGACGCCGTCTGGGGAAGCGATAGCGGCGCGCCTGCAGAGCCTCGAAGATCCAAGAGGCAAAATGCCACGCGGCCAACAGAGGATGCGCCAGCCCACCTCCCGGACTTTATAGCGCCGCAGCTCTGCGAGACGCTGGAGCGTCCGCCCTCGGGAGCCGATTGGGTCCATGAAATCAAATTCGACGGCTACAGGGTCCAGATGCGCGTGTTTGATAACGAGGTCACGCTGAAGACACGGAAAGGATTGGATTGGACGGCAAAGTTCACCGAAATATCCGACGCCGCCTCTGCTCTTCCAAATGCCATTCTAGACGGCGAGATCTGTGCGCTTGATGAACATGGCGCACCGGATTTCGCCGCACTTCAGGCCGCGCTTTCCGAAAGCAAGACCGGAGATCTTGTTTTCTTCGCATTTGATCTGCTTTTCGACCGCAACGAAGACCTTCGTGGGCTGCCACTGAGCGACAGAAAGGATCGTCTCGCCACCCTCCTGAATAGCGCTCCGAGCAATCCCCGGATCCGTTTCGTGGAGCACTTCGAAACCGGAGGCGACGCGGTATTGAAGTCCGCCTGCAAGCTGTCGCTCGAAGGCATCGTTTCGAAACAGGCCGACGCACCGTATCAATCAGGGCGCACCCATACGTGGACCAAATCGAAATGTCGTGCCGGGCATGAGGTCGTTATCGGCGGCTATGCAAGGATCAACGGCGAGTTCAGATCGCTATTGGTCGGTGTTTATCGCAAAGACCATCTTGTCTATGTCGGTCGCGTGGGAACCGGGTTTGGAGCAAAGAAGCTCGAAGGGCTATTACCGGAGCTCCAGGCGTTGGAGACTGCCCGGTCGAGCTTTACCGGAGCCGGATCGCCAAGGACAGATCGCGATGTCGTGTGGGTCAAGCCCGAGCTTGTTGCCGAGATCGAGTTCACCGGATGGACGGCAGACGGTCTCGTGCGTCAGGCAGCCTTCAAGGCTCTGCGCAAAGACAAACCTGCGAGCGAAGTCGAAGCCGATCTGCCAGCCCCGGCCGCTGGTACGGCGACACCAGAGCCTGGGCCTGCCGCCAGACAGGGACGCGGGAAAAATGCCAAAGTCGAGGTGATGGGCGTTCTGATTTCCAGTCCCGACAAGCCGCTCTGGCCTGATGCCAACGACGGTGGGCCTGTGACCAAGGAGGACCTCGCTCGCTACTACGAGGCGGTCGGTCCGTGGCTCATCAGGCACATTGCCGGACGACCTTGCTCCATCATCCGTGCTCCCGATGGCATAAAGGGCGAGCAGTTCTTTCAGCGGCATGCAATGCAGGGCACCTCGAACCTCCTGGAGCTGGTCGAGGTATTCGGCGACAGGAAGCCCTATCTCCAGATTGATCGCCTGGAGGGATTGTCGGCGGTCGCCCAGATTGCCGCCGTCGAACTCCACCCGTGGAATTGCCAGCCGGGTAAGCCGGAAATCCCGGGACGATTGGTCTTCGACCTCGATCCGGGACCTGACGTAACGTTCTCGACTGTCGTTGCCGCCGCCCGGGAAATGAAGGACAGGCTCGAGGAACTGGGCCTGGTGAGCTTCTGCAAGACCACTGGAGGGAAGGGGCTGCATGTCGTCACACCGCTTGCCGCAAACAAGCGAAAGGCGCTCTCATGGGCGCAAGCAAAGGCCTTTGCCTATGACGTATGCCGCCAAATGGCGCGCGACAATCCGGAGCTCTATCTGGTGAAAATGACGAAGAGCCTGAGGACCGGTCGAATTTTCCTCGACTACCTGCGCAACGATCGCATGTCCACCGCGGTTGCTCCCTTGTCGCCACGAGCCAGGGCCGGTGCCACGGTATCGATGCCGCTCACCTGGACACAGGTGAAGGCCGATCTCGATCCGAGACGCTTCACCGTTCGAACGGCACCGCGCCTGCTGACGAAGACATCAGCATGGGAGGATTACTGCGATTGCGAGCGGCCGCTGGAGCAAGCCATAAAACGGCTCGGCAAAGCCCGGAATTTGGCGTGAGGCCGGTTGATGTTCGACGGGTTCGTTTTGGAAAGGATTCAAATCAGTAGGGGTACTCTTCGCGTTCGCCGAGGCGGGTCAGGACCGCCGATCCTCCTCCTCCACGGCCATCCAAGGACACACATGACCTGGAACAAGGTGGCTGAGCGCCTGTCGCCCGACTTTACCGTGGTTTGCCCCGACCTGCCTGGCTTCGGCCAATCATTCATCCCTGCCGACAGCCTCGATAGTCGACATTCTTCAAAGCGGTCGAAGGCGCATGCCCTTGTCGAAATGATGCGGGTTCTTGGTCACGATAGTTTTCACGTGGTTGGACACGACAGGGGAAGCCTCACTGCCTTTCGCATGGCGATGGATCATCCGGCCACCGTGCGGAGTTTGGTCACCATCGATGGTCTGCCGGTCCTGGAGCATCTCGAACGGGCCGACTGGAAGTTTGCCAACGCATGGTATCATTGGTTCTTTTTCGCGCAGCCGGAGAAACCGGAGCGCGCGATCACGGCCAATCCGACGGCATGGTATGACAAACTGAGCCCGGAGCTGATGGGCGCGGAAGCCTATGACGATCTGCTTGATTGCATCCATTACCCGGCCGTCATCCATGGGATGATCGAAGACTATCGCGCCGGGTTGCGCATTGATCATATTCACGATCGCGAAGACCGCAAAGCCGGCCGCCGGATCCGTGTTCCGATGCTTTGCTTGTGGTCGCTGAGAGACGATCTTGAAGAAATCTATGGCGATCCGGTCGCTATCTGGCGCGACTGGGCCGACGACGTGGCCGGCTTTGGAATAGACAGCGGTCATCATGTCGCGGAAGAAAATCCGGCTGCGTTGGCAGCGGCGATCAAAAACTTCCTTGAGATTGCGGCGCCTCGATGACGTCGTCGCTCCGCATAAAAATCGCGATCACCGCGCTAAATTATGCGTCATCGTCAGCGAGTTTGTCGGCCATATTAGCCTCGTTCATGGCGGCTTGGCGGTCTCGCAGAAACGCTGCGATATCGCCGCCGCAAAGTTCGTTCAGGTCGCTGGCGTCGTAACCGTCCGCCTCGGCCTGTGCCCGCAGCAAATCGGCGTGCTTTTCGAACATTGACGTGTCGTTTTCGTAGCCGGCTTGACCAAGTTCCTCGAGTTTGTCGTCAAGCCAGTCGTGAAGCAGTTTCATAAGCGTTCCTCCGTTCGTGTTGCCGTGAAAACGCGCGATCCGCTCCAAGGTTTCCGCAAGGCATTAGCGACTTTATCCGGCATCCCGACTGTCAGAGAAACGCCGGACAGCGTTGGCCGGTTGCTCTCGTCAACGCGAAACGCGTTCGCCGCCTCCCTCTCCTGCATTGCGGTTGATCGGGCGCATGGCGTCGACACCCCTTTCCCTGTCTATCCACCGCATGACCGGTGTCACGGCAACGCCGTGCACCACCACCGAAATCAGAATGATCAGGAAGACCGTGGCCCAGATGACGTCAACGCGCTCGAACGGAGCCTGCCCGGAGGCATAGGCGAGATAGTAGATCGAACCGAGACCGCGGATTCCGAAGATCGAAACGATCAGCTTCTCCGCCGATCGGTGCCCGCTGCCAATCAGGCTGACCCATCCCGCGAGCGGACGAACCACGATCAACGTCAAAGCAGCGACGATTGCGACACGCCAGTCGACCAGCGACAGCAGCGATCCTTCAGCAAGCGTAGAACCGAAGCAGACCAGTAGCAACATCATCAGCAGGCGTTCGATCTGTTCACCGAAATCGTGAAGTTCGCCATGGTAGCTGCTGTGTCTTTCGACGTTGCGAAGCGTGAGCGCCGCCACGAAAACCGCGACGAAGCCATACCCATGAATAAGTTCGGTTGCACTATACGAAAGACACGTGAACCCCAGCGCGGCCAATCCGTCACCTGTCCTGGCGATCCGCCCCGCCTTCGGCACTTTGAAGGTCAGGTAGCCGAGAACCTGCCCGGAAAGCCACCCCATGGCCACGCCCGCCGTCAATTTCCAGAAAACATCCACGGCGAGCCAGTGGGAAAGCCAACCGGCACCCGGTCCCGCCTGTGAGGCGATCGCGATAGCGGCCATGACGAACGGAAAGCTCAGGCCATCGTTCAAACCTGCCTCGGAGGTCAAAGCGAATCTGATGTCATCTTCCTCGCCTGTCTGGGGCGGCCCCACCTGAACATCTGCCGCCAGAACCGGATCGGTTGGAGCAAGTGCTGCCCCAAGAAGCAGCGCGGAGGCCACGCCCAAACCGAGCACGCTCCAACCAAGAAACGCGATCAAAGCGATGGAAAGTGGCATGGCTATGCCAAGAAGCCGCCACGTGATCGTCCAGCTTCGCCAACCAGGCGGTCTGTCGATTTTCAATCCCGCACCCATCAAGGCAACGATGACGACGAATTCGGTCAGGCGTTCGGCCAGCACGATGTTTTCAAGCGGGTTCGATTGTGGAAGGGGCGTAAACGGCGACCACGAAAGAACGACACCGATTGCGATACAACAGATGGGTAGGGACAGTGGCAGTCGGCGTAACGCAAGCGGAAGCCAGGCCGTCAGGAGTATGATCACACCAAGGATGAAGAGCGTCGCGACATAGGAATTCATAGCCCGCGCCTATTTCTGACGCGGTTGTTTGAGATTGCTGCCTGCCGTCACTTGCTTGCCTTGTCGCCTTGCCACGACGGCATCATAGAGGGTTTGCGCCGCGTTACGGACTTCCTCCTGCATCGCCTGATCCTTCTCGTACGACACGTGATTGGTTGCGTATGCTTCCCAGTAGCCGATGTAGCGCTCGACCTCGGCCAGCGGACCTGCAGGAACCAGATCCATGGATTTCAGCCAATCGGAAACGCTTCGCCGAACGTTCTCGGCACCTTCCGTATCGCCGTGAACCACGACGGAGAACAGCCGGTCTTTCAGGTGACGGGGATAGTCCCAGCCCTGCATCTCAAGTTCCTTGGCCTCTTTCGCATCCTTGCCGTGGGTGCTGGTCGGATCCGGATTGCCGCCATCGGCGCATACGAGGCGATCGATCATCAGCTTTAGTGGCGACGATGTCTGGTACCAGTTGACTGGCGTTACGATCAGGATGCCGTGCGCGGCGACCCACATCGGATAGATGTCGTTCATCCAGTCATGGATCTGCCCGAGCGAGTAATTGGGATAACAGGAACACGGCCAATGACAGAGCGCGGCGGACGTCGAAAAACAGGCCTTGCAGGGGTGGATCTGACGACCGTACTCGGAGGCCACACGGCTTAAGTCGAGCAGCTCGACTTCAACCTGAGGGTCCTGGCTCAGAGCATTTCTTGCCAGCTCCACCATCCGATAGCTCTTGGAGACCTCACCCGGGCAGGTATGCTCGCTGCGCGAGGAGCCATTGATGAGAAGGAAGCGGGCCGGTCCATCCGGATCGTCATGGCGTTGTTGCGCAACGCGTATCGCCTCACGCGCAGCCAGCCAGTCTATGGCGAGCTCATAATCGGGGTCGGCGAATTCGGCACCTGCCTTGCGCGTCCTTGGGCTTTTGCGGGAATGATCGTAGGCATCCCACGCGGCGGCGGCGACTTTGGAAAGCTCCGCTTCAAGCGGCCCGTATGCCGGATCCTGGAACTGATTGAGGAACCGGCGCTTGAACTCACTTTCATCAATGCGTGGGCTCGGGCTGCCCTTGCGCGGTTCGAGATCGGCCTTCTGCGAAGCGTCGGCGGCTGACATGGGAACTCCATCATCGGATCACTCCAATAACGTATCGGCCTGTTCAGCGTTCCGCAGTGCTTGAGCCAACAGAAGACAATGACGCATGGTTGCCGTTTGTGATGGCGCAGACGAGGCGGACATGCCCGTCCTGCCCGACGACATGACCGAGAGGGAGAAGGTCGGATAGCCAAAAAAATACCCCGCTGGTTGGCGGGGCGATTGGGGTCAATAGAGCGCTACCACTCGGTAACAGGCAAAGAGTAACGACCGCTGCTTCCTCGTGCAAGCTTTTTTTAGACCGTTCTGATAAGCCATTTTGAGGGCCGAGGCGTCGCATTGAAAGCCTCTCTTTTCCACTGATGAGCCACCCCGTCCACGCGCCGAAAGCCAACCTGACCCGCCTCAGCCACGCCTTCCTCTCAGGTTCCTTTGATCGCCCGATGACCAGCGCAGAGCGCGCTTGCGCGCCAGGGCGCGCGGACCGTGGATCGTCGATGGAACACTCAAACGCACAGCATTCCTGACAGCATTCCTGGCAGAGAGAGTAGCCGCCAGACTGGAATAGCATCCATTCCCGCGATTCAATGCCACCGGCACGTACTTGCGCTGCCATCCACTCTTAGGATCCAGCGGCGCAGCGGGGCGTGGGCGAGGGCGGTTGGAGCCAACCACATTGAAGACATTGACGCCGGCACGAATATTGCAGGCTTTTCGATGTCTCCTTCGTCGGTGTCCACTGTCCTAGGACGTTGGTTGCAGGTTGTTCGCTGCAGCTAGGTGAGGCGGGCAGCGTGGTCAAGCGCGTCGATGCGTCATAGATATCCACCGAAAGCCAATAGAAGCGCGCCGAGAGCGATGATCACTAGGCCCGGCCAGTTCTTTGATAGCCCGAGAAAGCGCAATCCCTGATGCTGCGGTTCGAGCGTCTGGCTACCTTGCACCAATTGGTGTGGTTCACTCAATCGCCTGCTGAGTGCTTGTCGGAAGAGGTAAAGAAACCCGCCGATCACGAGAACGGCGCCGATCAGGATGGCCCACATGGTCGCCTCGATGTTTTTAGCGATACCAGGGGGAAAACGAGGCCGAGGGGTCATTGTTCCGGAGGCCCGGAAGTAAGGTTCCATCGAAAATTCCGTGGCGGAGGAACCCGGTCGAGCGGGAAGCGAGGAGGACTTCGACAGGCAGGGACCCTGAGAGCTGCAGCCCCCTGGTTACGTCTCAGACGATCTGGAGCAGGGTTTGCGGAAGCAGTGGAATGCTTTTGACGTCCCTGGTTTCGCTTCTATCGACGTCGCCACGATGCTGATCGAAACCTTCGTGCTCTACGCGCGTGAACGTCCGCCATTGCGCGGTGCAACAGCAATTCGCCAGCACGCCTGCAGGCTAATGCGCTTGAAGGCAGCACCGGCTGCTCCAATTAACGTAGACAGGTGATATCACGGAGAGCGCCATGCCGCCTCGCAAACGAACCGCAACCGCGCCTGCGGTTACCGAAGGTACCAAGATCGGCGAACCCGTCCCGAAGGCGATCGTCGACACCAACACCGGCTCAGTCGGCATCCCGCCGCAGCCGGACTATGATCCTCGCGAAGAAATCCGCGCCCTGCGCAAGCAGATGGAAACGTTGCGGCGCGAAATTTCCGCCGCCGCGCGATCGGTAAAGGGTGGCGCAATGCAGGCCGCACGGCAGACCGAGGCAACGGTTAAGCTCTATCCTGTTTCGTCACTCCTGGTGGTCGCGGCCGTCGCCGGGGCGTTTGCCTTTGCTATCGCTGGACTCCGCTCATCCCCGCCTCGCTCGCGTTACGACCGGGCGCTCGACGAAATGCGCGATCTGTACGACCGTATCCGCGACCGTCTTTAGCTGGATTACGGTTGCGAGTAGATCGATTCTCCGACACGCCTGCGTCTCGCAAGCGAGGGGAAACGCATGCTCGACGTCATTATACCAACAGCCTGGACATCGTGGCCCGGACGGAACGCTTAATCGAAAAGGCGAAAAGGCTGATCGCAACTGGACGTCTCGACGAAGTCGAGGCATATCGAATTCATACGGAGCTCGAGCGCCTTACGGACGTCGTCTTCATCATGGACGATGCAGCGCGGCTGCTGCGCCGGACGTTCGAGCTACGTCCGGAGATGGCTCACCGGTACACGGTTCACGCGACCCTGCAGTAGGGCCGCGACGCCCAGAGACGAAGCCGGCGTCGGTGGAGCGGACTGCTCCCGTTCCAAGGCCGCCGCTGTCTGCTTAACCGGGGAGGCGGCTATTTCTATTTCTAAGGCTGGAACCTGTCATCACTCGTGGTTAGGGCACCGCACCATTCCGATAGCGTCCCTCTCGCCGTAAAGTTGATTTTTCGCACACATTGAGCCATTCTAGGTGTCGAGCCGTCGAAGCGGAGGACATCGACTATGCAATATGCGGTAGTTCGTGAGTCTGAAATCTGTATGATTGCTAGAAGCTTGGCCCAGGCAGAAATAGAGCGAGATTACTTTTCGGCGCGATACGGAAAGACCGTTGCCATCGTTGCAATCGACGATGACATCGGCGCATGCGCCCGGTTGCACCGCCAGTTATCGATACGAAATCCCCGCGATGAAATATAGTCTGTGCAATACTGCTGCTCCCGGTACGCGTCGGGGCAGGGCGTGTAACCGGCAATATCAAAGGGTTATTCGGATCGGCTCGTGCACTAGGAGAACGGCGTGTCGCGACCTGGATTCTTCTTGCAATTATGGCGATGACTTACATGGTCATCATAATAATTAGCTAGGTGGACTGATTGTGCGGCTCGCAAGCGTGGCCGGATGTACTGAATAGCCGAACTTAAATGAAGAGTACGAGTGTGATCCACAAACTTTTGTAGGGCGACATGACATACTTGGAAGAGCTGGTGCGCGGTAAGCGCTATTTGAACCGCTGGTTAAGATATCGGTTGGCTGCTCCGCGCGTTCCCGACTTGAGACGACTTCTTCACGGAAGAAACGTCGTTGTCGTAGGTTCCGCGCCCTTCTCCACGAAGGTTTGCGGCTGGGACGATTCATTTCGGGTATTGACGATAAACGCCTCGCAGGTCGCTGCTGAGGGTTGGTTGACCCGGCCGCCCGACGTGACACTGATGCAATTCAATCAAATTGAAGGACCCAATGCCGCCGCTGTCGAGGTTCGCAGAGTACTTCAACATGCGAAAACTGGTCTGCTTTGCGTCCTCAATTGGCGACACGAGCTCGACCGGCTCCTGAGAGGGCTTGACGCATTCGACTACCGTTACGACGACTTGATGCTGATAAGCCGTCATGAGCGCATTGCCCTGATGCATCGGATGACAGGAAGGTTGAATTTGGAGTTGGAAGGAGAGGGCAAGTGGTCGAATGGCATCGTCGGGGCAGCTCTGGCAATCAATAGCGGGGCGGCGAATGTCATTCTCACTGGGATCGATCCACTCTCCAAAGGTCACAAATACAATTCGCTGAATCTTTCTCGCATGCACAGGGAAACCGATCTTCTAGCGCTACAGATATTCGCCGAGCAGAGGTTGCCGGTCTTTACTGCCGACCCGCACGTCGCTCAGTCCACGAACCTGGCGCTTTGGCCTCTCAAGCACGCGGTGGGATTGAACGGCCACGCAGTCTGACCAGTCGAGCCGGTGCGCCGACATAGATGCCACCCGGAACCGTCTTTCCCTTGATCACGCTATTGGCTCCAATGACGCAACCACGACTGATATGAGCTCCCGCCAAAATTTTCGCGCCAGCGCCGATCCAAACATCGTCCTCAATCACGATCTGCGCTTTGCGTAACGGCTGGTCTTTGATGGGGGCGGCCGGATCATCGAAACCATGCTCGAAGGAAACAATTGCGGTTTGCGCTGCGATCCGTACGCCGTTGCCGATGCGAATGCCCCCGTGGCCGAGCAGTACCGCAAAGTCGTTGAGCGAAACATTGTTTCCGATCTCGACGCGTCCGCTTTGGGCGTCGATCACGACGCCGTAGCGCATCGATACGCGATCGCCGATCGCAATCGTTCCTTTCCGCCACCGGAAACGCGGCCAATACAGCATTTTGGGCTTAGCCCCAATCGTGAGGCTCCCTCCGGAGAAAAACGAGAAAAATTTGACAAGCGCGCCAAGGTTCACTGCTTACACCGGGGTGAAGCTCGGATCGATCGCGAGCGCTTTATCTAGCCACTGCTGCGCATACTCGACATCCTGCCAATTGCTGAACCAAGGACCTCCGTTGGTGTAGTGGACACCCTTCGGGTAGCCCGTCGACGGTTTTGAGCTCCAGCCCTCCAGCCAGTTCCACTCTTCCGGAATTTCTCCGATCTCGCGGTCATCGGCCCATTGAAGACGGTGAAGAAAGGCACCGGTTTCGGCATTGATGAGTTGCGGGGTCAGTTTGCGGGTGGAGGGATGGGCGCAATTGAAGAGCATGAACGACGACCAGTTCTTCCGCGGATAACTTGTCTGGATCTTTCCGTCCATTTTTACGCCTTCTTTTGGCGTGTAGTCATGATGGACGCATGCAACGGCGTGGTCTTCATTGCGATACTGCAGCAAGTCGGCAACGTCTCCAAAGAACAGAAAATCGCAATCGCAGAAAAGTGCCCAGCCGCTATAGTCGGCAAGCCATGGAGTGAAAAAGCGGGAATAGGTAAATTCTGTGGACGCGAGCGGATCGACAGGCCGCGTGTAGACGCCGCGTTCAACAAGCTCCTGCAACTTGATTGGGAAGACATCGACTTCGATCGACGCATGTTCGAGCAGCGATGCTTTCGCAACTTCGTAGGCGATATCTTCGCGTGAATCCCACCCGATGTAGACCGAAAGTTCAGCCACAAGCCTTCTCCCTGGAGCTTCGCCGCGCTGAAGGTGGACGACGAACGGTTGCAAAGTCAAGGCCCAGGTCGGTTGTCGCGGAAGATGTAGGACGGCAAGCCGCAGCACGCGTCCCTGTAAGGGCATGCGCGAGTGCAGGATAATGCGGCTGTTTATGAATTGGAGGAAGCGAAGTGCATCGCGGCCGCGATGCCCATGAGGCGAGGATCGCGTGCTTTTCCTGCGTCGACATCCCGGGTGCCGCAAACACGTCATCGGGTCCGGCGAACTTCGATGGGGCGAAGGATATGCAATTGCCGAGATGGCCTCGATCGCGTCGTGGGACAAGGCTAATGTGATGCCGGACAGAGCGCTAGCAATTTTTTTTGAAGGCGCTCTTGAATCTGAAAAAAACGCAAACCAAATCGATGTTTGCCGGCAGCCCAATAGGGGGCCGGAAAGCCGGGGACGCAGGTTTCCGACGCGTCTCCTTTCCATCTCGCTTTACGGAGGATTTGGTTATGAGAAACGAATTTGACTTCGCACCGCTGTATCGGTCCAGCATCGGCTTCGACCGTGTCTTCAATCTCCTCAACAACGCCCAGCGCCTGCAGGCCGTCGACGCCTGGCCGCCCTACGATATCGTCAAGACGAGCGAGGACGCCTACCGCATCCAGATGGCGGTGGCCGGTTTTGCCGGTGCGGACCTCGACATCACGCAGGAGCGCAACGTCCTCATCGTGACGGGACAGAAGTCCGAGGAGAAAGACGTGGACTACCTGCACCGCGGCATTGCCGGGCGCGCCTTCGAACGGCGCTTCGAGCTGGCCGACCATGTCAGGGTCGAGACTGCCTCGCTGACGAATGGTCTTCTGAGCATCGATCTGAAGCGCGAAATCCCCGAAGCAATGAAGCCGCGTAAGATCGCGATCGGCGACGGCAGTCAGCCGCAGACAACGCAGCTTCAGATCGACGCTGATAAACAACAGGTCGCCTAAACAACTGGACGCGCCGCTCGATCACGGCGGCATCGCTCAATAGGGTACCTCAAAATGAAGACGGTCGACGTTCAAGAGCCGACCTTCTTCGATGCTCAGGACCTCGCCGCCTGCCAGTCCGTTTTCGACGAACTGCTGAAGGAGATCGGGTTGGCCAAGGAGTCGGAAGAGGCCGGACGCATCGCTGCCATCGTGATCGATCTCTACCAGCAGGGCGTGCGTGATCGCTCGCACCTCAAGGTCATGGTCGAGAACGCGCGAAGCCTGTTCGGAAGCTACAACCCGATGACGGCGGCAACAAAATAGTGTCGCCGGTCGCCCGCTTCATCGGGCGACCGTGTCCTTGTGGCTTTCTGAAAGGGATGCTGCCATCGCAGGCGACATCCCTTCAGGGCGACGTTAGGCATGGGGTGCGTCTGAAGCCTTTGCCTATAGACAGGTGTGAAGTTCTTATCTGTTTAGCGCGATCAGGTGCGCGTGTCGGTCGGGCCAAAACCCTGCGCATTTTGCTTCTGGTCTATGATGCGGCGCTGTCTCGCGCTTCCGGCAGGCACGGGACCACGCCTTATTTCCAGATTCCGGTGCTCGCCCACATGCAAGCGGTTCAGCCCGACGCGAGAACTCCCAGCACACAGCTAAGAGGGGAAGCTCCAGGGCCTCACGAACCGCGGGAGGCAAAACGCACACAGCCGTTACCTCAAGGCAGACACGCCGCGGCCGCCGCTCGTTGGTGTTCGCGCTGCACCTCTCATATGCCCGCACACCTAGCCTATGCTCCCGAACCGAGTTGCACTTTGACTGCACACGTCCTTTGATAGGACTGGGTCGCAATACAGGCCGTGGGGGAGCAAGCATGGATGGAAAGCATTTGTTCGAGTTGGTGATCGCGATGTTTCTTGCAATCATCGCGCTCCACTACGCCGCCCAAAGGTTTGGACTCCCACCATCCGTCGCTTTGCTCGCAGGTGGCGCGCTGCTTGCGTTTCTGCCGGGACTGCCGGCGATCACTGTCGATCCCACACTGGTGCTCGTCATCTTCTTGCCGCCGCTACTACTGGACGGCGCCTGGTCCATCGCCGTCGCAAGGCTGCGACGCCATGTGATCGGCATTGCCTCGCTTGCCGTCGGCGCGGTGTTCTTCACCTGCGCCGTCGTGGCAGTTGTGACCCATTTCCTCTTCCCGTCGCTTCCCTGGGCTGCCTGTGCGGCACTTGGTGCGATCGTATCGCCACCCGACGCGGTTTCCGCGCGCGCGGTACTGGAGCGGGTAACACTGCCCCGGCGGCTCCAAATTCTGTTGGAAGGCGAGAGCCTGTTGAATGACGCGAGCGGTCTGGTGCTTTTCCGCTTCGCCGTTTCCGCCGCCGCAACCGGCGCCTTCAGCACAGTTGAGGCGGTTGGCAATTTCTTGGCTTTGGCATGCGGCGGGGCCCTTGTTGGCGTTGCCGTCGGTACCGTGTGGGTCAGGTTCGTCCGGCGCCTGGGGGACGAATATCTCATCATCGCTGCCACAGTGCTTCTAGCCTGGATTTCTTATCTTCTTGGAGAATTCCTGCATGTTTCAGGTGTCATTGCCACGGTGACCACGGGCTTGATTGCTACCTGGCATCAGCACACCGTTCTATCTGCGGCGACACGTATGCGAGGTTCGTCCTTCTGGAACGTGATGATCTTCCTGATGGAAGCTGCGGTCTTCATATTGATCGGGCTGTCCCTGCGGGACGTTGTTGAACGTGGTGGCGGCTTCGGCGCGGTGGTGGCGACCATGGGCCTGCCGATACTGGCGATCCTCGTCACGCTTATAGCAGCGCGGTTTGCCTGGGTGTTCGCCTCCGATGCTGTCATGAAACTGTGTAATAACATGGGTCTTCGAAGATCGTCGCCACTTGGCATCGGCGGCGCCACCGTTTTGAGCTGGGCAGGCGTCCGTGGCGTGGTGACGCTTGCTCTGGCATTGAGCTTGCCGGAAGACTTTCCCAGCCGCGACTTTATACTAGTCACGTCATTCGCCGTCATTGTCGGAACCGTGCTCCTGCAGGGAACGACGCTCAGGCGTGTCATTGCTTGGGCTCGGCTGGTGGAACCGGAATCGGAAAGAGCTCGCCTCACAATGAGTCAAGCCGAAGCCGCAATGGCTCAGATGCAACTGCTGACCGTTCAAAGTCTAGCCTATGACGCCGACGGACATCTTATTCACCCTCAGCTTTTGGATCGATATCAGCGTAGGGCCACGGCGATCGTCGATTATGCCGAGCGGGCGTAAGCGTTTATCGCGCGTCTAAGGTGCGAGATAGTTCTGTGCTGCGTCTCGTCGGAGAGACAATCGGCAAGCGCGCCCACCTGCGTATCCAAGCGCGGGCGCTGGTTCACCTGGGCCGCGACGTCCCCGTCGATCGCTTGCAAAAGCTTTGACGTCTCGACCGCGATAGAACGATAGAAGTCGACGTTCTGCCGAGCGTTTTCAATAAGACGCTATCGGAACGGTCGCCAGCAGTTTTCCGGTCTCGTCGGTAATCTCGAAAGCCCTTGCTATCGAACCGCCGTCGCCTTTATGGCCTCGGCCCGTCCTAGCACAGATCAGGGCTTCGGTGATGGCATCGTCGACATCGTTGAATAGGGACCCTTCTCGATCCCGAACGAGTTCTTTGCCTTTCCGAATGTGGAAGAAGAAGCGCTTGAGTTTCGGTTCATGCATTGCTGCCTCCGCACGGCCTGTACGGGTCAATGCGGCTCGGTTCTGCAAGTTCCGCATGGAGGTCTTACGATCGCGGATAACTGAAAAGAAGGCCCCGAGATATTTGAGGCCTTCGGCAAGCCGCTCGTCGTCCACCGGCTTTGCAGCGTCGGTTGCCTCGAAGCCGAAGCGGTGAATGCGCTCGTGGTTGAATTCTACGGAGGATGAACCCCTCTCATCCCGTCAACTCGGCATCGCTAACTATTTAGTGAGGCCCTGCGAAGAGACTGCAGTTCGCGGAGTGCCTGTGTTTCGATTCGGAACAATCCACCGATCGAGAGGCAGCGTCCTGAGAAATTTTAGAAAACGCGTTTGGAGAGGCCCTGCGCCGTAATCAAACGCGAAGGGGCCGTGCCTGGATGGAAAGCAATATCCTTTACTTCGGATGCGAGGGCTCACTTGCTCCTGTTTCCAAATCAATCGTGGTCCTGTCGGATGCGTGAGCAAGCGCTGCGGGTCCTGAAATACTGGGAGCACGTTGAGCGCTACAGCGCGCCGATCGCCGAAGATGCGGGCGAACGAAGTGTCGATATGACGGTATCCCATATCGTCGATAAGAACGTGCCATGGCTTTCGATCGCAGACAGCAACCGGTCATTTCGTCATTTTGTCCGCTATGGCATCACCAACCTCGATGCGTGCGACGAAATCCTGGTACGCCGTTGGTCGCCACTGGCCAAAGATCCTGAAGACAGCCATTCCGAGGGCGATCGCTATACATTTGCGGGCGTTTTTGCAGTATCCGACCAGGGAACCGCGGAAAAGGGCTCCCTTGTTGTCAGCAGGTTTCTTTATGAGTTGGCTGCAGCACTCGAAACGACAGACGTCACTTTTTCCGAGTATGCAGATGCTTTGGCGAGAGAGTTCAAAGCGAGACTGAAAGCCCGTTCCAAGCCCTTGGCTGTCGCCGCAGCGCTCGCCGACCGTGCCTTCTTGGTTCTGCAACTCCCGCCCCATCTCCGAGCAGCGATGAAATGTGTTGTCGTTACCCGCTCCAAGCCGATCGCGCGGAACAAGCCGGCGAGAAAGGTCAGGGATTCGAGGGTTTTCAGCAGCGTCTATCCAGATCTTCTGCGTGGGCTCCAATCCGATGTGGAAGACGGCGTGATCATAGGCGCAGCATGGGACCTTTTGACTATGCAGCCGGCCGCCTCCGACTTTGACGCAGTCGGGGACGCTGTGGTCTTGGAGACCTTACAAACCGAACGCTATCCGTCTGCTCGCTGGCCCTCCGACTTTTCCCTTTCGCCACAGCAGCAAGTCGCAGTCAACGAGCTGTTTCCGCGCTTGGAAAATGGCGGAGTCTTCTCGATAAACGGGCCGCCAGGCACTGGTAAGACAACGTTGCTGATGGATGTTATTGCCGAGATTATTGCGCGGCGTGCCGAAATCCTGCGACGCTATGACGATCCCCTGACTGCCTTTACGCCTGCGGGCGGGGGCGGAGCTCAGTTCATGATCGATCACGCTCTCCATGACTTCCTCATCGCCGTGGCGAGTTCCAACAACGGCGCTGTCGCAAACCTCACCCTCGAATTGCCAAAGCGCGAAAAGATCGGGCGGAGGTATGGTGACCAACTGAGCTATCTTTCCGGCCTTGCCCAGAACCTGATGGCGCAGCACCGCGTGATGTCCAACGCCTGGGGTGCGATCTCAGTGCCTCTGGGCAATCGACAAAACAAAGATCGCTGTGCGGCATCGATAGCCGAGGCGCTTGATGGTGCCTCTCTTTTTGAGAACTGCGATGTCGATGATTGGCAGGTCGCTCGGGACGAGTATGCCGCGGCGAAGGCCAAGCTCGAGGAGATCAAAGCGGCGCATCTCCGGCTGAGCGAGCTATTGCGCGCAGCAGACGAATTGCGTTCGATCCACGCCAGGATCGGTACAGTGCCGGGAGCGACTGTTACAACGCTGAGGTCGGCAACCCACGCCGGTGCTCTTGCTGTTCGACAACTCCCTGATCGGACGGATGCCGCTGATGCCGTGCTTGCGCGAGCCATGGAGCAAATAGACCAGGTGGTCGAAGAACTCGGTATTGTCGTCACCCAAAGTGCGTTTCTGAATGCGGAGCCACAGGCCAGGGCCGAGATGCTCGTTGGTACATCGGCTGCTCTCGAGGCTGCACGAGCCGAGCTCTTCATTGCAGCCATGAAGCTTCACCAGTCGTTTGTCTATCATGCATGGGAGCGCATCGGGCCGAACCTTTCAGCCTGGATCGAGCTGAATTCGGGCAAAGGCAGCGGACAGCCGGCGTCCATCGCTGGACATCTATGGAGCACCTTCAGCCTTCTCGTTCCCGTCGTTTCATCGACATTCTGTTCTTTTGCCACCACCTTCGGACGTTTTGACCGAGGGGCGATACCGTGGCTCATCGTTGATGAGGCGGGGCAGGCGTGTAGCCATCACGCGATCGATGCGGTGTCACGAGCCAAGCGTGCGATCGTCGTTGGTGACCCGTTTCAGATCGAACCCATCTGCACGATTAGCGCTGCGGTCGACAATGCTCTTGCGGCGAAATTGGGCGTCCCGCCGGAGTTTCGGTGCAAGTCGACGTCTCTCCAAACCTTGGCTGACAGGATCAACCCGTTTGGAGCAAATCGAAACGGCAAGTGGATCGGTGCTCCCTTGAGGGTTCATCGACGGTGTGCGGAGCCGATGTTTTCGATCGCAAATGGGTTGGCTTACGACCAATCCATGGTACTCGGTCATGAAACGACGGAAAGGGAAGCGCGGCTCACCATCCAGCGACCGATGTTCGGCCCGAGTGCTTGGATCAATGTCGTGGGTACCTCCGAGATGCCAAACGACTTCTATGTTCCAGAAGAAGGGGCGTTGGCGCAGCTGATCGTTTGCTCTTACATCAAGTACCAGGTTTCAGAGCGCGGTGAGCCGAAGCTGCCAGATCTCTTCCTCATCTCACCCTTCAGAAAGGTCGCCATCGGGCTCAAGCAGCGGCTCCTGGATGATGCGCCAGAGGTGTTCGGTGATCTTGCCCCGGCCTTGGTGGAGGATTGGATCGACAGATCGGTCGGTACCGTGCACTCGTTTCAAGGAAAAGAGGCCGAGACGGTGCTTCTTGTTCTGGGAGCCAAGCGTTCCAGCAGCATCCAGTGGGCTTTGGAAGCGCCAAACATCATGAACGTCGCCGTAACGCGCGCGCGTCGGCGGCTTTACATAATAGGAAACCGTGCCAACTGGCTTCGGGACCAACGGCGGGATCGATGGATGCTCGGCACGAACGATCGGTGGCTTATCGAGGCGGATGCGGCGAGAGCGATGTTCAGTTCCCAGCCGCGCAAACCTATCCTTCGTGTCGTTTGAGTTGCCAAAAGCACTTTTCGTGGAGGGCAAGTGCGAAGGGTTCCCGCTCGATCCCGAATGGGAAAACGCGGGTGGTATCGGTGGTCGACGGTCCTGTTCCCGCTCAGCGTTCCGGTATTTAAGTCCACCGGATTTCTTTTTGAGGCCGCGGCAAGGACCGTGCTTTTGCTGCGACGGCCTTGTCATTTGTCAGGAAAACGGTGGCAATCGCTGGTCATCAGGTTTGATGGCGAACGGAGCTAGTTCCGGTCTCCGCCGAGAGCCGCGATCTTTTCGTCGAGTTCGGCGATACGCTTCTCATAGAGCGGACGCTTGGAATCGTCTGGGCTAAGGGTCGTCAGTTTCTGTCGTGCCAAGGTGCGATGGTCCTTCAGAAGCTTGACCTGAAATGCGGTGTTCATGCTCTTCCTTCAAAAATGCTCGTTCTTGATGCGCCGGCCATCGCCTTTGCCAGATGCTTCGGCCTCAAGTGGGCGAAGACACCAGTCGGCTCCGAAATTCCGAAGATGGTCTCGACGAGACCGGATTTCCGGCAGGCAGCATCTTCTCCTCTTCATAACCATTCGTTTCGAACTCGTCAGCCTCATTGTCTGTGGTCGGAGCACTGCAGCGCGGGCCTCGATCGCTTGCCGGAGCCCGGGACCCGCCGTCCTGTTCCGGTTGTTGCGCCGATCTATGTCACCGATGCCAATCGAGGCGTGGTCGAACATTGCATCTACCTTTGGGTCTATCGGAGAACCTCCCTTGCCGTCCTCGCAGATGCCAATATCCGCATCCCGGCGAATATAATCGGTGGCGGCAGCCGATACTTGCGACAAAACCGCGCCTGGTGCGACAAGGATTCCAAGCTGGATCTTTTGAAGCGCCGAATGCGTGGCCGTGAAAAACGCGATTTTCGACAAGCCGACCGATCGGCCAGACATGATCAAAACGGCACCAAAACTGAGTCAGATGGGATATTCGGCTTGGGCCCTATATCTGGCAGCAGCGACCAGGGTGCTGCGCTTCGAGCTGATGATAGAACGTGGTCTGTACGATCAGCCACAAACATCAGAAAAGGAAGCGCAGCATGAAGTATTATGCCGGACTGGACGTTTCTGTGAAAGAGACGGCGATATGCATTATCGATGAAACGGGCAAAATCTGCCGCGAACTGAAGGTCACAAGCCACCCCGACGATCTTGCTTCGACCCTCAACAACCAGACATATAGCCTTGCTCGCGTAGGACTCGAGGCCGGTCCTCTGTCTCAATGGCTGTTCAGCGGCTTAGCCGAAGCCGGCTTGCCTGCGGTTTGTATTGAAACGCGCCACGCCAAAGCTTTTTTGAAGGCGCAGGTGAACAAGACCGATCGCAACGATGCCCGCGGCATCGCCCAGATGGTGCGGGTGAATCTGTTTCGACCCGTTCACGTGAAGACTTTGACGAGCCAGAAACGGCGCGCATTGCTGACAGCACGTAAGCTACTGCAAGAGAAGGCGATCGCCATAGAGAACGATATCCGGGGGCTGCTGCGCAACTTCGGCCTCAAGGTAGGGATCGTCAGAACGATCGGCTTCGAAGCTCGTATTCGTGAGCTTATCGACGGAGCGCCTGAACTTGGCGAAATCATCTCGCCTTTGCTTGCCGCCAGAGAGAAGCTGCGCACCGAGTTCGCGAAGTTACATCAAAAGGTCCTGGATGAGGTCCGCGACGATGGCACCTGCCGACGCCTTATGACGATACCCGGCGTCGGACCCGTCACATCGCTTGCGTTCGTCAGCACCATCGACGTTCCAGCTCGCTTCAAAAACTCTCGAGCAGTTGGACCGGCACTCGGCTTAACCCCAGTGCTCAATCAGTCCGGAGAAAGCCATCGTGTCGGACGTGTCTCCTTATGTGGCGATGGCATGATGCGTGCCCTTCTTTACGAAGCCGCGCAGGTCATGCTGAGCCGGTGAAGAAATGGTCCTGGCTGAAGGCCTGGGCAATGAGTATCGCCCGAAGGCGCGGACGATCAAAGGCGATCGTCGCGCTTTCAAGACGATTAGCTGTGATAATGCATCGCATGTGGAGTGATGGCTCCGAATTCCGGTGGACAAAAGAGCCTGGAGAAATACCGGTATGATCCAGCGTCGCGACCAATGAAAATGAAGCTCTGAAATTCCGCTGACCCGCGGAACGATGTCCTTTGCGGGACGATGGATGAGGTGAGTGCGCTTTTGGCTCTTGTACCGACCGTCCCAACGGTCAGGACGTGAGTCAGATTGCACCGCCTCGTTCTTCTGATCCCATGATGGGAGGGCCAGAATGCCAATCCCGAAGAGAAGCAAGGGCCTGCAAATGGACGTCGAAATCCGCTCAATGGAAAACTGAAAAGCGCTTGACGCAACCGCGCCGAATAGAGAAGAGCCAAAATCGGATGCCTGTGAGGAGTGAATTTGGCACGCAGATTGACATCAGACGCTGCGCAGAAGGATTAGGAGTGCCGCAAGCCCGCTTTTAGCGAACTGCCAGCATGAGGATCGGCAAAGTGGAAGAGCGCTGTCGCGCGTACCGACTCTGGATCGCACGGTTCGTTTGTGTGGATGCTTCGGTAGCCCCAGAACAAATAAAGGCTGCCTGGAACCATGTGAACTCTGACGAGCGATGTATTTCGCGACCGCGCCAGCTTGCGAAGCACAAACTGCGTTATGCGATTGTCGAGTAAGAGTTTGTCGAGCAGGTTTCGCGCATAAAAAGCTCTCACCTTCCTCGTATTGGGAAACAGGAGAAAATCGCCTCGTTTGCCCGTCCCTGGTATCGTCACCGGAATGAGGGCGGTAATCAGGTAAGAATCATAGTGAAATATCAGCGAGTTACGGGCCGCACCCTTGCCTGTAAGGCATCGCAGAATCTGGTAAAACTTCACTTGCGGCGGCGCATTGCCCAAGGCAAGCCTATATAGCCGCGAGAAAATGCTCGTGAATTCGGCGGATGTTGCCAGTTCGTCCATCCCGGTGCCCGAGACGGCCTCGCTTCCACGGAAGACAACATACTCGTTTTGAGAATTCGCAACCGCCCGGGATACAAAAACCTGCATTCGCTGCAGGTCGTTTGCATTTATGTAGTCGGGAATGCAACAGAAACCCTTGGTATTGATTTCATTAAACATCTGCCGGACTGCGCCGTCCGACAAGACTGGTAACCGCGCGTCGATTGTAGCGTCATCAATCATGTTCGCTCCTGGCGTGAACAGAACAGCGCTCGCCTTCAGGTTATGACCAGTTTGTTACCAAGGCAAGACGGTTGTGAAGATGGTGGCGCAACAGCGATCGAACTTGTTACCCCCGATGACAAATATGCTTTGGAGGCTCGTCATTTTCGTCCGGATCGGGCTCTTCGATCGGAGGTTGCGGAACATCCGGCGGCAGACCGGGAAGCGGGCCTGGCATCGGTGCCGGGTTCGGCTCCGTAGGTATGATCGTCATGACGCTTTCCTTTCGTCTAGCCCAAGCTGTTCGGGCCGGGATTGTTCCCGATCAAAGTCGAAAGGAGATCGCGATGAGGTCAGCAAACAAGAGTGAAATGCGGTATGCGTACCTCGTCGGCCGCACGGATTAAGGCTTCTCGCGCCGCAAGCGCGGGAATGGTCTCTTTGTAGGCGTCCAGGCAGGCGACGAGCGCGTTGATGTATTCTTCCCCGTCGTCGGAGGGCCAATCCTTCACCAGGACTTCGGCGACGTCGGCGACCGTTCTGATCAACCTGTATCGTTCTGCGCCGTCCATAACGAGACGAACAGCAGGAAACTGATGCGATATGTTCAAACTCATGACACTTCGTCCCCTTCGCATTTTGAATATTAGTGGTCGTGCAATAACCGTTCCAGTTGATGCTCGAGCAGCATGAGGGACTACTTGCCGTAGAGTGCTTCAGTGAACGACGGTAATAACAGAGATGCCCGCCTCCTCGGCGGCGCGGATGAGCGCCTCTCTGGCATCACGCTCGGATATCTTTCCATGAAGCGCGTCCAGGCAGGCTCTGACAGCAACGACGGAGTTCTCGCCATCATCAATTGGCCGGGCATGAATAAGCGCGTCGGCGGCGTCTCCGAGCGACCTCATCAGCCTGTATTTTTCCGGGCCGCTCATCACGAGCGTCCGAGGGACGAACTCTCCACGTGTGCCCCGATCCATTACACTCCGTCTCCACAGGTCAAATACATTCTTAACCCTGCAGAAAACGTGCCATTGTCTGGGAGCCGGCCAGTCCTGCGGCTGCTCACGCTTGTCTAGCATGGGCACCGCGTTAGACATGGTCGACCTCGTGCCACCGCGGCGTTGCCGTGCTGTTACAGGGTTGGCGAGAAGTGGAGGAGATCCGCAGTCACGTGGGGACGTGCGCTCTTCAATGGTCTCAGAACATGGCGCTATCGTCTGCAAGTGCCTCCCGCTGCTTTATGGGCGGTTCGAGTAAACGGTCCGGGGCGACGCCGCCGAACAAGCATGAAATCGAACGCCACAAAGCGTCGCCGTTCGGCGCGCATGCGTTGCGAGAGATATCTGAACAGTGAGTGGCAGAGCCGGAACGGCCCGCGATCATCGCCGTCGGCACGCTTAGGCATTCCCCTAAGACGAGTTCAAGAACGGTGCTGCAGCAGGTTTAAAAGCGACTTAGCGTGCGGCGGCGGCTGAACGGCCGATCTGGCGTCTTCAGCATTCAGTCGACCCTCAATGACGGCTCGGCACGCCTTCCATGCGCGCCGCCACTTGGCTGTGCTCTGGTCCGGCTCATGGATCAGCCAATTAATGGCCTCCTCAGGCGAACCAACCACAATACGGATGCGGCTATCTCCCAAAACGAGAGGATTCTTCCATCGATGTACCAGCATGGCCGCGCTCCAATCGCGAAGGTGTCAATTAAACCCAATCGACGCTGGCGCCACATCGTTCCATTCAAAGGAAAAGAAACTGGATCTGCGAGATGAACGAATTCGCTGGATTTACCTAACCCCGCCATCGGCGGTCATTGGGCAATGCTGCGCTTTGTCAGACATCCGAAGCCTAATGGAAGAGGGTGACACGTCGATGACGTTCCCGATCAACCGGTTTGCCGAACAGGTAGCGGCCTACAGAGATCCGCGGGCAGTCCACATGCCGGAAGTGAGCCGCATGGCGACAGCGGCGGAGATATTCGCGCCTCTCGGACGCGTGGAAGATCCATTGCGGGCATTCGAAAGCATCGAAAATTTCCGAGAGGATTTCGGAGAGGAGAAATATCATGCACCTGCGAGCCGTCGTGCGGTCATCCATTGACGCTTGGTGAGCAGGCCGGCAAGATTGGTCGGCTGGAGACGAGGGTCGCAATGAGTGGCGAAGTGGACGCCCAGCCGTACCGCGACCAGCACGAAAAGCTAAGGCAGATTGCGTGCAGTAATCACGAGGCTGTTTCGCCGGCGCGCTGCGGCACTGCTTGTCGGGCTTTCGCGCTTCGTTTGCGAACTTTGACCCGGCGCTTGCAGGGCTGCCGACAAGCGTTCCCAACACAAGCATCCAGATAAAGATCTCGGTTGAAACGTCTGGTCCCTCTACTTCTGGGGGATATAGGCGGATAGCACGTGATTATGACGATCTGCAGGGTTGCGCTACATGCGCCACCTTGGGCGAACGCATCTTCGATCGCGACGACGGCACTACGATAGCCACCGAAGCAAAAGAGGCCCTGCGCGGGGTGGCGTCACAGGGCCCCTTCACCAGGAGTGAATGCCGGATGGTGGCATCCATGAGTCAAACAACGCTGCATCAAGAAAGTTCCGGCGTAGACGCTTCGCCATCACTTGCAGGGCGCTCGACAATCTTAACCCGCTGGTTCGAGCCGGTGCTTATTGATGTCTTGGCCCAAGCGGGATGTTTCCCTCACTGTGGGAACGACGTCATGCGGCAGGCTCCGTTTTCGAACGGGCTATGCCCGCTCCGGTGCCGTTGTCGCCTATTGGGCGCGATCATTCACCAGCCAGATCCGGCTGCCCGGAGCGTCCTCATGCCCTGGAGTTCTTGCAGCGGTTTGCCGCAGATGCTTGTCTTTCGGCCACGTCTCGCGCGCATTCTGAAGGCTGCCATAGACGTTGCGGCGGAGGATGAGCGTCTGAAGGACATCACCGACGGCCCTGGGCAGGCGCTGACCGACCAGCAGCCGGCAGATGAGGGGAAGCAGTACATCGCGGTAGCGGGTATGGCGGAGCGCCTGAAGCTTCCGATATCCCTCTGCTGTCAGCCGAAATGGGAATTTCCGCGGTGAGCTTGGCGAAGTCGCAGTTGTCGTCTCAACCCTTTTTGGAATGGAAGGTCATTGGCGGCGCTAGTGCGTCCCGACACCAAGGCCGCGATTGAAGGGGCGACGACGAATAAGCCGAGGCCGCCGCTGATGCAGCGGCCTGGCCGTAGACAGAGACAGGCAAGGCCCAAAGGGATTCGACGAGCCTTGTGTTAGCCCTGCTCACAGAGCAATTCTGCGAGCCCTTCTAGAATATAGTTTCTGCAGCCAAAACGTGACGCCTTCGTTCGCATAGGTGGGCTTAGCAGTTTGATGGGGAGGGTGGCCACTTGTGAGGTCCGCAGGGGTTTGCGGAGGGGATCTCGGAGCACTATCGCAGGCACCCGACCGTATCTGGGCCGCGCTTATTGAAGCACAACCACGCATGGACGGCACTGACGCGGTGCGGTACGTGTTTCTATCAGTGGCTGAAAAGAAGACCCGGCGAATTGGCCTCGTGTGGTCCGCCTGCCGGGTCCTCGTGCCGCACTAAGGGGTGATGCGGTCGTAATCACGGTGCCCAATCGAATGCATGCGCGCCACCTCACTCCAGTGATGGCATTAACGGTCAGTTAATATCCACTCCCACGATCTTGAGCAAGACCGATACCGAGACAGCAGCCGCAACGGCTGTGCAAAACAGAATCTTGATGCGGCGGATTCTGCGGCTCCGCGCACCTGTCCAATCATAGGTCAATCCATCCCCTCCAGTTTGCCGGACATAGAGAGCGGTAACAGGTGATTTCAAGCCCCATCGCCCCAATGAACGTAAGCTCCGGCGGTTTTGAATACGCCATGTGGTGCGGCATGTAACTGGCGGAGACGCGAAGCTTTCATCTCCGCAGCGTCGAAGCCGGCTGCGGCGATGGTCCCGGCATAGCTTTGCCGGGTCTAGCGCCATCGCAGCATGGGCGGACGATTAGCACCATTTCTGGCCACTCTCATCGCTCGAATACATGGCGCCAGCAAATCCGATGCAGAACGGCTATGCTGAGTGCTTCAGCGACCGGGTGCGCGACGAGCTGTTCAACGAGAGCCTGTTCTTCGATCACGACCATGCCCGAAGCGTGTTCGAGACTCTCTATCGATGCCGGGATTGCTCCGACCCTACCGCCACCGCGGCTCTCGTGTCGCGTTGTGCAGCAATTCGCTGGCAGACGCGAATGCTCCAAATAACTGTAAGAGTCGAGCCTCTTCTCCCTCGTCGAGTCGATTCCGTTTTGCGAAATCCTTAACCGACCACACACGGGTCGTGGATCCGGTGTCGGCACAATTCGGTTCGACTCGCTGCATTCTTAACTCCTCCCGCATAGTTGCTGGGAGACGGCTAACAAATGCTAAATTAGAATGATATAAAGTAAGACATGTCGGTGCATTTTTTTCAGTCACCTACGGCACGCGCTGCGGTAACGTGCAGCCTCTAACGCGGCATAACTATCTGCGGGGCTGGCATTGTAAACCCGTCATCGGCGGCAGGACTGCATCGTAGTCCCGACGGACCGCGGCAGATACCCAAGCGCCTACCGTAGGGGAGAGAACTCGATAGTCGTCACCACTAGGCCTCCGCTTGCGCGAAAGGTCATCTTCAAGTAGCAATCGCGTGCACAAGGGAGGCTCCATGCTAAGGCCAGGACTACTGCTTTTTCTCGCGACGGCAACGTACGTAGGGATTCTCATGATTGCCAAATTCCTCTAGGAGAAAGGGAGGCCTGCGGCTCATGAATGCAAGCACTCGTGAGATCTTGTAGCCCGTTTAGGCGGAGCGTCGTGGCGCGGGTGACCGCCACGAGCAGCATGGTTATCCTGCGCTGGCCCCGTGATGAGATGGTTGAAAAGGGGGCAAGCTGGGATCGCCCTGAAAGCCAGCCGGACATCACATCTGCCTAGCGCAAGATCGTGTGCAGCCCAGAGGGATTGAAGGAAGTGTTCGGAGATTGGATGTCGACCGTCAGCGAAGCATAGAGCGACGGCGGTCTTTCTTCATCGACACGGTTTAGACCGTATGTTCTCGGAAGAAGGTGGCCCTCCCCACGCGATAAGTTAAAATCGGGGGGTGCTCTGGATGGCCGGAGCCGAGCCCCAAACTTAGCGAGGGCGAACCATGAAAGAGGATAGCGTAATTTTCATCGGGTTGGATACGTCGAAGTTGAAGATTTCGGTGGCCATTGCCGACGGAGCACGCAACGGCGAGGTGCGGTTTTTAGGCGACATCTCCTCGGAGCCGGCATCAGTGGCATCGATGGTCAATAAGCTTTCCAAGCGCGCAGCCAAGCTTCACTTTTGCTTATATGAGGAGGGTCAATACGGAACTGTCGTCAGGGTGACATTTTTTGCACCGTCGGTTATTGCGGCATCCATGGTCTGAGCCCGATTGCGCGACGCGGCTCGTTGCCAAGCCAAATCCAACTTATATACGGTTCGCTGTTCGAAACAGCGGCACCAACATCCCGCTTGCGGCGGACAAGGGCTCAGGAGGACGAGACCATTCTACGAGACGGCATTTCATTTCGAGCCAAGCAAAAGTTCGGTTCGTCCACCCGGATCCGCCAGGACTGATCGGGTCCTGGAAGATTGCAGAATTCAGTTCGGGTAACCGATCAGACGGTCTTTATAATCGCGCCCTCGATGACGACGCCAGCATTGACGTATTTCCATAGCGCGACGAGCAGCTTGCGGGCGAGCGCGACGATCGTCGTCTTCTTGAGACGGCCGCCGTTCTGTTTGACCCGGTCCCTAAACCACAAGGTGAGCGCCGCGTGCGGTTGATGACGGACCCAAAGCCAGGCCATCTGGATCATTGTCGTTCGAAGCCTTGGATTGCCTGATTTCGAGACCCCCTGGTCGTGATTAACCGAGCCACTCTGCCAGGGTGTCGGCGCAAGGCCGGCATAAGCGGCAACCTGTCGTCGGTTGTCGAAGTGACGCGACAGCCCCTCCGACCAGAGCACGGCGGCAAACTCCGACCCGATGCCTTTCACGGCGAGCAGCATCGCTGGTGCTGGCGAGACGACCTGTGTGGCAGCGAGCATGGCGTCGCGGGCCGCCTCGATAACCTTGATCTGCTTGAGCAGTAGTTCCAGCCGATCGAGTTCGCGGCCGATCTGTGCCTTCAAATGTGCCGGCAGCGGACGGCCATCGCCGGTCTTACGCTCCTCCAGTTGCTTGCGCCGATCGCGGCGCAGCGGCTCGTAGTCGAAGACGCCCTGGCTGAACAGCAGGCCCTTGATACGGTTGACGTGTTGCACCCGCTCGTTCGTCAAGGCCTGGCGCTCACGCGAGAGGCGGCGGCGGTCCTCTTCCTCGGGCGTCGGCACCCGGACCATCGCACACACGCGCGGCTCGCCCCGCTGATAGGCGAGCAACGCCCGGACCAGCGCTTCGCCGTCGATCCTGTTGGTCTTGGCCCGGCGTCGCCGGCGCGAGGTTGCAATCGAAGCCGGATCGACAACGTGGCTTTCGATCCCCTCGATCTCCAACACCCGATGGATCCAGAAGCCGTCGAGCCCAGCCTCCTGGATGACAATGATCGGAAAGCACCGCCCGGATCGCGCCCGTGCCTTCCTCTTGAGTTCGGCAAAACGCGCCAGCAATCCGGCAACGTCGCCGGCCGCAACCGCATGCTTAGACATCTTCTCGCCACCACCCGGCGACAGCGACGTGATCAGCCATTTCGATTGGCTGAGTTCCAATGAGACGAAGATTGCGCCAAGATCAGTCTGGATAGTGGTCGGCGCTTCGGATCGCTGAGCTGCAACGGGCATGCTTGCCTCCAAGGTAGGGTGTTGTGGTTTAAGCAACTCACTTTGCCACAGCGCTGTCGCTATCCACCCGCCTCATAGGATCTATGAGGCGGGTCCCACCGGTTACGGCCTTTACCGTCAGATTGTCGAACTGGGGCATGAATGCGCGGTGGTGGCGCCGTCGCTGGTGCCTAAGCGTCCTGGTGACCGGGTGAAGACAAACCGCCGGGATGCCATAAGTCTGGCACGCCTGCATCGCGCGGGCGAGCTGACTGCGGTCTGGGTTCCGGATGAAGGCCATGAGGCGATCCGCGACCTGGTGCGGGCTCGCGAGGCGGCCAGCGGTGCTCTGAAACAGGCGCGCCAGCAACTTCAGTCTTTCTTGTTGCGTCACGGCCGGATCTATACCGGCCGCAAACCATGGACGCGTGCCCATACAAGCACGGAGGTAGGCAAGCCGGACATGAGCACAGCGCTCGAAACCCGGCCGCGGCCTGACTACTCCGGTCTACCATACGGCTAGATATTTCAGTAGCGACACGATGCCGATAACGATGACGATGATCTGAACAATCTGGCGCGTCCGGCCGTCGATAGGAAGTCGCTGCACGAGGTAAAGAACAAGCACGATTACGAGAAACGTGATCAGAATTCCGATCAATATGGACGCACCCATATTCCCCCTCCTATGGCGGAAAGCAGTTTCGATACAGGAAGTTAACTATGGGACAGTCGGCTAAAGGAAAGGGGGAGGATTGAAACGGTCGCGAATACTCTACTCCAGTCCCCAGGGCGACAGCATAACGACTGATCGAAAAGTACGGCAAAGCTGGCACCAACAGAGCTACCTGGCCACAGTGACCCCGATGACCCAGGAGCAGCGCTACGTCGACGGCATGACGACACGGGCTACAGATCGGCAGATACATCTCGTCGGTCACTCGCTATCGCGCCGTAAGTCGGTGACATCGCCGGCGACGCTGAGACGCCATCGCCACCGATCCGAGCAACTACGACGGCACTACGAACCACGTTTCATCGGGCAGAAAAAAGTGGCTGCTTAGGCTACTTCTGTTCGACGGAAATGCCCTTTTCGCCGATCGAGATATCGACGCCTTTGGGTTTGCTCCCCTCGCGGAGAATGTAAATGCCCATGCCGAGGACTAACACGACCAAAGCGCCGATCACGAAGTAAAACCCGTTCCGATTGTTCATTCATTTCCCCTGGCTAGATTCTCTGAAATAGGCTGGGCGATCAGGATGGCAACGGTGTGTCGCAGAGACAGGACAAGGAAAAGTCAAAGTGAACGTTGCGAAACCGACTCGCCGACAAGCGCCAACACCGGCGAAGACGTGATCACGCACAGGATTATGTCCGAGAATCCTCCATCCTGTAATTGTGGTGATGATGAATTTCGCGTAAAAGGTTGAGGTGTGCAATCACGATGGAACCGCTACGATGGATGCGATTCACACTGAAGGCTTCGACGCTGCTTTGACCCTGACCGATCACATTGAGCACCTGCCGGATAGGAAGCGGCGCGAGCTGGCGCGCATCATCGAGATCCTGTTTGCCGAGGTCGAGGGGTTTCAGGCAAGCAAGCTGTCGGAGAAGAGAAGCGCCGGCCGGATCCTGAAGGTTATCCTGTTTGGATCCTATGGCCGGGGTGACTGGGTCGAGGATCGCCTCAGCGGCTACCGCTCCGACTACGACCTGTTGATCGTCGTCAACACCAAGGCCTTTGCCGACGAGCATGAGCTCTGGGAAGGCATCGAAGAGCAGCTGTTGAAAGAGCAGATCGGCCATCGCATCGAAACGCCGGTCGTCCCGATCGTCCACACGCTCCAGGACGTCAACGATCAACTCGCGCGCGGGCGGCCCTTCTTCGTCGACATCGCCCGAGACGGCATCGTCCTCTACGAACAGCCTGGCCATCCCCTGGCAGAGCCGAAGCCGCTGACGGCGGAGGAGAAGCAGCACGAAGCGAAGATTTACTTCGAACAATGGTATCAGCTGTCTCAAGAGGCACTCACTGGCGCCGAACTGATGCTCGAAAGAAACATCTGGCGCCACGGTGTCTTCATGCTGCATCAAGCCACCGAATGTGCTTACCACTGCGCTCTACTTACACTGACCCTCTACAGCCCCAAATCACATCGAATAAAGGTGTTGCGTTCTCAGGCCGAGGGAGCAGACAGCCGACTGATCGCCGCTTGGCCGCGCGACAGCCGGTTCTCACGTCGCTGCTTCGAGTTGCTGTCGCGCGCCTATGTGGAGGCCCGATATTCGTCGAAATACAAAATTGCCGACGAGGAGCTCGCATGGCTGGTTGAGCGCGTGAAGGCGCTGCAGGCTGTTGTCGAGGCGGTCTGCGGGGAACGGCTTTCCATTTAGATGCTCAAAGCGCCGGTCGCGAGGTAAATGCCGTTCAGATTGCTCATTCATTTCCCCTGGTATGGACCTTGAGATAGGCGGGCGATCAGGATGGAGCCGTGCTAGTTGTAAGGTATCCCCACGGTGACGGCCGCCTTGCTGAAGAAGGCTGAAGACTGCAAGTCCTAGTGCAAGCACTAGGGATAGTCTTATGACAAAGCAGCTTGTTGAGGTTATCACATCGGTCGAGCGACGTCGGCGCTGGTCTCGGGAGGATAAAGAGCGGCTGGTTGCGGCAACGTTTGAGCCAGGAGCCAGCGTATCAGATGTCGCCCGCTCGGCAGGCATCCATGCGGGTCAGTTATTCCGGTGGCGCAAAGAGCTCTGCCAGATATTGGCGCCATCAGCGGCGCAATGTAAGCGCCAAGCTGACCCCATCTGGCGTGCGTGGCGATGAGGGCTGTATTGCGGAGAGACGAATTCACGAACTGTGAGCTTCTATGTCTGCGCCTAGCTCTGGAACTAGAAACATTCATATGATCGAGGCTGTTCCGGAACGGCTTGAGGGTGCCCCGCGGCAGTTTCGGCGGCGCTGGTCGGATGAATTTAAAGCGCGAGCCGTGGCTGAGGCGATGGAGCCCGGCGCAAGCGTGTCGGCGATTGCGCATCGCATCGGCATACATCCCTCGCAACTATTTGGCTGGCGTCGTGATGCTCGTGACGGACAACGATCCTCCTCGCAAGATCGGGCTGTTCAGACAGAAACCAGGTCGATTGGCACACGTGCGATGATCGAGCTTGTCATCGGCGACGTCGTTATCCGTGCTGGTGGTGACTTCGATGGGGCCAATCTGCAGCGGATTATTCGCGCGGTGCGGTCGGCATGATCCCGTCAGGCGTGAAGGTCTTTCTCGCGAGCCATCCCATCGACTTCCGCAAAGGACCGGACAGCTTGCTCTCGCTGGTACGGGATGCTGGCAGTGATCCGTTCAACGGTGCACTCTATGTCTTTCGGGCCAAGAGAGCGGACCGGGTCAAAATCGTGTGGTGGGATGGCTCCGGCGTTTGCCTCTATGCGAACGATCAGCGTTCATACTACACCTCTTTCCTCGCCAGTTGATGGCCTTGGCTCAGTTTGCGTTTGTTGGCGCGCAGCCGCCCGATCTTGGAGTTGGTTCCAACGGCTGCATTGCTTTTGCGGCAAGTCTCCATCGGGGATTTCGTACAGGCTGTAGTGCCCATTGTAGGCATGTCTGGCGATGAGGCCATACTTGGCCCATCTGGCGACGGTTTGCTCGCTGATGCTGAGGTGCACTGCCGCTTCCTGTCTTGTCAGCATTCCCGCTGTCGCAGTCGATCATATCGTGATTGCAGCTTATATTCGTGGATGAGATAGGCGACTTTGAGAGGTGTAAAGCGGGCATTATGGCAGCCGCGACGTGCTGTTCCACCTGGGCGATGACCCTGCTCGTTCAGGATCCCGGCGATCTCCGGATAAATGTAATCATCGAGAAGCTTATCGATCCGTTCAACGATATTGGGCTTTGTCTTGATCTGCTGAGCGGAGGACTTTGGGTTCATGGTGGTGAGCGTCTGGATTTTGCCACCCTTGAAGCGAACGTGAAGCTTGGTGGTCCCTTCCGCCGGCAGCTTTAAGAGCGTGACGTCCTCGATGATGTGGGCCAGCAGTCGCTTGCGTTCGCGGCTTGGGGTATCCGGATCTTTCCAGAGTTCGCTAAAGTCGGCCGTCATCGCGACCAACCGCTCGTGGACAGCTTTATCGAGGATGAATTGATCGTGCTCTCGGCCACGTTCGCGCTCTTCGCGGGCACTGGCCAGTGTGCGAAGCTTCTCGTTCCATTCACCTTCGAGCGTGTCGGCGACGAGGCGGTTACCAGGATCGACCAGCATGAAGCGGCGCTGAGCGAGATCGACTTCCGTTTGGGCGCGTTCGATCGCGCGACAGCGCAAGCGGTCTGCTTCTTCATGCCGGGCTTGGATCTCCTTGCGGACTTCGAGAGCGAGTTCGACGGCCGCCGGCGTCATCTGCTCAGCAATCAGCATGCCGATGGCTTCATCGACGGGAGGCCCGGCGATCGACCGACACATAGGCTCCCCACGATAAATGCGGGCACGATTACAGATGTACCAGGCTTCCTGCCGGCCACGCCGGGCCGCATAGCGAACCCTAAGGTGGCTGCCGCATTGCCCACACACGGCCCGGCCTTGCAGCAGTGCCGGTCCCTCCCTTGGGATTGAAGCTCGTGCCGCTTCAAATCCACGGCCATTCGCCTTGAGGATCTTCAGATTCTCCTGATGTCGCTCCCAGCTGATATAGCCGGGATGAGCATCGGGAATGCAGGCCGGCCAGTCATCAATGTCGCGCGCACGCAGAGTCCTCTTGCCATCGATGTTGCGTCGAAACTGTCGTCGGCCATAGGTATAGGCGCCAGCGTAGCGCGGATTGTTCAGGACACGCATCGCCGTCGATGCGGTCAGCGGCCGAAACAGCGTGTCGCCGTTGTGTAGGCGCGACGGAAACAATAGGCCTTCATTGCGAAAGACCTTGACGGTCTGGGAGGCGGACCCGAGGCGAGAGAACATCTCAAAGAAATGAATGATCGTTTCTCTGACTTGCATGTCTGGATCAAGCGTCACATTGCCGAAATGGTCATAGACCAACCCAGTCGGCAGCGGGCAACGAAACTCGCCGCGCCGCACCCTATTGAGTATGCCACCGCGTAGCCGGGCCTTGATCACATGCAGTTCGGCCTCACTCATTGTGCCCTTGAGGCCGAGCAGGAGCCGGTCGTTGAAACTTGCCGGATCATAGACGCCGTCTTCGTCGAGGATCAGTGTATCGGCAAGGGCGCAAATCTCTAGCAAACGCTGCCAGTCGGCATTGTTACCTGCGAGACGAGAGACTTCCAGGCCCATGACGATCCCGGCATGCCCCATGCCAACGTCGCTGACCAGGCGCTGGAACCCTTCACGCCAGGCGGCCGATGCACCGGACTCTCCTTTATCGTTGTCGATGACGATAATCTGCTCGTCGCGCCATCCCAGGGCGACAGCGCGCCCCCGAAGCGCATATTGCCGCCTGGCGCTCTCGACGTTCTCAACGACTTGCCGCATGGAAGACTGGCGGATGTACAGGTAGGCGCCGCGTTCGAGGTGATGAGGCTGGACTTTGAGATGTACATTCATCGTGATCTCCGATCGTTGATGCTCATGGCGATTGTCGCAAGGACGTGAACGACGGCGCTGTGTCCGCGGTGCAGCGGCCAAGCAATTGACGATGGGTAATTCTGCTCTCGCGGGGTGATTGCTGTTGCGGTTAGCGTCTGAGCCCATCCCCACATGCCCCGGCGCAAAAAGAGCAGCAGACCGCTACGGGCCATAAGCGGCAACGCTGCGCCGAGAGCAGCCTTGCGCAATACCTCGTACTGGGACGCGATGGTTGACGGTTGGATCGGGCATTCCGCCGTCGCGGCAATGTTTACCTGCCGCTTTTTTTTAGAACCCGCTCGATCGATCTGGGATGAAGCTCGATGTCGAGTTCCTGGCGGAGCAGCTTGGCAAGTTCCCGGGCGCGAACGGGTTCTCCTGGAGCGAGCTGCGCCTGCAGAAATGCCACGACCTTGTCGTCGATCTTGTGGGGACCGCGGGGCCCCGGCTTCGTCGGCACCAGTCCGGCAATGCCGGCCATATCGAAGTTCACCTTGGCCTGGTAGTAGGTCGGCCTGGAAACACCGTACTCGTCGGAGGCCTCCGTCACCGACACCTTGTCGATGGAGACGCGACGCAGCATCTCGTATTTGACCTGCACGGCGTCGTGCGGATCGAAGAACTCGCTGCCCCGAAACTTTGGATCGCGCACCTTCTCGGGGGTGGGATTGAACGTACCCTCTTCGATGAGGGCATCCGTCTTTGTGCGCTTGCTGTCGTACTTCGCAGACATCGATGGCTCCGAGGACATGAAGCGGCGTTAGCGTAATGCTAATTACGACGCACATTACTACCTCGTCAAGGCGATAATTGCGGTGTATTCGACATAGTGCCTCGAATTTACAGGCATTTCTCTTCATAAAGTGACCTCTTGCGGCATAATCCGCTTTACAATCGCGGCATATTTATCCTTACACTTCTGCACGTCAGCGCGTGCCCGATTGGCTTGAAAGGCGCTCCACCAGAGCGGCCAATTCCATTAAGTCGGCGACCCGCAAGAGCGACCGTCCGTTACCCATGACAACTTCAGGATCTGGGCTCACAAGGTCAGTCCATTGCGGGGGAACCGACCAAACAGTGGCGTCCTCGGTCTGCAGCAAAAGGCGTTCACCATGCCGGTTGTAGCGCTTGCCGACACACGGAAACTGCCGTGTGAATAGAGGATGAAACGGATGTGTTACCCGCACTAACTGCGTATCTGCGTTGGCAGTGGCTGCATTCTGTTGTGAGGTACAAGAAGCTCGAGCGCGGACGGTTCCTATGGCCGTCGGCAGCCGACGGGACGGTGGTGATCACAGGGGCGCAGCTCGGTTATTTGCTCGAAGGGATCGACTGGCGGATGCCACAAAAAACCTGGCGTCCAAGCTCCGCGGGATAGCGGAAATGGCTGGAAAGGGGGGAGCGAATATGATTCCATCTGGCCATGACCGATGCGGCCGATCAGCTTCCCGACGACCTTGCCAGTGCGCATGCGATGATCCTCGCCGAGCGTGCGGCGCGTCGTGAAGCTGAGGCCATTGCCGCCCGAGCTCAGGCGGTAAACTCGCATTCCGATGCGCTGATCGCGCGGCTGAGACTGGAGATCGAGAAGCTCAAGCGCGATATCCATGGCAGCCGTTCCCAGCGCAAGGCGCGCCTTCTCGAACAGATGGAA
Organism: Rhizobium tibeticum; assembly: GCF_900110205.1. Taxonomy (GTDB): domain Bacteria; phylum Pseudomonadota; class Alphaproteobacteria; order Rhizobiales; family Rhizobiaceae; genus Rhizobium; species Rhizobium tibeticum. Next base: position 108,642 of record NZ_FOCV01000015.1, on the reverse strand, counting down.
TTGCAGCTAGAAGAACTGGAAGCCGACGCCGGCCAGGACGAACTGGCCGCCGAGATGGCGGCACGATCATCGACCGTCAGGGCCTTCGAGCGCAAGCGTCCATCGCGCAAACCGTTTCCCGAGCACCTGCCGCCCGAACGCGTTGTCATTGCACCGCCGTCAAGCTGCCCCTGCTGCGGTTCGGCCAAGCTTTCGAAGCTGGGCGAGGACATCACCGAGACGCTGGAAGTGATCCCACGCCAGTGGAAGGTCATTCAAACGGTGCGCGAGAAGTTCTCGTGCCGGGAATGCGAGAAAATCGCCCAGCCACCGGCACCTTTCCATGTGACGCCGCGCGGTTTTGCCGGGCCGAATCTGCTGGCGATGATCCTGTTCGAGAAGTTCGGCCAGCATCAACCGCTGAACCGGCAGAGTGAACGCTATGCCCGAGAAGGCATCGACCTCAGTCTGTCGACATTGGCCGACCAGGTCGGTGCTTGCGCTGCGGTCTTGAAACCGGTGCATGGATTAATCGAGGCGCATGTGCTTAGCGCTGATCGTTTGCACGGCGACGATACGACCGTGCCGATCCTCGCAAAGGGCAAGACCGATACCGGCCGCATCTGGACCTATGTCAGGGATGATCGGCCGTTTGGCGGAACGTCGCCGCCGGCGGCTCTCTATTACGCCTCGCGCGATCGGCGGCAGGAACATCCAGAACGTCATCTGAAGAGCTTCAGCGGCATCCTGCAGGCGGACGCCTACGGCGGCTACAATCCCCTGTTCAAAGTGGATCGCGATCCCGGTGCGCTCACTCAGGCGCTGTGTTGGGCGCACTCGCGTCGCAAATTTTTTGTGCTCGCCGACATCGCCACTAATGCGAAACGGGCAACGACTGCAGCAGCGATCTCGCCGGTCGCGCTCGAGGCGGTCAGACGCATCGACGCGCTGTTCGACATCGAGTGCGAGATCAATGGGTTATCGGCTGGTGAGCGGCTGGCACGACGGCGACAAGACAGTCGTCCCCTCGTCGACGAGCTTGAGGCATGGCTGCGTTCTGAACGGACAAAACTGTCGCGCAGCTCACCGGTCACCGAGCCCATCGACTACATGCTGAAGCGCTGGGACGGCTTCACGACCTTCCTCAATGATGGCCGGATTTGCCTCACCAATAATGCCGCCGAACGGGCGCTGCGCGGCTTCGCTCTTGGCAGAAAATCGTGGTTGTTCGCCGGCTCCGACCGCGGTGCTGATCGGGCCACATTCATGGCAACGCTGATCATGACCGCCAAGCTCAATGACATCGATCCTCAAGCTTGGCTTGCCGATGTGCTCGCCCGCATCGCCGATCATCCGGTCAGCAAGATTGACGAGCTTTTGCCTTGGAATTGGAAGGCGAAAAAGGCTGCTATCGCGGCGGCCGCGTAAACAATGCCCGAAAGAGCTCCTCCGAGCGCTGGAGGCCTTCATCCGTCAAGATCAATGACTTCGTCTTGTTCGCCGGGTCGCCGATCAGGCCCTTCTTGAACAATCGATCTGTCGTATCCCAATCAAAACCTTTCCACGCCCGACGCCCATCATGCAGGGTCAGCCATAGTAGCGCTAAGACAGCGTCGTCGATCTTGTCCGCATCGATCTCCATGCCGCAATGATAACATGCCCCCGCCTAATATCCTGCGGCCTTCAGCGTATGCTTACGTTGTAAGCGTCCCGCTAAAGTTTCCGCGTGCCTTTCCGAGATATTTTCGGCAAGGCAAAGCAAACGGACTGGATCTGGGCTTTGCGCTCAGTGCTGGTTCCGGAACGCTGACTCTCCGGCGTCTGACACCTCGACCCATCTTTTGTCGGGGGCTGCATTTGCGACGTAGCTGTCGTGCCAGTTCCACCATTTGTATGTTGGCGTCTGGGGATAGCCTTTGGGAGAGTCCTCCCACACCTCCTGTCGGCCCAGTGGCGTGATGTCGAGGTAGTTCCAGGTGTTGCCCATCTGCTCGTCGCCGCGGTTATTGATGAAGTACGTGCGGAATACGCGATTGCCGTCGCGATAGAACACGTTCGTGCCGTGCCACTCGTCCACTCCGAAGTCCGCATCGAAGGTGTCCGTGAGCGTGAACCAAGGCATTTCCCACCCCATCCGGGCCTTCAGCCGCACGATATCCGCCTGGGGAGCACGCGAGACGAAGACGAGAGTGGTGTCGCGGGCGTTTAAGTGAGCGACGTGGGCGACCTGATCGGCTACCATGGAACAGCCCCGGCAGGCGTGGTCGGGCCAACCAAAGACTCCGGGCTCGAAAAAAGCTCGGTAGACAATCAGTTGGCGTCGACCGTCGAAGAGGTCGACCAGACTGGCCTTGCCAGCGGTGCCCTCGAAGACATACGGCTTCTCCGCGGCCATCCATGGCATTCGCCGCCGCTCTGCAGCCAAGGCATCGCGGGCGCGCGTCTGGGCTTTTTCCTTGACGAGCAACTGTTCGCGAGCTGTTTCCCAAGCCTGCGGCGATACGACCGGCGGCGTGTGGATGATGGGTTGGTCGCGCTTCCCCATGTTCTCGACTGATGTAGTCATGGCTTTAAAACCTCCTGAGTTGAATTCTTGCGCCTCCGGTTGGACCGTCGCCCTTGGTTGCGCATCGCTTCCGATCGACCAAGAAGAAGTTTGGCACCGAAAAGCGAACGGTGGGAGTAACAAGTGTGGCGGGTATTATGCGGCTTCTGACCCCGTCGCTCGCGCCTGCAGTCGCACGGGTGGGCGCCTTCGCGCTCCAGGATTGAAGAGCTACGCTTCGCCACGTGCCGCACCGAGCCATTGAGGTCCATTCAGCCGGTTGAGGACTGCACCCATTGAATCGACGGCTTCGTTACCGCGCCGACATAACGCCGCACGCTTGACCCGAAACAAAACCGGATCCAACATCAAACAGACGCAGGATCAGTCCGAGAAATGGCCGCCTTCAAATCGGAATGCTGGCCGGCATGAGATCGGAATACCTGTCCGGCTTCAGGCAAAACTAGCCGTCCGGCATCACTGGAATACGCATGCTGATCCTGTCGAGAATTTTTGTGGACGCGGAGCAAGGCCGCTGCCGCGGCGCGCTTTCTACCTCGCATTCAATCCTTGCTTGCTCTCGCAGCGCAGATATGTAATCGTATTGGTTGCAGCCTAAAAGTAGGCTTTCATTTGGCGTAAGGAGGCAGGTGATGGGGAACCTGAAAAACTTACTCTATCGGGAGCACGAGAAGTACGTCTCGTTGGTAGTCCAGATGCGACAGGGTAATACACGCTGCGTCGAAGTCGACGCAGTCACCGGCCAGAAGGTGGATGTTACCAGCCACAAACTTGAGACGTGCGAGGAAACCATTCGATCCCTAGAGCGAATAGTGGAGAAGTTCGACGCGTGCGATTACTTGTCGTCGTCGCGACCGATGAAGGACTGGCATTTCAGCTAGCAAGGAACGCTGTTTCGTGCTCTCGTGGCTCTACCGACAAAGCCAGGGCCCCTGTCGCTTCATTGCGCGCCTCCTTCGATAACGAGAAAATATGCCGACCGGGCGGGAAAGCGCAATGGACTGTGAGACGTGGCCCTGGTTAAACGCCATACCCGACGGCATGCATTGTTCCCATGTCGCCGCGCGCCAAGCTGCTTCATTTGCTTCTGCAAGACCTTTCACTTCGCTCCTAATAAGGGCTGCTATTTTCCGAGCCTTTGCTTATATGGGCGTCCGGCAGGAGCGACGTCATCTGTTCCGCGTTCGTGAGGCTACGAAGGCAACGCTTATCCGATGATTGCCGTACAGGCGGAATGATTTGAACATATCGAAGACCGGCGAGCTACATGACCCGGCGTTTGGAGTGAGATGCGGGTTCTACATTTCTTCAAGACTTATTGGCCTGATACTTTTGGGGGAGTTGAGCGGACAATCCACGCAATTGCTAAGGGAACCGCCAATTACGGGATCGAATCCGACGTGCTCTCCCTGAGTAGCACGCCTGAGCAGAACACCCGGGAGTTTGATGGTCATATCGCTCACAAAGCCAAACTCGATTTTGAATTTGCCTCGACGGGCTTTTCTCGGGAGGTCTTTCGACGGTTTCGAGACCTAAGCGACAAGGCCGACATAGTGCATTACCACTTTCCCTGGCCGGTAATGGATGTTGTCCACCTCACTTCGCGCTTGAAAAAACCGACTGTCGTTACCTACCACTCCGATATCGTCAAGCAGCGGATCCTCTTGCAGCTCTATCGGCCGCTCATGCATCGCTTTCTAACAAGTGTTGACAGAATTGTGGCCACGTCACCGAACTACCTGGCGACCAGCGACGTACTGCAGCGCTATAGGAGCAAAACCACGCTCATCCCGCTGGGGCTGGACGAAGGGGATTACCCGCGCGCTTCTGCCGATGTGAAGGCACGCTGGCGCGAGAGGTTTCCGAAGCCATTTTTCCTCTTTGTTGGTGTCCTTCGCTACTACAAGGGTGTCCACATACTCTTGGAGGCTGCAAAGCAGACGGACCATGATATCCTGCTAGTTGGGCAGGGGCCAATGGAAGCGTCGTTGAAGGCCTATGCAAAGGAGCACAGCCTTGGAAATGTCCATTTCCTTGGAGCGTTGCCAGACGCGGACAAATCCGCTCTTCTTGAGCTGAGCACCGGCTTCGTCTTTCCATCGCATTTGCGGTCTGAGGCCTTCGGTCTTGCGCTTGTGGAGGCTGCGATGTTTGGAAAACCGATGATTTCTTGCGAAATTGGGACAGGGACTAGCTATGTCAACCGGTCGCTAGAAACCGGCATCGTTGTCCCAGCTAGTGATCCTTTGGCGCTAGCAGAAGCGCTAGAAACGCTTTGCCGTAGCGATGCATCCGCCGCCCTTCAATACGGACGCAACGCAAAAGATCGCTATCTCGCGAATTTCACGGCTGACAAAATGGCAGGCGCCTATTCTGAGCTTTACCACCAGCTGCTACAGCTTCACCCGGCTTAGCCTCGCAGCGCCTTATACCAGACCGCATAGGGCTGTAGAAGCCACCATTTGAGGGGCACGCTACCGTGATATTTGCGTACGATCGCAATAGCTTCGCAGTAGTGCCTCCGGCGAAGTGTGCGGGTTTTTGTCAGTTCGTGTTCACGGTTCACCGCAACGAACTCATTGACATAGTGTAGGGGACCGATCCTTTTGAATAGCTTCCACCACAGGTCATAGTCCATCACCATATGCAGGCTGGCGTCTAGGCCGCCGGCCGTTTCCCACGCGGAGCGCCTGATAAGGGTTGCCGGCTGTGAAACGATGCAGCGCAGCGCTAGTCTTCTCTCACTGAAAGGCTCGACCCAAACCGGGAAACGTTTGCCAGTGTTTTCGATGAAGTTCCAGGAACGGCCGTACGCTGCAGGGGCACTTTTTTCGCTCTCAAGTTCCCTGAGGAGGCAATTCAATCCTCCTGGCAGAAACCAATCGTCGCTGTTCAACCAGCAAACGAAAGGTGCGGTGCCCCGCGCGATGCCTTCGTTAATGGCGGCAGCCTGTCCTTCATCGGGTCGACTGCGCCACCCCGCGAGTCTGTGTTCCCAGCTGCGGATTACATCGACCGAGCCATCGGACGACCCTCCGTCCATCACAAATACCTCCAACGGCAAGTCTTGCTCGAATATCGAAGCAAGAGCCTCGTTGAGGAAGCGTGCTTGGTTATATGACGGGACGGCGACCGTAACGAGCGGGGTGGTCATCTTCTAGTCGGGAAACCGCGATCGGAAGTCCGCGTAAGCTCTGGCGATCCCGTCCCTCAGTGAGGTTTCAGCTTTCCAGCCAAGAGAATTCAAGCGATCGACGCTCAGCAGTTTGCGCGGGGTACCGTCGGGCTTGCTGCGGTCATACACGATGTTGCCATCAAAGCCGACAACGTCCATCACCGTTTCTGCCAGTTCGCGAATTGTGACGTCTTCGCCGGTTCCGACGTTGAACAATCCTTCAGAAACGCCGTTCTCCATAAGGAAGACACACGCGTCAGCCATGTCGTCAACGTAAAGGAATTCGCGCATCGGCTGACCCGAGCCCCAGACGAGCAACTCGCTATCGCGCCGAAGCTTTGCTTCGTGGGCCTTGCGAATCAATGCGGGCAGGACATGGCTGTTGTTCAGATCGTAGTTATCGTTCGGCCCGTAAAGATTCGTCGGCATGGCGGAGGCAAACCGCGTCCCGTACTGCCTGTTATAGTTTTCGCAAAGCTTGATGCCGGCGATTTTTGCGATCGCGTACGGTTCATTCGTCTGCTCAAGTGGTCCCGTGAGCAGATATTCTTCCCGAATGGGCTGTGGACAGTCACGTGGATAGATGCAACTTGAGCCTAGGAAAAGCATCTGCTGTACGCCAGCGACCCAAGCTGCATGCACGATGTTCGCTTCAATCATCAAGTTCTGGTAGAGGAAGTCGGCGCGGAAGGTATTGTTTGCATGAATCCCTCCGACCTTCGCCGCTGCCAGGAATATGAAGTCCGGCTTTTCTGCGACCAGGAAATCCTGCACGGCGCGTTGATTGATCAGATCAAGCTCTGCGTGCGTCCTTGTGAGCACATTCGTGTAGCTTGCCTGCACCAAGCGGCGCACGATTGCGGAACCAACCATGCCGCGGTGTCCCGCGACAAAAATCTTTGCCGTCTTGTCCATACTCTTACTCGTGATAGTCATAGGCTGAGAAACCATGACGCTTGACCAACTCATCGCGTTCAGCAGACTTTAGATCTTCACGCATCATTTCCGTGACAAGTTCTTTGAAGGTGATTTTAGGGGTCCACCCTAGCTTCTCTTTTGCCTTTGAGGCATCGCCTAGCAGCGTTTCCACCTCGGTTGGTCGGAAGTAACGCGGGTCAACGGAAACAATACATTTGCCGTCGACATCATAGCCTTTCTCGTCAGCGCCTTGACCCTTCCACGTTATCGTCAGGCCGACTTCCTGAGCGGCTGCATCGACGAACTCGCGAACGCTGTATTGCACTCCCGTGGCTATGACAAAGTCCTCTGCCTGGTCCTGCTGCAACATTAGCCATTGCATTTCGACGTAGTCTTTTGCGTGACCCCAGTCGCGTTTGGCGTCCAGATTCCCGAGATAAAGGCAATCCTGCAAGCCTAGCTTGATCCGCGCGATGGCGCGCGTGATCTTACGAGTGACAAACGTCTCCCCGCGTACGGGGCTTTCATGGTTGAAGAGAATGCCGTTGCACGCATAGATGCCATAAGCTTCTCGGTAGTTTACGGTGATCCAGTAAGCATAAAGCTTAGCCACTGCATACGGTGATCGCGGGTAGAACGGCGTCGTTTCGCGTTGGGGAATTTCCTGTACGAGCCCGTACAACTCTGAGGTCGATGCTTGATAGAAGCGGGTCTTTTTCTCCAGGCCGAGGATACGAATGGCTTCAAGAATCCGCAACGCCCCAAGTGCATCGGAATTCGCTGTATATTCCGGCTCTTCAAAGGAAACGGCAACATGGGACTGTGCCGCGAGATTGTAGATTTCGTCCGGCTGAACCTGCTGGATAATGCGTGTGAGACTCGACGAGTCTGTCATATCTCCATAGTGGAGCACGAATCGACGTCCAGATTCATGCGGATCTTGATAAAGATGGTCAATACGGTCGGTATTGAAAAGAGACGCGCGTCTCTTGATTCCATGAACTTCGTAACCTTTCTGAAGGAGGAATTCCGCCAGGTATGACCCGTCTTGACCCGTAACGCCGGTGATGAGGGCGACCCGGTTGCTTTCTTTCATCGTTGTAAGGTCCCGATTTTCGTGTGATCTTAACGGCGAACTGTCCCAATTTTGTGAGCAGAGCGCTGCAGTTTCGTGCTTTTTACAAAAATTCGTCCCGCGAGCAACCCTGGTATGCACGAAAGAAGATTTATCACACCATATACAACTGTTACCGCAAACGCAGCATCTGACGCAATTCCGAGTAGTCCGAGCAAGTGAACCCCGCTCAGCTCCCTAACGCCCCAGCCCCCATAGGAGATGGGAAGCGAGGCAATTACAGAAAAGACAGGAACGACAAAAAAACAATAACTTAAATCTACATGCACGCCAACGATGACGGAGGACATGTAGAATATCATCGCCATTCCGAGGTTAACGGCCAGCGAGCAAATAAGCGCCCAACGCCCAAGGCTCGTCGAAGCGAGCGTAGCTATAGCAGCTATGGTTTCTGCAAGGTAAGTTCGGATTCTGTGTGATAAATGCGAAGAAAATGCCTTCTTGATAAACCAAAGGCAAAGATATCCTGCCATCATTGCCGCGAGCACAAGTATCACCAAGAGCGTTACCTCGCGAGGCATGCCCGGCAATCCTGCCACGAGCGCTGTGCTAGTCGCGACAATCAGTGCTGTAAACATTGCCGCAAATTTCTCGGTGATGAGTACACCCACCCAGCGGCCTTGAGCGCCGCTCTCGTATTTCAATGTGTAGTTTCTAACCACATCGCCTGCTGTAGATGTCGGCAAAAGGTTGTTAAGAAAATGCCCAAACCAAACGGCTATGATTGCTTTTCGAAGGTTAATGGCGATGCCGCTCGAGTTGGCCACCAAATACCAACGAACTGCCTGAAGGAAGACCAAGCCCATTGCAGCCAGCACCGCGAGAGCTAAAGCCGGAAAGTTCACAACTCTAAAACTCAAAACTTGCTGAATATTCACGCGTTGCAACAGAAAGTAGATCGCTCCCGCCGACATGGCCAGCTTGGCTACAACAAACATAATCGGTTTGACGCGAGCGAGGAGAGTCATGTGCCGAGCCTTCAATTTCGCTGAAATATGCCAATGTTGGCGATTGCAAAGCTGAGCAGCCGAAAATCGATTTGGGTCCCAGCCCTTACGACCGCTCCAAAGCGTGGTTTCGCCGCGACCCTGTCCGGCGATTCGATGTAGAAGCAATTCAATCCAGGACTAACGCGCAACGACTTGAATTGCAGGTGCCAACGGTGCTGATCAAACGTGGCTTGGCTGGTGATTCCAGGTGCAGAAAGCGTGAGATTTCGTGGAGTGGGCCCATCTACGTAACCCGGCGCCACATCGAAACTCAAATCAATTTTCCCAGACACGCGGGTGAAGTAGAAAAGTTCGACGCCGCGTTCTACCCACCGAAACGTCCGTGGGAAGCCATCGGCGATAGATACTCCTAAAGGCACCGTTTCGACTAAATATGCGCCACGTCCCAGATATGCATATTGATCGATATCTGAAACAAAGGCGGCGGAATAGGATTGCCCTACAAAGAAAGCGTTGGATTTCACGCCTGCCGCAAAAATATCTTGAGCTTCAGCGTCTGCGATCAAAATTGTGCCCTCTGACAACCAGCGTCTTTCGCCACAAGGGATTGCAGGAAGTCGCCGGTCGGCCAACGGCTGTAAGTTATTTGTGAGAGAGCCAACGTTTCTATCGGCTGCGAACTCATTTGCAATCCATGCGTTGCGTATGCCGTTCTTCAAATCGAATGATAAATCCGCGTGTGGGTAGGGAAGCAACGCTGCTTTCAGTTCGTTAACGCCTTTCATCCCGTTTACCTTGCGAGCGTTCACACCTCGTTCACTCTTCGAAAACAGCCAAAATGGGGAAGTGTATGCGCCCGCTGTCGTGATGTTTGCGGCGAGGACAATCGCGCTCAGGAGGGCGACAATGGTACGCCGCTTACCACGAAACTCAAGTGCGACAAGGATCGCCGAAAGAAAAACAGGCATAAGATAGGGTATAAGCCAGTTGCTTATCTTGAATATCGAATAGCCGGACCCGGTAATGAAAAAAACGAATGAGGAAACGAGGGAGATTAGCGTAATACTGCTGATGATCGCCATCTCGGGCCAACGAAGCCGCGAGTACTTAAAACAACTCAGCAGCGCGAACACAAAGCAAACAAAGGTCAGAAGGCCGACAACGATCAAAATTAGGCCACGATTCGGACCAAAGCCGACGAGCAGCGACATAAGCGATTGAGTTGCCGGATAGCTTACGACCCCAAATAAGAGCAACAAGAACGGCTCTAGGGTATACTCGCTGAAGATAGCTGGGCTTGATCCGTCGGCCGAAGCTGTCTTCAGCGAAAGCGAAATCCACGACATTACTGATTGCATCAAAGCATCTAAAGAAAAAAGTCGCAGCAAAATAAAAAGCCCAAGCGTTCCGCAGGCAAGTAGTGAAGAAATCAGGAGGAATCTGCGAAGTGGGACGCGACGCAGCATTGTCGAAAGGATGAGGGCAAGGCCGATAATAAGGGCACCAAAAACAGCCAATATAGCGTAAAAGACATAAAGGGCATTCAATAAAAAGATAATAGCTGTCAAAGAATGCACGCGCGAAGGATCATCACTCGCGGGCAAAATCGCCCTCCGACCAGCAATCAGACTCAAGCTCAGAAGTGGCATCGCACTGATTTGACCCAAAAGATAATAAGAGTATCCTTGAGCGAATCCGGCCGATAAAATAATACAAAAGACAGAAGCCACAGATACGGCCCGAGAATACTTGAATAATTCTCTGGAGACGGAGTAAAATGCTAGGGAATTAATGACGATCAGTGTTGAAATTAGAACGGCGTTGAAATGAACTGCATTAAATCCGACGAATTTAACAAAAAACGCCGAGAGAAAGTTGATCCCAAATCGGCCTTGCTCGTCGGAGCTCCATATGAACGGCAGTATTTCTTCTGTCTTGCCTGTAAATTGGAGAGCAGTGTGATTCGTCAAATAGTCGGCGTCACGGCTATTGTAAAAAAAATCGAAATTTACAGAGCCAAAGAAGTTTGGCATCCCGTAGCGCGCTGCCGGAATAAGGATCAGCAATGCGGGCGCTATGGCCAAGAGCGGTACTAGCTTTCGATAGTTCACACTGTATCGCGAGGCTGGCTTTTTGAGGGCGGTGTGTAAGAGCCAAACGAGAGCAACGACCGTCCAGGCGATGATCGAAAGCGCGGTACTATCGGCGCCGGTCAACCCGAAATTCGCCGAAATTGTATATGCAACCAAGACAACAGCTGCAAGTCCGTAGGCGGGTGCTGACGTGACGTCGGAAGACGGGCAAAATACACGTAGTATCGGAAGTCCAAGAACCGACAATGCAAGAACGAGGAGCGGAACCCAGATCATGCCGTTTTGCTTCGCTCGAAGAACGCATGGACATGTTCTGCAATTTTCTGGCTGGCGTGACCATCGCCATAAGGAGAAGAGCCGACGACCATTTGCTTATAGCGTATCGAATTCGTGAGAAGTTCGGCGACGCTATCATATATCAACGCTTCAGAGCTTCCGACAAGGATGGAGCCTCCAAGCTGAACTAGTTCAGGTCGTTCCGTTTCTTCTCGAAGCACAAGAACGGGCTTCGAGAGAGCGGGAGCTTCTTCCTGTAGTCCGCCGGAATCCGTCAAGACTAGGTCACACCGTTTCAAATAATCAACTAGTACGGGATAGGGCAGGGGATCCATTAGATCGACATTCTGCAAACCCCGAAGGCGATCATCGACAACTTTGCGGACATTCGGATTGGGATGGACGGGGAACGCGAATCTAACGTTCTCATGATTGATGGCGATGCGACGGATAGCGTTGCATATACGCTCGAGGGGCTCGCCGAAATTCTCTCGTCTGTGGGCCGTGACAAGAATGAGCTTGGAATCCCGCCCATCCGAGGCGGAAGTCGCAGGCAGCTTATCGACAGTAAAATTAAGGGCGTCGATAACAGTGTTGCCGACCATAAATATGCTATCAGACGTGACTCCCTCAGAGGCCAAGTTACCTGCGGCTTGGTCGGTCGGGGCGAAGTGCAGAGACGCAAGTCGGCCGACGAGTACGCGGTTCATTTCCTCGGGAAATGGGAATTTCATGTCGAAGGTTCGCAAACCGGCCTCGACGTGGAAGAATGGAATTCTCTTATGAAAGGCTGCCAGGGCTGAAGTAAATACAGTCGTTGTATCGCCTTGACCTATGACGCCATCAAAATGCTCTTCTGAGAAGAGTGCCTCGAACTCAATCAGCAGCTTGCCGGCAAGTTTGTTCAGACCCTGATTTGGGGTCATTACATCCATATTTACGGCAACGTCGAGCTCGAACCAGTCCGTCAAAGGGGCTATCAGTTCGCGATGCTGGCCAGTACAAATTGTTCGAACATCAAAAATTTCGGGTCGGCTTGCTAGCGCTCGTATCACCGGAGCCATTTTTATGGCTTCCGGGCGCGTGCCGAAAACACAAGCTATCTTTAAACGATTCATTGCAATCCCCGAACCCGCCAAGAGATTAGGCGCTTAAGCAGTCTCAACGTATTTCCTGAGACGTCCATCTTCGATGCGGACAGTTTGTTGTCGTAAGCGAGACGCAACGGGATTTCCCGGAAACGGGCGCCAGCATGCTTACACTTGAGTAGTAGTTCGACCATGCACGCAAAGCCTCGTTCCTTTAGCAAGGGCTCAGGATATGCGTTCAAAGTCTTCACCGCGATGCCGTGTGTATATGCTCGGTAGCCGCAGGTATAGTCGCGCACATGAAACGCCGGATGGACCATTTTATACAGGCAGGCTGCGCCAATGCTCAGGAGGACTCGATGAAACGGCACGCCAGATATTGTGGCTCCCCGTCTATAGCGCGAGGCGATCACGACATCGGTGTTAGGATGCCGCTTCAAAGTAGCCAGCATCTCGGTAATCTGGGAGGGATCGTGGGTGTCATCGCAATCCATGACGACCATTAGATCCTCGGATTGGCCTCGACGAACAAATTCGCTCAGAAGCGAGTTCATTCCTTCACCCAAACCCTTGTTCACGATACCATCTAGATAAATGATTTCGAGTCGATCGTTCCAGGTTAAGACGTTTTCTTTCGTTCTATCACGACATCCGTCATCGTAAACGACAATCGTCAGTCTCGTTTGCGTGACATCCTGATATTTCTGAATACGTTGAAACAAGGGTTCAATAGAGGCTTCTTCATTATACGCGGGTAGACCTAGATAGATTTTCGCCATGCCGTCATATCTTTCCAATCGCTAGGCCGGCACTAACCGCGGCCAAGGGTCTCATAAATAGCTCTGGCGCAGATTGCAACGCTTACCGGAAATGCGCACAACGTGCCACGCCGCAGCAGAAGGGTATCAATCAAACTTGGTGCTTCTGCTCTTCAACCCAGTCTTTATCCGATAGCCGAGATCAGCAACGATATGCCGCAACAAAAAGGGTGCGGTTGCGCGGCGAATTTGCGCGCGATCGGAAACTTTCCCTAGTGTCCGCTTGCGGATCCGATCCATCTCCTCGAAGCCGACCTCCGTAATCGCGGCCGACGTCTTCTGGTGTTCATGAATACGAAATGCACCTAGAAACTGCGGGATATGCGCAAATTTGGCGCCTGCGTCCCTAAAGCGAACTAGCAGATCCCAGTCCATCGCAAAGCGGAACGTCTCGTCAATCCTTCCCCCCGCCTTTTCCCAGATGCGACGGCGCCAGAATAGTGTCTCCTGGGGAATGTAGTCGGCCCACGAAAGAACGGCACTGTCATGCCCGGGCAGAATCCATCGCCCGATTTCCATGTCCGCCTCGTCGATCATGAGGCGATTTCCATAAACGACATCCACGTCCGGATTGCGGTCAAAGAAATCGGCGATGATCGCTAGGGAGCCGGGCAAGAGGAGGTCATCAGAATTCAGCCATGCCATGATTTCCCCGGAGGTCCCTGCAAACCCGCGGTTGATAGCCTGTGACTGTCCTGTGTCTTGCTCCGAAGCCCACCCGGCGAGACGATCGTCATAGCGTTTCAGCACATCAATCGTCTCGTCGTGCGACCCGCCATCCTGAACTACATATTCCAGGTTTGCATATTGCTGATCGAGAACGCTGCGGAGTGTTCGCTCGATGAATCGCCCCTGCGCGAACGAAGGCGTAACGATGGAAATCTTGGGTTGTGCGATAGGGAGCCCAGACAGCAAGGGGTTTTTCAGGGCGGAGAGTGGACGCGGTGAATACTGATTCAACTGTCCCAGCCGAGGACGCACGATCCGTGTCATTCTCAGATTGGCCCGCGCGAGGGCGCGCAGCGGCAGAGGGAGCGCATTGTACAGGTCGTGAAAATACTTCACTTCGGCGGAGAGGTTCGCGATTGTTTCGGTTTGCTGCCGCACGCGCCCAGTTAGGCCCTGAATCACCGTCTCTTTCGCCGTCAGTTCGTTCATCGCAGTCCCATTTTGTTTGAGACTGTTTGAGGCGATAAGCCAGTCCGTACCGAAATCCTGGGCGTAGGTTTCGACGGCGGCCCTTGCTCGCCGGGGAAAAAACGCGATGACGTCGTTGATGACCATGACTTCATGGTGTTCGCTCATAGCGAAGAGTTGCCGGACAATCTGATCGAAATTCGGCCATTGCGAAATCTCGTGCGGCGCCAGCGGCGGTGCGAGAAACAACCGCGCGTCGTCGATAAGGATCACCGATTCTGCGTTCAGGTGTTCGATCGCTTTCAGTTCGTCGAGAAGGGGACATTGCGACAGTTCACCGGCGGTGCCCGTAGCGATACACCAATGTGCATCGAGCCAGAAGAGCGTAGGGCGATCTTCGAATGTGGTGCGGATTTCAGCGAGTTTATCCGACGATCGTCCATTCAGAACTGTGATATTAAGCGCCGATTGGAACCTCGTTGACGCATCATTCCAAAGACTCTCCGAAAGCTCGATTGAAAATATCCGATCGAACTGCGAAGCGACCCGAGCGACAGTATCACCCCGGAAAGTCCCAGTCTCTACAAAGATATGGAGCTCAAGGGCAGAGTTCAGAGCGTCGATAAGTCTTGAATCAAGCGAGAAGCTCACCGCACCCATGAAAATATCCTTTGCAACAAACTCGACCTGGCAGAACGAAGGGCATCAACCTCATTGGTGAGACCGTTTATCAGCGAAAGACGATCTGCGCATGTTTGAGTAAGGATTTTTATCTGCGCTTCATATGACGCGTTGTCATCAATCCGGATATACGGAGGTGTCGATGTCATTACAGTTTCGTCTGGTTTAAAGATTGCGTCGCAGAACGCGAGCTGACCCTGGGCTGATATGTGGATATCCCCTAATGAGTAAAGGCTGTAACCTATCGTCTTCATAAACGACTCTATCGACTTTGGAGTACACTGGCCGACATAGAGCGGCAAGAAGATGTACTCTGTTTGAACTATCGGCCTATGGACCTCTAGAGTGGCGGTCGCTCCGCGGAGTACCGACAAGTCATTTCCCTGCGTATCAATCTTCAAAAGCCTTATTTGGCTGAGATCTGGTCGCGTCGCCAAGAAGTTATCAAGGCGTTTTACGGATACCCTGGTGGAGTGAACGGCACCTCTTTGCGATCCCTCCAGATACGGCAGCAGAGAGGCTGTTGCACTATCCGAATCGCTGTAAAGCTCCAACTCATCGTCGGTGTCGCCCAACGCTAGATTGACCGTTTCCATCCCTGCTTGTGTTGGCGGTGTTTTGTTCAACTTTTCATAAGTTTGAGGGTTTGCCTCGAATGCGACTACCTTCGCAAAGTGGCCGCTTTCGAGCAGTGCTCGCGAGAACAGACCATGATGTGCGCCGACATCGATGGCAATTCCGGCGGAGGTTCCGCCGGCCAAGTAGTCCAACAGTAGATGCAGGCTCCTGTTCATAGAATATACCTTCCACCGCTGTTCATTCCAAACATTCCGTTGAAGGGTGGGATTTCATGCTCATAGTCCCAGTGAACTGTAATCGGTCCAAGCCACGGCGTTTGGTCGACAACGTCGCCCGACTTCCCGTCAGGAGAGGGAGACACGAGATAGAAACAGCATACGTACTCTCCAGCTTCGAGGCTCAGTTGTAGTTCGAATTCAAAAACAGCCTCATCATTTGCCGCAAAAGTCGGCGACGTGAGGCCCATTCCGAATGTTCCGATCGAAGTCACAAGCTGATTGTTCTTATTTTTTATCTCCAGATGTACGTGGCGTCCTCCGTCCACGAATGTATCGAAATGCAGACGAAATCTTGCAATGGAAGCCATCCTAAAATGAGTTGATGGTTCGCCCTTATCGTTGGTCATACCTACTGCGAGAATAGTCGCTTTTCGGGTCTTGTCCTCTTCTAGGGTAGTTGATCGCCAAATCGGACTCTCGATACGATCCGTTGCCGCGAGGCGAGCTGGAGAGGTGGCGGAGCCAATCTCCTCGCTGCTGTCGTTCTGATGGAAATACCGCCTTATGGCTTCTAGATTGCTTCCGTCAAATGCGATTTGACCTTTCTTTAACAGTATGCCGCGTTCGCAGGTGTCTCGGACTGCGCCCATGTCATGCGAGACAAACAAAAGCGTGACGCCGTTCTCGTGCAAGCCCTTGATATAGCTCAGACACTTTTGCTGAAAGAAAAAGTCGCCGACACTCAATGCCTCATCAATGATGAGAATATCGGGGTCGGACAGCACCTGCACGGCAAATGCCAGCCGCACCATCATGCCGCTAGAATAAGTCTTGACCGGGCGATCAATCGCCGGACCGATCTCAGCAAACGCCTCGATCTCGTCGAAGCGGGAAAGAATCTGCTCCTTCGTGAGACCAAGCAGCAGACCATTTAGAATGACGTTATCGCGGCCGGAATACTCCGGGTTGAAGCCGCTGCCCAGCTCCAGAAGCGCCGACACCCGGCCATTGACGGTTACTTGCCCCGTTGTTGGTGTGAGTGTCCCGGTCAGGATCTCGAGGAGGGTGCTTTTGCCGCCCCCATTGCGCCCGATAATGGCAACCGATTCTCCACGCTTTATCTCGAAGCTTACGTCGCGTAGCGCCCACACCTCACGCATGCCCTTGGTATGGGCCGGAACGAAATGGTGTAGCAGTCTCGAACGATTGTTATCGAAAACGCGATAGCATTTGCCGACGTCTTTTACTGAAATCGCTATCTCGTTCATCGCGCTCACACTAAATCCGCAAAAACCGGGCGCAGCTTGGCGAAGGCCAAACTTGAAAGCCAAGCGAAGATGCTGGCGCCTACGAAATAAAGGGCCAGACCCAGAAAGTCGGGCAGTGAGCCGTAGAACAGCACTGCGCGAAACTGGTTCACCACAAAGGTGAGAGGATTTGCTACCAGCAAATTTTGTATCGGTGGTGGAGCTGTTTCAACGCTGTAGAAGATAGGCGTCAGGAAGAGAAGCGTGTGGCTTATCATTCCAGTAAGCTGGCCGATGTCGCGGACGATCACCGCCGCCGCTGACAATAGCCATCCAATGCCAAGCAGTACGGGAAAGAAGCAGGCGAGAACCAATGGCGCGAATAATACCGACGCGTGGGGCACTCCGTACACAATTGTATAACCAGCTATCCAAATAAGTATGGCGATGACAGAATGCATAACGGCCCCGAGCGTGCTTACCAGCGGGAGCAGTTCCAACGGAAAGACGATCTTCTTGACGAAGTTTGGGTTGGCGGTGATGAGGTGGACGGATTTCGCAAGGCAGTCTGAAAAGAGGTTGAAAACGATCAAGCCCGAGAAAAGTATAAATGCGTAATCCGCGGTACCGCCTGAATACCCCCATCTGGTCTTTAGAATCAATCCAAATGCGATCGTGTAGACGCATAGAAGAAAAAGCGGCTGAGCAAAAGACCAGATGACGCCGCCAAACGAACCGCGGTAGCGTCCGGAGAACTCCCTTTTTGTCAGTTCGTATATAAGGCTGCGATTCAACCTTAGAACACTAAGCAAACTGTCCGCTCCCGATCACGTGCCTGTTGCGTGAAAAACGAAGTCATCGACGTGAGTTTGGCTCAATATCCGACCATCAGCCAATTGCCTAGTCCTTTGTGCTCGCATTTACCCCTGGCAGTGACTACTACACAGCCAAGAATGTCTCTGCTTGACATCACCACGCTCCAATGATGTCGAAGGGCGCCCACTTTTGACCGGGGATAGGCATCGTCTAGCGAGGATCGACAAGGCAGACAGCTGGGGAGACTAGGCCCTCTGCGGGTTGCCGGCACGGTGTCGCGCCAGACCTTCTGTACCGTTGGCGCACGCTTCTGAATGATGGAGGCGCAGTGGTGGTGGGTTCTGACGAGCCGGATCGCGGAACCATCGAGTTCGTGGATCTCGGACAAGACCCAACCAAATCAATCTCGACTTCATCCGCCCAGTGGAAACATCGGCTCCTTGCGCTTCAGCGCGATTGCCCATGAGCGCTACCATCTGGCGATTGCCATGCCAATCCACTGCAGAGCGCGAGGGTGATCTTCGCGACCAGAAGATCATTGCCTTCGACTGGCAGAACTGCCGTTTGCGGAGCGAATTTGAAGTTCGAGGAATACAACCTGAGGAACAACATCGCCCATGGCTGCGATGACACCGACCCGTTGGTCTCGGGTGGCCTCGGCATCGGCTTTGCGTCGGAATGGACGCTGGATTCCAACCGAAGCTGAAGGGGATCGACTTCAAGATCGGGCTGGGGCTGCCTGGGACCAGAGAGGACCCGACCACGCGCGATGACATCGTCGATATCGTAAGGTCACTGGCCGGACCTGGGCGGTGACAAGGTCCTCGCGCCTGATCATACCGCAGAGTTCTCGTGCTACAACTGGGAAAGGTTTCTCATTGGTCGAGCGAGGAGGCTATGTACTCACCAATAAGAGGACATAAGCGATCACGGTTACCATCAGGCCCCGAAAGGAATATGCAACAAAACGGTATTTGCCCCGCGCAATGGTTGATAGGACATCCGCGTTCTTCATGTACTGCTCGAAGAGATAGCCCGCATCGCTTCGCATTGCTGCTTCGCGAAAATACTCGCGATGATTCGGCCACGCTCCCCAAAACAGTGAGGTCGTGGAGTGAACGTGACGCGGCAGAACCACCAGAATCGCGGTGAGGACGGAGAAGATCGAAGCCGCCGCCAGCGCGCCGGAGAAGAGGATGCCCTGCGGCGTTCCCTGCGCGTACCGGGTCCAGGTAAAGACCTCGCGCCCTTCGCTTGAGGTTACCAGAAAGGCGAGCATGAAAGTAAAGATATAGGCAGCCTTCTGGTCGGAAATCTTGATTTGGTCGTAAAAGACGTCGTTTATCTTCTTGATATGGTCGAAATATTCGGAACCACCGTCCTCGGTTGAAGGTGAACTGGTCAGAAAATCTGAGGCATTCTCAAAATCGCTCACGTCTCGCCCCCCCCCGTCAAAGTGTTTCTCTGATATTACACTTGTCGCACAAAGCAAGCGCACCTCTTCGTCCCCGCTTGACTTTTCAACTATAGGCAGACAAATCCTTGCGACATGAGGGGTATATTTGCAAGATACGCGTGCGGGGGCACAGCGATCGCGCTGTTTGCGTCATGTCTGACGCAACCAGCAGCGGCGGAGCCTATCCATCGAACGGCGCAAGCCGCGGGCTCAGTCATTGACCGCAAGAGCGGCGAGGAAGTCCGCTTCGTCGACCTCAGCAACTGGCAGAACGTGTTCCTGCACCAAGACCTGCTCGGCGGCGACGTGTTGCGCACCAATGCCAACGGTCAGCTCGCGATCCTCTTTGCCGATCACACCCAGGTCCGCCTCGGTCGCAATTCGGCGTTGCAGGTTAAGCAGATGGGGGCTGCGGGCGATACCATCCTGAACCTGCAGTCCGGCACCATGTGGGGCCGTGCCCAGCGCGGCGGGCAGGGCCTGACGGTCGAAACCCCGGCTGCAGCCGCCGCCATCCGCGGCACCGACTGGACGCTGACGGTCAAGGGCGATCAGACTTCGCTGATCGTGCTCGAGGGGCGGGTCGAGCTCAAGAACGAGCACGGCAGTGTCGAGGTCGCACAAGGCGAAGCGGCGGTCGCGACGATTGGGCAGGCACCGCGCAAGCTGGTCATCGTTACCCCTGACGATCGCGAGCAGATGCTGTTCTATCTGACACTGCGCAGCGGCTTTACGTTCATGCCAGCTTCGCCCCTGCCGATGCAAAAAATGCGATCCGAACGCAGCCGCATCGAGGCCAAGGCGCCGGAAGCAAGAACGTCAGAGGACTGGCTGACACTTGCCGAAGTACAAATGTCGTTCGATGGGCGTCAGCAGGCGCTTCAGTCGTTGGCCAAGGCTCGGGCGCTCAAACTTTCAGCCAGCCAACGCGCCCGTGCCGATTTGATCGAAGCCCTGATCGCGGGCGCAGAGAAACGCTACGACGAAGCGGCCGAACTATTTTCGCGCGCTGAGCCGGCGCTCGATCCGCAGCGTCGAAGCATCGCTGCCTACGGAGGCTACTATTCCCGTTCGTTGCGTGACCCCAACCATGTAGAGAAGCCACCTTCCAACGTCACCGGTCCCTACGCTGCGGTGATGAAGGCCTATACCGCCGGCTTCCTCGAAGATATTCCCGCTGCCATCAAAACGATGAAGGAGGCGGAAGCGCGCTTTCCAACAAATTCTAGCCTGCCGGCCTTGCGTGCCCAACTCGCGCTGCTGATCAACGATCGCGTCCAAATGAAGGAAGCGGTTGAGCGGTCGCTTTCCATAGACCCGAACGATCCCGATGGACTCCAGGCCCGTGCTCGCTTTCGAGCCGACTTCGAGGGGAACCTTGAGGCAGCGCTGGAAGACCTGAACAACGCAATCAAATTGGCGCCGGGTTCCTCGATGGCATGGAACGATCTCGGTCTGCTTCAGGCTGCCCGGGGCGCCAGCCGCGAAGCGGAAGCTGCCTTGAAGAAGGCGATTGAACTCGATCCGGACGACCCGATCAGCCACGCCAATCTCGCTGTCCTTTATCTCGATCAGTCGCGTATGAAGGAAGCGAAGCGAGAGGTCGACCTGGCATTGGCCGCTGATCCAGCCTTCGACGTGGCACTTCTTGCGCGCGGACGCTACTATCTGCAATCAGGTGAACGAGAAAAGGCGATCGACGACCTTCTTGCGGCGTCGACGGCCAATCCGAGCTACTCGCAAGCGCAGCTAATGCTCGCGGCAGGCCACTACGAAAGAGGCGAGCGGGATCCTTCGAATCAGGCTGTCGAAAATGCCGATCGACTGGATAAGAATGATCCCGTCATCTCAGCGTTTCGAACCGCGGTTGCCATTGACGACTACGACGCTGATGGAGCGATCGCAAACGCCCAAGAATTTCTGAGGCGCGCCCGCGCCCGCGGGGGAGATTTCAGCGCGCTTGGAGCAAACCAGGATGCCGGCTCCACGCTCAACAACGCCTTTCGTCTGCAGGGGCTCGATGCCTGGGGGCGGTATTATGGCGATGCGGTTTTTGATCCGTTCGAAGGCAGCGGCTTTGCGGATCAGGCGCTCAAGGGCAGCATCAACCCGTTCAAGAATGCGATCACCTTCGGGGATAGCGTGATCGAAAACACGAGCAACGCAACGAGCTTTTCTTCCCTGTTTCAAGGACTGTTGCTCGACCCGCACATGTTGTCAGGCCGGTCGAGATCGGCCACATTGCTGCGCACACCGTTCATCGAAGGCTCTGTTGGCGGCGGCATAAATAGCGTCGGGGGTCACACTGGGCGCGTTGGTGAAGCCGAAATCCAAGGCTTTATCAACCAGACAATACCCATCAGCTTCTTTGGCAATTTCGAGTGGGAGGAAATACCGGCTGAAGGAAGCTATGCAGACTTCGGCAGTTTTTCCACCGAGACCAAACTGCTAAACGCCAACGGCTATATAACGGCCACTCCCACCCCAGCGGATCGCGTGGTCGCGTTCGTCAATCAGGGCCGCAGCGATTTCGACCTGAATTCGTTGACGCTCGATCCATCGGCTTCGATCCGGCTCAACGCAGAGCTCTTCATTCCTCTTTTCGGGGTGCCGTTGGCACCAGCGGAACTGCCCTTCTATCGCAGCCAGCATAACAGTCTGGATAATCTCAACAGCGGTGTAGGCTGGAGTCACACCTTCGGCTACCGAAATATCGTGAACGCCGCGCTTCTTTATTCAGAGGTGACGTCGGAGAGCGCACACGACTTTGAATTCGATCAATCACCCATATTCGGGGTGACGACGCCGGACTTGCTGCCGTTTGGGCAAACCCAGGAAAGCCTGTCCTCCAAGAGCTATGTCGCAGCCGTCAGTCATAGCCTTGGCACTGACAACGGCTTGACCTGGCGATACGGTATCGAAGGAGGATGGATTGACACCCATAGCAGCACCTTCAACGAGCTTTATGAGCTGGTCCCGGGTTTTATCCCCGATATCACCGACGGCCCGAACGAAGCGTCCAATAGAACAAATCTGGCGCGTGCGTACGTAGACCTGCTGCACGAGATTACGCCAGACCTGAAGGCGGAATATGCTCTCCATGCCACGTGGCTGGATGGACATGGTATTGACGCCAGTCGGTTGGAGCCGCGATTGGGCGTTGCTTGGGCACCGGTCGAGGACCAGTGGTTACGCGCTGCATTCATGCGCCAGAGCGTCGAAACAGGCGTGCCGACACTTGCCCCGATCGGCATTGTCGGGCTGCAGCCCAATCAGATTGCCGTCGGGATTGATGGTTATGTCGATACCGTCGCTTTGCAATGGGATTCCCAATGGACCGATCAGTTCTTCACGTCCATGGGCTACCAGCACCAGGAATTGCATCACATGACGATCGGGTTGCCGCTGACGGCGCTGCCGGCGATTGACAGCCTGCCTCTGGAACGAGGGAGCATTGACCGGGCAAGCATCACGGCAAATGTTGCGCTGGGGAATGGATTCGGTCTTTCAGCGACCTACGCTCGCATAGAGTCGGAAAACAAGGATGAAACAAGCGCTAACTTCGGCGGTGCCCTTCCATTCATCCCGCGCAACTCAGGCCAAGTGGCGCTAACCTGGGTCAATGAAGCGAAGGTGAAAGCGACGATCGCGGCCAATTATATCGGCAAACGAGACGGCGACGACATCGGGACAGAGCTTGATGACTTTTGGACCCTTGATGCCAACATGATTTGGGAGCCGTTCGACAAGCGCTTTGCTCTTGAATTGGCAGCCTTCAACTTACTTGACGAGGGCTTCGAGATATCGCCGGGTGTTCCCGGCTGGGGTCGTGCCGTAAAGGGCACGTTCAAAGTCCGGTTCTGATGAACGCGGCCTCGACCCTTGGTCCGCCTTCACGCGCCCGTGGTTGGCCGTTCAGCAGCCGCAGCCTCCGGCTGCTGGTACTTGTGCTGGTGACGTTGATCGGGATTTCGTTGATTTCGCGTCTGCCGGCCTGGCCGCTATTGGAGCTCAAGTCTTTCGACTATCTGTCTACGGTCGACGACCCGCAGCCGCCAGAGGGCGGACCGGTGATCGTGGCAATCGACGAGCCGTCTCTCGCGGCCATCAATGCGCAGTGGCCTTGGCCGCGCAGCCTGCATGCCGAGTTGATCCGGCAACTGCGTGCAGCCGGCGCAAAGGCAATCGGCCTTGATATCATCATGGCTGAACCTTCGACGCCCGAAAATGACGCGGCGATCACCGCCACAGTTGGCCGGGACGTCGTGCTTGCAGGCGACGAAACGCTGATCCAGACGTCGCAGGCCGATCAGCTCGTGCGGGCGACGCCGCTGCCGCAACTGACGGCTGCCGGAGCGCGGACGGGCATTGCCTCGATCGAGCTTGGCGGCGATGCCGTCTTCCGCGCCCTTCCGCTCTATGACGACGGCTTTGCCGTTACCCTGCTAAGGGCTGCCGGCGACGCGCCGGCGACGATCCCGCAAAACGCAATGATCCAGTCCTTCGGACCGGCGCGAAGCTATCCGACCGTTTCATATTATCAGGCGCTCGATCCAAAAAACTTCCTGCCCGAAGGGATTTTCAAGGATCGTGTGGTGCTGGTCGGCCTCAGCCTGCAGAACGCTCCGGAGATCGATAAGGGGGGCGCCGACGCCTTTGCCACGCCCTATACGATGCACACCGGCCAGCTCACCGCCGGCGTCGAGATCCAGGCAACCATCTACGACAATCTCCGCCGACAATTGGCGATCGACCAGACCGGCACCTTGCCGTTTGCCGGCTTCATCCTCGTCGCGGCCTTGCTTGCCGCCGCAACGGTCTGGAAGTCGACCGGCTGGCTGACGCTCGTCGCGACTTTCGTCGCGATCTGCGCGTTTACCGCCCTTTGCTATGCCGGCGTGCGGCTCGGCCACATCTTCGTGTCGCCGCTTGGGCCGACTGTTGCCTATGTCTCCGTCGCCTTCGGTCAGGCGGCCCTCGACTACGCCGAGGAACGTCGGAACAAGCAGAGAATTACCCGGGCTTTCTCGCAGTACATCTCCCCGGACCTTGTGAAGAGACTGTCGGACGATCCGTCTCAGCTGAAGCTCGGCGGCGAGCGGCGAACACTGTCGGTGCTGTTTTCCGACGTACGTGGCTTCACGACGATTGCCGAGACCATGAAGGACGATCCGGAAAAGCTGACCGGCCTGATCAACCGACTGCTCACGCCGCTGTCAGACGTCGTCATGGACCACGGCGGTACGATCGACAAATACATGGGCGACTGCATCATGGCCTTCTGGAATGCGCCCCTCGATGATCCCGAGCACGCGCTTCACGCGGTCAAGGCATCACTCGCGATGCAGGCCGCCATAGCAACGCTCAACAAGCAGTTAGAAGCAGAGGCGAAGGTGAGCGGTGCACCGTTGCACGTGATGAAGATGGGCGTCGGCATCAATACCGGCGATTGCGTGGTCGGCAACATGGGCTCGACTCGGCGGTTCGATTACTCTTGCCTCGGCGACTCTGTCAATCTGGCTTCCCGCCTGGAAGGTGCGTCCAAGAATTACGGTGTGGCCCTCCTGCTCGGTGAGGAGACCGCGCGCCTTGTCGCCGGCATGTATACCGTTGTCGAGCTCGACCGGATCATCGTCAAGGGGCGAACCGTTCCTTCGCCGATTTTCACGATAATCGACGCTGTCCATCCGGATGACCTGGAACGTCACAAAGCTCTCCTTGCGGCGAAATACAACAAGACGTTGGCGCCACTCGATACCTCGTTTGATAGGCTGGGGGCGGCAATTCCTTCTCTCCGTCTCTATTACTCGATCATACGGAGCGAGTTGGTTGGCCTGTTGGACGAGTAACGTCTCGATTGCCCGGGGCTTTACTATTTCGCGATTGCCCATGCCAATCCGCTCAGAGCACGAGGAGATCATAATCGGCGATCTGCACGACCAGAAGATCATCGCTTTCAACGGGCAGATCCTGTCGTTCGCCTGGACGACGAGATCGGCAAGACGGACGAGGAGGCGATTACGGCCGCGGCCAGAGAGCGCTGAGGCAAACTGATCGACAAGGCAAAGACATATTCGGGGACACTCCAAATGACACGGGACATCGTTCCCGTGATCATGGCCGGCGGGAAGGGCACCCGCCACTGTCGCGCGCTGCAGCGCCGAAGCAGTTCATCAGCGACAAACACTTTTTCCAGGAGGCGCGAGTGCCGGCATCGGAAAAGTGTCGGAGGTAGAAGCCGGGACCTGCCAGCGCATCGCGCAGTTGCCGCAGTCTCAGGGCTGGCATCCCTGAAGTCCTTGATAATCAGGATGCCTCGCCGAGGCGCGCCACTCCATGGTCAAGCAGGTGGCGACCAGCGATCTCGCCCCCTGAGCCCGACAGACAGACCATGAAGCCCACTTTCTCCAAATTTCATGGCCAGTAAGCACTCGACGCATCTCTTCCTGAACCGGATATGTTTTTTCCGATGGATTGCACGGTCATCGAGCGCTCGCGCCCCAACCGCGCCCTATTTCCTGCCACGGTGGGCGCTTTCTTGCCAAATGAGATAGAACACGCCCCCGACATAGCCTACCTGCATCAGGACGAGGCAAATGAGGCCGTAGTAAAGTGCCGTGGTGACACTGTGGTAGTGAAAGTAGCAAAACAGGCAGAACGCGGCCACGACCAACAGCATTCTGACATAGACGCCTGGAGCACGCATCATGGCCGTGAAGCGAGCCAGCTTGGTCGTATCGCTTTTAAAGCCTCGTTCTATTCCTCTATTCAAAATCTTTGGGATGTGAGGCGCAGAGCTTGGCATCGGGAAGTCCTCCATGGTGCAGAGCATCATTTTTGCTGTTTGAAGACCGGTGGCCGTTCCTTAGCAAAGCGGTTGTCGTTCGCCACAGATCGCTTTCCGTCAGAATAATAAAGCAGAGCGATCCGACGACGAATATCGGTGTTGTATACTTGCAAGATGACGTGGTTATAAATATAAATGCGAAATCAATAAGATGTCAACGCGGAAAGATTCTGATCATTGTTGCTTGAGGGTGATTGAATATTGATCGAGACGATGAATGATTTATCCCATTTTTGCTCGCCTTCGACTTTTTTCGTCTATAAATTGTCGCAACACAATTTATACCTTCCCAAATTCGAACAAACGCTTAGTGTGCGTCGCAACATGGCAACGTCGTCAGTATCCGGTGAGAGAGGATGAGCGTTGAGCCGATAGGACTATTCACGCTGGCGTTAGGCCTTTTCGGCCTCGCACTCGGATACGCGTCAACCGCCATGATTTTCGTGGTCTTGACCGTATTCGGATCGGCCGCGGCGGTCATCGCCGGCTCGGCGAGTATTCCGCCTGCGCACCTGTTTCTGCTATTTCTTGCTGTGTCAACTCTTACCAATCGGAGACGCTCCGAGATCGCGGTAAAAATGCTCGGCTTCGGCAAGGCGGGCTTTTGGCTGGCGTGCCTTGTCGTTTACGGAGCAGTGACTGCCTATTTTTTGCCGAGACTGCTTGCGGGACAAAGCTGGATCATTCCGCTTGGCATATCTGAATACCCGTCAACGGGCGGCGCCGTTCCGCTCGGGCCCGTATCCAGCAATTTCACGCAGACGATCTATCTGATCGCGGACCTTTTATGTTTCTTGTTCATTGCCACGGTCGGGTCAACGCGTGCGGGCTTCAATGCGCTTGTCAATGGGCTTATCGCCTATGCCGCCTTCAACGTGCTGTTTGCTTTGCTCGACTTGGCAACGAATGCGACGGGGACGCAGGAACTGCTCCAATTCATGCGCAATGCGCAGTACACTTTCCATGAAAATGACAGCGTCAACGGCATGAAGCGCATCGTTGGCTCGTTCCCGGAGGCATCGGCTTTCGCGGGGACGACTTTGGGCGCACTTGGCTTTACCGGCACACTGTGGCTTTGTGCGAGAAAGAACCCTTGGACAGGCCCGCTTGCCTTCGCGTCACTCGTTCTGATCGTTCTGTCGACGTCCTCCACCGGGCTTGTCGCAACACCGGTCTGCTTGGTGATCCTCTATTGGACAGCACTCTTCCGATGCGGTGTCACGCGTGGAAGCCGTCATGCCACCGCCTTCGTGCTGGTTGCTCCAGCGATCGTGGTCGTGATCACGCTCTTCGTGATCCTTCATAAGGACCTCTACCAGGACATTCGCGACTACGTCGACGTGCTGGTGTTCAATAAGGCGACGTCGAATTCGGCAGCAGAGAGAGGATCTTGGAACACCTACGGATTGCAGAATTTTTGGGATTCTTCCGGACTTGGCGTCGGACTGGGCACGGCGCGAACCTCGAGCTTCCCAATAGCCGTATTGTCCAATGTCGGCGTGCCGGGCGCGCTCTTTTTCCTGTTGTTCACGCTATCGGCCCTGGTACGGGTGCCTGGCCCCGCGCGAACGTTTGAGTCCGACGTGCGGCTGGCCTCGCGCAACGGGTGCCTATGCCTCCTCGTTGGAGCATGCGTGGCCGGCCCCACGGTTGATCTTGGCTTGCACTTTTTCATTCTCGCCGGCTTGGCAAGTTGCAATCCCGCGCAGGCTCCTTTGCCCGCACCCCGCCTGTCTCTTCGAGGAGGATCCGGTCAGCCGGCTGATCTCGAAAACGCTTTTGGGCCGCGGCCACCGACAGCCAGTCCACGGTCAGGCAGCTCCAGCGACCACCCTTTGACCGCCCCAACCAATCGAACAAGACACTAACACGCTTGGCGCCTGACAGATCGCGGATGAATTTTCCGGATCGTCGCGCTCCGGGAGCCTTCGGCGTATCGCTGCTTCTCGTTCTTCTTTCCGATAGCGAAATAGGCAAAGCCATGCTTGGTCACTTCGGCGACGGGATAGATATTGCGCAGGTCGACGATCGTCGGGGTTTTCACGAGCGACTTCATCCGCTTGAGATCGAGCGCTCGGAATTCGTCCCATTCGGTGACGATGACGATGGCGTCGGCGTCTTCGGCGATCTCGTAGGGGTCGTTGCCATAGGTGATCGAGCCGATGACCTCCTTCGCCATCTCCATGCCTTCCGGATCGTAGGCGTGGACGTTGGCGCCACCGTCCAGCAGCGCCTGGATGATGGTGATCGATGGCGCGTCGCGCATGTCGTCGGTGTTCGGCTTGAAGGTCAGGCCGAGGATGGCAATCTTCTTGCCGCGAACAGTGCCGTCGCAGGCGGCGATGACCTTGCGGCCCATGGCGCGCTTGCGGTTGTCGTTGATTGCGACCGTCGTCTCGATGAGGCGAACCGGGCTGTCATGATCCTGTGCGGTCTTGACCAGCGCCAGTGTATCCTTGGGGAAGCACGAGCCGCCGTAGCCGGGGCCGGCATGCAGGAACTTGTCGCCGATGCGCTTGTCCATGCCGATGCCCTTGGCCACCTTCTGCACGTCGGCGCCGATCTGCTCGCAAAGGTCGGCGATCTCGTTGATGAAGGTGATCTTCATTGCCAGGAAGGCGTTGGCCGCGTACTTGATCAGCTCGGAGGTGCGGCGTTCGCAGAAATAGAGCGGTGCCTCGTTGAGGTAGAGCGGGCGATAGACCTCGCGCATGATTTCCACGGCGCGCGGTTCCTCGGTGCCAAGGACGATGCGATCCGGGCGCTTGAAGTCGGTAATTGCGGCGCCTTCGCGCAGGAATTCCGGGTTGGAGACGACGGAAATATCCTTCTCGGGGAATTCCTCGCGGAAGATGCGCTCGATCTCGTCGCCGGTGCCGACAGGAACCGTTGACTTGGTGACGACGACAGTAAATCCGCAGACCGCCGCGGCGATCTCGCGGGCGGCGGCATAGACGTAACTCAGGTCGGCATGGCCATCGCCGCGCCGCGACGGCGTGCCGACAGCGATGAAGACGACCTCAGCCTCCGCAACGGATGCCGCCAGCTCCTTGGAAAAATCCAAGCGACCGGCGTTGCGGTTATGGTCGATGATGTTATCAAGGCCGGGTTCGAAAATCGGAACCTTGCCGGCTTCGAGGGCGTCGATCTTCGCGGCGGACTTGTCGACACAGGTGACATGGTGGCCGAAATCGGCGAGGCAGGCACCGGAGACAAGGCCGACATAGCCCGAGCCAATCATCACAATACGCATGGGTACATTCCCTGGGACAGCAATGGTGCAATGCGTGCGTTGGCCGTTATCGATAGGCCTGGAAGTAATCAACCCGCATCTCGGTGCTCAATTGATCTGGTCTTAAGTCTTTTGGGTAGGGAACGTCGCTGCGAAGAGCCAGCGTAAGAAGCGGCCAGAACACATCGCCGTCGACGTCGAGCTCACCCGAGCGGTGAATTGGCCAATTGGCGGGCAAACCCGTCCGCGTGTCGATGACGGGCTTTCTCTCGAAATACGGCACGCACTTTGTTTCGTCGACAAGTATACCATACCGGCAATAGCCTTGCGTCATATCGACGTCTGTCGTCACGCCCGTACCCTCGTGATGCTGTCCGGGGTCACCCCACTCGTGTAAATAGGCACCGTAGACAGTGGGCTCCCACCCCTTATGCTCCACAACATCCAGTTCGATGCTGGTCTTTGGCGCCAGAATACTGTGCCGGTTCATGAGCCAGAAAGCCGGCCAGGTCAGCGGATGCCTGGGAAACAGCATCCTCGCCTCGAAGTAGCCCGTGCGCCACCCCTTACTGACGACGCCGTCCCTGCGGGCGGTCTGAAGGTTGCCCGATATCCATTGGAATTCGCTTAAGGTGTTGCCGTAATAATGTGGAACCGACATGGTCTCGCCGATGTATTTGGCCGAGATTTGTAGCGCCTTGCCGTCCGTCGCCTGTGGATCGTCGATGATTGCGTAGGGGTTGAACCCTTCCTCGCCATCTTTTCGCGCAAATGCCGAACGTCCGTAAAAGCCGGGGTCGGCGGTGTTTGCCTTCGGCCCCGCGTTCCAAATCGCCCAGTTGATCCTGTTGAAATTGTCATCGAAGACGAGCTTTTTTCCAACCGTCGGATCCGTCGTCGCCGCACGCGCCGATCGATAATGCAGGCCCATGCTGATGCCAAAGAGAACAGTGGACGCCTTGACGAAGCGTCGTCGGGATAAGCTCTGTTCCTGCATCTGAAACCTCATCGCTTGGGAGTCATCATTGCACACTAGCGTGCTGCAGCGCGCAGTGCATCGGCGTGGATGTCCAAGACGTTTTCGATGCTGAAGCGGTCGATGAACGCTTGCCGGAATCGTGCGCTCGCCCTTTCTGCATCGAGATGATCACAATAATAGACCATCGCGTCGACCAGCGCCTTGCCCCCATCGGCCGCCACCAGGCGCCCAAGACGCTCATCGATCAGAATATCGCTGGGTCCGAACTCGCAATCTGTGGCAATAACGGGTAAGCCGAAACGCAATGCCTCGCAAATGACAAGTGACCAGCCTTCCCAGCGCGACGTCGACACGTATATGTCGCTTGTGGTCAGAGCTGGTTGAGGATTGTCAGGATGGTGCTCAATGGTCGCGACATCATCGAGTCCAAGACGCCGAATAGCGTGCCGCAATTCCGGTTCGTTTGCGCCGTGTCCGACTATTTTGAGCCTGACGTTCTTGCGAACCTTATAAAGTTCGGCAAAAGCCTGGAGCAGGATGTCCTGACCCTTTTGGTGAGAAAATCGACCGACATTCACAAACGTCACACGACCATCTTCCCCGCGAACGACGCCATTGTCGATTCCTTCGAATTTGCGAACCGGATTTGGAACCCAATACAGCGGGGTAGGGCCGGAGAACATTGACCTGAAGGATTCGAGCTGTCGCGGCGACGTCCCGAATATGCACGAGGTGCGCCGCAGAAAAAAAACCTTCATGAGAAAGAACAGGATGCGCGCCTTCATGTGGCTGCGTTCGCGTTGAGGATTGCCATGCAGGTGAACGGCAAAATTCCGCCTCAGGCCGATACATGAGGCCATCGCAATGACGGCAGGTTCGATCTGTGGCACCACGACAAGGCTGTAATCCTTGCTTTTAATGACGTCCCGGAATGTTTGCATTAGCTCCAGTCGACTGCGCGGACGTCGATCGATGGCATTGTACATGCGCGTCGCAGGTCGGTTGTTGTGGCTCGTCGTATAGAGCACGTCGATCTCAAAATCGTTGCCATATCTTTCAGTGAGATTGCTGCAGATCGTATCCACAACGCGTTCAATTCCCGCAAAGGAATGCGTGCCAGGCTGGATGTAGAGAATCTTGCGGCGGGCGTCGGGCAGAACGGCATCACTCCGTCTCAATGCGTCAGCTACTGCTTCCATCTTTCTACGTCCTCTTGAACCGATCGATTTGCGTAGTTATGGTATAGGAAAGTTATGTCAGAAAATGCTGGGAAACGCCCTTAATCGAGCCGCTGTCATTTGACTGTCGGAACGAAGAAATATTGTTGGCTTGCTGGAATAGTTATTCATTGCAGTGCGAAATGCAACAATAAAGGTGCGCAGTACGATGGCTATTATTGATTTGCAGTCGGCGGGCGGGGCGACTGTACTTCCTGTTCTCAAATGTGATTTGTGCATTGTCGGGTCTGGTCCGGCAGGAAGTACATTGGCACAGGAGCTTTCCAATTCGGGCCTGAAGGTCGTCCTTCTGGAAAGCGGCGGACTGGAGCGCAAGTCCGACATTGACGCCCTTGATGATATTGAGAATGTCGGGCGGCCGCGCGCAAAGGACCAGTGGTCGGTTCGCAACCGTATCCTCGGTGGAAGTTCGCACACTTGGGGCGGGCGATGCGCCGGCTTCGACGCGATTGATTTCGAGGAGCGAGCCTGGGTGCCCTTCTCGGGTTGGCCGATCGAGATGCAGGATATGATCCCCTATCTCGATCGCAGTGCGGGCTACCTTGGCCTCGTCGTCGGAAGCGGTTTCAGCGATCAGCGATTCTGGGCGATTGCAAACAAAAAGCCACCTGAAACGAACGTTGATCCGTCACTCCTACTGCCGTTTTTCTGGCAGTTCAGTCGCGACGATGCCGAATCTTATCCATTCGAGTACATGCGCTTTGGCCGTCATCTAGCTGCACGTCTCGGCAAAAACATTACGCTCGTAACCGGTGCGACCGTGCAGCGCATCGTGGCGACCGAAGCGGCGTCGGCTGTGCGCGGCCTCGAATTTTCGACGCTTGACGGCCGCAAGCACATGCTGGCCGCTTCGGCGATCGCGCTTTGTGCCGGTGGTATAGAGAATGCCCGCATCCTCCTGAATTCGAAGAAAGGCAATCGTGCCGGTCTCGGCAATGATCGCGACCAGGTCGGGCGCTATCTTATGGATCATTTGCGCGGACCAACGGCATTTTTCAAGCTGGCCAGCTCCGAAGCCGTGCAACGCCGTTTTGGGCGTTACAATGTCAAGGGTCGTTTCTTCCGTGCCGGCCTGAGGCTGAGCCCCGACATCCAGAGACGGGAAGCGCTCCTTAACTGTGCCGCATGGCTTGGCGAGGACATCGCGCCAGATGATCCGTGGGACGCGCTCAGACGCTTTGCCGGCCGCTCACCGCGATTGCCGCGGGACGCCATCAGCCTGATCATCAATAGCGGGCTGATCATTCGTGGAGCGAGGGACTACTTCGGGGCTCGAAATGGTGTTCCGCGCAAGTTGGAGAACCTGACACTGGACTGCATGTGCGAGCAAGTCCCGGATGCCAACAGTCGCGTCACCCTGTCTGATCGGCGCGATCGCCTTGGCATGAGGCTGCCAAGGGTTGATTGGCGCAGCCATCCTGACGAGGCTCGCACCATGCATCGGATGGCCGAACTCGTGGCAGCCGAATTGGCCAGAATAGGGCTACCGCAACCAACGCTCGCCGATTGGGTGCGTGACAGGGCCGAAATCCCTCAAAGTTTTGTCGATGTCGCCCACCCAACGGGTACGACGCGTATGTCGTCTGATCCCGCCAAAAGTGTCGTCGACGCCAATTGTGAGGTTCATGGCGTAAGAGGCCTTTTCGTTTCCGGCAGTTCTGTCTTCCCAACAGCAGGCCATTGCAATCCCACGCAAATGATTGTCGCGATGGCGGTTCGACTGGCTGACCATTTGAAAGCCAGGATGACAAGATCGGTCCCAGCCAAGGTGACCGCCAATGCTGGCTAACACAGTTCTTGTGACCGGTGCCACAGGTCGCATAGGACGGATTGTGGCCGCCGATTTGCTCGAGCGCGGCTATCGTGTACGGGCGACCACATCGCGCCCACAAGCCATTGGCGCGGGCGAAGGGGTGGACTGGCGAAAGGTCGACTTTCTCGGAAATCCCGACTACGACGACCTGGTCGCTGGCTGCGACGCCATCATTCACCTTGCAGCTGAACTCGGCAAGAAGGACCGTATGAAGCAGGTCAACGTGGAGGCGACACGAGCCTTGGCCGCTGCTGCGGAGCGGGCGAATGTTCCCGTATTTTGCTACGCGAGTTCGGTGTCGGTCTACGGGAGTGGCCGATCAATTAACGTGGACGAGGAATCCGAAGTTCTGACGCCTGATCGCGACGTCCGATCCGAGTATTGGGCACTTGACTACGTGCGCGAGTATGGACGCACCAAGCTTGCCGGCGAATTGGCGCTGCGCGACGTGGCAAAAAAGGTTCGGTATGTGATCCTTCGCCCAGCCGTCGTGGTCGATATTTCCCAAATGGTTAGTGTGCGTGACTGGAATCCGGTAAAACGCATGCTTGCTGCTCACCGCCATGCCCATCACATCTATGTAGGCGACGTCTCCGATGCCTTCATCTGGTTCATGCGTCGCGGCATTGCGGGGCAGTCACGACCAGGCAGCGTCAGCGTTTACAATCTGGCGGAAGACGACTATCCGACACCCCGCCACGTTGACTTCATGCGGAAAGCCTTCGCGGTCACCGGCGATCATCGCTTTCGCACACTCGCCTTTCCCTGGATCGCGGATTGGATGCACGACTTCCTTCGCTTTCGAACGCTTCCATTGAGGAGCCCGCTCTGGCGAATGCGGTTTTCGAACGAACGGCTCAAGGCAGAGGGCTATCGTTTTCGGTATGGAATGGCAAAAGCCGAAGAGCTTGCGCTGGGACGGCTACGCCTCGAAACGCACCATCGGCCGTCGCAGGGGCTCGGCGAAGAGCCTGCTTAATCGGCAGAATACTTGGAGTGAACTTTGCGGGAGGTACGCTCATTGTTCGCGCGCCGGGCATAGAGAAAAAAAAGGACGCCGTGAGTAAAGACGTAGCCGGCCTCAAGGACAGCGGCAAAGATCAATCCCCATCCAATCGCGTGCAGAAAACTGCTGCCGGTGGCATAGCTCGCGACCCCACAGGCAATCATCACGGCAATAACGACAAGGGTAAAAACGAGAATTGGCATGCGCAGCGCGCAGACCGCACCGATCACAAATGAAACAAGAAGCGCCCACGCCATATGGTTGCTCCGACCTCCGTCCCTAACCCGCGCATCTATCATCTGATATATGCGCGGCGGAGGCAAGTCTGAATTGCGGCCGCCTTATTCGCCAGCACGCGCAACGCGACGACCAGCGCCTGGGGCAACCTTTTCGTTACTGCTAACACTGTCGCCAGGGACCGTTCGCTCACGCCGTTCGACGCGTATGACGTCGCCGGGCGATACAGGATCGTTGTCGCTGACAATAAGACTTTCCGCGCTGCCGTCGATGACGCGGTTGATCGTCGTTACAAAGCCATAACTTTCCTTGTCTTCCTCCAGAGCAGCTATTGCGGCAGGGGCTCGCACCTCCAGGTTTCTCAAAAGTTCGCGCTCGGTTGCGATTTTTTCGGCATTGGAAGCAAAACGGTCGCGCAATTGGGCGGCTTCAGTGAGGGCATCGATGCGATAGCGGTTGCGTACATCGCCGATATCCTGGTCGACCTTCGTCATGTCCTGCTGGGTCTTCAAAATGGCGAGCGAGACATCGAGGTCGCGGCTTTCGAGTTCGGCGAGGTTCTGACTGGCCCCCAGTTGGCGAGCCGATACGGTCAGCCCTTGCGATACGAGCTTGTTGACGGATCCAACATCCTTGTTGGCGAGCTCAATCTGCTTTGCGAGCGAGGCGGCCTTTGCTTTCAACGCATCGATCTGGTTGACCGCAAGCAATTTCGCCCGATTGAGCGCATCGATCTCGGTGTCCATCGAACGGGCGCGCATCTCGAAGAGTGCCTGCTCGTCTTTCATCATCCTGTCAATTCGCGGCTGCCCCTGCTGAGATGTCAGTTCCAATGGAAAGGTGACGTCTGCGGCATTCGCGAGAATTGCGTCGATGCGCGCCTGGCGCGCAACGAGTTCAAAACGCTCCGCCTCCAGCGCCCGCAAGTCGCCGCGTCCATTCAAGGCATCGCGTTGTAATCCAATCAAGTTCGCATCGACCGGTCCGATGCCGCCGGCCATGCTCAGTGCCTGCACGACCGTCAATCCCGGGCTGAAATTGTATTTCCCGGGAGTGGCGACCATGCCTGTGACAAAAAACGGCCGATAAGACGCGATTTCCACTGCGGCGTTCGGACGCTTCTGTAGCCCAACTTGGTTTTGGAGCCTCTCGCCAATCGTCGCAGAAACCTGTTCGAGCGTCTTGCCCGCTGCCGGAATGGTGCCAATGATCGGAAGCGACAGATTTCCGGCCGCTGAGATAGAAAAATCGCCCGTGAGCGGTACCCATTCGAACGCTGTTCCAGTGGTTGGCCGCCATTCGAAAACGCGTATCTTCAATATGTCCTGAGGGCCGAGGATGTAATCGTCAGCCATTGCCGCGCTCGTGCAAAAGATCAGGCATGCCGCTGCCACGCAACGAATAAATGGTCTGAGCAGCCTCAGAATTTCGTCGAACGATCTCGGGCATCGGTCTCGCATGCTTCTACTCCGTGACGCAGTCATCAAGATCCTCGTGCGTTTTGGCCGTTAGGCGCGAAGCGCAAACTCGGTGCCGGTGGCCCGCTCGACGAAGGCGCGGAAGCGGCCGACGAACACATCGCGGCGAAAATCTGCAGCGCGCGACACTGCGTCTGCGGGATTGAAATCCATTCGCTCGAGCCGCTCCACCGCATCAATCAGTTCTTCCACCGTCTGATTTGCGAAGAAGACCCCTGTCTTGTTGGCAACGACGGTTTCGGTCGCGCCTCCACGCCCAAATGCAATAACCGGTCGGCCGCTGGCCATCGCTTCGACCGGGACAATCCCGAAATCCTCCTCACCCGGAAACACCAGCGCTTTGCAGCGCGCATAGTGATGTTTGAGAACGTCGAACGGCTGCGAACCCAGAACCGTCACCGTTGGACCTGCGATCCGCCGAATCCGCTCGAGCATTTCGCCACCGCCGATGATGACGAGCTTGGCTTTCAGGCGGTTGAAGGCCTCCACTGTCAAATCCGGTCTCTTGTAGCTGACCAGTTCGCCGACCATCAGGTGATAGTCGCCGACCTCCAAGGGCGAAACGGGGGCGAAGGCAGCCGTATCGACCGGCGGATGGATGACCGAGGCGTCACGGCGATAATAGCGCCGGATACGCTGGGCAACAGTTGCCGAGTTCGCGACAAAGTCATCGACGCGATTGGCCGTTGCAACATCCCAGGTCCTCAGATAGTGCGCCAGAGGCGGCATCATCAGGCGCGTCATGAGGCCGGAACTGTCATAATATCTGTTGTACATGTTCCAGATGTAGCGCATCGGCGAATGGCAATAGCAGACGTGCAGGGCCGGGCAGGTCGGGATGATCCCTTTTGCCGGTCCCGATTCGCTGCTGATGACAAGGTCGTAGGCGCCAAGATCGATTTGCTCGAGTGCCATTGGCATCAGTGGCAAATATTTCTTGTACATTTTCCTGGCGTACGGCAGGGCGCCAATGAAGGTGGTCTGGATCTTGTGGCTCTTCAGCTTGTCCGAAATCGCCGCGAGATCACACACATGCGTATATATGTCAGCATTTGGGAAGATGTCACAAAGCGCTTCGAGAACCTTCTCGCCACCACGCATTCCGACGAGCCAGTAATGAATGATTGCAACTCTCACGCGATACTCCACGATTTGACACAACCGGTATTACTGCAGGGCGCAAAGGCGGAGGCAGTTCGTCTAAGTGTTTATATGGACACTTAAATAGGTCATTTTGTGGGATAAGACAGTATTTTTTGCCTGAAATGCTATCGTTTACGCCCCTCTCGCCGTTTTATAGTGCAATGCAATAAGACTATTGTCAATTCGTTTAATCCTTGTTAACTTCCTTGTGCATGCCAATTCGGCATTTCTGCATGTCCGAGACCTGTTCTTTACATGGGGAGTACGCAGATGCGGCAAATTGATCTCACTCGAAGTTTCGACAGGTTCGGCAAGACGCCCCAGCATCATCGCGGGACGGGCTCGCGCAAGAGCGATGCGGTGAGGAACGGGGCTTCCGCCGCATGCAAGTATGCGATCGATGCCAGCTTTGCCGCTATCGGATTGCTTGTGCTATCGCCAATGATCCTGATGGTCATCGCCATCTTGCTCGTGTTGCAGGGCCGGCCGATTTTCATCGCGCATCGGCGGATCGGCAAGAACGGTGTGATGTTTCCTTGCCTGA
The DNA here is from genome assembly GCF_900110205.1 of Rhizobium tibeticum. Taxonomy (GTDB): domain Bacteria; phylum Pseudomonadota; class Alphaproteobacteria; order Rhizobiales; family Rhizobiaceae; genus Rhizobium; species Rhizobium tibeticum. The sequence continues at coordinate 70,993 of NZ_FOCV01000015.1, read as the reverse complement.
AGTTCCGGACCATGGTCAGAGATGCGGATGAAGTGCTCGCGCGCCATCTCGCGGCCAATCCGCATCTGGAGGACGAGTGGAACACCACTCGCAAGCTCAGGAACGATCCGCGCATCACGCCCTTTGGTGCCTTGCTACGCAAGAGTAGCATCGACGAAATACCCCAGCTGCTGAATGTCGTTCAGGGGCGAATGAGCCTCGTTGGTCCTCGCCCGATCGTGGCAAGCGAAGCTGAGCTCTATGGCGCCCACTTTGCCGACTACATGAGGGTTCGACCGGGTCTTACAGGGCTGTGGCAGGTCAGCGGCCGCAGCGACACCAGTTACCGTGAACGGGTGCAACTCGATGTCCGCTACGTCCGGGAAAAAACCATCGCGGGAGATCTGGCGATCATGATGAAGACGATCCCGGCAATTTTGCGCTCGCGCGGCAGTTACTGAGGCCTCAAGGCGCGGCTGCGGCCGCGCCCTTGTTTCTTTCAATTCCTTTCAACGTGCTTCGATTGCCCGAGCGCGATGGTGCGCTTTTTCCATGCATCCTTGGGCAGCGCTGTGCCCAGATGCAGGTTCAATGTTGGAGTAGCTGGTGCAATACCCTCATCAACGTCATCCATGGCCAGGCGTGTTGCGATGAGCGATGCCGCCACAGTCACCAACGGCCGTTTCCTCACACAGACAATGACCGGCGTGCAGCGCTACGCTCGCAACGTCCTTTATGCTCTCGACCAGTCTGCCGGATCCAGCGAAATGAGCGTTCTGGCGCCAAGGGCGGCAAAGGATCCGGAATTTTTGCGGTTGGCCGTTGTCAGGGCAGGCAGCGGGACCGGGCACGCGTGGGAGCAGTTTGAGCTGCCCTATTATGTCAGGGGCCGACGGCTGCTGAACCTCTGCAACACGGCCCCGGCCATCATACGCGACCAAATTGTCTGCATTCATGATGCTAACATTTTCGCAACGCCAGAAAGCTATAGCGCCACATTTCGGGCCGTTTATCATAATCTTCAACCGGTTCTGGCCCGCCGCTCAGCTCGCATCACAACAGTATCGCATGCGGCGGCCCGTCAGATCGCCCGCCATTTGCCGGTTGCCCTCAAAGACATTGCCGTCCTGCCCAACGGCCACGAGCATGCGCTGCGTTGGAACCCGGCTCTTTCCACTGCGGCACCGGCCCTGGTTGCCTCTCGCACCGACCAACGGCCATTCATCCTCGCTCTTGGATCCCGGGCCCGCCACAAAAATCTTGCCTTGCTGGTCAATGTCGCGCCGCGGCTGGATGAGCTCGGCATCGATATCATCATTGCCGGTGGTGGCGACGGCATCTTCGCGCCGGAAGCCCTGCAGGGTCGACCCAGTGTCTATTTTGCCGGCAGAGTATCGGACGACGATCTTGCGTTTTTCCTCGACAATGCCATGTGTCTGGCGTTTCCCTCACTAACGGAGGGGTTTGGCCTTCCGATCGTCGAGGCGATGGCACGAGGATGTCCCGTCGTATCATCCAATTGCGCGAGCATGCCGGAGGTCTGCGGTGATGCCGCGCTCCTTACAACGCCGTTTGAGCCCGACGAGTGGGTCCGTCAGATTGGTTCGATTGCACAATCGAAGGACCTTCGCGACGATCTTGTGGGCCGCGGCTTTGAGCAGGTTAAAGGATTTTCCTGGAGGCAAACCGCAAGCGGATATCTCGACCTTTTGAAATCGCCCGGCGCAGATCTGGCAACTTACGCGCCGGCGCGGCCACCGGCGCCTGAGGTCGCCGTCATATTTGCCACGCGCGGCCGACCTGACATCGTCACGGCCACGGTCCGTCATTTCGTGGCGACCCAAAGCCTGAAACCCGCGGCTGTCATTGTGTCATGCGTTGAGCTCGCTGACGCCGGGGATCTTGGCTCGCTTTGCGGTGTCACGGTGGTTACCGGTCCGCCCGGACTTGCAGCCCAGCGCAATACCGGCCTGGCGAGCCTTCAGCCGGGGATTGAGATCGTGGCGTTCTTTGACGACGATTTCGTCGCCGACGCCAACTGGTTGGCTTCGGCTGCACGGGTTTTCCGCGACGAGAGCCAGGTGGTCGGGTTCACGGGCCACGTCGTTGCCGATGGCATCAAAGGACCAGGGATCGGTTTTGATGAGGCGGTCCGTCTCGTCGCGGCGGCCGGAAGGCAGACACCTCGATGGATAGAGCCTTACAGCCCCTACGGCTGCAATATGGCATTTCGTGTTTCGGCCATCAGACAGATACGGTTCGATGAGCGGCTCGTTCTCTACGGCTGGCTTGAAGATCGCGATTTCGCGGCGACTGTCGCAAAGGACGGCGGCCGTCTCGTCAAGTGGTCGCTTGCATACGGTGCGCACATGGGCGCCAAGAATGGCAGGGTCAGTGGCGAGCGGCTTGGTTACTCGCAGGTTGTCAATCCACTCTACATGATGCGCAAGGGCACGATGACCCTTGTCAATGTCGCCGACCACATTTTGCGCAACACAGCAAGCAACTTCAGCCGCGCCGTCTGGCCGGAGCCCTTCATCGACAGGAAGGGACGCGTAAGGGGCAATCTTCTGGCGATCGCAGACATATTGCGGGGGCGACTGGAACCGGAACGGGCGGCAGCTATCTTACCAAGAAAATCAATCAGACTGCGCGCACGGAGGCATTAGGCCCAATGATGTTCAACAACCCGCGGCCCCTGGATCCTGCAGCTCGGCTCTGGCGGCTTAACGAGGTTCAACCCGAGCGTACCGAAGATGGCCCAATCGCCCTGCTTCGATATCTGATTGTTCTTGGCTATCGCTACAAGATAGCCCTCCTGGCCTGTACGCTTGCCGGCTTGTTGTTGGCCGGTCTTTATGCGCGCTCGCTGCCGCCGACATACAATGCCGTGGCAACCCTTCTGCTTGAGCCGAGGCAATCGGCAGCTTCGGGCCAGGAATGGGGCCCGCAGCAGAGCTTGGATACCTCTCGTGCAGACAGTGAGTTGCAGACCATCAAATCGGAGCGGCTGCTTTCAGCGGTATTCGAAAGCCTCAATTTGAGGGACACGCCGGAACTTGGCCCGCGCCAGCCCGGCTTATTCGACCCGATATTGTCGTTTGTTCGGACGTTGTTTCGCCCCACCGATCGACTGGAGAATGGCAAGGTTCCGCGAGCGTCGGCCGCAGTCACAGATCTTGCAAACGATGCCGAACGCGCCGCGTTCTCGAATTTCGCGCAACGCCTCGATGTGCGCCGCGTCGGCCAATCCTTCGTCATTGAAATTGAATACTCTGCCTCGGACCCGGCTCTGCCGGCGCGTGTCGCCAATGGAGTCGTGTCAGGCTACTTGTTTCAGGCCGTCTCCTTCAAGGAGCAAACGGAGCGGGCGGGGACGGACGCGCTGCAGGGGCGTCTGGATGCCCTTGCCTTGCAGGTCGACGCAGCTCGCGAGGGAATGCAAGCAGGAGCCCTGCCAGCGATCCCCACGCCAGACGCGGGCGCCCGGGTCATTGGTGCAGCCCTTCCACCGTTAAGCCCTTCAGGTCCGCGCAGATCCCTGATTGTCGCGCTTGGCGGCGTACTGGGACTGCTTGGCGGCCTGGGTCTCATAGCGGTCAATCTCGCGCTTGACCGGAAGGTGCGAAATGCCAATGATCTCTCGCGTGATGCCGGTATACCTTGCCTCGGTTCGGTTCCCGATGTTCCAGGCGCTAATGCGATACCATGGCGCATCGACACCCCGCGTCAACAACGCTTTGTTGCTGCGATCCACGACCTTCGCACCTCGATCGAGATTGCCTGTACAAGTCTTCGCAACGATCGAAGCATTGCGGTCGCGGTTGTGTCTTGGTCCCCGGGAACCGGTGTAACCACACTTTCCTCAGCTCTTGCCCAGTTGATGAGCCGGAGTGGCCGGGGCGTAACGCTCTTCCAGGCTGCAACGCGCGACGTTCCAGCAGCGCTGGACGGGTCGGTCCCGCCAACGACATCGTTGGCCGGTGCGGTATTCGCCAATCTCTTGTTCAGTCAGCTTTCCTTCGATCACGTCGGTGGGGTTTCGGTCTTGCCGATCCACTCGAAGGACACCAACGCAAACCTTTTTGCCGATTTCCGTGATGCCAGAGTTCAGCAAATCATCGATGCCGCGCGGCAAAAGGGCGACGTCGTCCTCGACCTACCACCCATTGAAGGTTCAATGGATGCTCTGGCGTTGGCAAGCTTTGCTGACGCCGTGATCGTCTTGGCGTTGGCCGGCGAGACGACGATCGAGGAAGTAGGGGACTGCATTCGCCAACTGCGCCGGGCAGGCGCCAATGTGGTGGGAACCGTCGTTAATAAGGCGCATTCATGACTGGGCCCGACATGGCGGACGTGGCCGGGGCGGTGCCGCGGCTTGCCGTCATAATCACCTGCTGGAACTACGCAGAATACGTATCGCTGGCAATCAGGAGCGTCCTTGATCAGCGGTGTAACGACTGTGAATTGATTGTTGTCGACGACGGATCGACCGACGCTTCCTGGAGTGTGATTCAAGAACACGGTATCCGCGCATACAGGATCAAAAACGGTGGTCAACGGGCGGCCTGTCTTTATGGGCTGGGTAAGACGCGGGCACCGTTTGTCCTGTTTCTTGATGCCGACGACGAACTGCAGCCGGGTTCCCTCGCAATCATTCTTGAAAAACTCGACGATAGGGTCGCAAAGCTGCAATTTCCTCTGGTGCGCATCGATCGCGACGGTGCGGTCATTGGACACCCGGTTCCGAAACTGACCGCTTTTCGCGACCGTCGCGCACTCGCTTCACGCGTTTTGAGAACGGGCACCTACACTACTCCGCCAACATCGGGAAATGTCTTTCGCCGCGACGCCTGTCGCTTCCTTGAGGAGGCCGATTATGAGAACGCCGTTGATGGCGTCATTCTCTTTGCCGTGCCTTTCCTTGGCGACGTTGTCAGCCTGTCAGAACCACTCGGCCGTTACAGGGTCCACGACCGAAACGATTCCGGCCTCGGCCGCCCCCTTGACGCTAAACTGCTGCGACGCGAGCTGACCCGGTTTATGGCGCGAATGGATCACCTGCGGCGAATTCTGGAGCCCATGGCAAAGGCGAAGAATCTGGCCCGGGCCGAAGATACGCATTTTTATCTAGAGCGATCATTTTACCTGGCTGTCGCAGAGGGCCGGCGAGTTCCGATCGCAAACCTGGCTCGCCTCCTCCAACGCGTCTGGGAAAACGACGGATCCATCAAAATGAGGGCCGCGCTTGTAGGCTTTTTGATTCTGACGGCGATGCTGCCGGTTCGACGCGCCCAACAGGGGCTAACGTACCGGCTGAATACCAACCAGCGTTCGATGGCCGGTCTGCTACGATCGCTGCTTTAAGGTCCGATTGCTGCGGGGATTTCACCGCCTGTCGACGAGTTCAAGTTGCCCGCGTCCGGCAATCAACCTGATGCCGAGAAGGAGCAATGTCGCGGTGTAGGCTGCTGCGCCCATCGTCCCCACGCATGCGAGTTCCACGAGGGGATGTAACTGCTGTGCGGCCAGACCCTCGCGAAGAAACAGGACCGAAATCGCCATCACGGCTGACGCAAATGCGACTTTCCAAAGATTGCGCAACTGTTCCGCGATGCCAAGCGCAAGAAGGCTTCGGGTTTCGCCCAGATAGAAGGCGAACATCAAAGACGATAGTACAATCCTGGCAACGCTCACGCCCATTATCGAGCCGAGGTAAAATCCGAGCGGAAGCAGCACCAGCCTGATGCCAAGGTCGACGGCGTTGATGCGGAAGATGATGTTTGGCCGGTCGAGCGCGAGACTTACGGAATAGAGCGTCTGGAAATAGGGTATCGGCGCTACCGAAAGGGCAAGCAGGCTCAGGATAGGAGCCGCCTCGCTCCATTTTTGTCCAAGCAGCAGGACGGTCGCGAGATCGGCAGTCAACGACATGCCGATGCAGACTGGTACAGAGATCAGCATGGCAAACCGCGCAGCCTTGAGAAAGGCGAACTTGGTTCGGACGCGGTCATGACTGATCTGCGAAAATGCTGCCATCACTGGCTGCAAGGCGGGGCCTATGATGCTTTGCGTCGGTATAACCGATATATCGCTGGCAACGGCGTATCGTCCGAGCGTCGACCGGTCGGCCAGCGATCCAATCAGAAACCGATCAAATTGCCAGTTGAGCGCCGAGAGCAACTGCGCCGAACTGAACCAGCCGATGAAGCCGGCAAAGTCCGTCAACCGGGACAGAGACAGGGCGGGTCGATAGGGGGCGAGCACGAAGGAGACGATGCTGGACGCGGCCGAAGCGATCACGAAGTTGGCAACGATAGCCCAATAAGCACCGCCCGAAAGAACAATGAGCGTGGCGATGATGCTCGCGATGAGCTTGCCGGAAAACTCCAGGATGAACGTCTGCCGGAAGCCGAGTTCGCGCGCGAATTTAACCATGGCAGGGCTTGCAAACCCTCTGGAGATTGGACCAAGCCCGAGAACCGCAACGAGTGGCATGAGCATTGGCTCGTGATTAAAGAATGCAAACGGCCAGGCGGCTGCGAGAACGATGACCGCCATGAGACCGCTTCTGATAAGTCCGACCGTGAACGCAGTATCCAGATGGCTCTTGTCGATAGCTGGCAGGCGTAGAAGCGCCTGGGTTACTGGAATTTCCAAAACCGTATTGATGATCACGACGAGAGAGGTTGCAAGGGCCGCCAGGCCGAAATCCGCCGGAGAAAGTATTCTCGCAAGCACGAGCAGCGTGAAGAAGTCGATGATACGGCCAACGAAGCGCGAGAAGACAAGCCACCCGGCTCCTTGCATGGCCTTAAATGCCAGCATTACACACTCCAACACCTCGGCTATGACGCGGCGAGCAGGCAGCTGCGCGTTAAAGCCCGACCAACCTCCCTAATGACGTCTATCTTGCCTTGAAACCGGCGTTCGATGACCTAGAACCGCTCCTCAACGGTCATCATCGATAAAGACGTGCCGACACTCCTCGTACGATATGCGCCAGTTCGAGTGCAGAAAGCAGCGCGGACTTCATGTGAGGAAAATCGCGCGCAATTGCGCCTTCTCGCCACAGCTGCGACTTCGTCGATTTCAGCCGCTTCGCAAGGCCTGTCCGATCCGTGTGCGCCAACACGTGAATGCTTTCGCCTCGGCCGAAATCGATCGAGCGCGGTCCAACTCCGAGAGCCACCATGTCAAAGGCACTGGGATTGGTGATTGCTCGCTTCAGTCGTATCCACGCGACGTCGGCTTGCCGCATCACCTGCGCGCCGCTTTCGACATGGTCGATATAATCCAGGACACCTTTAAGCAGCGGGTTGCCTGCCGTGGCATCGATGACATCGTGAGCGATCGCACCGGCATTGCCAGACACTGTGCCATCTTCGCGCTCCGTCAGGTGGCGCACCGAAGCAATCGCGGGCTCGAAGAGGCTCTCTACGATGTGCCAGTAGCGCAGGACAACCGTCTCGATCCTGAGGGGATTGTAGAGTTTCGCCTCAACCATCAGTCCGGTCACATCAGGAAAATGGTCCTCGCTTAACCCCTTGTAGTTGCAGCGGGCAAACTGAATGGTCTCGAAATGCCGTTCTGGGAGCCCCGCAGCCAACAGGCGCTGTGTGCTTCCATAGAGTCCGGTGTCGCAAAGAATAATACGCCTCGCGGGGCCGCAGACCATATCGAGGTGGCGTTTGAACAGGTGGTTTTGTCGAACAACGTCCTCAAGCACTGGCTGGCCGGACGGACTACTCAACATGTCGAAGAAGCGCGCCGGTGCAAACGTGGCATCCCAGCTGGGCGGCAATTCGTATGTGGCCCCGCCCAATGCATGCGCTACCTGCGCAAAGCTGCTTTTTGCAAATTCCCGCCCAAGCTCGTCGAGAACAGCGCCGTGGCGCCTCTCCAGTGCAGTGCGTGCCGCAATCAGTCTCGAAACGAGGATGTTTTCGCGCCGGATGTCGAGAGGCAGCTGCAATCTTGCAACGAGTGCTTCAAATGCTTGTCGAATGCCAATGCCCCCTCGGGCGCAGAAGGCCAGCGCGCAGTCCCCCTGCGCCTGAGCCTGGGTTGCGTAGAGCCAAATATAGAGGCAAAACTGCGCCACGATTGGTCCGAAAACCTCACGACCGAATGAATTCCTGTCGCTTATGGCACAAGATGCGGGACCGGAAGGCGCAAGCCGACGACGCAAGCCTCTGAGTGCCTCGCGACGCGCACCATCGGCGCGCGCGGCATATCGCCGGATAGGGCTCTTGGGTATATGAACGGTATGGATACCCATGCTGCGCGGCACCGCGTGATCGGCAATATAGTCATCCCCGATGTGCAGCATGCCCGAGGGGAACATGTTTTCGGCGGCAAGGACGGCAGAAAACAGTCGTCCGGAGCGCTTGCTTGCGCCAACGTCAGCGCTCGAATAGATTTTATCGATAAGACCGGGACCATGAAAGTACGCGATTAATTCTGAGAGCTGGTCGGTGGCAAGGCCGGTGTCAGAGACGGCAATTACCCGGACGCCGGCCTGGCGCTGTTGCCGCAACGCCATCGCCAGCCGGCCGTTGGCCGAGAGTGACGTCTTCTCGACCTCTAGCTCAAGGCCGATGCGTCGGTGCAATAGCTCTGGCGGCAGACCGAGCATTGCCAGCTGCCGCGAGATAATGTCCGTCAAGCGAACTTCTCCCGCACTGCCTCCGACGTTCAACGCTCGATATGCAAACTTCTCGGCGAGCAACCTCACGCGATAAAGTTCCTCGGCGCTGGCGTGGAATCCTCGTTGCTTCAACAGGCGTGCGAAGCGTTGCTCTCCCTCCATAACACGCGAACGCTGTGATTTCGGATGACGCAGCAGCAACGTGTCGAACACGTCGGTGGAAATCAGGCCAATCCCGTTCAACGGATTGCAAAGAAGATCGAGGTTTTGCCGTAACACTGCATACCCTTTGCCATCGATCAATCTGGTGCCGTCTTCAAGAGCAGGCGCATACAGCGTGACACTCGGGAAGACAAAATGCTGCACCTGCGAGCCGGACCTAAAGATATGTAACAACATCGTTTGATTTATAGCAAGGAGAAAAGATAATTATTCTTCCCAGGTAAGTCTATGATGCTGAAAGTATTGAAAATTTGGAATAATTTACAGATTTGTTGCTTTGCATCATCGACTCGCAGGAAAATAGATAATAATATCGCATTGCAGCAAAGAGGGCATATGGAGCGAAATCGATGGATGACGCGAGCCGTCAGGCGATGCAGGTATCCGGAGTCCAGCATTTCGATGTGATCGTTCTCGGCGCGGGGATCTCGGGGCTCGTTGCAGCTTCCATTCTTGCAAACGGGGGCGAGCGGGTGGTCGTCGTCGACGACTATGGCCATACCGGCGGCAACCACATGGATTGGACATCCCCAGAGGGATATACTTTCGACGTTGGAAGCCTCATTTTCCAAGACGACTCGCCATTGATTCGACATTTCCCCGAACTCCTTCCGTATTACGTGCCGATTGATCCGAGCTGGGGGCGTCTCAATCCCCAGGGCAGGATAACCACCTATCCTATCTCCATCCGTGACGACATTCTTGCAGCCGGTCCGATAGGGCTGGTGCGGATCTTTGCGTCGGTGCTCTTTGCCCGGGTATTCGAACGACGCATGGGTAATGCGCGAGATTTTGCGCGTTACTGGATCGGCAGCTACCTGCTTCACCGATCGGGCCTGGAGACCTATATGAAGCGCTTTTATGGCCTTGCCGCCGAAGACATCGATCTCGATCTGGCCAGGAAACGGATGCTATGGATAAGCGAATACGCATCGGTCATCAATTTGACGAGGCGAGCCTTCAAGAGGAGGCGCGTGGCAGGGGCGAAAAATCGGCAGATGGCCCGGCCAAAAGAAGGGTTTGCCACGCTTTACGAGCCAGCTGCCCGTCGTCTCGAGCGTGACGGCGTTGTCTTCCAGCTGTCGGCGGGAATGCGCGCCGTCGAAAAGACGCCGAACGGTTTTGAGCTCTCGTTGGGGCACGGCGTCGTGTCCGCTCAGCGCATTATCTCTACCGTGCCGATTGCCATTGCCGAAAAGCTTTGCGGGATGGTGTCGCAGCCAGTGCTCAAGACCATCACCCTTATTGCGCTCTACTTTAGCTTCTCGGGCGAGCGCGGTTTCACCCAGTCCATCATCTACAACTTTTCGCACTCCGGGGCATGGAAGCGACTGACCGTCTATTCGGATTTCTACGGCCGCGTGAACGGGCGGGAGTATTTTGCAGTCGAGGTGATTGCCGGTCACGTCGGGGATGTTGACGAGGCCGAGGGCGATTTTCGGGAACACGCATGTAGCAACGGGATGTTTGCCGGAGACCTTAAGCTCGAGGGTAGTCAAGTCCTCGACAATGCCTATCCGATCTACAGCAAAGGGGCCGCCGAGAACGCCGCGAACGCGATTGCCAAGCTGCGCATGTTCGGGATCGAGTCCATCGGGCGCCAAGGTGGGTTCAACTACCAGCCGACGGCGAGGGTATCGACGATTGATGTCGAGGCAGCAATCGGGGCGAGTGGTGGCCACCTCGGCAATCGGTAAGGACTGTCGACACCCGAAATGCAAAAAGGCTAGCCCGGCTTGCCATAGCGCGAAGGAAGTGACGAAAGGTCAACAATGCGGATCCTGCACATCCTCAACCATACCCAGCGTCAGAACGGGCATGTTCATGCCGCGGTGGATCTCGCCTGCGCTCAGGCCGCGCTCGGCCATGATGTTTGTATCGCAAGCGGAGGAGGGGACTTTGACGAGCTCTTGCACAGCAAGGGCGTTTTGACCGTGCGCGTCGATCATAAGCGAAGCATCCCGAGCCTGGCCAAGGCGGTGTTTTGCCTGCGCGGTCACGTTCGCGAATTTAAGGCCGATATTGTCCATGCGCATATGATGACCAGCGCTGTTCTGGCTTTCCCGATCTGCAAGATCGCGGGGATACCTCTGATCACAACCGTTCATAACGAATTCGAGAAGAGCGCGACGTTAATGGGACTAGGATCACGTGTGATTGCTGTGAGCGACGCTGTGGGGTCCGCAATGCAAAGGAGAGGCGTTTCCGCTTCGAAGGTGCACGTTGTCCTTAATGGTACAATCGGTTCGTGCCGGCTGGAAGCGCGAATGGAGGAGCCGGCGGCGCTGCGGTCGCCAAGCATTCTTTTTGTCGGCGGGCTCCACCCTCGCAAGGGCCTGCCGGACTTGTTTCATGCCTTCGATATTGTCCACGAGAGCTTTCCTGCCGCGCATCTCTATGTCGTCGGCGACGGTCCGTTTCGAGCATCCTACGAGGAGATGGTTTCGTCTCTCGCCTGCGCACCTTCAGTCACCTTTGTCGGGTCTGCGAGGGACCCCTATCCGTATATGCTGGCGGCCGACATTTTCGTCCTGCCCTCCCATGCCGACCCCGGACCGCTCGTACTGTCGGAGGCACGCGAGGCAGGTTGCGCGATAATAGGCACTGAAGTGGATGGCATACCGCAACTGCTGGAGCAGGGAAAAGCGGGAATTCTTGTCCCGCCGCGCGACCCGTCATCGCTTGCAAATGCGATCTTGGACCTGTTGCGGATGCCTGAACGGATCGCAACATGGAAGGTCAAGAGCCAATTGCGCATCGAGAACCTGACCATCGACCGTGTAGCCCGCGAGACATTGCAAGTATACTTGGCGGCAGCGGTCCCACGGCGGGTGAAGATGGCGCATGCCGAGGAAAGATAGATTTCATTTGCCGCCGGCATGGCGTGCAGTGCGATTATATCAGTAAGGTTAACCTGTTGGTATGCTGCACCGAGCTCGTGTGGTCGGTCCAAAATTAGGAATGAATTCCTTCCGTTGGTTGCCATTGGGGCGAAATCGCAGGGAGTGGCCAACATGGATATGGCAATCAGGAGCACTGCCATGCCTCGTGTCAGCCAAATGAAACTGGCATGCGAAATAAGATACGCCCCTCATACAGAGTGGTTCGGCGCTGCGTTGCGCTCCTGAACGAACTTACAGCACCCTTCGGGTCGACTTCGCTTTCTGTCTGAAACACCGATTTTATCTCGCTCGGGAAGGAATCCACATGCTGGAGAAACCATCTGACCCAAGGGCCTTCGGAACGTTCTGGTACGGCGGGCGCCTCGATGCGCTTGAGCAGGCGTGCGCTCATTCATTTATCAAGCATGGCTACCGCCTTATACTCTTTTCATATCAACCGATCGAAAATGCGCCGGATGGAGTGGAGTTGCGCAACGCCGCTGACGTTCTTCCAGAGGAATTGACGAAAAGCTTTCTGTTGGACGGCAAACCGCATCTGGCGCCATTTTCCGATCTCTTTCGCTACAAGATGATTAGGGACTGCGATCTGGTCTGGACCGACCTCGACGTCCTTATGATCAAAAGGCTTCCGGACGAACTGCCCGGTGACATCGTCGTGCGAGAAGAGCAAGGCGGCCTGAACAACGCCGTCCTTCACATCAGATCAAAGCAGACCTTGGACAGGCTCATTGAACAAGCCATGGCTGTTGCTGGTAGGAACCTGGTTTGGGGCCAGACCGGGCCGATTTTGCTGACGCAGGTTGTAAACGAACTTCGCGAGAAAATTGAGACAACGAGCCATTCGGTCTTCTATCCGATCGAACACTATGACCTGTTCAAGATCCTCCTCAAGGGGTCTGCTGACGAATGCAGGGAAAAGTGCCGCGGGGCCGCTACGATCCATCTGTTCAACAACATCCTTTCGAAGATGGGATACTGGAAGGATATCGCGCCGCCAGCCGGCAGTTTCTTCCACGAGAAGCTCGAAGAGACTGGAGGTCTTTCATTCTTTCGAGATGTCTACCCGGAGAATGTAATGATTCACATGACCGAAAACTACCGTATGCGGTTGTCCGGACAAGCTCTCGGCATCAAAGCGGTCATGAGGCAGTTGATACCCAGCATCGGCAGGACTTGGCATCACTATCATCCTGCGCAGAACAGTTGATGGCGACGGTACGCCGTCGTCTCGTCCCTGGCGTCGGGTCGCGGACGGCCGTCGGGTTTTTGCGAGCGTCTTCGCGCTTGGGCGAAGAGGGAACGCGATTGAACATCAGCCAGGCATGACCATGGATTGAGACGGTGGGCGTACAGCAAGCATTTTTAACTCGGCGATGGCGACATCCGTGGAGCTTTCAAGCACGAGAAGCGTTCTAATCGAGATAAGGCGGGTGTCGTACGGATGCAACGGAAGCTGACGTTCGCGCTCACTTCGACGGCTCGCTCGGACCTGTTGGCGCCAGGACTTGGTGCGCAAGGGGCTGACGGGCCGGCAATATGCTTCCTGCTCCAACGCAGCTGGAGGAAAAACCGGGACGGAAACGGTAACCCATAAGGGTTGCTTTAGTGGCTGACAACAGATGCCTTTCTGTCCCTGCGGCCACCCGACGCATCATTGATGTAAAAAAACCATGCGACGACAATGTCGCTCAACGCTTCATACGGATAGGCGATATGCTGGACGCAAGAAAGTTTGTATTTTCGGGTATGGCGATGATCTTCAATAGGTTGCACCAGAACAAGAATTTGCAGAAAGCAGTATTCAATGCAATTCGCCTCAACAGGCCAGAGGTCGCCGACGCCATATTGGATGATGACCTCAAGTTTATCGGCTATTGCCTATCACGGCGTGATTGGTCGAGAGCACAGATTTTACAGGACCTGTGGGTTTGCTACGAATCATACGAAAACCGAGATGGCTTCTTCGTTGAGTTCGGCTCGACGAACGGTCTGAAAAATAGCAATACCTGGTTGCTTGAGAAGCAATTTGGCTGGTCCGGTATCCTCGCTGAACCCAACCCGATTTGGCATCCGGAATTGGCCGCAAACCGAAATGCCTCTATCGACCATCGGTGCGTCTCATCTCAATCCCATAATACGGTCAACTTTATAGCGACCGACGACGTCGACCCGGAGCTGAGTTCAATTGCCGATTTCTCTCAAGGGGATCATTTCTCCGAGGTGCGCCAGAAGGGAAGGCAAATACAGGTAGAGACAATTTCGCTGGACGATTTGCTGGAAACTTACCATGCGCCACCTGTGGTGGATTATCTGTCGATCGATACGGAAGGCAGTGAACTCGATATTTTGTCCGCCTTCAGCTTTGACCGCAAGTTCGACCTGATATCGGTAGAGAACAATCCCAAGACCGAAGCCGCGATACAGAAATTGTTGGAGAACAAGGGTTATCGCCGCGTCTTCGAACAATTCTCGCAGTGGGATGGCTGGTACGCATCTGCCAGGCTGCGCGATGGCCGGAAAAGGGAAGTCGTCGCCCCGGCGTCGTGACGGCGTTTTGGTCTGAGTAAGCGGGTGATTAGGACCGGTTATCTTGCACGAGTGGCGGGCTGTTGGCATTGGCTGCAAGATGTTCAGTACACCGCCGGGCAGGGCGAGCGTCTCCGGCTCTCGTTCGGCGTGAGATATCGCCGGCGGTAGAAGATCCCGCCGCGCGCCTGCGAAAACCTTTTGGCCCCGCGCTGCACAACCGACGTCGTCGATGCGGGGTCCTCTATCACGGTTCGGAGGGGCGCCGAGCAATTTCGACAGGCGTCTTCATGATGATCTCGCGGTGCGGGAAGGGAACCGAAACTCCCGCTTGCTTGAAGGCGTCCCACAAAGCCATGAGGACCTCGCCGCGAATATTGGTCAGCCCGTTGCTTGGATCAGAAATCCAGAACCTCAGCTTGAAATCGAGCGAAGAGGATCCGAAGGCCGTCATCCAGCACACCGGCGCAGAATAGGTATTTGCGATGCGAGGAATGCTCTTTGCCGTTTCTATTGCGATGCGCACGACATCATGCGGGTCGCTGTCGTAGGACGTTCCAAAATCGACTTCGATACGGACGTAGTCGCTGGAGAACGACCAGTTGACCACTTGCTGCGAGATGAAATCCTCATTCGGGATAAGATATTCTTTGCCGTCTCTGGTAATCACCGACACGAAACGGGAGCGCAGATCCCTGATCGAGCCGAACGTTTCGCCGAGTGAGATCGTGTCGCCTGGCTTGATGGACTTGTCGAGCAGGATGATGACGCCGGAGATGAAATTCGACACGACCTTTTGTAGACCGAAACCGACACCGACGCCCACCGCACCCGAAAACACCGTCAGAGCGGTAAGGTCGATTCCCGTGGTCGACAGCGTGATCGTCCCTGCCAGAATGATCAAGCCGATCTTGATCAGCTTGCTGATGAGGACCTTGAACGAGGGGGAAAGGTCCGTGGACCGCTGAACCCAATGAGAAGAAACGTTTCCAATCAGTACGGCAAGCCAAACCAGGGCAACCGCCAGAACGATGGCTTCTATGATCAAGAGCAGTGAAAGTCTTGCCGTGCCGATATTCACCGCAGCGCTGTCGAGACCAGCAAGGACCGGGCCATCGAGTCCTACCGTGTAAAGGGCGATGTAGCACCAGCTTCCAATCGCAACGACGCGTGCGAGGCTCTGATTGCGGATAATCCTCGTCAGCACCGCTACGACGAACCAGGCAGCCGTGAGTGCTAGCGCCGTTGTAATGAGCCATCGATGCGAGGGCCACGCATAGCGCGATAGCACACCTTCCACCAGCCACAACCATACGATCAGGAAAAGCCAACGCAAGCGTCTGAGAAAGGCGACAATAACGCGTAGCAGGTCCGGGTTTCCCCTGATCTTGCGGGCTCGCGCTTCGAAAAGGGGCTCGACGCGTTTTGCAGCGAATGTCGAAAATAGGAACCCCAGGACAATCAACCCGCACTGGTAGAGTGTCCATGCATTTAGAAGAACCGTGCGGACCCAAACCTCAGCTTCTCTGAAGATTTCTTCGAAACCCACCATTACTCCCCTTATATCCAGTGCTTGCTCTCAGATTCCGGGGTATCGCTGATTTTCCGATCTGAATCGTAGCATCTGCGTCGCCGCTGCTCTAGCAGGCATTGTTGAGCAATCACTAACGCCTTCGGATGCCAGCGGATTCGGTGGCGTGTTGCCCGCCGTCGAAAAATCCCCCGCTTCAATTGAGGTGGTAAGGCGATGACGTAAGCAGATCTTGCCTCATGCCGTCAGTGGTTCGTCATATCTCATCATCCGGCCGGCGTTGGCGAGCACCAGCAAGGTGCTGAAATTGTGCAGGATCGCTGCGACGACGGCTCCCGCCGTTCCAAGAAAGCCAAATCCCGCCAATGCGACGATCGCCACGGTCCAGCCAAGGCCGACGATAACGTTCGTTTTCAATGTCTGGCGGCATAGTCTGCTGAGGCGGATGCAAGTGCCGAGCCGTCGCAAATCGCTGCCGATCAGGATGATGTCCGAAGAGGCCAGCGCGATGTCCGCACCGCCGGCGCCCATCGCGATCCCGACGGCACCCGCCTTGAGGGCGAGCGAATCGTTGATCCCGTCGCCGACGACAAGAGGTTTGAAGCCGCTTTTCGTCTCGCTCAACACACGTTTTAGCTTGTCGGCAGGCAGGGCCTCAGCCATAACGTCACTAATGCCAATCTCGCGCGCCAACGCCTGCGCGACCGAATGACGGTCGCCGGTCAGCAGAAGCTGACGGTTGAGCCCGAGCGCCCGCAATTCCGTCATCGCGTCCGCGGCTTCCGGCTTGATGGTGTCCGACAGGAGGAACCAGGCAACAAAGGCTCCGTCGATGGATATCCCGGCGAGCGGACCGTCGTGTAGAGGAACGGAGGGAGCGCTGACGGACATGCGCTCGAACAGTTCGGGGCGTCCAAGAGCGACTTCGCCTGCGCTTCCGACGGCGACCACACCCAGACCTTGGATCTCCCTGACATCCGTCAACGGATAATATGCGTCATGGCTGATGAGCGAAGCCATGGCTCGGCTAACCGGATGGCTGCTGGCAGCGCCCAAAGATGCGGCCAAAGCCAGAACGGCGTCCCGATCCACATTCCCGGTCAGTCGGACCTCTTGCAGCCGAAGCCGGCCGAAGGTGAGGGTACCGGTCTTGTCGATGACCAACGACGTCAGATCGGCCAGTTCCTCCAGGAATGCCGAGCTGCGGATGAGGATGCCGTGCCGGGCCGCGACCGCAATGCCGGCAATCGCCGTCGCCGGCGCGGACAGGACGAGCGCGCACGGGCAGGCCGCCACCAGGATCGCCAGCATGATCTGGTCGTTGTAGGTGAGGAACCAGGCGATCGCCGCAACCGTCAAGACGAAACCCAGATATTGCTGCGCGTAACGCTCCAGCAGCCGGGTGATCGGTGGCTTTGAGTGTTCCGCGCGCTGCATCAATGCGATGACCTTGCCAAGCGTGGAATGCTCGCCCGTTCGAGTCACCTCGATCTCCAGGCGGCCGTCCAGATTGATCGCACCGCCGAAGACCTCCATACCGGTAGAGACCTCGAGAGGTACGGATTCGCCGGTGATCGGTGCCGTGTCAAGGCTTGCCTGTCCTTTCTGGACACGACCGTCGGCAGGAATGCGGTCTCCCGCTCTGACCTCCACCAGATCGCCCGGCTTCAGGACGATGTTATCGACCTCTCGCATCCCACCATCCGATGTGATCAATCGCGCATGGCTGCGGGTCAGGCGAGCAAGCGCCTCCATCGCCTCTTTTGATCCGATGACGCTGCGCTCCTCCAGCACATGTCCGAAAATCATGATGATCGGGAGAAGGGCGGCGGTCAAAAGGTCGCCTGTCGCCCAGGCGGCCAGCATCGCCAAAGCGATCAACTGATCGGTGATGCCATGAAGGCTCGGGTGGCGCAGGCTGTGCCAACCGGACCGGATGACTGGAACCGCGACGATGAGCGAGGCGGCCGCGAGCAGAAGCTGACTGACGCCCTCTTCATCAGGTGCAAACCAGCGCCATGTGATCCCGAGAGCGAGCAGGCTCAAAGCGATCATGGCCAGGGTAAGTTGCACGGCCGCTGCCTGCTTTTCATTGGCCGTCAGCAGGCCGGTGCTGAGCACATGGCCATGATGGTGGTGCGAGTGGCCATGGGAGCCATGCGAATGATCCGTCGCGACACTCATTTGTCGGCTCCCTGCAGAATGAGGCGGGCGTCGTCCCTGGGATCGACCGTGACCACCGAGCCTGCCTGTGACAGGATCTGTGCAACGCGATCTCGATAGAGGCGCCAGAGAAGACCGGGATCGCTCTCCGATCCTCGTGCGCTTGCAAAGCCCGCGACGGTAGCCGTATCAGCGCGCGCCTTCGCCAGCCGTTCGCTGGATTTGGCCTCCGCCACCTGCACGATCCGGTCGGCGTTCTGATCGGCGCCCTGCCTGTCTTTCTCCGCATCGTTTTGTGCTGACGCAATCGCCTGCTCTGCCTGCTGGCTTGCGGTCAGTACCTGATCAAACGCGTTGACGGCGGTTGCTGGAAGTGCCGATTGCACGTCGGCTCGGTCGATCTCGATCCCGAGACCCATACCCTTCGATTTCAGAGCGCTTAGGCTGCTGTTGATGCTGTTTACCAGGTCGGCCCGCAAACGTTCGCGCCGCTCGGCGGCGCCGTTGTCGGAGGCGACCAACTCCGGGCGCGCGACTAGAATGCTGTCGAGGTCTCTTGAGGCGCAGATCACAACGGCACTGCGGGTGGCGAGGCGGTCCAACGCTGGAAGGACGTGGTCCTGCTGCAGGGCGTAGGCGAACGGGTCGGTCACCCTGTAGAAGACTCGGACGTCGAGCTGAACGACACTGGCGTCAGCCGTCAGCAGATATCCTGACCCCGCCAGGGCGTCGCTCTGCGTCGAGACATCAGCATCGCCGATCCGAGCCGCGGGTGAGCGCAGCAATCCATTGATCGGGTGTTCCAAAACCGTGGCGGACGCCGGAAGAAGAAAAACCTTTTCGAAAGGCGCGGGCAGGGCCCACAACAGGCCGGATTCCTGCACTCGGTTCAAAGCGCCGAGGCGCAGGACCACAGCTCGATTTTCTGGCGCGATCTCCCCGATATTGGATGTTGCCCAGCAGACGGCCGCGAGAACCATGATTGCGGATAGCAGCACAGATACCAAATGAACAGCTTGGTATTGCGCCATCGAATTCCTATCCTTGCTCGTTTGCATCTCTAATGTGCCTCGCCTGTTGACGAGACCTTGGGCGGTCCATCGACCAAAGCCCGAAAAGGTGCGGCATCCGTGCGCAGGACAAGGCGTGTGTTGGAGTTGACGATCGTCCCGAGCGTATCGAGGGAGCGGAGCAGTTCATAAAGCTCCGGGGCACTCTTGTAGGCGGCCCCATAGATCTGTGCTGCTTCGACGCGGGATTTGGCCTCTATGTCGGCGGCTTTCACGGTCGCGTCCGCCTGCAGAACTCTCGCGTCGCGTTCGGCTGCGGAGCGGATCTCGGCTGCCTTGCGTTTGCCGACCGCCGCGTGCTCGGTGGCGATCGTCTCGCGCTCGGCCCGCATGCGGTCGACCGTGGCATTCAACGTCACTGCGGGCAAGGTCAGGCGCTCGATGCCGATATCGACAACCTGCAAGCCGTAAGTGTCGAGCAATTGCTGTGTGATCTGGGCTTTGAGTTGCGCTTCCAGCGCATCGATCCGGAGCTTGTCGGGATCGGGATTGATCAGCGACGACAGGTCGAAATTGCTGGCCGCAGTTTCCAGCGACGATCCAAGGAACGTGCGGATTTGCTCTGCTGCCAGATCAGGTTGATTCTGGACCGAGCGAACGAAGCGCTTTATTGCATCCGGATCCTGCGGCACCTGCCAGATCGCATAGGCCTGCGCGATGATCCGCAATCCATCCTTTGTACCGACATCCTGGAGGCCGCTCGATGTCGATCTGGCGCGTAGATCGACATTGATGGTGTTCTCCAAGGGAATGGGAAGCCGAAACGCCAGGCCAGGATCGGTCAGAACACGCATCGGATTGCCGAATCTGGTGATGATGGTCGCGGCCCCCGATTGGACCTGCACGAGGCAGGCGGCCACCAGGATGATCGACACGATCACTATTGCAACGACCAGACGAGACCATCGGAACGGCATCGTCTCGTCGCGATCGTGAGAATGGTGATCGTGACCATGATGGTCTGGTTCCGGATGAGTGTGTGCGTCAGTCATGGGCTGGTTTCTTCGCTTTGGTGGGGGGTGCTGGGCTTTGCACTTGTGTCTTGGTTTGTGTCTGGATCGACCGGCAACATCATGTTTCGAAGATCGAAGGTCGGAGCGATGCTTCCGCCGATGCGGTGATCGAGGACGAGAGCCTTCGAGCGCGATAGCCCCATTGTCAGCTGATTGAAGTATTCCTCTGTCAAGAACGCTTGACCCGCCAAACGGTAGGCCGACTGATCGGCTTGAAAGCGCAGTTTTGCGACATCCGAAGCTGCTATGTTTTCTCTTGCAGCAGCTGTCGCGCTGTCCTGTTGGAGGCTGGCATTTAATTGAGCCTCATTCGCCTGTTCGGCTGCCGTTCCCCGCTCCCGGGCCACCAGCGCTTGCGCGCTGATCTGCGCTGCCTGGACCCCGTGAAAGGCGTTGGCCGCGCCGGCGGGAGGATGGATGGCCTCGATGATGACCGTCAGGATTTCGATGCCACTGTTCAGCTCATCCATATTTTTCTGGACCGCCGATGCAATATCATTCGCCAGCGACAAGCGGCCTTCGCTCAAGACGTCGTTGAGCGTTCTTTTGGCAAAGTCATGCACGAGGACGCGGTTTGCGGCGCTCTCGATCAATCCTGGCAGATCGGCAACCCGATAGGCCGCCTTCATCGCGGCCAGATCCGACAGACCAATGCGGTAGACGAAGCGTACGTCCATGTTGACGATCTGAAAACTCTGCTTGCCACCTGTGCCACTGGCAATGACTTGCGATTTCTCGCTGATGTGCGAGGCATCCCATAGCCGGTTGCTACTTTCTGGCGCTGGTCCCTCGGCATTCGTCGGCGGCTCGTTGCCGTCAGTCGTGCTGACGGAGGTGGCCAGTTCGTGCACGCTGCCATACTCGAGGAGAATGACGCGACCAAACGGCCAAGGAAGGCCGGTGTGAAGACCGGAATGCAGGATGGCCTCCGCCTTGCCAAACCTTTCATAGACACCCCGGCCGGTCATGGGGATCTCGCGGACGCCGCTCAACAACCAGCCCAGAAAGATCGTTCCGAGAACGATTGCGGGAGCGGCCTTGCGTATGAATGAAAAGGCCCAAATCTGGCGAAGATCGATACCATGATTGGTGCGCAATTCCGTCTGGATGCCAATCCAGGGCTGAGGCGGCCACTGAAGGAGGTTCGCGACAAGACTGTTGGTGATCAATGACGGCTCGCTGTTGTCGTTTTGCGGGCGGAACATCGAGACGATTGCGCGGAGTATAAACTCGAGCCCTACAAGAGCATTAAAGCCACCCAGCGCCGCCAAGAGCTTGATGGACAATCCCGATCCGCGGGCGCTCAGGAAGAGGCAAAAGCAAGACATGACGAGCACGAAAATGGGCACGCGTGCCAATTGTGAAATTGTGCTTGCCTCCGGCCATTCCTCGGCATCGATGGCGGCGAGCCGCCTCTCTGTCACCAGCAGAAAGAAGGCGAATACCAGACAGGCCGCGACGATGAGGAGGGCCAGCGTTCCGATCGCTATGTCGTCCGTCTTCAAAGTCCAGTCGGAAGACACGATCAGGCATGCCAACAGCGAAAGGCCAATCACCCAGAGCGGGCGGGCGCCGATGCGCGAGAAGAGCGCCTGGCCTATGGACAATGCACTCCCGGTCCAGCGCTCAATGCGATCAGGCTCCACCGTATTCGGGAAGGACCACGGCGAGCTCACGAAAGCGATGACCCACCGCATCGACCTACCGAGCGGGCGGCTGGGCAGCCCGGCTTTCTCTTGGCGCCATAGGACCACGTCGTAGGCGGATCGTAGTCCAGCACCGAACAGGACAAGCGCTGCCGCGTTATTGCAGAAGAATGCGATCCAGATTGCGTTCAGGCTGAAGGCATTCGCAATCTGAGCGCCGACCAAAAGCAGGGCTGCGAAAATCGAAATGCTGAAGCCCTGACTTGCAAGAACATGCGCGTGATCCGCCGCAAGTTGGCAGTCCGCGCGGTCTTTGAAATCATGGGCGCGCTGTGTTTCGTCGTTATTCGTTTTTGGCGTTGCCATGCTTGTATGTGCCTCGCTAGCGCCGCGATCGGTTGGCAGCTGATCCGATAAGAGACTTCAAATGTCATGTTCGAAGCCTTCGGCTCGAAATTTGCGGTACGTTATTACGTATCATCCGTCTGCCCGCAAGGTCTCACATTAATAGATCAAGGTAGGCGCAATACCACGGCTCCTACGCGCACGACTTGCAGCATCAGATGGACGACGTGCGATCTTATCAGTAGGATCCGCGCTCCGAACGACGTGCGATATAAACGTGCCAACACGGCAAAGTTGCAGAAACCCCGCGGCGCGGTTTCTGTTGAATTGATATTCATTGAGAGACTTCAATCGCCGGAGCGGTTTTGTTATCATATTGGTTGAAGACCATTGGATCTGGGGTCTACTTTGCACAAGTAGATACCGGTCTCGATCCAGATTCACCCGTACGCGACAGCTACAAGCCTGTCGTCGATGAAATCGGCCGAAAATGTAGCACTCAAATCGGTGTTGTCGCCAAACCCTGGGCAGGACCGCGCGAGTGTCGGCCAGCCACTCGCAGTCGCCCGGCCAAACGCCTCCTTTGGCGAGCCGGAAGGTTCGTCTCCGAATAAAGAGAGCGCTCGCGGTCATCCGGCTTAGTCGTGCAATGATGAATTTCTTTCTCAGTGTCAGCAAACGCTAAAA
This sequence comes from Rhizobium tibeticum, assembly GCF_900110205.1. Classification (GTDB taxonomy): domain Bacteria; phylum Pseudomonadota; class Alphaproteobacteria; order Rhizobiales; family Rhizobiaceae; genus Rhizobium; species Rhizobium tibeticum. The sequence goes on along the minus strand of NZ_FOCV01000015.1, from coordinate 48,258 downwards.
TAAAGGCGCGCAACGGCGACAGCGATGGAGCTTGCCCTGTCGAAGCCCGACCGCTCTTTTCGCACGCCAACCAGTCGTGGGGGCGAGTATAATGTTCGAAATTATTGTTGAAACCCGGTTACTTCATCCGAGTTCTTATTTCGATGCCTGAGAGGACGCCATGGGTGACGAAGCCGAGTTGCACCACGAAGAAGATCGCGGCCGGCCGGGTGCATCCGTCGCCTTTCCGTTTGACCGAATGTCTGTCCAGCGTTTTCGGGAAACCTTTCCGCGCGCTCGATGGAGCGACGAACGCAAAGCCTGGTTTGTACCTGGAACGACCGCGCGCCGCAGAATAGACCGGTGGCTCGCTCGCGAAGCATCTCGCGCGGATGCCTTCGCCGATGAGAGAGGCCGTGACGCCTTTGAGTTCGAGCCGATCCTAAGTCCTTATCTGGATGTAGTAGAGGACGGCTTTCGTGTTCGCACGCCGTATTCGCGCACCATTGTCGATGCGCTCCGACAGGTCCCTTTTGCGCGCTGGGATGTCGACCTCGGGGTCTGGCATATACCCTTTGCCTCCTACGACGACCTCCTGCGCCGCTGGAAGCTGATAGAGGAGGCCGCCAAGCGCAACGAGCCCGAAGAACGTCGCAAGCGTACTGAAGCTCGCAAAGGAACGGATGAGGATAAAAGGTCACGTCGGCGCGCATCGGAGCGGAGACGTCACCGCATGCCGGTGCCGGCAGATGACTTGCCGCCCCTCGACAGGCCGGTGGCCACGACGAGTTACGGCATTATCGTGGTCAGCGAAGTGACGGGCGAATTGGTAGAAGCCGCCAATGTGGCCGATCTCTATCCCGATCTAAGCGATGAACACGTGTGGGCGCTGTGGCGATCTGCTTCTCTGGAAGAGCTGATACACACCTGGCCCGCGAAAAAGGAGCCGGGCGAATATGAGAATAGTCGTGGTTGGTGGCAACCGACGATTGAAGAATTGCGGGAGGCCCGTCGGAGGGCGAGGTTTCGGGAGCGCAGCGTGGCGCTTCGCGCTTCAACCTGAGCCGGGGGTTACGCGTTCTCCTTCCCATAGCAGTGAGTCTCGGGCGCGTCGTGCTTGCTTTTTCGGTCGTGTTTTTGGGTCGCATACGGAGGCGGCGGGATAATCCTTTCATCGGAGGTTGGCTGGTCCTGATTGACCAGCTGCCTTCGGCAGGTCGAGTTCGATCATCACCGGGGCATGGTCGCTGGTGTGCTCCCACCCTCGAGGTCGCCGCCTGACACTTGCTGAGCGCAGGAAAGGAGCGGCAGCAGGACTGAGTAGAACATGGTCGAGCCTCAGACCGGCGTCGCGCTCGAATGAAATACTTCCAGAACGTATAGATTCGCTCCTCAGGGTATAAGTGCCGTATCGCATCCATCCACCCTTGCCTGACGAGCTCGGCATAGGCTCGCCTGACCTCGGGGCGGAACAGGGCATCGTCCCGCCAACGCTCCGGTGCGTAAACGTCCAGATCAGTCGGCATGACATTATAGTCGCCGACCAGCAGAACGGGCACTTCGAGCTCAAGCAACTCGGCCGCATAGGCCTGCAGGCGTTGAAACCATCGAAGCTTGTATTCGAACTTTGGGCCTGGAGCAGGATTGCCGTTCGGAAGATAGAGGCAGCCGATCAACAGGCCGTCTACCACGGCCTCGATATAGCGTCTGTGAGTGTCGTCAGGATCGCCGGGAAGGCCGCGCCGCGTCAAGACTGGCAGTGTGCCCCTTGCCAGGATGGCAACGCCGTTCCAGCTCTTCTGGCCGTGCCATACAGCCTCATATCCGGCGCGTCGAAGTTCGTTGCGCGGAAATCTCTCGTCGACTGTCTTGAGTTCCTGAAGGCAGACAATGTCGGGGCGATCTTCCTTCAGCCACCTCAGCAGCACTGTAAGGCGGCCGTTGATGCCATTGACGTTATACGTGGCTATTTTCACGCAATCTCCGAGGGCTGAGGCTAGGCGACAGGTAGGGCGCTCCTCTCTCCTTGACCACGGCCCTTGATCACGGCCCTTAACCACGGCCACACTTTTTTGGGAAGCCGCGGCCTGAAATCCACCAATAGGGCCTTCAGTTCGATTTCACGGACCCGCCTTGCTGTCTCGTGCGGACTAACGCAGGTGAATGTGCTGCCCGGATTCGCTGATCAAACGGCTCACCGTATTCGATCGCTTCAAGTTGTGACGCCTGACAGTTTATCCGTTGCGTCGGGCACCAACATCACTACCGACGTCGGGGAGGCCTCGGTGGATCAACCGGTTGTCAGAGCTACGACTGGGCCTGGCCCCATGGGTTTCATCAATCGGCATGTTGACCACGGTCGCTAGACGTGCCCGCAATCGCTTCGACTCCAGCGCGAGCGCACCCCGCGGCTGTCTTCCTGAACAGTTTGCACCCGGCTGGAGCCTGCGGTGCGCTTGAGTGCGGCTTCCCTGCTATGAATTCAGTTCTTTTGTCACGAAAGGCCGGGAGGATTAGCTGGATCCTCGCGCAATTCGGCTCCCGTAAATTACCCATCTAGCCCCAATTCCTCCATAGGAATTCCAAATAGACGATCAGTTACATATCTGCGCATTGAAGAATATACAACGACAAGCCGTAAATATTGAAAATGCTTCTTGACATATTAAGTAATTTTTAAAACTATCGGTACGTTCTCTAGCTTTCTGCATGTCAATGGAGGCAGTACATCTCGGTGTACTGGAGATGCAGTAAGTTCCTATTAGTAATGCCCGGGAGGAGGTTTCGTCTTAATTGAGGAACTTTCATGGGAACGAAAAGGATTCGTGTTTCGGTAGTTTGCACATCTGGTGAACTATCCGAAAAAATTCGTTCAGGCGTGTGTATTGATCACGGCATGTGTTTCGTTGACGCGAAACGCGCCAGTGAGTCTTTGCACGAATTCGTCGCCCGAACATTGCCCGCCGTCGTCATATGCGAAATTGCCACTTCCGCTGACATCGGGATTGGTAATGCCCTGCGGCGTGTTGCCAGTACGGAGGCGGAGTATCCATTCAATTTGATCTACGCTGTCAGTCACTCCAGCGTGAATCTGATCCAGGACGTCTATGTCGACGGTGTATCAAGCGTGATTTTTACCAGTGACGATGGCAAAGATATCTATACCGCGATTTCGCGCGTTGCAGCGGGACAACACCACATCAGCCCGGCGGTGTTTAGATGCCTACCAGACCTGCATATTCGCAGCTTCTACTCGCTTCTTAACGGCGCCACACTCACACCATCGCGTTTGCCCGAAGGCAGCCTAAGCGCGCGCGAAGAACTCGTGCTAAAACTAATCGCCTACGGGTTCAGCACGAAGGAGATTGCTGCCGAAATGCGTCTCAGCACAAAAACGGTTGAAACGTATAAATCACGCGGCTCCGATAAGCTCAGCCTCTCCACCCGCGCGTCCATCGTTAAATACGGCGCCCTAAGGGGATGGTTTAACATATATCAGCATTAGAACTGAGTATTCTTCACATAATATAAGTATGAAATGAGCTGGCTACTTTAGCCGGCTATTTGTGTTTATATATTCCTCCGGGCTTCCTTCTCATTTTCCCTACATTTGTTCTTAATTACCTGACTTTTATTCTTTATTAACCTTCGTAATCTTCCCACGAGCCTGACCAAATAGCGGTGCGCCAGAGAACCGCGCTGTCGTGACGTCAAGCCAACTTCGAGCAAATGCTATCGTGGGGACATGTCATGGCAAGAATTAGTATACTTGGTATCGGATACGTCGGCGTGGTTTCTGCCGCCTGCCTGGCGGAAGATGGTCACACGGTCGTGGCTGTGGACGTCGACCCGGCCAAGGTGGCCAAGCTCAATGCCGGCGAAGCACCGATTGTCGAAACAGGACTGACGCCGCTGCTTCAGCGCAATGTCGCACGTGGACGCTTGAGCGCCACTACGGACGTCAGTTCCGCCATTGCCGAAACAGACCTGACCTTCATTTGCGTCGGCACGCCGAGCGCGTCAGATGGCGCTGTCGGTTTGAACTACGTTAAGCAGGCCTGCAAGGATGTTGCAGCGGCGATACGGCAAAAGTCGACGTTTCACTCCGTTGTGGTGCGCTCGACCATCGTTCCCGGCACCATGGAAGGCGAATGCATTCCTATCCTCGAGCAGGCGTCGGGACTGACCGCCGGCGACGGGTTCGGTGTCGGGTACTATCCCGAATTCCTCCGGGAAGGCACAGCAATCGACGACAATTACAATCCGGGCCTTATCGTGTTCGGTGCCATTGATCCCGTTACGGAACAGCTGTTGCACGACATCAACGCCGGTCTGCCGTGCGCCTGCAATGTCGTGCCGGTGGCGACAGCGGAGATGATTAAGTACACGAGCAATTCCTGGCGAGCTGTCAAGGTGACCTTCGCCAATGAAATCGGGAACATCGCCAAGGCCTGCGGGATCGACGGCCAATTGGTCCTGAAAGTGTTGTGTTCTGACGACAAGGTAAACATGTCGCCCTATTTCATGCGACCCGGGTTTGCCTTCGGTGGTTCATGCCTGCCCAAGGACGTTCGCGCCCTGCGGCATCTGGCGGGCGAAAGGGAAGTCTCCACACCGCTCCTCGACTCGGTTCTGACCGCGAATGCCGGACAGATCGAGCGCGCAGAGACGATGGTCGAGAATGCGCCCGGAAAGTCGATTGGCATGGTCGGGATCAGCTTCAAGGCCGGCACCGACGATTTGCGCGAAAGCCCACTCGCTGAGCTCGCCTCGCGGCTCATTTCCAAGGGCTTTGACCTTAGGGTCTACGACCCGAGTGTCAGCGTTGCATACGCACATAACATGGGCGGCTCGGGACGTGGGAACGGAATTGTTCCTGATCTGAAGGAGCGCCTTGTCGACGAGATTGATGAATTAATCGAAGGCGCTGACATCCTGCTCGTCGGCAACCGCTACGAGGAAGCAGTTGAGCCTCTGACAGAGGCGGCGTCGACCAAGAGTCTTGTCGACCTTACGCGCATCGATCCGAAGATGCGCTCCGGCGGCCTGTACGCAGGCATCTGCTGGTAGGAGCTGAACGTGCTGAGCCATATCCTTTACATCCTTGTCTTCTTAAGCGTAGCCGTTGCGGTTCCCGCTCACCGGCTTGCCGAAAACGCCAGCCTGGTGTTGACGATCGGAACACTGGGGATGTGGCGATATGGTTGGGGGGCGATCAACTTTGTCCGCGCAACGATATTCATTCACATCGTGCATCCGCGCCGGCGCGCTGCCGTGACCAGCAGATATCTGGAACGGCAGCGCCCCGTTCATTCCTTCTTCCTGGTCACGACCTACAAGGTCGACACCGCTGTCACGGCTCGGGTCTATCGCTCCCTGTTCAATGCTGCTGCTGCGTCAAGAGGAGGTGCAACGGTTGTTGCCTCCATCGTCGATACTGCTGATGAAAGGCTCATTCGACGAATCTATTCATTGATGAAGCCCCGGGCCGCTCATGTTCGGCTGATCATTGATCGAATACCGGCAACCGGCAAGCGTGATGCGCTGGCCACATCGTTGCGCATCATTGCCAGTCAATGCCCGATGCCCGACGACATCGTCGTCCTCATCGACGGTGACAGCTGCCCTCCGGAAGATCTTGTAGAGACGTGCGCTCCATTTTTTGTCGATCCCAAAATAGGTGCCGTGACAACGGATGAGGATTGCGAAATCGAAGAGTCTCGTCTGTTTCGCGACTGGTTCAATCTTCGCTTTACCCAGAGACAGATGATGATGTCGTCCATGGGACTTTCCGGTCGTGTGCTGACGCTAACGGGACGGCTCTCGATCTTTCGTGCATCGCTCGCCTGCGACCCAGACTTCATTGACAACGTGCAGCATGACTGGCTGGCGCATTGGCGGCTCGGGACTGTGAAATTCCTGACTGGAGACGACAAGTCGACGTGGTTCTGGCTGCTTAAGCGTGGCTATGAAATGGCCTATCTCCCGGACGTCCGTTCCGTCTCGATGGAAAGCCAGCCGAAGCCCGGCTTCGTCGATTCCGCCGTCGCTTTGATGCTGCGGTGGTTCGGAAACATGCTTCGAACGAACGGCAGGGCGTTGGCGCTCGGCCCCCATCGCATCGGGTGGTTCACCTGGTGGTCGGTGCTCGATCAGCGAATATCGATGTGGACAACACTGTTCGGCCCCGCAACCGTGGTGATGTCGGCCGTGCTGATCAGCCCACTCGTCCTGCCGCTCTACGTGGCATGGGTTATGTTCACCAGGTACATCTACTGCTGCCTGTTGACGACCTTCCGGCCGGCTTTTCCGATCACCTACCCGTTTCTTTTATATTTCAGCCAGATCGGCGGCGCCCTCGTCAAAACCTTCGTTCTATTTCGTCTCGATCGGCAAAAATGGACCCGGCAGGCCACGGCACGACGTGCGAGGCGCGCCGTCACCCTGTCGGAGCGACTGCGAAACCTGTCTTCGACCTACGTTCACATGCTGGCAAGCGCTTGGCTCTTGTTCGCAGCCTTTATGATTTCCACCGCAAGAATGTGACCTGAAGGAATCTCTGATGACGACAATCGACCATCGCGAAAAGGAAGTGCTTTCAGGCGACAGGGATGCAGGTGAGGCTCCCGATTTTGCCGACGCGAATGAACATCCAAGCCTGCGCATACCGTTCTCCGTCGCGATCGATGGACGCGCCTATGAAGGGGTTACTCTTTCAATGGTGGGAGCGCGAATTGCCGGAATTGCTGCGGCAAATTGGGCGGGCGCCAGCAAACTTGCTCTTTTTCGGTTCAATTTCAACGGATTTTCGCTGTCATTGCCAATCGACGTCGTCGTTGCATCAAGCGACAGTGAAACGGGAGCAATTGCCTTGCGCTTCCGGGACCCGACCGGCCAGCATATGCCGCAGATACGCTATCTCCTGAACTGCTGGTTAGCGGGCGACCACGTGACCTTCAATGGGTTGATTGGCGCGCCGAGCGCCTTGCAGAAGGAAAAGACACCCACTTCCGCCGCAGTCCGGCGGCCAGGCAGCGCCGCGTTGGCTAGAACAGTTGGAACGCTCAGCGTTGGCCTGGCCTCGATTGCCCTCATATTGTTCACGGCCACTGCCTTGAACAACCGCCTTTATGTGACGGAAGTAAATGCGCCGGCCCTTGTCCAGCGTCAGGGTCTAACGATGAAGGCTACGGCGAGTGGCCAGGTTGACTTCATCAATCCCAGTGCTCCCAGTGGCAAACCGGCCTATTCCATCCTGGCATCCACGGGTGTTGCCGTAACGGTCAGCATGCCTTGCGACTGCGAGGTTCAAACGACCGGCATCGAGCGAGGAGCGACCGTCCTCGTGGGTCAACCGATCCTCACTGTGAACAAGCATGGGGCTCCACTTGTTGTGCAATCGAGCCTGACCGGGCTCGAGTTGCGGCGATTGGCGGGGGGCGCAACGGCACAGATCGAGACTCGCGATGGCAGGAAGGTCGATGCCAACGTTCTTGTCGATCGCGCCAGCGCCCCCTCAGGTGAGCTGCTGCCGGTAACGCTTGTTCCCATTGAATCCCTGCCAGACGTGCCACCTGGAACGCCTGTTGTGGTGCGATTGGACGGTTCGCCCGGATGGGTGAGAGCCATGACAAATAGCCTGTCCTATTTCCGGGGTACGAAATGAGCGACATTCATCCACTGATCCTATGCGGCGGGACGGGTACTCGCCTCTGGCCACTTTCGCGCGCCCACCAGCCAAAGCAGTTCCAGCCGGTCAACGGCGAAGGCTCCTTGACGTTCTTTCAGAGTACCGTTCAACGCCATCGCGCCGATATGTTTTCCGATCCGATCGTCTGCGTGGGATCGCGCCATGTGCAGACGGTTGCGCGTCAACTACGTGAAATCCAGAGCAAAGCGCACATCATCACGGAGCCGGTGGCAAGGAACACGGGCCCGGCGGTGCTGGCTGCATCGCTCTATCTTGCTGGCGCCAAACCTGACGCGGTGCTGGTCGTCCTGCCATCTGACCATGTCATCAAGGGCGAGCTCAATCGCCTCATTGCGCAAATGCACCGTGCAGTATTGGACGGGCTTATTGTTACCTTCGGCATCCAACCGAGCTATGCCGAAAAGGGATATGGCTACGTCATGGATGGAGGTCAATTCGATCTCTATCCCGGCCTGCACCGCGTCGAAAGCTTCATTGAGAAACCCAGTACAGCAATTGCTCAGTCGCTCATCGACACCGGTTTTGCGTACTGGGCATCAGGCATCAGCATGTTTCGGGCGAGCAAGCTGATTGAGGAATACCGGCGTCACGATCCCTCGACATTTGCTGCCGTCAGTGCTGCTCTCCAGTCCGCTTCACCGCTTGAAACCGAGGCTGGCCTGCTGCTCGACGAACGCCATTTTATCGCAGCCGACAGCCAGCCGACAGAAAAGGCGGTCTTTGAACGCTGCAAGGACATTGCCTTGGCGCCCGCTGCAATCGAATGGGACGACGTCGGTGGCTGGACCTCTGTCCATTCGATCGGAATGAAAAATGAAAGCGGCAACGTAACCTCCGGGGACGTCGTCCTGTTCGATACGCGCGGCTCGTTGGTGCGAGGCGGAGAGCGCCTGGTCGCAGTTGTCGGCATGAACGATGTGGTGGTCGTCGATACCGACGACGCACTCCTCGTCACCAACAAGTCAAGCTCCCAGGACGTGAAGAGAATTGTCGAGCACCTCGTAACGCTCAAGCGTCGCGAAGCGGAAAACCACCGTAGCCAGGTTACCGAATGGGGCACCATAAAGTCGATGCAGGCCGGCCCGGGTTTTGCCATGGACCTCTTGAGTGTAGATGGCGGAAAGACCGTCACGCTTGTTGGTGAGGAAGGCGTGTCTCGGATCCTCGCCGTTATCCGCGGGGGATTGCGGCTTATCGGCGACCAAACGCAGTCTGAGCTGACCCCCGGCCTGTCCGCCATGGTTGCGACGGGCAGACAGGCGGTCTTGGTCAATACCTCCGATACCGTTTCCGAGGTCATTGAAATCAGCTGTGGCAACGCCAGCGTCCTTGGCTTGCCGAGCCAACCTTTTGCGACCATCCCCTATGACGTGAGGGCTGCTGATTATGCCTAGTCGTTTTGCGGCGATCGCGACACTTGTCGCCTGCCTCGCGGGCTCACCCTGGGCGACGGCGGGTCAGAAGAGCTCATACTGGCCAGGGCTGGACCGTCTCGAGCAAGACACGCAGCGCTTGGATATATCGTCGGGCGAGATATTCAGGCGTGTCCACGAACTGGCTGGTATCGAACCGTCGCGGGCCGGAGGTCAGGCCGGCCAGCTTATTTTCCCAGATACCCAGAAACGCCTTAGTCGTTCGCCGGTCGATATTCTCCTGCGCCGGATCGGCTTGCCGGCAAGCCAGGGTTTCGTGGAAGCGAGTTTAAAGGCCCAGCCGGCCCCTCAGGCTGCCGCAATCGTCATCGAAAGCGGCTCATTCAGCCTCGAAGAAGTCAGACAGGTCCTGCAAACGAAGGGCTTTGACGACGTTCTCGAAAAGGGTCCAGAGGGGTACGTCGCCCATCGCCCCATCTTCATCTGGACTGGCGGCGCATTGAAAATCGGCCCCGGCGAAAGGTTGGCGTTCGACGGCAGCCAAGGCGCATTTGTTGTCAATACCGGGGTTTTGGAGATCGATGGCGCACACCTTGGTGCGACAGGCGCCAAGAACAGCGGATTCCGGCCGTTCCTGCTGACAACCTTCGGCGGAGCCGCACTGGTAAGCCGAAGTGAAATTGCCGGACTGGGCTTTCCCGGGTTCCTGGAAGGAAGCGGTGTGGCCTTCACACATCAACAGTTTTCGTCATCTGTAACGGGCTCCATGCTCAAGGATAACATCTTCAAGGATGGTGCTGGTGTCGCGCTTGCCGGCGTGAGCGGGCTCGACATCGTCGGAAATCGCTTTGTCGATGGTCCTCAGACAGCGGTGCTGGTCAAGGCAGCACGCGACGTGCGTATCGCCGACAACATCGTGTCGCAACGATCCGGGGCGCACGCCATCAAGGTGACCGATGGTTCAAGCCATCTCGACATTTCCCACAACATCATCATTGGCAGTCCAGGTAACGGAATTTTTGTTGACGGCGGATCGACCGAGGTCAGGATTTCCGACAATCTCGTCGGCAGATCGAGGCTGACCGGAATTAGCGTGGATGGTGCCGCCTGCGTTGCGATCGAACGCAATGTAGTGCTTGCAAATCGTTCCCGTGGCATTGCGATGCGTTCCGTCCTCAACGGCAACGTGGAGAAAAATGATCTCCTCGGAAATGCTTCCGCCGGCCTGGCGATTTCAGGTCAGTTCGAGCATTCATCGCTTCGCGTTTCGCGCAACAACTTTGTGAACAATCGCTTCGGATTGAGTGGCTCGGCAGTTGGGGAAGTCAGCCTTCTTGCAAACGACTTCAGTCGACAACTGCCGCGCGTCGCCGACGGAGACTTCGCAACCAACCTCGGCGGATTGCTGGAGTTTGCTGCATCAGACCAGCCTGGTGAATTCAAGATCAAGGCAACCGTGCCAACCGCTCCGGATGACTTCTCCCAGTTTTCCGCAGTCGATTTTTCCGCTTGCATCGCCAAGAAGGGAACCTGAAATCATGGTTTTTTCCTCCGAGGTCTTCCTTTTTCTCTTTCTTCCGACATTCCTGCTGGCCTACTACGCGACCCCGATTGCCGCGCGCTCCCTTACCATTCTGATTGCGTCCTACATTTTTTACGGGTGGTGGCGGATGGATTTCCTCGCACTCCTGTTTGCAACAACCGTGTGGGTCTATGTCTTTGCGATCGCAGTCGAGCGCAATCTAGGTCGGCCCGCAGGGAAAATCCTGCTCGCCGTTGGCATCGCGGGTTGCCTGACGGTGCTCGGAGTTTTCAAATATCTGAACTTTTTCATCGATAGTTTCGCCGCGCTCGTTGGGACTGATGCGGACGGGCTCGGTATTCACTGGCGCCTGATCCTTCCCATTGGTATTTCCTTCTACGTCTTCCAGTCGATCAGCTATCTTGTCGACGTCTATCGCCGGGAAACGCCCGCCACGCGCAACTTCATCGATCTTGCCGCATACAAGGCCCTGTTTCCGCAGCTCATTGCTGGCCCAATCCTGCGCTTCAAGGATCTCGCCGACCAATTCAAACATCGCGATCACACCATCCAGAAGTTTAGCGACGGTACGGCTCTGTTCGTCATCGGCCTTGCAAAGAAAGTACTGATTGCAGATCCGATTGCGCCGATCGCCGACAGCATCTTTTCGAGCGGTCACCCGACCCTGATTGAGGCGTGGCTTGGCGCCATCGCCTACATGATGCAACTTTACTTCGATTTTTCCGGCTATAGCGACATGGCGATAGGCCTCGGACTGTTGATCGGGTTTCGCTTCGCACCGAACTTCGACATGCCCTATCTCAGCCGGAGCATCACCGAATTCTGGCGCAGATGGCACATCAGTCTGTCAAACTGGCTGAGAGACTATCTCTACATTCCGCTCGGCGGAAGCCGCCTCGGTCCTCTTCGAACCTATCTCAACCTGATCCTGGTCATGCTCCTCGGTGGGCTTTGGCATGGCGCCAACTGGACCTTCGTTCTCTGGGGCGGATGGCATGGTGGCTGGCTGGCGCTCGAACGCGCCACAGGCTGGAATAAGATTGCGACCTCGAAATGGATGGCGCTGCCACTCACCCTTTTGATCGTCTTGTTGGGATGGGTCCTCTTTAGGGCCGAGAGCGTCGGTGTCGCATTAGAGCTTTATGCCGGCATGGTCGGGCTGAATGGGTTTTGGGCGCGACCGGAAGTGCTCCTCGACATCACTCACGAAGGGCTGCTCAGTCTTGCCATTGGATGCGCAGTCGTTGCAAGCGAGCCTTATCTTCAGACCTTCGATCGGACAGGCGTCGCCGTGGCAGGGACCGATGGAACCGCGACGCTTCGTCAATCTATCACAGTGCCGTTGATGCTGACCTTGCTGGCAACAGTAACGATCCTGAAGCTTGCCGAGGCCAACCACTCGCCGTTTCTCTATTTTCAGTTTTGAGGCGCCAATGCAGATCAACGCTAAACAAACGACTGCCAGACTGCTGCTTCCGGTGATGTTGTTCGGCTATGGGGTCTTTGCCAATGTCGACATTCGCCCCCAATTGCTCGGCGCTGTTTCGCAGCTTCCCGCAAACGTCGGCCAACTGAGCCACGGGCTGATCGGAACGACGCTCGAGGCCGTCTACAAGACCGAGTTGCCACACCGCGAGTTTGCGGTCGAATTCGTCGGCGCTGCTCGCTACGCCCTTTTCGGCGAAGGGCGTCGTGGAGTGGTCGTTGGGAAAAACGGATGGTTGTTTTCCGAGGAGGAGTTTCGCGGCGCCGCGAACGCTGACAGCGGCATTTCGAGCGGCGTTCGCGAGATTTCGAAGGTCGCCGAAGTTCTACGGTCCCGAGGTCAGCGACTGATTGTCGTACCGCTGCCTGCCAAGAGCGACGTTTACCGTGAATATCTGACGGATCAGCGATATGCCTCCATCGCAGAGCGTCGATACGCCGATTTCATCGATGCAATGTCTGCGGCACAGATCGACGTCGTTGATGCAAGGGAAGCGCTACTGCGTGCAAAACCGCAGGATAACGTCTTCCTCAAGACTGACACGCATTGGACGCCTGCGGGAGCGAAGGCCGTCGCCGGTGCGATCGCGGCTTCCTCGCGAATTGCGGGAGAGACGCATTTTGTCCTCAAGGACGAGCCAAACCGGGCGCTGGAAGGCGACCTCGTCAAATTCGTGACCGGTGCAAGATTGGCGCCGTCGATTGGATTGAAGAACGAAGTCGTCGCCCCGCAAACTGCGTCACCGGACAATGCAGGGTCAATCATCGATATCCTGGGCCAGGACGAAACTTTTCCCGTCGTTCTGGTCGGCACCAGCTACAGTGCCAATGATACCTGGTCCTTTTCCGCTTATCTCGAAGCCGCGCTTGGCGCCAACGTCTTGAATGTCGCCGAGATCGGCCGCGGGCCAGTCGTTCCCATGCGTAAATTCCTGGAGACCAGCCAGCAGATTCAAGGACAACCAACAGTGCTTTGGGAGTTTCCGGTTCGCTATTTGACCGAGCCAGCTCTTTGGGATGCACCTCCACCCGTTGCTGAGGAGTAGACACATGCGCTTCCTTACATTGCTCGTCGCTCTGAGCATTGGCGTCACTAACGGATGCGATGTTGCGTTTGCGGCTGCGGGCGCCGACCCGAAATCAAAGGCAGCGGTTCAGCGCTATCGGCAGGGCTTCAATCAGGGCGTTACAAGAACAGATCAACTGAAGGACCCCGCCTTGCAGGCAATCCGTCGGCGGATGATTGCTCGCCAGCGTGTTTCCTACAAAGAGCTGCAGATGCTCGCCGACCGGGGCGACGGTGTGGCGGCGATCTACGTCGCCAAACGCCTTGCAGCAAATCCGAAGCTGACGGCCGACGCGATCCATTATTACACCATTGCATGTAGCACCGGCCGCGCAGGAGCAGTTGCTCCGCTTTCCCGACTGCTCAGCACAACCTCGCAGACAGTCAGTGAGCCCCGCCTTGCGCAGGCTGAAAAGACGCTTCGCGACCATGCGTTCCGTGGAAATCCCGTGGCAGCCGCACAACTCGTCAAATTTTACAAGAGTGGCCGGCCTTTCGGAGCCAAGCCCGACGAGGTCTTGCGCCTTGAGCGGCAGGCGGCCGCCGGGGGTGATTCGAAGACTGCGCTCAATTTGGCGATCTCCATGATCTCCCAGGGCCTGGCGGACGATCAGGAAAAGGAAGAGGCGAGGCACTTCCTGACGATCGCAAAAGACAGTGCTGAACCAAGCACGAGCGCGATCGCCGCCGCCGTTTTGCGCCTGTTGGAGAAAGAACCAACGAACCTTGTCGAGGTTTCGCAATGATACACTGGATTAGTCGATCGACCTTGTGTTCCCGGATCTTGCCGGCAATCGCCATTGCGCTGGCGTCGGCAGGGACCGGCCATGCCGCGTCCTCCGCTTTCGGATGCGCAGGCCTTGAGACCAATAGACAACTTGCCGTTGTCGAGGGTGAGAAGGGATTTTTCTATCGCGTCATTGCGGACCTGCGCATGGAGCAGCAACTGTCGGAGCACACCGCCGACGAAGTGGCATTGCTCGCAGAGGCGCTCGAGGCGGGGGGAACGACGCTTGTCTTTGTTCCGATACCGACCAAAAGCCTCGTCCTGCCGCAATATCTGCCCGAAACTGCAAAAAGTGACTACGGTTTTGACTACGGCGTTGCAAAAAGAGCCTATGACGATGTCATCAAGCGATTGCGCGATCATGGCATCGCTACGGTTGATCTGCTGGAAAGGCTAAGAAAAGACGCCGGTGACGAGCCGCCATTCTTCCAGGCTGATTTTCACTGGACATCGTCGGGTGCGCGCTTGTCCGCAGAGGAAATCGCTGCAGCGATCCGGGCTCTTCCAGGTTCGGACGACCTCAAAAAGGCAAGTTTTCAGACAAGGCCGACCACGCGCCTGTCGATCATTTCCACGATGCGTCGATTGCTGCAGTCCGGCTGCAAGGATGCATTGCCCCTGCCGCAGACACAGGGGTACGAAACCTTTGAGACGGGTGGCGAAAACACCACCGCCGACATCTTTGGCAATGACGCTTCGGGCGGTGCCGTCGCCCTGGTCGGCACGAGCTATTCTGATCTTCCTGCCTCAAATTTCGCGGGCTTTCTCTCGCAGGCCCTCTCAACCCCTGTGACCAACTATTCGATTTCAGGGGGCAACCAGTTCGGGTCGATCACGTCCTATCTCACATCGGAAGCCTTCCAGACGAACCGGCCCCGATTTCTGATTTGGGAGAACCCGATCTACAACAATCTCGGCAAATTCGGCGATGCGCCTTTGATCGAGCTTTCGGCCGCGGCGCGTCAAAGCTGCCGGACGATCGATAGCGAGAAAATCTCACACCCCGGCGCCAACGTCATCAGCGTTGCCATCGGTGAGGGCGAAGTCTCGGACTCGGCGGTGATTTATGCGTTTTCAGGCGATGCGCATAGTCGGCGAGCGACGCTGCGTTTTGAGCTGAGCGACGGCCACCAGTTCGAGAGCAGTATTCTGCGCGCGGACCGAATGGTCTCGACCGGCCGCTTCTATTTTCCGGTTCGCTACTTTGCCCGTGAGGCCCCGCAGCGCATCAATCTCGAATTTGACCGGCTTTCTGCGGATGCCGCGGCGGTCAGTGTCTGCAGCCCTAAAGCAAGGTGATGGAAATGATCATATCTCGCACATGTGCAACTCTTTGCGTCGCGATGTTGGCTTTGACCACGCCGATAACGGGATTGGCGCAAGACGCCGGGCTTTACGGCAAGCCCGTTGACCCGAACGGCTCGTTCATCCGCATTGTCGACATGAATGCCTCGTCGGCCGTCATCGCTGGGGCTCAAGTCGCAAATTTCACCGAAGGAGTGTCACCCTATGTCACCGTCAAACCTGGTGACGTCGACATGTCCATCGGCGCAGAGAGCACGAAGGTGACCGCCGACCCCGGCAAATACTACACCTATGCCAAGCTGTCAGATGGACAAGCGAAACTTTACGTCGATGGCGTCAAGGATGACCCGTCGAAGGCTCAGGTCTATCTTTACAATCTCACTGACCTGCAAACAGTCGATCTGGTCGTGCCTGCTGCGAATGCAACTGCACTCAATGCGGTCGCCTCCGGAACCTCTCAGAGCGTATCTCTAAGGGCACCGCTCAGTCTCGGCTTCGTTATCCAGCAGGACGGCAAGACGATCGCCCAAACCGAAAAGATCGACCTGAAGAGGCGAGCGGGGTTTTCCATCGTTCTCTCAGGCAGCAAGGGCGACTACCACGTCGTCGCCGCTGAAAACCACTTGAGCCAATAGGGGACAATGATGTCGTTTCATGCCTTTCGACGCATTCCTTCTTCGCTTGTCGGGACCGTTGCTGCGTGCCTATGGCTCGCAGCGACCGCCGGCCAGGTGCGGGCAGGTCCAGTCGCCATCGATTTCCTGCCGCCCAAGGTTGAGGTGAAGCCGATATGTATTCAACGGGCGCCGGATGGAGAGGTCATTGATCGATGGCTTTCCTGGGACCGCAAGTCGCTTCCGAAGATGGCACCGTGGCTGGTTCAGCGCGAGGCGCAACGACTTCGCGACATCGATCCGGAAGTCTATTTTCCTGTCATCGCACGCATGATCGAACTGCTGCCCGGCCTGAACACCGACATGAAACCACAGGATTTGGAGGCGGAGAGGATCACGCTCTACCTTCGGGCGGGAAAGATCGATGAGCTGAACGACACCGGAGCGATCGAGGCTTTCGTTGCACACGCGGAAACCAGTACGCCGAAGGATCTGGACCTGGCCGCAGAGCTGATCCTGAACGGCGTTACCGATCAGAAAGACACGACAAAGGCCCTTTCCTACCTTGTCAACGCCGCCTATGGCGGAAATCCAAATGCGCTCCTGCAGCTTGCCAAACGAAACCTCGACGGACAGAGCATCGAGGGTTGGACGGTTGACCCATCGCTCGCCATAACAATGGCCTTCGGCGCGATGGTGGGAAAACTTGACAGTGGAATTTGCGACCGGGTCGCGCGCATTGCCAGAGAATATGAAAAGGGGGAAGTGGTTCAGCAGAACCGCACGATCTCGGAGGCGTGGTTACGCTTTGCAGCCGACCTCGGAGACGGCAATGCCGCCTGGAAGGTCGCTCGCTATCACATGGAAAGCTCCGATATCCGCAAGGACAACGCAGTCCTGATGCGCTACCTCAAGTTCGCGGCCGACCATGGTGTGGTTGCCGCTCAGTCCGAGCTCGGCCACGTTTACGAGATCGGGGCGATCGTTCCGAAAGATCTTGAGAAATCCGAGTATTATTATCGTCAGGCTGTGGCATCAGGTCATCGCAGCAGCCTGATCAGGCTCGCAAACCTTTACTCCGACGCGCCGGATGCCCGGGAGAAGTATGTTCAAGCGTTGAACGAACTCGCGTCACTAAACGATGCGCCCGGTTGGGTTTTCGCCAGGCTGGCAAATCTTGCAATCGAGACGGACGGCTATTGGAAAACTCGCGACCAGGCAAGCCAGCTCTTCGCCAAAGGAGCCGAGCGTCGTGACATGACGTCCATGCACAGTCTGGCCGCCATTCGCATGGGCAGTACTGGCGAGGGGAATTTCGACGAGGGGATCAACCTTCTATTGGCGCTCCTTGACAACTTTGGCCGGACCGACACCATGAATGATCTGCGCGATGCCTACTTGTGTCACGCGCCCGACGGACCTCGCCTCGAGCAGGCGGCCTATTGGGCGAACGCCGCCAAGGGAACGCAGGGCGGCGCATGGTCAGTCGAAGACATCGAGGAGCTCGCTCATCAAGCGAACACCTCTGCGGCAGCCCTGCTTCAATCGGGTGCGCTGAATGGCCAACCAAAGTTGATTGCTGCCTACCTCTGGTATCTCAAGGCAATTGGAACGGACGCTCACGCTATCAAAGAGTGGGACGAGCGCTTGTCAACGAGCCCGGACGCCGAGGCGGCGTTTGCCGCCTTGATGCTGCAGGCGGTGGGCGATGATGCCAGCAAGAAACGCGCCGCGCTCGACCGACTTCTGGCCGCTGCCGATCGGGGCAGCCCGGCTGCGCGGGTCGGGGCTGGCGAGTTGATACTGTCCTCGTTCAGGGATGACCCTACCCTTGCGGCCTCAGCCGAAAAGAACCTGCGTTTGGAAGCTGCAAACGGCAATGGAAGGGCCATGCAACTGCTTGCCGAAACGTTTGCTGTGCCCCTTGACGTCTACAAGCAATACCTGCCGGCCATCGCCGATCGCGGGGATGCTGACGCACTGATTTTCGCGGCCCGGCAAGTGAGCGATGTCAATTTGAAACAGGGTTACCTGCTGCGCGCTCAAAGCGTCATGGACTGCTCGTTCGATTCGGCACTTTCAATGGCGCATGCCTATTCGGATCTCGGTCAGCCAACGAGATCGCGCGCCTGGATGGATGTTGGCGAGGCTTTCTCGGAGGGAAAGCCGTGGAGAGCACGATTGTTGGCTGAAGTCTATGCTGCAGTTGCATCGGCAGAGGCACGCAACAGCGCCATGCGCCTGTTCGAAATCGCGGCCCGCGGCGGCGACGCGAAGGCCGAGCAGTACCTCTTGAAAACCTACACCGACAAACAGAACCAACAGTTCTCGCCTGAGAAAGCAACCGAACTGATGGTCGATGTTATCGAACATGCTCCGGCCGAACGGGTTGCTAGCCGCCTGACCGGCTTGGCGCGATCGCACAAGGCCATCTACCAACTTGTTTTGGCACGCGTTGATCTTGCGTCGATCTACGAACGATCGGCAGATACGGGTGACCCTATCGGGATGCGCGAATTCGCAAAGCTGAAGCTTGCAACGAATGCCGGTGCGGAAGCCGCCTCAAACGCCACGGATCTGTTTCAGAAGGCGGCGGACAAAGGCGATGCGGAGTCAATGGTGCTGCTGGCGCAGAACTACGCCTACGGAATCGGCACCCAGCCGTCGTTGCCTCAGGCGAAGGCCTGGCTGGAAAAGGCAGCCCGTCTCGGCAACAAGCAAGCAAACGAAATGCTGGCTGTCATGGCAATGAAGGTGAACTAGATGAGAAGGTATGTTTCCCGCCCGGCATGGATCAAGGGGCTTGGCAAGCTTCGTCAGGGTGCTCTTGTTTCGTTTTTGGTACTGGGGCTGCTTGCCGTCGGCGACCATCCTGCACAGGCCGAACAGAAGTGCCCGAGAGTGCCCACGCCGGTTACAAGCCTTGAGCTTGGCAGCCGTTATGAAAAGGGTGACGCGTCCCGCTCAGAGCTTGACCAGGAAAGCAACGCAGCTGTCAACAAGGCACTACGACCCATAGATCTCTTTGTCAGGTCAGTAGCCGCACTCTCTCACGGATCGTCTGCCACCAAGCCCTCCGACATCGAGAAACGCCGGTGTCTCTATACCGCACTGGCCACATGGGCAAATGCCGGCGCCTTGTCCGATCTCGGAACAATGAATGCGAAGCTCGCCATTTCCCCGCGCCTGGCCGGGATCGCAATTGCCTACAATGAAGCGAAGGCCCGAACGCCACCGCCGAGCAAGCAGAAAGTGGAAATCGAGGCGTGGTTGGCGCCCCTTGGCCACAAGCTGGAATCCTTCTTCGAGAATGACGCGCCACCGATGGCGTCGCAGAACAACCTTCGCGCCTGGGCCGGACTTGCGGTCGCGCAAATCGGTCTGGCGACAAATGACGATGAGCAGGTTGCCTGGGGTGCGAAGTCAACGGAGATGGTCGTCTGTTCGGCCGACGAGGCTGGAGCGCTTCCCTTCGAAATGAAGAGAGGGGACAAAGCCTTGCATTATCAATTGCACGCGGTGGCGCCCCTGGTCGTCAATGCAGTACGCCTGAAAGGCCACGCAGCCGATAGCTTTGCCGTGTGTGATGGAAAGCTTGCCAAGATCGTGGATTTCACGCTTTCGGCGGTCGAAAAACCGGAACTCGCAGCGGCCAAGGCCGGAACTGAGCAGTCCTTTTCCATGGGCAGCGAGACGTTGGAACCCTTTCAACTCGCATGGCTGGAGCCTTATCTGACATATGAAAAAGATGAGAGGGCACTGCGCCTTGCTAAGAAGTACAGGCCACTATCGAACTCGAATCTTGGGGGCAATCTGACCGAGCAATACTCCGGGGATTGAGAGTTCATCCTCAATCAGACGTCACTCAAGGATAGGAAAGCCCACAAATGCTTAAGGTCAGATATGTGCTGATGATCAGCCTTGCGCCCCTTTTTTTCATGCCGGCATATGTCGCCGCCCAAGGCATGGCAGCGCGCCCGACAATCTCCGAGCAAACAACTCCGAAAAATCCTGACGGCAAGCTTAGCCCGAAAACTTGCGCTAAACTGCTGACGAAAGCAAAGAACTCCGGCAAGAGCATGAACATTATCATTCGCCGAAAGATGCAGCTTGCATCCCGCGGATGCATTTTTTAGGTGAGGATGCCGACGCCTTCATCCATACCGTATCGCAGCCATGCGGAAACAGGCGGCAAGATCTGCATGTGCCTGCCAGATCTATGCTCCAAACAGGGTTCGCGTGAAAGTGGTCTGCCCAGGAGAAATCCACACGCCCATGCTTGAGGCGTGATGCGGTCGGGTCGGACGATCGCCGATCTGGACAAGCTCGTGCCGTTCGCCCGTATCGGTAAGCCCGAGGAAGTGGCAGCACTCGTCGCCTTCCTGGCGTCGGCCGAGGGCGCGTTCATGTGTGGTTCGTTGGTCGAGATCACAGGCGCGCAAGCTATGGCATCGTGTTGAATTGATCCGACTGTTTGGCGCGCGGTTGCCTATACGCTCTCGGGCGTGATGATCTCGAACGGCACCACGCGCTGCAGTATAGTGTCTCCGCGGTCTTCCAGTGCGGTGACCATCGTTGCGATCAACTCCTCGGAAATCTTGTCCAGCGGATGACATAAGGCTGCCGTTATCAGACCCTCGGTCAGCCCCTTGCGCGTCTCGGGGCCGATGTCGCGACATATGACGCGCACCCGGCTGCGCTTTACATCGTCGGATTCGCGTAGCGCCTTCAAAACACCAGAGATTCCGCCGCCGACGATGTATATCCCTCGTAAGTCATCGGTATCTGCGAGCAGCTCGCGAACCATCTGATAGGCTTGCTGGGACTCCTCGTGTGTCGGTCGGCTGTCGTCGATTTGGAGGTGAGGCGCGTGCTCGCGCATGTAGGAGCGGAAACTCGCATCGCATATGTCCTGACACTGGTATCGATGGTTCCCAATGAAGACGGCTATCCGGCCGGCGTCGGGGATCGTCTGGGCCAAAAACCATGCCGCAGTCCTCCCCAATTTCCAATTATCCGTTCCAACGTAGCCCGCCCGATCAGGCGCCGATTGATCCGTGATGTAGGTCACCACCGGCTTGCCGCTGGTGCGCAGTGAGTGGATGGTCTGTCCTATAAGGGGGTGATCTCCAGCGATAATGGCAACCGCATCACACCGCTCGCCGAGCGCAGCGAGCCGATTTGCAATATTCTGGGGTTCGAGGACGTCGACAAACTCGACTATGGGCTCAACCTTCTCATTGACCCGTCGCGATGCCGCTTCGATGATCTTCGATCCGAAAAGTCGATAAAGATCCCGGCTCGACTGCTGGAGCAGAAAACCGAACCTGTAGCTTGGAAGGGCGCGCCGCAAGCGATCCTCAATGACGCCGAGACCATAAAAGCCAATTTGCTCGGCTGCGCGTTCGACCTTCTCGATCGTCCGCGGGCGCACGGAAGCCGAGCCCGCCAAAATCCGATTGACGGTAGCAATGCTGACGCTCGCAGTGCGAGCGAGATCGGCGATCGTGGGACGTTTCTTCATGAGATTTTCCGCATCATTTGGCTTTGATATAGAAGATACAAAATATCTATTCTAATGCAATAACTGTTTCGAACAAACGTTCTATTTGCTAACTCTTCTCTCGCGTTGCCGGGATCGCTCAGGGAGATGTCATCCCGCGTGCAACATGGGAGGAAGTTCTATGCAGTTTTCAAAAGCCGTCCTGAAAGGGGCGCTGTCCCTTGCAGCCGTCGTGGCGCTCGGCGCATCCACCGTGCTGGCCGCCAATATCGCCGTCGTTGGCGGGAAAACAGACGATGAGTTCTGGAGCCGGATCAAGAAGGGCGTGGATGATGCCCGTCTGGTTGTCGAAAAGAATGGCGGCTCGGTCAGCTACCTCCAGCTTCAAACCTATGACAATCTTGGTCCGGACGCCGCCCAGCTTGTTCGCACTGCGATGAGCCAGGGTGTCACGGGTATCGTTGTGCCGGACTGGGTTCCGGAAGCCGAGGACGAGGCGATCAAGGCTGCGGTCCAGGCGGGGATCAAAGTCATTCTCATGAATGCCGGCAATATTGAAAAGGCGCGTGAATTAGGCGCGATCAACTATGTTGGCTCCGATGAGTATGTGGCAGGCAAGGCAGGCGGTGAATATCTCGGATCGAAAGGCGCAAAAAATGTCATTTGTGTCAACACGGTTCCAGGTGCTGCCAATCAGGAAGCCCGCTGCAAAGGCGTGATCGACGGTATTGCGGCGAAAGGCGGACAGGGCAAGCAGCTTCCCCTTCCTGCGACGAGCTTCGGGGATCAGACCGCGATTGCGGAGGCGGTGAAGGCCACGCTTCTCCAGGACGACAGCATTGACGGTATCATAAACGTCAGCGCGACAGATGCCGATGCAGCTGCAAGCGGGATCAACCAGGCAGGAAAGGTCGGCAAGGTATCGCACGGTACCTTCGATCTTAACGCGTCAGGCTTGGCTCGCATCAAGGATGGCTCGCAGACCTTCGCTATCGATCAGCAGCCGTATCTGCAGTCGATCCTCAGTGTCACGCTGCTGGCGTCGCATCTCGACTACGGAACGAACCTTCCGACTGCGCCGGTCCTCACCGGCCCAGGCATCGTCGACGCATCCAACATCGATGCGACCATGGCCGGCGTCAAAAGCGGCGCCCGATAATCGGTTCTCGTCAAGCTCGACCCGCAGGACCGCTGCGGGTCGAAGACGACGGCACTTCGGTTCGAAGCCTTGTTAGGATTTTGCACATGAACACTCTGTCAATAGGCAACCTTTTGCGGCGCCCCGAGGCGGGCGCGTTCCTCGGGCTCGTCGGGGTGCTTGCGTTCTTCATCGTCTTTGGAAGCACCAAGTTTCTCGAACCGGCCGGAGCGGCGAGCTGGCTGAACGTCGCCGCCAACCTCGGCATCGTCGCCCTGCCGATCGGCCTGTTGATGATCGCGGGTGACCTCGACATTTCGATCGGTGCCATGATCCCCGCAGGATCGATGACCATCGCGATCATCTCCGGCTTCTATGGTCTCCCGATCTGGGTCGGTATGCTCGGCTCCATCGGCATAGGGCTCATAGTGGGCCTGGTGAATGGCTATCTTGTCGTACGAACCGCGGTTCCCTCACTGATTGTCACGCTCGGCACGCTGTTTGCGGTCCAGGGCCTAATGCTCGGCGTATCGGTTCTCGTCACAGGAACGACCAGCGTGCCGCTAACAGCGGATCCCTGGGCGAAGTTCCTCTTCGGTCACTTCCTGTTAGGCTCCTTCCAGGTGATCATCATCTGGTGGATTGCAATCACCGCCCTCTTCGTCTTCTTCATCCATCTGTCTCCCTATGGGAACTGGATCTTCGCGATGGGCGGAGACAGGGTCAGCGCCCGTAACGCCGGAATTCCGACAGCCGGGCTCACGATCATCCTGTTCGTTCTCTCCTCCACGAGCGCGTCGTTCGTAGGCATGTGCCAGGCGATCCTGTTTAACTCGGCTCAGGTCTCGGGAGGCATGACGTTCATCTTCAACGCCATCATCTCGGTGGTCGTCGGCGGCGTCCTTTTGACCGGAGGCTTCGGATCCGTGATCGGCATCTTCTTCGGCACGATCACCTTCGCGGTCGTCAACCAGGGCATCTACTTCACCACCTTCGACCGCAACTGGTCGAGCCTGATCATCGGCGTGATGCTTCTGATTGC
This sequence comes from Rhizobium tibeticum, assembly GCF_900110205.1. Classification (GTDB taxonomy): domain Bacteria; phylum Pseudomonadota; class Alphaproteobacteria; order Rhizobiales; family Rhizobiaceae; genus Rhizobium; species Rhizobium tibeticum. Next base: position 24,712 of record NZ_FOCV01000015.1, on the reverse strand, counting down.
CGTACTCATGAACAACACGTTCCGTCACATGGCGCTGACCTACTCGCCCAAGAAGAAGTGAGGACAGGATATGAAAACGCCAATTCTCGAGCTTGAGAACGTCAATAAGTCCTTCGGTCCGATCGACGTCCTGCACAACATCAGGCTGAAGGTTCATCCAGGCGAAGTCCTATGTCTGCTCGGTGACAACGGTGCAGGTAAGTCCACGCTCATCAAGACCTTCGCCGGCGTTTACAAGCCGACGAGCGGCACGGTGAAGTTCGAAGGAAGGGCTCTGACCTTCAACAATCCGCGCGAAGCCGCCGATGTGGGCATTGCGACTGTCCACCAGTTCGGCGGTACCTTCCCGCTTATGAGCATCGGCCGCTCATTCTTCGTCGGCCGGGAACCGACCAAGGGCTTCGGCCCCTTCAAGATCTACGATCGCAAGAAGGCCAACGAGATCGCGGTGAAGGCCGTCCGGGAGTTCGGCATCACGCGCATCGACGACGGAGACCGCCTGATTGGCGGGTTGTCCGGCGGTGAACGACAATCGCTGGCGATCGCACGCGCTGTCCATTTCGGGGCGAGGGTGCTCATTCTCGACGAGCCGACGGCGGCGCTCGGCGTCAAGGAGGCCGCGCACGTTCTGCGCATCGTGCTCGAGGCGCGGCGTCGCGGTCTGGCAGTGATCTTCATCACCCACAACGTCATCCATGCGATGACCGTCGGCGACCACTTCGCCGTCCTGATCAAGGGCGAGAAGGCAGCCGATTTCCGCAAGGGCGAGAAGACTCGAGAGGAGATCACCGACCTCATGGCTGGCGGCGAGGCGATGGCCGAACTTGAAGCCGAGATCGAAGCTCACTCGTCCGCCAATAGCGGACAACCAGTAGCGGTCTGACCGGCCGCCGAACGGACACAACAAGACAACGACATCGGCTCACCCGCCCTCGCGGGTGGGGCTGGCAAGTGCAACCGTTTCACGGGTGAACAGTCATGAAAATCGCGCTCGACCCCTTTATGCATCGCCACCTTTCGCTCGAGCAACTCCCCTCGAAAGTCGCCGAACTCGGCTATGAGTGGATCGAGCTCAGCCCTCGGGCCGACTTCCTCGAGTGGTTCAAGGCGCCGCGGGTGTTCCCGTCCAGGATAAAGTCCTTCAAGAAGGCGCTCTCAGACGCCAACGTCGGTATCGCGTCGCTCCTGCCGATGTATCGTTGGGCGTCCAACGACGAGACTGAGCGGCAGGCGGCGGTCCGGCACTGGAAGCGCGCCATCGAGATCGCCGTCGAACTCGGCGTCGACACGATGAACTCCGAATTCGGTCGGGGACCGCATCCGGACAAGGGCTCCTGCTACTGCTGCCACACCGGATCGATGATCGAGGCGTGCGAGGACGCCTGGTGGCGGTCGATGGAGGAACTCGTTCCGATCTTCGAACGCGAAGGCATCAACCTCCATGTCGAGCCGCATCCGGAAGACTGGTGCGAGACGCTGCAGCCGGCGCTCGACATCATCCGGACAGTCAATTCCAAGAACGTCAAGTTCCTCTATTGCGCGCCGCATACGTTCTACTTCGGTGACGACACCAAGGCGATGCTGCGCGAGGCGAAAGACGTTCTCGCCCACGTCCATGTCGGCGATACCTTCAATCACAAGGCATCATCGGGTCTCCGTTACATCCTCAATCCTCCCGGCACCAATGCCCGCGTTCACCAGCATCTGAACATCGGACAGGGTGAAGTCCCATGGGACGACTTTTTCGGAACGCTCGCCGAGATCGGCTTCGAAGGCATCATGACGTCCTGCGTCTTCGCCTGGGAAGACAAGGCTGACCAGTCCGGCAAGTTCATGTGCACCGAAATGCAGCGCTACGTCGACAAGTACGCAGCGAAGTGACGCCCGAGCTACCTGGCGGCGCACAAGGCGCGCGGCCTCAAGACTTTAATTTCTGGAAGGACGGAAAATGATCAACGGAGAAAGACTGATAGAGCGCCCACTGCGTTGGGGCATGGTTGGCGGCGGCCGGACGGGCCAGGTCGGCTACAAGCACAGGACCGGCGCGCAACGCGACGGTGCCTATCGCCTCGTCTGCGGCGCATTCGATCTCGACGCCGAACGCGGACGCGACTTCGGCACGAAGATCGGCGTTGCTGCCGACCGGTGCTATGCCGACTACAAGGAACTGATCGCAAGGGAGGCCGGTCGCGAGGACGGCGTCGAGGTCGTATCCATCGCGACGCCGAACTTCACCCACTACGAGATCACCAAGGCATGCCTTGAGGCCGGCCTGCACGTCATCTGCGAGAAGCCTCTCTTCTTCACGGTCGAGGAATGTGACGAGGTTGCCCGGCTCGCCGATGAGAAGGGACTGATCGTCGGCGTCACCTATGGCTTCACCGGTCACCCGCTGGTTCATCAGATGGCAGCGATGGTGAAGAAGGGGATGCTCGGCGATATCCGGATCGTCGACCTTCAGTACACGCACGGCTTCAATTCGGGCGACGACGTGGGCGCGGGCGAGGCCGTGAAGTGGCGCACCAACCCGAAGACGGCGGGTCCTACCTTCGTCCTCGGCGATATCGGCACGCATCTCTACTACCTCTCCGAAATCGTACTCCCGCATCTGAAGATCGAGAAGCTGCTTTGCGACCGCAAGGCGTTCATTCCGACCCGCGCGCCGCTCGAAGACCATGCGACCGTCCTGATGCATTACGACAACGGCGCCCGCGGCCGACTCTGGGTGTCCTCGGTCAACGCCGGGAACATGGGCTCGCAACGCTATCGCTTTGTCGGTTCGAAGGCCTCCATAGAATGGTCCGACGCCCATCCAGACCAATTGGTCTACGAGGTCCAGGGCGAGCCGAACCGCATCATGCACCATGGCATGCCATACCTTGAAGAGGAGAGCCTCGCCGTCGACCGGATGGGCGCGCTTCACACCGAAGGATTGGGCGATAGCTGGTCCAACATCTATCTCTGGATCGCGCAGGCGATCGATGCGAAGTGTCGCGGTGACGAGGCCTTCCTGAAGAACCATCACTACCCCGACATTAACGCCGGCACCGAGGGTGTCCGCTGGCTCGAAAACTGCGTCCTCTCGGCTGACGCAGGCGCGGCCTGGGTCGACTTTAAATAACCTGGAATTGGGGGCGCGCGGTTTTCCTCCAACCTACTCCCAAGAGCGCGTCCCCGACACTTCTCCAACAGGAAACCATGCCATGAAACTATCGATCTGCACCGACGTAATGGGCGATCTCCCTTTCACTGAAATGCTCGACAAGTGCGTCAAGCTCGGCGTCGAAGGCATTGAAATGACAGGCGGCGGCTGGTCGCGCGCTCCTCATTTCCGCGCCGACGAGCTGCTGGAGGACAAGGCACTGCTCAAGTCCAAGCTTAAGGAGATCGAGGCTCGCGGTCTTGAGATCGCCGCTCTGAATTGCTCGGCCAATCCGCTTGATCCCGGCGACATGGGCAAGCGTCATCGCAAGGAGATGGAGCAGACCATCCGCCTAGCGGGTGAAATTGGCGTGAAGACGATCGTCACGATGTCGGGGCTCCCCGAGGCTGCCCCTGGTGACACGGTCCCCAATTGGCTTGTCTACACCAAGAGCTGGCCGGACGAGATGCCGGAGCGCGACCGGTACCAGTGGGAAGACCGCGCGTTTCCGCTATGGCATGACCTCGTAAAGCTCGCAAAGGAAGTCGGCGTCGAAAACTATGCGCTCGAGAATTTCTCGGCGATGCTGGTATGGAACCCCGAGACGCTGTTCCGTCTCCGCAACGAGGTCGGGCCAACCGTCGGGATGAACCTCGATCCGTCGCATCTCATGTGGATGGGAGCCGACCCCATCGCTTCTGCACGGGCTCTCGGCTCCGCGATACATCATTGCCATGGCAAGGATACGCGCATCGAGCGCGGTCTGGCGGACGTCAACGGCCTGCTGGAGCTGAAGGACGTCACGGATGTCGCCAATCGCACATGGAACTACGTAGCCGTCGGCGCTGGCCACGACCTGCAATGGTGGAAGGAATTCTTCTCCGTCGTGCGCATGGTCGGATACAACGGCTGGGTCAGCCTCGAGATGGAGGACTTCACCATGTCGACGGAGGCAGGCATCCAGTCCTCGATCGACGCATTGCAGGCGACGATCAGCCGCTGATTGACTGGCGCTGGCGAGAACACGCCAGCGCCTCACTTTTTCCAATCGCTTTCGATGAGGCCTGGCGATGTCCAACCTGATCACAGTCACCTGCGCGCCTTGCTGCTGGGGCGTCGACGACATCTCGAATCCCAATCTCCCTTCCTGGACGAAGGTCCTCGACGAGGCGGCGGCGGCAGGATTCGGCGGACTCGAACTCGGTCCGTACGGTTATATGCCGCTTAACGTCTCCATCATGTCGGAGGCCCTTCGCGAACGGAGACTGGCGATCGTCGCCGGCACGATCTTCGACGATCTCGTTTCGCCGTCGAACCGAGACAATCTCCTCCGGCAGACTGGTGAAATATGCGCGCTGATCACGGCGCTGCCCAGACCCACCACTCACCAGGGACAGCGTTTTCCGGCACCGTTTCTAACGGTGATGGATTGGGGACACGACGAGCGCGACTACGCCGCCGGACATTCCGATCGCGCGCCGCGGCTAGCAGAGGCGGAATGGTCGGGAATGATGAACAACATCAATGCGATCGCAAAACTCGCCCGCGACGAGTTCCGGGTACGAGCGACCATTCACCCCCATGCCGGCGGCTACATCGAGTTCGACGACGAGCTCGCGCGGCTCGTTCACGATCTCGATCCGGACCTCGCGGGCCTTTGCCTGGACACCGGCCATCTTGCCTATGCCGGCATGGATCCCGCAGCAACGCTTCGGAAATACTGGAAGCGCCTCGACTACGTTCACTTCAAGGATATCGATCCGGTGGTTTTCGAAGAGGTGATGGGCGAGCGAATCCGTTTCTTCGAAGCCTGCGCCAAGGGTGTGATGTGTCCGATAGGCAGGGGCAATATCGACTATGTCGCCGTTCGGCGACTGCTGACCGAGACCGGCTACGGCGGCTACATCACGATCGAACAGGAGCGTGATCCGCAAAACGGCGGCTCCATTCTCGACGACCTGGCATCTAGCCGGGCCTTTCTCAAGTCAGTGGGTTTCTGAGGAGCGACATGTCCAAGACATTGGACATTGTCACGATGGGCCGCGCCGGCGTCGATCTCAATGGTGCACAAGTCGGCGGTCGTCTGGAGGACATGGGATCCTTTGAAAAAAATCTGTGGCAGCCCAACCAACATTGCCTGCAAGGCGTAGGATCGAGGAGATTGGGAAGCTTCTCGACGCTACGTGATGGTCGCAACGTTCGGCGTTCCGGACGCCCATCTCTATCAGCTCGTGACGGAATCCTATATGACAGGCTACCTCGTTTCAGATGCACCACCTAGGAGCCTAATGTAGACCATGACCCCGGATCGATTTAGCGAATGTCTGCTCCATATCCGATGGACCCCAATCAACATCGCATCGGCGCTGCAGTGCGAGCTCTCTTGGATCGAAGCGCTAGAAGCCGGGAATGAGGAAGTTCCGGCCGAACTTGCTGCGTGGTTGGAGACGCTGGCGAAGGCACACGAAGCGTTGCCAGCGCCAGCGACTTACCGTGGCAGAAGTTCAAAGCACTGAGCGAGGCTTTAGGAGATCGCGACCGATGCCCGACCGTAGGCTGCCGGCTACAGCTGCGCCTCTACGTGCGATCCAAGCTTTAAGGTGAGCGCCTTCACTCTTCATGAACGCCAGGGCCATCGCTTCTGGCGTTGCCTGGCCGGCGGCGGAAAAAGTTCTCGGCCAAGATCTGCGTCAGACCCCATGCGGCGGACTTCATCGCTGCCGTGTCGTCGATCAGGAGAGCGACATCAGACGCGGATAGCTGCCCTTCGGGTACCCCGAGTTAGTCCACATAAAGAGCCAGGACTTGGGACCGGTCTTGGTCCCATTGAGATAAGGGCCGCGGCCACCGCTCTGTCAGCCCGCAGCGCGAATTTCCGCGAATGCGTGAAGGCAAATAACCAGTTATGTTCAATATGATACGAACGTCTGCGGAACTTACGCGAACGGCAATTCGCCCGAACCATAGCATCCATCATACGCTGCCGCGCATCTCCACACGCGGTTCGATCAGCACGTGTTGGGCATTTTCGCGGCCGTCGATCCGGCTGAGCAGCATCTCGCCGGCTGTCCTGCCAAGTTGGGCGGCGTTTTGATCGACGCTGGTCAAGCCGACAAGCGGTATGGCGGAAGGGGGAGAATTGTCATACCCAATGATGGCGAGGTCTTCGGGCACCCTTACGCCGCTGGTTCTGGCCGCATTGAGCAACGGCACGGCGTCAAGATCCGACCAGACGAAGACTGCGCGGGGTCGATATTGCGACGTAAGGAAGTTCTTGATCGCGCTTCTCCGATCCGCGGCGACGGGCGGAAGCCGAATGATTTTGCCTTCCAGCCCGGCTTGCTTCATTCCCTCCAGGTAGCCCGTCTCGCGCTGAACGGCGACGACCGACGGCGGCGAATCCAGGAGATCATAGCTCAACATGGCTATGTCCCGATGACCTTGACGCAGCGCAGCCTCGACTGCCAGATGGGCACCCTTCCGATCGTCGGAATTGACGGTGTCATACGTTTGCGCATGCGGTTCGTGATGCGCAATGACAACGATCGGGATTTGACGGGCGTAGCGTTCCAAAACCTTGCCTGATATTCGCGGAGCAGTAATCAGGACCCCGTCCATCCGGTTGTCGATCATCGATTCAATCATGGAGGCTTCGATCGAGCTGGCCGAGCGACCGATTCCAATAAGTGATTTATAATTGCTCTCCGACAAGGCGGCGTTCGCGCTCTCGATGACGCCAGCAAGGAACGGATTGGACAGTTCTATCACAAGAACGCCAATCGTGTAGGTGCGGCCGCGCATTCCTCGTGCCGCTACGGACGGACGGTAGTTCAACTTCTCGATCGAGGTTTCGACCTTGTTCCTCAAAACCTCGCTGACGCCGTAGGCGTTGCGCAGCACCTTGGAGACTGCCGCGATGGAAACGCCGGCGTCCTTTGCCACATGGCGGATGGTTATCCTGTCTTGTGACGCGCTAACTGACTGATGTTTCATCATAAACGTCTCTGTCTCCGGATTTCCCGAAACTATAGGCATAAAACTCTTGCGCGGCAATCGTTTGTGTAGAATGATATACATAGAACGATATACACGACGCGTTCTGGTCCCCCACGGGGATGCGGTTGAGGAGGTTTGCATGATGGAGATTGTAATGGACCACGGCGCCGCCGCGGCCAGCGGCCTTGCTGGTTCTGCGTTCCAGTTTTCAGCGTCGATGGTCGCACCGTCTTGCGATGGTGGCCAGGGAACGGCAGGCACGTTTATTTCCCGTGCGTTTTGGCTTGGCGAGGTTCCGGCAGAGGCGACACTGCGCATTTCCGCGCTCGGGCTTTACCGCGCTTTTATCAATGGACACCGCGTGGGGGACGATCTGCTTACGCCTGGTTGGACCTGCTACGACGACCGCATTGCCTATCAGACCTATGACGCCACAGACCTGCTGTGCTCAGGCGACAATCGCATCGAGATCTGGCTGGGCGACGGCTGGTACCGCAGCCAGCTCATGTGGGCCTCCAACCCGATCATCAACTGCTGGGGCGAGAAAACGGCGGCGATTGCAGAGTTGAGCGTCGGCGGGGCACCGTTGTTGAAGACGGATGGGGCCTGGAAGAGCGGCTACACGCCGGTTGCTCGCAATGGCATCTATTTCGGGGAGGACTACGACGCACGCATCGAACCGAAAGACACGCACGGCGTCGAGGTCTTAGCCTTCGATAAAGGGTTGCTCGTTCCTCACGAGACGACGGCGGTCAAGGAGCTTGATGGGCGCTCGCCGACCGCAAGCTGGGCCGAGGCGGATGGCCGAAACGTCTATGATTTTGGCCAGAACGCCGGCGCCTATATTCGCATTCGCGTAAAGGGCGAGGCGGGTGCGCAGGTTCGGGTTGAACATTGTGAAGTGCTCGGACCCGACCGGTTTTTCGACAACCGCAATTATCGAAGCGCGCGGGCCGAACTGGTCTACACGCTGAACGGAGAGGGCGAAGAGCTCTACGCGCCGCTCTTTACCTTCATGGGGTTCCGATATGCGCGCGTCACCTTGACGGGACGGGCTGAATTGGTTGCCATCACCATGGTCCCGATCTCTTCGGTGCCTATGAGCGCGGGCGGTTTCACCTGCGGCGTCGCCGCGGTCAACAAGCTCGTCGAGAACACCATCTGGTCGCAGCGTTCCAATTTCATCGAGGTCCCGACCGACTGCCCGCAGCGTGACGAGCGGCTGGGTTGGACCGGCGATGCCCAGGTTTTTGCCGGCACCGCCTGCTGGCTTGCGAATAGTGAATCCTTTCTTAAAAAATATCTTCGCGATGTGATGCACGACCAGCGTGCTGATGGAGCGATCTCGCATTTTTCGCCAGACCCGACCCGACTTCATCCGATCGACGGACGCGGCGATTGGGCGGGATCGACGGGCTGGGGTGACGCCATCGTCATCATCCCCTGGCAGCTCTATTTGCACTACGGCGACGCCTCGGTTCTCAACGAGTGTTTTCCGGCCATGCTGGGTTGGTTGGACTATCTCTGGGGCATTTCCGACGGCCCGCTCATCCGGCCGCCGGCAGTTTGGGGTGACCGTGGTTTCACCTTCGGCGACTGGCTGCAGCCTGTCGGCGACAATCGCAAGCCGCGCCCGACGGTTGCGGACGATTGTGCAGCGACCCTTTACCATTTTATTTCGACGCAGCTGGCCGCAAAGATCGCCCGCATCCTCGGGAAGGGCGCTGAAGCCATCAGGCTCGATGCGCGAGCAGAGGAAATCCGGGCGGCGTTCAAGCATGAGTTCTTTGCACCATCGGGTCGCATCGCGCACAACGACCAGACCTCCTGGGCCTTGGCGTTCTTGTACGGTCTTGTTGCGCCGGAGTACGAGACGGCCGGTCGCGACTATTTTCGCCGTGTCTCGGAAGAGACCGACGGCGTGATCGGAACCGGCTTCATTGGAACCCCCGCTTTGCTACCGGCGTTCACGCGTCTCGGAATGCTGGATCTTGCGGAGAAGATGTTCCTGAACCGCAAAGTCCCCGGCTGGCTGTACCAGGTGGAGCATGGGGCGACCTCGATTTGGGAGCGGTGGGATGCACTCGCTGACGATGGCACGATCTACGATCCCGACATGAACAGCTACAACCATTATGCCTATGGCGCCGTGTGCCAATGGCTCTTCGAGGACGTGGCTGGCATAAAACCGCTGGAAGATAAGCCCGGCTTCGAGGAAGTGGCATTCGACCCCGCGATTCTTCCCGCTCTCTCGCCCGTTTCGGCGTGGCATGACACGCGCTTCGGACGCATCGAGGCCGGATGGAGCCTGGAGGCTAAAACCGTCACCTGCCGCCTTTCACTGCCGCAAGGCGTGACGGCGCGCCTGAAGGCCACAGAGGACCGCAAGTCGCTGACGGCGGATGGCGGCCTGGTCTCGCCCGGCCAAGAAGTCAGGCTCGGCAAGGGAGAGCATACGATCACCTTTTCCATCTGATACGGTAGCTTGCGGTCCTTGCCCGCAAGCGAGCAGCCCAAATCATTCCGGTCTTCAAGAGGAGGAAACGACTATGAGAATGACGAAGTGCAGCATCCTTGCCGCAACCATCACATCGCTGGCTGCGGGTGTCGCTCACGCCGATGTGACGCTCAGCATCCTGATCGACACAAACCCGGAAACGATCGCCTCGTTCGACGTCGTCTCCAAGGCCTATACCGAAAAGCATCCTGATGTGAGCTTTGACGTGGAGCAGCGTGCTGGCGGCTCGGAAGGTGACAACATCATCAAGACCCGTCTCGCCACCGGCGAAATGGCCGATATCTTCCAGTACAATGGCGGTTCGCTTTTCCAGGCATTGAAGCCGCAATCCACGCTGGCAGACCTTTCTGACCTTCCATCACAGGCCGGCATCCTCGACAGCTTCAAGAAGGTGGTCACCAGCCCCGATGGCCACGTGCGCGGAACGCCGTTTGGTCCTGCCATGGGTGGCGGCATCTTTTACAATCGCAAGATTTATGCCGAACTCGGCCTTACCCCGCCCAAGACATGGGCAGAGTTCATGGCCAACAATGAGAAGATCAAGGCAGCCGGAAAGGTGGCCGTCGCGCAGACCTATGGCACGACCTGGACCTCGCAGCTCTTCGTCCTCGCCGACTACTACAACGTCCAGGCCGAGGTTCCGAATTTTGCCGCCGACTACACCGCCAACAAGCTCAAATATGCCAATACGCCAGCCGCAACGCGCGGTTTCGAGCACCTTGAAGAGGTTGCAAAAGCCGGTCTGCTTAACCCTGACTTCGGCGCCGCGACGTTTGACGACGGCATGCGAATGGTGGCAACCGGTGAGGCGGCCCATTATCCCAACCTGACGTTCGGCATCGGCAACATTCAGCAGAACTTTCCCGACAATCTCAAAGACTTGGGCTTCTTTGCTCAACCCGGCACGGACGCCGCAAAGAATGGGCTGACGGTGTGGATGCCTTCTGCGCTGTATGTCTCGGCAAAGTCGGAGCATGTCGAGGAAGCCAAGAAATTTCTCGACTGGGTTGGCACCAAGGAGGCGTGCGACCTCATGGCCAAGGCTGTTCCTTCCGGCCCGTATCTGGTCAAGGGTTGCGAACTCCCGAAGGATGTTCCGCCAGTCGTTTCCGATATGTTGCCCTATTTCGAAACCGAGGGGCGTGCTGCGCCCGCATTGGAGTTCCTGTCGCCTGTCAAGGGACCGGCACTCGAGCAGATCACGGTTGAAGTGGGAACAGGAATTCGTTCGGCCAAGGACGCGGCAGCTCTCTACGACCAGGACGTCGAGAAGCAGGCCAAGCAGCTCGGCCTGCCCAACTGGTAACCTCCCAGCCGATCCCCACCCGGTGCTGGTCCGGGTGGGGTTTTCAAGGAGACCTCATGGTTACGCGCAAATCGCCTTATCCCTACTGGTTTGTCCTGCCAGCGGCGGTGGTTTTTACCGTTCTCTTTCTGGCGCCGACGATCGCCTCTTTCTGGTTCAGCCTGACGCGGTGGGACCTCTTTTCCACGCAGTTCATCGGTCTGGAAAACTACCGGCAATTTTTCCGTGAGCCGTTTCTGATCCAGGGCCTTATCAACACCGTCATTTATGCCGTGCTGACCTCCGGCACGAAAACGGTTCTGGGCTTGCTCCTGGCAGTGTTGTTGACGTCGGGTCTTTGGGCGCAGGGGTTCCTGCGGACGGTTATTTTCTTCCCGGTCCTCGTGTCGACCATCGGCGTCGGGATCACGTTTTCGGTTTTGATGCACCCGACCCGGGGCCTCATCAACGTGGCCCTTGCTGCCATAGGTATTCACGGTCCGGGTTGGCTGACAGATCCGGCGCTAGCACTCTATTCCATCGTCTTCGTCGATCTTTGGAAGGGCATCGGGCTTGCCACGGTCATCTTCATCGCAGGGCTCGCCTCCATCAGCCCAGATTACTATGAAGCCGCCAGAATCGATGGCGCGACCCCTCGGCAGATGTTCTTCCGCGTCACCGTTCCACTGGTGAAGCCCGCCACCGTTACGGTCATTACGCTGTCGCTGATCGGTGGACTGCGGAGTTTCGATCTGATCTGGGCAATGACGCGTGGTGGGCCAGGCTTTTCCTCCGATGTGCTGGCGAGCGTCATCTACAAGCAGTACCAAGCCGGTTTTTATGGGTTGTCGACAGCCGGAAACGTCATCCTGTTCGTCCTCATAGGGCTAATCGTCTTGCCTCTTACGGTATGGTTCAACCGCAAGGAGGTGGAGCTTTGAAGCGTCGCCAACTTTACACGGGCGTCGTAGCGCTTCTCGCCTGCTGCGTCCTCTTCGTGCTGCCCTTCCTGTTCATCTTCATCACGGCAGCCAAGACAAAGCAGGACGCTGCGTCGCTGATGTTCAGCTTGCCTGTTGAATGGCGCCTCTGGGAAAACTTCCTCGAGGTGCTTCAGGCGCGCAACTACATGTTGTTGCTGGCCTATTTCAATTCAACGGTCATCACGGTGGTCGCTGTCACTCTTCTCGTTCTATTTGGCGCGATGGTGGGATACGTCTTGCAACGCCGCCCTTCGCGTTGGAACGCGGTGATCTATGGCTGCGTTCTTGCGGGCCTGATGATACCGCCCGCGGTTGTGCCCACCATCTGGGTGCTACAGTCGCTTGGTCTTTTCAAGTCGATATCAGGCATGATCCTGATCCAGGTCGCCTATGGTCTGGCATTTACGGTGCTGCTGTTTAGAAGCTTCATCGCGACGATACCGCGCGATCTCGATGAAGCAGCGATTATCGACGGCGCCAAACCGCTGCAGATCTTTTTCCGGGTCGTCCTTCCGCTGCTAAAACCGGTCACGGTGACCGTCGTCGTGGTGCAGTCGATCGCCATCTTCAACGACTTCACCAATCCACTCTACTACCTGCCGGGCCGGGAAAACGTAACGGTGCAGCTCACGCTTTACAATTTCCAGGGACAGTTCCAGACACAGTTCAACCTCTTGTTCATGAACATCCTGCTGGTGACCATTCCGCCCCTCATTGTTTTCGTGTTCTTCAACCGGCAGATCGTGGCAGGCATGACTGCAGGCGCAGTGAAAGGATAAGCCATGACAAGCGTGGTGCTTGAAAATGTCCGCAAGAGCTTCGGCAGCCTGGATGTGATGAAAGGTGTCGATCTGACGGTGGATGCGGGAGAGTTCTGCGTCTTCGTCGGTCCTTCAGGCTGCGGGAAGTCGACTTTGCTGAGGATCATTTCAGGACTTGAAACATCGAGTTCGGGAAAGGTATTCATCGGCGGCAAGGACGTTACCGACGCCGAACCTTCAAAGCGCGGTATCGCCATGGTCTTCCAATCCTATGCGCTCTACCCGCATTTGACGGTTGGCGAAAACATCGGCTTCGGCCTGTCGCTTGCCAAACGTCCCAAGGCGGAGATCGCCGAGAAGGTCAAGCAGACCGCCGACATTCTTCAGCTTTCCCATCTGCTGGATCGAAAACCCAAGGCACTGTCTGGCGGCCAGCGCCAGCGCGTCGCAATCGGTCGGGCCATCATCCGAAATCCAAAAGTCTTCCTGTTCGATGAGCCGCTGTCCAACCTCGACGCTTCTTTGCGCTCGCAGATGCGCATCGAACTCACCGAACTCCACGCCAAGCTCGGCGCGACGATGATCTACGTCACCCACGACCAGGTCGAGGCGATGACCATGGCCGACAAGATCGTCGTCCTCGACGGTGGAAAAATCGAGCAGATCGGAACGCCGATGACACTCTACAACCACCCGGCCACCCCGTTCGTTGCCGGCTTTATCAGTTCGCCCAAAATGAATATTTTCGAGGGGGAGGTGGCCGCAAGGGAAGGATGCCGGACGTATGGCGTCCGCCCTGAGCACATTTCGCTTTCTACGATGGAGGGAAAGTGGCGTGGTGTCGTGCGGCACATCGAAAGGCTCGGTGCAGACACCGTTGTCTATCTTGACGTCCCTGACCTGCCATCGCTGGTCGTTCGCACGGATGGCGATCGCCCGATTTCGATCGGAGAAACGCTGTTTGCGTCACCTTCGAAAGGCAAGGAGCACAGGTTTTCCTGACATGGCGACGAGCGGGCTTGAGACGCGGTCACAGTCGCTCGGTGTTTCGACACGCCTCGACGATCGCGGATCCACGCGAGGGGCAAAGCTTGCCCATGATAAATTCAAGTCAAGAATGACGTTCTGACGGGCGGCTCGCCGCTTGCTGTCGGCACTACCGGGCTCATCAACATCGTTAAAGTGCCCAGTCGGCTTGTAAAGTGGTTTGCTCTGCGATTGACTATGACCTGCGCGTTCAAATTGACGTGAAGAACGTCCACGAGCTACTCGCCGGATGGTCCTTCGAGCGCAGTCCCGCGAAGGGAAAGAGGGCGCGCGACTAGCACGCGTCGAACACTATCTCTCGGAGAACCCTCAAGTGACCCTCCGAAACTTCCAGATCCAATGTCTCGCTGTCTGTTTCTACGCTCTGGGTTGGAACGTGGACGCCGACGTCCGTCAGGCGCTCGACATGCGTTCGGACGCGTTCTGAAAAACCTTTGTCAGCGGCGGTGGGCGCAATCGCGATGATCGTCATGCCAGTGTCGGGCGAGCGGTCTCCGGTCAGGAAGTCCGCACCGTCGATCGACCAGGAGGAGCCAGAAAGGCCGGCGGCAAGAAGTTCGACGATCAGCGCGATGTTGGCGCCCTTGTAGCCGCCGAAGGGGAGAAGCGCGCCCTCGATCGCCTCGCGCGCATCAGTCGTCGGCTGGCCGGATCGATCGACTGCCCACCCTTCCGGAATCTCCTGATGCAGATCGGCCGCGCGTTTCACTCTGACAAAGGCGGTGGCGCTGGATGCCTGGTCGATGACAACAGGGGCCTGGCCGGCGCCCGTCGGCACGCCAAACGCGATCGGGTTCGTGCAGTAGACTCTCTTTCCCGACCCCGCGGTCGTCATGAGGGCGGGGCCGTTGGCGACGGCGATTGACACGATCCCATCGAGCGCAAGTCGCCTGACGTAGTAACCGAGTTCGCCGGCGGTGTAGCTGTTTTTCTGGGAGTACAAGGCCACGCCGAAAGTGGATACCCTCTTACGGAAGTCGTCGTAGGCAAGGTCGAACGGTAGCTGGGCGATGCCGCCATCAGCATCCGCGTGAACGAACGCGGGGAGGACCGGCCATATGCTGGGTCGCGCGTTTCCATTGATGCGGCCAGCCTTTAAGGCCTCCAGGTAATCCATCAAGTGAGGAAATCCGAGATCTTTGTGCCCGAAACGGGCCGCCGAAAGAGTGGCGGTGACGAGCGAAGCCGCCATGGCAGGGCTGGCTCCGCATGCGATGCAGGCGCGGGTCGTAAGCTTTACGGCTTCATCTGCCGAAAGCATTGTCATGGTGTCCTGCATCATAGTGCGAGAGCCGCCTTCCTGCCTTCGTAGAATGCATACGGAGCCTGCCGTGGCGCTGCGCAGTCACCGATCTCGATCATCCGCCGGCCTGTGGGGCGAACCTCTTCAGCGAGCCAATTTGCGGGGAGGTTGGTGGTCGCCAGGACAAGGCAGTCGCCTTCGACGAACTGGGTCTCTCCTGTATTGTGATCGAGCAACGTGACACCATTGCCGTGCCATTCCGTCACGCTGACTTCGAGGTGCCAAGTCACGCCGAGCTTCCTCAGCGCCTTCCGAAGAGGAACATCGGCCGTGGTCCGCAGCAACTCCTTCCCAATCAACGGGTCCGGCGACAGGATGGTGACGGTGTGACCATCTTCAGCGAGTTTCCATGCCGTGCCGCCGCCGCGCCATCCTCCACCTTCGTCCAAAAGCAAGACCCGCTTTCCCGGTCTTGCCTGTCTCGCCATGACCGCCTCGACTGTGAAGACATTTCCTTTCTCAATACCAGGCAGCGCTTCGACGGCGGGCAGCGCCTTCTGAAATCCGGTCTCAGGCGAATAGGAGCCCGTCGCCATGATCACGACGTCGACGCCCAGATCATCGATGTCGGCGGCGTCGACGTAAGTGTTCAATCGTACATCGACCTGGAGCTTGGTGAGCTGCCGGTCGTACCATTCGATCAGATCAAGGATCTGTGCGCGGCGCGGCTGCATGCCGGCGAGCAGGAAGTTGCCGCCCAGCCGACTGGAGGCCTCCGCCAGGATCACATGGTGACCTCGCTCTGCCGAGGCTCGTGCCGCCTCGAGGCCGGCCGGGCCGGCGCCCACGACCAGAAGGCGCTTTGGATCGTTGGTGGGCGTGAAACGGTCGCCGCCCCAAAGATGCTCCCGGCCTGCCGATGGATTGATGAGACAGCTTATCCAATAGTCGCGCGAGCGACGTCCCCAGCACATCTGATTGCAGGATATGCAGCCACGGATGTCCTGCGGACGATCGTCTCCAGCCTTTCGCGCAAGATGGGGATCGGCGATCTGGCCGCGAACGATGGAGACGAGGTCGGACGCCCCTTCGCCAAGGATGGTCTCGGCATTCTCCGGCGTCCTGATGTGGCTCTCCGCTATGACGAGGGCGTGCCTGACCGACAGCTTGATCGTGGCGGCCAGGTCGGCGCCGAGCTTTTCCGGATAGACGAAGGTCGGCATGAGCTTATGGAAGTCGAGATAACCTCCCGAGCCGCATGTGACGTAGTCCACCAGACCAAGCTCGTCGTGCAGCGCGACGATCTCGGCGAGTTCATCACGGGATAGGGCGACGCTATGATCGGGTTCATCGCTGATCGCCAGCCCGATGATGAAGTCGGAACCGCATTCGGCTCTGATCCCTTCCATGATCGCGCGCGAGAACCGCGTACGGTTCTCCAGTGAGCCGCCCCATTTGTCCTCTCTCCGGTTCGACCAGGGCGTCCAGAACTGGTCGACGAGACCTAGGTAGGCCGCCCAGACCTCGACGCCATCGAAACCGGCGTCGCGACAGCGCCTCGCCGCATCGGTGAATCCCCTTATGGTCTCCCAGATCTCGGCCTCGCTCATCGGGTGCGATCCGTCGCTGTCATGGTAGCTCGGAAGACCTGACGGTGACCAGTGGGCATGGTAGGAGTTGTCGGAGTCCCCATGCGCTCCGACATGGTAGAGCTGCTGGATCGCGACGGCGCCGTTGTTCTTGATCGCCGCGGTCACGCGCTTGAAGTGCGGAATGACGGCGTCGTCGCCGGGGCGGAAGTTGCCCCGAGTCAGCACTGCGGCCGGGTGGACGGGCATCGGCTCGACGACGATCATCGCGGCGCCGCCGATCGCTCGCTCTGCATAGTAGGCGACGTGCTGTTCTGTCGGCATCCCGTCACGGGCCATGTTGGCCGTATGCGCCCCGAACACGATACGGTTTCGCAGCGTCCGTCCTCGAAGTCCGACGGGCGAATTCAGACGCGGAAACAGCTTAGACATCGTCTATCCTCGAGATGCGTGCGGTGTAATCACTGT
Source organism: Rhizobium tibeticum (assembly GCF_900110205.1). Classification (GTDB taxonomy): domain Bacteria; phylum Pseudomonadota; class Alphaproteobacteria; order Rhizobiales; family Rhizobiaceae; genus Rhizobium; species Rhizobium tibeticum. The sequence goes on along the minus strand of NZ_FOCV01000015.1, from coordinate 7,680 downwards.
CGGGATCGGCGGTGGACCGTTCTCGCCGACGACCGCCACGTGCCAGACGTCGGTATCGCGGCCGAAGTATAGGGATGGCCGCACATGGAGCTCGTTGTGACGTTCCCCGCGCAGACGATGTTCGGATCGGAGCGGCATCTGCGGCCATTTTCCCTGGAGTTTAGAGCGCCGCGACGAGGGGGTTGGAGCTCCCTTCGGCTTCGCCATGGGAATTCACCATTGCGGTGGCGAGCTGGCGGAACGTGACGACGCCGACCGGCTGGCCGGAGGCTGATACGACGGTCACATCGCCTTCCGGGGCCGAGGCAAGCTTGCGAACAGCCTCTTCGACCGTGGATCCGGCCGCCACCGTCGTCCGGCCTGGCGACGCGCCGGTGGGCCAAGGTTGCATGATCGCTTCGACCTGCACAACACGCCCTCTGTTGACCTCCTTGACGAAGCTCGCCACGTATTCGTCGGCTGGTCGCAGGACGATATCCTGGCTCGTTCCTTGCTGGATGACCTCGCCATCCCGGAGGATGGCAATCTGGTCACCCAGTCGAAGAGCCTCGTCGAGATCGTGGGTGATGAATACGATCGTCTTCTTGATCTCCTTCTGGATATCGAGGAGGACCGTCTGCATGTCCGTTCTGATCAAGGGATCGAGCGCGGAGTAGGCTTCGTCCATCAGCAGCACAGGGGCGTCGTTAGACAGTGCGCGGGCCAGGCCGACGCGCTGCTGCATGCCACCAGAGAGCTGGTTCGGATACTTCTGCTCGAACCCCTTGAGGCCGACGCGCTCCAACCATCTCATGGCGACATCGACTGCCTTGGCGCGATCGATCCCTTGCACTTCGAGACCAAAGACCGTGTTGTCGAGCACGATGCGATGAGGCATGAGCGCGAACTTCTGGAACACCATCGCCGTCTGATGACGGCGGAAGTGTCTGAGCTCGGTCTCGTTCATCGTCACGACGTCAACACCATCGACCAGAACCTCGCCAGCTGTCGGATCGATCAGGCGATTTATGTGACGGATGAGCGTCGATTTTCCCGAGCCGGACAGACCCATGATGACCTGAATGCGGCCCGATGGAATCTCGATGTTGATGTCACGTAAACCCAGCACGTGTCCATGCGCGCGGTTGAGCTCTGACTTTGTCATGCCCTGCTTCACCGCATCGATGTGCTTGGAAGCTTCGGGTCCAAAGACTTTGTAAAGATTTCGGATCTTGATGCCGCCGAAACGATGATCAGCCATGGACGATCTCCCGGTGTTTCTGGAGCCGCTTGCCGTACGCCTGGCTGACTCTGTCGAAGATGATTGCGATGCCCACGATGGCAAGGCCGTTGAAGATGCCCAGTGTGAAGTACTGGTTGGCGATCGCCTTGAGCACCGGCTGGCCGAGACCCTGCACACCGATCATCGACGCAATGACCACCATAGCCAGGGCCATCATGATGGTCTGGTTGATGCCGGCCATGATGGTCGGGAGCGCCAGCGGCAACTGGACCTTGAAGAGCCGTTGGGAGTTGGAGACTCCGAAGGCGTCGGCGGCCTCGAGCACGTCCTTGTCCACGAGCCGGATGCCGAGGTCGGTCAGGCGGATCATCGGTGGGATTGCATAGATGACGACGGCAATCAGTCCTGGCACGCGGCCGATCCCCAGCAACATCACGACCGGAATGAGATAGACGAAGCTAGGCATCGTCTGCATGACGTCGAGAATGGGATTGACGATCCGCTGGACCCGGTCGGAGCGGGCCATCAGGATGCCGATCGGAAGGCCAATCGCGATGGACAGAACAGTGCACACGAAGATCATCGCGACCGTCCGCATCGTGTCTTCCCACATATCGAAATAGCCGATCAGAAGGAGCGTCACCAGACAGCCCAGCACGATCTTGAGACTGCGGCTCGCGAGCCACGCGATCACGAGGATCAGCACCGTTATGATCGGCCACGGCGTCTGCGTCATGAACCGGTCGACGGCAAGCAGGAAGTGCTGCAGAGGGGAGAAGAGGCCTTCGATCGCATCGCCATACGCTCGCGTGAACGCCCGAAAGCCGTCGTCGATCGCCTTCTTGAGATCGCGCAGGCTGTCGTCATTCATATGCGGGAATTTGTAAAACCATTCCATTCGGTTCCCTTTCTCTGAAAGAGCCGTCACACGTCTTTTCAATTTTCTGAGCTCTAAGAGGCGGCGCGCACGGCGCACACCGCCTCAGCACGGAACTAGAGCGAAGCTTCGATCTTCTTCGCCGCGTCCTCCGACACCCACTTCGTCCAGACGTCCTTGTTCTCCTTCAGGAAGTGCTTCGCGCCGTCTTCGCCGCTCGCCTGGTTATCGGTCATCCAGGCCATCAGTTTGTTGACGGTTTCGTTGCTCCAGGCGCGCTTCCCGAGGTAAGCCATAACGTCAGGACCAGCTTTTTCGGCGAAGGGCTTTGCGACGAGCGTCACGATCGTGTCGGTCGGCCAAGCGTTCGGCTTCGGATCTGCGCAATCAGCGACCGTGTTGCAGCGTTTCCACTCGGCGGCGTCGGCAGGAACGCCGGCCTCGAGCTTCACCATCTCATACTTTCCAAGCAAAGCGGTCGGTGCCCAATAGTATCCAACCCAGCCTTCCTTGCGCTCGTAAGCCTTTGCAATCGAACCGTCGAGGCCGGCGGCCGAACCTGTATCAACAAGCTTGAAGCCGGCTTTTTCTGCATCGAAGGCTTTGTAGAGCTGTGAGGTGACAATCGTGCCGCCCCAGCCTTGCGGGCCGTTGTAAATTGCGCCCTTGGACGAATCTTCCGGATCAGGGAACAATTCCGGGTGCTTGAGCATATCGGGGATTGTCTTCAGGTCTTGATGCGCGTCCGCAAGATATTTCGGGATCCACCAACCCTGGATCCCACCATCGGGGAGAGGCGACCCGACCTTGATGATGCGGCCTTCGTCAGTGCCCTTCTTCACGACATCCGGAAGAAGATCGACCCAGGCTTCCGGAGCTATGTCCGGTTCACCCTTCTCGGCCATCGAGGTGATCGTCGGAACGGTATCGCCGACGGTGATTTCAGCCTGGCAGCCATATCCTTCGTTGAGGATGATCTTGTCGAGATTGGAAAGAACCTCGGCGCTCTGCCAGTTCATGCTGGCGATCGTCAGGGAGCCGCAGTCGGCGGCGTTCGCATAAGAGGCCACTCCCAGCAGCCCGAACATCATGCACGTCGATGCCAATAGTTTTTTCATTCTCGTTCCCTTTTTTCTTGCGGCATTTACTTGGCGAGCGGGCTGCCGCGAAAACCCGCCCCACGGCCGTTAGGACGCATCTCCCATACTAACCGATTTCTGGAACGCAGCCGACAATCCCCTTGAGACTGCGTCGTTGAAGCCTGATGCGCGCATCTCCTCGATCGCTGCAGCGGTCGTCCCGCGATAGTCGACAAACGTTCGGACAATGTCGCTCGGACACTCTTCCCGTCGCTCCATGAGGCGGCCCGCACCCTTAAGAACGGTCACCACGGCCCTATGGGCGACTTCGGCGGAAAGCCCCTGGCCCTTGGCATGCTCGATCATCGCCGAGGCCAGTAGAGCGGGGAAAGCCGGTCCGGAGCCACTGAGGCCGGTCAGGTAGTCTATTTGAGATTCGCTGGCGACTTCGTCCTGGGCACCGCATGCCTCGAAGATGGCCCGGACAATCGCGCGATCGTCCTCGCGAACATTGGCAGTCGCCACCCAGGGCGTGTAGGAAAGTCCGACCTTTGCGGCCGCATTGGGAAGCGTACGGACCGCTCTTTCAGTCAGGTGGCTTTTACAAAGAGAAACGAGCCTGATGCCCGCCATGACCGATATGACAAGCTTCCCACTTGCATCGACCTTCAAAGAGCGCCAGTCCTCCGGCCGCACCGAGACAATGATGACGTCGGATCGGTCCGCCAGTTCCTGGTTGTCGGCGGTCCAGAACGCATCCGCAAGGGTTCCAGGCTTTTCGCGGCGGTAGGATAGGGCGAGATCAGATGCTTTGACGACGCCCGCGTCGAGGACTGCACCGGCAATGGCTCCGCCGAGCCAGCCGGCCCCGCCAATCACACCAATACGCAGCGATCTCCTCATTTCAACCTTCCTAGTCCGGCTTGTATCCATGTCTCGCGTAGAAGCGATCCAGTTCGCGTCGTGCGGGTGTTTCGCCGGTGTAGATCGCAATGTATTCCGGAATCCGTTTCATGCGAACTGCGATGGATTCCTTCGACTGCATCGAGATGTATCCGATCTGAACCAAGTACGTCGTACGCGCCCTGACGTCCGCGGAATTTGCCGGAAGGCCGAAGCGTCTGAACATGGTCGCGATTGCTTCCATTCTCGTCCGGTCGGCGTTGTGAACCTCCGCCTGAATTTCTTCGGACTGAAGGGCCCAGCTTCGAACCGCGAACTCGAACTTGCTGTCGAAAAGCATTTGGTCCAGCCAGCAGTCGAAGACGTTGAGCATCGCTTCCGTCAAGCTCTCCGCATAAGCTTCCGACTGCTTGACGATGCCACCGGTGTTCTTGTCCCGCCAACGCGAGACGAGCCCGCTCAATAGTTCCTCCCGGTCCTTGAAGAACCAATAGAAGCTCGTTCTGGAGAGGTTGAGCTTCTTGGCAAGGGGCAGAATCTTCACGGAATCGACGCCAGACTCCAATAGAGAGTCGTAGGCCGCTTCCAGCCACCCGTCTTGTGATCCGCGCCAACCGCTGTCGTTCACACTCTGATCCATGGATGTCTCCTAGCAAATCGTTAAAGCTCGCACAACAAAAATGTACATTGGTGTCAAAAGGAATGACGTCAGTGTTTTGCACAGTTGACACGTGTGTACATTAATGGTTAGCGTCCCGCTGCATACCTCATCGGGAGCCCGGCACATGTCGAACGATCCTCTTCTCCAGCCTTATCAGCTCAAGCATCTCAAACTGCGCAATCGCATCATCGTCACCTCTCATGAGCCGGCCTATCCGGAGGATGGCATGCCCAAGGAGCGATATCGCGCATATACGGTCGAAAGGGCGAAAGGCGGCGTGGCGTTGACGATGACTGCAGGATCGGCCGCAGTTTCGCGAGACAGCCCACCGGTCTTCAACAACCTGCTCGCCTTCAAGGACGAGATCGTTCCGTGGGTCAGGGAAATGACCGATGCCGTGCACGAGCAGGGCGCCGCCATCATGATCCAGCTCACCCATCTTGGCCGGCGTACCCGTTGGGACAAGGGCGACTGGCTGCCGGTCGTCGCTCCGTCCCACCATCGCGAAGCGTCGCACAGGGCGTTTCCGAAGAAGATCGAAGACTGGGATATCGAACGCATCATAAAGGACTTCGCTGACGCGGCCGAACGCATGAAGGCCGGTGGCATGGACGGCATCGAACTTGAGGCTTACGGCCATCTGATCGATCAGTTCACGTCTCCGCTCACCAACGAACTCGACGGTCCGTACGGCGGATCGATCGAGAACCGCATGCGCTTCTGTCTCGACGTCTTCAAGGCGATACGGGAGAGGGTCGGCGACGAATTCATTCTGGGCGTCCGCTATACCGCTGATGAATGTCTTCCGGGCGGCACGGGAAAGGCGGAAGGCATCGAGATATCGAAGCGCCTGCGCGACAGCGGTCTGATCGACTACCTCAACGTCATCCGCGGTCATATCGACACCGATGCGGGTCTCACAGACGTTATTCCCATCCAGGGCATGGCCAACTCGCCGCATCTCGATTTCGCTGGAGAGATTCGCGCGGCGACGAATTTTCCGACGTTCCACGCGGCCAAGATTCCCGATGTAGCGACCGCCCGTCATGCGATCGCGGCGGGGAAGGTGGACATGGTGGGGATGACGCGAGCCCACATGACGGACCCGCACATTGTCCGTAAGATTATCGAGAAGCGCGAAGAGGACATCCGCCCGTGCGTCGGGGCGAACTACTGTCTGGACCGCATCTACCAAGGCGGCATGGCGTTCTGCATTCATAATGCGGCGACCGGCCGCGAGCAGACGATGCCCCACATTGTCCAGAAGGCGGAGGTCCGCAAGAAGGTCGTGATCGTCGGCGCGGGCCCGGCCGGTCTTGAAGCTGCACGCGTGGCGGCCGAGCGCGGCCATGAGGTCGTCGTCTTCGAGGCCGCGAACAATGCGGGCGGACAGATCAGGCTGACGGCGCAAAGCGAGCGTCGCAGGGAGATGATCAGCATCATCGATTGGCGCATGAGCCAGTGCGAAAAGCTCGGCGTCACTTTCCAATTCAACACCTGGGCCGAGGGCGACACGATCACCGCGGAAAATCCCGACGTCGTCATCATCGCGACAGGCGGTCTCCCTCACACCGACGTGCTGTCGAAAGGGAACGAACTCGTCGTTTCCTCGTGGGACATCATCTCCGGCGATGTTAAGCCCGGATCGAACGTCCTCGTCTTCGACGACGCCGGCGACCACGCAGGTCTTCAGGCGGCCGAATTCTTGGCCAAGGCGGGCGCGAAGGTCGAGATCATGACGCCCGACCGATCGTTCGCTCCTGAAGTCATGGCGATGAACCTGGTACCCTACATGCGTTCGCTGCAGAAGCTCGACGTGACATTCACTGTCACGTTCCGCCTGGAATCGGCGCAAAAGAGCGACAACCAGATCGTCGCCAAGGTGGGTAGCGACTACGGCGGCGTTGCCAAGGAGCGTGTCGTCGACCAGATCGTGGTCAATCATGGCACGATTCCGCTGGACGAGTTATACTTCGAACTCAAGCCTCTCTCGAAAAATCTTGGCGAGACGTCGTACGACCAGCTCCTCTCGGGCGAGCCGCAGTCGGTTGTCCGCAATCCCGATGGGCAGTTCCAGCTGTTCCGGATCGGCGACGCGGTCGCAGCCCGCAACACCCATGCTGCGATCTACGATGGGCTCAGAATCGCGAAGGATCTTTGATCTGATCGGCCGGTCCCTTCGGGCGACTGTCCCTCTTAGGCAGAACACAGCATGATTGAAAGAAGCGCGCACCTTCAGCTTTTCATCGATGCGGCCTTCGCGGCCTTCGACAGGCAGGTCGAGGACCCCGACGGTCGCCGCTCGATCCTCGAAATCTTCGGTCTACTGCAGCGCGAGGGCGTTGAGAGGCCCGGGACCGGCAGCCGGCTGCCCGTCTGCGAATGGCTACCCGAGGCATTGGCTCTGAAGGTCGACGACCCTTTGCTGCAGCGGATGCTTGGACGCTTTAAGTCCTTCGAGCCGCGCCTTGAATGGAGGCGCCGCAGCAAATACGACGGCAATGCGAGTGAGAACTTCGTCGATGGCCACGCCAACGCAATGATCGTCGGCCCCGGCGGGCTGGAGGACCGCGACGACGTGTGGCTGGGCGTCACTCTGATGGCGCCGGGCGTGCGCTATCCGGACCACGATCACGCTCCGGAAGAAACATATCTCGTTTTATCCGACGGCGAGTTCCGACAGGGGGACAGTGCCTGGTTTGCACCGGGAAAAGGAGGAACCTTCTACAATCGCCCGAACATCAAACACGCCATGCGATCCTTAAACACACCGCTCTTCGCCTTCTGGGCGTTATGCGCTTAGGACCAGTTCCCGAGGCAACAGGAAATACAAAAAAGGGGTTCCCATGAAAATTCTCGTCCCCGTGAAGCGGGTGGTTGACTACAACGTGAAGATCCGCGTGAAGCCGGATGGCACAGGCGTCGAGCTCGCGAATGT
>NZ_FOCV01000071.1 GCF_900110205.1 Rhizobium tibeticum | reverse complement strand
GCTGCAGTCCTACGGCGCAGCAAAGCGAGAGATCATGCCGGGTGTAGAGCATCGCTCCCACAAAGGGTTGAATAATCGGGCGGAGAATTCTCACCAACCAGTCCGGCGGCGAGAGCGGATCATGAAGCGCTTCAAGTCACAGCGACATCTACAACGCTTCGTCTCCATCCATGATCCGATCGCCAACCTATTTCAAATCCCGCGCCACGACATCTCCTCCGGCCACCATCGCGAACTGCGCACGGCGGCGATGAGCCTGTGGGCGAAAATTGCCCGAGCATGAGAGATAGCTGCGGATGGCGTCTTTCGCTGGCCTTCATCCGTTAAGTTTACGATGCCATTGAACGTGTGCGGCATCGTCGAAATCCGGATCAGGAGACTGAAAACCACCGCTCAATATCAGTCGCCGGGTGATCCACGCAACAACGCCCTCGGGAACGGTGCGGATGGCCACGCTTTTCTGGCGGCGAAGCGGGTGATGCGTGTCCGAAACCTGACAGCGGCAGCAAAAATGTCAGGTTCAGTACAACCGGCCATCTTGGGCACTCTGGAGGCTTTTCAAGCATAATCATGCGCTTGCTGCGCGCTGAGCGCGCTGGCATGGCCTTTGCACATTGAGGTTCGGCAACACTGAGTGAGGGCTGCGTGCAGACGCGCAAGACGAGCGATGCTCTCCTTCCCTTGAACCGGTGTGCCCCCTCTCTACGAGGGAAACAAGCTCGCGCATAAAGTCGCGCAACCTTTGGCAATAGCTTTGGAGGGCTACATGGTGCTGCAGATGGGGTCCCCGGCTCCTTCGATTCAAGTGGAAAACTGGCGGCGTGGCGAGCCCCTCACGAACTTCCAGCCCGGCAAAGTGTACATCGTGTCAAGATTACCCTTGGCTTAGGTCAGCCACATTCGCCGCTTGTTGAATTTGCGTCAGGAATTTATAAGGAGGAGCAAATTGTCTGAGACCGTTATATTCAGCGGCAAAAATATTCCAGACGTATACAGAGGTGCTTATCCGGTAGAATTCGGGCGGGCGAAAGGTTCCTATCTGTATGATCGGCTGGGCCGCCCCTATCCTGATTTCTTATCGGGCTGTGGATCGCTTAACTACGGGCATAATTGCGAGCCAATTCGCGAGTCGCTCATGGAATACATACTCAGCGACGGAGTTGCGATGAGAATGGATATGCACTCCGTAGCAAAGACAGGTTTTCTCACGGCGCTGCGAGATGCGATCCTTGTTCCCCGTCAACTGGATTTTCATGTTCAATTTACCGGGCCTACTGGAGCTAATGCTGTCGAAGCGGCGATAAAGCTCGCACGAAAATTCACCGGTCGAACGAATGTGATCGCCTTTACCAATGGCTTCCACGGGCGTTCATTGGGTGCTATGGGGTTGACCGGGAATTCATCGCATCGTGCATCGTCAAAGCCCCTTCTAACGCAAGTTACTCATCTACCCTACTGCGATTATTTTGGACCCACCGTTGACACTGCGGGTCAAATAGAAAAACTCCTATTGGATTCTTCCAGTGGGATCGATGCTCCGGCCGCATTTGTATTTGAGACAGTCCAAGGCGAAGGTGGTGCCAATGTGTGCTCACCGATCTGGGCTCAGAGAATGCAACGACTAGCCCATGAGATCGGCGCCCTCACGATTGTCGACGACATACAGGCTGGGTGCGGGCGAACCGGAAATTTCTTTTCCTTTGAAGATCTCGGTATTGTTCCTGATATCGTGATCATGGCGAAATCTATTTCGGGTTTTGGCCTCCCGATGTCTATCGCGTTCATTCGGCCCCAATATGACATTTGGAATCCAGGCGAGCACAACGGAACATTCCGCGGTAACAACCACGCTTTTATAACCGCCGCCGCTGCGCTTAAGCGATATTGGTCTAATGATCGCTTTGCAAAGGAGGTCAAGGAAAAAGCCACGCTGGCAAGAGGGGTCGTTGAAACCGTAGCGGAGCAGTATGGGCTGTCCGCGAAGGGAAAAGGCCTTTTGCTTGGTCTTGATTTTTCAAACACTCAAGATTGTGCAGCGGTCAAAGAGGCGTGCTTCCAAGACGGTTTGATCATCGAAACCTGCGGACCAAAAGACGAAGTTCTTAAAATTCTGCCGCCGCTCAGGATTAGCAGATCCGAGTTTGATGACGGTTTGCAGATTGTTCGGAGCGCATTGAATAAGGTGCATTCCTCATCTAGGCGACTGGCAACGGGCGGCAACTGCAGCATGAACAGTCGAGATACAATACACTCGTGGTCGACCAGCGGCCGACTTCCCGTCGCTACGGTAATAGTCGGTTATGGACATGCTGGCCGCGACCTTCACGAGCAATGCATCCAAAAACTATGGGCTTCACGACCGGGGTCGCTGTCGACCACTGTTGACATTCTCGCGGTCGATCTATCAAGCGATCGCAGAAATCTCGCAGAGAAAGACGGACATCGGGCAACTGATGTGTTGCCTCCGGTAAATCTGCAGCATCCAACCGTTTGTCATATCTGCATTCCCCCAAAAGATAGAGCCGCTGCTGTAAGGGCCGTACTCGACAGAGGCTATCGCTCCATCTTGGTGGAAAAGCCGGCTGCGCTTTCGGAGCACGAATACCATCAGCTGCTCTCGTTGGAAGAGCAGTTTGGCGCACGAATTCTGGTTGTTTCAAATTGGCCTTGCAGCGCCCTGACCGCTTGCATCAGAGCCTTCCTTCGAAGCAAGGAGCTCGGAGACGCAATCTCAGCTGTGTTGGTGCAAACAAAATCTAGGATAGCCCGTAGTCAAAAAAACGTTGATGAACATATTGCTGAGGTGGAGTTACCCCATCAGCTTGCATTGGCACTGCATTTATTAGGCGATGGGCATGTCGAGGAATGTAGAATAGCGGATATGATCTTGCCAAACGGCTCAAGGATAGCATCAATGGGCTCTGCTCGTGTGGTGCTTCGCCACTCTGGTAACGTGCACTCCACGGTGTTTTCTAGCCTCGCGCATCCAGTTCGCCAACGCAGCATCTCAATAGAAATGAGCACCGGGGTCACAATCGAAGGGTGGTTCCCGGCCAGTGCGGACGACAACATATCTAGTCTGCAGTTGCGGAAAGGCAGCGAGCTGTTGTTTGCCACTTCAATGTTTGATGATCCGCTGACGCGTTCTATCGAGCTTGCATACAATCATTTCCACCCCGAGTTAGGGCCGAGCGACGAAAGTCTCGTACGCGCCATGTCGCTGCCGGCGCATAAGAAAATAGCGAGTGTAATTGAGTTCGCAATGACCCGAAAAAGCGTCGAGCAGATTGGTTCGTTCGAATATCTTGATAGCAATGTTTCAAACGGGCGGCCGCATGCTAGTGCCATTCTATAGCAATACGCAGGAGATGCGGAGCCTTACTCCCGATCTCAGACGTGAGTTCGCACTTCTGGTTGAGCAGGACACTCTTGTTAATGGTCCTATGGTCAAGCGCTTTGAGAAAGAACTGTCAGATTATACCGGAGCAAAATATGTAATTGCGACGTCCAATGCTTCGGACGCCCTAGAGCTGGTTCTTCGCTCGCTTGGCATCGGACCGGGCGATGAAGTTATTGTTCCGTGCTATTCCTTTTTTTCTTCCGTGTCCTGCATTCGAAAAGTTGGCGCGACTCCAGTGTTCGTCGATATCGATGCCCCAACTTACGCCTTGAACCTGCTTGCTGTCGAGGCGGCAATTACGCGGGACACGAAAGCAATCATGGTCGTCCATCTTTTCTGTCAGATGGCCGACATGCAGGCGTTGAATGAGGTTGCCACGCGACATCAAGTTCTCATTGTTGAAGATAGTGCCGAAGCAATCGGGATGACTCAGAATGGCGTGCACGCAGGCAGGTTTGGATCAGCTGGCGTACTGTCGTTCTTCCCGACAAAAACATTGGGCGCATTAGGAGACGCTGGAGCGATTATCACGGACGATCCTAAACTGGCGGTCGCGATGCGTCAGACGGGAGATCTCGGGCGGGACGGGTCAGGCCTTGCTGTTAGACGCGGCATTTGCAGCCGTATGGACGACTGGCATGCGATCGTACTTTCTCACAGGTTACGGACACTCCAAGCTAATATCGAGCGTCGCCAAGAAGTGGCGGCACGTTACTCTCGACTACTCGGGCAAGTGCCCGACGTTCAGTTGCCTCGTCTTACCGCATACGTGAAGAGCGGTGAGGAAGTTTTCTACGTCTATTTGATCGAGGTTGAACAAAGGGATGAACTGGCAAAGTTTCTACTTGCGCAGGGGATCGTCACAGAAACCTATTATCCCATGCCTCTTCATTTGCAGCCTGCCATGTCGGACTTGGGGTATCGCGTCGGCTGCTTTCCTGTCGCAGAAACCGCTGCATCCAAGGCACTCGCACTTCCTATCCATCCCGAGATTCAAAAGGCTCAGATTGAATATACGGTTGAAGCCATTGCCACGTTCTACTCATCCAGATGAACGTTTCCTTCTTCAATTACGCAAGAACGGCCGCTCTGCTGCCCAACGCCTTGCCCGATCTTCTGCTCATTCACTGCGAGAAGGGTGAGTTCATTTTGAAATCATCAGTCGACTTCTTTGAGAGGCAGGTGGCATCGTTTGCTGGGTCTGAGGATCTTAAAACGGTGGCCGTTGGTTCTGCGTCTGCGGGCATGCAAATAGCCCTCGAGGCCTTAGGCATTGGCCCAGGGGATGAGGTTATTGCCCCCGCATATTCATACTCATCCACAGCAAATTCGATCGTAGCGGCCGGCGCGACACCGATCTTTGTCGATATCCAGGCGAACGATTGGTCAATTGACGTTGACGCAGTTGTGGCAGCGCAATCGATACGCACCAAGGCCGTCATCGCAGTGCATCTTTATAGTGGTGTTTGCGACATTCCTCTGCTGCGATCGAGATTGCCGGACCATATCCATATTCTTGAAGATAGCGCGACCAGTTTTGGTGGAAAGCTTCGAGGTCACCCGTTGGGAACTCTCGGTGACATTGGCGTGTACTCGTTTTATCCGGCGAAGCCGCTTGGCGGCTTGGGCGATGGCGGGATGATTGTCACAGACCGAGAAGAGGTTGCCAGTCTCTGCCGGATGCGCAGGAATCATGGGCAGGATGGAAAGACGCGTTTTGTTCACCACGTAAGCGGCCACAATAGCCGTATGGACGAAGTGAATGCTGCCTACCTCGCGATACAGATGGGATTTCTTGTGGAGAGGATCGAGCGCCGTCGGGCGATCGCAAAACGATACGACGCGGCTTTCACCGTCGCCGGAGTTGGCCTTCAGCATTGCAATGAACCAGAGCGAGTCCCGTATCGATATGTCGTTCGGCATCCAGATGCCAGTTGTTTGCGGCAGTTTCTTTTCGATCTCAAAATAGAAACCCAAACAGGGTTCCAGGCACCCCTGCCCCACCAGCCGGCTTTCGCGCACTTCGTGGAGAAAGGAGCGTCGTTGCCTGTGGCCCTTCAGATGAGCCAGCAGGCTGTCTGTTTGCCACTGTATCCGGAGCTGACGGATGCCGAGGTAAACCATGTGATCAACGGTGTGCTTGAGTTCGGAAACGCCTGCAGATGAAGTCACCCTACTCCATGTCGGGAATTGCCGATGAAGCTGCGTCGTCGATCGCAGTACAGATTGCCACTCACAAAGCCATTGGCCTCTCGCACATTGAACTCAGGTCCGTCGACGGCTCCCCGATTGACGCATTGGGAAAATCTGAGGTCAGTGCCCTGATAGCCCGCATTAAACAGGCGGATTTCGTCGTCGACTGCCTCGACTCGAGAATCGGTAACTGGTCGAGAACAGTTGAGTATCCACTCGATGATGAACTAGCCGAAATCGACCGACTTGCTGATATTTGTCATGCATTGGGCTGCAAGTCAGTGCGGATCATGTCGTATTCGCGTGGCACTTTTTCGGCGCATGATTGGCAGGAGCGCGCTATCGAGCGGTTGTTCGTTTTTGTAAATCGCGCCAAGGAGCACGGGATCATGCTTCTTCACGAAAATTGTGATGGTTTTGCCGGTAGATCGCCATCCGATACTCTTCGGATGCTTCGGCTCGTCGATAGCACCAATCTGCGTTTGCTATTTGATACGGGTAACGGGCTCGCCTACGGATATGATGCCCTCGCGTTCTTACGGCCCATCGTCGACTTCGTCGATCACGTCCACATTAAGGATGGTATGAAGTCTGGAGGCGAAGTCACTTATTGTCGCGCTGGCTGTGGACATGCCGGCGTCGCGGCATGTTTGGCGCTACTTTTCTCAAGCGGATACAGAGGAGTTTTCTCTATCGAACCCCATCTAGCAGTGCTCCCGCACGCCGGTAGAGCAGACCCAGAGAACGATCGACGCATAGGCCTTTATACGGAATGTGCCGTAAGCGCTGGCGACCTAGTTCGGGATGTCTGGCATGGCATCACGCAGCATGTTTAGTCAGCATCATAAAGATTTGCTGAGCGAACTCATCTCGGTGGATACGGTCACGCCGATGGAGTCAGGCAGATGCTGCGATCTTCCTCGAGCTCTGGATTTGTACGCTGCGGCAGCTCAGAGAATTGGGTTCACAACGCTGTATCGGCATGTGCCAACACTGGACTGTGAAGCCCCCGTTTCGGTGAAGCGTAGAGCGGAAGAAATGGGGCCAGAGTTCTTCGCCCACCAAGCCTCGATTGTGTTGGGATCACAGGACATCCATGGCTGCGCGGACGTAATGTTCAATTTTCATATGGATACGGTCGGCCCTTTTTTCCCCGTGAGAAACCTCCGAGGCGGTATCCATGGGCGGGGTGCTGCAGACAACAAGGGGCCTGGCGTAGCAATCCTGGAAGGAATCGAACGCTGGGCAGCCAACCACCCACCAGAGAAACGTCGCCCTCGCCTGCTTATCCAATGTGTTGCCGGCGAAGAGGGAGGCGCCATGGGCGTCTATGGCACCAAGCAACTGATGGAGTTGGGCTATCACGGCTCGCTGAACATTTTCGCTATTCCATCTGGCGGCGCGTATTTTGACTCCTCGACATGTTCGATGACCCTGGAATTATTTGTCGACGGAAAAGGAGCCACCGACGACGCACCCCACCGAGGAGACAATGCGAGTCTGATTCTCTCTTACTTATGCGCAGAACTGGCGAGACAAATGGGGCCGATTTGCTCTCGGACTGATGTGCGCATGACACTCGCCGGTGTTGCTACAGGTGACATGCATAACCGGGTGTACGGAACCGGCAGAGCGCAGTTCAACTTCTCGTATCGCACGACACGATCAGGCGAGCTTGTGAAGTCCGCAGTAACTAGCGCGATTGAAACCGCGGGTTTCCGCTTCGTAGATATTTTCGGCGGCATTGATGTCTTCACTCGTACGGCAATGCGACTTGATCAGATTCTCACCGTTCGCTGGCTCAAGAGCGGATTGCCAGTCCTCACCAATCGTAACGCAGACTGGGAAAGAAAACTCGCTGACGCAGGAATAAAACGTCACGCCGACGATGCCGAGACTTTCACGTGCGATGCAATGTGGGGTCAAGGGCGAGGATATTCAATTATGTGGGGACCCGGTTCGCTGTCAACGAACGGGGCACACACCTCATCCGAACATATTGACTTCGCCGATCTCGACCAGTTCGCGGATCAAGTTGCAGCGCTCTTGTTTATTGCATCATACGAAGTGACTGGGGCTGCAGCATGTCAAACGTGATTAGAATCGATGCCGAGTCTCTCA
This sequence comes from Rhizobium tibeticum, assembly GCF_900110205.1. Classification (GTDB taxonomy): domain Bacteria; phylum Pseudomonadota; class Alphaproteobacteria; order Rhizobiales; family Rhizobiaceae; genus Rhizobium; species Rhizobium tibeticum. The sequence goes on along the minus strand of NZ_FOCV01000071.1, from coordinate 5,971 downwards.
GAAGGCTAACTGAAGTGACCTTCCTGAGATATGGGTTCTCGTCTGAGCAAGCCGCCGCCGCCGCCGACGTATTACTTTATGCTGACCTTCACGGCTTGGATTCGCATGGGGTCTGTAATCTTCTCCCGATCTACGTGAAAGCGTTAAGTGATAGATCCATTCTTCCATCATCCACGCTCCGAAGGGTGAGGAAGAAAGGCGCAATTTCGACGTTCGATGCGTCAGGCATGCTTGGACTTCTCGCAGCCAAAGGCGCGATGGAAGCGGCCATCGAACTTGCTGCCGAACATAGCGTCGGGGCCGTGACAGTTATGAACAGTAGTCATTTCGGGGCAGCCGGATACTTCGCGCGCATGGCAGCCCAATCGGGAATGATCGGGTTGGCACTGACGAACTTGGGAAATCGTCCTGTCGGGTACGCACAGGGTTCACGCCGAGCAATCATCGGCACCAATCCTTTGGGATTTGCGTCACCCGCTGGGGACTTGCCATCTTTCGTACTTGATATGAGCACGACGGTAGTCGCCAGCGGAAAAATCAAACTCGCAAAGGACCTCGGAGAAGAGGTTCCAGTGGGTTGGATGGTCAATCAGAGCGGTCAACCCGTGACTGATCCCCACTCATATTTGGAAGGTTCTGGATTCCTGGTTGCGTTGGGTGGATGGCAACGATCTACGGGTGGCCACAAGGGGCTTGGACTCTCGCTTTTGGTGGAAGTGCTCTCTGGTGTACTCTCGGGGGCGAGTGTCTCCTTGGGGTTCGAGGATGAGCAAAACAGCATTGGACACTTCCTGTTTGCGCTCGATGTGAGTGCATTTCTCGAGGGCTCCATATTTGCCGAGCGAATGGAGAGGTTTCTCTCCTCCTTATTGGGAGAACCTGTCTTTGAGGGGCATGAGGCACTCACCTATCCAGGACATTCCGACGCGAAAATTGCACTCGAACGAGGCGTCCACGGTATTCCCCTTCCGGCTCCGACGGTCGCCGCCCTCAATTGGCATGCGTCAACGTTAGGAGCTGTTTCTCTAGCGGAGATCGGACAATGATCCGTGTTGGCATTGCAGGCCTAGGAGTGATTTCTCACTACTACCTCGCTGCATTAACTAGATCGAACTCTCTGAGACTAACTGCTGTCTGCGATAGTTCGGAAGCCAAGCTGGACGGGTTTGGTCGGCGGCATGAGGTCGAACAGTTCGCGGACTACACAGCCTTGATGCGAGCAGAATGCGTTGACGCCGTCATAGTGAATCTTCCGAACAATCTTCATTTCGATGCATGCAAGCTCGCCCTCGCTGCGAGCAAGCACGTTTGCTGCGAAAAGCCGCTAGTTATGGGCGAGCTTGAATCCAGACGGCTTATCTCCCTGGCTGTGCGACACCAACGAATTCTCTTCACTGCTTTTCATCGTCGATACAACCGACACGTCAAAGATGTCGGGAGCCTTCGGACAACCGACAATGGAGGCATCGCAGCCGTTTCGATCTACTACAAGGAGGATATTCGGCAGCACGCAGGAAATGACAGTTGGTACCTTGACCCCGCTGCGTGCGGAGGTGGCTGCATTGCTGACAACGGCCCGAACGCTTTCGATCTAGCGATGCATATCGTAGGCGACATCGATCTCTTCGCAGCCTCCGCCGAGTTCGATGATTGCGGTATTGATATAGCCGCCACAATTGAATTGCGCAGCCAAACTGGACTGCCGGTTCATATTTATTTGGATTGGGCTTATCCCAACGGGGAAGACAAGCGAATTGTGCTGTCAAACTCAGATGGAACTTCACGAGAAGTAGATCTTCTCAACGGGTTCCCAAAGTTCAAATCCTCTCTCTATCACGAATACGTAGGTATCCTAGAACATTTTGCTCATCATGTCGCCAACAGAAGTACGGTGAACTACAGCTCTGCCGCATGCGTTCGGTTGGTTAGCAAAACGTATCAGCAATTATCTGCTTCCGGGATAAGGAACTGAAGCAGAAATGAGTAGGTTGGATCATGCGAGGCACATCAATGAGTCAGGATCTATTGGACGGTCTGTCGAATGCGACAAAATCAATTCCGTGCCGTTACTACTATGACGACCATGGGTCGCGTCTGTTTGAGGAGCAATGCAAGCAACCAGAATACTACCTGTATCGTACCGAGAAAGAGATTCTCGAAAGGCAATCTGAGCAAATACTGAAAGCATGTCGTGTTGAGACTTTCGTCGATCTCGGATGTGGGAATTGCGAGAAAACCGAAATGTTCTTGCGTACCTCGATCTCCACGATGCGGTACCCGCTGCTCAATATGATTGACATAAATGGCCTCATTGTAGAAGAAGCAAGCCAACGGCTGAGTCAGAGGTTGCCGACTTTGAACACGGTGAAGCTTGTTGGTGACTATGCGGCAACCATTCCTATGCATGCTCATCGCGTGGAGCCCAGCCTTTTTTTCTTCCTCGGCAGCAACATCGGCAACATGACCGACGATGAAATTCTTCGGTTCATGAACATGTGCCGAACCGGGATGCGTGATGGCGACTACATCTTGATCGGGCATGATCTCGATAAGGACCCCGCATTACTGACTGCAGCATATAACGACAAGAACGGGGTGGCTGCGAAGACAAACCTGAACGTGCTGTCGAACCTTAATAATCAATACGCTGGAAACATCGATATCTCCGCTTTTCGCCACGAAGCTGCCTACTATCCCGAGGGGTTCACGATGAAGTCCCATCTCGTGGCCTTAAGAGACACGACGTTCACATTACCAAAACTCAAGCTCACGGTTTCGGTGAAGGCCGGAGAGCGTATTCTCACCGAAATCGAGAGGAAGTTCCCGATGGGGTACCTTGAGCAACTTTTGGAACTTGCAAAATTCAAGTTGGTTGAAGAATTTCACGATGACAACGCGTGGTTTGCCGTGAGCCTTTTTCGTCATGTTTGCCGTAACGACAGAACGGTCAGCGGCGCGTCCGGGCTCGATGGCTAGTATCGGCCGGATAGCGCAAGCTGAGTGGTTGCGCACTGTCCTGTCGCCACTGCGAGTTGGCAGCTTCCGACTGTATGTGTGTGCGAACTTCTTTCAACTTGTGAGCAGTTGGTCGCAACGGTTCGCATTGCTCTGGATTGTTTGGGAATCATCGCACTCAATGGGTATGCTTTCTTTCGTTCCAATTGGAGAAATGGCCCCTACCATTTGGTTGGGCTACATAGCCGGAATCGTGGCCGACAAGACGAACCGGTTTCACATCGTCATTGGCGTCCAGCGATGTCTTGCCGTTGTCGCATTTTTGCTATCAACCGTTGCTGCATCCGCTTTGGGACCGACCCCGGCGATTATCCTGTGGTGCCTAAACGGGACCCTTATAGCATTTTTGACGCCGGCCGCATTCTCGCTTACGCCAATGATGGTAGGCAGAGAGTTGCTACCGAAGGCGATTGCCATCAACAGCGTGTCTTACTCCATTGCGGTCTTTATTGCGCCAGTATCAGTATATATTCTGATAGAAGCTATCGGTCCATGGATAATATTTTTACTCAACGGGATCGTGCTGCTCATTTACACTGCGGTAATCTCAAAAATATCACAGAATTTCCAATCCGCCGTGGGTGTCAAGAGAGGCAGTGTCGGAGGCCAGCGACGTGCTTGGTCCCCTCAAGTGACTGCGCCCATCGTTGGGACGCTCGCGTCGCTTGCAATCGTTTGCATGCTCTTCAGACCCATAGGTGAGTTGCTTCCCGGTATCGTCGCATCTCTTCGTGGAACGGCCGATCTTGCGCTCATCGCCACATTGACCTCTGCCTTTACCTTCGGCGGTCTCTTCTCCAGCCTCATACTTCTCGGGTGGATTTCGCCCTCCAACGCAAGTCGGATCAACGGTCCCGCCGCTCTTGGTCTCAGTGTGTCTGCCATCGCGATGATCTGGGCGGAGTCGAATGCCATCCTGACACTCATAATGTTCGCCTTTGGGCTGACACTAGCGATGAACGCAACACTTGCGCTCGTTTTGGTGCAGCTTGAGGCGGATGAACAATCGCGGGGTAAATTGGTTAGCATCTACTTCTATGTCTATAGCGGTGGCACAGCATTGGGCTCTGTCCTTTATGGGATTGGCGAAGCCTTCCCGCGTTTTATCATCGTCTTTGCGTCAATCGTATTCACAGTGTTTAGTGCGTGCCGATTTGTCGGCGAGCGCAGGAGGAAACTATGGGGGAATCGACTATGAGCGTTTCCAAACATCTTGTCGTTTTTGGCGCTGCCGAATGGCTTCTCGCCTCTGAAAAAAGAAGTTTAGCTCGCTTTACAGTGGTGGACAGAGCCTACTGTTACGACAACTATGCAACTAACAGGCCAGAGCGCCTTCTTTTGATGGAATATGCGGACCCGTCACTTCCGGACATGATTGCTGCAATCCACCGCGAAGATCCCTTCCATGGCGCACTCCTGATGTCCGATGACGCACTTATCGTTGGCGCCACGATTGCAGCAGCCTTGGGATTGGAGTGCGCAAGTGCGGAGGCAACCGCGCAGCTAAAGGACAAATCCTTGATGAGGACTGCCCTCCAATCCGAGAAGTCCGATGCCGTAGAATTCGAACGCGTGCATTCACTTGACGGCATTGCCGCATTTGCTGACAGAGTAGAATATCCGATTATAGTTAAGCCGACAAACTCGGTTGGAAGTTATTTGGTGAAGAAGATAGAGAATCTTCACGACGCGAAGCGCTATTGGGACGAACATTGGCAGGGTAAAGGGCAAGCAATTCTGGCAGAGAAGTTCATAGAGGGTACGCATTTTGGAATTCTTACGTTTTCATTTACCGGCAGACTTCTAATCATTGGAATCGTCCGAATATTCCACGATCCGGCGATAGGTCATGGTAGTTGGGTTTCAATTGGGCAGTATGTGCCTGGCGAAGTGACGCAAGCGCAAAGAAGCGCAATCGCTGCGACCCTCAGTCGTGCATTATCGACGCTTGGGATCGAAGACGGGCCATGCTGGACGGAAATACGCATCAACGGCGAGTCAATCAAAATAGTCGAATCTCAGAACCGTCTGCCGGGTGGATTTATTCCTCAGCTCATTCGTCACTCGACAGGCATCGACGTCCACAACCTCTTGATCGAATGGGGTGTGCGAGAGCGTGGGTCTGTAGACGAAAAAGTCGTAAGGGCGGCCGAAGCGTTGGAGAGCATGCACAGTACTGGCAGCGGAGCGGCGATTCGGTTCTACACGCCGCAGCCTGGGCGCGTGATGAGGGTCACGTTTCCCGAACCCCGCCCGGACGCGATCCTGCGGTCTGAAATCTATATACAAACGCCCGGAGTCGCCCCTGTGGTCACGCGGGACATCGACAGGATCGGCTATGCGCTCGCGATCTCTGACATTGGGAAGGACGCGTATGAGGCCGCAAGCAATTTTGTTGAGTCCACCAAGTTCGAATACGAAGCGATGGTCTGACGCTATGAGCATGCACCAACTGTTCCGCGCGCTGTTCACGCGGCCGAGGCCATAAGGATCTGGCGGGGCTGCCAATTCCACGGCAGCAGTTCATGAAGCCGGTTCTGCGGCGTATCGGCGATGTGGGCGAGGACGTCGGCCAGCCAGGCCTGCGGGATCGACGTCGTTGAGCTTCGGCGTTTATGCCGACCGTCGAACTATGCCGAGCACTTCTTCCAACATACCAGTTGGAACGCGCTTCTCTCGTCCTTTCCGCCGGAGATTTGTTGTGGGCACTCGGCATAGTCTCATGTTTAGAGGGCGCTCAGGAATTCCAGAAGCCGGTCGTTCGGTCGGAATCGTTCGGCCTTGGCGCGTTCGTACGGCTTCAGCTTTGCGAGCGCGGTTTCCTTCAGTTCAAGATGCGCGTGAAGATAGGTCAGCGTGGTTTCGACCGTCTCATGGCCGAGCCATAGGGCGATAACTGAGCAATCCACGCCCGCCTGTAGCAGTTCCATGGCAGCGCTGTGCCTCAAGACATGAG
>NZ_FOCV01000018.1 GCF_900110205.1 Rhizobium tibeticum | reverse complement strand
CAGGTGCTCAATGTGATCGGTCAGGGTCAAAGCAGCGTCGAAGCCTTCAGTGTGAATCGCATCCATCGTAGCGGTTCCATCGTGATTGCACACCTAAAGCTTTTACGCGAAGTCTGTCGAGAATACAATCAAGAGCTGGGCTTAATGCCCCGCTCGACTCGAATCCTTGAGGCCGCCGCGCGCCGTATCGTAGTCCACCATCGCATCACGGTGTAAACAGTTGTTCCAATTGATTTGCTCAACGATTTATACGGCTGCTTCTGGCGCGAAGCTGCCGAGGGATCGGCAGCTATCGGCCCGAAGCGCCATGGAACTCGCCACTTGCATCCGACAAAGCCAAGGCCTCAATCGCAACCGAATGTTGAGGCTCAAGCGACAAACTCGCGCACTGGACGCTGAGGTCTGGTATCGGTCGCGTCCGGCCGTTCCACTTTTGCGCGTCGAGAGGCGATATGAAACTTCGGTTGATTGCAGTATTTCTGATTATCTTGCCAACCGTTTTGACCGCGCAAGAACACAAGCGTCGAGGCTCAGACGTGTTAAGAGAATGCGTTTTTTCAACTCATTGAGCGCACATGTTAAAGCCGACCAAACAGGGCCACGCTGGCGGCGCTTCCGAGGTTGTTGGGCGCTACGCAAGCCGCTGCTATATGATTCAGCCGAAGCTCTCGACTGCCCTCTCGATCCCGGGCCGGGACTTCGCCAGGTCATCGCGGTTCATGACCGCCTTGATCTCAACACTGGCATCAAACGCAAGGAACCATGGCTCAGCAACGGCCGGTATCTCCGAGGTGTCCGTCATGTCGAAGAAAATAAGGCCCGTTCTTTTCCCGTCAAATTCCGTGAAGTAGGCCGCTTCGGGTTTGAGATCAGCAAGGATGGATTGAATCTTGGTGACGAGGCTGCCGTCTTTGATTGCTGCGTTTCCCTTGTCAACGGGAAGCGAAACTTTGAGCATCATTCGCATTTCTATCCTCCTTTTTCGTGCATATTTGGCTCTCAGCGACGCCTCATGCCCGACGAGCGGGTCGACGAGGCTGTGATTTACATTGCTTTAAGCACCTCAGCATATAAGAATACCATGAGATACGTCATCGCTGCGTTTATTCTGGCGTGCTTCGTTACCTGGGATTTTGCCGAGAAAAGGGGATCCCTCTCTTTGGCCGCTCTGGATACCATCACTCATTATGCGAAGCAGCCATCTCGCATTCTACAAAGGCTAGCGGCTCGATAATAAGTAGCGCGCGCTTCCCTATTACATACGCATCGGGATCTGGGAGATTTGGATTTTCTGACTTGCGTTCCGGATTTCTGCCGCCTCCATCAGCGCGCTGAATGGCCGCTGCTACAACATTGGAATAGTTCACGGTGAACAAGACTACCCGCGCTCGTGGCGCGAAGGGAGCTCGGGCTTTCGCCAAAGCTTTGATGCGCCCGGATAGTCCTTGGCTCACCTCCAGGGGGCGTCTGCGCAGGATCATCAACAGCGGTGGGAGATCATATGGCGATGATCAGAAATCTAAGAGGGCGCGCCTTGGCCCGTGGAGATGCAGATGCAGATGATCCTTCCTCACGGTGCTGCGGCCGTCCAGAATCCGGTCTTCTTCGCGTGCTTGCCCCTCAACTCTGCAAGATAGCCGGGATGTGACGTAAAAGTGTCGAAGTCGCTAATCTTCGTCGACAGTCGCTCACATTCAAAGAGGTGTCGCGCGGCAAAGCGATAGCGACTGGATTTCGCTCGATCGAGCGTAAAGTCGATCATAACCCGCAGGGCGATGGTCGCTGCCAACGGATACTTCTCCTGCAGATGCTCGGAGGCCGGTGTCAACAGTTCGTAGTGATCGCCATCAAGTTCGGCTGCACGCGTGCGAACGAGCGTCGCAGCCTTGTCGAGCGCCGGCCATGACACCAGGAAGGCGAGTGCTTGGTGGACATCCTGGAACCGGCTCACATAGTTCAAGGCGTTCTCTTCTGCTTCGAGATCATCGAAATCCGGTAGGCGCTTCAGAAAAGCTCGCAGGTGCCGCTCGTTCAGCGATTGTTCGAAGCACTGCCAGCGAAAGGCCTGCGCTTCGTCCCTCCGGCTGAGAGCTTCAAGCACATCGAGGCGGGCCTCTTCCCACTCGAACGGGGATGGTCTGCCCTTCATCTCAACGCGATTGATGGCATCCCATGCCTCTCCGGCCCTGTTCGCCTTCAGCAGACGCTGGGCAATTTCTGCCGCAATCATTGGCACGGATCTCGCCTGCTCGCCCTGCTGCGCGATGAAGGCATCAACATCACCCTGGGCATCGGCGATCTGCTCCAATGCTGACCTGATGGTTCTGTCGCGATGGCGGAGATTGATTTCGTCTTCGTAAACTGCACCACTGCTTCCCCAACCGATCACGACACGGGCTGCCTCAGCCGGCGTATCGACCGGCGCTTTTGCCCAATCGTCGAACAACGACTTCAGCCGATCGAGGCCTTCCGCACCCAGCGCTGGCGACAGAGCCTCGATCAGACGATCATACTGGCCGTAGTCATTGCCCTGCAACGCGCGAAAGGCTTGTTCCGCGAGCAGGCGCGGCTCCGGTTTTGCCGCCTTCGCTATCGTGCCCAGATCGACGCAGGTTTGATAAAAGACATCCATGATTGTGCCGTTGCCATCGTCGCATCGCTCGAAAATCGAACGCGCCAAGCCCATGAAGCGCCACATCACCTCCAGCGCCTCGTCCGGATCGCTGCTGGCGATCGTATCAACGATCACGTGCCGCTGCGTCTCCAGATCCCTCTTCAAGGCCTTCACCCGGCGCCAGTTGATCACGGAGCGGGAGCGCTCGATCGATGAAAGCCGCTTTGTTACTTCCCTTGCAACTTCAGCGCTGCTCTGCTTTCCGGCGAGTTCGATCCGCAGCCGTCGCTTGTGCGCTGCACTGCCAGTGCTGATTTCGATCAGAAGCTCTGCAAGCCGCTGCGCGCCGAGTGCTTCCAGGTTCTTCGCATTCAGGGTGGTCTTCGCTGCCATCGATTGTCACTGTCTGTTTTAAGTCGACTTTACTTGGCCAAGCGCAGAAGTCCAAGGCTGTAGCTGTCGGCTTGCATCAGCTGCATTGTCGCGAATACTCGACCTTCAACATGAGGTGAGGAGCGAAATGGCGCTCACACAGGGCACGGAAATCCGAATTGGACGAGCAACTCTCAACTTGACGCCAAGTTCTTCCGTTGCAGTCGAACCTGCCCGCTATGAATTCGAACGCCGCCTTTCGAAGAAAGCGGAAATGCCGGCCTGTGCCTCGTCCGTCTCCCAGCTGTCCGCGAGCTGAGAAATCACGCTCTCGACGATCTCGTCCGTGATGGGCGAGGCGAGAGAACGCACCAGGGCCTTGGCGCGTGCTGCAGCCTGCGGCGAGGCCGCAATGAATTCGTCGACCTCCCTGTCGACGGCGCGATCGAGATCGGCGGGAGCGACAATGGAAGCGACCAGACCGATCGACTTGGCATGGGCAGCGTTAAACGTTCGACCGGAGACGAATAGGGACCGCGCTGCAGAACTGCCGATCCGCGCTACGACATAAGGGCTGATCGTTGCCGGTATTAGCCCAAGCCGGACTTCCGTCAGGCCGAAACGCGCTGCCTCCGAGGCAATCACGGTATCGCAGACGCTGATCAACCCGAGACCGCCGCCGAAAGCGCTCCCGTGGACGCAACCGATAAGCGGCTTCGGCAGCTCGTTCAACGCCTTGAACATCATAGCCAGTCGTCGCGCTTCCGCAATTCTCTCCGCCCGGCTCGCCTGGAACTGCGCTTTCATCCACTCCAGATCGCCCCCTGCACAGAAGCTCTTGCCGGCCCCGGCAAGCACGATGGCGCGAACCCTCTTATCCGACCCAAGTGCGCTTGCGGCCTCGGTCAACTCGTCGATCATCTCGGCGGACATTGCATTGTGCTTGTCTTTGCGGGCAAGCGTAAGCCGCGCGACACCGCGTTCGTCGATCGAGATCATCAGCGTTTCCGGCATTATCCTTCGCTCCTGAGGCCCTGCGCAAAACGGGCGGCCCGTTCCAGCTTCTCCGCCGAGAGCCCGGTCCGGTAGCCCTTACGGGCAAGGAACTGCGCGACAGCCAAAGTATCGACGTTGCCCTTGGCCCCCGGCGCATAAGGGCAGCCGCCCAATCCGCCGACCGACGCATCGAAAACCCGCAGCCCGTGCTTTAACGAAACGTCGATGTTTTCGAGGGCCCAGCCGTCGGTGTCGTGGAAATGACCGGCAAGCATCGTCGCCGGTGCAAAGGAAAGGACCGTCACCAGCATCTGGTCGACCTCGTCAGGGCGTCCTCGGCCGATGGTATCGCCGAGGCTGATCTCGTAGCAACCCAATGCATGCAGGCTCTCGACGACCCGCGCCGCCGCATCGGGCGAAACGGCCCCCTCATAGGGACATTCGACCACGCAGCTGACGTAGCCGCGCATAGGGACGCCGCGCGCAAGGCTTGCTTCGGCAACCGGCTTGAAACGTTCGATGCTCTCGGCGATGGAGCAGTTGATATTCTGCTGGGAGAAGCTTTCTGAGGCAGACGCGAAGATCGCGACTTCGTCCGCGCCCGCCGCCATTGCAGCCTCGAAGCCTTTCATATTCGGCGTCAAAACGGCGTAGCGGACCCCCGGTCTGCGCTTGATACCGGCCATCACCTCGGCGGCATCAGAAAGCTGCGGCACCCACTTCGGGCTGACAAAGCTCGTCGCCTCGATCCGCTCGAAACCACATTCCGAGATCATGTCGATCAGGGCGATCTTCGTCGCCGTCGGGATCAGATCCTTCTCGTTCTGGAGACCATCGCGAGGCGCCATCTCGACGATCGACACGTCCCGCGGCAGCAATGAAGATTCTCCGGCCTGCACAATCACGTCTCCTCTACCCGCAGGGTCAGAAGTACCGCGCCTTCGTCGACCTGCTGCCCTTCACTCACCTCGACGGCTTCCACCGTTCCATCGCGGGCTGCGACAAGCGTGAGTTCCATCTTCATGGCCTCCATGACCACAAGCGCGTCACCCTCGGAGACTTCCGACCCCGAACTCGTACGCACGATCTTGATAAAGCCCGGCATCGGCGCGATCAGCCTGTTGCCGTCAGCCACATCCGTCGCATTGAAATCGAGCGGGTTGCCGAGATGAAACACATGCGTTCTATGATCCACGCTGACAACCAGATGATGCGCCGCCACACTCGCCTTGACCTGCACCTGCCGGCCATCGACCTCCGCCCTGCATCCGTCATCCTGCCGGCTGACGATCTTCACGGGAATGACTCGCCGGCCATCGTGCACCGCAAAGAAATCGAATCCCTTCGCGGCAACCCGCAGCGTTGAATGCCCGCCCTGGTAGGTTAGCACCACGATACGCTGCATTTCGCTCCAAAGCTGCCAATGCCCCAGCGTCAGCCATGGGTCGCCATCCGATGATTGCGGAAGCGCGCCCAACGACAGGACGGCGGCAAGCGCAACGACGGTGTCCACCGGCGGCTCGATAGCGGTCAGCGATCGAAGGTTGCGATCGATCAGCCCGGTATCCGGATGGCCAGCGGTAAATTCCTCCTGTGCGCTCAGTCTGGCGAGAAAGTCGAGATTGGTGGTGACGCCGACGACATGCGAGCTCTGCAAGGCTCTGGTCAGTCGCAACAGCGCGACACTCCGACTTGGCCCGTGCACGACCATCTTGGCGATCAGAGGATCGTAATGAGCGGAGACCGTGTCGCCGGGACGGATCCCGGCATCGATCCGCGCCGTAACGTCAGGAAAATCTAGACGCCTGATCGTTCCCGTCGCGGGCAGGAAACCCTTGGCCACATCCTCGGCATAAATTCGCGCCTCGAAGGCCCAGCCGTAGATTTCCAGCTCCGACTGCTTCTTCGGCAGGGCTTCACCAGCCGCCACGCGGAATTGCCACTCGACCAGATCGACCCCGGTGATTGCCTCAGTGACGGCATGCTCGACCTGAAGGCGGGTATTCATCTCCATGAAATAGAAGCGATCCGGCCAGAGGCCGTTTGACACATCCGCGATGAACTCCACGGTGCCGGCACCACGATAGGAGATGGCACGCGCCGCGCGCACGGCCGCCTCGCCCATGGCACGGCGCATCTCTGGCGTCATACCAGGCGCTGGCGCCTCCTCGATCACCTTCTGATGGCGGCGCTGGAGCGAGCAATCGCGCTCGAAAAGATGAACGACGTTGCCATGCCGATCCCCGAAGATCTGAACTTCGATGTGGCGGGGTCGAATAAGGCACCGCTCTATCAACACGGCATCATCACCGAAGGCGGCCATTGCCTCCCGTCGTGCGGCCGCGAGCGCCTCTGGAAAATCCTCTTCGCTGTCGACCCGCCGCATTCCCTTGCCACCGCCGCCGGCGCGGGCCTTGATAAGGACAGGGTAGCCGATCAAGGTCGCCTGATCGGCCAGAAACCCGTCGTTCTGTTCCTCGCCATGATAGCCCGGGACAACCGGGACCCCGGATTGGTCCATCAACGCCTTTGCCGCATCCTTCAATCCCATGGCGCGAATGGAAGAGGCCTGCGGTCCAATGAAGACGATGCCCGCGGCCTCGACGGCTGCTGCAAAATCGGCATTCTCGGACAAAAACCCGTAACCGGGATGAATGGCTTCAGCGCCGGTCCGTTCCGCCGCAGCCAAGATCCGTTCGATCGAGAGATAGCTTTCCTGTGCGCTGGCGGAGCCTAAGCGGACGGCCTCATCGGCCATCTCGACATGCAGCGCCCCGACATCGGCATCCGAATAGACCGCCACTGTGGCAATCCCCATGCGCCTGGCAGTTCGAATCACCCGACAAGCAATCTCGCCACGGTTTGCGATGAGAATTTTCTGGAACATCGCTACCTCACATCCGGAATAGGCCGAAGCGCGTCGCTTCAATCGGTGCATTCAGCGCCGCAGACAGCGAGAGACCGAGCACATCGCGGCTCTTGGCTGGATCGATCACCCCATCATCCCAAAGGCGCGCCGACGCATACAGCGGATGGCTCTGCCGTTCGAAGAGATCGAGCACGGGCTGCTTGAAAGTAGCCTCCTCCTCCGGCGTCCAGGGGGTGCCGGCGCGGGAAAGCGCTTCTCCCCGCACGGTCGCAAGGACACCGGCCGCCTGCTCTCCACCCATGACCGAGATGCGGCTGTTCGGCCATGTCCAGACAAAGCGCGGCGAGAAGGCGCGCCCCGCCATGCCGTAGTTGCCCGCACCAAAGGAACCGCCAACCAGCATCGTCACCTTCGGCACACCAGTCGTTGCGACCGCGGTAACGAGCTTGGCACCATTCTTCGCGATGCCTTCCGTCTCGTATTTGCGGCCAACCATGAATCCGGTGATGTTCTGCAGGAAGACGAGCGGTATCCTGCGCTGCGAGCAGAGCTCAACGAAATGGGCACCCTTCAGAGCCGACTCCGAGAACAACACACCGTTATTGGCGACAACGCCAACGGGAATACCGTGGATATGGGCAAAGCCGCAGACCAACGTCGTCCCATAGCGTGACTTGAACTCATCGAAGCGGGAGCCGTCAACGACACGAGCAATGACTTCGCGCACGTCGTAGGGCACGCGCAGATCGGCGGGGACGATACCGGCAATTTCGGCCGGATCAAACAGCGGCGCTTCGACCGGTTGCCGCTCGATGCCGCGAACCTTGCAGCGATTGAGGTTGGCGACAGCGCGCCTCGCCAAGGCCAGTGCGTGGGCATCGTCACGAGCAAGATGGTCGGCAACGCCGGAGAGCCTTGTGTGCACATCGCCACCGCCGAGATCCTCCGCCGAAACAACTTCGCCGGTCGCGGCCTTGACCAATGGAGGACCGGCAAGAAAGATCGTCCCTTGGCCTTCGACGATGATCGCCTCATCGGACATGGCAGGCACATAGGCGCCACCCGCCGTACACGAGCCCATGACCACGGCAATCTGGGGAATTCCCGCTGCCGACATATTTGCCTGATTGTAGAATATCCGGCCGAAATGATCGCGATCCGGGAACACCTCGTCCTGGTTCGGCAGATTCGCGCCGCCGGAATCAACCAAATAAATGCAGGGCAGGTTGTTCTGGGCGGCAATTTCCTGCGCTCGCAGATGCTTCTTCACCGTCAGTGGAAAGTAGGTGCCGCCTTTGACGGTCGCATCGTTGCAGACGATCATGCAATCGCGCCCCGAGACGCGGCCGATGCCGGTAATCAGGCCTGCAGCCGGCGCTTCGTTGCCATACATTCCGTGGGCCGCGGTCAATCCGACCTCGAGAAACGGTGTGGCTGGATCGAGAAGGCCCGCGATGCGATCGCGCGGCAGCATCTTGCCGCGGGCGACATGACGCTCACGCGCTGTCGCTCCGCCGCCGTTTGCGGCACTCCCAGCCGCCTCCTCGATGGCACGGATCGCTTCGGCCATCGCCGCGCGATTTGTCCTGAAACTCTCGGAGTTCGTCGAAATCTGCGACTTCAAAACCGTCATTTGTCACCAGGATGGTTGTCGGATGAACTGTCAGATCAGGCCGTCTCAGCAAATAGCTCGCGGCCGATCAGCATGCGTCTGATTTCAGAGGTTCCGGCACCGATCTCGTAGAGCTTTGCGTCGCGCAGCAGCCGGGCGGCGGGATAGTCGTTCGTGTAGCCATTGCCGCCGAGCGCCTGGATCGTCTCCAGGGCCAGAAGCGTCGCTTTCTCGGCGGCATAGAGGATACAGCCGGCAGCATCCTTGCGTGTCGTCTCGCCACGATCGCAGGCAGCCGCCACCGCGTAGACGTAGGCACGCGCCGTGTTCATGGTCACGTACATGTCGGCGAGCTTGCCCTGCATCAGCTGAAACTCGCCGATCGCCTGACCGAACTGCTTTCTCTCATGAAGATAGGGCACGACGACATCCATGCAGGCCGCCATGATGCCGATCGGCCCAGCGGAAAGAACGACGCGCTCATAGTCGAGTCCCGACATCAGAACGCGTGCACCACCGCCAACAGTATCGAGCACATTTGCCTCGGGAACCTCACAGTCCTCGAAGATCAGTTCGCAGGTGTTGGAACCACGCATGCCTAGCTTGTCAAGCTTCGGGCCGGTTGCAAAGCCCTTGAAGGCCTTCTCGACGAGGAAGGCGGTGATGCCGCGCGGTCCTGCTTCCGGGTCTGTCTTTGCGTAGACCACCAGCACATCGGCATCCGGGCCGTTGGTGATCCACATCTTACTGCCGTTGAGAACGTAACTTTCGCCTTGCTTCTCCGCCCGAAGCTTCATCGAAACGACGTCTGATCCGGCGCCTGCCTCCGACATCGCAAGTGCGCCGACATGCTCGCCGGAGATAAGCTTGGGCAGATACCGCGACTTCTGCTCTGCCGTTCCATTGCGGCTGATCTGATTGACGCACAAATTGGAATGGGCGCCGTAGCTGAGCCCGACTGAGGCCGAAGCGCGGCTAATCTCCTCCATCGCGACGCAATGGGCCAGGTATCCTAGGCCGGCGCCGCCATAGGCCTCCTCGGCCGTGATCCCGAGCAGCCCCATGTCGCCCATCTCGCGCCAGAGCGGCGTCGGGAAACGGTTGCTGCTGTCCGTCTCGGCTGCGAGCGGCGCAATACGCTGCGTGGCAAAGCGTCGAACGCTGTCGCGAAGCGCCTCGATCTCGTCGGCCAGACCAAATCTCAAACCACCTGAATACATGCCTTCCCTCCCAAGTCCGGCGCGCGGTTGGCGCAGCGTCCGGCATGCGTGTGTCGTTATTCTCCCGTCATTGTTTTTCACGCGCGTATCTTGTCGGCAGCTCCTCCACTACCGGTCGGCTCGATAAATTTCGTTGAAGAACGCGAAAATGGCAAGCATTTCCGATCGGCCGGTCCGTCCTGACCGCCAGTTTGCTCTGGTGGATCTTCGATAGATCTTCCGCCCGCATCTGCCCTTCCTTTCGAGATAGGCGACGACTCGAATACCCACGCGGTCTTTGGAAACCCGCGCAATATGAGGATGCTAGCACCGGGCGCGCGGAATTTCTGAACCAAGAAGGCCCGTCTTGCGCAAAGTATGGAAAAGAATTGGCCGCCGGGACGACACGTTCGCCCGATCGGGCCGCCCGATGAAGTCAGGCAACCCAATAGGCGGCAAGCGTCGATGGCTATGAGATTAGCGCTTTATGGCGCGGCCGCTGCGGCTTTCGGAGAGCGCCCGCACCTGATGGCGGCGGACGAGCTCGGCCTGTACCTCAGCCTGAAATGTCATGACCTGGTCGCGGACCTCAGCTTCGGAGCAGCCGAGCAACGTCAGCTCGTGCGCCAGCCGGCGGCATTCCGTCTTCCAGAAGCGCACTGCGTCCTCACCGTGGCTACGATCCAACTCGGCCGCACACCGATCAATGTCACCGGCACGCGAAGCGACCGGGAAAATAACGATCTCGCTTGTCGTCATTGCTTGCAGA
The DNA here is from genome assembly GCF_900110205.1 of Rhizobium tibeticum. GTDB lineage: Bacteria > Pseudomonadota > Alphaproteobacteria > Rhizobiales > Rhizobiaceae > Rhizobium > Rhizobium tibeticum. The sequence continues at coordinate 133,037 of NZ_FOCV01000018.1, read as the reverse complement.
GTTTTGTTTGACTGTACTGGCATCGACTCGTTCCGTTGTGTCCGACTCATTCCTAGCCGACCATGGTTAACGCTTTCCCCATCACGTCAGGCGAACGCATCACTTCGGCTCACCGCAAGTCGCATCAGCCGTCGCTGATACGCTCAGACGCGGGCACTTTGAGCGCCGTCTTCCGCCACAAGCAGGACTTCCTAACCGTCAAAAATGCCGCTAGGCTTCTGTAAGCTGCTTTGTCGATGCAGCGGGGGGCTGAAATCGGTGAGAAGTGTGATCGCGAAGCCTGTCGCGGCGGCCATCGTAGTGTTCGCCCGTGCAATTACTGCAGTGCGCGCCATCTGGCCGAATGACGGTATTCCCGAGGGGCAATGTGTTTATTTTGCCAATCATTCCAGCCATGGCGATTTCATTCTGGTCTGGGCCGTCCTGCCGCCGAGTTTGAGACGCCGAACACGCCCTGTTGCTGGCGCGGAATATTGGCTGAAATCGTCGATCAACCGTTTCATCGGCCGCGACGTCTTCGACGCAGTGCTTATCGAGCGGGATCGCGACAAGCGCACCCGCGATCCGATTGAAGTCATGGCCGAGGTGGTCGATTCCGGGGCGTCGCTGATTCTCTTTCCCGAAGGCACGCGCAACCAGACAGAGGCGCCGCTGCTGCCATTCAAAAGCGGGCTTTTCCATCTCGCCTCGACCCGGCCGGGCATTCAGCTCGTACCGGTCTGGATCAACAATCTCAATCGCGTCATGCCAAAGGGCGAGATCGTCCCGATTCCCCTTATCTGTACCGTGACCTTCGGCAACGCCATGCAAATCGAAACCGGCGAGAGCAAAGAAATCTTCCTCGACAGGGCGCGCACGGCACTGCTTGATCTGTCACCAAAACACCCAGGCGGTAACGAATGAATGCAGCAAACTCCGACCTGTGGACGCTTGTCCTTGGTATCTTCACGCTCCTCGTCGTTTCCTCGGCCATTGGCTACCTGCTGCAGCGACGCCTGCCCGCCGGTAAGTCAAATGCCGCAATCGAAAACCTGAACGCGCGCATCAAGGCATGGTGGATCATGGTCATCCTGATCGGCCTTGCCTTTCTCGCCGGTCGGATCGGCGTGCTGCTGCTTTTTGGCTTCTGTTCTTTCGCGGCGTTGCGCGAGTTCATTACCCTGACCGACACGAAACGCGCCGATCATTGGGCGCTCGCGGCTGCCTTCTTCATCGTGCTGCCGATCCAGTATTGGCTGCTGTGGGAGAAGCAATACGGTATCTTCTCGATCTTCATCCCAGTCTATGCGTTCCTGCTGATGCCGATCATCTCCGTGTTGCGCGGCGATACCGAGCGTTTCCTGATACGCATTGCCGAAGTGCAATGGGCACTGATGATCTGCGTATTCTGCGCCTCACACGTTCCGGCATTGCTGACGCTGACGATCCCGGGCTACGAAGGCCGCAACGTTCTTCTGATCGCCTTCCTAGTGATCATCGTGCAGCTGAGCGATGTCCTGCAATATGTCTGGGGCAAGCTGCTCGGTCGAACCAAGATCGCGCCAAGCCTGTCTCCGTCAAAGACTGTGGAAGGCTTTGTCGGCGGCGTGGTCAGTGCGACGTTGATCGGCGCCGCCCTGTGGTGGATCACGCCATTTACGCCGTTTCAAGCTGGGGTCCTGGCCTTCATCATCACGATGATGGGCTTCTTCGGCGGTCTCGTCATGTCGGCAATCAAGCGAGATCGCGGGGTCAAGGACTGGGGCCATCTGATCGAAGGTCACGGCGGGTTGATCGATCGGCTCGACTCCGTTGTGTTTTCCGCGCCGATCTTCTTCCACATTGTCCGCTATTGGTGGTCGACCACATGATGGCACCCGTTCGCCGGCTTGCTCAAAACAGTGTGACGCACGTGCTTTTTCGCGTTTGTCGCCATGGGCGGTTGGGCGGTCCTTGCCAACAGCAATCACTCGGCGCAACGGGCGCTGCTGGCCGGCATTGTGCAGGGCGCACTCTCAGCCTGTCTCACCCTCTTTCTCAAGACGGTGATCGAACGGCTCTCGAAGCAGTTCAAAGGGGGCGCCGGTCTCTGGGCGCCACCGTTGATCGCATGTCTTGCCTCGACTGCCGTGCTGATCTCGATCCACGCATTGAGCGGCACGCCGGAGATTCTAAGAACCATCGCGGTTCCGCTGGCCGTCTCGACGAGCTACGCGGCGGTTTACAACTACTTTCTCTATCGAAAGAGGATCAGCGCATGAGGGAAACGGGCGATCGGCGGCCGCTGGCAAGCAGAGACACCCAATGGGCGCGGCGCATAGCACAATGGCTGGCGACGAGGTCGGTCACTCCGAACCAAATCTCTCAGGCAAGTATGGTCGCGGCGGCGTTGGCGGGCGGTTCGTTCTTCCTTGCCGGATCTGAAATGGGATGGGCGCGGGGTCTTCTCCTAGTGTTCGCGGCCGCCTTCTGCCAGCTGCGTCTCTTGTGCAATCTCTTCGATGGCATGGTTGCTGTCGAAGGTGGCAAGGGTGCAGCCGACGGACCGTTCTGGAACGAATTCCCCGACCGTATCGCGGATATCCTGATCCTGGCCGGTGTGGGGTATGGCATCGGATCGCCCGGGCTCGGCTGGGCAGCGGCGTCGTTTGCCGTGCTGACGGCATATGTTCGCGAGCTCGGTCGAGCAACGGTAACGGCGAGCGACTTCTCTGGCCCCATGGCAAAGCAGCACCGAATGGCGACAATCACGGCTGCAGCGGTTCTCTCCGTTGTCGAGCCACTTTGGAACGGGCACAACCAAGTCCTGGTCTCAGCCCTCTGGCTGATCGCCGTCGGCGCGGCGTTCACAGCCATGCGGCGGAGTAGAAACCTCGTTCGGAACCTGAAAGCGGGGCACACCCACAACTGACAGATTTCCTTTTGTCATCGTCAGGCGTACCGAAAAGCCCGAAAGTGCGCTTTGCAGCCGAATGGGCGGGCAATAGAACTACCGCGTCGCTTCTTCTTTTCCCCGAAGCGGCCCAGGACTAGCCTCGCTTCGGCGAGGCATTTTTCTTCCATCTGCATTTATAGGATTTTTATATCCGCGGCCCGCCGCCGATCTCGAACGCTTATGCGGTTCGCTCGCATATTAATGTCCGAGAGATCCAAGGATCATCTCCACGCCAGAAAGCATGAAAGGTGCCATCAGGTGGATGGCGCCCTTTGTCTTGTCTGACTCCAAAAGAACAACAGGAGTCAAGATCGATGATGGACATAGTTCTACTCGCGACAGCAATCGTATTTTTCGCCCTCTGCTTTGCTTACACCAAGGCCTGCGACCGGCTTTGACCGGAGGAAACGCCATGACCCTCGACTATATTCTCAGCGGTGCCGTCACCGTATTGCTCGCGGTTTACCTCACCTACGCTCTCATTCGCCCCGAGCGTTTCTAGCATCGCGCCTCTCCCATTGCGCGACAGGCGGAACCAATCGGGTATTGAAAGTTACCTCCCATGACCCTCAACGGATGGCTTCAGATTCTGCTCTATTGCGGGATCATCATCGTGCTCGTCAAACCGCTCGGCGGTTACATGACTCGCGTTTTCAGTGGCGAACGCACGTTTCTCTCACCGGTCCTCGTTCCGATCGAACGGGGACTTTACGCGCTTGCAGGCACCAGTGAGCGCGAGGACCAGCACTGGACTTCCTACGCATTTGCGATGCTGATGTTCAACCTGCTCGGCGTCGTCGTTCTCTATGCATTGCTGCGCTTGCAGGCTGTCCTGCCCTATAACCCGACCGGCATGGCTGCCGTCGGGCCGGAGCTTTCCTTCAACACCGCCACGAGCTTCGTCAGCAATACCAACTGGCAGAACTACGGCGGCGAAAGCACGATGTCTTATCTCAGCCAGATGGCGGGCCTAACCGTTCAGAATTTCGTGTCTGCCGCGACCGGTATGGCGATCGCGATTGGCCTCATCCGCGCTTTCTCGCGCGCTTCGGGCAAGGCAATCGGCAATTTCTGGGTCGATATGGTCCGCAGCACGCTCTATGTGTTGCTGCCGATCTGCATCGGGCTGACGCTGGTCTATGTCTATCTTGGCGTCCCGCAGACGCTCGGTCCCTATGTCGATGCAACAACCCTCGAGGGCGCCAAGCAGACAATCGCCCTCGGCCCGGTTGCCTCGCAACTCGCCATCAAGATGCTTGGCACAAACGGCGGCGGCTTCTTCAATGTGAACTCTGCGCATCCGTTCGAGAACCCCGACAACATCTCGAACATGATCCAGATGGTCTCGATCTTCGCAATTGGCGCCGCCTTCACCAACGTCTTCGGCCGGATGGTCGGCAACCAGCGCCAGGGCTGGGCCATTCTTGCAACCATGGGCATCCTCTTCATTGCCGGCGTGACTGTCACCTACTGGGCGGAAGCCGCTGGCAATCCGCTGATGCATGCCTTTGGCCTGCAGGGCGGCAACATGGAGGGCAAGGAAGTCCGCTTCGGCGTCGCCATGTCCTCGCTCTTTGCGGTGATCACGACAGCGGCTTCCTGCGGCGCGGTCAACGCCATGCACGGCAGCTTCACGGCGCTCGGTGGGCTCATTCCGCTGATCAACATGCAGCTCGGCGAAGTCATCGTTGGCGGCGTTGGCGCGGGCTTCTACGGCATCATCCTCTTCATCATCGTCGCTGTCTTCGTGGCAGGCCTCATGGTCGGCCGCACACCGGAATATCTTGGCAAGAAGATCGAGGCGAAGGAGATGAAGATGGCCGTTCTCGCCATCCTTTGCCTGCCGCTCGCCATGCTGGTCTTCACCGCGATCGCCAGTGTGCTGCCCTCCGCAGTCGCCTCGATCGGTACGGCCGGCCCGCACGGTTTCTCCGAAATCCTCTATGCCTATACGTCCGCTGCGGCCAACAACGGCTCGGCTTTCGGCGGCCTGACGGGTAACACTGCCTGGTACAACATCACGCTCGGTATCGGCATGCTGATGGGCCGCTTCCTGGTCATCGTTCCGGCTCTTGCGATCGCAGGTTCGCTGGTTACCAAGAAGACCGTTCCCGCCTCGGCAGGTACGTTCCCGACCGATGGCCCACTCTTCGTCGGCCTTCTCAGCGGTACGATCCTGATCGTCGGCGGCCTGACCTTCTTCCCGGCGCTGGCGCTTGGCCCGGTCATCGAGCACCTGGTCATGATCGCCGGCCAGACCTTCTGAGGTGAGCATGATCCTTCGTCACAGGCTTCGCAAATCCTTCAATCCACGTCCCGGTTCGCCGGGACGTGACAGCCAGCGGATGACCCATGCCTCCGACATCATTCTCGTGATGCTCGCCGGTCTCCTCGTCATCGTCGCGGTCCTTCGGATCCTACACGGTTGATCGCACAACGGTCGCCTTACTCTTTCAAGCTGGAGTCTCTTATGAGCCAGGCAAAATCAGCGAGCATCATGGATACTCGCATTCTCATTCCGGCCGTGGGCGCTGCCTTCAAGAAGCTGAACCCGCGCACCCTTGCGAAAAACCCGGTCATGTTTGTCGTGGCCACGGTTTCGGCGTTGACCACCCTCCTTTTCATCCGCGATCTCGTCACCGGCGGTGAAAATCTCGGCTTCTCCTTCCAGATCAACCTCTGGCTCTGGTTCACCGTGCTCTTCGCCAACTTCGCCGAAGCCGTCGCCGAGGGGCGAGGTAAGGCGCAGGCGGACTCGCTGCGCAAAGCCCGCACCGAGACCCAGGCAAAGCTGCTGACGGCCAATAACGGCACGGGCTACCGCCTAGTCCCGGGCACGAGCCTGAAGGTCGGCGATCTTGTCCTCGTCGAGGCTGGCGACATCATTCCCTCTGACGGCGAGGTGGTCGAAGGCGTGGCCTCGGTCAACGAGGCCGCAATCACCGGCGAATCCGCCCCTGTCATCCGCGAGTCCGGCGGTGACCGTTCAGCGGTTACCGGCGGCACACAGGTTCTCTCCGATTGGATTCGCGTCCGCATCACCGCCGCTGCCGGGTCCACCTTCCTCGACCGCATGATCTCTCTTGTCGAAGGCGCGGAGCGCCAGAAGACTCCGAACGAAATCGCGCTCAACATCCTGCTCGCAGGCATGACGCTGATCTTCGTACTGGCGACCGCCACGATCCCGAGCTTTGCAAGCTATGCCGGCGGGTCTATCGCAATCATCATCCTCGTCGCTCTCTTCGTGACCCTGATCCCGACCACGATCGGCGCGCTTCTTTCGGCGATCGGCATTGCCGGCATGGACCGTCTCGTACGCTTCAACGTGCTTGCCATGTCGGGTCGCGCCGTTGAGGCAGCCGGTGACGTCGATACGTTGCTCCTTGACAAGACGGGAACGATCACCCTCGGCAACCGTCAGGCGACGATGTTCCGCCCGGTTCACGGCGTTTCCGAGCAGGACCTCGCCGACGCGGCGCAGCTTGCGTCGCTCGCCGACGAAACGCCGGAAGGCCGCTCGATCGTCGTGCTTGCCAAAGAGATATACGGCATCCGCGGCCGCGACATGGCGAGCCTGAAGGCTACCTTCGTGCCATTCACTGCACAGACGCGCATGAGCGGCGTGGATGTCGAAGGCTCGTCGATCCGCAAGGGCGCCGTCGATGCCGTCCTTGCCTATGTCGGCGCCGCGCTTGTGCCGGTTTCGGGCAATGCGGCTGTCGCCATCCGCAGCAACACAGAGGTCATGCGGGAACTGCATGCCATCGCTGATGAAATCGCCAAGGCGGGTGGCACGCCGCTGGCTGTCGCCCGCGATGGACGCCTTCTCGGCATCATCCAGCTGAAAGATATCGTCAAGGGCGGTATTCGTGAGCGCTTCGTCGAACTGCGCAGGATGGGCATCCGCACGGTCATGATCACTGGTGACAACCCGATGACGGCGGCTGCAATCGCCGCCGAAGCCGGCGTGGACGACTTCCTCGCGCAGGCGACACCTGAGAACAAGCTGTCCCTGATCCGTGAGGAACAGGCAAAGGGCAAGCTCGTTGCCATGTGCGGCGACGGTACGAACGACGCCCCCGCACTCGCCCAGGCCGATGTCGGCGTCGCCATGAACACCGGTACAGTCGCCGCCCGCGAAGCCGGCAACATGATCGACCTCGACAGCGACCCGACGAAGCTCATCGAAATCGTCGAGATCGGTAAGCAGCTATTGATGACGCGTGGCGCGCTGACGACCTTCTCGATCGCCAACGACATCGCCAAGTATTTTGCCATTATCCCGGCAATGTTCCTGGCGTTCTATCCGCAGCTCGGCGTGCTGAACATCATGGGGCTCGCGACACCGCAGAGCGCCATCCTGTCGGCCATCATCTTCAACGCGCTGATCATCGTCGCGCTGATCCCCCTGTCGCTCAAAGGCGTGAAATACCGCGCGATCGGCGCCGGCGCGCTACTTTCCCGCAACCTACTCGTCTACGGCCTCGGCGGCATCATCGTCCCGTTCATCGGCATCAAGGCAATCGACATGGTCATCACGGCCATGGGTCTCGCCTAAGGAGTTGACATCATGTTGAAAGAACTTCGTCCGGCAATCGTTATGATCGTTGCCACCACGGCTATTACCGGCCTACTCTACCCGCTCGCCATGACCGGCGCCGCGCAAGCGCTCTTCCCGGCGCAAGCAAACGGCAGCTTGATAGAAAAGGACGGCAAGGTGATCGGTTCGACGCTGATCGGCCAGGCGTTCACGAGCGATAAATACTTCCACGGTCGTCCTTCTGCCGCGGGCGACGGATACAACGCCGCCTCATCTTCGGGCTCGAACCTTGGCCCGACCAGCCAGAAGCTGCTCGATCGCGTAAAGGCTGACTATGAGACAGCAAAGGCGACCAATCCGAATGCGGAGGTCCCGATCGACCTCGTAACCGCCTCGGGCAGTGGCCTCGACCCGCATATTTCACCTGAGGCTGCCTACTTCCAGATACCGCACGTGGCCAAGGCCCGCGGCACGGATGAAGCCAAGCTGAAGGCGATTGTCGATGCCGCCATCGATCACCCCGAACTCGGCATTCTCGGTGAAGCCACCGTCAATGTTCTGGCATTGAACCAGTCCCTTGATGCTTCTATGTCTCAGTAAGGTTGAAAACCCCGGGCGCCTGCGTGCGCCCGGGGTTTGCTCGTCAGGGAAAGATGACACGCATGCCGGAAGACGACCGCGACAAGCTCGGCAGGCCCTCGCCCGATGCGCTGCTTGAGAAGGCGCGTCAGGAGACCCGCGGCCGTCTGAAAATCTTCCTCGGCGCCGCGCCCGGGGTGGGCAAGACCTATGAGATGCTGGAATCGGGCCGCGCCAAGATCTCCGATGGCGTCGACGTGGTGATCGGCATCGTCGAGACCCATGGGCGCAAGGAAACCCAGGCGCTGGTCGACGGCTTCGAAGTCATTCCCCGCGTCAAGATCGACTACAAGGGCCGCCCTCTCGAGGAGATGGATATCGACGCCATCCTCGCACGCCATCCGAGCCTCGTTCTCGTTGACGAACTCGCACATACGAACGCCGAGGGTAGCCGTCATCCGAAGCGCTACGTCGACGTGAAGGAATTGCTCGACCGCGGCATCGACGTCTATTCGACTCTGAACATCCAGCATGTCGAAAGCCTGAATGACGTCGTCTCGCAGATCACCCGCATCCGCGTCCGCGAGACGGTTCCGGATTCGATCATAGACATGGCCGACGACGTCGAGATCATCGATCTGACGCCAGATGATCTGATCAAGCGACTGCATGACGGCAAGGTCTATGTTCCGAAGACTGCCGAGCGGGCTCTGACCAACTATTTCACTCCCGGCAACCTGACCGCGCTGCGCGAACTCGCATTGCGCAAAACCGCGCAGCGTGTCGACGACCAGCTTCTGACCCACATGCAAGCGCATGCCATCCCCGGTCCCTGGGCTGCGGGTGAAAGGGTTCTTGTGTCTGTCGATCAGCATCCGCGCTCCACCTCGCTGGTGCGCTACGCGTCTCGAATGGCTGCGCGACTGCGGGCGCCATGGGCTGCCGTCTATGTCGAGACCAACCGGGCGATCAATCTGACGGAGGCCGACCGCGACACGATTGCAGCCACGCTTCGGCTGGCTGAACAGCTGGGCGGCGAGGCAATCACCATTCCCGGCCGCGAGGTCTCCGAAGAGCTGGTCCGGCACGCCGCGGCCAACAATGTCACGCATATCGTCATCGGCGCACCCAGCAAGCCGTCGTGGCGTGACTGGCTGCACCGTTCCATAGCCGACGATCTGATCAGAAAGTCTGGCAATATCAGCGTTCACGTGATTTCGGGAAGTGAGAAGGAAGGGACATCCACGCGCGGCGTCAAAGCCGCTCCTTCTTTGCCAGCATTCAATATCCAAGCCTATCTCTCCGCCACCGCCTATGTTGCGATCGCGCTCATCGCCGGGGTCGTGCTCGATCAAGTTCTTGATGTCCGCAACCTTGCCCTCGTGTTCCTGATGGCCGTGCTGACCTCAGCCGTCATCCACGGCCTTCGTCCAGCACTCTACACCTGCATCCTCAGCGCGCTATCCTTCAATTTCTTCTTCCTGCCGCCCCGCTACACGCTGACGATCAGCGATCCGGAGAGCGTGCTTGCGCTGTTCTTCTTCCTGGGCGTCGCCGTCATCGCGAGCAACCTGACCGCAACGGTCCAACGCCAGGCCGCGGCGGCCCGGCAGCGCGCCCGAACGACGGAAGACCTCTACCTGTTTTCCAAGAAACTGGCCGGCACCGGCACGCTTGATGATGTTTTGTGGGCCACGGCATTCCAATTGGCCTCGATGCTCAAGGTGCGCGTCGTCCTTCTGCTTCCTGAAGAGGGCACCATCGCCGTTAAAGCCGGCTATCCGCCGGATGACACGCTGGACGAGGCAGACATTGCGGCCGCCCGGTGGGCCTGGGAGCATAATCACGCTGCCGGTCGCGGCGCCGACACCTTGCCCGGCGCCAAGCGCCTCTATGTGCCGCTGCGGACCGGACGCGCAGCCGTGGGCGTGATCGGCCTGGACAATGACCGACGCGACGGCCCGCTCCTGACGCCCGAGCAGCAACGGCTTCTCGACGCATTGGCGGACCAAGCGGCGCTGGCGATCGAGCGCATTCAACTCGTGGCAGATGTCGATCGCGCAAGACTTGCTGCCGAAGCCGACCGTTTGCGCTCTGCCCTGCTGACCTCGATCTCGCATGATCTGAAGACGCCGCTCGCGGCCATCCTTGGCGCTGCGGGCACACTCCGCGACTATCTCGATTCCATGTCTCAGGAAGATCGTGTCGATCTTCTTTCGACCGTCATCGACGAATCGGAGCGGCTCAACCGCTTTATCGCCAACCTGCTCGATATGACGAAGATCGAGTCTGGGGCGATGGAGCCGAACTATGCGCTGCACTACCCGGGCGACATTGCCGGCAGCGCGTTGCGCCGCGCCGACAAAATTCTCGCATACCACAAGACCGTGATGACAATTCCCGCAGACCTGCCGATGGTTCGCGTTGACCCCGTATTGTTCGAACAGGTGCTTTTCAATCTGCTCGACAATGCTGCCAAATATGCGCCGCAAGGATCATCGATCCGTATCGATGGGTGGGCGGACGGATACAATGTCATGATTCAGGTTTCGGACGAGGGACCGGGTATTCCGCCGGCTGACGTGGATCGCGTCTTCGATACATTCTATCGCGTGCGCAAGGGTGATCAGGTTCGAGCGGGAACGGGCCTCGGCTTGTCAATCTGTCGAGGTTTTGTCGAGGCGATGGGCGGCACGATCACAGCCGGAAATCGCTCCGATCGTTCCGGTGCCGCCTTCACCATCCGTCTTCCAACGCCAAATGAGATTCAGAAACTGGATGAGCTCCAATGACCGGTTCAGCCGTAAAAATTCTCGTCGTCGACGACGAGCCTCCGATCCGCAAGCTGCTTCGCGTTGGCCTCACTGCGCAAGGCTATGAGGTGCACGAGGCGCCGAACGGCGCTGCGGCCCTACAACAGGCGCAGGACGAGCCCCCTGATCTGATCGTGCTCGACCTTGGCCTGCCGGACAAATCAGGTCACGAACTGTTGAGGGAGTGGAGAGACGCGGGCCTTACCTTGCCGATCGTGATCCTCTCCAGCCGCACCGACGAAACGGGTATCGTCAACGCCCTCGAGGCTGGGGCCGACGACTACCTGACAAAGCCGTTTGGCATGAACGAACTCGGCGCCCGGCTCCGTGTTGCCTTGCGTCATCGGTTACAACAACAGGGTGAGCGGGCGATCTTTCAGGCCGGAGGCCTGTCCATCGACCTCGTCAAGCGCATCGTGAAAATCGATGGCAGGGAAATCAAGCTCTCGCCCAAGGAATACGACATTCTGAGGGTCCTCGCCCAGCACGCAGGAAAGGTCCTGACCCATCAATTCCTGTTGAAGCAGATCTGGGGACCGGCTGCCGACGTGCAGTATTTGCGGGTCTACGTTCGCCAGCTACGCCAAAAGATCGAACTGAGCCCGGACCAGCCGCAATACATCACCACGGAAACCGGTGTCGGATACAGGCTGAAAGAAGCAGACCCGCCGCCGGTCTAATTTGGTTCATCGGTAGGCACGCTCAGACAACGCACGCATGCCGAGCCCGACCATCACTTCGTAGGCGATGCGGCGGCGCATCGGATTGTGCAACCGGATCGCCGTCGAGCCGAGGAATTCGGTCTCAAGGTGATCGAATGCCTTGAGCTCGGGCGAAGTCTTGATCGTGCGCGAGTAGAACTCGTGGAACGCCTGGCGGCAAACATAGGTCTTATATTTCGTCAGGCAGAAAACCGAAAAGCGACCGGCCTCTTCACGCAGGAAGTCCGTTACCCCGGCGGTGACCTCCGGCCAAGCCGGATTGAAGGTGTCGTCGAAAACGATGATGCCATGCTCGGCAAGCGACGCGGCAGCAAGACGGCTATCGGCCTCGACGTGATGCAGCATGTGGCCGCCGTCGATGCTGAAGAAGCGGACCATGCCGGCTCGTTCGATAATGTCCTCGGCCCTGAGCAGCGTGCTGTCGCTCTTGATGACGCGCCCTCCATCCACGGAAAGGCCAAGTTGGCGACCCCCCGCCACGAAACGGTCATATTGCGCGCCACCGTGATCTGGCTTCACGATATCGAAGGGATCGATAGCCACGATCTTCTCCGCGTCTCCGCAGATTTTTCGCAACAGGAAGTAGGATCGGCCGTAGTAAACGCCTATCTCGGCTAGGCCGCCTTCCAAGGATGCCGCCTGCTGGGACCCCAAAATGGCGAGAAATACCAGCGCGTCAGGCGGATCAATGTATCCCTCGATCGCCTGAAGATCATGAAATATGAACTTTCTGATCGACGAAGTCATAGAGATACGCTTCCCGATTTATCGCAGATATTACCAGATTAAACTCCTCTCGCAGAAAATACGAATGTGAGTCAATTCTGTTTAAAATAATACAATAGAAGTATTTGGAAATATATTCTGTCGCGAGAACAATCCGAAAACCACGTCTACGTTACTTTGAGACCTGGCCGCTGCGGGTGTTTCACGAACAGTAAAGTCATCAGAAAAACTTCGGTCGAGCAATTTGCTAATGCCGTCGCCGACAAAATGAAGGCAACGCCCCTCCCCGCACGTTTCTTTCTTTTTCTCGCCATCGACCTGCCTTAAGTCTACCCTCATCCGAAACGGGAATTGAAGGTGGTGCATGGCAGGTGAAACGGTTCTGGTCGTGGGCGGCGCTGGGTATATCGGCTCGCACACGTGTCTCGATCTTGCGAACAAGGGCTTCAAGCCTATCGTTTTTGACAATTTCTCCAACGGACATCGCGAGTTCGTGAAGTGGGGACCTGCGGAAGAAGGCGATATTCGGGATCGCGCTCGTCTTGACGAGGTTCTGGCCAAGCACAAACCGGCCGCCATCCTGCACTTTGCCGCGCTCATCGAGGTCGGTGAATCGGTAAAAGACCCGGTTGCTTTCTACGAAAACAACGTCATTGGCACGCTGACGCTATTGGCCGCCGCTCAGGCGGCTGGCGTCAAGGCGTTCGTCTTTTCGTCGACCTGCGCAACCTATGGCTTGCCGCAGAGCGTGCCGCTCGATGAAACGCATCGTCAGGTGCCGATCAACCCATATGGCCGAACGAAATACATCGTCGAGCAGGCGCTTGCCGACTATGACAGGTACACGGGGTTTCGATCTGTCGTACTCCGCTACTTCAATGCAGCCGGGGCCGATTTCGAAGGTAGAATCGGCGAGTGGCATCAGCCGGAAACCCACGCCATACCGTTGGCGATCGATGCCGCCCTCGGTCGTCGTGAAGGCTTCAAGGTGTTCGGCACCGACTATGAGACGCGTGATGGCACCTGTGTCCGCGACTACATCCATGTGCTCGACCTCGCCGACGCCCACGTCCGCGCCGTGGAGCATCTGCTGCGGGGCGGGGAATCGATTGCTCTCAATCTCGGCACCGGCACGGGAACCACGGTGAAGGAACTGCTCAGCACGATCGAGCGTGTGTCGGAGCGGCCGTTTCCTGTGGAATATGCCGGTCGTCGCGAGGGCGACTCGCACACGCTGGTTGCCAACAATGACAAGGCGCGAGAGATTCTCGGCTGGACGCCGCAATATGACTTGTCTCAGATCATCCGCTCGGCGTGGAACTGGCACGCAAAATCAAACCAGCACTGAAATGCAACCATGACCGGTCGACCGAACACCCTGCTCATCACCGCGGACCAGTGGCGCTGTGACTGTCTGTCGGCGACCGGACATGCCTGCGTCGGGACGCCGAGCGCGTCACCACGCAACTCACGAAACGGGGTCAGCAGCCGGCCGTAAGTTCCATCAGGCGAGGCGTCCGAGATAGTCCATCTTGCCGACCGGAACGCCCTGGTTGCGCAGGATCGCGTGTGCCGTCGCAAGGTGGAAGAAGAAGTTCGGCAGTGCGAAGGTCATGACATACTCGTCGCCGCGGAACGTGATCTTGTTGCCCCCTGGCGAAAGCGCGATTTCCCGCGTTTCCGTCCCCTCGAGCGCAGCAGGCTCGACGGTAGCGAGATAGGCTTCCGTCTTGGCGACACGCTCGCGCAACTCGGTGATTGTCACTTCGTTATCCTCGAATTTCGGCGCTTCGCGACCGGTCAGCCGCGCGATCGCCAATTTGGCGCTATCGGTCGCGCGTTGATACTGACCCGAGAATGGCAGCATGTCCGAGGACAACCGCGCGGCAACAAGATCCGCTCCGTCGATGCCTTTTTCTTTTGCGAAGTCTTCGGCTTTATCGAGATAGGTCTTCAAGGTTTCAAGACCGTGCTGGAAGACGGGAACTGTCAATCGGTACATCGAGATGGGCATCGGTTTCTCCATGGGAGACAGCGAACTGCTGCCGTTGGTGCGTTTATATAGTTCGCAACATCGCGCTTTTCAGCGCCATGGGGTTGTCCCGCGAGATTTTCGTAGGGCGGTCGGCGACCTCGTCCTTGAATTGGACTTGACGCCCTCGGCAGAAAATGGAATGAATATTCCGCAATAGATATTTTACGGTTCGTTTGTTCCGTTTCTTGACGGACGGCCAACGGGAGATGGCACACAGCGAACAGATACTGGCTTTTGGGCACTGCCCGAAGCTCCGGCGTGAGGAGGGTGCAGCCGGACACCGCTTTGTGGAGGAAAGAAAATGAAGAAATTTATCATGGGCACTGCTATGGCGCTCGTCCTGTCGGCGGCCGCTCACGCTGAGACCGTCGGCGTCTCGATGTCGAAGTTCGACGACAACTTCCTGACCGTTCTGCGCAACGGCATGCAGAACTATGCCAAGACGCTGAACGGCGTGACACTGCAGGTCGAAGACGCCCAGAACGACGTCGCCAAGCAGCAGAGCCAGATCCAGAATTTCATTGCTTCCAAGGTCGACGCGATCATCGTCAACCCGGTTGACACCGACGCTACCGCAGCCATGTCGAAGATCGCAGCTGAAGCCGGCGTTCCGCTGGTTTATGTCAACCGTGAGCCGGTCAACGTTGACAGCCTTCCGGACAAGCAGGCTTTCGTCGCTTCGAACGAGCAGGAATCCGGCACGCTTGAGACCAAGGAAGTGTGCCGTCTACTCGGCGGCAAGGGTAAAGCCGTCATCCTGATGGGCGAACTCTCCAACCAGGCTGCTCGCATGCGCACCAAGGATGTCCATGATGTTGTCGCAACCGACGACTGCAAGGGTATCGCGATCGTTGAGGAGCAGACGGCGAACTGGTCGCGCACAGAAGGTTCGGATTTGATGACCAACTGGCTTTCTAGCGGCATCGAATTCGACGCCGTCATCGCGAACAACGACGAAATGGCAATTGGCGCAATCCAGGCCCTCAAAGCGGCCGGCAAGGATCTCAGCAAGATCGTGATCGGCGGCGTTGACGCCACCCAAGATGCGCTTGCCGCGATGCAGGCCGGTGACCTCGACGTGACGGTTTTCCAGGACGCTGCCGGGCAGGGCAAGGGCTCGCTCGATGCAGCTCTGAAGCTTGCAAAGGGCAAAAAGGTGGAGAAGAAGGTTTACATTCCTTTCCAGCTCGTCACGCCTGAGAACGTCAAGGACTTCGTCGCGAAGAACTAACGCTTTGGAGAGCCAGGATGCGGAACATGGTTCCGCATCCTTCCTCAGTCCCTGTCCGGGAGGAGATGAGATGGTTGTCAGCCCGTCTACAATGGCTGCAGTGCGTCAGAGTGGCGCTGTTCCGAATGCGGAATACCTGCTGAGCGCAGAAGGTGTCCGGAAGGAGTTTCCGGGTGTCGTCGCCCTCGATGACGTTCAGTTCCGGCTGAAGCGCGGCACGGTGCACGCTTTGATGGGCGAAAATGGCGCCGGCAAGTCGACACTGATGAAAATCCTCGCCGGCATCTACATTCCCGATAAGGGCGAAGTGCGCCTCAAGGGCGTAGAGATTCAGCTTAAATCACCGCTCGACGCGCTGGAAAACGGCATCGCCATGATCCATCAGGAACTCAACCTGATGCCGTTCATGACGGTCGCCGAGAACATCTGGATCCGTCGTGAGCCGAAGAACAGGTTCGGCTTTGTCGATCACGCGGCAATGTTCCGCCAGACGGACGAGCTGTTTCGACGGCTGAATATCGACATCGACCCCGAGATCCAGGTTCGCGAACTTTCGGTCGCCAACCGGCAGATGGTCGAGATCGCCAAGGCGGTCTCCTACAATTCCGACGTGCTGATCATGGATGAACCGACATCGGCGCTGACCGAGCGCGAGGTCGAGCATCTCTTCAGGATCATTCGCGACCTCAGGGCTCAAGGCATCGGCATCGTCTACATCACGCACAAGATGAACGAGCTGTTCGAGATTGCCGACGAATTCTCCGTGTTCCGTGATGGCCGTTATATTGGCACACATGCGTCAACGGACGTCACCCGCGATGACATCATCCGCATGATGGTCGGCCGCGAAATCACCCAGATGTTCCCGAAAGAGGAGGTGCCAATCGGCGACGTCGTCCTCTCGGTCAAGAACCTCTCGCTGAACAACGTCTTCCATGACGTTTCCTTTGACGTGCGATCGGGCGAGATCCTCGGCGTTGCCGGGCTCGTGGGATCAGGCCGATCGAACGTCGCCGAGACCTTGTTCGGTGTGACGCCGGCGACGTCGGGCACGATCGAGCTCTTCGGCAAGAAGACAGATATCGCCTCGCCGACCGTCGCAATCCGGAACCGCATGGCATTCCTGACCGAGGATCGCAAAGACACAGGCTGTCTGCTGATCCTCAGCGTTCTCGAGAACATGCAGATCGCCGTTCTCCAGGACAGCTTCGTCAAGGGCGGCTTTGTGCAGGAAAGCTCGATCGAGGCGACTTGCGAAGACATGGCCAAGAAACTCCGGGTCAAGACCCCCAACCTCGATGAGCGCGTGGAAAACCTTTCCGGCGGCAACCAGCAAAAGGTTCTGATCGGTCGCTGGCTGCTTACGAAACCGAAGATCCTCATTCTCGACGAGCCGACACGCGGCATCGATGTCGGCGCCAAGGCCGAGATCCATCGTCTGGTGACGGAGATGGCGAGAAATGGAGTAGCAGTGATCATGATCTCGTCCGAGATGCCGGAAGTCTTGGGCATGAGCGACCGCATCATGGTGATGCACGAAGGACGTGTAACCGGTTTTCTCAATCGCGACGAAGCAACGCAGATCAAGGTTATGGAGCTTGCCGCGCAGTGACGCGCGGGCTCCGGCAACCGAAGGGAGGATATCATGAATACAAACGCAGCTGAGGCGGCAGCCCCCCTCGCAACGCGCGCGCGCAGACGGCGTGTTCCGCCTGAACTCAGCATTTTCCTCGTCCTGGTCGGCATTGCGCTCATCTATGAAATTCTGGGCTGGATTTTCGTGGGCCAGAGCTTCCTGTTCAATTCGCAGCGCTTGACGATCATGATCCTTCAGGTCGCCGTCATCGGCATCATTGCGGTGGGCGTGACGCAAGTCATCATCACTGGCGGCATCGACCTATCATCGGGCTCGGTCGTCGGCATGACCGCGATGATTGCGGCAAGCTTCGCGCAGGCATCGACCTGGCCACGAGCGCTCTATCCTTCGCTGACCGACCTGCCCTTCTTCATCCCGATCGGCGTCGGCCTCCTCATCGGCCTCGCAGCCGGCTTTATCAACGGACAGCTGATCGCAAAGACCAAGATCCCGCCGTTCATCGCAACGCTGGGCATGATGGTCTCGGCACGCGGCATTTCGAAGTGGTACACCAAGGGCCAGCCGGTTTCGGGGCTCACCGATCAGTTCAATTTCATCGGCACCGGCATTTGGCCTGTGATCGTTTTCCTCGTCGTCGCGCTGATCTTCCACATTGCGCTGCGCTATACCCGCTACGGCAAGTTCACCTATGCCATCGGCGCCAATGTGCAGGCTGCGCGGGTTTCTGGTATCAACATCGAAGCCCACCTGATCAAGGTTTACGCAATCGCCGGTCTCCTGGCGGGTCTTGCTGGCGTGGTCACGGCGGCCCGCGCCCAGACCGCGCAGGCCGGTATGGGTGTTATGTACGAACTGGACGCCATTGCTGCGACTGTTATCGGCGGTACCTCCCTGACCGGTGGCGTCGGCCGCATCACCGGAACGGTTATCGGCACGATCATTCTCGGCGTGATGACCTCGGGCTTCACCTTTCTCAGGGTCGATGCTTACTACCAGGAGATCGTCAAGGGGCTGATCATTGTGGCTGCCGTCGTGATCGACGTCTACCGGCAAAAGAAACGCGCCAAGCACTGACGAAAAGCACTTCCGAACGGGAGCCTCGGCTCCCGTTTTTCGTTTCCGCTAACCATTGATGCGGAAGCGCAAAATTTCTGAAAAAAGTGGTAGCGTATTCCGTCAGCTTTTCTATTCTGCGCTCTTCATATCGCCCGCCCGGGCACACAGGAACGCAGATGCAATTCGTATTCGACGGCCATAACGACGTCCTCCTCCGGCTTTGGACACATGAACGGGATGGTGGCGATCCAGTCGCTGAATTTTCAAACGGAACAGATCTAGGCCATATCGATGCCCCGCGCGCCAAGGCTGGCGGGTTGGCCGGCGGCCTCTGCGCAATCTACGTGCCCTCCGGCGATCTCGTTTTTGCCGATCCCGACAAGAACGGCCACTATGTCACCCCGCTTGCCGCCCCCCTCGAACCGCTTCCCTCGCTGAGGATCGCTACGGAAATGGCCGCGATCGCGCTTCGCCTCGACCGCGCCGGCGCCTGGCGCCTCTGCCGCAGCGTCAAGGACATTCGCCAAGCAATGGCCGACGGCGTCTTCGCGGCTGTGATGCACATGGAAGGCTGCGAGGCCATTGGCCCTGATCTCGCAGCGCTCGAAGTGTTCCATGCCGCCGGCTTGCGGTCACTGGGACCGGTATGGAGCCGGCACAATGTCTTCGGCCACGGCGTGCCCTTCGCCTTTCCGATGTCGCCGGACACTGCGCCCGGCCTGACCGAGGCAGGCTTGGCGCTTGTGCGCGAATGCAACCGGCTCGGCATCCTGATCGATCTGGCGCACATCACCGAGAAAGGCTTCTGGGATGTTGCAAAGACAACCGATCAGCCGCTCGTGGCCAGCCACTCCAACGCTCATGCGCTGACGCCCGTTGCTCGCAACCTCACGAACAAGCAGCTCGACGCCATTCGAGAAAGCCGCGGCCTCGTCGGCGTGAATTATGCGACCGCGATGCTGCGCAGCGACGCTCGCTCCGATGGCGACACACCGCTCAGCGACATGGTGCGCCATATCGATTATCTCGTCGAGCGCATCGGCATCGATTGTGTGGCTCTCGGTTCGGACTTCGATGGCGCAACCATTCCCGAGGAAATAGGGGATGCCGCCGGTAACCAGAAGCTGATTGCCGCCCTCCAGCGCGTTGGCTATGGTGCACGAGATCTCGAAAAATTGGCCAGCGGGAACTGGCTGAGAATTCTGACTTCGGCGTGGGGAGAAGAGTACGCCTAAGCTTGCCTATCGCTTTGTATTGAAATGGAAAACAGGGGAACAAAAACCATGATAGTCAGCAAATTCAACCGCACCTTCCGTCTGCTTTCTGCGGGCGCCGCTCTATCGATCATGATGGCCGCCGCACCGGCTGCCTTGGCGGAAACGCCGAAGGACACGCTGGTCGAAGGCTTCGCCATCGACGACATCATCACCATGGACCCGGGTGAGGCGTTCGAACTGTCGACGGCCGAAGTTACGAGCAACACCTACAGCCTGCTCGTCCGTCTCGACATGAGCGACACGTCGAAGGTCAAGGGCGATCTCGCCGACAGCTGGTCGGTGTCTGATGATGGCCTGACCTACACCTTCAAGCTCAAATCCGGCCTGAAGTTCGCCTCCGGCAATCCGATCACCGCCGAAGACGTTGCGTGGTCCTTCGAGCGCGCAGTCAAGCTCGACAAGAGCCCGGCGTTCATCATTACCCAGTTCGGCATCACTGGCGACAACGTGGCCGAGAAGGCAAAGGCGACAGATGACAACACCTTCGTCTTCACAGTCGACAAGCCTTACGCGCCGAGCTTCGTTCTAAACTGCCTGACGGCAACTGTTGCCTCGGTCGTCGACAAGAAGCTGGTCATGGAGCACATCAAGTCCGTGACGCCGAGCGCCGAATACAAGTACGACAACGACTTCGGCAACGAATGGCTGAAGACCGGTTATGCAGGCTCCGGCGCTTTTAAGCTGCGCGAATGGCGCGCCAATGAAGTTGTCGTGATGGAACGCAACGACAATTATTACGGCGACAAGGCGAAGCTCAACCGCGTCATCTATCGCTTCATGAAGGAAAGCTCGGCGCAGCGCCTGGCGCTGGAAGCAGGTGATATCGATATCGCGCGCAACCTGGAGCCCGGCGATCTGGATGCGATCGCCAAGAATGCCGACTTGACGACTGTCGCTGCGCCGAAGGGGACGGTCTACTACGTCAGCCTCAACTCCAAGAACGACAACCTGAAGAAGCCGGAAGTCCAGGAAGCCTTCAAGTATCTTGTCGACTATGATGCGATCGGTTCGACGCTGATCAAGGGCATCGGCGAAATCCACCAGACCTTCCTGCCCAAGGGCCAGCTCGGTGCGCTCGATGAAAACCCTTATAAGCTCGACGTGGCCAAGGCGAAGGAACTGCTTGCGAAAGCCGGCCTGAAGGACGGCTTCTCGGTGACGATGGACGTTCGCAATACGCAGCCGGTAACGGGTATTGCCGAATCCATCCAGCAGTCGCTCGCCCAGGCCGGCATCAAGATGGAAATCATCCCGGGCGACGGCAAGCAGACCCTGACGAAGTTCCGTGCACGCACGCATGACATGTATATCGGCCAGTGGGGTTCGGACTATTTCGACCCGAACTCGAATGCCGACACCTTTACCACCAACCCAGACAACTCGGATGCCGGTACGGTCAAGACGCTCGCATGGCGCAACGCCTGGGAAGCGCCGGAGCTCGACAAGGAAACGAAGGCTGCATTGCTTGAACGTGACGGCGCCAAGCGCGCTGCCATGTACGAGGACATCCAGAAGAAGTTCCTCGCCAACAGCCCCTTTGTGATCATCTTCCAGCAGATCGAAGTCGCAGGCGCTCGCAAGAGCCTGAAGGACTTCAAGCTCGGCCCGAGCTTTGACACCAATTATGTCGGCCCGATCGGCAAGGAATAATCCGGCAGGATTGATCCGTTGAGCATCGTTGAGACAAAGACGCAGGCACGGCCCAAACAGGGCCGTGCTGTTGCCGTTGCCAAGGCGGTCGGGCGATTTCTTGTCGCCGCCGTCACCACTTATCTCGGCCTCCTGGCCGTGACTTTCTTCATCGGCCGCGTCGTACCGATCGATCCGGTCCTTGCTATACTCGGCGACCGCGCGCCGACACATGTCGTCGAACGAGTCCGTCACGAGCTCGGTTTCGACCTGCCGCTCTACCAGCAGTTCTATATCTATCTAAAGAGCATCCTTTCGGGTGACTTCGGAACCTCGGTGCTGACCACCAATCCTGTCATGGTCGACATCAGGCGCGTCTTTCCCGCGACGATCGAGCTCGCAACGCTCGGGACGATCATCGGCTCCGTCATTGGCGTCCCGCTGGGCGTGCTCGCTGCAGTGCGGCGAGGCAGCACGGCCGACCAGGTCGTCCGCGTCATTGGCCTGATTGGCTATTCCGTGCCGATATTCTGGCTGGCACTCATTTCGCTTGTCATCTTCTACGCTCAATTGCGTTGGGTGGCCTTCCCGGGCCGCATTGATATTGTCTTTGAATACAGTTTCACGCCGGTGACCGGCTTCTATCTCCTCGACAGCGCCATGCAGGGGCAGTGGGACGTCTTCTATGACGTTTTTCGCCACATCATCCTGCCGGCCTCGTTGCTCGGCTATTTCTCGCTGGCCTACATCAGCCGCATGACCAGAAGTTTCATGCTCAACGAGCTGAGCCAGGAGTACGTGGTCGCGGCGCGCGCCAAGGGACTATCGGAAACCCGGGTGATCTGGGGTCATGCATTGCGCAACGCCGCGGTGCCGCTGGTAACCGTCATTGCACTTTCATATGCCGGCTTGCTTGAGGGTTCGGTGCTCACCGAGACTGTGTTCTCCTGGCCGGGCATCGGGCTCTACATCACCAATTCCCTTCAGAACGCGGATATGAACGCCGTCCTCGGTGGCACCATCATCATTGGCACGGTTTTCATCGGCATCAATCTTCTGTCCGACCTTCTCTACCGGACGCTTGACCCCAGGACGCGAAGCCGATGACGGTTCCCGCAAATCAATCAGCGCCACTGAGCCGCCGCGAGTGGCTGCTTTCCGATCGGCCGCAGTCGCGCATGCAGGCGCGGTTGGGCCGAGCCTACCTGACCTGGCGCCAGTTCAGCGCAAACCGCCTCGCCGTCGTCGGTTTGCTGATCATTATTGCGCTCCTGTTTGTGGCTGCCTTTGCGAATGTACTTGCAACCCATTCGCCTGTTGTGGGCGACCTGAAAAATGCGCGATTGCTGCCGCCAGGCTCAGAGGGCTATTGGCTTGGCACCGATGATCAGGGACGCGATATCTATTCCCGCCTCATCTATGGCTCTCGTCTGACGCTGCTCGTCGTCGTTCTCGTCGCAGCCATCTCGGCGCCGATCGGCCTGATCGTCGGGACGGTGTCGGGTTACGCCGGCGGCTGGGTCGATGCGACGCTGATGCGCATCACCGATATCTTCCTGGCATTCCCGAAGCTGGTTCTGGCCCTCGCCTTCGTCGCGGCGCTCGGGCCTGGCATTCAGAACGCCATCATCGCCATTGCCATCACCTCCTGGCCGCCTTACGCCCGCATTGCGCGCGCGGAGACGCTAACCGTGCGACGCTCCGACTATATTTCCGCGGTCAAGCTGATGGGCGCATCACCTTTGCGGATTGTGGTCCGGCACGTCATGCCGCTGTGCCTTTCCTCGCTCATCGTACGTGTCACGCTCGACATGGCTGGGATCATCCTAACGGCCGCCGGTCTCGGCTTCCTCGGTCTCGGCGCGCAGCCTCCGTTACCCGAGTGGGGCGCGATGATCGCCTCCGGCCGGCGTTTCATCCTGGACCAGTGGTGGGTCGCCGCAATGCCTGGTTTCGCTATCCTGATCGTCAGCCTCGGCTTCAACCTGCTCGGCGACGGCCTGCGCGATGCGCTTGACCCGAAGGAGAGCGGCCAATGACCGAGCTCCTCACCGTTCAAAACCTCAAAGTCAGCTATCCCACGCGCACGGGCGTGATCGAAGCCGTCCGCGACGTCTCCTTTTCGCTTGGAAAGGAACGCCTCGGTATCGTCGGCGAGTCGGGCTCCGGCAAGTCCCAGACGGGGCGCGCCATCATGGGGCTAACCCCGAAACACGGTATCGTCTCGGCCGACAAGCTCGACTTCAACGGCATAGATCTTCTCGCCGCATCCGCCAAGCAGCGCCGACAGTTGCGCGGCAAACGCATCGCGATGGTTCTGCAGGATCCCAAATATTCGCTCGATCCCGTGATGTCGATCGGCCGGCAGATTTGCGAAACGTTGCGAACCCATGAAAGGGTCGGCAACGCGGAGGCGCGCGATCGCGCGCTAGCGATGTTGGAGGCGGTTCAAATCCGCGACCCGAAGCGGGTATTCGACCTCTATCCGCATGAGGTCTCGGGCGGCATGGGTCAGCGCGCAATGATCGCTATGATGCTGATCGCCGATCCGGAACTCTTGATCGCCGACGAACCGACCTCCGCACTGGATGTCACGGTCCAGCTCGACGTTCTCCGGATCATGGACCGACTCGTGTCGGAACGCGGTATGGGGCTGATCTTCGTGTCCCACGACCTGCGCCTGGTTTCGTCCTTTTGCGACCGCGTCATCGTTATGTATGCCGGCAAGGTTGTCGAAGAACTCAAGGCATCGGAACTTAAGAACGCGCGCCACCCATACACCCAGGGCCTGTTGAACTGCATGCCCCAAATTGGCGAAAGCAGGCATCCCCTGCCGGTCCTCGATCGCAAGCCGGAGTGGGCCGCATGACCATCGCACTGTCAGTCGATAAGCTGAGTGTGATCTATGATCACTTCCACGCGCTAAAGGACGTCAGCGTCGATATCGAGACCGGCGGGTCATTCGGCCTAGTGGGCGAGTCCGGATCCGGAAAGTCGACCTTGCTGCGTGCTGTTGCCGGCTTGGCGCCGGTGGCGAGCGGCAGCATCAGAATCCATGGCAATCCCCTCGTCGGCGCCAAGCGGTCCAAGGGCTTCTACAGACAGGTGCAGATGGTCTTCCAGGATCCCTATGGGTCCCTGCACCCCCGCCAGACCATCGATCGCCTCCTGCTCGAGCCGCTGGCGATACATGGCATCAGTGACAGTGACATGCGGATTGCCCGCGCCCTCGATGAAGTCGGGCTTGGAAACGGCTTCCGATTCCGGTACCCGCATCAGCTTTCTGGCGGTCAACGCCAACGAGTTGCGATTGCCCGCGCATTGATCGTCGAGCCGTCGATTCTCCTGCTTGACGAGCCGACCTCGGCTCTTGACGCCTCGGTGCAGGCGGAGGTTCTGAACCTGCTCGAGCAGATTCGACACGACCGCAAGCTGACCTTCGTTATGGTCAGCCATGACCTCGGCGTCGTCACGCATATGTGTGATCGCCTGGCAGTGATGCGCGACGGCACCGTCGTCGAGCGACTGACCGCGACCCAGCTGGCGCAGGCGGCTGTGACGGAGGACTACACGCGAAATTTGATGATCGCCAGCAAGGGCTTCGTAAAAGCTTGAAGGGCAATCCTTTCAAAGAATTGATTTCGCTGAGGCTCGCTGGAGCTCAGCCTTAACGATCAACTAAAACACGACCAATCGACTAGACTATTGACACCTGCCTTACTTCTGTCATGATCCGGTTAACGCCCGTTAATTTTCGTGATCATGGAGATCAGGCATGTTTTTTCTCGGCGGCATGACGATGGGATACCTGCAGCCACCGGCCAAAACCGATAGAGAAGCTGCAATCTCGACATCCATTCCCGCAGAGAAAGACCGGCGCTTGCTGGAAACGCCAGAAGCAGTGGTGAGGCCGCGCTATGGTGCCGGGAACGAGCGGTCCCTGCTCTGGGCGTGGCGAATTCTCGTCTAGGCACAAACGGACGGATTTTTTAACGACGGCTAGCAGGACAGAATTTTATCTCTACTTATCAGATAGAGAAAATACGAAAACACGCTCTAATAAAAAGAAGCGCGGAGAAACGGAGGCAACACATGGCAGACTTGGGTATCTCGCACGCTCATGTGAATCAATATGGTTCCGTCCAGAGCAAGAAGCCGGTCACGGCACGTAGCAAGATTCAGCTTGTCGTTCACGCAACGCTTGTCACTGCGGCGTTTCTTTTCGTCGCAGCCCTCGTCTTTGGCATCGTCGGATAAGCCAAGAGCACGTAGCAGTCGGAAGATGCCGTGTCGGAACCATCCCGGCTCATTCTCTCATCACATTCATTGTGAAAGGGAAAATGACGACGAAAGGCATTTTGCTTTGGTTGATCAGTATCCTATCCCGCTGATTATTCTGCTCTGTCTCTTCCATGCCGTTCAAGACTGCTTTCGGTTGCGTATTGCAAAGGCGCGTCGATTTGGACGCGTCTTTTCTGTTGGCTGAACCCGGCCTTGGAGCTCCAACGGAACCAATAGGGCGACCTCCCGTTATGTCGTCAGCAAAGACAAAGGAGATCGCCATGCTTTATTATGCACTTGTATTTCTCGTTGTGGCGCTGATCGCCGGCGTTTTGGGCTTTGGCGGCATTGCAGGTGCTTCGGCGTCAATCGCTCAGGTTCTTTTCTTCCTGTTCCTGATCCTGTTCGTCGTCTCGCTGGTTATGCGCCTCATGCGGCGCGCTTGACGAAAAACATTGGCGTAAAATTGGAAACCGGCGCTTGCCCAAGCGCCGGTTTCTTGTCGACCGCAGGAATATCCGCACGGTGCCCGATTGCATCCTTTGAAACATCTTGACTTGAATTATCGCAATGGTGTCCAACTTTCCCGGAATGGCTCCGAAAGGGTGGAGGGCGCACGGAGCTGTGTTCGCACATCGCCCACATAGGTCGCGTTTAAACCGTTTCGCATCGTCGGTTGATTACCGCTTCGATCTTGCTGTCCGGGATCAGGAAACCTCGGCGCTGTTCATGCGGCAGTCATATTTGGCAGTGCAAAAGGCTACGCAAAATCATCATAACTTTGTTTGGATCCAGAACCGAACCCATGTCCATTTCCGCCACGTCTCCGAGCCCGTCCCGCGAGTCTGAAACGAAGCAGATCGATCATAACGACTCGATCCGCTCAACGTATCTTTCCATCGAGGATATCAAGGCAATAGGCAACTCCGTCGCCGCCCGCGGCGTCGACTTGCTGCCCGCTTTTGCGCCCTTCGATTTCTTCGCGCGGCATAAGGAAAACGAGAAGGAAATCCTGCGGGTCTACCGCACCACGGCAACGGACGTGGAATCGGGTGAAACGATCACTCCCGCAGCGGAATGGCTGCTCGACAACCACTACATTGTCGAGGAAGCGATCCAGGAAATCCGTCGGGACTTCCCGCGGCGCTTCTATCGGGAACTGCCGACGATCGACATCAGCGGTGTGCAGATTCCGCGCACCCTGGCGCTAGCGTGGCTTTATGTCGCCCACACCCACAGCACGATCTCGCAGCAAAGCCTGACGGCGCTCGTCGATGGCTTCCAGCAGAGCGAAACGCTGAGGATCGGTGAACTCTGGGCACTGCCGTCGCTTGTTCGCTATGTGCTCGTGGAAAACCTGCGTCGCATTTCGAGCCGCGTCGAGCGCAGCCGTCGGTTGCGTCGGCGCGCCAACGAGGCTGCAGACGAGCTTGTGCGGCTGACGGACCCGGCAAGGGCGGCCGAGTATCTTAGGTCGCTCGAGTCTCTTGCCGAAGACAACACCTTTGCGACGCAGTTCCTCTATCGCATGCGCGACGGCTCGCAAGCGTCCAGCGTGGCGATCACATGGCTGGACGAGCGTCTTGAAGCCCTCGGCCGTGACACCGAAGAGGCGACGATGGCGGAACATAGCCGCCTGTCCTCCGGCAATGTCACGATGGGCAACATCATCCGCAGTCTTCGCGAGATCGACGACACCGAATGGTCGGTCTGGGTCGAGCAGGTGAGCCATGTTGACAAGCTGCTGTGGGACAATTCCGACTACGGTGATCTTGATTCCGGCTCGCGCAACAAATACCGCAAGCAGATCGAAAAGCTGGCCAAGCGCTCGCCACTGTCGGAAATGGAAATTGCCCACCTGGCGCTCGATATGACTGAGGAGGCGAAGGCCTCCGGCGAGACGCAGCCAAATGAACCAAACGTCGGCGGCTTTCTCACCGGTGCCCAACGGCCAAAACTCGAGGCGCGATCGAACTACCGCCCAACGTCGACGCAGCATTTTGTCCGCGCTGTTCGCCGATTCAATTGGCTGTCGATCGCCGCTCCGGTGATCCTGCTCACTATCATCGCGATGGCGATCGTCGGCAAGTTCATGGCCAATGCAGGCATGGGACCGCTGGAAATCGCGATCCTGCTGGTCATGTTCTCGCTTCTGGCCTCCGAAGGAGCGACCGGTCTCTTCAACACCGTGCTGTCGTTCTTCGTCACACCGGCTCGACTGGTCGGCTACGAATTCAAGGAAGGCATTCCCGAGGAAGCCCGCACGCTTCTGGTCGTTCCCTGCCTTATCTCCAACCGTGACAGCGTCGATGAGCTGGTCCGAAATCTCGAGGTCCACTACCTCGCCAACCCGCGCGGCGAAATCTACTTCGCGCTGCTCAGTGACTGGCCGGACAGCCAGGTCGAGGAAACGTCTGCCGATCTTGAGGTTCTAGACTACGCTCGCCGCGAAGTCGCAAACCTCTCGGCGCGCTATGCCTTTGATGGCAAGACGCGTTTCTATCTCTTGCATCGCCGCCGGCTCTACAATCCGTCCGAAGGTGCCTGGATGGGATGGGAACGCAAGCGCGGCAAGCTGCACGAATTGAACCTGCTGCTTCGCGGCGACCGCGATACGACCTACCTTCCGGGTGCAAATGTCGTACCGGCAAACGTTCAGTACGTGATGACGCTCGATGCCGACACACGCCTTATGCGCGATGCGGTCACGAAGCTCGCAGGCAAGCTCTACCATCCGATCAACCGTCCGGTCATCAATCCGGCTACGGGTCGCGTCGAAAGCGGCTATGGCGTGCTGCAGCCGCGCGTTACCCCATCCCTGACAACAGGCAAGGACGCTTCGGTCTTCCAGCGCGTATTCTCGATCAACCGCGGCCTCGACCCGTACGTCTTCACCGTCTCCGACGTCTATCAGGATCTGGCGGGTGAGGGCACTTTCACCGGTAAGGGCCTTTACCATGTCGATGCCTTCGAAGCGTCGCTGAAGGGGCGCATCGAGGAAAACTCGGTGCTCAGCCACGACCTGCTCGAGGGTTCGATGGCCCGTTGCGCGCTGGTCACCGATCTGGAGCTCGTCGAAGATTTCCCGATCCGTTACGAGGTCGAAACCTCGCGCCAGCATCGTTGGGCGCGTGGCGACTGGCAGCTGTTGCCGTACATGTTCAATCCGAAGCACGGCGTGACCGGGCTCGGCCGCTGGAAGATGTTCGACAACCTCCGCCGCTCGCTGACGCCGATCGCCTGGTTCTTCGCCTCGGTGCTCGGCTGGTATTTCATGAGCCCACTCGGCGCACTCGTCTGGCAGATCCTCTTGATTTTCTGCCTCTTCGTCGCTCCCACGCTCTCGCTTATCCACGGCATCATTCCGCGCACCAGCGATATCGTCGCGAGGGCTCACCTTTACACCGTTTGGTCCGACATTCGCGCGGCCAATGCCCAAGTGGCCCTGCGGATCGTCTTCATCGCCGATTCCGCTTGCATGATGGCCGATGCCATCGGTCGCTCGCTCTATCGCCTGCTTTTCAGCCACAAGCTGATGCTGCAGTGGCGAACGGCAGCCAGTGTCCAGGCCGGCAAGCAGGGAACGATCCGGTCTTACTACAAGGCAATGTGGCACGCCCCGGTGCTGGCTCTGCTCGCGCTTGGCTTTGCCGCACTTTCCGGCGACAACGCCTATCTCGTCGGCGTTCCTTTCGCTCTTCTCTGGTTCCTGTCGCCACTGGTCGCCTACTATGTCAGCCAGTCTGCCGAGACCGAAGACCGTCTTGAGGTCGCCGATTCCGTTTCCAGCGAACTCCGCAAGATTGCCCGCCGCACGTGGCGATATTTCGAGACGTTCACGACTGCCGAACAGAACTACCTGCCGCCGGACAACGTTCAGGAAACGCCGCATGTGATCGTGGCGACGCGCACGTCTCCGACCAATATCGGCGTCTACCTGCTATCCGTCGTCTCCGGTCGCCATTTCGGATGGTTCTCCTTCGAGGAAACCATCGAGCGGCTCGAACAGACGATCGCAACGATCGACAGGATGGAGAAGTTCCGCGGGCACCTGTTCAACTGGTATCACACCGATACGCTCGAGACGCTTGGACCGCGCTATGTTTCCGCAGTCGATAGCGGCAACCTTGCTGGCCACCTCATCGCGATCTCGTCCGCCTGCCGCGACTGGGCGGAAGCGCCGTCAGCTCATATGCAGGGCAACCTCGACGGCGTCGGCGATACTGCCGGCATCCTTGCAGAAGTGCTGTCCGAGCTACCGGACGATCGCAAGACAGTTCGCCCGCTGCGCCGTCGCCTGGAGGAACGAATCATCGGCTTCCAGAACGCGCTGGCTGCAGTCAAGCGCGAGCACGAGTTCGCATCCATTCGCATCATCAACCTTGCCGTACTGGCACGTGATATTCAAAAGCTCGCTGCCAACCTCGACCACGAAGTAAAGTCTGCTTTGAGCGTCGAAGTCACGCGCTGGGCGGAATCTCTGGTCAAGATCTGCGAAGCCCATATTTCCGACAGCACTTTTGATCTATCCAACATCGACGCGTTGCGTCCACGCCTGACTGCCTTGCGCGACAAGGCACGCGACCTCGCCTTCTCGATGGACTTTGGTTTCCTGTTCCGACCCGAGCGGCGCCTGCTCTCCATCGGCTACCGTGTGGAAAGCGGCGAACTCGATCAGGCGTGTTATGACCTGCTGGCGTCGGAATGCCGCCTCACCAGCCTGTTCGGCATCGCCAAGGGCGACTTGCCGACCGAGCATTGGTACCGACTCGGCCGCCAGGTTGTTCCGGTTGGCTCGCGCGGTGCACTCGTCTCCTGGTCCGGCTCGATGTTCGAGTACCTCATGCCGCCGCTCGTCATGCAGGAGCGCGGCGGAGGCATCCTCAACCAGACCAACAATCTGGTCGTGGTCGAGCAGATGAACCATGCTCGCAAGCTGGGCATTCCGTGGGGTATTTCGGAAGCCGCGTTCAATGCGCGCGACCACAACCTGAACTACCAGTACACGAACTTCGGCGTACCATCGCTCGGCCTGAAGCGTGGCCTTGGCCACAACGCGGTTATCGCGCCCTATGCTTCTATCCTCGCCAGCCAGTACGATCCTGACGCGGCACTTGAGAACCTTCAGCGCCTGCGCAAACTCGGCGCGCTCGGCAAGTTCGGCTTCCACGACGCCGTCGATTTTACGCCGACCCGCGTGCCCGAAGGTAAGACTTGCGCGGTCGTCTACAACTACTATGCTCACCATCACGGCATGTCGATCGCGGCCGTCGCGAACGTCGCCTTCAACGGCCACTTGCGCGAACTCTTCCACTCGGATCCGGTGATCGAGGCTGCCGAGCTGCTTCTCCAGGAGAAGGCACCGCGGGATATTCCGGTCATGAGTGGCAAGCACGAGTCCGATACGCCAGCCAGCATCCAGGATGACCTGTTGCGTCCTGAACTGCGCAAGATCTATGATCCGGCATCGCGCGACCGCGAGCTGGTCTTCCTCTCGAACGGCCACTACTCGCTTATGCTGACCGCAACCGGCGCCGGCTATTCCAGGTGGAACGGCCAGTCGGTCTCCCGTTGGAAAGCCGAGCCAACCGAGGATCGCTGGGGTAGCTTCATCTTCCTGCGCGATACCGCAACCAATGAATGGTGGTCGGCGACCGCGGAGCCAAAGAGCGTCGAAGGCGAGCAGGTCAAGGTTCTCCTCGCCGACGAAAAGGCGGAGTTCACCAAGACCGTCGGTGACCTTACCAGTGAGGTCGAGTGCATCGTCGCCACTGAGCACGACGCCGAAGGCCGCCGCCTGACGCTCGTCAACAGCGGAACGGAGGATCGCTTCATCGAGGTGACCTCGTATCTCGAACCGGTTCTGGCGACGGACGATGTCGACAACGCACACCCGGCATTTGCCCGGATGTTTGTCAAGACGGAAATCGGCAAACGCGGTGACGTCATCCGCGTCGAGCGCAACAAGCGCGATCCGAACGAGCCGAACATGGCCGTTGCCCACCTTATCGTCGACAACTCGGGTTCTTCGCGCCACACCGAGTTCGAGACCGACCGCCGCAAGTTTCTCGGACGGGGACGCACCCTCTCGAATGCTGCCGTTTTCGACCCAGGCGCGACCCTTTCCGGCACCGACGGCTTCATCCTCGATCCGGTTCTTTCCCTCCGCCGCACGGTCCGCGTGCCGCCCGGCAAGAAAGTCAGCGTCATCTTCTGGACTATTGCTGCCCCGAGCCGCAATGAGGTGGACCAGGCGGTTGATCGGTATCGCCACGCGGACGCCTTCAACCACGAGCTCGTCCAGGCATGGACCCGCACGCAGGTGCAGATGCGCCATGTCGGCGTCACGTCGCAGCAGGCGGCAGCGTTCCAGCATCTCGGCCGCCACCTGGTTTATCCGGATATGTATCTGCGCGCCGACGCGGCCGCAGTCGCCGCCGGCATGCAGTCGCAGTCGTCGCTTTGGCCGCTGGCAATTTCGGGGGATTTCCCGATCTTCACCCTGCGCGTCAACGATGACATGGATCTCGACATTGTCAGAGAGGCGTTGCTTGCGCAGGAATACCTCCGCTCGCGTGGCGTCACCGCTGATCTGGTCATCATGAACGAGCGCGCCTCATCCTATGCGCAGGACATGCAGCACGCCGTCGACCAGATGGCAGAGAACGTTCGCCGTATGGGTCAGGCCGATGGTTTGCGTCAGCACATTTTCACGGTCCGCAAGGATCTGATGGAAGAGTCGACATATCACGCCCTCATCTCCGCCTCGCGCGTGACCTTCCACGCCAAGAACGGCAAGATTATCGATCAGATCAATCGCGCCGTCGCGCTCTTTTCCCCAAGCAAGGAAGAGCAGCAGGAACTGGAACGCGCCGACCGGGCAAAGACGCCTGTCAAGCTGGTCGCCGCGCCACCCGCCTCATCGCCGTCAAAGGTGGTGATCGAGGAGGAAGGCGACCTTAATTTCTGGAACGGCATCGGCGGTTTTGCCGTCGACGGTCGCGAATATGTCGTGCGCCTCCCCGGGGGTCACGCGACGCCTCATCCATGGATCAATGTGATCTCGAATGAGAAATTCGGCTTCCACGTGTCTGCGGAAGGAGCGGGTTTCACATGGAGCGTAAACTCGCGCGATTATCAGCTGACCTCGTGGTCGAATGACCCGGTCATCAACCGCCCAGGCGAAGCGATTTACGTCGTCGATCGCGAGAGCGGCGCGGTGTTGACCCCGTTCGCGAGCCTCTCGGAGCGGCAGGATATTCGCTTCGAAGCACGACATGGCCTGGGCTATTCCGTATTCTCCAGCGTCCAGAACGAAATCGCGCTTGAGGTCACTCAAACCGTCGACCGCGAGAAACCGGTCAAGCTGCAGCGAATCCGGCTACGCAATACCGGCTCCAGACCAAGAAAGCTGCGGCTCTACGGCTACGTCGAGTGGGTTCTGGGCAACAACGCGCAGAAGTCTGCGCCGTTCATCCTCTCTGAGCACGACGAGGAGACGGGCGCGCTGCTGGCGAGCAACAACTACAGCATCGATTATTCCGGTCGCGTGACTTTCTTTGTGGCCAGCGAGAACCCATCGAGCTTTACCGCCAGCCGTCGAGAATTTATCGGCAGAACAGGTACGATCCAGACACCGCATGCACTGAGTTCGGTTGCCAACCTTTCCGGCACGACCGAACTTGACGGCGACCCGGCAGCGGTTCTGGCGATCGATATCGAGGTCGGACCGGACGAGGAGCGGGATGTCTGCTTCTTCCTCGGCGATACCGAGACGAAGGCCGAGGCGAGGGCGTTGATCAGCGATATCCGCAAGATCGCCTTCGAGGACGTTGTCCAGGCAAACCGTTCCTTCTGGCAGGGTGTCACTGGGAAGCTGCAGGTTTTCACGCCCGATCAGAGCATGAACAATCTGATCAATACCTGGCTGCCCTACCAGAGCCTTGGCTGCCGCATCATGGCGCGTACCGCCTTCTATCAGGCGAGCGGTGCCTTCGGCTTCCGCGACCAGTTGCAGGATACATTGGCATTCGTCATCCATGAGCCGTCAATTGCCCGCAAGCAGATCCTGAACGCCGCCTCGCGTCAGTTCCGTGAAGGTGACGTTCAGCACTGGTGGCTGCCCGGCACCGGCGCCGGCGTCCGGACATTGATTTCGGACGACGTTGTTTGGCTCGCCTACGCAATCCATCACTACTGCAGCGTTACGAGCGACAAAAGCGTCCTCGACGAGCAACTCGCCTTCCTGGAAGGGCCGGCGCTCCTCGAGGGCCAGCACGATTCCTTCTATCTGCCTGAGGTCTCCGACGACAAGGCGAGCGTCTACGAACACGCCGCCATCGCGCTTGATCTCGCGATCGCCAGGAAGGGAAAGAACGGGCTGCCTTTGTTCCTTGGCGGCGACTGGAACGATGGCATGAACCGCGTCGGCATCGGCGGCCAGGGAACTAGCGTCTGGCTCGGCTGGTTCCTTGCGGGCGCGCTGCGCTCGTTCACCGCCTATGCGCAGGAGCGGGGTGACACGGCACGTGTCGAGCGGTGGACCAAGCACCTGGCAGAGCTCAAGGCTGCGCTTGAAACGGCCGCTTGGGATGGCGCCTACTATAGGCGTGGTACGTTTGACGACGGCAGCTTGCTTGGTTCGAAGGAAAGCCTCGAATGCCAGATCGACTCGATCGCCCAGTCATGGAGCGTGCTATCCGGCGAAGGAGATCCGGCGCATGCTGCGAAGGCGATGAACTCGGTCTTGGATAAGTTGGTCGATCCCGAAGCGCGGATCATCCGCCTCTTTACCCCGCCCTTTGATAACTCGGCTAAGGATCCGGGCTACATCAAGGCCTACCCGCCAGGTGTTCGCGAAAACGGTGGTCAGTACACCCATGCCGCGACCTGGGTCGTCATGGCGCTGGCCGAGCTTGGCCGCGGCGATGACGCTCTGCGTTGTTTCGAACTGCTCAATCCGATCAGCCATGCGCGTGACCCGGTTTCGGCGGAGCGCTATCGCGTCGAACCCTACATCATCGCGGCTGATGTCTACGGCGAGGGCGCGCTCAGTGGGCGCGGCGGCTGGACGTGGTACACGGGCTCGGCCGGCTGGCTCTACCGGGCGGTGACCGAGGGCATCCTTGGCATCCGGGTAAAGGACGGTTGCTTGTACGTGCGTCCGGCACTGCCGAGCACATGGGACGGCTTCTCTGCCGAGATCGAGCATGCGGGTGCTAAATATCTCATTTCGGTCTCAAAATCGTCCCATCCGAAGGGTTACGGTGTCACCATCAACGGACGCGAAGTCACCGATCCCGACGAGGGATATCCGGTCGGATAACAGCATTCTTCCACGCTAATCATCCGGCGATTCGTTGCGGCCAAAAGGGAACCCTTTTGGCCGCAACTGCGTTTGCAAAATCGGAAAGCAGGAGAAGTCCATGGCAATAGCGCTCGAAGGAACGATCAGCGCCAAGCAAAGTTCTGTGACGGTAGCGACGCCGAAACGTGACACGCGATTGGACGTTCTGCGCGGACTCGCGCTCATCACGATTTTCATCAATCATGTTCCCGGTCAGATTTTCGAGAACCTCACAACCAAGAATTTCGGCTTCTCCGATGCGGCCGAAGGCTTCGTCCTGATCTCGGGCATTGCCGTCGGCCTGGCCTACGGATCATGTTTTCAGCCAGGGGCGTGGCTGCAGACGGCAACAAAGGCCTGGAAGCGAGCATTCACGCTTTACCTGGCTCACATGATCACGACATTCATGACGCTCGCCCTATTTCTGACTGGCGCATGGATCTTCCATCGGCCCGGGCTTTTGTGTGAGATCAACATCCTTGCCGTCCTCACCAATTTGAAGGCCGGGATCCCCTCGTTGCTGCTGCTCGGGCATCAGATCGGCTACAACAATATCTTGCCGATGTATGGCGCGTTGATGTTGATGGTCCCCATCATCCTTCTGCTCAACGCGGCAAGCCCACTCCTTGCCCTCGCCGTTTCGGGCACTGTCTGGCTGTTTGCCGGCATTTACGAGATTGCTCCGCATAACATGCTGATCGAAGGCTACTGGTTCCTCAATCCGTTGTCCTGGCAGTTCCTCTTTACGATCGGCATCGTCGGAATGATGCATGTGCGCCGCGGCGGCAAACTGCCGCAGCACCCAATTCTTTTTGCGCTCGCCGCCGCCTATCTCGTGTTGTCCTTTGCCTGGGTTGTCGGTCAGCTCTGGAGCTTCGGAATCGCACTGACATCGCTCGGGCTGCCGCCCGTGCTGACGGGCTTCGACAAGACGTTCCTGTCGCTACCGAGGCTGCTGCACGTTTTGGCGTTGACCTATCTCGTCATCAATATTCCGGCGATCTCACGCCTCCTTCAACGATCCACGGACAATCCGCTGACCATTCTCGGTCGCCATTCGCTGAGCATCTTCGTCGCCGGCACCATTCTGGCGATGGTTGGTCAGGTCGTGCTCTACATCAACAATCACGATCAGATCGCCGGCCCAGTCTTCGTGGTCATCGGCATCGCCATCCAGTTCGCCTACGCCTACCATCTTGAGCGCAAGCGCAGACTTGAGACGGGGGGCCATAGGCGATTGCCCGACCGAAGCATGATTCCGGTTCCCGTGCGCGTCGATCGCTGGCGGGATCGGCGCTAGACGTCGGAGGCACGAGGGCTGCTGGAAGACCGTCCATCCGCCGCCACGCTGCCGTATCTGATCGCATAAACCTTGACTCCTGTGGAAAACCTTTTAAGAGCAACGGCGGAAAAGGGATATCCATGGTTCGCGACGAACACGCCATTGCTGCATGCAATGACCGGGCACAAAATGCCGGGATGGGTGTTGCCGTTCCGGTTTCTTCCAAAACCAAGGCCAAAACGACGACGAAAACCGTCTGACGTCTCTGGCCTGCCGCTCTCTCCCCGGCCCGGCTGGGGACAAGGAAGCCGCGATGTTTCGCGCTTCCCCCTCACCGGATAAGAGGAGAGAAGAGAAAGAGAGCTTGAGAAATGGGTTTTAAAGTTGCAGTTGCGGGAGCGACCGGAAATGTTGGCCGGGAAATGCTCAACATCCTCTCCGAGCGCGGTTTCCCTGCTGACGAAGTCGTCGCGCTTGCGTCTGCGCGTTCGCAGGGGACTGAAGTTTCCTACGGCGACAAGACGCTGAAGGTCTCCAACCTTGAAAATTACGACTTCTCCGATACCGACATCTGCCTGATGTCGGCCGGCGGGGAGGTTTCCAAGAAGTGGTCGCCCAAGATCGGCGCCCAAGGCTGCGTCGTCATCGACAACTCCTCGGCATGGCGCTACGACGCGGACGTGCCGCTCATCGTTCCGGAAGTGAACCCGGACGCCATTGCCCAGTTCAGCAAGCGCAACATCATTGCCAACCCGAATTGCTCGACTGCACAGCTCGTCGTGGCGCTCAAGCCGCTGCACGACTTCGCCAAGATCAAGCGCGTGGTCGTTTCGACCTATCAGTCCGTTTCCGGCGCCGGCAAGGACGGCATGGACGAGCTGTTCAACCAAACGCGCGCCGTCTTCGTCGCGGATCCGATCGAGAACAAGAAGTTCACGAAGCGCATTGCCTTCAACGTCATCCCCCACATCGACAGCTTCATGGAAGACGGTTACACGAAGGAAGAGTGGAAGGTTCTCGCCGAGACCAAGAAGATGCTCGATCCGAAGATCAAGGTGACCTGCACGGCAGTTCGCGTTCCGGTATTCATCGGCCACTCTGAATCGGTCAACATCGAATTCGAGAACGAGATCACCGCCGATCAGGCTCGCGACATCCTGCGCGAAGCTCCCGGCTGCCTGGTCATCGATAAGCGCGAGAACGGCGGTTACATCACGCCGTACGAGTCTGCCGGCGAAGACGCGACCTATATCTCGCGCATCCGCGAGGACGCGACGGTCGAGAACGGCCTGAATATGTGGGTGGTTTCCGACAACCTCCGCAAGGGGGCTGCTCTCAATGCGATACAGATCGCCGAGCTGCTTATTAATCGCGGACTTGTGAAGCCGCGCAAGAAGGCGGCCTAACCAACTGTTAACTGTGATTTGTTAAGTCCCGCTTACTAAGATAGGGCTTGCTTGGCGCGGGTTTGCTGTTTTTGGCTTCCCGCGCTTGCCAACACAAAGATGGTGACAATATTGCCGAAAGCGGGCCGCTGGCCCGGTTTGAAGGCTAGTCAGATCGGGATCGGGGTATCTCCATGCGCATGACAAAATTTTTGCTGGTAGCTGCGGCCGCCTGCATTCTCCACGCAGTTCCTGCAGCTGCCAAGGCCGCCCAGTGCGGCAACAACGGTGCCGGGTTCGAGGAGTGGGTTGGCGAGTTCAAACAAGAGGCTGCAACACATGGTGTCAGCCCCAAAATTCTTGATCGCGCCTTCGCGAACGTCGCCTACAACAGACCCACAATTGCCGCCGACCGCGGCCAGAAGAGCTTCAAGCTTTCCTTCGATGCCTTCATGCAGAAGCGTGGCGGCGCGACAATCATTTCACGCGGCAAGGGGATGAAGCGCTCCAATGCAGCCCTCTTTGCATCGATCGAGCGCAGCTTTGGTGTTCCAGCCGGCCCGCTGATCGCGATTTGGGGCATGGAGACTGGATTCGGCAGCTACATGGGCAACCAGCACACGCTGTCGGCCGTGTCGACGCTCGCCTATGATTGCCGGCGCTCTGATTATTTCACCGACCAGCTTTACGCAGCGCTGCAACTCGTCTCGGAGGGTTACCTGAGCCCGCAGGCGCGCGGTGCAGCCCACGGCGAGATCGGACAGACGCAGTTCCTGCCGCGCAATGTCGTGCGCTTCGGCGCCGATGGCGATGGCGACGGCCGCGTCGATATGGTTGGCTCACGCGCTGACGCGCTTGCCTCAACTGCCAACTTCCTGAAGGGCCATGGTTGGCAGGCTGGTGCCGGCTATCAGCCAGGCGAGCCCAACTTCGCAGCCATTGCCGGCTGGAACGCGGCGACCGTCTACCAGCAGGCAATCGCCTACATCGGTCAGCAGATCGACGGCAACTGAGAAGAGTTCAACATACGCCAAGAGCGCCGAACCGAAGTTCGGCGCTTTTTATTTTGGCCTAGACATCAGGACGAATGAAGTCACGGGTTTCAGCGTCCATAACCCACAGCTCTCCGGTCGAAATGTCAAACCAGGCACCGTGAAGCGCTATCTTGCCGGCGTCTTCCAAGGCCTTGATGTCCGGAAACGTCCTGAGATTCTCGATCGAATTTCGGATCGACACGCGCTCGAGGGCGGTTTGGCGCTCGGCGAGTGTCATGACATCATTGGCGCCGATCTGCTCAGCCGCAGGCCTGACGAGCGACATCCAGCGTCCGATAAAGTCACCCGGCGACAGGGGCTCAGCGTTCGGGTCCAGCGCCGCCCGAATACCCCCGCAACGGCCGTGACCCATGACGACGATATCGGTAACCTTCAGCACCTGGACCGCAAATTCCAGCGCTGCCGACGTCGCGTGGAAATGGCCATCCGGCTGATAGGGCGGTACCATGTTGGCAACATTCCGGATGACGAAAAGTTCACCGGGGCCTGCGTCGAAAATCAGTTCGGGGGCAGCGCGCGAGTCCGAACAGGCGACCACCAGCGTACTTGGGTTCTGGCCGTGCTCCGCCAGTGTCCTATAGCGATCGCGGGCGTCCGCATAACGCCCGTTCATAAAGTTACGATAACCGTCCAGAAGGGTGTTTGGAAAACGCTGCATGATCTTCGATTACAGCCTACGCCCGCCAAGATCAATATCGCACTGCAAGATATGAAATGCGGGTGCGTGACCGTTACCCCTTGCGCCTTTGTGCCGGGTGCAACAAGCGTCGCATCTGGACCATCGCCATCGGCGTTGCCAGGCTCGACGAGTCGCGTGCCAGTGTCAATTCATCACTGCCCCGCTTCACCGCGCGAGCAAGCACCTCGTAGACGCTCGCCGTTGCAAGCTGAAGCGCCTTCTCATCCTCCATGCCCGAGAGAAGCCGCGATAGAAACAGCGCCGCGAGAAGATCACCAAGGCCATTCGGCGGCTTGTCGATAAGGCGATGTTCCGCCAGCAGCGCATGGCGCCCCGAGAGATAGAGATTGCCTGTGCCGCCAGCCATCATGGGCACTGCGGAGGTCACCAGCATGCGGGACGGTCCCAGCGATAGGGCCGCATCCATGATCGCTGTATTGTCCTCTAGCGGAGCACCGGCGAGCCAGGCGAGTTCATATCGATTAGGCGTTGCAAGCGAAGCGAGCGGTATCAGATGATCCCTGATTGCCTCGGCCGTTGCCTGCGGCACGTAGAGACCGCCCAGATCCCCCATGACCGGATCACAAACATACAGAAGCTCCGGCTTCCGCTCCCGCAAAGCCGTCACCAGCCGGGCAACCGAGCGCGCCTGCGCCCCATTGCCGAAATACCCCGAGAGAACAGCCTTCACTTCGCCGATCCAGGGCGCGCCGATGAGATCGTCGATCGCCGCATCAAAATCGGCTTCCGCAAATGTGAGCCTTGTCGACCGGCCGTGACCGGGGTGCCAGGGAAGCACGATCGTCGGCAGTGCCCAGACCTGATGGCCTAGAGTCTCCAGTGCAAAGACCGCCGCACGATTTCCGACGGAACCACGGACAACGTGGCTGGAGATAACGATGACAGTTCCTGCGGCGTTTTCCGACATGATGCTCCACTCGGCTTTCGATGAACGTTGATCTCCTTTTTGCGGCTTCACTGTCAACTGCTCTTCACACAGGCATGAAAACGTCGGACCCAAGAAATTCCACATGTCTACGACGAAGCAAAATCTTTCGAAAATTTGCGTTCGGGTGGCCAAAAACGCATGAAAGCTGCCTCGTAATGCGCTCTTTTAGAGAATCTTTCGTCAAATCTTCTGCTACTTTGCGCCAAATCGAGGAGATGAGGGAGTATCTGCGATGGCTGGTCGAAACAATCCGAAACGAGAAAAGCAGCTCGAAAGCGCGACCAAAATCGCGGCGGCAACCGGGAAAACCTCTCTCGATCCCGAGTTTTTGTTCGGCCGCGCCAGCGGCGACGATCTGGAACACTACACACCGGAAATGCTGGCGCTTGCTGCTGTGCATTCGGCAAAGGAATTAGCAGCCTGGGCGGGCAATTCGGCGCGCATCACCATCGATACCATCGCCGATGTGGAGCCCGACGGTGTTGCCGTTTCCATTCTCTCGGTCACCGACCACAACATGCCGTTCCTGTATGAATCGGTGATGGGCGAGGTCACCAGCAGCTATCGCGACCTCTATATGGCCGTGCACCCGATCCTAGTGCTGGAGGAAGGCAAAGCGCCGGAACTCTACTCCGCTGATCTCCCGAGCGAGCCGGTCAATCGCGTCAGCCATATCCAGCTCCACCTTGCGCCTCTGACGGCGGTCCAGGCCGCCGACCTCATCAAGCGGGTGAAGACCGTGGTCGAGCAGGTGCGCGTGACGGTGTCAGACTGGAGGCCCATGCTGGAGAAGCTCGGAACGGTGATCGATGAGCTTTCCGCCTACAAATCCAGCCGTAGGAAGGCGGAACGGGATGAAGCGCTTGCCTTTCTGACGTGGCTACGCGATGCAAACTTCACGTTCCTCGGAATGCGAGAATATGTCTATTCCGGAAAAGGCACCAGCGCGAAGGTGGAGCGGGACAAGGGCACCGGTCTCGGGATTCTTTCGAACCCCGACGTGCTTGTTTTGCGCACCGGCAAGGACGCTGTTACGACAACACCGGAAATCCTGGCATTCCTGGATGGCCCGGATTTCCTGATCGTTACCAAGGCCAACGTGAAGTCGATCGTCCATCGCCGCGCCTATATGGACTATGTCGGGGTTAAGCGGTTTGACGCCGACGGGAATGTGACCGGCGAGCTGCGCATTGTCGGCCTGTTCACCTCGACCGCCTACACATCCCTCGCCAGCGATATCCCGCTGCTCCGCTCCAAAATCGAGCGGGTGAAGGAACACTTCGGCTTCGACCCGATGAGCCACTCGGGCCGTATGCTGGACAATACGCTGGAATCCTATCCGCGCGACGACCTCTTCCAGATCGACACGATGCTTCTGGCCGGCTTCGCTGAGCAGATCAACGATCTTGCCAACCGGCCGCGAGTCCGCGTCCTGCCCCGCATCGATCATTTCGACCGTTTCGTTTCAGTGATCGTTTACGTGCCGCGCGAAGAGTACGATTCGATCGTGCGTGAGAAGATCGGAGCCTATCTGAAGACCGTCTATGATGGCCGTGTCTCGGCTTATTACCCGGCCTTTCCTGAAGGCGGCGTCGCCCGCGTCCACTTCATCATTGGCCGGTCCTGGGGCAAGACGCCACGCGTGCCACAGGCAAAGCTGGAGGAAGCTATCCGCGCCATCACCGCACGCTGGGATGATCGCTTCGAAACCCTTGCAGGGCCGAAGGCGCCACGCCTGCAGGTCAGTCACGCTTTTCAGGATCTCTTCACGCCGGAAGAGACCTTTGGCGATCTGGGGGACATTGCTGCATGCGCGGCCGGAGAGCCGATCCGTATCGCTTTTTATACGCGAGAGAAGGACGGCGTTGAACTGCTGTGCCTGAAGATCTTCCACTCTGGTGGCCAACTCGCCTTGTCCCGCCGCGTCCCATTGCTTGAGAACCTGGGTTTCAACGTCATCAGCGAAGGAACCTTCGATATCGACGTGACCCTGCCCGGCGGCTCGGAGAAGCTGGTCGTGCTGCATGATATGGAGCTC
This sequence comes from Rhizobium tibeticum, assembly GCF_900110205.1. GTDB lineage: Bacteria > Pseudomonadota > Alphaproteobacteria > Rhizobiales > Rhizobiaceae > Rhizobium > Rhizobium tibeticum. The sequence goes on along the minus strand of NZ_FOCV01000018.1, from coordinate 90,903 downwards.
GAAGCTCGAAGCGGCATTGAAATCGACCTCCACCGACATGGAGTGACGTTGGAGGAAGCCTTCCTCGCAGCTTTCAGCGGAGTCATCGACAATGACAACTTCAACCGTCTGATCGTCTCGGCGGGACTGACCGCGCGCGAAACCAGCGTACTTCGCGCCTACGCACGTTATCTGCGCCAAGCGGGTATTCCTTACTCGCTGGACTACATCGCAACGACGCTTGACAAATATCCGGCAATCGCGGCGATGGTCTTCCGGCTATTCCATGACACGCTTGATCCCAAAATCACCGACAAGACGCGGATGAAGAAGGTGAGCGAGCAACATGAAAAGATCGAGGCGGCGCTTTCCGACGTGCCTAGCCTTGATGACGATCGAATCCTGCGCCGCTACGCCAACGTCGTGGACGCGACGCTGAGGACGAACTACTTCCAGCGCAATCAAGACGGCTCACCGAAAGCGATGCTGGCTTTCAAGCTTGACCCGCATCTGGTCGACGGATTGCCCGAACCACGGCCGTTCCGCGAGATGTTCGTCTACGGCGTCGAAGTCGAAGGCGTACACCTGCGCTTCGGCAAGGTGGCGCGTGGCGGCCTGCGTTGGTCCGACCGTGCTGAAGACTATCGAACCGAAGTGCTGGGGCTTGTGAAAGCGCAACAGGTCAAAAACGCGGTCATCGTGCCGGTTGGCGCGAAAGGTGGCTTCTATCCGAAGAAGCTCCCGGTCGGCGGCAGCCGCGACGAGATCTTCAACGCCGGTCGCGAAGCTTACAAGACCTATATTCGCACACTGCTGTCGATCACCGACAACATCAGTGGCGCCGATATCGTGCCGCCGAAGGATACGGTAAGGCTCGACGGCGACGACCCCTATTTTGTCGTGGCAGCCGACAAGGGAACCGCAACCTTCTCGGATACCGCCAACGCTCTCGCGCAGGAAGCTGGCTTCTGGCTTGACGATGCCTTCGCGTCAGGCGGCTCGGCTGGGTACGACCACAAGAAGATGGGCATTACTGCACGCGGCGCCTGGGAAACGGTGAAGCGACATTTCCGTGAAATGGACATCGACATCCAGACCACGCCGTTTAGGGTTGCAGGCGTCGGTGACATGTCCGGCGACGTGTTTGGCAACGGCATGCTCTTGTCGCCAAAAATCAGGTTGGTCGCCGCTTTTGACCACCGCGACATCTTCATCGATCCCGATCCGGACATGGAAAAGACCCTTGCCGAACGGCAGCGGCTTTTCAATCTGGCGCGGTCGAGCTGGCAGGATTTCGACAAGGGTGTCCTTTCGAAGGGCGCCATGATCATTTCGCGATCGGCAAAGTCCGTCACACTGACGCCCGAAGCGGTGGCCGCGATCGGCATCGACAAGGCCGTGGCAACGCCGTTCGAGATCATGACGGCCATTTTGAAGAGCCCGGTCGATCTGCTCTGGTTCGGCGGTATCGGCACTTACGTCAAAGCGCCGTCAGAAACAGACGCCGAGGTCGGTGACCGTGCCAATGACCCCATTCGGGTAGCGGCGGAAGACGTGCGCGCCAAGGTGATCGGCGAGGGCGCAAATCTTGGTGTCACGCAGAAGGGCCGTATCGCCTACGGACTTAGGGGCGGGCGCTGCAATTCCGACGCGATTGACAATTCGGCCGGCGTCAACACGTCGGACGTTGAGGTCAACATCAAGATCGCGCTTGCCGCTGCGATGCACGATAATCGCCTCACGCGGGCAAAGCGCGACCAGCTGCTGTCATCGATGACGGAGGAAGTCGGAAAGCTTGTCCTCAGGAACAACTATTTGCAGTCTCTGGCGATTTCGCTGATTGAGCGCAAGGGCACAGCCAACGGGCTGGAACTTGCCCGGCTCATGACGGTGTTCGAAGGGGCCAAGCAATTGAACCGCAAGGTGGAGACGCTACCCGACGATACGGTCCTTGCCGAGCGCTATGCGGCAGGCAAGCCACTGACCCGACCCGAGATCGGCGTTCTGCTTTCCTATGCCAAGATCGTGTTGTTCGATGCCCTGGCGGCCAGCGATTTGCCTGACGATCCCTATTTCGCTGCAACGCTTTCGAACTACTTCCCCGCAAAGATGCGGAAGACGAACGCGTCTGACATCGACGCCCATCGTCTGAAACGCGAGATCATTGCGACCGTGCTCGCCAACGAGGCCATCAACCGAGGTGGCCCCGGCTTCGCCGTCAGCATGATGGATGCCACAGCGGCATCCGCGCCTGAGGTCGTTCGCGCGGCAATCATCGCCCGTGACGGCTTTGATCTCGGACGGCTTTGGACGGAAACGGATGCATTGGACGGCAAGATTGGCGGCACGATGCAGAACCGCATCTACGAGGAAATCAGCCACACCTTCACGCTGCTGACGCGCCTCCTTCTGAAGACACAGATGGCCAAGGGCGATATGGCCGCTACGATCGAAGGCCTTCAGACTGCCCTGAAGAAGCTCAAGCCGATTTTCGCCAACCAGACGGTACCAGAGCTCGAGGCGCGCCAGCAGGAATATCGCGACGCCGGCGTGCCGGATAAGCTGGCCGCCGAGATCTCAGGGCTGCTCGGCTTTGCGCTCGTGCCCGAGATCATGCAGATCGCCGAACGCACGGGCGAACCGCTGGCTCGCGCCGCGGAAAGCTATTTTGCCGTCTCCCAGACCTTCCGGATCGGTCGGTTGCTCGCCGCCGGATCGCGGATCATCACAACCGACCATTACGAGAACCTGGCGCTGGCACGCAGTATCGACCAGATCGCCAGTGCGAGACGTGATATCGTCATTTCGGCACTTGCCAACCATGGTAAGGACAAGCTTCCGGTCCAGGCTTGGCATGCCGGCGATCGCGTCAGGATCAACCGGATCGCAGAAGAACTATCCGGGTTGAGCGACAGCGGCGATCCGAATCTTGCCCGGATCACTGTCGCCGCGGGTCTGTTGACCGACCTTGCGCGCGACGGGACGAGGTGACACAGTTCCGCTCGGAATCAGGAGCGGATTGTGAATCGCATCGACTGGACGGGAACTCAGCCGGCTAGGGCATCAGAAAAGGGCATCTGGGGCTGGATGCTCTTTGATTGGGCGGCGCAACCGTTCTTCACGGTCGTGACAACGTTCATTTTCGGCCCTTACTTCGTGTCACGCCTGACGGTCGATCCGGTCTCCGCCCAGGCGATGTGGAGCAACATGGCGACGATCTCCTCGGTGATCATCGCCATTTTATCGCCCGTGCTCGGATCGATCGCCGACCAGTCCGGCGCGCGAAAGCCGTGGATCGCTTTCTTTGCCGTCATCAAGATTGCAAGCCTCTTCGGCCTCTGGTTTGCGGCACCGGGTTCGCCGCTGATATACCCAGTAACCTTCATGATCCTTGCGTCGATCGCAGCCGAGTTCTCGATCGTCTTCAACGACTCCATGATGCCGCGGCTTGTTAGCAAGGACGAGGTCGGCAAACTATCCAATACGGCCTGGGGTCTCGGTTATCTTGGCGGGATGATCGTTCTGATCGCCGTGGTGGTCCTGCTTGCGGGAAATCTCGAATCCGGCAAGACGATTCTCGGTCTCGAGCCCTTGTTTGGTCTCGATCCACACCAGGGCGAGGATGCCCGCATCTCCGGGCCGATCTCGGCCGTCTGGTACCTGATCTTTATTCTTCCGATGTTCTTTTTCACGCCGGACACAAGCAAGGGCCTTCCGTTCGGCGACGCCGTCCGTACTGGCCTTGCCGAGCTGAAAAACACACTTGGCGAGCTAAGGCAGCGCCGAGGCATCCTTCACTTCCTGATAGCACGAATGATCTATCAGGACGGCGTCAACGGACTTCTGATACTCGGTGGAGCGTTTGCCGCCGGAATGTTCGGTTGGGCGACGATCGAGATCGGGATCTACGGGATTATTCTTAACATCGTTGCGATTTTCGGCTGCATCATTGCAGGTCGGGTGGACCGGCACATTGGCTCCAAATCGACGATCATCATCAGCTTGACGATGTTGCTGCTCGCGACCATTGGCATTGTGTCGACGGGGCCGGGATACACGCTCTTCGGCTTATTCGAGCTGCCAACCGTCGATTCCGGCGGCCTCTTCGGGACGGCGGCCGAGAAAGCGTACATTGCCTACGGCCTGCTGATCGGCCTTGCGTTCGGCCCGGTGCAGGCTTCATCGAGGTCCTACCTCGCGCGGAGCGTAAGCCTGAACGAGGCGGGCCGCTATTTCGGCATCTATGCGCTTTCGGGACGCGCCACGAGCTTCATGGCGACGCTGTTGTTTTCCGCCGTGACCTACATGACTGGCTCGTCGCGGCTCGGAATGGCAACGCTTGTGCTCTTCCTGGCCGCCGGGCTCGTCCTGCTTGTCCGAACGCCCTATCCTGCAGACAGGGCGTAACGGCAGGGCTACCACTCAGTGGCGGAAGTGCCGCATTCCGGTAAAGACCATCGCGACATTGTGCTCATTGGCAGCGTCGATCACTTCCTGGTCGCGCATCGACCCGCCGGGCTGGATGACCGCCGTCGCACCAGCCGCAATCATTGACAGCAAACCATCGGCGAAGGGCAGGAATGCCTCCGAGGCAACGGCCGAACCGCGCGTCAGCGGCTCTGCGAGGCCAAGGGCCCTCGCCGCTTCCTCGGCTTTCAAGCCGGCGATGCGCGCAGAATCCACGCGGCTCATCTGGCCTGCCCCAATGCCGGCCGTCTGCCCGTCCTTCGCATAGACCACGGCGTTCGACTTGACATGCTTTGCCACCTTGAAGGCAAACGTCATGTCTTCGAGTTCCTGCTGTGTCGGTGCCCGCTTCGTGACCACCTTCAGCTCCAGGTCTTCGACCATGCCATTGTCGCGGCTCTGCACGAGCAAGCCGCCGGATACGGTTTTCGCCGTGAGACCGGCAACCCGCGGATTCGGGAGGCCACCTGCCGTGAGCAGGCGGAGGTTTGCCTTGCGCGCGATGATGGCCTTTGCCTCCTCAGTCACATCGGGCGCGATGATGACCTCGGTAAAGAGCTTGATGATCTCTTCCGCCGTTTCCGCGTCAAGCGTCCGGTTAAGCGCGATGATGCCGCCGAAGGCAGAGACCGAATCGCAGGCAAGCGCGCGCTTGTAGGCCTCAATCAGGCCCGAAGCCGTCGCCACGCCGCAGGGGTTTGCATGCTTGATGATCGCGCAGGCGGCGGATTTCTCCGGCAGGAACTCTGCGACAAGCTCGTAAGCCGCATCGGTGTCGTTGATGTTGTTGTAGGAGAGCTGCTTGCCCTGAAGCAGTGACGCCGTGGCAACGCCGGCGCGGCGCTCGCCCGTAACATAGAATGCCGCCTTCTGGTGCGGATTCTCGCCGTAACGCATCTCTTCCTTGAGGACGCCGCCAATGACGCGGTGTCTCGGCGTGTCGATCGAAAGCGCCTCGGCAAACCAGTTGGAGATCATTGCGTCATAGGAAGCCGTGCGAGCGAAGGCCCTGGCTGCCATCTGCTGGCGGAACGCATACACGGTCTGGCCGCCACCGGAATTAAGCTGCTCGAGCAGTTCGGGATAGTCCGTTGGGTCGGTGAGGATGGTGACATAGGCGTGGTTCTTGGCCGACGCGCGGATCATCGCCGGACCGCCGATATCAATATTCTCGACGGTCGTCGGGTAGTCACCGCCGGCGGCACGGACGTCCTCGAACGGATAAAGATTGATGACGACGAGATCGATACCCTCGATGCCGTGCGCCTTCATCGCCGCTTGGTGGTCCGCATCATCGCGGATGGCAAGCAGGCCGCCGTGCACTTTCGGATGCAACGTCTTGACGCGACCGTCCATGATCTCAGGAAAACCTGTGACGTCGGAGACATCGGTCACCGCAAGTCCGGCCGCTGCAATTGCCTTATGAGTGCCCCCGGTCGACAGGAGGCGAACACCCTTTTCGGCAAGTGCGCGCGCGAGCTCGACGATTCCGGTCTTATCAGATACCGAAAGCAATGCAGTCCTGACGTCGACTTTGTCGGGTGCGGGGATTTTCTTGGAAACAACGGCCATGAGGCTTCTCCATTTGGTCTTCAGGAGATATCCGGCGAGGGATAAGCGGATGATGGCGCCGCGTTAGCACAGCTTTGCGTCCGCGAAAACAGTCACTAGCTCTTGCGTGATAAAAACCAGCGTATTTCCGGCCGGTCAGGGTGGGAGAAGGCGATCTCCATCAGATCGGATCCACAGATACCCGAGGCGTCCGCGAAGAAGACGTCCTCGCCGATCAACACCTCGTTGCCGGGCGAGGAGAACAGCCATGTCTCGCCATCGGGTGCCGTCATCATCACCGACTCTTTGTCGAGCGGCTTCAGGTTGATCGAGGGGTGGGCATGGAAACGCGCCACGGCACGCACGGCCTCATCGACCTTGCCTTCCGGCGCGACAAGCCGATCACAGCCGGTAACGATCAATCCCGTGGCGTTCAGGGTCAGCTCTCGCTCATGCAGAACGCCAAAGGCGTTAAGGTAGCCGTCGTGGCTCGCCTTGATCACGTCGCGTCCATCATCTGCGAGCGCGCGATCGACACTCACAGTCTTCACGCCATCGGTGATCACGTTCGCGATGAAGTCGGACGGTGCAAAACGGCTGGACGACGTGTCATCAACCGTCACGGTGCTATGCGCGGCAGTCGTTCGAGCAATCTGAACGTAACGCCGGCCGGCAAATTTCGGCGATCCCGAATTGACAATAAAGCGGTGACGCCCGGAGGACATCTCAAAAGACAGGCAACCGGCATGCGCCGTGCGGGACAAATTTCCAGCGGGCGGCAAACCGGTATCAGCAATGACCACTGTTCTTCCCGCGGCCAGCCGCTGATAGCGCGAATGGGGCATCGCCTTGAAGGGATCGCCCGCGGTCTCGTCATACCGCAGCAACGACATCAGTTCCGTCGCGAGAGTCGACGTCGCGCCATTGAAAAGCGCGAGATCGCCATCCTGATGCCTGAAGAAGCGCAAAGCCGGATACATCCGATCGATGCCGGAGATCAGCTTCTGCGGCAGGTCATGGCCCAGATTGACGTAAGTTTGCCTCAGCGGAAGGAGATCGAGGAGCAGCTCCAACCCGACTCGCGGATTGCGCGAGACATGGCCTCCGTCAGGCAGAATCTGGCTGTCGAACTCGTGGTCCAATGCTTCAGCAGCGCGTCGGAGCGCACCTGCGCGTGTCGGCATTGCAATAGAGGCCATCGCGAGGGCAATCCGCAGCCGGAATCGAACCTCTCCGGGCGGTGCGTACTTTGCAATTCGCCGTAGAAAGCGGACTTGAAAGGCGAGTGACCGCAAGAAGCGGCGATAGAAGCCGCGATCGGCATTATGAAGAACAACGGGAGAATGCGAGAGCCAGGCAATCACGCGCTGAGCTGTAACGTCGATCTCCCAGGCAATACCTTCGATGCGGCCGCCATGCAGCGATAGCCAGTTGTTGACGATCGAACGGGCAACGCTCGAGTGAAGGTCACTCTTCTTGGTTCGCATGTGGCGAAGCCAGCCGAAGCTATGAAGTCGCAGCGCGAAGGATCGGGACGGAAGGCTGAAATTGAAAGGCGACTTGCCGCCTGTTTCGAGAAGGCGTCCGGCAAGCGGGAAGCGGCCGTTCAAAATCTCTTCGGCCACATGCGGATCAACCGAACGCAGGTCGGTGGGGGCGACGATTAAGCGCTCCGGAACGTGAATCGTATGGCGGAAGAGACGCAGCCGCAGGATTGCTCCGCGGCACAGGGTGCGCCGCCAAGCCTCTCCCACGTAAAGAGTCGAGAACCCGGACCACATATCTATCGTCTATTGACCCGCGTCGTTAAGAATAAGTGAATAAGCCCGGAATCAGTGACACTTACGTATCAAATTATGACAGGTGCTCAACTATGCCAGTTGCCTTTCGATCAGGCAACACGGCGCATGACGACGGCGTAGAAGCCATCGAGACCACCCGCAAAACCGGAGGGAACCTCCAGCATGTCAGGTGTCGTGCGGAATTCGCCGAGGGGACTGATAGCAGACTCGAGCCCCGGCCAACGCTTGGCATCAATTGCAACTCGCGCAACCATCGGTGTATCCGAAAGGACGCGGGCTGCGACCTCTTCCCCCTCGGTGGGATCAAGCGAGCAATTGGAAAAGACGATTGTGCCACCCGGCTTCAGCAAGGTGAGTGCGTGGCGCAACAGGCGCTCCTGAAGCACTGCAAGTTTTGCTATGTCTGCCGGTCCCTTGGCCCAGAGAACATCCGGATGCCGGCGCGTCGTCCCCGTCGATGAGCAGGGCGCATCCAGTAGTATCGCGTCAAAAAGCTCCACTGGCTCATACTTCGTCAGGTCGCTAGCGACCGTTTCGGCACTCAGTCCCAGCCGATCGAGATTGGCGCGCAAACGCTTGATACGGTTTTCGGATTGCTCGACCGCCGTGACGTCGCCGCCAGCGAACACCAGTTGGGCCGTCTTTCCGCCAGGGGCCGCACATAGATCGGCAACGCGCTTGCCTGTCAGGTCACCAAAGAGTTGAGCGGGGATACTGGCGGCTGCGTCCTGAACCCACCATGCGCCCTCCGCAAATCCCTCGAGGGAGGGAATACTGCCCTCGAATGCGGCCAGCCGTACACCACCGGTCGGCAGCGTAAAACCACCCAAACGTTCCGCCCAGCTTTGCGCATCGGCCTTGACAGTAAGATCGATCGCTGCCGGCTCGAGTTGCGCATCAGAAATCGACTGTGCCTTCTCCTTGCCGTAGGCTTTTTCGAGCCTTTGGAGAAACCATTCCGGCATCACCGGAATGTTGCGGATCTCGGCGAGGACCTCCTCTTTCTCGCGGCCAAGACGGCGTAGGACAGCGTTTACCAACTTGGCAAAGCGACGATTGCGCGGGTCTTGATTTGATTGCTCGACGGCGAGATCGACCGCGGCATGATCCGGCACATCGAGGTAGAGGATCTGCGCCGCGGCAACCGCGAGAACGTGATGCAATGCCCGCGCGCCTTCGGGAAGCGGCGATTCAAGCAGGCGGGAAATCGCGGCATCTATGCGTGGCAAATGCCGCAACGTCGCATTGAGAATGGCGCGCACCAGTGCGCGGTCACCCTCGTTGAGAGCCTTGTAAGCCGGATTGCCATGCTCATTGTCCAACGCGCCGTCGAGCGGGAGCTTCCGGTCAACGACCGCTGCCAGGATCTTGGCCGCAGCGGCACGAACCTGCAATCCAGGTTTTACCGGCCCAAGGACGGGCCCAGCGCTGGAAGGCTTTGGCTTACGAAATGGCTTTTTCTTGCCGTCTGAATTCAAGACCACGGACCTTTCGGCGGTTGTGAACCACCGCGATCAAGACCGGTATCCGGAACCGAACGCGATTTGCGCATCGGATTAGCAGCGCGAGCCGGCGGCGTCGAGACATTCATCCCGCTGCGTGCCATTTCCTGCAGCGCCGCAATCCGGTTTTCCGTGTTCGGGTGTGTGGAGAACAGGTTATCCATGCCGGCGCCGGTCAGCGGATTGACGATGAACATATGGGCGGTTGCAGGGTTGCGCTCGGCGTCGTAGTTCGGCACATGCGACGCGCTCCGCGCGATCTTGCCAAGTGCCGAAGCAAGCCATAGCGGATTGCCGCAAATCTCCGCGCCACGGCGATCGGCCGAGTATTCGCGCGTCCGGCTGATGGCCATCTGAACGATCATCGCGGCAAGCGGCGCCACAATCATCGCCAGCAACACTCCTATGAAACCGAGCGGATTGTTGTTGTTTTCCCGGTTGCCACTGAAAAAGAACGCAAAATTGCCCAGCATGGAGATCGCGCCGGCGAGCGTCGCCGTGATCGTCATCGTCAAGGTATCGCGGTTTTGAACGTGGGCGAGCTCATGCGCCATGACGCCGGCGACCTCTTCCGGCGTCAGCGCGCTCAACAAGCCGGTGGAGGCAGCAACGGCAGCGTTCTCAGGATTGCGACCCGTCGCGAAGGCATTTGGTTGCGCGCTGTCGTAAAGATAGACCTTCGGCATGGGCAGGTCGGCACTACGCACCAGATCCCTTATGATTGCGAAGAACTCTGGCGCATTGCGCTCGTCTATCTCCTGCGCGTGATAGGCCGAAAGCACCATGCGGTCGGAATTCCAGTAGGAAAAGAAGTTCATGCCAGCGGCGATCACGAACGCAATCATCATGCCGCCGCGCCCGCCAATCAGAAAGCCGACGGCCATGAACAAAGCGGTCATGAAGGCGAGCAACATGGCTGTACGGACGAGGTTCATCGCTATCTCCAAACACCCCTAAGCAGACCGCACAAGGCAACAGGGTTTCAATTGCGGCGCCGGCGCACTATGATTTGGTCATTCACCAGCCATTTTCAATGTTCTTCGGGCGGAATCGCGTGATGCAGGCAGCGGATAATGATAACAACGAAACCCTGGCGACTGAGCCCGCCGAGGCTCCCCGCAAGTTGCTCTCGCCGGCTGCCAAGCGCGCGCTTGCCGAGGCTGAAGAGCGTCGCCGAAACGAGAAGCCGGTAGAAATGCCGCCAGAGACAGGTGGCCGCGGCGGTGCAGATCCTTCGCGCTTCGGGGACTGGGAAATCAACGGCAGAGCGATCGATTTCTAAGTAAATATTCCTATTTGCGGTCGCTATTGGTCGGAACTCATACCTTTCATGGGAAAGATTGCTCCCTTGTCGCATTGGCCTTTATTGTGATTCCGACCACGTCTGAGGCGCGAGACGAAATTGAAGGGCCTGTGTCGGCCGAGACGACCCTGAGCGTGATCGGGGGCGACACGCTGCTGGTCGAAGCCACCTGGGCCACGGCAAACAATGGAAGTCGACGTGCGGATTCGCGGCATCGACACGCCGGAGATGCACTCCAGATACGCCGAAATAAGGCGCGCGGGGATCGATGCTCACCCAGGCACTGGAAACCCTGACATCCGGATCACCGAGATCCGGCTTAGGCAGATTGCCGGCGAGAAGTATTTCGGCCGCATCCTTGCAAATGTCACCCTTCTGGATGGCAGGAATCCGGCTCAGGATCTCTGAAGGGAGGGGATCGTACGGCTCTACAACGGCGGCCGAAAGCCGCGAGAAATCTGTCCCGAAGAACATGCCGCCCCGATTGCTCGGAGCGGCCTTTGTTTAGGCTGTCGCCTTGTTCTGGCGGTTGGCAATGAGGTCGTCGACAACAGCCGGATCGGCAAGCGTCGAGGTATCGCCCAGAGAGCCGAAGTCGTCCTCGGCGATCTTCCGCAGGATACGGCGCATGATCTTGCCCGAACGGGTCTTGGGAAGCCCCGGTGCGAACTGTATCTTGTCAGGAGCGGCGATTGGACCGATTTCGCTGCGAACGTGCTTGACCAGTTGCTGGCGCAAATCGTCCGAACCTTCATTGCCGGCCATGAGGGTGACGTAGCAATAGATCCCCTGGCCCTTGATCGGGTGGGGGTAGCCGACGACAGCCGCTTCCGAGACAAGATTGTGCGAAACGAGCGCCGATTCGACCTCGGCGGTGCCCAGGCGGTGACCCGACACGTTCAGCACGTCATCAACGCGACCGGTGATCCAGTAGTAGCCGTCCTCATCCCGTCGGCAGCCGTCGCCGGTAAAATACTTGCCTTTGTAGGTCGAGAAGTAGGTCTGGATGAAGCGCTCGTGGTCGCCATAGACAGTACGCATCTGCCCCGGCCAGCTGTCGGTAATGCAGAGATTGCCGTCGGCGGCACCCTCCAGCACCTTGCCTTCATTGTCGACGAGCTGCGGCTTGACGCCGAAGAATGGGGTTGTCGCCGAGCCTGGCTTCAAGTCGGTCGCGCCTGGCAGCGGTGTGATCATGTGGCCGCCGGTTTCCGTCTGCCACCACGTATCGATCACCGGGCAGCGCTTGTCGCCAACCACATTGTAGTACCATTCCCAGGCTTCTGGATTGATCGGCTCGCCAACCGTTCCGAGCAGGCGCAGGCTTGAGCGCGACGAGCGCGTAACGAACTGGTCGCCGGCGCCCATCAGCGAGCGAATCGCCGTCGGCGCAGTGTAGAAGATATTGACCTTGTGCTTGTCGATGACCTCCCAGAATCGGCCCTGATCTGGAAAGTTCGGCACGCCTTCGAACATCAGCGTCGTCGCACAGTTCGCAAGCGGACCGTAGACGATGTAAGAGTGTCCGGTCACCCAGCCTACGTCGGCGGTGCACCAGTAGATATCACCGGGGTGGTAGTCGAACACATATTCATGGGTCATTGCCGCATAGACGAGGTAGCCACCCGTCGTATGCAAGACACCTTTCGGCTTTCCGGTGGAGCCAGAGGTGTAGAGGATGAACAGCGGATCCTCCGCCTTCATCTTCACCGCTGGGCACTCCGGCTTAACCGTAGCGGTTTCCTGATGGTACCAGAGGTCGCGGCCCGGCGCCCAGCCGGTCTTGCCGCCCGTGCGACGTACCACAAGAACCTTGTCGACGATGACATGCTGCCGAGCGGCGATATGAATTGCGGTATCGGTATTGTCTTTCAGCGGCACCGGCTTGCCACCACGCACCCCTTCATCGCAGGTGATCACGAACGTGGATTCGCAATCGACGATACGGCCGGCCAGTGCTTCCGGCGAGAAACCGCCGAACACGACTGAATGGACCGCCCCAATGCGGGCGCATGCGAGCATCGCATAGGCCGCCTCAGGAATCATCGGCATATAGATGGTGACGCGATCACCTTTCTTGACGCCATGCTTCTTCATGACGTTCGCCATCCGGCAAACATGCTCATAGAGCTCGTTGTAGGTGATCTTCTTGTCGACGTAGGGATTGTCGCCCTCGAAGATGATAGCCACCTGATTGCCGTTGGTCTTGAGGTGCCGGTCAATACAGTTGTACGAAACGTTCGTCTGCCCGTCCTCGAACCACTTGATTGAGACCCGGCCGGTGAAAGACGTGTTCTTGACCTTCGTGTAGGGCTTGAACCAGTCGATCCGCTTGCCATGCTTGCCCCAGAACTTGTCGGGGTTCTCGACGCTTTCCTCGTACCATTGCTCGTACTTGGCCTTATCGATAAGCGCATGGTTCTTCACCGGCTTTTGCACCGGGTAGATCTTTTCGGACATGGAACTCCTCCTCACTCGGACACCGGGCGACCAAAAAGCGAAGCAGCCCGGACTGGCTGTAGGCATTCATAGCAGGTCACATTTACCCGGCAATTAGACAAAGGTCATTTCATTCGTGATCAATTGCAATTCTGCGTCACTGCGGTTATATAGCGCCATATTTCCCGGACATAGTGGTGACAATCCACGGACCGCGACACCGGCGCGGACGACAGAAGGACTATATCCATGGCTCAACAATTGCTCATGCCGAAGGCGACTGCCATCTGGCTCGTCGACAACACAGCCCTGTCTTTCGACCAGATCGCTCAGTTCTGCAGACTGCATCCGCTCGAAGTGAAGGCAATTGCCGACGGCGAAGCCGCGCAGGGCATCAAAGGTCTCGATCCGATTGCGACCGGTCAGCTTTCGCGCGACGAAATCGCCCGCGCTGAAAAAAATCCGGCGCACAAGCTGAAGCTCTCCGAGCCCAAGGTTCGCGTACCCGAATCCAAGCGCCGCGGCCCGCGCTACACGCCGGTTTCGAAGCGCCAGGATCGTCCGAACGCCATTCTCTGGCTGGTGCGCAACCATCCGGAACTGAAGGATGCTCAGATTTCCCGCCTGGTCGGCACCACGAAGTCGACGATCGAGCAGATTCGCGAACGCACTCACTGGAACTCTGCGAATCTCGCGCCGATGGACCCGGTAACACTCGGTCTTTGCAGCCAGATCGACCTCGACATGGAAGTCGAGAAGGCGGCGAAGGGCCGTCCGCTGCCGACCGCCGCCGAGCTTGGTGCAACCCTGCAGTCGGCGCACGAGACAGAGCGCCTGACGCCGCATGAGCGGGAAGAGGAGAAGGAAATCGATGCCGATGCCGTCTTCGCAAAGCTCAAGTCTCTGAAATCTTCTCCGAAAGACGAGGACGAAGACGATCAGTATTGATCGTCTTCGATGATCGACACACAAGGCCCTGCGTAAGCGGGGCCTTTTTCCTTTGCGCCTACATCGGTAGGGAACCGAACCCACGCTTGCGTAGCGCTTCGGCTATCTCCTCGAGAATAGTGGGATCGTCGATCGTCGCTGGCATTTTCCACGGCACGCCGTCGGCGATCTTCTGGATCGTGCCGCGCAATATCTTGCCGGAGCGGGTCTTCGGAAGGCGCTCGACGATTATTGCGGTCTTGAATGCGGCGACCGGGCCGATCGCGTCGCGGATCAGCGTCACGACTTCCGATTCGATCGCCGATGTTTCCCGTGAAACATTTTTCTTCAGGACGAGAAAGCCACAAGGTACCTGGCCCTTCAGCGGATCAACAATTCCGACAACCGCGCATTCGGCAACATCTGGATGCGTAGCGCAAACTTCCTCCATTGCCCCCGTCGACAGTCGATGGCCAGCGCAGTTGATGATGTCGTCGGTGCGCGACATGATGAAGAGATAGCCATCCTCGTCGACATAGCCGGCGTCCGCAGTTTTGTAGTAGCCGGGAAACTCAGCCAGATAGGCCGAACGGAAGCGCTCATCAGCATTCCACAGCGTGGGTAGGCAACCGGGGGGCAGGGGAAGCTTGACAACGATATTCCCAAGCGTCCCCGACGCAACCGAGTGGCCGGCATCATCAAGCACGTGGATAGAATAACCGGGCATGGCCACCGATGGTGAGCCATGCTTCACCGGCAAGACCTCAAGACCGAGCGGGTTCGCCACCATCGGCCATCCAGTTTCCGTTTGCCACCAATGATCGATCACCGGAACGTCTAGCATTCGCTCGGCCCATTTCAGCGTCTCCGGATCCGCACGCTCTCCCGCCAGGAACAGGGCACGGAAATTCGGCATCGCATAGGCCTTGATGTGAATACCATCGCTGTCTTCGCGGCGAATGGCGCGAAAAGCAGTGGGTGCGGTGAAAAGAACGCGGACATCATGCTCTGAGGCAATGCGCCAGAAGACGCCGGCATCTGGTGTGCCAACCGGCTTTCCCTCAAAAATCACGCTGGCAGCGCCTACTAAAAGCGGTGCATAGACGATGTAGGAGTGGCCGACGACCCAACCTATATCGGAAGCTGCCCAGAACACTTCACCTTGCTTGACGCCGAAGATGTTGGCCATCGACCAGGCGAGGGCGACCATGTGACCGCCATTGTCGCGCACGACGCCTTTCGGCTGGCCCGTCGTCCCGGATGTGTAGAGAATGTAGAGTTCGTCCATTGCCCTGACGGGGGTGCATTCAACAGTTACGCCGCGATTTCTCGCAACGGCAGTCTCGAAGTCCTCGTCGCGACCATCGATCAGCTCGGCCGCAAGCTGCCGCCTCTGCAACACAAGACAATGGGCAGGCTTCGACTTGGCGATTGAAATCGCCTGATCAACCAGCGGCTTGTATGGAACGACACGTCCCGGTTCGAGCCCGCAACTTGCCGTGACGATCAGTTTCGCTCCCGAATCGTCGATGCGTGCGGCGAGCTCGTTTGCCGCAAAGCCGCCGAACACCACGGAATGAACCGCGCCGATGCGGGCGCAGGCAAGCATTGAAAAGACGGCTTGCGGCACCATTGGCATATAAATGATGACGCGGTCGCCCTTCGCGATCCCACGTTGTCGCAGCGTCGCTGCAATGGCGCTCACTTCGGCAAGGACTTCGCCATAGCTAAATGCGGCCTTCGCGCCGCTAACCGGGCTATCGTAGATAAATGCGGTATCGTCGCCGCGGCCGGCCCGCACATGGCGGTCAAGGCAATTGAAGCAGGTATTGGTTTCGCCCCCAGGGAACCAACGGCCGTATGGGCCATCCTCCGGTGAAAACGTCCGCTCCGGTTGTTTGAACCAGGTGATTTCCGCCGCCGCCTCGCGCCAGAATGCCTCCGGATCGCTTTGCCATCTGGCATAGGTCTGGCGATAGTTTCCCTGCATTTTCTCCTCCCCAGAACATCCAGCTTGTCGTTATCAATCTAGGAAAGCTAGGCCAGGAAGGAAGCCCGACGAAAGCAGCGTATCAGCGGGCGCCGAAGATCGCGGAGCCTACGCGAACGCTGGTCGCCCCGAAAGCAATGGCCGTTTCATAATCCCCGGACATTCCCATCGACAGTTTCTCGACGCCGCAAACCTTCGCGAGCTTGGCAAGCAACGCGAAATGCGGGCCGGGATTTTCCTCTGCCGGCGGGATGCACATCAATCCGTCGATGGCGAGGCCGAGTTCGTCGCGACAGAAAGCGACAAACACCGCGACGTCCTTCGGCGCGATCCCGGCCTTCTGCGGCTCAAGCCCCGTATTGACCTGGACATAGAGGCGAGGATCCTTCGTTTGACGCCTCATCTCATCCGCCAGCACACGGGCGATCTTCTCTCGATCGATGGTTTCAATGACATCAAATAGCGCGACTGCCTCTGCCGCCTTGTTTGACTGCAGTGGGCCGATGAGATGAAGTTCGATGCCAGGCGTTTCGGATTTCAGTTCGGGCCATTTTACCAGGCTTTCCTGAACCCTGTTTTCGCCAAAGATCCGTTGGCCGGCCCGAAGCGCTGGACCGATTGCGTCTGCGTCGAATGTCTTTGAGACGGCAACAAGCTGAACCGAACCCGCCGATCGCCCGGCCCGCTGCTCGGCCGCAGCGATACGCGAGCGCACATCGTTCAATCGCTCTTCAAGTTCCATCACTCGCCTCGACATGACCGCATGAGAAGATTGCAATGCACTAAACGCCCGGGCTGTGCTTGCCAAGGCCCACAGGTCTGAAATCGTGGCCAGCAGACCGCGATCGGACGCTTGCGCGCCCGTAAAACTTGACGCTACGGTGGTTTCATGGTGAAGGTCACCACCAACTTCCCCTGATTTTTCGGAAATACGAATACCATGGCTACCGAACGTTATAACCCGCGCGATGCTGAACCTCGCTGGCAGCAGAAATGGAACGATGCGAAGGTCTTCGAGACCGATAACAGCGATCCGCGCGGCAAGTATTACGTCCTCGAAATGTTTCCGTATCCATCCGGTCGCATCCACATGGGCCATGTGCGAAACTACGCGATGGGTGACGTCGTCGCCCGCTACAAGCGCGCCCGTGGCTATAACGTGTTGCATCCCATGGGGTGGGACGCCTTTGGCATGCCGGCCGAGAATGCAGCAATGGAGCGCGGTGTACATCCGGCATCCTGGACCTACCAGAACATCGCGTCGATGAAGTCCCAGTTGAAGGCGATGGGCCTCTCACTGGATTGGAGCCGCGAGTTCGCGACCTGCGATGTCGCCTACTACCAGCACCAACAGCATCTTTTCCTGGATTTCCTCGAGAAGGGGCTCGTCTATCGCAAGCAGTCGAAGGTGAACTGGGATCCGGTCGACAATACGGTCCTGGCCAACGAACAGGTTATCGACGGACGTGGCTGGCGTTCGGGCGCACTCGTCGAGCAACGCGAATTGACGCAGTGGTTCTTCAAGATCACCGACTTCAGCCAGGACTTGCTCGACGCGTTGGACACGCTTGACCAGTGGCCTGAGAAGGTCCGACTGATGCAGAAGAACTGGATCGGCCGCTCCGAAGGTATGATGCTGCGGTGGGAGATTGTTGAAGAGGCAGCTCCGGCCGGGGAAACCGAAATTACGGTCTATACGACGCGCCCGGACACGCTGTTTGGCGCCTCGTTCCTGGCGATCGCAGCCGACCATCCGCTGGCGAAGGATGCCGCGGCGAAGAATCCGACCATCGATGCTTTCTGCGAAGAATGCCGTCGTGCCGGCACGTCGCTCGCCGCGCTGGAAACCGCGGAGAAGAAAGGCATCGACACCGGCATACGGGTAAAGCATCCACTTGATCCTTCGTGGGAACTTCCTGTCTACATCGCGAACTTCGTCCTTATGGACTACGGGACTGGCGCGATT
The DNA here is from genome assembly GCF_900110205.1 of Rhizobium tibeticum. Lineage (GTDB taxonomy): Bacteria > Pseudomonadota > Alphaproteobacteria > Rhizobiales > Rhizobiaceae > Rhizobium > Rhizobium tibeticum. The sequence goes on along the minus strand of NZ_FOCV01000018.1, from coordinate 72,977 downwards.
TTTGGCTGCCCGTCAGGCGATCAGCGCGACCTCGATTTCGCACGCAAGTACGGTCTGCCCATCGTTCCGGTCGTCATGCCGGCAGATGGCGACGCTGCGACGTTCAGCGTTGGCGATGTTGCCTATGACGGCGACGGCGTGATGATCAACTCGCGCTTCCTCGACGGCAAGACCACGAGCGAGGCATTCGAGCTTGTCGCGGACCTGCTGTCATCGATGCCGCTTGGCAATGCTCCCCAGGGCGAGCGCCAGGTTAACTTCCGCTTGCGTGATTGGGGCATCTCGCGCCAGCGCTACTGGGGCTGCCCGATACCGGTGATCCACTGCGATGACTGCGGCGTCGTCCCAGTGCCGAAGAAGGACCTGCCGGTGAAGCTGCCGGAGGACGTAACCTTCGATCAGCCCGGCAATCCGCTCGATCGTCATCCGACATGGCGGCATGTTGCCTGCCCGCAATGCGGTAAGGATGCACGACGTGAAACCGATACGATGGACACTTTTGTCGATTCGAGCTGGTACTTCACGCGCTTTACGGCGCCTTGGGAGGATAAGCCGACCGATCCGAGCGCTGCCAATCGGTGGCTGCCGGTCGATCAGTATATCGGCGGCATTGAGCACGCGATCCTGCATCTGCTCTATTCCCGCTTTTTCACCCGGGCGATGCGCGAAACAGGCCATGTCGACGCGAAGGAGCCCTTCAAAGGTCTCTTCACGCAGGGGATGGTTGTTCACGAGACATACAGCCGCGGCTCTGGAATGAGCCGGGAATGGGTCGCGCCGGCAGACATTCGGATCGAGGAACTGGATGGAAAACGCCGCGCCTATCTCCTGTCCGATGACGAAGAAGTCGCTATCGGATCGATCGAGAAGATGTCGAAGTCAAAGAAGAATGTCGTCGATCCGGACGACATCATCGCATCTTACGGCGCAGACACCGCCCGCTTCTTCGTGCTTTCGGATTCACCGCCGGAACGTGACGTCATCTGGTCGGAAGCGGGGGTCGAGGGCGCGCACCGGTTTACGCAGCGGCTGTGGCGCTTGATTTCCGAGGCGGCGGATGCCCTCAAGGATGTCACGTCGATGCCGGCTAAGAACGGCGAAGCTCAGGCTATTTCGCAGGTTGCGCACAAGACACTGAAAGCCGTCCAGAATGACTATGACCGCCTATGGTTCAACAAGGCTGTCGCGCGGATTTACGAACTCGTCAATGCACTCGCCTCGCCGCTGACCACGGTTGCTGCGGGCGAGGGCGATCTGGCGTATCGCGCTGCCGTGCGTGACGCTGCAGAAATCCTTATCCAGCTGGTCGCGCCGATGACGCCGCATTTGGCGGAGGAGTGCTGGACAGCGCTGGGCAACAGCGCATTGCTGGCGCGGACGGACTGGCCGCACTATGACGAGGCCCTAGTAGTTGAAAACGATGTGGTTTTGCCAGTTCAGATCAACGGCAAGAAGCGCGCCGAATTGACAATTTCCCGCGACGCAGATCAGAATGCTGTTACCCAGGCTGTACTCGCATTGGATGACGTCAAGAAGCTTCTGAACGGTCAGACGCCGAAGAAGATCATCGTGGTTCCGCAAAGGATTGTGAACATTGTCGTTTGATATCGCTTTTAAGCTGGTGCGCGGCGCTGGCCTTGCCGCAATCCTTGCGTCCACGGCTTTTCTCGCATCCTGCCAGGTTCGCCCTCTCTATTCCGAAGGTTCGGGCGTCGCAGGTAAACTCGCTTCCGTGGGCTTCTCGGAGGCGAATTCCCGGGTTGGGCAGGAGGTCCGCAATCGGCTGATCTTCATCGCTTCGCGCGGCGCTGGCGAGCCTGCGAACCCGGAGTACGAGGTCGAGTTTAGCGCTCGCTCGAATGTCATCAGCACTCTTCTTGTGCCGTCGTCTGACGAATCACTGGCCGGCCGCGCGACCGTCAGCGTTGACTACACTCTGAAGTCGACGAAAGATGGCCATGTCATCAAAGCCGGCAATCGCTACGCCACAGCCCTGCTTGACTTCCCGGCTCAGGAGTTCGCCAAGCAGCGTGCGATCCGGGACGCAGAAAACCGCGCCGCGCGGCAGGCTGCCGAGTTCGTTGGCGCCGATATTGCGGCTGCGCTCGGCCGCTAAGGAGCGGATGCGTGGCAGAAATCAAATCGCATGAATTTGAAGGCTTCCTCGAGCGATCCGCCCGCAACTACCGGCTATTCGTCGTCTACGGACCGGATCGCGGCCTTGTTTCCGAGCGAGCGGGCTTGCTTGCCGCCAAGACAGGCGTTTCGCTTGACGATCCCTTTTCCCTGATAAAGCTCGACATTGCAGATTTGCAGCGGGATCAAGGGCGTCTTTTGGACGAGGCCGGCGCGATTGGCCTTTTTGGGGGGGACAAGCTTATCTGGATCCGGGGGGCGTCCAACGAAAAATATCTCGTCGATTCCCTGCAGGCTCTTTCCGCGAGCATGCCGGATGCCACCTTCATTGTCATCGAAGCTGGAGACCTCAAGAAGGGTTCGCTGCTACGCAAGGGAGCCGAAACAACGCGCAACGTTGTGGCAATACCCTGCTATGCAGACGATACCCGCGCACTCAACAGCCTGATAGATAACGAACTCTCCAGCGCTGGCCTTGGCATTACACCCGCTGCGCGCCAAGCCTTACTGGAACTGATCGGTGGGGATCGAATTGCCTCTCGCAACGAGTTGCGCAAGCTCGCACTCTATTGCCGCGGTAAATCGACGATAGAAGAGCACCATGTTACGGAAATCATAGGCGACGCCAGCGCAATCTCGGTCGACGACGCCGTCGATGCCATACTAAGCGGCAATCCCGGCAGCTTCCTGCACGCGATGCAGAAGATCATATCGTCGAAGACTGCTGTGTTTCTCGTCATTCAGGCCTGCCTGAAGCAATTTCAGCTCCTTGATGCCATGAAGACGGAGATGGAAGAAAAACGGTTACCGGCCGCCCAGGTCATGCAGACACTGGGTCGTCACCTGCATTTTCGACGAAAGCCGATCATTGAGCAAGCGCTACGCACCTGGTCCGGCGAAGCTGTGGCACGAGAGGCAAATCGTCTGCAGGCCGCAATCCTACAGACCCGCAGGCGCGCATCCCTGGAAGATAGCATCGCACTCCAAACACTGCTTTCAACGACGCTACAATCGGCGCGTCGATAGCAGCGTCCTCAGCGGCGCTCGAGCAGTCGGCAGATTTCTTCCAATTGTTCCAATGACTTATAGGAAATTCTGATCTGGCCGCCGCTTGCTTTGTGGTTAATCGCCACGTCCAAGCCGAGTGCATCCGACAGCGTGCGTTCCAAGGCGAGCGTATCTGAATCCTTCTGATCCTTTTGATGCGCCAGCGTTTTCGGCTCGGACTGAGCCTTGATGTCGTTCTGAGCCAAACGCTCAGCGTCACGCACAGACATGCCCCTTGACACAATGGTGCGGGCGAGGGCAATCGGATCAGACGTCGGCACCAAGGCGCGGGCATGGCCAGCCGAGAGGCTGCCAGCCGCCAAGAGGTCTCGAACAGGCTCCGGCAACTTCAGAAGACGGAGCGAGTTCGCCACATGACTGCGGCTTTTACCGATGATTTCGCCGAGATCGTTCTGCGTGTAGCCATACTCCGCCATGAGCTGCTCGTAGCCCAGCGCCTCTTCAAGGGGGTTAAGATCCGAGCGCTGAACGTTTTCAACGATCGCGATCTCGAGAGCCGTCTTGTCATCGACGTCGCGCACGATGACAGGGATCTCAATGAGGCCGGCGAGCTGCGCTGCCCGCCACCGCCTTTCGCCGGCTATGATTTCGAACTGGCTGCTCGCCAGTGTGCGAACCACAACGGGCTGCACGATACCATGCTGCCGGATGGAACTCGCCAGCTCATGCAATTCCCCGTCGTCGAAGAACCGCCGAGGATTGCGTGGGTTGCGGCTGACGAACTCGATCGGCACCATCCGATCGGCACTGACGCCCGGTCTCGCAGTATCAACCGGCATCGGCTGATCCATCTCACCAATCAATGCAGCCAGGCCGCGACCAAGTCTTCTCTTCGAGACGTCATCGTTCATGTCTAACTCGCCATTATCTTCTTCAAATCAAGCCGCGAGACGTTGGCGCTCGCGCTGGATAACTTCCGACGCCAATTGCAGATATGCCTGGCTCCCCGCACACTTCAAATCATACAGAATTGCCGGCTTGCCATAGGATGGCGCCTCTGATACGCGAACGTTTCGCGGAATCAACGTGTGGTAGACCTTCTCCCCAAGATGCGTGCGAACATCGTTGACAACCTGCTGCGCCAGATTGTTGCGGGAATCGAACATCGTCAGCACGATGCCTTGGATATCGAGGCGAGGGTTGACGGTGCGCCTAACTTGATCGACGGTCTCTAGAAGCTGGCTCAGACCCTCCAACGCAAAAAACTCGCACTGCAATGGCACCAGCACGGAATGTGCCGCGGCCATAGCGTTCATGGTGAGGAGATTAAAGGAAGGCGGGCAGTCAACGAGGATATACGAGAAGCGGAAAGCCTCTTCCCTAGCAAGCGCCTTCTTCAGCTTGAAGACGCGATCGGTCTGGCTCGCAATCTCCATCTCGATCCCCAGCAGGTCCATTGTCGACGGCACAATATAAAGGTTTGGAACAGCCGTTTCTTGCGACACCGCGTCGACGCCGTAATCACCCAGCAAAAGATCATAGGAAGATAGCCGGCGATGTTTACGATCGATCCCCAAGCCCGTGCTTGCATTGCCTTGCGGATCAAGGTCAACGATTAAGACCCGTTCGCCGATCGCAGCGAGGGCTGTGGCGAGGTTGATGGCAGTCGTGGTCTTTCCGACGCCGCCCTTCTGATTTGCAATGGTGATTATACGATTTCGTTCGCCAGCCATAGCCAAAGCCCGATCTGTTAAGCCACGCGCTGAAGATTGAAGATTTCCAAGACAACGGAATCCTGCTCGACAGCACTCTTATGTTCTAACAGATCGAATCCCCAGCCACCATGCGCTTTCTCAATCTCGGCGCGATAATCCCGGCCTTTATGAAAGTAAGCACGGAGATCTGCATTCCGTAGCGCCCATGGCTCGACATACGCCAAGAGCCTTCCGAGATCGGCCAGTGCCCGGGCGGAGACGAAATCGCAGTTTTCGACGATCGACGGAGCATCCTCAATTCGAATGGCGTGGATAGAACCCCTGCCACCGGTCTCACGAAGAGCTGTCCGCAGGAAGGCCGCTTTCTTGTGATTACTCTCAATTAGATGCACCCATCCGTCGCCGAGCTCTGCCAACAGAATGGCTGTCACGACACCCGGAAAGCCGCCGCCGCTGCCCAGATCGACCCAAATGAAAGGTGCTGGTTGGAGCTGGAAGATCTGCGCAGAGTCCGCGATGTGCCGGTTCCAGGCATCGTCCAGCGTCGAGGGTGCGGTCAGATTGATCGACCTTGCCCATTTTTGAAAGAGGGCCACGAAGTGTTCGAGACGCTCCTGTGTTTCACGTGAAACACGCCGGCCGTTCAGGTGCATGGTAGGACTCTCGCAGATTGCAATAAGAAACTTCAGGCGGATGCCGCGACCATAGAGCTTCGTCGCAGGTGCACAAGGAGCAGCGAGATAGCGGCAGGTGTCATTCCATCAATCTTTGTCGCCTGCGCAAGGTTGTATGGGCGGAGGCTGCGCAACTTTTGCTTCAGCTCGTTAGATAGTCCAGAAAGCACGTCGAAATCGAAATCGGGCGGTATCAGTCGATCTTCATCTCGCTTCACATGAGCGACATCAGCAGATTGCCGCTGCATGTAAACGGCATAACTCGCTTCGATCTCCAGGGCTTCAGCCACGCGGTTTCCAATTTCTGCCAGCTCCGGCCAAATCTGTTTCAGATCCTCAAGGTTATAATCCGGATAGGATAGGAGATCGTAAGCTGAGCGTCGTTGGCCGTCCTGGTTCAGCTTGAGACCAAAGCGGCCTGCTTCGCTTGGCGTCACGGAGAGTGCCGTTAGTCTGGCGCGAGCCGCATCCAGCGCACCGCAATATGCCAGAAAGCGATCCCGCCGGTCTGCAGAAGCCGTGCCTATCTGAATTGCCAGAGGGGTCAGACGGATATCCGCATTGTCCGCTCTTAGCGACAACCGGTATTCGGCGCGGGAGGTAAACATACGGTATGGTTCCGCCACACCACGAGAGGTCAGATCATCGATCATCACCCCGATATAGGAATCGGTCCTGCTGAAGCGCACTTCGTCCTGGCCGCCAGCCAAACGCGCCGCATTGATTCCTGCGACAAGACCCTGAGCCGCCGCCTCCTCGTAGCCGGTGGTCCCATTTATCTGGCCAGCCAAGAACAACCCCGGCATTTTTTTGAGTTCAAGGGATGGCTTCAGTTCGCGCGGATCCACATGATCGTATTCGATTGCATAGCCGGGCTGCAGAATGCGAACACGTTCGAGACCGGGAATCGTGCGAATGAATGCATCCTGTATATCACCGGGCAGGGACGTGGAGATGCCGTTCGGATAGACTGTGTCATCATCCAGTCCTTCCGGCTCAAGAAACACCTGATGCCCATCGCGCTCGCCAAACTTGACGAGTTTGTCCTCGATTGATGGGCAATAACGCGGCCCAACCCCTTCAATCTGCCCTGAATACATTGCCGAGCGTTTCAGGTTTTCGACGATAATACGATGGGTTGCCTCCGTCGTGCGCGTGACGCCGCATTCGATCTGAGGGTTTGAGATGTCATCAGTCATGAAAGAGAACGGGACGGGCTCTTCATCAGCGCCCTGCCGGCCGACACTTTCCCAATCAATGCTCGTTCCGTCCAGCCGCGCCGGCGTACCGGTCTTCAAACGTCCGAGACGAAGACCCAAACTCAAGAGTGTCTGAGAAAGACCCACGGATGGCGCTTCGCCAACGCGACCAGCCGGTATCTTCTGATCGCCGATATGAATGAGCCCTCGTAGGAAAGTGCCAGTCGTCAGTACGACCGATGCGCACGAGAGAATCCGGCTATCTTTCATGAAAACAGCCGCAACCCGACCATCCCTTATGGACAGATCGCAGGCATCACCCTCGATGACGGTGAGATTCTCAAGGCGTTCAACTTCCGCGAGCATCGCCTGTCGATAGAGCTTTCGATCAGCCTGCGTGCGAGGGCCGCGAACAGCGGGTCCCTTCTTCCTATTCAGCATCCGGAATTGAATCCCGGCGGCGTCGGCAACCCGACCCATGAGCCCATCCATGGCATCGATCTCTCGAACGAGGTGGCCCTTCCCAAGTCCGCCAATCGCTGGATTGCACGACATGATTCCAATGGTATCGCGCCGATGGGTCACCAGCGCCGTCTTAGCGCCAAGGCGCGCTGCGCCGGCAGCGGCTTCGCATCCCGCATGCCCGCCACCGATGACGATGACATCGAACCGTGAGGTGTTCATATTCAAGCTCCTGAGATCCTCAGGTGATGAGCGATGTCATCGGACGAGTCAAGGCGTTTCACGTGAAACCCAGAGCCAGGGTGCGATTTGGAATGTTTCACGTGAATCATTTTCCAATACAGAATTCCCCGAAGACCACATCAAGGAGGTTCTCGACATCAACGCGCCCTGTCACACGTCCCAAGGCCTCGCCGGCCGCGCGCAGATCCTCTGCCCGCAGATCGAGGCCTCGATTTGGAGCGCACAAGGACGCCTGCAGAGCCATCAATGACTTCGTCAGCGAATCTCTATGGCGCGCGCGACTCGGGATCGCCATGGAGTGCGGATGTACTTTTGCCTTGAGACGCTGCACGATCAAGGCTCGAAGCATATCGAGGCCGGTCCCGTCTGCGGTCGAGATCACAAGGTCGTACTCTCTCACACTTCGACGAGGCAGATCGCATTTCGTGCCCACTAACACTGCGCCATTGAGGTTCTCGTCGATTGCGGTATCTACCGAAAGGTCCTCGATATAGATCAACAAGTCCGCTTCCGCGATCGTTTTCTCTGCGCGCCGAATCCCCTCGCGTTCGACGATTTCGTCCGTATTGCGAAGGCCCGCGGTATCGTAGAGCTTGACAAGGTAGCCGTCCATGTTCAGGTCTACCTGCAGCACATCTCTTGTTGTACCGGCGATGTCCGTGACGATCGCTACGTCACGCTTTGCTAGGGCATTCATGAGGCTCGATTTGCCGGCGTTCGGCCTTCCTGCGATGACGATCTTGAATCCATCGCGGATGATCTCGCCGGCCTCCAGTTGCTCGAGATGGCTCGCCATCTCCTCTATCAAGCGCGCCACGTCCGTCCAGACTTGGTCGGATACGGAGCCTGGTACATCTTCCTCATCTGGAAAATCCAGCTCGGCCTCGATCAGCGCTCGGGCCCGCGTCAGCCGCTCGGACCAGCCATAATAGATCGATGAAAGACCACCGGAGCTCTGCTCCACAGCAAGACGTCTCTGCATCTCCGTTTCGGCTGCGATGAGATCCGCCAAGCCTTCGATCTCGATCAGATCCAGCTTTCCATTCTCAAAGGCTCGCCGCGAGAATTCTCCTGGTGTTGCCGGCCGCATGTTTTCGAATTCTGCGAGTTCGCGGTGCAAGGCATCAACAACGGCGCGGCCCCCATGAAGGTGCAGTTCCGCTACATGTTCGCCGGTGAAGGAATGTGGTGCCGGGAAGAACAGGACAAGGCCGGTGTCGATGACGAGACCATTACGAGTCCGAATCGATCGTAATGCCGCCTGCCTCGGCCGAGGTAACTCACCGACGAGAGAGGCAAGCACCACTGGCGTATCCTCTCCACTCATTCGAACTACGGCGAGGCCGGCGGGAACCGCGCCACTCGACAGTGCAAATATTGTTTCCTTGTTGGTCAGCATCTTCCTTCTCCAGTTCAAGGCTGAAGAGAACATCTGTTACAAACGACAAAGCCGGCCACGCTGTGACCGGCTTAATCTTAGAGAATCCGGCTAAGCACTACGTATTCATCGAGTCGAAGAAGTCTGGGTTGTTCTTCGTCTGCTTCAGCTTGTCGATCAGGAATTCGATGGCGTCGGTCGTTCCCATCGGCGCCAAGATGCGGCGCAACACGAAGATCTTCTGCAGATCCTGCCGCGGCACCAGCAGATCTTCCTTACGTGTACCGGACTTCAGGATATCCATTGCCGGGAAAATGCGTTTGTCGGCAACCTTGCGGTCGAGAACGATTTCAGAGTTACCGGTCCCCTTGAACTCTTCAAAGATCACTTCGTCCATGCGGCTGCCGGTATCAATAAGAGCGGTCGCGATGATCGTCAGCGAGCCACCTTCCTCGATATTACGCGCAGCGCCGAAAAAGCGCTTCGGTCGCTGCAGGGCGTTTGCGTCGACACCACCCGTGAGAACCTTACCAGAAGAGGGCACAACAGTGTTGTAGGCGCGGCCCAAACGCGTGATTGAATCGAGCAGGATGACAACGTCGCGGCCGTGCTCCACAAGACGCTTTGCCTTCTCGATTACCATTTCAGCCACCTGGACGTGGCGCACGGCAGGTTCGTCGAACGTCGACGAAATGACTTCGCCGCGGACCGAACGCTGCATGTCCGTAACTTCCTCGGGACGTTCGTCGATGAGGAGTACGATGAGATAGCACTCGGGGTGATTCGCAGTGATCGAATGGGCGATGTTCTGGAGCAGGACAGTCTTACCCGTGCGCGGCGGTGCGACGATCAGTCCACGCTGGCCCTTGCCGAGCGGCGCGACGAGATCGATGACGCGCGGCGAAAGATCCTTGGACGTTGGGGCATCCAACTCCATCCTGAAGCGTTCGTTCGGATAAAGTGGCGTCAGATTGTCGAAGTGCACCTTGTGACGAATCTTCTCGGGATCGTCGAAATTGATCGTATTGACCTTCAGAAGCGCGAAATAGCGCTCGCCTTCCTTCGGCCCACGAATTGGACCCTCAACAGTGTCGCCGGTCTTCAGCGAGAAACGGCGGATTTGGGAAGGCGAGATATAGATATCGTCTGGGCCCGGAAGATAGTTGGCATTGGCGGACCGCAGGAAGCCAAAACCATCCTGAAGCACTTCAACGACGCCTTCGCCGATGATCTCCACATCCTGGCTCGCAAGCACCTTTAGTATGGCAAACATCAATTCCTGTTTGCGCATTGTGCTCGCATTTTCGACCTCGAGCGATTCGGCAAATGCCAGCAGATCCGTCGGGGACTTACTCTTAAGTTCTTGAAGCTTCATTTCAGCCATGAAGTGACCATTACTCTATAATTCTGGGGGGAGGCGATGTCGAGGCTGTAACCGGTCCTGCGAAGAGATCGCAGACGATCGAACTTTACATACATGCCACAAGGATGAGGTGGAGCGAAAATAGCGAGTAAGGATCACCGCCGCAAGGGGGCTGCTTAAAATGAAGCAAATTTAACCGAACAGCGTTTTCTCAGAAGGGCTTGACCACGACCAGAATGACAATCGCGATCATCAACAGGGTTGGCGCCTCGTTCATGAAACGCCAATAGCGCGCCGGCCGGCGGTTCTCATCGCGCTCGAACGCTCTGGCCGCGCGGGAAAAAAAGACGTGCACGGCCGTCAAGAGCACAACGAGACCAATCTTCGCGTGCAGCCAGCCACCCTGAAAGCCATAGACCGACCAAGCGAGATAAAGTCCAAAGATCCAGGTTAGCATCATTGCCGGGTTCATGATCACCTTCAGCAGGCGCCGCTCCATGACCTTGAAGGTTTCCGACTGCATGGAACCCGGCTCGGCGTCGGTATGATAGATGAAAAGCCGCGGCATGTAGAAAAGACCGGCCATCCAGGAAATCACTGCGATGACATGAAGAGCCTTGATCCAGAGGTAGAGGTCAGCCGGATTCCAGACAAACAGCCCCACGGCCAGAAGCGCGAAAAGCAGGATCGCGAAATGGGCGCGGCGACGCGCATAGGCGCCGGGCTTCTCATCGGTCTGTTTTTCCATGAGCTAGCGCCTCCAACTGCGGACGTGGTCCACGAGCAGCTGGACATTGCGAGGGTCGGCCTGTGGCGTGATCCCATGTCCGAGATTGAATATCAGCGGACCGTCGCTGAGCTTGTCGAGAATATCGTTGATTCCCTCCGAAAGCGCTGCGCCGCCGGCGACTACACGCATCGGATCGAGATTACCTTGTACGGCTCCGTCCTTCTGCAATTCTACAGCAAAATCCAGAGGCACTGACCAATCGAGCCCGATCGCATCCGCCTTCGTTTTTTGGCGGTAGTCCTTCAGCAGGAACCCGGCTCCCTTGGCGAAGGAAATGACCCGAGCATTCGGCCGCCGCGCCTTGATGGACGCAATCATCCGCGCAACAGGCTTCACTGCGAATGCCTCAAATTCCCGCTCACCGAGAACACCAGCCCAGGAATCGAAGATCTGGACCGCATCGGCCCCTGCATCGATCTGTGCAACCAGGTAGTCGGCTGACACCTCAGCCAATACCGCGAGCAGACGTTCGAAGGCCTTCGGATACTTGTAGCCAAAGAGCCGGGCCGGAGCCTGATCGGGCGTACCATGGCCGGCAATCATATAGGTAGCAACCGTCCATGGAGCGCCGCAGAAGCCAAGCAGGGTCGTCTCGACCGGCAACTCGCTTCGCAGGCGCCCAACTGTTTCCAGAACCGGCTTCAGGTAGTCGATGACACCATCGGTCTCGATCCGGGCGATTGCGGCTTCATCGATTGGATCCATCTCCGGGCCATGCCCCTCGGTGAAGCGAACGTTGCGCTTCATCGCATCCGGAATCACAAGGATATCGGAAAAGAGAATGGCTGCGTCAAAGCCGTAGCGTCGGATGGGCTGGAGAGTGACCTCCACTGCATGCTCAGGCGTATAACAGAGATCAAGGAAACCTCCGGCCTTCGCACGCGTTTCCCGGTATTCGGGCAGATATCGCCCCGCCTGTCTCATCAGCCAGATTGGAGGAGGGCTGAGCGTCTCGCCGTCCAAGACCCTCATGATTTTCCGGCGGTTCTCACCCACGCGCTTCTTCCCTATAAAAAATCAAAGATATTTTAAAAGGTTTCTATTTCTTAGAGTCTGTTTCTATCAAGGATTAAAATCTATCCACGCCCGAAGCGTTTTGTCGCGCCACCGATGATCCGAAAGGATCGAACGTCCAGTTGTTTGGCGCAAATCGTGGATAAGCAAGAAAATGAAAATCTTTCCAATCGGATAGAAGCTCGCCGGTCGAGGTTGAACTGTGGAAAAGCGATCAACATCGGTCGAACTGTCGTCCGTTATCCACAGAACCAACACGGCACGCTCATTGGCTCCCCCGAAATCCGATTTGTGGAAAAGCTGGCATGTTTTCCCTTGCCTTACCCGTGCCGCGTCTCTTAGCTCTGCTTTGTCCAGTCTTTTCAACAAGTCGCGGAAAATAGCGTGGAGAACCGCACGAACTTCTTCCATTTGCATCTGATTTCTGACTCGACCGGCGAAACACTGATTTCGGCCGGGCGCGCTGCCTCGGCGCAATTCAAATCCGCCCAGCCAATCGAGCATGTCTATCCGCTCGTCCGCAATCGCAAGCAGCTCCTGCAGGTTCTCCAGTCGATCGACAGTCAGCCTGGCATCGTTCTCTATACGATTGTCGACCGCGAGCTTGCGACCCTCATTGATCAACGCTGCTCGGAGATGAGTGTTGCATCCGTGAACGTGTTAGAGCCTGTCATGAATGCATTCCAGATCTATCTCGGTGCACCCTCACGTCGCCGGGTCGGCGCGCAACACGTGATGAATGCCGGCTACTTCGCGCGCATCGAAGCCCTCAACTTCACGATGGATCATGACGACGGCCAGATGCCTGATGACTACAATGATGCTGACGTCGTGATCATCGGCATCAGTCGGACGTCGAAGACGCCGACGAGTATCTACCTCGCCAATCGTGGTATCAAGACGGCCAACATTCCAGTCGTTTATGGCGTGCCGCTCCCGGAAAGCCTATTCCTCGCGACCAAACCCTTGATCGTCTGCCTGATCGCCACGACCGACCGGATTTCTCAGGTCCGCGAAAACCGCATCCTGGGAACAACACCGGGTTTTGACCGCGGGCAATATACAGACAGAGCTGCGATCTCGGAGGAGCTGAAATATGCGCGGTCGCTTTGTGCCCGGCACAATTGGCCGCTCATTGACGTGACACGCCGCTCCATCGAAGAGACAGCGGCAGCAATTGTTGCCCTCCGTCCGAAGCTACGGTAAGCGCAGCATCAGATATGTTCGAGGCCATATGACACCTAAGCTCATTCTCGCATCCTCCAGTCCGTTTCGCCGCCTGCTGATGCACAATGCCGGTCTCGCTTTCGAGGCGCATGCAGCCCATATTGACGAACGCGCGCTGGAAGAGCCCCTCGAACGAGAGGGAGCAACGCCGGATACAGTCGCGCTCGTCCTCGCCAAGGCCAAAGCGAAGGAGGTCAGCGACCGGTTTCCGGCGCGCTTCGTCATCGGATCGGATCAAACGATGTCTCTTGGGCCGCAGACCTTCCATAAGCCGAAGGACATGACCGATGCCACAAATCATCTTCAGGTGCTGTCGGGCAAGACGCATCGGCTGAACAGCGCCATCGCGATTGCTTACGACGGCGATATCGTCTGGGAGCATGTCTCGCACGCCGAGCTGACTATGCGGCCACTCAGTGCTGATTTTATCGCGCGACATTTGAACCGCGTAGGAGAGAGGGCACTTAGCAGCGTCGGCGCCTATCAACTCGAGGGGGAAGGGCTTCAATTGTTTTCGAGAATCGACGGCGACTATTTTACAATTCTGGGACTGCCGATGCTGCCGCTCTTGGAGAAACTGAGAGAATTGAGTGCCATTGATGGATGATTCACGTGAAACATTAGGGCCGCAGGCCTTCGTCACGGGCTTTCCTATCAAGCATTCCCGGTCGCCTCTTATCCATGGCTATTGGTTGAAGACGCTTGGATTGCCGGGATCCTATCGCGCCCACGAGGTCGCGCCCGCCGATTTTTCGGTCTTTGTGGATTCTTTGAAGAGCGGCGAATCCGGCTTCGTAGGCGGCAACGTCACCATCCCGCACAAGGAGATGGCGTTCAAACTCGCCGACGATCCGGACGAACTTTCTGACGAACTTGGTGCATCCAACACACTTTGGATCGAGGACGGCCGGCTCAAGGCAACCAACACGGATGGACGCGGCTTCACCGCAAATCTGGATGAACGACATTCCGGCTGGGATAGGGCCCAGTCGGCGGTGGTGCTTGGCGCCGGCGGCGCCAGCCGCGCCATCGTCCAGGCTCTGCGTGATCGCGGCGTCAGGGAAATACATCTGGTCAACAGAACGGTCGAGCGGGCTCAGGAATTGGCAGATCGGTTTGGCCCCAAAATATATGCCCATTCGATGGCAGCCTTGCCGGACGTCATGCGCGGAGCCGGTCTTTTCGTCAACACGACCTCTCTGGGCATGACTGGCGAGGAGGCACCGCGGATTGATTTCTCACCCCTGCTGCCCGATGCAGTTGTAACGGATATCGTCTATGTCCCCCTGAAGACGCCGTTCTTAACCCAGGCTGTTCAGCAAGGATTTCCTGTTGTCGATGGGCTTGGCATGCTGCTGCATCAGGCAGTACCTGGTTTCGAGAAGTGGTTCGGGCGTCGCCCGGTGGTCGACGAAAAGCTGCGTGCGCTTATTATTGAGGACATGGACAAGCACTGATGTTGCGGATTGGACTGACCGGCTCGATTGGCATGGGTAAATCAACGATGGCAAAGTTCTTCGCGGAAGCAGGAGTGCCGGTGAATGATTCCGATGCCGTCGTCCATGATCTCTATGCCGGGGAGGCCGCACCACTGGTCGATGCTGCCTTTCCTGGCACACTGAAGAACGGGGCCGTCGATCGTCAGGAACTCGGCCGCCAGCTGGCCGGAAGTCCGGATGGTTTCAAGCGTCTAGAAGCAATCGTCCACCCACTTGTCAGAAAGCGCGAGGCAGAGTTCATCGAACGCGAGCAGCAACGCAGCACGGATATGGTGCTGCTCGATATCCCACTGTTGTTCGAGACCGGAGCCGAGAGCAGGGTCGATGTGATCGTGGTTGTCAGCTGTGATCCACAGATACAGCGTGAGCGAGTACTTGCGCGGTCGGGTATGACAGTGGAAAAATTCAACATGATTCTTGCCCGCCAGACGCCTGACGCGGAAAAGCGCGCAAGGGCCGACTATGTGATCGATAGCGGACACAGCATCGAAACGGCCAGAAAACGGGTCGCGGAGATTGTCTCGGATTTGAGACGGCGGCTCGCCAGTGGGGAATTCCTGAATGCGTGAAATCATCTTCGATACGGAAACCACGGGTTTGGACAACCGCGTGGACCGTATTATCGAGATCGGCGGCATCGAGCTTTTCAATCATTTCCCGACCGGCAATACGATCCATATCTACATAAGTCCGGGGGACCAGAAGGTACACCCGGATGCACTCGCTGTGCATGGGATTACGGATGAGTTTCTGAAGGACAAGCCTTCGTTTGCTGCTGTTGCGCAGCGGATTATCGATTTCTTTGGCGATGCGAGGTGGATTGCGCACAACGCCACATTCGATATGGGCTTCATAAACGCTGAATTCGCTCGACTTGAGCTACCGCCGATCTTGCCCGACCGGGTGCTCGATACGCTGTCCATGGCGCGCCGCAAGCATCCAATGGGTCCCAACTCGCTCGATGCGCTTTGCCGCCGCTACGGCATCGACAACGCGCATCGAACGAAGCACGGCGCGCTCCTCGACTCCGAACTGCTTGCCGATGTTTACATCGAGATGATCGGCGGCCGCCAGGCTGCACTTGGGCTTGGAAATGCCGCGAGCAACTTGGCCGGTCAGGAAATACTAGTCGAAGAAATCAACACCGGCACGCTCGAACGGCCACGCCCACTTGCGTCACGTCTCAGCGAAACCGAGCAGCAAGCCCATGACGCACTCATCGCCAAACTCGGCGCGAAGGGTGTTTGGGGAAAATACGATCTTGCAAACTAAAATGCCCGGGTCACGCCCGGGCATCTCATTTCGTTTCAGTGCGTTATGTGCGAACTGTCAGTTCGTGGTCGCCTGTACCTTGGCACGCGCCTGTTCTTCGGCAACCCGCTGCGCAAACATCTGAGAGAAATCGATCGGGTCGATCATCAGCGGCGGGAAGCCGCCGTTGCGCGTGACGTCGGCAATGATCTGACGTGCGAACGGGAACAGCATGCGCGGGCACTCGATGAAGAGTACCGGCAGCATGTGCTCCTGCGGGAAACCGGCAATGCGGAAAACGCCGCCATAGACGAGTTCGGTATGGAATACCGTCTTGTCGCCATCCTTGGCTTCGGCATTCAGAGACAGGACGACGTCGAAATCCGTATCGGAGAGCGGATTGGCGTTGACGTTGACATTGATATTGATGGCCGGAGCCTTGTCACGCGCCTGCAGCGAACGCGGAGCGCCCGGATTTTCGAAGGAGAGGTCCTTGGTGTATTGGGCAAGGATGGTAAGGCTCGGGCTCGTCGCACCGTTATTGCTGTTTTCGTCGGCCATTGGCTTTTCCTCGAAGGCATTGGATGGTGCCGCATCTATCATTTCGAGCATGGTGTTACAACCCTGAGCCAATTGGCCCGCTTGCGCGTTGTGTCAGTCGCTAAGATGCTTCCCCGACCACGGCGAATTGCCATTGGGTTCACGTCGATAATCCTCGTCATCAAGGTCCACGATCTCGGAGTCCTTGGTGCGCCCTGACGCGTTGAAGCCGCTTGTCGATCCCACAACGACGAAACGCCGGCTGACATATTTCCAGGCGAGATCGCGAACAGCGGGAATGAAGATCAGGAGTGCCATGATGTCGGTGATGAAGCCCGGAACGATCAGCAACAATGAGGCGATCACGAACATGGCCGGACGAAGCAGTTCGCGCCCCGGCACCGTACCATGGCGCCCTTCTGCCGACATGCGGCGGAGGATCCCGATGCCTTGGCGCTTGAGCAGGGCCATGCCGACCATAAAACTCAGGATGACAAGCGCCAGCGTCGGCCAAAGTCCGATCGCCTTACCGACAAGCACGAAACCGGCAATCTCGGCGAGTGGAAGCAGCAGCAGGAAACCAGGCAGGATCTTCAAGGGCATCGTCTTATTCCGACCTGAGCCGGACTCCGTTGGAGGGTCGCGTTGCCGACCCCATTTGAATCATCTGTATAGGCGGACTATATGGGAGTACAAATCAGAGATGTTAACAGCGGCTGCGGCAGGATATGGGTTCGAACGACTTCATCACATTGTTTTTTCTTGTGGCGGCGGTGCTGATTTTTCTGCAGCTGCGCAGCGTCCTCGGTCGCCGTACGGGAAATGAGAAGCCCCCGCGCGATCTCTATACGCCGCGTGACGCTGCGGGGCCTGAGTCTCCGGACGCTGGGAAAGTGGTAACCTTGCCGCGTCGCGACGCGTCGAGCGAAGAAGACGACCGTTTCGCCGCAATCGATGCATTCGCTCCAGCCGGCACGGCGCTCAACGAATCGCTCCGCGAAATCAACAAGGCCGACGCCTCGTTCGATCCGAAGGAATTCGTGAACGGCGCCCGAATGGCTTATGAAATGATCGTCATGGCGTTTGCGGATGGTGATCGTAAGACACTGAAGAATCTCCTGTCGCGCGAGGTCTATGACGGCTTCGACGCTGCCATCACCGACCGCGAATCGAAGGGTGAGACGGTGAAATCGACCTTTGTCGGTATCGACAAGACTGAGATCACCAGCGCCGAGATCAAAGCCACGGAAGTCCAGATCACGGTCCGTATCGTCAGTCAGCTGATTTCAGCCACCTACGACAAGGCTGACAAGCTGATTGACGGCGATGCGGAGAATGTCGCTGAGGTCAATGATCTCTGGACCTTTGCGCGTGATACCCGTTCCCGCGATCCCAACTGGAAACTCGTGGCCACTGAATCGGAACATGAGTGAAGACACCCTGGGCTTTGCCCTCCAAGCGATAAGCTTCGATGATCTGGAAGGCTGGAAGGATGACGATCCCTCCGGCCTTTTTGAAGCGATGGAGGCATGCCGGCGGCAGATTATTGAGATCAAGCCGTATCGGACCGGCTCACTCGGACTGACGGCGCAGGATCTGCTGCCGCTGCTCGAAGCAGCGCGGCGCGAGAACTTGTCGTCTGCTGCCGATGCCCGAGCCTTCTTCCAGTCCCACTGTCGACCTTTCAGAATTCGCCGCACGGATGGCAATCCGGGTTTCGTTACCGGTTTCTACGAGCCTGAAGTTATGGTTTCGGCCGTGGCGGACGCTGAATATCGCTTTCCATTTTACCGTCGTCCCGACGACCTAGTCGATCTTGATGAGGGCAATCGTCCCGCCTCTCTGCCAGATAGCTACGTCTTCGGCAGGCTGAACGACAGCCGGATTGAAGCATATCCAGATCGGCGTTCGATCGATGAGGGAAGCCTGGCGGGAAGGGGATTGGAGATTGCGTGGGCAAAGTCCAAGATCGATGTCTTCTTCGTCCACGTTCAGGGTGCCGCGCGTCTGCGCTACCTCGACGGCACGATCGGGCGCATTACCTATGCAGCGAAGACGGGGCACCCGTTCTCGGCGATCGGCAAGTTGCTCATCGAACGTGGAGAAATCGAACGATCCGAGATTTCCATGCAGGCCATTCGGCGATGGCTGGGCGCGCACCCACGTCAGGTGGATGACGTTCTTTGGCACAATCGCTCCTACATTTTCTTCCGTGAGGTTCCAACAGCAGACCTGAACGCCGGCCCTGTTGCGGCGGCAAAAGTGCCATTGATCCCTGGACGTTCGCTTGCCATCGATCGGCTCATTCACACGTTTGGCTTCCCGTTTTTCATTCGCTCCGAAAATCTTGTCCATCTCGATGATGGCAAGCCGTTCGCGCGGCTGATGCTTGCTCTCGATACCGGCTCTGCCATCGTTGGTCCGGCGAGGGGTGATATCTTCACCGGATCCGGCGATCAGGCGGGAGAGCTTGCCGGAACGGTTCGCCATGACGCCGACTTTGCTATCCTGCTTCCCAACGCTGCCGCGGCGAGGTTCGCCTGATGAAACGAGATCGGAAGCTCAACACGGATGAAAGGATACTCTGGGGCAAGGTGGCGCGGAGCACGCGTCCAATGCCCGGCAAGACGGATGAGCTGGCTGAACTCGATGCCTTTCTGACAGAGGCAGAGGTTGAGAAACAAACGGCAGCAAGCCCGAAACGACCTTCCGAAAGTGGGTCCGAGGCGGTTACGCCGGCGTCTCCCAAGACACGATCCGGTGTTCATCACCCGCTCGAAAGGCCGGTCAAGCGTAAGATCGCCAAGGGCCGCCTGCCACTGGAGGCCCGTATCGACCTGCATGGGCTGGTCCAGAGCGAAGCTCACATATTGCTTCTCGAGTTTCTGGTGCGAGCCCATGAGCGGGGAATGAGGCATGTCCTTGTGATTACCGGCAAGGGCAGTTCGCTTGGCAGCGAAGGCGCCCTGAAGCGCGCCGTCCCGATGTGGTTTTCGAAGCCCGAGTTCCGGTATTTCATCTCGTCCTATGAAACGGCAGCCCACCATCACGGGGGCGAGGGCGCCCTCTACATCAGGCTGTCGCGTCGCCATGGAGAGCGGTCGTGACGCCGTTCGGCGAGGCAGTTCGCAAGCTGCGCGAGCGCAAGGGCGTCTCGCAGAAGCAGATGGCCGCGGCTCTCAATGTCTCCCCGGCCTACCTATCGGCACTCGAACATGGACGGCGCGGCTTGCCGACCTTCGATCTGCTCCAGCGGATCGCCGGCTACTTCAACATCATCTGGGATGAAGCAGAGGAACTCTTCCTTTTGGCCCGTTCTTCGGACCCCCGCGTGGTCGTCGATACGTCGGGTTTATCGGCCGAACATACCGCATTTGCGAACCTTCTGGCGGGTCGCATTGGTGATCTTGATCGTGCGACGCTTGGCGAACTGACGAGCATTATAGAAATCGGCAGAAAAGCGGACGGAAAACGGTCATAATCCCCTGATTTATGGCGAGTTTGAGCGCGCCGGCATTGGGAACTCTGACCAAAAACCCTATATTCTGGCATGTAAAAGGCCGGTGATTCGCAAGTCTCGCTTCAGCCCCGACAACAGGGAAATTCTCGAAAAGTATGACCGATATACCCACGACGGAAAACGGCGTTAGCACCGAATATGGCGCAGACTCGATCAAGGTTCTGAAAGGCCTTGATGCAGTGCGCAAGCGCCCGGGTATGTATATCGGTGATACCGATGATGGCTCGGGCCTTCATCACATGGTCTATGAAGTTGTCGACAACGCGATCGATGAAGCACTCGCAGGCCACGCCGATATCGTGACGGTGACGCTCAATCCCGATGGTTCGGTCACGGTCACCGACAATGGCCGTGGTATCCCAACGGACATCCATACCGGTGAGGGCGTGTCGGCGGCCGAAGTCATCATGACGCAGCTGCATGCCGGGGGTAAGTTCGACCAGAATTCCTACAAGGTTTCCGGCGGTCTGCACGGCGTCGGCGTTTCCGTTGTCAATGCGCTTTCCGTCTGGCTGAAGCTGAAGATCCGCCGTCAAGGCAAGATCCATGAGATGAGCTTCACGCACGGCGTAGCCGATGCGCCGCTGAAGGTGATTGGCGAGGCCGGCGATGAGACCGGCACGGAAGTCAGCTTCATGCCGAGCACCGAAACCTTCACGATGACAGAATTCGACTACGGCACGCTGGAGCATCGTCTTCGCGAGCTTGCGTTTCTGAACTCGGGTGTCCGCATTCTGCTCAGCGACAAGCGTCACTCGGATATCAAGCAGGAAGAGATGATCTATGACGGCGGTCTTGAAGCCTTCGTCGCCTATCTCGACCGTGCTAAGAAGCCGCTTGTTGACAAGCCGGTGGCGATCCACGGCGAGAAGGATGGAATTACCGTCGAAGTCGCGATGTGGTGGAATGACAGCTACCACGAGAACGTCCTTTGCTTCACCAACAACATTCCACAGCGCGACGGCGGCACGCACATGGCCGGTTTCCGCGCCGCATTGACGCGCCAGATCACCTCCTATGCCGATACGTCGGGCATCACGAAGAAGGAAAAGGTGACGCTGACCGGTGACGATTGCCGCGAGGGCCTGACGGCCGTTCTTTCGGTCAAGGTGCCGGACCCGAAGTTTTCGTCACAGACCAAGGACAAGCTGGTTTCTTCGGAGGTTCGCCCCGTTGTAGAGAACCTCGTCAGTGAAGCGCTTAGCACTTGGCTGGAAGAGCACCCGACGGAAGCCAAGGTTTTGGTCGGCAAGGTGGTTGAAGCTGCCGCGGCGCGCGAAGCTGCTCGCAAGGCGAGGGAATTGACCCGCCGCAAGGGCGCTCTCGACATTGCCTCTCTGCCCGGTAAGCTCGCCGATTGCTCCGAGCGCGATCCATCCAAGTCTGAAGTCTTCCTCGTCGAGGGCGATTCGGCAGGTGGTTCGGCCAAGCAGGGACGTTCGCGTGAAAACCAGGCGATCCTCCCATTGCGCGGCAAGATCCTCAACGTCGAGCGCGCCCGCTTCGATAAGATGCTCTCCAGCCAGGAAATCGGCACGCTGATTACCGCTCTCGGTACAGGCATCGGCAAGGACGAATTCAACGCCGAAAAGCTGCGCTACCACAAGATCATCATCATGACGGACGCTGACGTCGACGGCGCCCACATTCGTACGCTGTTGTTGACCTTCTTCTTCCGCCAGATGCCGGAATTGATCGAGCGCGGCCACCTCTATATCGCCCAGCCGCCGCTCTATAAGGTCTCGCGCGGCAAATCGATTCAGTACGTGAAGAACGAGAAGGCCCTCGAGGACTATTTGATCGGGCAAGGCCTGGACGATGCTGCCTTGAAGCTCGGCAGCGGCGAAGTGCGGACCGGCCAGGACCTTGGCGAAGTGATCGGTGATGCATTGCGCCTTCGCGCGCTGCTGGACAATCTGCACTCGCGCTACAATCGCGCTGCCGTCGAACAGGCAGCGATTGCCGGCGCGCTCAATGCCGAAGCCGTCAGCGACCGCTCAAGGGCAGAACAGCTCGTCGGTGAAGTCGCCAGACGCCTTGATCTGATTGCCGAAGAAACCGAGCGCGGTTGGGAAGGCGGCCTGACGAGCGAAGGCGGTCTCAAGCTTGAGCGCATGGTGCGCGGCGTGAAGGAAGTCGTCGTGCTCGACATGGCGTTGATCGGTTCGCAGGACGCGCGGCTTCTCGATCAGCACTCGGTTCGACTGAAGGAGATCTACCAGACACCCCCGTCACTCTCCCGACGCGACGGTGACCTGGAAATTTCCGGCCCGCGGGCGCTGCTGGACGCGATTTTCGCAAGCGGCCGCAAAGGTCTGACGATGCAGCGTTACAAGGGTCTCGGCGAGATGAATGCCGAACAGCTTTGGGAAACGACGCTTGATCCGAATGTTCGGTCGCTGCTGCAGGTCAAGGTCAACGACGCAACCGATGCAGATGGCTTGTTTGCGCGCCTGATGGGAGACGAAGTCGAGCCTCGCCGGGAGTTCATCCAGGACAATGCGCTGAGCGTTGCAAATCTCGATATCTAGGGTGCAGGACACGAGATTTTGTATCCAAGGCCCCGCGCTTCGACGCGGGGCTTTGCTCATAGAGACTAGTTCACGATAAACTTGCCTCGAAAGGCGACCTCTGACAGAGGCTTGCGGTGGCTCGGAACTTCCCGTTCTTGGTTCCGCTCCGAAAGCGTGCTCTTGTCTGCGAGGCGCCCCAGCGCCACGCCCGCTTCGACCCGGTAGCCTTCGGGAATGGAAAAGGTTTGCTGGATCTCGCCGTGCTTGATGCCACCCATGCCGTGGGCGTAGAAACCCGAAAGCCGAGCCTGAAGCGCGAGATAGCCCCAAGCGGTGCCCGCGTCGAAGGAATGCGTGTAGCTCGTCCTTCCTTCTGAGAAATCGCCGTTGAAACCCCTTGAGACAACGTAGATCAGTGCCGAAGCGTTCTTCGCCCATTCCTGATTGGATTCGACCAGCAGATCGACGAACTTGTCCCAGTCCTCAGAGCCCTTGAGCGTATAGATGAAACGCCACGGCTGCTGGTTAGCAGACGATGGTGCCCAATGCGCGGCGTCCAGAATTGTCAGGAGATCCGATTCATCGATCTCTTCGCCGGTAAAGGCACGCGGCGACCACCGCTCCAGGAACAACGGATTGATCGGATACTGGGATTCGCGGCTGTTGCTCTTTGTCATGGCTTTTCCGAGTGCGGTTTGTCAGGCATTCCAAGTAATGTCGAGCTCTTCGCGGAAATGGAATCGCTTCAGCTGATCGGCGACGACAGTGTCATATCGCTCAAGCTGTGACGGGTCGGCTGCCGACAGCGTCAGGTGGAGTGCACCGGGATCGGCAGCAAACGTCGGCTCGGCGGTGTCGCTGGAGGGTACGCGGCCAATCCCTGCGGTGAATTCCACGGCAAACCTATGGCTCCAGTGTTTGCAGAGTTGATGAAGATACTTGCTGGCGTGTGCGGTGGCGACGGTAGAAGTTGAAACAGGCATATCGAACTCCATCTCGCCTGTCTTAGGCTCCGTCCGATGGACTGGCAAGCAACCTTCGCTTCGCCAGACGGTGTACACTCTGTTTCAACAATAGTGGCCTCCCACGCGCGCAAAGGCACGCTAGGTTGTGCCGATATCACAATCAGAGGAAAAGCGTCTTGCTCGTAAGCGGTAAGTGGACGGAAGATTGGCAGCCGGTACAGGGCGTGGACGAGAAGGGCGGCTTTGTCCGCCAGACGTCCAGCTTCCGCAATTGGGTAACCCCGGATGGCGCTGCAGGGCCGACGGGAGGGCGTGGGTTCAAGGCCGAGGTGGGACGCTATCATCTCTATGTGGCCTATATCTGCCCTTGGGCGTCGCGAACATTGATCGGCAGAAAGTTGAAGGGGCTCGAATCGGCCATCTCGGTTTCTGTCGTCGAGCCGGTGTTGACGAAACAGGGCTGGCGGTTCGGCGACTATCCGGGCGCTACGCAAGATCATATTCAGGGCGCAACCCATATGCACGAGATCTATACCAGCGTTGCGCCCGATTTTACCGGCCGCGCGACGGTGCCTGTGCTCTGGGACAAGCAGTTGCAGACGATCGTCAACAACGAGTCGGCTGACATCCTGCGGATGATGAACGAAGGTTTCGGCGATCTTGCTCGCAATCCGATCGACCTCTACCCCGCCGCTCGCCGCACTGAGATTGATGCCTTCAACGAGCGTATCTATCCGAGCCTCAACAATGGCGTCTATCGCGCAGGCTTTGCCACCACGCAGCTTGCCTATGAGGAAGCTTTCGCCGCCGTGTTCGAGTGCCTCGATTGGGTGGAGAAAGAGCTTGGCGAGCAGCCCTTGCTGTTCGCCGACCATCCGACCGAAGGCGACATTCGCCTATTTGTGACGCTGGTGCGCTTCGATACCGCTTATCACGGCCTATTCAAATGCAATCTGAGACGTCTTTCCGATTACGCCAATCTTCGCCAGTTTTGCCGACGGATGCTCGACTGGCCGGGTGTCGCCGAAACGGTCAATTTTGATCATATCAAGCGCGGCTATTACTCGATCGAACGCCTGAACCCGTCGAGGATCGTGCCCGCGGGGCCTAATCTGGCGGAAATTTTCTGAAGCAGCGTACCGCTTCGGCAAAAAGCCATAATGACACCGGTGAATATCTCGTTCATAGGTGATCAAAACGTCGATCTTGCTGAGGAGGAAATATTATGAAGCTTATGCGTGTTGGAGAGCTTGGTCACGAGAAGCCAGCCTTGCTCGATTCCGATGGCAAGATCCGCGATCTTTCGGCGCACGTCTCGGACATTGGCGGTGACGCGATTTCGCCCGAAGGCCTGTCGAAACTCAAGGCTCTCGATCCGAGGAGCCTGCCGGAAGTCGCGTCCGGCCGGATTGGCGCCTGCGTTGCAGGCACCGGAAAGTTCATCTGCATCGGCCTCAATTTCTCCGATCACGCTGCTGAAACCGGCGCGACCGTCCCGCCGGAGCCTGTCATTTTCATGAAGGCGACCTCCGCAATTGCTGGGCCGAACGACAATGTGCTGATCCCGCGCGGTTCCGAAAAGACGGATTGGGAAGTGGAACTCGGCGTCGTCATCGGCAAGACGGCGAAGTATGTCAGCGAAGCCGATGCGCTCGATTATGTTGCCGGCTATTGTGTTTCCCACGACGTCTCGGAGCGCGCCTTCCAGACCGAGCGCGCGGGCCAGTGGACAAAGGGCAAGTCTTGCGACACGTTCGGTCCGATTGGCCCCTGGCTGGTCACCAAGGACGAAATAGCCGACCCGCAAAACCTCGGCATGTGGTTGAAGGTGAACGGCGAAACCATGCAGAATGGCTCATCGAAGACGATGGTCTATGGCGTCGCCTTTATTGTGTCCTATCTCAGCCAGTTCATGTCGCTGCATCCGGGCGACGTGATTTCGACCGGTACACCCCCGGGGGTTGGAATGGGCATGAAGCCACCGCGTTTCCTCAAGGCTGGCGACCTGGTGGAGCTCGGTATCGAAGGTCTGGGGACGCAGAAGCAGACCTTCCTGGCGGATCGCTGACCCATTCTGCGATCTTTAAGCATTCGAGGGCACCATCATGCCGGGGGAAAAACCTCGGCATTTCTTTGTGCGGTGCGGATGGCAATGTTGCTGCGCAACAAAAACCTGTTAATCTGCGTTGAGGTGCCAGCACGTCGTTGGAAAGACTCCGATGCCTTTCAATCGGCGTCGTCTTCCAGATTAGAGAAAGGTGGCGCATCTCATGTTTTACCAGCTTTATGAATTGAACCATGCTGCATTGGCGCCTTATCGTGCTTTCGCCGATATCATGCGCATGGTCTATGCCAATCCGCTCAATCCGATTTCGCAGACGCCCTGGGGGCGCACGATGGCGGCAAGTCTCGAAATGTTCGAGCGCACGACCCGCCGTTACGGCAAGCCGTCGTTTGATCTGAACGACACGGTCGTCGGCGACCGAAAGGTGGCCGTGCGGGAAGAGATCGTATGGTCACGCGCCTTCTGCAATCTACTCCATTTCGCGCGCAACGTTCCAAGCGGCCATGCGACGGACCCGCGCATTCTCATCGTTGCGCCGATGTCCGGTCACTATGCGACGCTGCTGCGCGGTACGGTCGAAGCGCTGTTGCCTAGCGCCGACATCTACATCACGGACTGGATAGATGCGCGCATGGTGCCGATGACGGAAGGCACCTTCGATTTTGACGATTACGTCGACTATGTCATCGAGATGCTCCGCTTCCTCGGTCCGGATACACATGTGATTGCCGTCTGTCAGCCCTCCGTGCCGGTCCTGGCCGCCGCTGCCGTCATGGAGGCGGAAAACGACCCGTTCTCGCCCTCGTCGATGACGCTGATGGGTGGGCCGATCGACACGCGCATCAACCCGACAGCCGTAAACCAGCTCGCCAAGGAACGGTCGCTGGAGTGGTTTGCCGATAATGTGATCATGAATGTGCCGTGGCCGCAGCCGGGCTTCATGCGTCCGGTCTATCCCGGGTTCCTGCAGTTATCCGGCTTCATGTCGATGAACCTCGATCGGCACGTGATCGCCCACAAGGAATTCTTCATGCATCTGGTGAAGAACGACGGCGAGCCGGCCGAGAAACACCGCGACTTCTACGACGAATATCTCGCGGTCATGGATCTGACCGCCGAATTCTATTTGCAGACGGTCGATCAAGTCTTCATCAAGCACGCGCTGCCGAAGGGTGAGCTGCTCCACCGTGGTAAGCTTGTCGACCCCGCTGCGATCCGCAATGTGGCACTTCTCACTGTGGAAGGGGAGAACGACGATATCTCCGGCGTCGGCCAGACAAAGGCCGCCCAGACGATCTGCGTCAACATTCCCGAGACCATGCGCATGCATTACCTGCAGCCCGATGTCGGCCACTATGGCGTCTTCAACGGATCGCGCTTCCGTCGCGAAATCGCGCCGCGCATCGTCAACTTCGTGAGGGAACATGCGCGGACGGGAAAGCCTGTGGTAAAGAGGGTTATCAAGGGCGGAAAGTCCGGCTGATTTAGGCGCGTCTGAATTAGTGATTTCATTTCAAGGTGTTGTCCGATTTGGGCGCAGACTGCCTTGAAGCTGGCTGGGGTTGTAACCACATCGATTCCAGCGTTCGGCATCTCGCCGGGCGCGGAACATGCGAGGACACCGCACGATGAACCAGTCAGCATTGCTTCGGCCGGATTGGACTCCGGCTACCATTGCCCTGATGATCCTCGGCTTCGTGGTTTTCTGGCCTCTGGGTCTTGCCATGCTAGCCTACATCATCTTTGGGGAGCGTTTGCGCGGTTTCAAGCGTGACGCAAACAGCACCGCCGATGGATTCTTTGCCGGCTGCCGACGTTCGCATGGCCGTTATCGCCCTCATTTCTCGACAGGCAATGTCGCCTTCGACGATTGGCGGAAGGCCGAGCTCGACCGGCTGGAAGAAGAGCGTCGCAAGCTTGATGAAATGCGCGAGGAATTCGATTCCTACGTACGCGAACTGCGCCGCGCTAAGGATCAGGAAGAGTTCGACCGCTTCATGCGCGATCGCAAGAACGCCAAGCGCGACGACAACGGTCCGGTAGCAGAATACCAGACGCCGTGATCCCAGGACTGTTCAGCACTGAAACTTGAACCGGCATCCTCGATGCCGGCTTTTCTTTGCAAAGAATTCCGGCGAATCATATAGAAAATACCCATGTTCCCGCTCCTCGCAAATTCCCGCCGTAGCGCTCGAAAACCGGCTCCGCCCGAGACGCGAACGCTTGATGTGGCTGGGCGCCTGATGCCGCTTACGATTAAGCAGCACGAGCGAGCGACCCGCATCACCTTGCGGATAGAACCAGGCGGCCGGGGTCTGAAAATGACGATCCCGAGTGGGTTGGCGCAACGTGAAGTGAACGCCTTCCTTGACCGCCATCAGGGTTGGCTGCTCACCAAACTTGCCAAATTCTCGACCGACTGCGGCCTGCGGGACGGTGGCACCATACTATTTCGTGGCGCATCTCATCGCATTCACCACACCGGCAGCCTTCGCGGGCTGACGGAAGCGATCATTGTTGATGGCAAGCCGGTGTTGAAGGTCAGCGGCATGCCTGAGCATCTCGGGCGCCGGATTGCCACGTTCCTGAAGAAGGAAGCGCGGGCCGATCTCGAGAGGCTGGCAACACTGCATGCCCGCTCGATCAATGCACCGATCAGGTCGATCGCCATGAAGGATACCCGCAGTCGATGGGGTTCCTGCTCGTCTGAGGGAAACCTGAGCTTTTCCTGGCGCATCGTGATGGCGCCACCGTCCGTCGTCGACTATCTTGCGGCGCATGAAGTCGCGCATCTCAAGGAGATGAACCACGGACCGCGCTTCTGGGCGCTCTGCAACAAGCTCTGCCCTCACATGGAAGAGGCGAAGACCTGGTTGAAGCGCCACGGCAGCCAGCTGCACGCCATCGATTTCGAGTGATCGAAGCCTCTTATAATTCAGCCTTTGTCGCGATTTGGCTCGACTCCAAGCGCATTTCGTGTCACTTCGCTGCCATGAAACCGGATATCAAAATCTGCGGGCTGAAGACGGCTGAAACAATCGATCGCGCCCTGGCGCGGGGTGCCACGCATATCGGCTTCATCTTCTTTGAGAAGAGCCCTCGCTACGTCGAGCCCGACATTGCCGGCAAGCTTGCGGAGCCGGCCCGCGGCAAGGCAAAGATCGTTGCTGTCGTCGTCAACCCGACCAACGACGATCTCGATGAGATCGTGGCGCTGTTGAAGCCGGATATCTTGCAGTTGCATGGCGACGAAAGCCCGGAGCGCGTTTTGACCATAAAGGCAGTCTACGGGCTACCTGTCATGAAGGCGTTTTCTGTGCGGACGGCCGATGATCTGAAGCGAGTCGAGGCCTATATCGGCGTCGCCGATCGCTTCCTCTTCGATGCGAAGCCGCCGAAAGGATCGGATTTGCCCGGTGGCAACGGCGTTTCCTTCGATTGGAGCCTGCTCACTTGGCTTGACGACAATGTGGATTACATGCTTTCCGGTGGCTTGAACAAAGGTAACGTTGCCGAGGCGCTTGCCATTACGAAGGCGCCGGGGATCGACGCGTCATCCGGTGTCGAAAGCGCACCCGGCGTCAAGAACGTCGCAATGATCGATGAGTTTTTCGATGCGGTCGAGAGGGCCAATCAACCCGAAACGGCCTCAGGGAGTTGAGAGTGAACCAGACGCCAAAACCGAATTCCTTCCGCTCCGGCCCTGATGAAGACGGCCGTTTCGGTATCTACGGCGGCCGTTTCGTCGCCGAGACGCTGATGCCTTTGATCCTCGACCTGCAGGACGAGTGGAACAAGGCGAAGAACGATCCGGAATTTCAGGCTGAACTGAAGCATCTCGGCGCTCACTATATCGGCCGGCCGAGCCCGCTCTATTTCGCCGAGCGCCTGACGGCTGAACTCGGTGGCGCGAAGATCTACTTCAAGCGCGAGGAGCTGAACCACACCGGTTCGCACAAGATCAACAATTGCATCGGCCAGATTCTGCTTGCCAAGCGCATGGGCAAGACCCGGATCATCGCTGAAACCGGTGCCGGCCAGCATGGCGTTGCATCGGCGACGGTCGCTGCCCGCTTCGGTCTTCCCTGCGTCGTTTACATGGGCGCAACCGATGTCGAGCGCCAGGCGCCGAACGTGTTCCGCATGAAGCTGCTCGGTGCGGAAGTGAAGCCCGTGACTGCCGGCCACGGCACGCTCAAGGACGCCATGAACGAGGCGCTGCGCGACTGGGTCACGAACGTCGACGACACTTACTACTTGATCGGCACGGCCGCCGGCCCGCATCCCTACCCGGAAATGGTGCGCGACTTCCAGGCCGTCATCGGCACCGAAGCCCGTGAGCAAATCTTGGAAGCCGAAGGGCGCCTGCCGGATCTCATCATCGCTGCCGTCGGCGGCGGTTCAAACGCGATCGGCATTTTCCATCCGTTCCTCGATGACGCGGGCGTCAAGATCGTCGGTGTCGAAGCCGGCGGCAAGGGCCTCAATGGCGACGAGCACTGCGCCTCGATCACGGCAGGTTCGCCTGGTGTCCTGCATGGCAATCGCACCTACCTGCTGCAGGATGGCGACGGCCAGATCAAGGAGGGCCACTCGATTTCCGCGGGTCTCGACTATCCCGGCATCGGCCCCGAGCATTCCTACCTGAACGACATCGGCCGCGTCGAATACGTGCCGATCATGGACCATGAGGCACTCGAAGCCTTCCAGACGCTCACCCGCCTTGAAGGCATCATTCCGGCGCTGGAGCCGTCGCACGCTTTGGCCGAAGTCATCAAGCGGGCCCCGAAGATGGGCAAGGACGAGATCATCCTGATGAACCTCTCCGGCCGCGGCGACAAGGACATCTTCACTGTCGGCAAGATTCTGGGAATGGGTGAGTAAGTCATGACCGCACGTATGGATAAACGCTTCGCCGATCTGAAGGCGGAAGGCCGACCGGCACTCGTCACCTATTTCATGGGCGGCGATCCGGACTACGAAACCTCGCTCGGCATCATGAAGGCGCTGCCCGAGGCCGGCTCCGACGTTATCGAACTCGGCATGCCGTTCTCCGATCCGATGGCCGACGGTCCAGCGATCCAGATGGCAGGCCAGCGCGCTCTGAAGGGCGGCCAGACGCTGAAGAAGACGCTGCAGCTTGCCGCCGATTTCCGTAAGACCGACGACGCCACGCCGATCGTGATGATGGGGTACTACAACCCGATCTACATCTACGGCGTGGACAAGTTCCTGGACGACGCGCTGGCGGCCGGCATCGACGGGCTCATTGTCGTCGACCTCCCGCCGGAAATGGATGACGAACTTTGCATCCCAGCCCTCAAGAAGGGGATCAATTTCATTCGTCTAGCGACCCCGACGACCGACGAAAAGCGTCTGCCGACCGTTCTGCGGAACACCTCCGGCTTTGTCTATTACGTCTCGATGAATGGCATCACCGGCTCGGCCCTGCCCGACCCCTCTCTCGTGTCGGGTGCGGTCAAGCGCATCAAGGAGCACACCAAGCTGCCCGTCTGCGTCGGTTTCGGCGTCAAGACCGCCGACCACGCAAAGGTCATTGGCAGCTCTGCCGATGGTGTTGTTGTCGGTACTGCAATCGTCAATCAGGTGGCAACGAGCCTCACCAAGGACGGGAAGGCAACCGCCGATACCGTTCAGGCCGTCGCCACGCTCGTTCGTGGACTGTCAACGGGCACACGTTCGGCGCGCCTTGTTGCTGCCGAATAGTTTCCCCACATTGACAAGAGTCAATCAGGAGTTTTCGACTTGAACTGGATCACCAACTACGTCCGCCCCCGCATCAATTCCATGCTGGGCCGCCGCGAAGTGCCGGAGAACCTCTGGATCAAGTGCCCGGAAACGGGCGAGATGGTCTTCCATAAGGATCTGGAAGACAACAAGTGGGTCATCCCGGCCTCGGGCTATCACATGAAGATGCCCGCAAAGGCACGACTTGCCGATCTTTTCGATGACGGCGCTTATGAAGCGCTCGTACAGCCGAAGGTCGCGCAGGACCCGCTGAGGTTTCGCGATTCCAAGAAGTATACGGATCGCCTTCGCGACAGCCGCATCAAGACCGACCAGGAAGACACGATCGTGGCCGGTGTCGGCAAGGTTCGCGGTCTGAAGCTCGTCGCTGTCGTACATGAGTTCAACTTCATGGGCGGTTCGCTCGGCATTGCCGCCGGCGAGGCGATTGTCAAGGCATTCGAACGCGCCATCGCCGAGAAGTGCCCGCTGGTCATGTTCCCGGCTTCGGGTGGCGCTCGCATGCAGGAAGGCATCCTGTCGCTCATGCAGCTGCCGCGCACAACCGTTGCCGTCGACATGCTGAAGGAGGCGGGGCAGCCTTACATTGTTGTGCTGACCAACCCGACCACTGGCGGTGTCACGGCATCCTACGCGATGCTCGGCGACCTGCATCTGGCCGAGCCCGGCGCGGAAATCTGCTTTGCCGGCAAGCGCGTCATCGAGCAGACGATCCGCGAAAAGCTGCCGGAAGGCTTCCAGACGTCGGAATACCTGCTGGAGCACGGTATGGTCGATATGGTGGTCAAACGCCACGATATTCCGGATACGCTGGCACGTGTCCTGAAAATCCTGACGAAGAAGCCTGCGGCGTACCTCTCCAAGGAAAACAGCGGGACGCTTGCGATAGCCGCTAGCGCCTGACAGAAACCGTCACAGGCGGGTTGAGCGATGATACCCAGGGGCCAAGCCGCAGTGAGTGAAGCAGCGCAGGAAATCGACAAGCTCATGGGATTGCATCCCAAGGGCTTCGATCTGTCCCTGGATCGCATCACCCGGCTCCTTTCCATCCTCGGCGATCCGCACAAGAAGCTGCCGCCCGTCATTCATGTGGCGGGCACAAACGGCAAGGGCTCTGTGACGGCTTTTTGCCGGGCCTTGCTGGAGGCTGGCGGTTACAGCGCTCATGTCCATACCTCTCCGCATCTCGTAAATTGGCATGAACGCTATCGAATCGGCGTCAAGGGCGGCCGTGGGCAGCTGGTGGATGATGCCGTTTTCGCCGAGGCGGTGCGTCGCGTGGCGGCCGCCAATGACGGGCAGAAGATCACTGTTTTCGAGATCCTGACGGCTGTCACCTTCATTCTGTTTTCCGAGCATCCCGCCGATGCCGCTATCATCGAGGTTGGTCTCGGCGGACGTTTCGATGCGACGAACGTCATTTCCGATCCTGCCGTCTCGGTCATCATGCCGATCTCTTTGGATCACCAGCCCTATCTCGGGGATCGGGTCGAACTGATCGCGGCCGAAAAGGCCGGCATCATGAAGCGCGGGCACCCCGTTGTCATCGGCAAGCAGGAATATGATGCTGCGCTCGACGTTCTGATGTCGACCGCTGAACGGCTGAACTGCCCGACGGCGATCTTCGGTCAGGATTATATGGCGCACGAGGAGTATGGGCGCCTCGTCTATCAAGACGAGTTCGGTCTCGCCGACCTGCCGTTACCGAGGCTTCCGGGCCGCCACCAGTATGCCAATGCCGCCGCGGCGATCCGTGCCGTCAAGGCTGCGGGCTTCACGGTGACCGATACGATGATGGAAAAGGCGCTACTGTCAGTCGAGTGGCCGGGCCGCCTTCAGCGTCTGAACGACGGGCATCTCATGGCCAATGCTCCGGCCAAGGCGGAAATCTGGGTCGATGGCGGCCATAACCCCGGTGCCGGCGAAGTCATCGCCGAAGCCATGGCGAATCTCGAAGAAAAGCAACCGCGGCCGCTTTTCCTGATTATAGGCATGATCAACACCAAGGATCCGGTTGGCTACTTCAAGGCTTTCAAGGGATTGGCAGAGAAGGTCTATTGCGTACCGATTCGCGGCAGCGACGCGATGATCGACCCGGTGATCCTGGCAAACGCTGCATATGATGCAGGCCTTGTCGCAGAACCGATGTCGACTGTCAGCGAAGCGTTGGAGGCAATCAAGGAGGGTGCTTTTGAACAGGCCCATCCGCCGCGCATCCTGGTAGCTGGCTCTCTCTATCTCGTCGGCGATGTGCTTGCCGACAATGGTACGCCCCCGAAATGAAAAAAGCCCGGTCAATGCCGGGCTTCTTCGTATCTGCTTATGGGTAAATTAAGCGGCGCTTGAGATCCAGCTCGAAAGAGCGGTCTTCGGGGCAGCGCCAACCTTGATGTCAGCAACTTCGCCGGCCTTAAATATGGCAAGTGTCGGAATGGAACGGACGCCAAACTGAGCGGCAAGTTCCGGGTTCTCATCGATGTTGAGCTTGGCGACTTTCACCTTACCCTGAAACTCGACGGCGAGTTCTTCGAGGCTGGGGGCGATCATCTTGCACGGGCCGCACCATTCAGCCCAGAAATCGACGACGACGGGTTCTGCGGATTCCAGAACCTCCGACTGGAAGTTGTTGATATCGACTTTTACGGTAGCCATAGGCTGCTCCTTTACGGATTCCTGTTGAAACACATGTGAGCGTGCGGTGCGGGAATTTCAATGCCCGGTATTTCACTTTGTCTCGAGTTGCGCAAGCGCCGACGCCAATGCGTCCGGCGTCAGCGTGTGAACGAATCCGTTTTCCGTGTAGACGAGGACGCAATCGACACGCTTGCCGGGGTAGAGCGGCGTCAGGATTTCACGATAGATGGCTAGCTGCGCCTTGTGGGCAAAAGGGATCATCTCTGCCGTCTGCGGCGGGACACGATTGGTCTTATAGTCGAGTACGACAACGCGATCGTCGAAGACCGCCATTCTATCGACGCGGCCCGAAACGGCGTGGTCGACTCCGCCGATCGTCAGCGTGCCCATGACGGAGACTTCCGCCTGGGCATGGGTTGAGAACACGGATACAAGGCTCGGGTCTCGCAGTAGTCTCAGTACCGAATCGATGAGTTGCTGCCGCTCCGCTTCCGGCCAGAACGACGCGGCACGCTTGGCGTAGCGCACGGCCGCATCCGCCTGTTCGCCGCGCGCAACATCCGGCAGCGTCTGTAGCATGCGGTGGAGAAGCCGACCCTTTTGCAGCGAGCGATCCGCCTTGTCCCTTTCGGCGAAAAGCGGAGAGGCGACAAGCAGGTCATCTGCGCCGTCATCAACGATCGTTCCGACACCGGATGGGCTAAGCGGCCGAGGTAGCTGCTTGCGCGGCGGCAGCGGCCTGCCGAGGCTGGGTGGGATGGACTCTTGCCTGGAAGTCTGTTCCGTGCGTCCAAGACGCTCAAAACTGCGCTCGATCCGTGGAACCCGCCATTTGATACCAGTCCAGGTACCGTCCGGCCCGGAAAATGTCGCAGCCGACACATGCGGATGGCTGTCCGTCATCGCAGCGGAAATCATCGCATGCCAGGTGTCGGTGTCCGGTCGGATGCCTGTGTAGCCGCAAACGGTTAGCCGGTCGGCGGCCCGGGTCATCCCGACATAGAGTAACCGCCGATACTCCTGTTCCGCCAGCAACTGGATACGCGTCGCATCGGCCTGGGTGAGGGAGTTGCTGAGATCGCCGAGCGGAACCCATGCGGGCATGTTTGGTTCGCCGGGCTCCTGCTCAAGCAGCCGAAGCTTCGGCATATGCGAATGCGTGAAGGCCTTGGACCCGCCGTCGACCAGGAACACGATCGGCGCCTCCAGACCCTTTGACGCGTGGACGGTCATGATCCGGACTTCGTTGCGTCCCTTGTCCTGCTCGCGTTTTACCTCCGGTGCTTCGATTTCGAGCGTCGAAATGAACGACTGCAGTCCAGGCAGGCCCGAGCTTTCATGGTCGAGCGCGAAAGTCAGGAATTCGTCGAGGATATCGCTGACCTCGGTTCCGAGCCGGCCTAGGAACTGTCGTCGGCCGCCATGGCACCCCAGAACGCGGGCATAGAAGTCGTGAACCGACAGCGTCTTGGATTCGTCCAGGAAGAGCTTGAGGCGTGAGACGGCCGTCTCGAAGCGCACATTGCCGTCGGCGGCGAACTTCTGCAGGTGAGCCCAGGCACTCTCGCCTTCCGTACGAAGGGCGGCAACTGCGAACACGTCGTCTTCACCCAGATCGAGTAGCGGGCTCTTCATGAGCGCAGCCAAGGAGAGGTCGTCCTCGGGCAATAGCAGAAAGCGGCCGAGCGCCACCAGGTCCTGCACTGCGATGTGGCTCGTCAGGCGCAGGCGGTCGGCGCCGGCAACCGCAATGTCGCCGCGTCGCTTCAGGGCGCGCGTCAGAGCGTTAACGAAGGCATCGCGCTTGCGCACAAGCACGAGGATATCGCCGGCTTCGATCAGGCGCTCCTTACCCGTCTCCACGATCGTTTCCTTGCCGACCAGGTCGCCGATCGTGTGGGCAATGCGACGCGCGAGAATGGACGCGGGCGCACTCTCCGGCGTGGCGTCAAAAGGTGCGGTCCAGTCTTCTTCCTTTATTATTGCCTCAGGCGCCACCATCTCCCAGAGATCAACGGCTCCGGGATGCCCAATGCGATTGGAACGGTGAACCACCGGCTCGCCTGTCGCGCTCAGTCCCCGGGCATTCTCGGAGGGCGTGAAGATATGGTCGACGGCGGCTAGGACATCCGAGGTCGATCGGAACGAGAGTGGTAAGCGTACCGTCGAGAAGGCAAGCCCGCCCTGGGCGACGCGCCGACGCGTCCGCTGGCTTTCTTCCGAAAAGCGTTCGGGACGGGCGCCCTGGAACGAATAGATGGATTGCTTTTCGTCACCAACGGCAAAAAGGGTCCGCACCGCATTGCGGGCGCTTTCGCCCGAAAAGAAATCCCCAGCCAGCGACTGAATGACACTCCACTGGATCGGGCTCGTATCCTGCGCCTCGTCGACGAGAATATGGTCGATGCCCTGATCGAGCTTGTAGTGGATCCACGCGCCAACGTCGCTCTTGTTCAAGAGTTCGGCAGTTCGCGTTATCAGATCATCGAAGTCGAGTTGGCTGCGTTGCTTCTTGAGGTCGTCGTAGTCCTTGTTGAGGCGGTCGGCGAGCATCAGTGCGGCGCGGGTGGCCTCGTACATGCGCGCCGTCTTCAGCCGATCTCGGCATAACACAACATGCGCTCGTGCTGTCGCTACTGCGTCTGGGAGTTCGGGTGTTTCGCTGAGCATCGCCTTCACAAAGAACTGTGAGTCGGCCTTTGGATCCCCCTTTACAGTAAGGAAGATCTTCTCCAGCAGCGACGCACGGCGCGCATGATCGCGTTCGCGTGCAGCCGACCGTAAGCCGGCTGCAATATCATGTGCCTTGGCGCCACCCTTCTGGTCAGCGACGTCTAAATATTGGTCGAGTGCACTGCCACGCAGACCAGGAAGCGGCCAGTACTCCGCGGTGATTCCAATTGTGGTGTCATTGGCGGAGAGGCGAAGTTTTTTCCGCAACACGGCATCGAGGCCACCCTTGCGTTCCGAATCTTGCGTAAAGGCTCGAATTGCATTGCGATTGGCGATGATCTCTTCCAAAAGATTTTCCAGACCCGCCTCATCGCCAAGATTGAGTACGTAGCCAAAAGCCTCTGCGAGCGTCGGATCATCCTCTGGCGTCGTCGCCGTGAGGAGGG
This sequence comes from Rhizobium tibeticum, assembly GCF_900110205.1. GTDB lineage: Bacteria > Pseudomonadota > Alphaproteobacteria > Rhizobiales > Rhizobiaceae > Rhizobium > Rhizobium tibeticum. The sequence continues at coordinate 35,893 of NZ_FOCV01000018.1, read as the reverse complement.
ACTGCCGTGCATCCGCCAGAAGCGTCGCGGCGGCGCGATCGTCGAGCACGGAGAAATGCCCCGCGACGTTCGCTTCCAGCGGAAACTGGTGCAGGAGCGCTTCGCAGAAGGCGTGGATCGTCTGGATCTTCAGGCCACCCGGCGTCTCGAGTGCCTTCGCAAAGAGTCGTCTTGCTTTCGCGAGTTTTGACGCATCCGGCGCCCTGCCTTCGATTCGCGCGATGCGCTCTTCCAATTCCGCGTTGGGCAGGACGGCCCACTCGGCCAGCCGCTCGAACACGCGGTTCGACATCTCCGAGGCTGCCGCTTTCGTATAAGTCAGGCAGAGGATTGCTGACGGGCGTGCCCCGGCCAGCAGCAGCCGAATGACGCGCTGCGTCAGGACGTGCGTCTTTCCGGAGCCGGCGTTGGCCGAAACCCAGGCCGAGCGTTGCGGATCGGATGCGATCGATTGCTGTATGGTCGTCCAACTCGTCCAGGCGAGGGGATCGTCGCCCTCGGGCAGTGTTGCTTCGTCATTCATCGCCGGTTGCCTCATCGCTCTCTGCGGCAGACCATTCGGAAACGCGCGCCAGATGATCGTAGTCGCCGCCGAAGTCAAACTGCTGTGCCGGCACAAGCCGCGAGGTGAAGCCCTTCTCGCCCGATTGCAGAAGAGAGACAAACTTTACCAGTTGATCGATCGAGTCCGCGGCCAGCTCCATGGCTGACTTCGCCTTGTCGTTTCTGGTCGATGTCTCGTTGTTGACGGTGTCGACCTTGAAGCGATCTCCCGGCCGCAGACGCACATAGAGGAGATCCTGTGGGACGAGACTGCCCGCCTCCTGGAAAGCCCCCGCGTGGAGCGCGGCCGCCTCCAGTGCCAGTTGAGGATCGAGGAGGGTGCGCGCCTGAGCCGGAGAAGGATTGTGTCCGGTCTTGTAGTCGATGATGTCGGCAATACCCGTTCCCGTGATGTCGATCCGGTCGGCAACACCGCTCAGCCGGACATTGATGGTCTCTAGCTCGACACCGCCCCGCACCTCTGTCAGCGTTCTTCGAATGCCCGGCTGTCGTTGCGCCTCCCACTCCAGAAACGAACGGGCAACCTCCCGAAAGCGCGGACGCCAGACGGCATCGACGTGCGCGGGAAGTTGCTCCATATTGAAGAGCTCGGTCACAATGACCTCCATCGCCGTTTCCGCCGCCTGTGTTCCGGCAATATGGCCTTCACGCACGAAGCGGTCGATGATCTTGTGATAGAGCGTTCCCCGCTCTGCGGCGCCGGGGTCTCGGTTGAAGGGAGCCACCGGATCGAGGCGGAGAACGCGCCGCGCATAGATCGCATAAGGGTCGCGACGGAGACGTCCAACCTCGCTGAACGAGTACGACTTCGGCTGCATTTCCAGCGGCGGCGTTGGACTTGGACGCTGCGCAGGCGCCTGGCGGTCACCTTGGTCGATCAGGTTTGCCCAATGCACAAAGTTGTCGCCGCGGCCCTTGAGTTCGGCCTCGAACTCCTTCCCGCCGAATGCGAGCAGCCGCTGCAGCCAGCGTGATGCAACGGTCGGTGTCGAACCTTGCCGGAGTGCCCGCGAATAGATGAGGTGACGCGTGCCGTTGGCCATTTCGAAATCGTGAGCCAGCTGGCCGATTCGCCGCTCCGGTGGCTCCAGTCCAATCTCCGTCTTCATTGTGCGAGAAACGAAAGGGTTGTTGGATGTTTGCCCCGGCCATGATCCTTCGTTCAGTCCTCCCAAGATGAGAGTGTCGACGCTCTGGAGGCGCGCTTCCAACGTGCCGAAGATGAACAGTCTTGGATGGCTCAGCGCCCGTGGTTTTGCCGCCTGGCCGGCCAACAGCGCTGCGATGATATCGATCCATTGTGGACCGTCGGCGTCGATCTGTCCTTCGGTTTCGATGACTTCGCCGAGCATTGACGCCAGCGTGTCGCCTGCCTCCCCCGACCAGAGCCCGGCAAGGTCGCCACGCTCGTCGCCTGCCACTGCCTCCAGTGCGTGCCCGGTGCGCCTGGCCCAGTCGGAAAGTGCAAAGCTGGTCGTCAGTCCGTTTCGAACAAGCGCGGATGCAAGCGGTTCAGTGGCTCCGGCAACGCGGCGGGCAAGATCCCGCGCGCGATCGACCGCATCGGCGGGGAGCGCCTTGCGCCATTGCGGCGCGTGACGATCCAGGGCCTGCTCCGACAATTGTTGTTCAAGGAGCGGTTCTAGCGCGGCGATGTCGACGTCGGCGACGCCACCCCGCAGCGCCAGCAGCTCGAGTGCCGCGACTGCCGCGACAAGCACGCTGCGCTCCAGGCCGAAGCGCGCCAGGGGATGCTTGAGCAAGCCGACGATCGCGACGGGATCACCCGGGCGAAGCGTTGCTTCGAGCAGCAGTTGCAGCAATGTTCCCTGTGGCGTCGCGGAAAGCGGCGTGCCTGCGGAGTCATCAGCAACGATGCCGAAACGCGATAATTCCGTGGTCACGCGGCGCGCTAGATTTCGATCAGGCGTTATCAGCGCCGCCCGGCTCTCACCGTCCTTGCCGGGCCGCTCAAGAGCCAAGCGCAGTGCGATTGCGATGGCTGTGGCTTCCTCTCGCTCATTGGCCGCCTCGATCAGCGACACATCTGCGAATGCCGATGAAATGGCCACATCGGATAGCCTTGCCTTCCACGCGCCCCAATCGCTGGTGGCTTCGGCTGGCGACTGCGCATGCGACAGGATTTGGCTACGCTGCTGCAACTCCTCGGACGGCTCTGCAAGCGGCACCACGTCCTTGCGGGTGAGGTTCAGGCGCCTCAGCAGCTGAGCGATGCCGTATTGCGAGTGGCTGCGGCTAGCCGGATCTGCAGGCTGATCTTTCCGATCGTCCGGCGCTACCATTCGCCAATGCTCATCCGGCATGGCGAGGTCGAGGCCCGGCAGAATGATGACGCCTTCCCGAAGGTTGGCTACTGCCGCGATCAGGTCGGCTGTCGCCGGCACCGAACCCGTCGATCCTGCAATGATGATGGGTCCCACCGGCGGGACTGTCGCAAGACGATTTGCTTCGGCACGAAGGATGGCGTTGCGGTGCCTTGCTGGCGACGATTTGCCAAGCTCGTTCAGTCGCTCAGGCCAGAAGGCGCTGGCGATCTGCAGGAATTCGGCAGTCAGCTGCCACCAGAGTGCATAGTCTTTCGCGTTCAGGCGGGACAGTTCGCTCCAGTCTCGATCCTCAGTCTCGATGGCGTCGATCAATTCCGCGAGGTTGCGGGCAAGCCAAATGGCGTCGGCGGGGCTTGCGGGTGCGACGAGCGGTGAATCGGCGTGGATGCTGCGCACGATCTCCGGCAGCCTGTTTCGCCAGGCAAGGATAAGGCGCGCGAGTTCCAACAGGCGGGCGGTGTTTGATAGCGGCTGCGCAAGATCCAATGTCGCTGGCAGGGCTTCGTCGAAATACCCGCTGTCGTCGTCGGTTTCACCAAGCGGGCGGATGACCGGCAAGATTGCCGATCGCCCACCAAGAAGGTCGACGAATTCGGAGCGGAGCACGCGTGCGGCACGCCTTGTCGGCAGATAGATCGTGACTTTTGAAAGCGATAGGGGATCGCCGGGGTCATACCGGAAATGCGGTGTCAGCCTGCCGGCACAGAGGCTTTCGGCAAGGGTCTTCAGGAAGGGAAGCCCTGCGGGGATGGTCAAAACCCTCGGCCAGTGCTGCTCGGCCATCCGTCATGCAAACGTCCGGTAGCGCCGGATCGTTTCCTCAGCTTCACCGATAGCCTCGGGCGTGCCGATTGTAAGCCAGTGTCCTTCGAGCACCGTGCCGTACAGCCGCCCGCGGGCGATTGCCTTGTCGAAATAGAGATTGAGGTTGAACGGATCGGCCGGAGCGTCATCCAGGAACGACGTGTCCATGGCAATGGCGCCGGCGTAGACGACGGGGCTCGGCCCGGAATCGGCAAAGCGCGTCAACCTGAAATCCTTTGCCATATTGAAATCGTTCTTGCCGTTGTGCCCGGTGGTATCTTCCAATTTCACACAGAGCATGGCCATATCCATGCTTTCCGGTTGGAAGAATGCGGCTAAGCGCGTCAGGTTGGTCGGAACACCTGGACGTTCTCCGATCCAGAAAAGGTCGGCATTCGTGACAAAAACCTTGCCGGGAGCAAGAAGCTTCAGGCCCTTTGCAAGGCCACCGCCGTTGTTCATTAGCTTTTCGCGTTCGTCGGAGATAATGATCTCGAGGTCTTTGTATGAAGCCAGATGGGCGAGCATCTGGTCGGCGTGGTGATGAACATTCACCACCACCCTTTCCACACCGGCTTCTACAAGTGAATCCAGCGCGTAATCGATCATCGCCTTGCCGCCGATCGTCACGAGCGGTTTCGGGATGGTGTCGGTGATCGGCCGCATGCGGGTTCCAAGACCCGCAGCGAGTATCATGGCTTGCTTGATGCTCATCTGATCCGAAAAATTATGATTCGCTTGTCACTATTCCAGCCCTTACGCACCAGTCGCGCAAGGGGGCAAGCGTTTCGTGTTGCAGCGCCACTGAAAGATAGGACAGCGTGCGGGGCATATGCTTGATGTAGCCGGGCTTTCCGTCTCGTTGCATCAGGCGAACCCAGAGGCCGGAAAGCTTGCAATTGCGCTGTGCCGACATGATCGCCCAACTCTTCAGGAAGCGCGCCTCATCGAAGCCGCGTTCCGCTCTGCGCAGCGACAGATAGTCGTCCATCAATTGCTGAAATAGTTCGGGGGCGATTGTGACGCGCGCATCCTGTACGATCGAAGCCAGGTCATAGGCCGTAGGACCGATCATTGCATCCTGGAAATCGATCAATCCGACGCGCGCGATACCGGTCTCGCTTTGGCGCCAGATGATGTTCGGCGAGTGGAAATCGCGAAGGAGAAGGTTCTTCTCGGAGGTCTCCAATTCGTCGATCAGGCCGTCCCAAATGGCGAGGTATTCGTTGCGCTCGGCATCGCTGGCAGCGACGCCCCCACGCTTCCAGGGCAGATGCCAGTCTAGAACGAGGCGCACTTCCATCTTCATCGCCGTCCGGTCGAAATCGGGGATGTGATGGACATGGCTATCCGTGACGCGGATGTCCTGCGGGATCGCGTGCTTGTGGAGATGCGCCAAGCAAGCGACGCTCGCCCGGTAACGCTCGGCGATGGCCTGACCTTGCGCGTCCAGAACGCCGTCGGTGCCAAGGTCCTCCAGAAGCACAATGCCTCGGTCGTAGTCGACCTGGTAGACCTCAGGGGCAGCAAAGCCCTCCTGTCGGAGTACATTCGCAATGGCGACGAAGGGATAGGCATTCTCCGCGATATGCGCGACCTTCGGATATGGCTTGCCGTCCAGGACCGGTGGCCCTTCCGGCAGCGGCGGCCAATCCATCAGGATCCGTCGTTTCTCGTCATCAGCATAGACGGCCTCGTAGGCTCGAAGAGATGCATCTCCTGTCAGGAAACGACGTTTCGCCCGGGGATACCCTGCATCGGCAAGAAAAGCCCGAATGGCAAGGACGCGGCGAATTCGGGCCGCCTGCTTTTCCGGCGCCGCAATGGTCACCCGCCGACCCGCGCCCTCCTGCTCCAGCCTGAGGGCAATCCGGTCTGCCGGCAGTTCGTCACGCGCCACCTCGGGCCATTCCACGAGGCAGATGCCGTCCTCGAGCGCTTCGTCGAAGCCGAGTTCGGTCAGTTCGGCCGGATCGCCGAGACGGTAAAGGTCAAAATGCGCGACCGGTATGCGAAGGTCATAGGCTTGCACCAGCGTGAAGGTGGGACTTGGCACCTCGAGCTCGTTGTCATCTGCCATCGCGCGCAGGAATGCGCGGGCAAGTGACGATTTCCCGGCACCGAGGTCACCCGACAGGGCAAGGCAGTCGCCTCGCTTCAGCGCCAGCGCCAGATCTTCACCAAAGCGGATTGTTTCGGCCTCGTCCTTCAGGAAGAGAGAAATGCCAGGAGTGCCCGTCATCATTCGGCTGCGACGGACGTCGGGAGATCGACCGAAGGAATCCGGCAGGTCACGATCGTGCCCTTGCCTGGCTGACTGTCAATGGTGACCGTCCCGTGGTGAAGACTGACGAAGCTGTCGACGATCGAGAGCCCGAGTCCGGCGCCGCCCCGCTTCCCACTCTTTGCGCCGGTGGCGAATCGGTCGAATACGTTGGCGATCATGTCCTGCGAAATGCCCGGGCCGCGATCGCTGACGGAGAAGACGAAATCCGTCGCTTCGCGCCGGCATTCGAGCAAGACCGACGAGCCTTCCGGTGAAAAGTTGGCTGCGTTGGAAAGCAACTTCACCAGTATCTGTTTCAGTCTTTGCGGGTCTGCAACAATCGAGCCCAGATGCGCCGGCGCGGTAATCTCCAGCGTCACACCGCTTTCCTGTAGCCTGTCTGCAATCTGCATCGATACGTCGTCGAGCAAGTCGCCAAGATCGATCGGCGAGTAATTGAGCCGCATGATGCCGGCGTCGACCGTGGCAAGATCGAGGATATCGTTGACCAGCGTCAGCAGTACCGAAGACGAGGTCGAGATGTGATCGATGTATTCCGCCTGCCGGTCGTTCAGCGGACCTAGTCCCGGCGTGCGCAGCAGATCGGTAAAGCCGATGATGTTGGTCAGCGGCGAGCGCAGCTCATATGAAACGTGCTGGACGAAGTCGTTCTTGAGCTCGTCGGCCTTGCGCAGCGCTTCGTTCTTTTCCGTCAAGGCGCGCTCAGCACGGACGCTATCCGTCATGTTGACGAAGGTCAGCATCGTCTGTGCATTCGGCAACGGAATGACGGCATAGTCGAGCACGAGACCTGAGAACAGCTCGAGCGTTCCCTGGCTGGAACGTCGCTCGTCGTCGAAGCTGGTGATCAACTCGGCGAAGGTCTTCCATCCGTCCGGACGGTCATAGGACTGAGAGCATGCCTCGCCAAGGGCGCGGATGTGCGTGCTGGGCTTCGCCTCGGCCTCAGTGATTCCCCAGAGTGCGCGAAATGCAGGATTCGAGAGGCGAATACGCCCGTCGGGGCCAAAGACGGCAACACCCTCCGAGAGATGGTCAATCGTCTCGCCCTGAACCTTGAGAAGCGTGTTGTAGCGTGTCTCAAGGTCGACCTGCTCGGTCAGGTTCTCGAACACCCACGTGGCGCCGCCTTGCGGATGCGCTGTTGCGAAGACCCGCAGCGTCTGGCCGTTTGGCAAATGCCAGAGGTCCGACTGGGTATCGAGCGCCCGATAGACCGAAAGTGCGGTTTCCTTCCAGGATTTCCAGTTCAGCTGATCGGGCAGCTTCTTGGCAGCGCGCAGGCGCTCCAGCAGTTCAGCATTGTCGGGCCGGCTTTCGAGAAAAGCGATATCGAGTTCCCAGAGTGAAACGAAGGCCTGATTGTAGAACTGCAGGCGCCGGTCGCCATCGAAGATCGCGACCGGGGTCGCGAGATGATCGAGTGTCTCGGCGTGGCTCTTCAGCGTCCGCTCGAGCTCTGCGCGAACAGCTTCGATGCCTGAAACATCGACGGCTATGCCGGCGGAGCCGCCCGGGACTTTCACATCGACAACGTCAAAGAAGGTGCGGTTGCCGCGCACTACGGTCGAAATCTTGTCGTGGAAAGGCGACTCGTTGGTAGCCGTGGCGCGGATGCGTTCGCGGGCAACTGTCGTCAGGAATTCCCGCCCCTCGTCGATGGCTTGCTCCGGCGTGGCGGCCTCGACAGCTTCGCCGTAGGCGTGGTTGGCCCAGGTCAGCCGACCTTCGGTATCACGCTGCCAGGCAGGGAGATCGATTGCATCGAGCATGCTCTGAAACGCCGAGATCGAGGACAACAGTCTGTCCCGCTCGATCTTAAGCTCGGCAAGCTCGGCTCGAAGATTGTTCAACGCCACAAAGCGGACGAATGCGCGGCCGCCGGAAACCCGGCCCTGCGCTTCAAGGATTTCCTCGCGGTGGGTTTCAACGACCATGTCGAAGCTATGGGCCGACCCGCGCAGGCGGTCGATTGCACGCTCAAGTTCGGATGCAGAGCGCGGCTTCAGCCAAAGCCCGAAGGCAAGGAACTCGTTATCCTGCGGCGCTCCGGTTTCCGCCGGCAGCTGACCGATCAGCTCAGGGCGCTCATTTCCATCCCAGATGACGATCCGGCGATTCTTGTCCGCAATCAGCGCCTGATATTGCGAAATGCGCTGTTGCGCGTCGGAGAGAGCCGAGCGGATCTCGCGGCTTTCGCTTTCAAGATTGCCGCGCTGGCGCACGACCCAAAGGGTCGAAAGTAACGCCGCCGAGATCACACCGATAACAACGGAGAGGCCGACAACCTGCGATGACGTGAAAAGGTGCGCTGACGCGATAGCCTCGGCTTCGACCCGAGCGAACACCGGAGGCGCAATCGATGCCATTGCGGTGCCGGCGGCAAAGACCCGCGCCACGCGAGCGACTATGCCCGGCTTCTCGGCGGTGGCCTTTGAGCCAACGGGTTTCCGTTCACCTGAATAGAGCGGGCAGGAGTCAGCATGAGTGCCGCCCTCCGCCTGTTCGCCCAGGCTGTGCATCATTTCCGACATGCGCGGTATGTCTCCGTCCTTTAATGTGCCGCATCACGACAAGACATCCCATTTTCGAAGCAAACGGACACGTCCGTGGCCACGAATCGAGTGTTAAAACAATACTTCGGAAGGGAATCGGCGGGAAGGTGTGTGTCAAAAAATAAGGGCGCCGCATTTGTCAATGTGGCGCCCTCTAGATGTTGTGGATACTGATCTAGCGATTAATATCTGTAGTGGTCAGCCTTGAACGGACCTTGCGGTGTGACGCCGATATAGGCCGCCTGTTCTTCAGAAAGCTGCGTCAGCTTCACGCCGAGCTTGTCGAGATGCAGGCGCGCAACCTTCTCGTCGAGGTGCTTCGGCAGGATGTAGACCTGGTTCTGGTACTGGCCGGGCTTGGTGAAAAGCTCGATCTGCGCCAGTGTCTGGTTGGTGAACGAAGCCGACATGACAAACGACGGATGGCCCGTAGCATTGCCAAGGTTGAGCAGACGACCTTCGGAGAGAAGGATGATGCGGTTGCCCTTCGGGAATTCGATCAGGTCGACCTGCGGCTTGATGTTGGTCCACTTCAGGTTACGCAGCGCCGCAACTTCGATTTCGTTGTCGAAATGGCCAATGTTACCGACGATCGCCATGTCCTTCATCTGACGCATGTGGTCGATGCGGATGACGTCCTTGTTGCCGGTCGTGGTGATGAAGATGTCTGCGGAAGACACGACGTCTTCGAGCGTGACGACTTCAAAACCGTCCATGGCAGCCTGAAGTGCGCAGATCGGGTCGACTTCCGTCACCTTAACGCGGGCGCCAGCACCCTGAAGCGAAGCGGCCGAGCCCTTGCCAACGTCACCGTATCCGCAGACGACGGCGACCTTGCCGGCCATCATTACGTCCGTGCCACGGCGGATGCCGTCGACCAGAGATTCCTTGCAGCCGTACTTGTTGTCGAACTTCGACTTGGTGACGGAATCGTTGACGTTGATCGCCGGGAAGGGCAGGAGACCTTTCTGGCTGAGCTGGTAGAGGCGGTTGACGCCTGTCGTGGTTTCTTCGGTCACGCCCTTGATGGCGTCGCGCTGCTTTGTGAACCAGCCCGGCGATGCGGCCAGACGCTTCTTGATCTGTGCGAAGAGGATTTCTTCCTCTTCAGAATGCGGGTTTGACAGCACGTTCTCGCCGGCTTCAGCGCGCGCACCCAGCAGGATGTACATCGTGGCGTCGCCGCCATCATCGAGGATCATGTTGGAAAGGCCGCCGTCAGCCCACTGGAAGATCTTGTCGGTGTAAACCCAGTAATCTTCCAACGACTCGCCCTTGATGGCGAAAACCGGAACGCCGGCGGCAGCGATTGCGGCTGCGGCATGATCCTGCGTCGAGAAGATGTTGCACGACGCCCAGCGGACTTCGGCGCCGAGCGCGACCAGTGTTTCGATGAGAACGGCCGTCTGGATCGTCATGTGCAGCGAACCGGTGATGCGCGCGCCCTTGAGTGGCTTTGCTTCGCCGAATTCGGCGCGGCAGGACATCAGGCCCGGCATCTCGGTTTCTGCGATCGTGATTTCCTTGCGGCCGAAATCCGCGAGGCCGATGTCGGCGACGACATAGTCTTTTTCAGTGATCATTGGGTTCTCCAGGCTGAAAAGCGGCTCAAAATTCGAAGGCGCAAGTGCATGCGCCAGATAGCGTCCACGCGGCATGCGCGGCTATAATGGCCGTTTAGCAGGCTTCTATGACGAAGGCAATAATGATATAAAGAAGTCTTTATATGTTTATATGAGCCGCAAGAGGCTCACATTTCTTCGCCGAACCGGTTCTGGATTAGCTCGTCGAGCGCGTCGAGCGCCTGTGCTGCCTGATTGCCGCTGGCGGAAACAAGGACGCTTGAACCGGGACTCGCCGCCAGCATCATCAAGCCCATGATCGAAGTCCCGCCGACCGTCATCCCGTCTTTCGAAACAGTAATCGCTGCATCAAAATTCTCGACCAATTGAACGAATTTAGCCGAAGCGCGCGCGTGCAGTCCGCGCTTATTGATGATCAGAATTTCTCGGGAGAGTGCCGTCATGGGCGCGATGTGCTCACTATTTGCCACTGAGGACGCGGCTCGCGACGTTGATGTATTTCCGTCCGGCTTCGGAGGCTTCGATGAGAGCTTTTTCCATGTTGTTCTCACCGCGTACGCCGGCAAGCTTGATCAGCATCGGCAGATTCATGCCCGCGATGACCTCCGTGTGGCCACTGCTCATGACGGATATTGCCAGGTTGGAGGGGGTGCCGCCGAACATGTCGGTCAGGATGACGACTCCATGGCCGTCGTCGGCGCGGGACACTGCTTCCAGAATATCTTGTCGTCTCTGATCCATGTCGTCTTCGGGACCGATACAGACCGTTTCGATGAATTTCTGAGGACCGACGACGTGTTCGACCGCATGACGAAACTCTTCAGCCAGCTTGCCATGAGTGACAAGCACAAGTCCGATCATGATATTACTGCTCCTAGTGGCGTATGCAAACGGGGGGCCAATATCGCAATGCAGCAATCACGTCCACCGTGGGGGCACATCTTGGCGATGAAAAGCCGAAGTGCAAGACAAAAATACGACTTTTAGGGCGGGATTTGCCGATTTCGCAGGCATTACTGTCCGATATCGGGCGCTTTTGCCATCAACACCGCCAGCGGCAACGGCGTGTTTGCCAGCAACCGAATGACCGGCAGATCCATACCGTTGGCAATCGTCATTCGCTCACCCTCAGGTGGCAGCCGCTTCTCTCCGGACACGCTTCCCGGAAGGACAGCATAGTGCATCGCCGCCCTTGCGATGTATGGCACTTTGACGATGCCGGTGCCGCGCAATTCGATCAAACCGGCAATCGAGGCAGGGCAGGTGGCAATCACGGCTCCATCCTGTTTGGAGATCAGCACTTGATCGTCGGCAACCAGTATCGCCGACATGCCGATGTGCTGTGCTTGGGCGATGCAGGCAAAGGCGAGCATCGACTTTCCCCATCCCGAAGGCCCCATGAAAAGAAGACCGGTGCTGCCGACGACGATAGCGGTTGCGTGGATGTTCGAAGGCGTGTCCGTCATGCGGTGGTATTGGCGGGAAGGGCGAGGATGAAGCGCGCTCCGAGTAGCCTTTCGCTCTCCGGATCGATGATATTCTCCGCACGCAGCGAACCGCCATGCGCCTCGGCGATCTGGCGGCTGATCGACAGACCGAGGCCCGAATTCTGGCCGAAGCCCTCTGATTCCGGTCTGTCGGTATAGAAGCGCTCAAAGATACGATCGATATTTTCGGCCTGGATGCCCGGCCCGTTGTCCTCGACGTAAACGATGCAGCGGGAGCGCGTTCTAACCAGGCGCACGGTGATCCTGCCGTCGTGCTCCGGTACGAAGGAGCGCGCATTCTCTATCAGATTCGTAACGATCTGGCCGATGCGCAGGTCGTGGCCGTTCACCACGAAGCGCGTCTTGACGCCCGGCTTGCGCTCGATGGCGAACTCAATCTGCACTTCTTTCTTGCGACTGCGGATTTGCCGAGACACGTCGATGAGGTCGCGAAGCAGGATTTCCAGATCGACCGAACCTGCATCGACCCGCGCCAACTCGGCATCGAGACGGGAGGCGTCGGAAATATCGCTGATCAGGCGGTCGAGGCGGCGAACGTCATGTTGGATGACATCAAGCAGCCGCTTCTTGGAATCGTCCGTTTTGGCGAGTGGCAGTGTCTCGACGGCGCTGCGCAGCGATGTCAGCGGGTTCTTCAGTTCGTGGCTGACGTCGGCCGCAAAGCTTTCGATCGCATCGATGCGGTCGTAGAGAGCCGTCGTCATCTCGCGCAGCGCAATGGAAAGGTTGCCGATCTCGTCCTGACGTGCGGAAAAGTCCGGAATTTCCTCGCGTTCCTTTGCGCCGCGGCGAACACGGATGGCGGCGGCGGATAGACGCCGCAGTGGGTTGGCGATTGTCGAAGAGAGAACAAGAGACAGCAGAACGTTGACAAGCGTCGCCACGCCGAACACGCGCATGATGCCGAGGCGCTCGGCGTGGACGATATTATCGATATCGCCCGCTTGCGTGGACAACAGCAGCACACCGAGAACAGCGCGGAAGCGCTGGATCGGAACGGCGACCGAAACGATCAGCTCGCCCTTCTCGGTGGTGCGAACCACGGCGCCGCGCACGCCGGTCAGCGCGTTCATCACCTCGGGATAGATGGAGCCATCACCGCCCGGCGCTTCCTTGTACAGCGGCAGGTTTCCAGGCTGCAGAACCTTGTTGAAGATCGTCGTGAACCACTGGCTCCAGGTCTGCTCCTCGTCATCGACCGGCGGTAGATCAAAACGCAGGACCTGGCCGCGCGAATAGAGGTGGCGAGAGTCGAGTAGCAGGTTGGCATCGGCATCGAAAATGCGCGCACGCGTTCTCGTCGGTGAAATCAAGCGGCGCAAGACCGGCGCGACCTTTTCCGGGTCGATCGGGAACTCGAGGTCCTCGTCGTTCGGCACCGGGGTAATGCTCTGGCCAGCCTGCAGTTCGAGCAGCTTTTCCGGGTCGATCGTGATCGAGTTCGTGTCGACCGACGCGGAAGCCGAGACGGCGCCCGCGATGATTTCCCCCTGCGTCAGAAGGCTTTCGACGCGGGCGTCGATCAGCCCTTCGCGAAACTGATTGAGGTAGAGAATGCCGCCGACGAGAACGACAAGCGCCGCGAGATTGAAAAAGAGGATGCGGCGTGTCAGGCTCGAAAAGACGGCATTGCCGAAGATGCGGCGGATGATCGTGAAGGGATGCGACCAGCGTCGTCCCCTGACGCGGCGACTGCTTACGCCTTCCGCCTCATCCAGATCCCTTTCCTGCACCAACTGTGCCAACGACAGGCCCTTTCGGAGAGCGGACCGCTTTTGCGATCACCAGCTCTCGACAATTCTCAGATGCCGCGCCGCTTCGGCGTCAGGCTGCTTCGCGGAAGCGGTACCCCACTCCGTAGAGCGTTTCAATCATATCAAAGTCGGTATCGACCATCTTGAATTTCTTGCGGAGCCGCTTGATGTGGCTGTCGATGGTGCGATCGTCGACATAGACCTGCTCGTCATAAGCCGCGTCCATCAATGCGTCACGGCTTTTGACGACGCCGGGACGCTGGGCCAGCGAATGCAGAATGAGGAATTCGGTCACCGTCAGCGTCACTGGCTCACCTTTCCAGGTGCAGGTGTGGCGTTCCTGGTCCATGACCAGCTGGCCGCGCTCCAGCGAGCGAGCAAGCTGCTGTGCAGTGCCCGGTTTTGGAGCAGCACCGCCAGCCGCGGCGGCAGCCTCTCGGCTCGATGCGCGGCGCAGGACGGCGCGCACACGCTCGACCAGCAGACGCTGCGAGAACGGCTTGGTAATAAAGTCGTCGGCGCCCATCTTCAGGCCAAACAGCTCATCGATTTCCTCGTCCTTGGAGGTGAGGAAGATAACCGGGATGTCGGATTTCTGTCGCAGGCGGCGCAGGAGTTCCATGCCGTCCATGCGCGGCATCTTGATGTCGAAGATGGCAAGATGCGGCGGGCGGGCCAGGAGACCGTCGAGGGCGGAGGCGCCATCGGTATAGGTCTCGACCTTATATCCTTCGGCCTCGAGTGCGATCGATACCGAGGTAAGGATATTGCGGTCGTCGTCAACGAGCGCGATTGTCGGCATGGTATTCGTCTCCGTCATCTATGCGCGTCTCCAGGTATTTAGAAGGTCCCCAGGCGGCCTTTGTGAACCGGATGCGCTTATGGGGATAAAGGTGGAACAAATTGTGGCAAAGATAAAGGGTGAGATTGTTGTAAAGTTTTGATGGCAACCAAAAGCTGTGCCGCTCTTTGCTCTGGCCACTTCTGATTCAAACGATTTAAAATATCACAGGAAAATTTAAATCGATTAATAGTTTGATATTACTACGTTTTATTGATTTTCTGCTATTGCGTTTTAAAAAAACCGCCCGTACGGTCACCCTCAGTTCTTTAACGCACGAGCCTCAAGGGAAGGGAAAGACCATGGAGCTGTTCGGAGTCCACAACCCGGCGATAGAGCTGGCGACGATCGGTTTGGGGAGTGCAAACAGCGCTCGCTATAACTTTACGGCCGCCTCCCTCTATGAAGAATCGATTCGCCGGGGTGAGGCTGAACTCACCGCTCATGGTGCATTGCGCGCCTTGACGGGTCAGCACACCGGTCGCTCGCCCAGGGACAAGTTCGTCGTTCGTGATGCCAACACCGACGGTCAGATCTGGTGGGACAACAACAAGCCGATGTCGCCGGAGAACTTCGCGCTCCTGAAGCAGGACATGCTCGCGCACGCCGACGGCAAGGATCTGTTCGTTCAGGATCTCATCGGCGGTGCCGATGAGAACAATGCGCTGCCGACGCGTGTCGTGACCGAGCTGGCATGGCATTCGCTGTTCATTCGTAACCTGCTGATCCGCCCGGAGCGCTCGACCCTGGAATCTTTCGCTCCGAAGCTGACGATCATCAACCTGCCGACTTTCAAGGCCGACCCCGAGCGCTATGGCTGCCGCACGGAAACCGTCATCGCTTGCGACCTGACAAATGGTGAGGTGCTGATCGCCGGTACCTTCTACGCCGGCGAAATGAAGAAGTCGGTTTTCACTGTGCTGAATTATCTGCTCCCGGCAAAGGGCGTGATGCCGATGCACTGCTCGGCCAATGTCGGCCCGGATGGCGATGCCGCGGTCTTCTTCGGCCTTTCTGGCACCGGCAAGACGACGCTTTCGGCCGATCCGGCCCGTACGCTTATCGGTGACGATGAGCATGGCTGGGGCGAGGACGGCATCTTCAATTTCGAAGGCGGCTGCTACGCCAAAACCATCCGCCTGTCGGCGGAAGCGGAACCGGAAATCTATGCCACGACGCAGCGCTTCGGCACCGTTCTCGAAAACGTCGTTCTGAACGATCAGCGTGAACCTGATTTCAACGATGGATCGCTGACGGAAAACACTCGTTGCGCCTACCCGCTGGATTTCATTCCGAACGCCTCGAAGACCGGTCTTGCCGGTCACCCGAAGACGATCATCATGTTGACCGCGGATGCCTTCGGCGTCATGCCGCCGATCGCCAAATTGACGCCGGATCAGGCCATGTACCACTTCCTGTCGGGCTACACCGCCAAGGTGGCCGGCACCGAGCGGGGCGTGACCGAGCCGGAAGCGACCTTCTCGACCTGCTTCGGCGCGCCGTTCATGCCACGCCATCCGTCAGAATATGGCAATCTCCTGAAAGATCTCATCGGCCGCCACGGGGTCGAATGCTGGCTGGTCAACACCGGCTGGACCGGTGGGGCCTACGGCACCGGGAAGCGCATGCCGATCAAGGCAACGCGCACGCTGCTTGCCGCAGCGCTCTCGGGCGAACTCGGGAAGGCGGATTTCCGCGTTGATCCGAATTTCGGCTTCGCGGTTCCCGTCGTGGTGCCGGGCGTCGAGACGGCCATCCTCGATCCGCGTTCCACGTGGCAGGATCCGATCGGCTATGACGCACAGGCCGGCAAGCTCGTGACGATGTTCATCGAGAACTTCGCCAAGTTCGAAGGCCATGTCGATGGCGGGGTGCGCGATGCGGCCCCGGGGTTTCGCGCCGCGGCTGAATGACGCGCCAAAACATTGATGATTCACGTGAAACCCGGCGGCGTTCGCCGGGTTTCTTTGTCTGTTTCCAAGCGCCGGCCGATGTGAGATAGAAATCGCATGGCCAGCGAC
Source organism: Rhizobium tibeticum (assembly GCF_900110205.1). GTDB lineage: Bacteria > Pseudomonadota > Alphaproteobacteria > Rhizobiales > Rhizobiaceae > Rhizobium > Rhizobium tibeticum. Next base: position 19,628 of record NZ_FOCV01000018.1, on the reverse strand, counting down.
CCGCTTTACATCAACGATCGAATCACCATTGCCGGATGGGAGCTGACGGAGCAGTTCGTCTTGGCGGGTGGCCCCGGCGGGCAGAACGTCAACAAGGTCTCGACATCAGTCCAGCTGTTCTTCAACATTCCCAACTCACCCTCCTTGAACGAGCGCGTGAAGGTGAATGCCGTGAAGCTTGCTGGCAAGCGCCTGTCGAAAGAAGGTGTGCTGATGATCGAGGCAAGCCGCTTCCGCAGCCAGGATCGCAACCGCGAAGATGCGCGTGACCGGCTGAAAGATCTGATTCTCGAGGCGGCAAAACCGCCGCCGCCGCCCCGCAAGAAAACCAAGCCGACAAAAGGGTCGATCGAACGCCGGCTGAAGGAGAAATCGGGCCGCGCCGAGGTGAAGAAGATGCGTGGGCGCCCGTTCGGAGATTGATATGCTGAAGCTGCCGAACGGCGTCAGTCACCTTCCGGACTATCTGGACCGACCGCGGCAGCAGGCATTGGTCGATATCATCCGGACGATCGTGGCGGACGCGCCGCTTTTCGTGCCGGTCATGCCCGGCACCGGCAAGCCGATGTCGGTGCGCATGACGAATTGCGGGCCGCTCGGCTGGGTCACGGACAAGGAGCGCGGCTATCGCTACCAGCCGACCCATCCTGTCACGGGCAAGCCTTGGCCGGATATGCCCGCGGAACTGCTGGAAATCTGGAACGACGTGTCTGGCTACGGCAAGCCTCCACAGGCCTGTCTCGTCAACTTCTATTCCGACGAGGCGCGCATGGGCCTGCATCAGGACAAGGACGAGCAGGATCTCGCCGCGCCCGTCGTGTCGATATCGCTTGGTAATGGTTGCCTCTTCCGTGTCGGCGGCCTCGCGCGCAACGACCGCACGCTCTCCTTCAAGCTGTCGAGTGGCGATGTCGTTGTCTTGGGTGAGGAAGGGCGGCTATGTTTCCATGGCGTCGACAAAATCTATCCGTCGACCTCGACGCTGCTAAAGAATGGCGGTCGTATTAACCTGACGCTTCGTCGGATAACACCTTAGAGCTTCCTCAGGGCCACCTGTTCGATCAGGTGATTGTTGCCCTTGCGCAGGATCAGGTCAGCGCGCGGACGCGTCGGCAGGATGTTCTCCCGCAGATTCTTGAGATTGATGTTTTCCCAGAGGCCTTCGGCTATCGACAGCGCTTCCTCCTCGCTGATCGAGGCGTAGCGGTGGAAGAAGGAATGAGGATCGCGAAACGCCGTTTCGCGGAGCCGCATGAAGCGCGTCACGTACCAGTCGTGAATCCGGCTTTCTTCCGCATCTATGTAGATCGAGAAGTCGAAGAAATCGGAGACCATCGGCACGATCTTGCCGCCGGCCGGCAGGTCGCGTGACTGCAGGACGTTGATGCCCTCGAAGATCAGGATGTCCGGCCGATCGACGATCTTGTATTCGTTTGGCAGGACGTCGTAGACCAGATGCGAGTAGGACGGCGCCTTGACGTTCGGCTGCCCGGCCTTGATCGCCGCCAGGAAGCGCAGGATCGCGCCAGTGTCGTAGCTCTCTGGGAAGCCCTTGCGCTGCATCAGGTTTTCACGCTGCAGCACGGCGTTCGGATGTAGAAAGCCATCGGTGGTCACCAGATCCACTTTCGGGCTGGAAGGCCAGCGCGTCAGCAGTTCTTTCAGGATACGGGCGGTCGTCGACTTGCCGACGGCCACCGAGCCGGCGATGCCGATGACGAACGGCGTTTTCGCGACATTCGAGAGACTGAGAAAGCGGTTGCGCTGCTCAAAAAGCAGCTGCGATGATTCGACGTGGGCTGAGAGAAGGCGCGAAAGCGACAGATAGATCCGCCGCACTTCATCAAGGTCGATCGGGTCGCCCATGGAGCGTAGCCGCTTGACCTCGTCCCCCTTCAGAGTAAGGGGCGTATCCGCGCGGAAGCGCGCCCATTCCTCGGAGGAAAAGAAGTGATAGGGCGAATAGGCATTCGCCTGAAAATGATCGAGCGCCTCGGGCGCTCCGATGAGCTGTCTTGCGATACTCATGAACTTTGCCGGCTCGCCTTTTCCCTCAGGCCGGATTGAGCGGTACGCCGCTCAAGCTCCGCCATGACACTGTGCAACGGAATGCCCGCCACCTTCAATACGACCAATAGGTGATAGATCAGGTCGGCGGCTTCATAGGTGAGGTTCTCACGGTCGTCGGCGATTGCTGCTATCACGGCTTCGATTGCCTCTTCGCCGAGTTTCTTGGCAGCTTTCGGCTGGCCTGCGGAAACGAGTTTTGCTGTCCAGGATTCATCCGGCGAGGCTTTCGATCGCGCATCGACGATCTTTTCCAAGTCGGCAAGGGTGAATTCGCTCATGATTCTGCTTTCTAATCAGTCCAGACGCATGTCGATGCCGCAGGACGACATATAGCGCTTCGCCTCGCCGACGGAATAGATGCCGAAGTGGAAGATCGATGCGGCCAAAACGGCATTGGCATGCCCCTGCTTGACGCCGGCCACGAGATCGTCGAGGTCGCCGACGCCGCCCGAGGCGATGACCGGCACCCGAACCGAATCCGCAATGGCGCGTGTCAACTCGAGATCGTAGCCGACTTTCGTTCCGTCTCGGTCCATCGACGTGACAAGCAGTTCGCCGGCCCCGCGCTCGACCATTCTCCTTGCGAAATCCACGGCGTCGATACCGGTCGCATTGCGGCCGCCATGTGTGTAGATCTCCCAGGCGCTGAGATTGTCCTGGCCGACCGCCTGCGTGCGCCGGCGCTTGGCATCGATGGAGACGACGATGCACTGGTCGCCGAACTTGTCTGCCGCTTCCGCAACGAAATCAGGATTGTTGACTGCCGCCGAATTGATCGAAACCTTGTCGGCGCCGCAGAGCAGCAACTTGCGAATATCAGTGATGGTGCGCACCCCTCCGCCGACGGTGACAGGCATGAAGCACTGCTCGGCCGTGCGTGCGATGACGTCGAAGATCGTTTCACGATTGTCCGACGAAGCAGTGATGTCGAGGAAGCAGAGCTCGTCGGCGCCGGCAGCGTCGTAGGCCTTGGCCGCCTCGACCGGGTCGCCGGCGTCCACCAGGTTGACGAAATTGACACCCTTGACGACGCGGCCGTCCTTGACGTCGAGGCAGGGAATGACACGGGCCTTCAGGGTCACTGCGCAATCTCCTTTGCGCGTGCGGCCGCAATCAGCGCCAGCGCTTCCTTGGGATCGATGCGTCCATCATACAGCGCGCGGCCCGAGATCGCACCCTCGAGCGTGCGTGCGTCGGGCTCGAGCATCCGTTTCACATCCTCGATCGAAGCCAGGCCGCCGGACGCGATCACCGGGATCGACACCGCCTTGGCAAGTTCGAGGGTTGACGCCCAATTGATGCCTGCGAGGATGCCGTCGCGGTCGATGTCGGTATAGATGATTGCGGCAACGCCTGCGCCCTCGAATTTCCTCGCCAGTTCGATGACGCCGAGCTCGGAGGCCTCGGCCCAGCCCTCGACGGCGACTTTGCCGCCCTTGGCATCGATGCCGACAGCGACGCGGCCGGGAAACTTCTTGCAGGCTTCGATCACCAGTGTCGGATTGCGCACGGCGATCGTGCCAAGAATGACGCGGGCGAGGCCGCGCGACAGCCAGCTCTCGATATGGTCGAGTGTGCGAATACCGCCGCCAAGCTGGACGGGGTTCTTCGTCGCCTTCAGGATTGCGTCGACGGCCGCGCCATTGACGCTTTCGCCCGCGAAAGCGCCGTTCAGATCAACGACATGCAGCCACTCGAACCCTTGATCTTCAAACGCCTTCGCCTGCGCGGCAGGGTCGGGATTGTAGACGGTCGCCTGGTCCATGTCGCCGAGCTTGAGGCGAACACACTGGCCATCCTTGAGGTCGATTGCGGGAAATAGGATCATTCTGTCTGTCCTTGCAATGCGCGAGCTTAAGGCTTCCAGCGCAGGAAATTGGCAATTAGGGTCAGGCCGAGCTTCTGGCTCTTTTCGGGATGGAACTGGGCTCCGGCCATGTTGTCGCTGCCAACGAAAGCAGTGATCGGCCCGCCGTAGTCGGCCGTCGCAATCACGTCGCCAGAGTTCTTCGCCGCCAGATGATAGGAATGCACAAAATAGGCATGCAGCCCGTTCGGCCCCGTGGGAATACCCTCAAACAGCGGGTGAGGGGAACTTAAGTCCAGCGTATTCCAGCCGATTTGCGGGATCTTTAGATTGGCATTACCGGGCGTCATTTCAACCACGTCTCCGGGGATCCAGCCGAAACCATCAGTGACCGTCTTCTCGAGACCGCGTGACGACATCAGCTGCATGCCGACGCAAATGCCGAGGAAAGGTCGGGCCTTTTTCTCGACCGCATCGATCAGCGCTTCCGACATGCCGGGAACGCCATCGAGCCCGCGCCGGCAGTCGGCATAGGCACCGACACCTGGCAGCACAACGCGATCGGCGGCCGCGACGGTCTCGGCCTTGTCAGTCAGGTCGATCATGGCATCGATGCCGGCTTCCCGCGCGGCTCGTTCGAAGGCCTTCGTCGCCGAACGCAGATTGCCGGAACCGTAGTCGATAATTGCGACGCGCATCAGCGTCCTCCATCAAAACCAAAGAGACCGAGCGAGGTGGCATTGCCGTGACGCGGGGCATGGGCTGTGGGGTCCCATTGCGGCGAGGGCGCCGGACGGCTGTCGCCGGTGTCGGTGCGAACATTCGAAAAGTAGATTTCTTCAGCGGTCTGAAGCGAATCGGCAGAGACGAGGTCGGCTTCGTCCCAGCCCTTCGCGACCAGATTGCGGATACGAAGATTCTGGCCCTCGAGTGCCACCAACAGACTGGTGCCGAAAGTGATCGCGACGCCGACTGGCCAGAGGTCCGCCCGGTCTGCCAGAGCACCGCCAAGGCTCTGCAGGAGGAATGCCGCGATGGCGTGGAGCCACAGCCGATGGAAGGCCAGCCATATCCAGGGGAAGAGAAACCCGAGAATGGTAAAGCCGTCGCGAATGAAGCGCGTCTTCTCGTGGTTGGAGTCCGTTCCACCAGGCGCAGTCAGAACCAGATAGCTGGAAGTCATATCGTCAAGCTCCCTTAGGGGGCTCAGACGAGCGTGCCCTTGGTCGAGGGAACACGGCCCGCCTGTCTTGGATCGATCTCTGTTGCCGTACGCAGCGCGCGGGCAACGGCCTTGAAACATGTCTCTGCAATATGGTGGTTGTTGGCCCCATAATGGTTGAGAATATGCAAGGTGATGCCGGCGTTCTGGGCAAGTGCCTGGAAGAATTCGCGAACGAGCTCGGTGTCGAACGTGCCGATCTTCGGCGCGCTGAAGGCGACCGTCCAGACGAGGAAGGGACGACCGGAAAGGTCGACGGCTGCCTTCGTCATCGTCTCGTCCATGGCGAGATCGACCGATGCATAGCGGGCGATGCCGCGGCGATCGCCGAGCGCCTTGGCAATCGCCTGGCCGATCGCGATGCCGGTGTCTTCCACCGTGTGGTGATCGTCGATGTGCAGGTCGCCCTTCGTCTCGATCTCCATGTCGATGAGCGAATGTCGTGACAGCTGGTCAAGCATATGGTCGAAGAAGCCGACGCCCGTCGAAATCTTCGATTTTCCAGTACCGTCGAGATTGACGGAAACGGAAACCGTAGTCTCGTTCGTCTTGCGGGATACGGTGCCCGTGCGGCTTGCTGCGGTCTCGGCCATATGGCTGCTCCATCGGGAAGTACGGGGGTTCCTTATCAGGCAAGGCGTGAAATATCCAGAACCGCAGCAGCAGAAAACGACGCCATTTGCAATCGGCATTCACGCACTTACATAGGGCTCGACAGGGCCGGCGTTCGGCCCGACGTAACGAGCCCGGCAGACGAGCAAAGGTGAATAGATGACAACGATTGTTACAGTTCGAAAGGGCGGCAGGGTCATCATGGCCGGCGACGGTCAGGTAAGCCTCGGCCAGACCGTGATGAAGGGCAATGCCCGCAAGGTCCGGCGCATCGGCAAGGGTGAAGTGATTGCCGGTTTCGCGGGCGCCACCGCGGATGCCTTCACCCTCCTCGAACGTCTTGAAAAGAAGCTCGAACAATATCCGGGCCAGCTAATGCGCGCAGCCGTCGAGCTCGCCAAGGATTGGCGCACGGACAAGTATCTCCGCAACCTCGAAGCCATGATGCTCGTCGCCGACAAGCAGGTGACACTGGCGATAACAGGCAACGGTGACGTTCTTGAGCCGGAGCATGGCGCCATGGCGATCGGTTCGGGCGGTAATTTTGCGCTCGCTGCGGCCCTCGCCCTGATGGATACGGACAAATCAGCCGAAGAGGTGGCGCGTCGCGCGCTGGATATTGCCGCCGATATCTGTGTCTACACGAACCATAATGTGGTGGTGGAAACCCTGGATGCCGAAGGCTGAGCACGCCCCGAAATACCGTTTCCGCGACATCAGCCGCGAGGATTTCGGCCTCGTGGCAAAGTGGCTGGCAGAGCCGCATGTCGCGAAATGGTGGGGCGCGCCCGAGACAGAGCTTGCGTCGATCGAAGAGGCGATGAACAGCATCGAGACAAGGCCGATGATCGTGGAGCTGGACGGGCAACCCATAGGTTACCTTCAAAGCTACGATCCTCATTCGGAAGACGGTCATCCCTATCAGGACCAGCCGAAAGGCACGCTGGGCGTCGATATCTCGATCGGTGTTGCCGAGCTGATAGGCAAGGGTCACGGTACTGCGATCATCCGTCAGCTCGCGGCCGAACTCTTCGCGAACGGTGCGAGGCGCATCGTGATCGATCCGGATCCCGAAAACCGCCAGGCGATTAGGGCTTACGAGAAAGCAGGCTTCCACTACGTCGATACAAGAACTTCCATTTACGGTCCGGCGCATTTCATGGCGTTGGACGCACCCGGAGTAACGGACACATGACCACTTTTTCCCCCCGCGAGATCGTTTCCGAACTCGATCGCTATATTATCGGTCAGCATGAGGCCAAGCGCGCAGTGGCAATCGCGTTGCGCAACCGCTGGCGTCGCCACCAGCTCGATCCGGATCTGCGCGACGAAGTCATGCCCAAGAACATCCTGATGATCGGTCCGACCGGTGTCGGCAAGACGGAAATCTCTCGCCGTCTCGCCAAACTGGCGGGTGCGCCATTCATCAAGGTCGAAGCCACGAAGTTCACCGAAGTCGGCTATGTCGGCCGCGACGTCGAGCAGATTATCCGCGATCTCGTCGAGGTCGGCATCGGGCTCGCCCGCGAGAAGAAGCGGAGTGAAGTGCAGGCCAAGGCGCATATGAGCGCGGAAGAGCGCGTTCTCGATGCGCTCGTCGGCTCCACGGCCTCGCCGGCGACGCGCGACAGCTTCCGCAAGAAGCTGCGTAGCGGCGAACTTGACGACAAGGAGATCGATATCGAGATCGCCGACACCGCCACGGGCATGGGCGGCTTCGATATTCCTGGTATGCCGGGCGCCAATATCGGTGTGCTCAACCTTTCCGAAATGTTCGGCAAGGCGATGGGCGGCCGCACCAAGAAGGTCCGCACGACGGTCAAGGCATCCTACACGGATCTGATCCGTGACGAGTCCGACAAGTTGATCGACAACGAAGTCATCCAGCGCGAGGCAGTCCGTGCGGTCGAAAATGACGGCATCGTCTTCCTCGACGAGATTGACAAGATCGCCGCTCGCGACGGCGGCATGGGTGCAGGCGTTTCGCGTGAGGGCGTGCAGCGCGACCTACTTCCGCTGGTGGAAGGCACGACGGTGTCGACGAAGTACGGCCCGGTGAAGACCGACCACGTGCTGTTCATCGCCTCGGGTGCCTTCCATGTTTCCAAGCCGTCGGACCTCCTGCCGGAATTGCAGGGCCGCCTGCCGATCCGCGTCGAGCTGCGTGCGCTGACCAAGGAAGACTTCCGCCGCATCCTGACGGAAACCGAGGCGAGCCTTATCAGGCAGTACAAGGCGCTGATGGAGACCGAAGGATTGAGCCTCGAATTCACCGATGACGGCATCGATGCTCTGGCCGATGTCGCCGTTCACCTGAACTCGTCGGTCGAAAACATCGGTGCCCGCCGCTTGCAAACGGTGATGGAGCGCGTATTGGACGAGATCTCGTTCAACGCGCCGGATCGCGGCGGCACAGCTGTGACCATCGATGCCGAGTATGTACGCAAGCATGTCGGCGACCTGGCGCAGAACACGGATCTGTCCCGCTTCATCCTGTGATGAACAAGCATCGGGTCATGTCTTCACTGACGTAATGACGCGATTTTGACAGCTTGAACTCTCGACAGCGGGCCTTTTACTTTTTAGTGAAAGGCCCGTTTTGTTGTCAGCGCCAGCATCATTCGGCCAAGATTGTGGTCCAGTCAGCGCGCTTCGCGACAATGCCATGAACCGATGAGAACGCTGATCGTGCGACGCCTTCTGACAAGCCTCTTGATTGCCGCTGCCATGCTGACCTCGGCTCCCGCTTCTGCCATGCAGGTGGTGCCGCCAGGAAATCGTCATGCCGAGCAACCGGATGTTCCAGGCGCCTCGGTCCGCCGCACGAAAGGCACGAAGACCTCGTTCGATCGCAAGTACGAGAAAGTTCATGATCTCCTCGCCTCGGATCACGAGCTGATGGCCAAGATCAAGAAGGTTTCGGCCGCTTACGGCATCGATCCGATTCATGTGATCGGCGCGATCGTCGGCGAGCATACGTATAATGTCGACGCTTACGACCGTCTGCAGTCCTACTATGTGAAGGCTGCATCCTATGCCGGCGAGAGCTTCCGCTTCGCCTATAATGGCGAGGACGTGGACGACTTCATCAAGCGGCCGCAGTTTTCCGAATGCAACGGCAAGGGCGATGCCTACACGCTTTGGAGCTGCCGCGATGATATCTGGGAAAGCGATTTCCGCGGCAAGACCGTGGACGGCAAGAGCTTTCCGAACAATCGCTTCAGCGCCGTTTTCTTCCAGCCCTTCTATGCCGGTCAGACCTTCGGCCTCGGCCAGATCAACCCGCTGACGGCGCTGATGCTCTCGGATCTCGTCTCCAAGGTGTCGGGCTACGAGAAGCTGAACGAGAAGGACGCTGGTTCCGTCTACAAGGCGATCATGCAGCCCGATATCTCGCTCGCTTTCGTCGCCGCCTCGATCCGCCGGTCGATCGACGATTACAAGGAGATCGCCGACATGGACATCTCCAGGAATCCAGGCCTGACCGCCACGCTATATAATGTCGGCAATTCGCGCCAGCGCGCGGCTGCTCTTGCTGCCAAGAACCGTACTTCGGGCGAAACCGTCTGGCCGGAAGAGAACTATTACGGTTGGCTGGTCAACGATAAGCTGGACGAGCTGGAGCGTCTGCTCTAGTTTTTGCCTTGCCGGGAAGAGCTTGAGATCTTCCGCGAAAGGCCGAATTCTCATGGACATGCGTCCGCATCCCTTTGAGCCCCCAGCGCCGCTGCCGCGAACAGTGCCGCCCGGACGCCTTGAGATCATCCGAACGATCCTGCGCAACCCGCTGGAACTCTGGGGAGAGCCTTCCTATACGCTGCCGTGGATCCACACGCGGTTCTTTCGAGAAAGAACCCTGATCGTCAACGACCCCGGCCTGATCCGCCATGTTCTCGTCGACAATGCCGCAAACTACCGCATGTCGGACATTCGCCAGCTCATTCTGCGCCCCATCCTGCGCGACGGATTGCTAACGGCGGAAGGAGAAGTCTGGAAGCGATCCCGCAAGGCGGTCGCGCCGGTTTTCACACCGCGCCATGCAAACGGCTTTGCCGGCCAGATGCTTCGCCAGTCCGAGGACTATGCGAGAAAATACCAGGCCGCCGGCAGCGAGGGCAAGGTCTTCGAGATCGCCGCCGACATGACGGAGCTGACCTTCGCCATTCTCGCCGATACGCTGTTCTCGGGTGAGATCGTCACGTCCTCCGACAGCTTTGCCGATGACGTCAACGCGCTCTTGCATCGTATGGGGCGCGTCGATCCGATGGACCTCCTGCGCGCGCCGTCCTGGGTTCCGCGCCTGACCCGCCTCGGTGGCCAGAAGGTGCTCGACAAGTTTCGCTACATCGTACGCCAGACCATGGATGCCCGGCTTGCGCGCATGCAGGCCAATCGCGCCGCCGCGCCGGACGACTTCCTGACCTTGCTCCTCGATCAGGCCGCGAGCGGCGGGCTGACGAATGACGAAATCGAAGACAATATCCTTACCTTCATCGGTGCCGGCCACGAGACGACGGCGCGTGCCCTCGCGTGGACGCTCTGCTGCGTGGCGAACACGCAGCATATCCGCGAGGCGATGGAGGAGGAGATTGATCGCGTGCTGGCGCAGGATGTCGAGCCGGTCAAGTGGCTCGATCTGATGCCTTACACCCGCGCGGCCTTCGAGGAGGCGCTGCGGCTCTATCCGCCGGCGCCGTCGATCAATCGCGCCGCAATAACCGCCGATCGGTGGACCGATGCGAAGGGTGAAACGGTCGAGATCGAGGCCGGCGTCACCGTTCTCATCATGCCGTGGACGCTGCATCGCCACGAACTCTATTGGGACAAGCCGCGCGCCTACGTGCCGGAACGGTTCCTGCCGGAGAATCGCGGTAAGATCGGTCGCTTCCAGTTCCTGCCGTTCGGCGCGGGCCCGCGTGTCTGCATCGGCGCAACCTTTGCCCTGCAGGAAGCAGTGATCGCTCTGGCGGTGCTGATGCACCGTTTCCGCTTCGATCTGACGGATCAGACGAAGCCCTGGCCGGTGCAAAAGCTGACGACGCAGCCGCAAAACGGGCTGCCGATGTGCGTCACGCCGCGGTCTTTGCCAAAATCGGCATAAATCTTTCGAACTATTGCATAATTGACTATGAATGAAAGCCGGGCAAAGTGGCAGCATGCGAAAAACTGCGTGGGTCCTAGGAGACATTGAATGAGCCGCATCGATAAAAACGGTCTTGCTGTTGGAGCCGTCCTTCATGAGTTTCTGGTCAAGGAAGTGCTGCCCGGGCTGAAGATCGATGCCGACAAGTTCTTTGCCGATTTCTCGGCCATCGTTCACGATCTGGCGCCGCGCAATCGCGAGCTGCTCGCCAAGCGCGATGCGCTCCAGCTTCGTATCGATGATTGGTACCGCCAACACGGTGCGCCCACCGATATGGAAGCCTATCAGGCGTTTCTTCGGGACATCGGCTATATTCTGCCGGAGGGCTCCGACTTCCAGGTGACGACGACGAACGTCGATCCGGAGATCGCTTCGATAGCGGGCCCACAGCTTGTCGTTCCCGTCATGAACGCTCGCTACGCGCTGAATGCCGCCAACGCCCGCTGGGGCTCGCTCTACGATGCGCTTTACGGAACGGACGCGATTCCCGAAAGCGATGGTGCCGAGAAGGGCAAGAGCTACAATCCGAAGCGCGGCGAGAAGGTCATTGCCTGGGCTCGCGACCTCCTCGACACCGCCGCTCCGCTCGACGGCTGGCGCTGGAAGGATGTTGCGACGTTTGCTGTCCGGGATGGTGCTCTGGCCGTCACCTCAACCGATGGCGAGCATGTTTCGCTGACCGATGCGGCGCACTTTGCCGGCTATCAAGGCGATGCCGCGGCGCCGACTCACATCCTGCTGAAGAACAACGGCATCCATATCGACATCGTCATCGATGCCTCAACCGCGATTGGCAAGAGCGATCCGGCGCATGTCTCCGACGTCTGGCTCGAATCGGCGATCACGACGATCATGGACTGTGAGGATTCGGTTGCAGCCGTCGACGCTGAAGACAAGGTCGTCATCTACCGCAATTGGCTCGGCCTCATGAAGGGCGACCTTCAGGAGGAGGTATCGAAGGGCAGTTCGAGCTTCATCCGAAAGCTCAATCCGGATTTGGAATACAACGGTCCGACAGGTGCGCCCTTCGAAGTGCATCGCCGATCACTGATGCTGGTGCGCAACGTCGGCCACCTCATGACCAATGCCGCCATCCTTGACCGTGACGGCAATGAAGTGCCGGAGGGCATCATGGATGCGATGATCACGGGCATCATTGCGCTCCACGACGTCGGCTCGAATGGCCGCCGCAAGAATTCGCGTACTGGTTCGGTCTATGTCGTCAAGCCGAAGATGCATGGCCCCGAGGAAGTCGCGTTCGCCGCCGAGATCTTCTCGCGCGTCGAGGATGCCCTCGGCATGGCGCGCAATACCATCAAGATGGGCATCATGGACGAGGAGCGGCGGACGACCGTCAATCTCAAGGAATGCATCCGTGCCGCTCGCGAGCGCGTGGTCTTCATCAATACCGGCTTCCTGGATCGTACGGGCGATGAAATCCACACCTCGATGGAGGCCGGGCCGATGATCCGCAAGGGCGACATGAAGCAGGCCGCCTGGATTGCAGCCTACGAAAACTGGAACGTCGATATCGGCCTCGAATGCGGCCTATCCGGCCACGCGCAGATCGGCAAGGGCATGTGGGCCATGCCGGATCTGATGGCGGCGATGCTGGAGCAGAAGATCGCGCACCCGAAGGCTGGCGCCAATACCGCCTGGGTTCCGTCGCCGACGGCCGCGACATTGCACGCCACGCATTACCATCGCGTCAACGTCGCCCGCGTCCAGCAGGGCCTCAAGGATCGCGCGCGTGCCAAGCTGTCCGATATCCTTTCGGTCCCCGTCGCGGTCCGCCCGAATTGGACGCCGGAGGAAATCCAGCGGGAACTCGACAACAACGCCCAGGGCATTCTCGGCTACGTTGTCCGCTGGGTCGATCAGGGTGTCGGCTGCTCCAAGGTGCCCGACATCAACAATGTCGGCCTCATGGAGGACCGGGCGACGCTGCGCATTTCCGCCCAGCATATGGCGAACTGGCTGCACCACGAGGTCACGACCGAAGCGCAGATCGTCGAGACGATGAAGCGCATGGCCGCCATCGTCGATCAGCAGAATGCGTCCGATCCCGCCTACACCCCGATGGCGCCCGATTTCGACGCTTCAATCGCCTTCCAGGCGGCCCTTGATCTCGTCTTGAAGGGCAGGGCGCAGCCGAACGGCTATACCGAGCCAGTCCTGCATCGCCGCCGCCTCGAACTGAAGGCCGAGCAAGCGGCCTGACGAGGACAAATCAATAGAAAAGGCCACCGAAACAACGTTCCGGCGGCCTTTCTAAATACCCGATTTCAGCGGCAGCCTACTGGATAACGATGACCTTCGAGGTCGTCTTGCCCGGACGCACGCGGCTGTAGAGGTCGATAACGTCCTGGTTCATGAGGCGAATGCAGCCGGACGAGGCGGCCGTACCGATCGAAGCCCATTCCGGCGTGCCGTGCAGGCGGAAGAGGGTGTCCTGGCCCTTCTCGTTGAAGAGGTACATGGCGCGCGCACCAAGCGGGTTGCCGAGGCCCGGACCCATGCCCTCCTCGACGTACTTGGCGACTTCCGGCTTGCGCTCGGCCATTTCCTTCGGCGGGTGCCACGTCGGCCATTCCTGCTTCCAGGCGACATAGGCCGTGCCGGCCCAGGCGAAGCCCTGCTTGCCGACGCCGATGCCGTAACGCATCGCCTTGCCGCCCGGCAGGATGTAGTAGAGGAAGCGCTCGCGCGTGTTGACGATGATCGTGCCCGGGCGTTCGGTGGTTTCGTAAGAGACGATCTGCCGGCGGAACTGAGGCTTCACCTTCTGGATCGGGATCGCCGGAAGCGAATATCCCGCATCCGTCGTCACGCCGTAGGCGTCGTCGAAGATTTGCGCGGTCTGAACGGTCGGCCCCGGAGTGCCCTTGCCTTCGACGGAGGCGCTTTCGGTAGTCGAGGAGCAACCGGCCAGAGCGAGCGTCGCCATCAGGCCGAATACAGGAAATGCATTGCGGATGCGCATGGATGTCTCTTAGGAAATGGGCAAGGAGGAACGGTCTTTTGAACCATCTTTGATTATGGTTTATTTTCGATTAACTTTGCCTTTGCAAGCTGTTGCAGTGCGGCAAAACCAATACGCAGCGGCAAATTAGAAGCGCATGGTTTTTTTGCAACAACGCGCGCACTACGCCTACGGTTATCCATGACGATTTTGAATGTTTACAATAACAATCCGTTAATAGATGGCCGGCAATCGGACAGAGCTATGCTCGTGCGCCGTGGGACTCAGATTTTACTTCATGAAATGCGTCACGCGGTCTTGCCGGAGCTATCGCTTGCGAGCGGGCGGCGGGCCGACCTGATCACGATCTCGGAGAAGGGCGAAATCTGGATCGTCGAGATCAAGACGTCGATCGAGGACTTTCGCGTCGACCGCAAGTGGCCGGAGTATCGCCTGCATTGCGATCGGCTGTTCTTCGCCACCCACAAGGACGTTCCGCTCGAGATTTTCCCCGAGGACTGCGGCCTGTTCCTATCCGATGGCTACGGTGCGCATATGATCCGGGAAGCGCCCGAGCATCGCCTGGCGCCCGCCACGCGCAAATCGGTCACGCTGAATTTTTCCCGCGCAGCCGCCCAGCGCCTGCTGATGGCCGAATGGGCAAACGGCAAGCCGTTTGATGTCGACGATATCTGAGCTTACTTCGGCGCGCGCTTGGCGAGGATACGCTGCAGCGTACGGCGATGCATGTTGAGCCGCCGCGCCGTTTCCGAAACATTGCGCTCGCACATCTCGTAAACCCGCTGGATATGCTCCCACCGCACCCGGTCGGCCGACATCGGGTTTTCCGGCAGCTCCGCCTTCTCGCCGGCCCGCTGCGTCAGTGCTGCATAGACATCGTCGGCATCGGCAGGCTTTGCCAGGTAATCGACAGCGCCGAGCTTCACCGCCGTGACGGCGGTCGCAATATTGCCGTAGCCGGTCAAAACGATGATCCGCGTGTCGTCCCGACGCTGCCGGATTGCCTCGATCACATCCAACCCGTTGCCGTCGCCAAGCCGCAGGTCGACGACAGCGTATTTTGGCGGATGGCTCTTCGACTTGGCAACACCCTCCGCGACCGACTCGGCAGTTTCGACCTTGAAGCCGCGCGTCTCCATGGCGCGTGCCAGGCGGCGCAGGAACGGCCCGTCATCATCGACGATGAGCAGGCTAGCGTCCGGACCGATATGATCCGCATCTGCGAGAGAGGATTCGTGGTCAAGCTCGTTCATATTCGTCAATCCCGGCAACCGCCTGCCTGATATAGGTCAAGTATCCCGCTTTTCATTATGCCGATAGCGTCATTTTGTCGAATTTGCATCGATCAGCATGCGCGGCCATTCGACACGGACGCGTGCTCCGGCAGTTTCCGGCATGCGGTTCTCGAACACGAGCGACGCGCCGGATCGCTCCAGAAGCGTCTTGGCGATGAAGAGGCCAAGTCCCAGCCCACCGGCGCGGTCCTCCCGCTGTCTCTTTGTGACGTAGGGTTCGCCGATCCGGGTCAGAATATCGGAAGAGTAGCCTTCGCCGTCGTCCTCGACCGTGATGCGGACTTTTCTCGGATCGTGTTCGACCGTCACCGTTACCCTGTCACGCGCGTAGTCGACGGCGTTCTCGATCAGGTTGCCGAGCCCATACATGATGCCGGCATTGCGGTCGGTGACCGGCTCGCCCTTGCGCGGGCTTTTCTCGATGAGTTCGAGTTTGATTCCGAACTCCCTGTGCGGTGCCACGATCTCTTCCATCATGGATGACAGCGGCAGGCGTCGAAGATGTGCCTCGCCTTCCGCCGAGAGCGTCGCCAGGCGCCGCAGGATGTCGCGGCACCGCTCGCTCTGGCTGCGCAGCAGCTGCACATCCTCGCGAAAGCGATCGTCATCCTTCAATTCCCGTTCCATTTCCTTGGCAACGACGCTGATCGTGGCGAGCGGAGTTCCGAGTTCGTGCGCGGCAGCGGCGGCAAGGCCGTCCAACTGCGAAAGGTGCTTCTCCCGCTGCAGCACAAGTTCGGTTGCCGCCAGTGCATCGGCCAGCTGGCTTGCCTCCATCGAGACCCGATATGCGTAGAAGGCCGCGAAAGCCATGGTCGATGCGATCGAGCACCAGACGCCAAACTGCATCACAGTATGCACATTGATCTCGACCCCGTCGAACCACGGCAAGGGAAAGGGCGAAAAGGCGAGGATGGTGATGCAGACCATCGCGACCAGGATGAGCACCGTGCTGAAGCGGATCGGCTGCGACGCGAAGGAGATGATGACAGGAACGCAGACGAGGGCAGCGAAGGGATTGGCAAGGCCGCCGGTGATGAACAGCAGTGCGCAAAGCTGCAGAAGATCGAAGCCCAGCAGCGAGAAGGCCGCGCCCGGGTAGAGGCGGTGCGTCGGCGGGTAGCGGATCATCAGGTAGAAATTGACAGCCGCCAGCGCCGCGATCAACACCGTGCATGCCGCCAGCGGAAGGGGGAATTTCAACCAGAAGGCAACGATGAACACAGTGACTGCCTGGCCGCCGACGGCAAGCCATCTCAGCCGAACCAGCGTCTGCAATCTCAGGCGCCTGCTGCTGTGCCTGTCCTCTTCGGGCGAACTCTCGACATTATCAACCATCTGGCATCCCTTGAACCGTGCTGGGGCTCATGTACCACGAGGTTTTACCCTTGTCGTCGGCATGGCGTCGTCCGGCCGCTCAGGCCAGGGGTGTTTGGGATAGCGGCCGCGCATGTCGGCGCGCACATCCTTCCATGAGCCGGCCCAGAAGCCTGGCAGGTCGCGGGTGGTCTGGATCGGCCGATGTGCCGGCGATGTCAGCTCGAGAAGCAGCGGCAGTCGGCCGTCACCGATCGCCGGATGCTGCTTGAGGCCGAAGAGTTCCTGCACACGGATCGTCAAAGTCGGCTCTTCGCCGTGATACTGGATCGGATGGCGCTGTCCCGTCGGCGCTTCGAAATGCGTCGGCGCGAGGCGCGAAAGATCGCGCTGCAGCCCGTGCGGTATCAATGCCATCAAACCGTTCGAAAGACCGGATGGGGAGATATCGGAAATCCCCCGAGCATCCATCTGATAGGGAACGAACCACTCGTCCAGCCGCGAAAGCAGCGCTTCGTCGCTGAGGTCAGGCCACGGGTCGCCGATGCTGCGGTGAAGAAAGCCCATGCGTTCGCGAAGCTGTATGGCCTCCTTGGAAAAGGGAAGCTGTTCCAACCCCAGCTCGCGCACGCCTTCCGCCAGAGCGCGGCTGGCGGCCTCACCGGTCGGACGGGGCAGCGGCGTCTCGTCGAAGACGATGGCGCCGAGCCGCGTCGCCCGTCTGGCTCTGACCTGCCGGTTTTGCCGGTCGAAGAAAGTCTGGTCGCCAGTCGAAATGGCATCGGGCAGCTCTTCCTCGATGTCGGCGCGCGAAACCTCTGCTGCCGCCAGGATGCGCCCCCGCGCTGCGCGGCCCGTCAGGTCGGCGATGACGAGCATCTGGCTGCCGGCAAGTCGGTCCGTCTCCGGCAGCTCCGCGCCGCGTCCGTTCGTCATGAGGAACCGGCCTCTGCCGCCGCGCTGGAGCGCGATTCGGTCAGGAAAGGCGTGCAGCAGCAACCTTCCCGTCTGGCTGGGTTCCATTGCCTTTGCGACATCGAGACCTTTGGCCAGTCGAGCCGCCAGCTGACGCGAGCCCTCGGCGCGATCGCCGCGCTCCGACCGGAAACGTCGCATCCGCTCTTCCAGATCGAGGCTCGGGCCGCCGAGGCCTTGTTCGGTCAGCAGCACGGCAAGCACCGCCGCATCCCTTGCATGCCCGGTCTCGCCGGCCGAGATCACCATGGCGGCCAGACGCGGTGGCAGCGCAAGGTCGCGCATCATCTTTCCGCGCGCAGTCAATGCGCCGTCCTTGCCGAGCGCGCCGAGCAGCAGCAAAAGCGCGCGCGCTTCCGAAAGCGTCGTCTCCGGCGGCTGGTCGACAAAGGACAGCGAGCGGGCGTCTTGAACGCCCCAATGGGCCAGATCAAGGACAAGGCCGGAAAGGTCGCTGGAGAGAATCTGCGGCGGCGTGAATGCTGCCAATGCGGCCGTCTGCCCCTGGTGCCACAGACGGATGGCGATGCCGGGCTCGGTTCGCCCTGCACGTCCGGCGCGTTGGTCAGCCGAGGCGCGTGAAACACGCACCGTCTCCAGCCGTGTGATGCCGGTTGATGCCTCGAACACAGGAAGCCGCTGCAGGCCGCTGTCGATGACGATCCGCACGCCGTCTATGGTGATCGACGTCTCGGCAATCGAGGTGGCGAGCACGACCTTGCGCATACCGGGGTCGGCCGGTCGGATTGCAGCGTCCTGTTCCTTTTGTGTCAGATTGCCGTAAAGCGGTGCGATCAGCGTTTGTGGCCCGAAGCGGCCGTCGAGCCGCTCCTCGGTGCGGGCGATCTCCGCCTGGCCGGGCAGGAAGGCGAGGATAGATCCGCTCTCCCTGGCGTGCGCGTCCACGATGGCGCGCGCCATCGCGTCTTCAATGCGCTCGCCACCCGGCCGATCCTGATAGCGGATGTCGATCGGATAGCTTCGCCCCATGCTTTCGATCACGGGCGGCTGGTCGAGAAGTGCCGCGACGCGGGCGACGTCAAGGGTCGCCGACATGACAAGCACACGCAGGTCATTGCGCAAGGCGGATTGCACGTCGAGCGCCAGCGCGAGGCCAAAGTCGGCGTCCAGCGAACGCTCGTGGAACTCGTCGAAGATGACGGTCGAGACACCGGAGAGTTCCGGGTCGTCGAGGATCATGCGGGCGAACACGCCTTCGGTGACGACCTCGATGCGGGTTTTGGCGGATATTCTGGTGTCGAGGCGCATGCGATAGCCGACTGTCTCCCCCACAGTCTCGCCAAGCAGCGACGCCATGCGGCTTGCTGCAGCGCGGGCCGCCAGGCGCCGCGGCTCGAGGAGCACGATCTTGCCGTCGCCGCGCCAGCCCTCACTCAGAAGATAGAGTGGAACGAGCGTCGTCTTGCCGGCGCCTGGCGGCGCCGAAAGCACCGCGCGGGTCTGTGCGCCGAGTGCTGTCCCGATTGTGGGAAGAACATGCGAAACCGGAAGCTCCGGCAGGGAAGTCAAGGGGGTCACGTGCGCGTCTTCGTCTCATGGCGGGAATGGCGCGCATTTCCTCTTCTGTCAGGATATGCATGTTGCCATTCACCTGCATATTGCATCGAGGGCGAAAATACCGATACAGCCCGGTTGCGTGCAAGTCACGTCGCCGCGGGGCCGCAACAGGCCCGAAACACTCCGGACCACACAGTCAGCGGTAGAAGTCGAGCTGCCCACACAGTCAAAAGTGGCTGCTGCAACCCGTGGAGCGGGCCAAAAACACCTTCTCCTGAAAATCCCCGAGTTGAATCAGTGTGTTACAAAAATGTCAAAAAACTTTGGTGGGTGGTGTTGACTTCAAAACGGGGTAGGATCTATAAGCCCACTCACTGAACGAGGGCGGCGGCGCTGCTGGCGACGATGTCCTTCGCTTCTGAGTTTCTTGAGATTGGCTGCGACGCTGATTGTTTCCTGGGCCGGATGGTTTAGGGGCGAGGAATTTTGACCGGGGTTTCTGGTCTGTTATTTGACAATTGAAGATGAGAAGAAAGAGAAACGTGGGCGGCGGAGCTTGCGAGGATCGGAAGGAATTTCGGTTCTTAGAAAGAGACTTTGGCGGTCACGTTTATCAAGAGAAGTTACACTGGTTTTTGACGCGAAGGTTTAGGCTTTTGTGTTTAGAAAACAGGTGTGAAGTTCTC
>NZ_FOCV01000016.1 GCF_900110205.1 Rhizobium tibeticum | reverse complement strand
GATCAACGGCGCGATCTCCTCGAGATCATCGAAGACCGCTACGAGCGGCGATCGACGATCGTCACCAGCCAGGTGCCTTTGGATCGCTGGTACGAGATCATCGCAAACCCAACGCTTGCTGACGCCATCCTGGATCGCCTCGTTCACAACGCCTATCGCATCGATCTCACCGGTGAAAGCATGCGAAAACAGCGCTCGCCGATAGCGTTTGAAACACTGCACGCTTGACCTGAAACAAAACGAGATCCAAACATCAAACAGACCCAGGATCAGTCCGAGAAATGGCCGCCTTCAAATCGGAATGCTGGCCGGAATGAAATCGGAATGACTGGCCGGCTTCATCGGAATACGCAAGTAAACGCTCCGACGGTTCCTTTTGCCAATGTACGAACAGACGGGGCTGCTTCTCTGGCACGGTTTCGAGGAAGGGGCTTGCCCGCGTCTTATGCCTTTTGAGCCGTCGATACTTCCGCATCGCCCAGGCGATCAACGTCTGGTTGACGTGCCTGAAGACCGGATACGTCGCCGACGGGTAAAACCTCCCATAATAAGCCACCCAGCCCCGCAGGACGGGATTGAATAGCCGGGAGATGTCCTGCAGGCTCATCTCCGTGCGAGATCCCGAACACCCGCTGGCTTACCAGCGTGCGCACCTCCTGCTCGATGAGCTCCGGCCGGCGCCGATCCACAAAGCAAGCGGCAAAACAATCGACTAGACCAATGGCCCGATCCGTGGACCCCAGCAGCAGCGCGGCGGCGTCGCTCGTCACCGCGCCGCCATCAAATGCCGCCACTACCGATCGTGATTCTACGCGCGCAAACTCAAATGATTTTGCGCTACACTGTGTCTGCATCCGAGAACACCTTTGATTCCGGTAACACTTTGTTGCAAAAACATTATCTCAGATTCAGAGCCCCGGTGCCCCTACCTTTGAAATTTCCGGGCTAGTCTAACCCTTCCGCTACCCCGCCCGCCGTGTCGCGCCGCCGTGCGCACGGACCAGCGACATCAGCATCGGGCCGATCGAGAATTCACCTCTTTCCGCGCGACGGGTCAGATCTCGCAGGTATCCTCCCGCCGAGTTGATGTGGCCGCCGCGTTCGAGGATGCACGCCATGACCGTGGCCGCGTTCTCGGCTCCCATCGTAGCAGACGCTTCCTCATAAGCCGAAGCGCTAACACCCAGCATCCCCCGGACCACGACCGCAGCCGCCATCATGTCGCGCCAATTTGCGATCGATCCGCCAGGCCCGTAGCTCACCATGTCGGGGCAGGCCTGCAGAACTAGCCCGAGCGGGAAGGACTTCATGCCCGCGCCATCACTGCCTGGTCGGCTTTGCGCCTCTGCGGTATTTCGATCGTCATGCTTTTGCTTCTCAGCCGGCGCCCCGGCATAAGGCTCAAGCGTGCGCCCCGAGTTTGCCCCCTGCTTTATTTCTAAAGCTGGTTCAAGTTCAGTAATAGAGTCAGGGTTTGAATTATGTATGTGACGCTCAGTTTGAGCGGGATTGCCGCGCGTATTTTTGGCTTTAAGCAAAGTTTCCAGTCTGTTAGTGATGTCGTCGCGCAGGGTTTGCATCTCTTCAAGTGTCGTTGCGATCCGCTCTGCCGTCGGCGTACGCGGTACACCGTCGACCAACCCCCTGAAATAGCTGAACGCAGCCTCCCAATCGCCCGCCAGGTCTTCCTCCATTGCGGTCTCGATCAGCTTCGCAACGTCGCGGCGGCAAAGGCTGAGCTGCTCGCGCAATCGCTGCACATGTAGCCGTTCGGCCACCACCTCGGCCGCCAGACGCTCGATCTCCTCGGCACGCACGATTAGCGGTGCCAACGAAAAGCCGAATGCCTCTCCGACCTCACCTTCCTTGACCCTGCGGGCGTAGCGTTTGCCGTTTGGACTGTCTTTGCGCACGATCAGTCCGGCTTCGACCAGCACAGCCAGATGTCGGCGGATCGTCTGCTCGGCCATACCGTGCGAGCGCAACGAAAGCTGATCATTCGACGGAAAAACGACGAGGCCGTTTTCTTCTGACAGGACATTCTTCGGATAGAAACTCAGCAATGCATTCAACACCGCAAGCGCGCGGTCCGTCACGCCAAGCAGGGGCTTGGCAGCGCATAGTGCCCTATAGATTTTCCATTTGTCGACCGATTGATCTGCCTGAAGCTCGCTCGCTGCCTTTTGGCTGGCAAGCATGCCAAGCGTCATCGGACGCTGCCCAAAGGGCGTCGTCACGCTTCCTGTTTCCATCACCTTCACCTTGCTGAAGGCAAAAGAAATCCACCCACCAAACTGGTGCCAACTCTTGACAGCGATTCCCGGAAATGCGATTCTCTAGCTGCTAACCTATGAGAAGGGCTTCCGTGACGGCAACGTTCGGGAGCTTTTTTCTTTTGCGGTGTTATCCTTTGCTGCTGCGTTGTGTCGACTGCACGAATTCGCTATGAAGCGCCTCCATGCGAGCATTCAAGAAATCGACGAAACTGGCCGGAACGGCCTTTGTGAAGCTGAGCTTAGGGCCTGTCTTCGCGTAGCTGACTGTCGCTAGAAGAAAGCCATTTGCTCGTATTTCCGTCACGGCAGACTGCGCAGCCGCCGGCGCTGCTTCGGCCTTCAGCGCGCCAAGAGCGATCGCAAAACGATCTTTCTCGGCAGCGGCTTTGTCTTGACCCAGCGATTGCTTGATGCGCGCTGCACCGTCCTGGCGCCTGGCGAAAGCGTCGGCAAAGTCGATCCACCGGCGACGGCCGATTTCCGGCGAGGAGCCAATCGCAAGCAGAACATCCCGAGGGATCGCGGTTGCAATCCGCAGCATCTCCGACACATGCGACTTCCCCGTCGCAAGCGATGCACAGATCACGTCGCGTCGATATCCGGCCTGCTCCTGAGATAGCGCGAATGCGCACTTCTCGATGAACGACAGGTCATTGCGGTTTGCGTTCTCTTCGCCCTGGAAGACGATTGCCTCTTCATCGCTGAGTTCCCGCACGATGGCGCGGAACTTCAGGCCAAGCGCCTTGGCCGCCGCCAATCGCCGCCGCCCGAACACGATCTGGTATGGTAGCCCATTGCCTCTGTGCGGCCTGATCAGGCCAGGTACGATCTGTCCGCGCTCCTTGATGGACGCTGCAATCTCGTCGATGGCGGCATCGTCATAAGCACCATCGAAGCGATCCGGGATCGAGGAGGGCGCCACGTCATCGGGATCCACCTCGACGATATGATCGCCGTCCTTGAGGAGCCGGTCGAGGACCTCGCCTTTTTCCTGGATCTGCCTGACGCCCGCCGCGACCTTGAGAAGGTGCGGAGACGTCGTCGGCTTGGCGACCGGCGCCACGGCCGGTTGCTCAAGTTGACCGAGCACATTGGCGAACATGCCACGAGAATCTTTCCGGCTCATTCGCGCCCCCATGCTGCCCAAAGCAGCTTCTCGATCTCGGCGTTGGCCGCGTTGATCGATTCCATCGCGCGATCATATGTTTTCGGCGCCGAGAAGCGCGAACGCTGAACCTCATAGAGGCTCTGCTTCCAGGTCAAGGCGTCGGCGACGGCGGTTGACTTTGCGACCATGTTCAACAGCAAGTCTTCGCCGAAGACCTGTCGCATCAGGGCGGTCATATTGGCCTGCGGATGATCGTTGGCCTCGAACTTCGTGACGAGAAACTTCGCGAAATCCCACTGCGCCGCGGTCCCCATCTCGCTCAATATCTGCATATAGGACGAGGCCAGCTCGAGGAACTTGCCTGTCGAATCGACATCGAGCATATGGGCTGGAACCGGTATGACAACACCAGTGGCAGCCGTCAGTGACGAGAGGGTAAGGAAGTTCAGCGACGGTGCCGAATCCATCAAGATGACGTCATAGTCACCCGCAACCTGCTCCAGCGCCTGCGAGACCCGCAGCAGGAAGCTGGTGCCGCCGTTCTTTCGCATCTCAAGGGCGACCGCCGTTTCAAACTCCGTCAGGTCGAGACCCGCACAGATGACATCGAAACCGGCAATATGCGTGTTGTGGACCAGCGATTTCGTCGGCTTCGGGTCCGAGAAGCGAATGGCGGCATAAAGCGTTTCGTCTTCACGGGGATCGAAATCAGGAAGCGCGCCATGCAGGCTGGTAAGCGACGCCTGCGGATCGAGATCGACCGCCAACACCCGATAGCCCTTGAGCGCCAAGTAGTGTCCAAGGTGGATGGTCGTGGATGTCTTGCTGGAACCGCCCTTGAAGTTTGTAACCGCAATGATCTGGCATTCTTCACCCTCGACACGACGAGGGTTCATCCACTTCTTGCGCCCCTTCTCGGCCAGCATCAGGCGCAGCTCGAGGATCTGCTCCAAGGTGTACATGCGACGGCCATTTGACGTGGTCTCGGGCGACGGACCCTTGTCCTTCAGAACGATCTGCCTGATATAGGCTTCCGAGACATCGAGGAGAGCTGCGACCTCCGACGAGGAGAATTTGCGCATCTCGCGGCGCGCATCGGGTGGATATTGCGCCATCGAAAGGTTTTGCAGCGCGAGCTCCAATTTGGTGGAAAAGCTCTGCATGAAGTCGAGGCTGCTTAAGTGCCGATTCACGATTCTTTCCTCAGTTCGTTTCAATAGCCTAAGCGCCGACACGATTGATGAACGGTTGATGCAGTCGTTGTTTCGCCCTGTAGCGATAATTCGCTCTTTTTGCGTAGTTACAGAACTAGCTCGATTCGCGAGATTCGGCAAACCCCTCGGGGATGCCTTGTGCGGTCATATGTGCTGTGACCCGCGCATACGAGAACGCGCGCGCGCCCCGTGCTATCATGCCGAGGCGCGCGTCGGTCAAATGCCAGCAGAGTTCAGACGGAACGAGACGCGGCGGTTAGGGCGAAGAGTTGTCCAAGGACACTTCCCTTGCGGCGACACGGGGTATTGCCGGATCAAGAAATGCAAAAGGCCCAGGCGTTCTGCCGCCACTCGAGTTGCGGCAGCTCGTCGCCGACACACCGATACGGTGATCGTCCAAAGGCTGATAGAAGTCGGATTGCGATGGTGGCTATATCAGGAACGGAAATAGCGACGCCGAATGGCCAGTGGGCCAAGGCGTCGCGATCACTATCGATATCTCGGCTGGCGATTCCATGACGTATACCATGCGCCGATAACCAGCGCCGCCGCGAAGCTCCTATCCGAATGCTGCCGCACCGTGGCCTCGCTCTCAGCAACCTCAGGGCTGCTCTACGATCACGGTCACTGGCGGCGCGTCGCTTTCCACCGGCTCGCTTGCGTCGGGATCCGTCACTGACTCCTCTGCCGGAAGTGTATCGCGAATCTGATCGATCTTCCCGACCGCCGGGCCGACGCCCAAGATGTCTTTAGCCTCTTCGAGAGCCTCGTCCGTCACTTCGCCACCCTTGGTAAAGCTCGAAAGCGCGTCGCGCAGCGCTTCGTCGCTAAGAGCCGGGTCAGTAGGAATAGCGTCAGGCCCGTTCTCGGCTTCAAACTCGGCATAGGCCATCACATAGGCCGAAACCGCTGCCATTCGAGGATCGTTGGAGTGGATGTAGGCGTGGTAGTTCCTGTTCAGCGAACTCAGGCTGGCAAAATCGGCTGCAGGGGCTTTTACTTTGGTCGTCGTCGCGACCTTGCTTTTCGATGTCGGTGCGACCTTGCTTTTCGTTGTCGGTGCGGCCTTGCTTTTCGTTGTCGGTGCGGCCTTTTTCTCGTGCGTGAACAACGATTTCAACGTTGGACGATCGCCGCTGCTGTTGCCGTTCTTGCTTCTTCCGTGGGAGCCGGCGGTGTCAGACTTCCCCTGACTGGAACTGCCACCAGCGTGATTTCCGCCGTTGCCGTTGCCGTTGCCGCCCCCATTACCATTTCCGTTGCCACCTCCGGAATTGCCGTTGCCGTTCCCACCCTTCGCGTAGGCGACGCCCGACAAGCCCAATGCTGCGCCACCTACAGGCGCAACCGCAATTGTCAGCGCAATAATGCTGCGTCCAAGTATGGTGGAAATGCTCATATCAACCTCCGGATTTAGTACCGCTTTGCAGTACATTGCTCGTATGACCGGAAAGCATGGCTGCAAGCGGCGGGCTTGAAGCCAGCTTTCCGGCCTGGCGCGGACACGCCGCGTTCCAAATCACATCGACGATAGCCTGCGTCCCGCGCCAGTTCCACAGAGGTCAGACCATTGCTCCTCCGGTTAGGACCTAGGTCTGATCCGTCACAGACCAAAAGTCCAAATTCCAGTTCCTGTGACGCGATATTGTTTGACCCGTTATTGGAACGAGGTAATTCTGCAGTTCGATGAACTGACGTGCCGCCGCAACTCTGGGCGGCCGATCCCGAGACATCTCGTGCGGCCCCATGAACTCATAAAACGATGGAATTCACAATCGCTGGCCAGGCAGTTCCTCCTTACGGGAGGCGCTGTGTCGCTGGTCGCGATGGTGTTGGTCGGCGCATTCGTAAGCAGCCTGATCGAAGACGCGGTGACCCGAAATTCAGGGGCATCGACTGCCCTTTACGTCGACAGCGTGATCGCGCCCCTGCTGCCTGACATGCTCACGGCCCAGGAGCTCGATGACACTGTCTCTCGCGCGCTCGACGAGACGCTCGAGCAGGGCGCGCTTGGAAACCGCTTGATGTCGTTCAGGCTTTGGCGCGCAGACGGCACCGTTCTTTATTCGAACGACAAGAGCATACAAGGCAAGCGCTTCGAATTGAGCGACGACCTCAAGACGGCTTTCTCCGGCAAGATGGTCGCGCAGTTCAATCGCCTGGAAGACAGGGAGGACGAAGCCGAACTGGCGAGTGGCAAGCCTTTGCTTGAGATCTACAATCCCGTTCTGCAACCATGGTCAGGGCAGGTTGTCGCCGTCTCCGAATTCTATGAAATAGCCAACGATTTCCAGCGGAGCCTCAATCAGGCGCGCTTGCACAGCTGGATGGCGGTCGCGGCCTTCACGCTTGCCTTTTTCATCGTGTTGTCGGCCCTCATTTTGAGAGGCAGCAGGACCATCGAAGAGCAGCGGCGAGCACTGAGGCGCCGCGTTGACGAGCTTTCGGCGCTCCTGTCGCAGAACCAGACGTTGCGAGCGCGAGTCCACCGCGCGTCTCAGCGCGCCACAGCGCTTAACGAGAGCCATTTGCGGCGCATTGGCGCCGATCTTCACGACGGGCCGGCACAACTCGTGGCATTTGCCTCGTTGCGCCTGGACAGCAATGCGCTGGTCGATCCGGCCGCACCTGCATCACTGCGCGAGCGCGAAATCGCAGCCATCAAGGCAAGCCTCGACGAGGCCATGAATGAGATCAGGACGATCTGCAACGGGCTTGTGTTGCCGCAGATCGAGGCCGCGAGCCTGGCAGAGATATTGGAGCGCAGCGTGCGTGCGCATGAACAGCGTACCGGATCACGCGTTCACTTGTCGATGGCGGACATGCCCGAGCATCTTTCGCCCTCGGCAAAGATCTGTATATACCGTTTCGTGCAGGAAGGGCTGAATAACAGCTATCGTCACGGCGGCGGTGTAGAACAACGCGTGGTGCAACGCTTGGAGGGTGACCGCATCAGCATTGAGGTTTCAGACGGTGGATCCGGGTTCGATCCCAACGCCGTGGGCCCCACCAGTCTTGGCCTTGCCGGTCTCAGAGAGCGCATTGAAAGCCTTGGCGGCACTTTCCAGCTGCAATCGTCCGCCCAAGGTACCCTTGTCAGCATGTCGCTCAGCAGCGAGGAGATCCAACAGACATGACAGTGCGTATTCGCGTCGCAGTGATCGATGACCACCCGTTGTTCAGGGAAGGGGTAACCCGAAGCCTGTCGGAGATCGACGGATTTGAAATCGTCGCGGAGGGAAGCACGAAGGATGATGCGATAAAGGTGGCGCAGAATCTGCAGCCGGACGTGCTGCTTATGGACATTTCCATGCCTGGCGGCGGATTGAACGCGATCGCTCCGATCCTCGAAACCGAACCATCACAGAAGATTGTCATGCTCACTGTTTCCGAGTCCAGCGACGACGTCACGGCTGCATTGAACAGTGGTGCGAAGGGGTATGTGTTGAAAGGCGTCGGCTCCAGGGCACTTGCAGAAATCATTCGAAGCGTGGCGGCAGGCGAGAGCTATGTCGCCCCGACGTTGTCAGCACGCCTGCTTTCCAGTCGTTCTTCACCTGCTCCGAAGAAATTTTCCCCCATTGCCGCATTGACCACGCGTGAACAACAAGTCCTGCAACTCGTCGCATCCGGCATGAGCAACAAGCATGTTGCCAGGAAGCTCGATCTTCACGAAAAGACGATCAAGCATCACATGACGCAGATCATGGCGAAGCTCGGTGTCGCCAACCGAACGGAAGCGGCAATTGCGCTTCGCGATGCCATCGACGGGCGGAACGATCAATGAATGAAAGATTCGAGGCGCATTTCATCTGCTGAGGTCGCTCGCCGGTTGACGATCGTGCGCCCCCTCGCGTCTCTCATGATATAGCGGCCTTTCCTGATGACTTCGCTCATGCCGTCGCCGTGGCGAACCTCTATTGCCGAGCTGTCCGCATTACCGACATAAGCCCTCGAGCCATTTCCCGTCGTGGTGTCGCTGTTGGAACGGCCACCGCTGTTTCCATTGCCGTTACCACCGCCATTACCATTTCCCCCGCTATTGCCATTGCCGCTGCCGCCGCTATTGCCATTGCCGCCGCCGCCGCTATTGCCATTGCCGCCGCCGCTATTGCCGCTGCCGCCGCCGCTATTGCCGCCGCCGCTATTGCCATTGCCGCTATTGCCATTGCCGCCACCATTGCCGTTGCCGCCCTTGTCGGCCTCAGCGGTCTGGAGCTTGAGCGTCAGCGAAGTGCCAGAGACCACGACCTTGTAGGGCATCGCTACCAGCAACAGACCAAGTGACATACAGCATAGGGCTCCAACGAACCTTCGACGTGCGAGCATCATCATTCCTCTGAATTCCACGGTTCCTTCCCGATCGTGATCTGGGCAATCATCGCTACCCGATTTGTTCGACGCTGGAGTGCACATAGAGAAAACCACCCGGCATAGCATATGGAACTGCCGTGCCACCTTCTTGAATTTGCTCACGTGTCCACCGGACCGTCAATTCGCAATCGCCACTTTCAGACCTTTCCCTGATAGCCGCAGGACGTTCGTCCAGCCAACCTTGGACCAAGGTCCGACGATTTCAGCAAAGTGCTTGCCAAGCAACGTGCTCAGACCGGCACTGAAGTCGAGTATTTCACGCGCTTCAAGGCGAAATGCGACGACGATGTCGCCACGGCGTGGTGTGTCAGTATCCCTTGCATGAGTAGGCGCTCGTAGTCCTCGACGTCGGTGACGGCCACACGCAGTAGATAGTCCCAATCACCAGACATAGAATAGCATTCGAGCACCTCCTCGTGACTTTCGACGAAACGCTCGAAATCGCCTCTGGCGACCGGGTCGTGCGTCTTCATTCGCACCTGGCAAAACACGGTCAGGCCACGACCAACCGCCTCAGGGCGCACGAGCCGGACCGTCGGCCCAAGCATGCCCGCCGCCTCCAACGCCTTGATGCGGCGCCAGCAAGACGCGCTCGACGCCCCGACCCGCTCAGCGAGTGCGGCATGGCTGAGATCCCCCTCGCTTTGGAGTAATCGGAGAATCTTTCGGTCTACATTGTCGATTTCGGGCACTTTCATCGGCATCTCTCATTTCGCGATACGTGCGTTTCTCATGATTTGACGTTTCCGTCGAAACCGCGCAGCCAGCACTGGCTTTGCGCACCATTCTATTCACAGAGTAGCGCGGTTTATCTCATATGAAATGGCGGAATGGGACGGCCAAGCCAGAGAAACTCGTCGCTTGCCCGTCAGGCCGCTCTCGTGCCCTGCTGCCCTCAGTCGCAAGCCGGTACACCGAGCGGACCGATATCAGACCGGCGTCCTGAACAAGGTAAAATAACCCCATGCCGCGATGAACAGTGCAAGAATAGCCGCGGCAATCGCGAGCTTGCGAAGACCTGGTCGAGGCGGCCGCGGGGGCTTCGGGCGCCGGAATTGAATGACATTATCGTTCATCAGCTGTTTCTCCCTCGTGCCGCATCATACGCTGTTTCGGGCGAGCAATAGCAGATGTCAAAAAGAAAAAGACGCTCAACCCTTTCGGGGAGCGTCTTTTTCTGTCCCGGACAGCGAACGCGACATGTCCTTGAGGGCAAGCCAGCAGGCTATCGATACAGGTGATGGGCGCTAGATGGCACCGTTCTTGCCAATTATCAAGTCGGAAGGACGATTTTTATGCAGCACCGGTCGCTCGGCCTGCTTGGCGGTGGGTAGACGGGGCGGGCTGGGGTCGCCTGCCCGATCGCTAATCAGGCACGGACGCAAACAGACGGGATCGGGTCAGGAAGCGCTTCTCTCGGCCGTTGTCGAGCGAGAACATACCGCCACGACCCGGCACGACGTCGATGATCAGTTGCGTATGCTTCCAGGCCTCGAACTGTGTGGCGCTGATATAGACAGGCGCGCCTGCGATCTCCCCGAGCTTCACGTCGTGATCTCCGACAACGAAGTCACCCGCCGGATAGCACATCGGCGACGAACCGTCGCAACAGCCCCCCGATTGATGAAAGAGGATATCGGGATAATCTCGCCTGATCTCCTCAATCAACGCGATCGCGCTGTCTGTCGCTGTGACGCGTGGCTGGCCATTGATCGTTGATTTCATCATCTCTCTCCTGAAAGCGGCTCGCCCTGTCATGAGAGCGAGCCGGCAAACAGATCTCTCAGAAGAAACCGAGGGCCTTCGGGCTATAGCTCACGAGCATGTTCTTCGTCTGCTGATAATGGTCGAGCATCATCTTGTGCGTTTCACGACCGATGCCCGACTGTTTATAGCCGCCAAAAGCGGCATGCGCCGGGTAAGCGTGGTAGCAATTCGTCCATACGCGCCCGGCCTGGATCTCACGGCCGAAGCGGTAGCAACGGTTGGCATCGCGGCTCCAGACGCCGGCGCCGAGGCCGTACAGCGTGTCGTTGGCGATTTCGAGGGCTTCCTTTTCATCCTTGAAGGTGGTTACGGACACAACGGGTCCGAAGATTTCCTCCTGGAAGACGCGCATCTTGTTGTGTCCTTTGAAGATCGTCGGCTTGACGTAATAGCCGCCGGCGAGGTCGCCGCCGAGATCGCTGCGCGAGCCACCGGTCAGCACTTCAGCACCTTCCTGCTTGCCGATGTCGAGATAAGCGAGGATCTTTTCCAACTGTTCGTTGGAAGCCTGGGCACCGATCATCGTCGCCGTATCGAGGGGGTTTCCCTGCTTGATGGCTTCGACGCGCTTGACGGCCTTTTCCATAAAGCGATCGTAGATCGATTCCTGGATGAGCGCGCGGCTGGGACACGTGCAGACTTCGCCCTGGTTCAGCGCGAACATTGCAAAACCTTCCAGCGACCTGTCGAGGAAGTCGTCGTCTTCGGCCATGACGTCGGCAAAGAAGATGTTTGGCGATTTGCCACCGAGCTCGAGGGTGACCGGAATGAGGTTCTGGCTGGCGTATTGCATGATCAGGCGGCCGGTCGTCGTCTCACCGGTAAAGGCGATCTTGGCGATGCGCGGGCTGGAGGCGAGCGGTCTGCCGGCTTCAAGGCCGAAGCCGTTGACAATGTTGAGGACGCCAGGCGGCAGCAGATCACCGACGAGTTCTGCCCAGACGAGAAGCGAGGCCGGCGTTTGCTCGGCGGGCTTGATGACGACGCAGTTGCCCGCAGCGAGCGCCGGAGCGAGCTTCCAGGCAGCCATCAGGATCGGGAAGTTCCAGGGAATGATCTGGCCGACGACACCGAGCGGTTCATGGAAATGATAGGCGACCGTGTCGTGGTCGATCTCGCCAATCGAACCTTCCTGGGCACGAATGCAGGAGCCGAAATATCGGAAGTGGTCGATCGCCAAGGGGATGTCGGCGGCCATCGTCTCGCGTATCGGCTTGCCATTGTCCCATGTTTCGGCTTGCGCCAGGAGTTCAAGCTTATCCTCCATGCGCTGGGCGATCCTCATAAGAATGTTGGCCCGCTCGGAAGCCGAAGTCCGGCCCCATTTCTCTCTGGCAGCGTGGGCAGCGTCGAGTGCGGCATTGATATCCAGTTCACTGGAGCGGGCCACCTCGCACAGCTTGCCGCCAGTAACGGGCGTGGTGTTGTCGAAGTAACGTCCCTCGATCGGCTCGCGCCATTCTCCGCCGATGAAGTTGCCGTATTTCGTCTTGAACGGCGACTCGATGATTTTCTGATGCAGCATGTGATCCTCCCTTGAAAAGGTCCGGGTTCGAGAGCGAACCGGTGAGAGGAAATCTGCGCGCGTTTTGCAGCGGCAGAAAGCTGCCGCCAAGAGTACCGCAGCGCACACTGTCGCAACTCTGCGACAGAGAGGCGCCAACGCAGTCAGTGTAGATTGAGTCGCTTCATCTTCCTATGCAGCGTCGCCCGGCTGATGCCGAGCGCCACGGCAGCTTGTGAAACGTTTCCGCTAGAACGGGAAAGGGCACGCAGCAAGGCTGCCCGTTCTGCCTCGACGAGATCCTCGTCTGCGGAGATACTCTGCTCCTGAAGCGCATCGGCGGCAGGCAGGCCCGCCGCAATGCGGCTGTCGTCTAGCTTTAGGGCCAGACGCGCAGCGCGGGTAGCGCCGAGAACGAGGTCATGCCGGTCGACAGCTAGGAGCGCTGCGGTCGGATTGCTCGCGGCAGGCACCATGAGGAAGCGGGCCCCGGCAAAGGCGCTTCTGAACAGATTGATTTCGATGCGCAGGGCCGCGTCACGGACCATCTGGCCAAGGAACCCGAGCGTGACCTCGTTGACGTCGTCGCGACACGTCGATATGTCGAGTGCGGCCGCCAGCTGGCCGCGGTGGTCGCGGATTGGCGCCGTTGTACAGCTCAGAGTGATGTTCGAGCAGAAGAAATGTTGATCCCGCAGGATCGCGACAGAACGCCCGTCAGCGATGGCCGTGCCAATGCCATTCGTACCGATGCTGGCTTCGGTCCAGACGGAACCTGTCCAGAGGCCCAATTCATGAAAATGCTTGTCATCGCCCGCCACCCCGCGGCGTTCGAGCGCAACGCCATTGCTGTCGGTCAAGATCAGGCAACAGCCGCTCTTGCCCACTGTCGCAGATAGACGATCAAGTTCAGACGAAGCGTCGGCGATGAGATTTTCGGAGGCTTGCCGAGCGCTCCTTAACTCCTCATCGGAAAGGCGAAGTGGCACCCGCATCTGCTCCGGGGCAAGCCTATGCATGGCAATGCATCGCCTCCAGGACGCAACGATCGATGAGTTTGCGACAGCGGAATCCCGTTGAGTGCACGAATAGACGTGGTCCGCATGCGCAGCGAGTTCACGCATTGGCTCCTCCAACCAATTCTACGGCCACCTTGGCGCAAAGCCATGGCTTTGGCAATTCTCGGACGACCGGTCGAGCCATCCGGGACGAGCATTGTGATGAGCCAAGTGTCGCAATATTGCGACACTTGGCTCATCACCCACTCGCTGAGACCCGCGAAGCGCCGTCGAGCTCAATTTGGTGCCCGAGCAGATGCCATCGGTTCTTGCTGCGGGGGGGAAATTGGCGGATAGATTTACCTGTGCGCGTGATTGATCGCGGCTGCGGCAGTTGTATGGGAAGTTGCTTGTGAAAACACCACGGCGCCATTCGATCTCTGGCGTAGCCAGGCAGCGGCTCCGACACGATGATCGTCCCGGAATCAGTCCAATTGACATCGCCGAGCATAATTCCCGCACGACCCTTAGGCTCCTTCGGCGCCGCGGCCCACTGACGCGTCGGGAGCTTTCCAAAGAACTTGGTCTGACCGAACCTGCAATCACCGGAATTGTCCGTCGCCTTGCACTTGCCGGCCTTGTCAGCGAACGCAAGCGCTCGACCACAGGACATTACACTGCGGCGGAGTTTGGCTTGCGCAGCGAAGCCGCCTTTTCTCTCGGCGTGCGGATCGGCAAGCATGATGGCGAAATCATCCTGATGGACTTTGCCGGCGAGATCGTCCGCCAGCAATCTTTCGATACGCATGATGATCTCGTCGCCACGGCCGCCGATTTGCGCCGAACAGCCGGTCTCGGCAAGCTGGTAGGCTGCGGTGTCGCAACCTCGCCCGGCGCCTTCATGGATCGCCATCAGATAAAAAGCGCCCTGGCGAGACAGAGCGAAGAACCCGTTTTCCTGGATGACACGGAGGCCGCGATCGAAGCCGAGCGCGCGCTGGGGACTGGCGACCGGGAAGGCGGGCTGGTCATGATCCTCATCGATTGCTCGGTGCGTGCCGGTCTTCTGATTGGGGGCAGGGTATTCCGAGGCATCCATGGCCGCGCCGGACAGATCGGCGAAATGCGCTCAGGCGTCGACGGGGCAAGTCTCGACGAGGTGGCAACGCTCAAATCCCTGGAACGCTGTCTCGCTTCAGGCCCGGCCGACAGGGATCGTTGGGTCGCGACCGCGGCCCGTCATCTGCATGAGGCAGTGCTCGCTGTTTCGGGCTTTATAGCCCCCGGTGCCATCCTCATCGGCGGCTCCTTGCCCGAGGACGTCCTGGATGCCGTGGTCGAGCGCATGTCGCGGGAGCGTGACGACAAGATCCGCGACCTTGTCATTGCACCCTGGATTCAACAGGTCAGGCGCGCGACGCTTCCCTGGGCGGGTGTCACTGCCGGCGCCGCCTTGCGACCACTGGACGCAATGACATTGCCGGACACGCGAGAATAACACCAGACAACTGACGCAGTCGCTACGCAGGCACCAAGTCCAGCGCCTGCAAAGGATGTCCCCCAAGCGGATTGCGAAGCCGCTGCTCCGGTTCCGCGGACGGAAGCCCGAGTCGGTGGGCAAGGGGAATTGCGGCCGCGCCAAGTGCTGCGGCGTCCTCTGATCCTGCCGCCCGGTGTAGGGAGGGGGCCTGGGCACCGAGACGGGCAATTTCCTCATGCACATAAAGGAGAAGTTCGTCGATCAGGCGAACAGGAAAGCGGCCACCAATAAGCACCCCTTCGGGGTCGACGATCATGCCTATGTTGACCACCGCCTGCGCTATCTTGATGCTGACCTTGCGCAACCATGCACTGACAAGATTGCGGCCCGTCTCGTCGAGCTCCAGAAGGTCGGATGGCGTCGTCGCCGTGACGCCTTTTTGCTGCAAATAGTCGAGCAGGATGAAGAGCGAGAACATCTCGCCGAGCGGTTGGGTGCTGCCGGCAAAGGGACCCTCATCAAAAACAACAGGCAGCCAGCCGATCTCGCCGCCGATACCACTTGCCCCCTTATGCCGGACGCCGTCGATCACCAAGCTGCCGCCGAGGCAAGCATTTGCGAGAATGTAGAAGAAGCTGTCGATCTCGGTGCCAAGACCATACTCGATCTCACCGAGCGCGGCGGCATTGGCATCGTTGTCGATAAAGACCGGATGATCGGAGAGAGCCTCCAAAGCGCCGCGAACGTCATAGCCATTCCAACGACGGTACTCTGGCGGGAAGCCAATCACCGGCACCTCGCCGAGCCAATCGGGAATGGCAAGGCCGATACCTGCGAGCCGGCTTTCCTGAATGATCTTGCGACGACGAAACGACGAGAGCGCGTCGCTCATGAGCGCGACAAAATCGTCCGGCAACAGAAAGCGTCGCTCATGGTGGATGCGCCCACGGACAGTGCCGACGGCGTCGACAGCAACGATCGTCAGGTGATCTCGATCGACATTCGCGCCGATCGAGAAGACGCCTTCTGGATCGATCTCCAATTCGATGGCAGGCTGCCCTCTCAAGCCGTGTCGACGCCGTGCCTCCATGATGAGGCCATCGTCGAGCAGGCGCTCGACAATGCGCGTCACTGCCTGTTTGGTGAGCCTCGATTGCGCGGCAAGTTCAGTGCGCGAAATCGGACCCCCGCGGTGGATCGCGGAAAGGATCATGGCCCGGTTCGCGGCCGCCGCCTGCTCCGTGTTCGAGCCCGACACCAACACGTTCCGCCTCCCTCCGCACACCCAAGCTTGCGCAAGACTATGTGATCGGATCCAATTGGAAAAGGGACCAATGCCAGCCCCTTTGCGCCATTCCGCTATTCAAGCTCTTGCAATTCGCCAGCTCTTGACCTCGAAGGGCATCAACCCTGTCGTCGGCGTGTCGGCCATCGGTTCTTCCAGGATGCTGACGGTTCCTTGGTTGCGCCAATTGGATGGGAGCTTTAGATCGAATGCTCCGCGGCGACCGGCCGGTTCGTAGACGCGCACGATCAGTCCGTCGCCGTCTTCCACAGGTTTTATAGCCGAGAGCGCCGCATCGATCCCCGTCACCCCAAGTGGTTGCCAGTTGCCGATCGCGCGTCCTGTCACGGGTAGTGCCAAGAGTGGCTGGTTCAGGTCTTCGGCTTCCTCCCGGACGCCACCGTCGTACCAGGTGCCGTCGTGCGGCATAAGCGCATAGGTGAACGCTTGCACCCCCTCATCGGCAAGCGGATCGGGATAGATCGGCGAACGAAGGAGCGAAACACCAAGGACATTGCCACGAATGCTATGTCCATACTTGGCGTCGTTGAGTATGGCCACGCCGAAGCCCGGTTCCGAAAGATCGGCAAACCGGTGCGCCGGTGCTTCGAACATCGCCTGGTCCCACGAGGTATTGGAGTGCGTTGGCCGCTCGACCACGCCATAGGCGCATTCGCAGGTTGCGCGCGCGTTGCGGACGGCCACCCCCGTCTGCGTACGCAGGAAGGCACGACGGTCATGCCAATCGAGCTCGGTTTCGATATCGAGCCGCCGTGCGTTGGCGCCAAGCGACAGCACTTGCGTGATGCGCGAATGCCGCCACGTCCTGACAATCTTGATCGCCACGCGGTTCGGTCCGTTGTCGATCACCTGGAGGCTGTCGAGTGTGGTGATCTCTTCGCCGCGCGCGGCGTAATCCTCCTCGACATCCCACGCATCCCAATTGCGAGGTTTGTCTGCCGGATAGACGAACAGACGGTTGCCACCGTCCTGCAAGGCTTCGCGGCCCGTCGGCTTGTGAACAATGCTCGCGATCGAGCCATTCTTGGCCAAGGTGACCTTAAGGACAGCATTTTCGAGATGCTCGCGGCTGACGGAAAGCCCAGGCGCAGGCTGGAGCGCTTCCGCACCGAAAACGGCGATGGTGAGCGGCGCGATCACTGTTTCGGAGGAGACAATGGTTCCGTCGTGAAGCGTTAGCCGCACCGGCCGCGCTGACAGGGATGGATTGACAACGAGCAGGTTGTTTCCGGTGCCCGCCGGCAACTGCTTGGCGATTGCCTCCATCGCCTTCGCCTGGGCTGCCTTGCCCTTGGCGACAACCGTTTCGAGTTCGTTGGCGGCATCGACGTAGACCTCCGCGATCGACGAACCCGGCAGAATATCGTGGAACTCGTTCTTCAGGACGACGCGCCACTCGGGCTCCATCGATTTGGGCTGGTCGGCACCCAACAGGTGGGCCAGTCCAAACAAGGTCTCGGCGGTACTGAGACTGCGCTCCGCCTTGCGGTGCAGTCGCTTTACCACGCTCTGGCTGGTCAAGGTCGCGCGATGCAGCTCGAGATATATCTCTCCGCGCCAGGTTGCCAAGTCCTTCTTGGTCGCGCTTTCATGCGCGCCTTTGAAGAAGTCGTCGACCTTTGTCCACCGCGCCTTCGGCAGGGTGGGAAATGCCCGCAGCTGCTCCTCGCGCACGATCATCTCGGGTGTGACGCCGCCGCCGCCATCGCCGTAACCGACCGCAAGCAGGGTGGTGTCGTGCTTGTCCTTGTCCTTGAAATTCCGCCAGGTCGGAACAAAGCAATCTGGTCGTACGAAGCCATTATAGCCATGCATCGGATTGTCGAACGTATGGGCAAGAACCCGACTCCCATCAAGGCCCTCCCACCAGAAGAGATCGGAAGGGAACTTGTTGGTTTCCGACCAGTTGACCTTGATCGTGAAGAAGCTGTTCATGCCGCCCTGGCGCAACAGCTGCGGCAGGGCGCCGGAAAAGCCGAAGCAGTCAGGCAACCAGCAAACGCTGTGGCGAACGCCGAATGTCTTCTCGAAATAGCGCTGTCCATAGAGAATCTGCCGGCTGAGGCTTTCGCCGGTCGGCATGTTCGTATCGGGCTCCACCCACATGCCGCCCACTGTCTCCCACTTGCCTTGTTTGGCGCGCTCGATAATCCGCTCCAAAAGTGCCGGATCGTCCTCTGCGATCTGCGCGTAGTAATGCGCGGTCGATTGGTTGAAACGAAAATCGGATGACTGCTCCATTAGGGAAAGCGCGGTATGGAATGTTCGGCGCATCTTTCGCCGCGTTTCGCCATAGGGCCAGAGCCAGGCAAGATCGATATGCGCATGTCCCGTCAGCGCGATCTCGCCCTGTGGCGGGAACCGTTCACGCAGTTGCATCAGCTGTGCAAGCAGCGTCTCATAGGCGGATACCACGCTGGCGCGCTCAGCCTGATTGAGCCCTTCCGGTGCCGCCTCCAATGGCGGCAGCTGCCAGATCTTCTGCTGCATTGGGGAAGGCGCCGTGCGGGCAACATAGGCAGCGGTTGCCGACGGCCATTCCAGGCCGCGCATCGCCTCCTCGGCGACATCAAGCAGATGCGGAACAACGTCGTGCTGGTCGAGAATATCGACAGCCTCGCAGATCTGGCGCAGAAGCAGCCAGAGATTGTCAACCGCCCTATCCAGCCAGATCAGCGCCGCGCGCTCCAGTTTCGGAGCGCGTACCGGCTCGCCGAACGGCAGGCGTGCCACCGTCTCCGATCGAATTTGGATGTCGCGGGAGGGGAGGAGAAATTCGCGGTGATAGGGATCGAGACCAAGCCTCTTTTCATTGCCCGCCTCATCGGTGATCGTGATCAGGCTTTCCCCGCCAAGGTCGAGCAAAAGGCGGGCATCTTCCAGCGGCCAATGCCGGGGCAGTCTGGCACGCGCGGCAAAATGAACGGTACCGTCGCTGCGCGGCCAGGGCGCCCCGATGGCAATTGGCTCTGCGCCAAAGGTCCAGCCATCCACCTGGACCGTTTCGCGCGAGCGCCAGTATTCGAGTTCCGCAGCACGGACGCGGATACGTTCAAGACGTTGGAGCAGCGTAAGCGTCATAATGATAATCCTGCGATTTGAAACAAAGATCAGCCCTTGACGGCACCTGCCGTCATTGCGCCGAGGATGAGCCGTTGGAGAGAAAGAAAGGCAACGATCGCGGGAACGACCGATACGAGGCAGGCGGCCGCCAGAAGCTGAATGGAGGAATCATTCTGCGTCCCGGCATATTGAAAGATCCCGACACCAATCGGCATCAGGGATTCCTTGCTGATCAGAAGGAACGGTACGAGGAACTGCGACCAACCCGCGATCACAGTGATGATGAAGGCCGATGCGATACCGGGTGTCGATAGGGGCAGGATGATGCGCCAGAAGACCGCGAAATGGCTGCATCCGTCGATCAGCGCCGCCTCGTCGAGGCTGCGCGGGATGCCGTCGATGAAACCCTTCAGGATCCAGGTCACCATCGGCACGGCAAGCGCGATATAGACCATGGTTGCGCCGAAGTGGTTGTCCGTCAAACCGATTGCGGCCATGTAGCGATAGAGCGGTACCATGATGACGAGTGGCGAGATCATCTGGAAGGCGAGCAGGATCATCATCCATGGGCCTTTCCCACGGAACGGGAAGCGCGAAAACGCATAAGCAGCCGGCAACGCCACGACAAGGCAACCAATGGCACTTGATGTCGACAGGATCAAAGCGTTCCAGAGATATCCAGCAAACTTGTCGGAAGACAAAATGGTCGTAAAGTTATCCAGCGTCGGGGCTTTCGGAATGAACCGGCTGACGCCCAAAAACACCTCCTTTCGCGTCCTGAGCGCGAGCGACAGCAGCCATAGCAGCGGCCAGGCGAAAAACAGGAAGGTGACGGCCAGAAACACGTAGCTGAAGAGATCGCCCAGCCGATCCTGACGTGAGGTTCTCATACCGGCTCTCCCCGTGGCAGGAAACGCGCATAGACAAGCGCAAGGCCAAGGCTGATTAACAGCATTAGGATAGACAACACAGCGCCGGCCGCGAGATCATAATTGCGGAACACGACATTGAATGTGTAGAGCGAAAGCACCTCGGTTGCCCGTCCAGGTCCGCCGCCGGTCAGCGAGATGATGGCGTCGAACGTATTCAGCGTCTGGATGGTGATAAGGATCATGTTGACCAGGATCGCAGTGCGTAGCTGCGGCAAGGTGATATAGATCATGCGTTGGCGGGCATTGGCGCCATCGATCTCGGCCGCCTCGTAAAGTTCGGGATCGATCGCTTTAATGGCCGCATACATGACGACCATCGAAAAGGCTGTGCCGCGCCAGACGTTGGAAATGACGACGGACCACATGACCATATCGGGATCGGAAAGCCACTGTACCGGCGCAGCCCCCACCATCCGCAGCAGACTGTTCAGCCCGCCAAACGGCGCTTCGTTGAACAGCATCTTCCAGATGATGCCGCCGGCGATGCCGGGAACGACCCATGCGACAAGCGCCGTTGTTCGCACGATGGTGGATCCAAACAGACCACGATCCTCGCTGCGCACAACCACCTGAGCGATGAAGAAGCCGAGCACCTGTTGCGCGACGACGCTTGACGCCGTGAATACGAAGGTCACCCAAAGGATCTGGACGAGCTCGGGCCTCGACAGCGTGTGGATGATGGTTTGCAGCGTGTATTGCTCATCAGCGCCGACGAGCGAAACATTGGTGAATGCAAAACGGAACACGTCGATCAGAGGATAGAGGTAGAAGATGCCGAGCACGAGAATGAGCGGAACGAGCCAGGGCAGGGGCGATGGATTGCGCCGGCGCGGTATACCTATTCCGAACCGTTGGGGACGCTCGGCCGCAACGCTAGCATTCATCATCGGTCAGTCCGGTCCATTGTCCAAGAAGGATGACGTCCAGTCGTGACCGGTGGCGCAGATGAGGGGCTCTGCGCCACCGATCGCTCGCTCAGCTTCGCTTGAAGGCGCTGAGCGAAGCGCTGAAAGCCTCGTCCACTGCGGCTTCCGTCGCCTGTGTGCCTGTCAACACCTTTCCCATCATGATCTGGATCTGGTTCGAGATCTCCGGATAGACCGGCGCCCCGGGTCTTGCCTGGCCAACCTTGAGGGCGGCAGCAAATGTCTTGTTTGCCTCGCTCGAAAAGACCTCGTACTTGTCGTAGAGGTCAGCGCGTGTGGGCAGTTGCTCCTGCAGCGCGTTGGCCGGGCCCATATAGACCTCGCGGGCAAGGTCAGCGCAGACCTTGATCTT
Organism: Rhizobium tibeticum; assembly: GCF_900110205.1. Classification (GTDB taxonomy): domain Bacteria; phylum Pseudomonadota; class Alphaproteobacteria; order Rhizobiales; family Rhizobiaceae; genus Rhizobium; species Rhizobium tibeticum. Next base: position 131,200 of record NZ_FOCV01000016.1, on the reverse strand, counting down.
GGCCGGGTCTTTGCTGAACGCGGCGACGGTCCAGCCGCCCGTACCGGTCGAGCGCAGATCCGCCGTCGGTCCGGGAAGCGGAGAGAAACTCCACTTCGCGAATTCTTCCGGATCGAGGGCCGTCTTCAGCTGGGCATATTGCCAGTTGCCACCGACGAAGAGTGCCGTCGTGCCCGCCGCCGCGGCAGCATTGAAGTCGTCGTAGCTGCCAAGCGTCGCGACGCGCTTTGGCGCCGCCCCGGACTCAACCAGGCCGCGATAGTAGTTGACGGCCTTGATGAACTTCTCGCGGTTTTCGCCTTCGCCGAAGATTGGCTTACCCTGGTCATCGACCAGCTTGCCGCCCTGTGCCCAGAAATTCGCCAGCCAGTCAAAGGTCGTTCCTTCGTAGCGGCTACCATTGAACAGAATGCCTTCCATGCCCTGTTCGACAGATGACAATGCCGCCTTCTTCAGCTCATCCCATGTCTGGGGAGCATCCGGAACGATTTCCTTATTGCGATAGAGGACACGCAGATCCGTCGACCACCACCACGCATAGATGTTGCCATCGGCGCCAGTTATGCCATCACGGATAAATGGAAACAGTTGAGCAATCTCATCCTTGCTGAAGTAGGGCGAGAAGGATTGAAGGACGCCGGCCTTCTTAAACAGCGGCAGCACGAAGGAGTCGACCGCTGCGCAGTCCGGAGCCTGACCCGACTTCGCCTGCTCGAGCATGCGCGCTTGCTCCTGCCCGATGTCGCCGGACATCATCTGCAGCTCGATTTGCCAATCGGGACGCTTGGCAATGAAGTCGTTGAACAGTTTGCTATAGCCTTGCGCATAAGCCGGTTCGTTGTTGCGCGGGCCATCCGTGGTCATGCGGAAAACCATCTTATTTGGCGCATCGGGTTTGCCGACGATGTCACCTGTGATGGTGTCTTGGGCCATACTGAGCTGCGGCAGCGTGAACATCGTGCTGGCAGCAAGTGCAAGCGTGATTGCCTTGTTCCTCACCCTATTTCCTCCCTGGTCAGGATCCGGTCCGAGCCCATTGCCTCCACACATCGAGCATCCAGATCCGACGATTAGATTAAGTCACTTTCGTTTGGTGTCAAGGAGAGGCCGCCGACATCGTTCCGCGCAGCACGCCGTCGAGTTCAACGTTGGCGTGCAGATGCGAATACACGAAGCAAAAAACCCCGTCGTTTCAGCGTCGGCCTTCGCGCAAAGCGCGTGTCACGATGAAGTCACAACACGGCCCGTCAGGCCTGTGCTTTAACGTCGTGGGGTAGAATGAACAGGAAGGCGCCACAAAGCGTGTCATGCGCAACGGTGGCGACAGTGAATAGATGCCGATCATTTATCGACGCATGACCCGGGACGAGGCGCTCCAGAGCGCCGATATCATCGTTCAGGCCTACGCCAAGCCGCCCTGGCACGAAGAATGGTCCATCCAGAACGCAATCTTTCGCATAGACGAACTGACAACGACGCCGATGTGCATGGCTGTCGCGGCATCCGACGCAGAGCGGCCGATAGGCTTCGCCTTCGGCCTCCCGCACACATCTGTGATGGGTCGCGGGATTCACGTTGCGGAAATAGCGATAAGGCCGCAGCACCAGCGCTGCGGAATCGGGTCCCGGCTATTGAATCGATTAGAGGAGGAAGCGCGCATCATGGGTTATGTGCACGTGTGGCTCGTCTCTCGCAGCACCGGCGGCGTTGCGGAGTACTACAAGAGCAATGACTATCAGCAGTCCGAGAAGCTCTGTGTCTATTCGAAAAAACTGACATAGGCCGGCGCACGCCACGCCGGCCCCGGCCCGTGCGGGTCATGTCAGTTCAAGGACGACGTCCTGTTTGAAAACAACACATCCGCCAATCCCTCATGCGGACCGTCGCCAATTTCACGCAGAACCTCGTTGAGCGCCAGGCCGAGACAGTGCATTGCGCCCACCAGATCAACATCTTCGGCCGCATATTTTGCGTAAGCGATCATGCGCGCCAGGGCGACGAGTTCATCCAACTCGTCTGAAGATCGCTCACTGCTAGCCAGGTCGATCTGTCTGTCTGTCGATGCTGCGCTCATCTCTGTTCTCCCCTCGAACAGGCGAGAGAATATTCAGCACACGCGCAAAAGGCCCGTGAAAAACACGTGACACACCTTCTTGTTGCATTCCGTGCCGCAATCTCCAAATTATTGTTTTTCCGCCAAGACAAAAGTCTCGTTGAATTGCCACGCTCGTTCGCTCAGGGACGGGGGGTGATCGTCTGCCGAAAGAACCGCATCAAGAACGGCGAGAGCGTCGGCACGCTTCTGATCGACCTCGTTCGATCGCAGCAGCGACAGCAACGCCTGTTTCTCTGCCGAAACATCCGCACTTTCCACGATCGCGCTCCAGGTTCGCATCTTGAAGAACAAATTACCCGCAGCTTTTTCGAGCTCCACGCGATGCTCATGCCTGAGCATCTGCCCGCTCTCTAACGCATCGAGAGTCGCCCTGACATTGACCAATGGAACGGTCAACGCCTTGTATGCTAACTCGATCGGTCCATGCAGTAGCGCTACATCGGCGTCGTCGACAGTCACCCCCGTTGCATACTCGCGGTAGATGCGGCCAACGCCGACCATACCGAAGATCCCACATTCGGCAGCGCGTAGCGCGCCCATACTTGCACCTCCGAACATGCGGACCTGTCGCGAAAGTGCATAGAGGATTTCCTTGTGCCACACGGGCGCTGTATATTCGAAGCCGCCATCGATGACACCGATCACCCGCGCACCCTTTTGCACAGCGGCCAGCACGTCGCCTTGGACGGCAGGCGGGCATATGGTGATCTCATCACCCACGAGATCTGCTGCGTCAGAAAGGCTCGGCTCGACAAAGACGACTTTCATGAGAACACCGCCTTTGCTATCGCGCGGGCGCCAAAGCGACGCGCCCGAGCGCCCTCGGGATTTTCGAGCCCGGGAATGAAGACTTTAACGACATGGAACGGAAGAGCACGATCGCTGAGCGGTAGCGCGATGACTGGCGCGATTTCTCGCTCACGCAAAGCATTGAGGACCTCATCGAGGTGCGGTCCGACGCCGTGCCGCTGTGAGGCCGCAATAACGTTGCAAACGACCGGCATGGCATCGAGGGCGCGTACGGTCTCGGGGGGCGCGAGCCTTTGAAACACGTCCTGCGACAAGTCATCGCGTGCGCCACTGATGTAGGTGATCCGCGATTGAACGGCCTCGGTCATTGCCCGAACGGCCGCCCGAACAGGCGACGGGTGCGCGCCGCTGCCTCCCGTCACTTCAACAAAGCGAATGTTGCTGTCGCGTCGCTTCGAGGGCCCGAGTACGGCCGTGACACAGGGAACGGCAATGTCGCTCGTCATGTCAAACAGTCGCATGGCCAGCCCTGCCGCCTCAATCTTTGACCCGAGTTCATCCACCAGTGGATCATTGAAGCTCACCGGATCAATACAACGCGCTAACCGATCCGCTTCGCTTCCGATCTGCCAAAGGCAATATGCGTCGCGCTCGATACGCTCCAGAACCGCGTGCAAAACGGCCTCCTGCGGGGTATTGCCGGAGGCGAGGCCATCGGACGACATCCAGAAGCGGTTGCGGCGCGTTCGATCCAGAAGCGCCGCATCGACGGGAACATAAATCTCCCGATCGGTCAGGAGATCCTTGCCGAGCGCCCAGTCAACCGGTTCATCCAGCCGAATATCGCCCTCGTGACGGCCGATCAGGCAGGCAAGCGTATCAAAAGCAAAACCCGCTGCCCGCAGATCACGAGCCGACGTGCGTAACGTCGGAACGGCTGGTCTGTTGGCAACGACGCGCTCCAGCGCTTCCATGACGGCCGAAGCCTTGGCGTCGTCATCCGTCAACCCCTTACCCTGTGCGATCGCAACGGAACGCCCGTTTGGGACATAAGCACACCACACTGGGATGCCGATGTTGTCCAGACCGGTGTGGCGGGCGACGCGGGTTATGCCGAAATCCGCAAGAAATGGCGCGGTTCGAAAAAGGGTTTCGGATGGTGGAACCGTGCGGTCGCAATAGGCGGCAAGTCTACGCGCGGTCAGCGTGCGCTCTCAACTTTCGACGTGACCGGAGAACGCCGCTTTCGCGGTCGAGACCGCAACCGCGAAGTCCACCTTCTTGACGACGGTGGCGCCCGCCTTGCGCAGGTCGGCAACCTTCGCCAGTTCACCGGCTGCGGCATCGAGTTGCTTGACGGTTCCCGCGTCGAGATCCGCAATCCAAAGCGTCGCATCCCCTGCGATACCAAATACAACTGCCCTTGACATGATGTTCCCTTTCGTTGGTGTCAAAATCCAGCTTTCAAAAGCCCCTCTCTGTAGAGATCCTTCTGCCATTGCTCCTTGAAGGGCACGACCGAGAGCCATTTTTCTACATCGAAGACCGGGTTCAGCGTTTCCGCACGCTGCCGATAGAACTGCGCACGCCTGCGATCGCCAATCATTGCACAACTCGCAGCAGCAATGCGGTGGGCCGGCGCCTTGTCCTTCATGGCTTCCACATAGGCGATGGCGTCGTCGTACTGCTCGAGAAAATAGCTTGCGCCGGCGGCACACCAAAGATAGCTGTCCGGGGATAAGGGATTCAGCGAGATCGCCTTCTGGATCTTTGTCAACGCCTCCTTCGGACGTGAGGCATGCACCAGCGTGTCAGCGTGGCTGTAGATCACGTCGGCAAAATGCGGGCTCAGTTCCTCCGCGTGGCTAAGGGCTGCCACGCTCTCGTCAACGTCGCCGAGATAGAGCTTTGTCACGCCGAGTTCGCGGTAGCCGCTGGCGAAACCATCGTCGCGCTCTATTGCCTTCAACGCATTCTGCTCAGCAAGGCCCAACAGTTCCTCATTGCCCTGGGCCGTCACCAGCCACTCGCTGGTATAGGTCCGTGCCAGGCCGGTAAACGCCGGCGAAAAGTCCTGATTGTATTTCAACGCCTCCTTGAACGCCGCTCTCGCCCTGCGAATGTGCGGCAACGTCAGCTTGCCCATAAGGCTCGCACCAACGAGATAGGCGTGATAGCACTGCGGATTGGCTTCCAAGCTCAGCCGAGCTTGCTCGTTCCTGGCAAGTTCATCCGCGACAGAGGATGATAGGTGCTCAGCAATGAGCCGTCGCTGGGTCGGCAGCGTTGCAGCGGTCATGGGAAAGCGGGTCGCCCAGATGATTTCATCGGTGGGAAAATAGACAAGCTGAGCATACAGACCTTCGCCTGAAAGTCTCGTATCAAGGAGATAGGAGATAGAGTGACGAGCGATAACGGCGGCTTTGTCGGAGTCGCGGCGAATTTGCTCGGCTGTATGCGGTGCGACGATGGAAATGTTCCTGAGCGCACATAACTCGATCGTGACATCCTCGATCAGCGCACCGGCAAGCGAGAGCCCCACGACGCCGCCCTGTGATGTCGGAGGAAGCAAAACCAGGCGCGGCAGGCTCGACGCAGGCCGGGGTTCGGGCTCCAGGCGGTTTGCATTCTGCACCTCCGCCGGTACCACATAGTTCCGCGTTTGCCTGTCGCTCAGCGCCAGCACGTCCGGGCCAGCAACGCCAGGCAGTCCGCGAAGGATCGCCCGAAGCGGCTCGTCGCTTGGGTCCTGCTCGAGCAACTGCAAGGCAGCGCCGGAGACAGTTCGGTAGTCGTCGGCGCCCTGTGCAGACGGCGCCGCCTCCAAGAGCATCTGCCGCAACTTGACCCTGTGGCTGCGCTGCTCCCGCGCGATCCAGCTGTCGATCGCCTTGCTTGCTGAGCGAACATTGCCGGCGAAATCACGCTGAAGTAGGTCGCTGCTGGCTTTCAGCCTATCCATCAGCGGCCTTGCCTCATCGAATATCTCAACATCAACGGAAAGGAGGCCCGCCTGCAGTTCGATCGACGCTGAGGTAATCTTAAGTGGCGCGGCCTCACTGTCATCGATCTGGCGAATACGGGAGATGAGCTTACGCAGATTGAGGCCGGCCTGATCGGGCTCGGCATCCGACCATAGGAACGCAGCGACCTCTTGGCGGGTGAGGGCGTGCCCCGTGCATGTGAAGAGATAGGCCATCGTCAACAGCGCCTTGGCGGGATAGCCGACGGCATTGCCCGCCTCATCCGTCAGACGCAGTTCGCCAAATGTTTGGAGACGCAGCACCGGCTATCCTCTTGTTTCGTCCACCCGTTCCCAGCCCTCACGCTCATCCGTGACCGATTGCGTGGAGCCAAGGCTCCTTGCAAGGGCCAGCAGCTTTCGACGAACATTCGGATCTTCGATCGCGATGAAGGCCCGCGTCAGCGCCAGACCTTCCTTCGAAGCGATGAAATGCGCAACTTCGTCGGTATCGGCGCTCAACCGCAGGCCCGCTGTCTGCGCCGTCTGTTCATCGAAAAAGAAGCCGATAGGCACGCCAAGGACTTCTGCAATGCGCTGCAGCCGGCTCGCGCCTATGCGGTTGACGCCCTTTTCGTATTTTTGCAGCTGTTGGAACGTAATGCCTAAGGATTCCGATAGGCTAACCTGGCTCAAACCAAGTAGCTTCCGCCTTAACCTGACACGCTCACCCACATAGGCATCAATAGCGTTTGGAGTTTTGGCCTTCATGGCATCCCCCGTTTCCTCGTGTCAGACTGGCATTATGATGAGATTTACAAAAAATACAACCAAGAGTAAATTTATTCAAGAAGCTAATTGCTGATGCCAACACATTTTGCTGTGGCGTTGCGATTTTTACCGACGCCGGGGAAATTCAGCCAGACCCGATGCATCGAGAAGCAAGATCTCTGCAAATATTGCCGACCTTGGGCAGTATATATTTCGAATGCTCTATCCATGGTAGTGTCACGTCGATTTCACAAGCTGTTCCAGATTTTTGTGACTATAGTCCAGGCACGGTTAAGTTGAAGCTTTGGCGCCGTCTTTGCGGAGGCTGTAGGCGGCTTTTTAGCTGAAATCGCGATAGTGGGGCATCGTTCAATAACATCACGGATGTCGCGACCTTCACTTGCTTAACCAAAATCAACATTCAACGCACATCAAGAACGTGTGTGCCGCATCGACCGGGGGTAAGTGCCATGGAATTACGTCCTATAGTTATCAGCCACGCCGACAGGCTTTCTGCCTGCCGTGAAAAGATAGAGGAAGCCGTATACCAGATCATTCAGGGCGAAAAACTGGTCGGCTTCTCGTCGACCGAAATCGCCATGGCGATCGCGGATATTGCCGACGACTACATTCTCGCGGCCTCCAAGAAGCGCGCGGCGACGCACTGATCCACGCTGTGTGTTGAGACCGACTGCTGCGGGGCGATCAACCGCGCCCCATCCGCGACAGGGCGATACGCAAAGGCTCATCCGAAACATAGATCAGGCCTCCGCAAGGGTGGGCCATATCGTTGACGATGAACACCGCACCTCCGGCAGACAGAGCGCAAGCGACAATGATTGATATGACCGTGCCGTTATAGGGCGACAAAAGGCCGAATGTGAGAAAGATCACGATCAGCCAGAACGTCAGCACTACCAGGAAGGCGGTTGCTTCCCTCCCGAGAGCCTCGCCGGCTGGCGCCTCCAAAAACCTGCGCGATACGAGCCTTTACCAGCTTCGCAAACCTCTCGCGTGCCTGCGCCGTGTCAGTTCCATACTGCCGTCAATATGCGGTCAAGCAGGACGAGGCGAGCAGCCGACGTCTTCAGTTCATTTGCGGCATCGACGAAGGCCGTCTTGGCGGATGCAACCAGAAAACCAACTGCAAGCACCGAAAGAGTGCCGAACGCAGGCTGATCCGCGCGCCGAGCAGCGCCGCGCATGCCAGCAGCAGCGCGATGATGCACCGGGTTTAGAGCTGTCATGATGAAGGTTTCGCCTGTCCCGGCGCCATCGAACTGAAATGATCGGGTTTCGTCAAGCACACTGGTCGCTATTGGCATTTGCCGCATGCGCTGCACAGGTTGCGCTTGATATTTGCCTCACGCGCTTTCAAGCCGCGACCTCCCGTGAGCGACGCCTTTGTCCGTGGAGACAAGAAAGGGTTGGGGGGGCTTGGAAAAAAGATACCGGAGGAGCCTCTCCTCCAAGAGGTGAGGCTCCGCTTATCAGTATGCTTACTGCTGTGTCGTACCGCCGGTCGAAGGGTTGGCCGGGGCGGGCGTTGCCGGCTCGCTGGACGGCGCTATAGGGGCTGCCGGTGGTTTCATCGGCTGAGATTCAGTGGTCGAAGCGGTCGGGTTAGGATCGGTGCCCGGCCGGTCAAACCATTCTGTGATAGCAAACGCTGCGACAAGGATCACGGCGATCGCGGCAATCCATCCGATCCAGCTGCTAGGGCTGCGGCGCAGCGGTGGCGTGCGCGGGTCGTGATCGGTCGTGGGGTTGCGGTTCGGATCATTCGGGTCGTAGGTCATATCGTTTCTCCTCTCTGCACGAAGAGAAATGAATTGTGCCCAAGTTTGTTCCAAATGCGTGGGCAGTTGCCCTTCCAGAGGTCGACCGCTCCACCTGTAACCCACGATTTTGAGACCACGAAGGACCGCAGCCGCAATCCACTATTACGTCGGCTGGGCACCCAGGGCATAGAGAATGCCGCGAAGCTCGGCCAGACCGCGCAGTCGACCGATGGCCGGATAACCCGGCGTCACGGTCTTGTCGAGATCATCGAGCATGCGATGGCCGTGGTCAGATCGGAACACTATTGTTTCGTTTGACCGACGCCCGCGGTCTTCGGCGACAAGTTCCTTCAGGACTGCAACCATGTCGACGTCTCCCTCCAGATGGGCGCTCTCGTGGAAGCTGCGTCCGTCGCCCTCGCGTTTTGTTGCCCGAAGATGGGCGAAATGGATTCTCGATGCGAAGCGGCGGGCAATTGCCGGCAGGTCGTTGTCAGCACGCACTCCGAGGCTGCCGGTGCAGTAGCACATGCCATTCGCCTTCGAGGGCACGGCACTAAAAAGCGCCGCATAGTCTTCGGCTGTCGACGCGATACGCGGCAGACCAAAGAGCGAGCGCGGCGGATCATCCGGGTGGAGCGTCAGCTTGACGCCGCGCGCTTCGGCCACAGGCGTCACTGCTTGAAGAAATTCGATAAGATGCTGGCGCAGCTTGGCGGCGTCGATACCGCTATAAGCTGCGAGCTTTTCACGGAACTGCGGGATCGTCAGCGGTTCGGTCGTCGAGCCGGGTAGGGCGGATGTGATGATCCGAGTGATCTCTGCAATCTCGGCTTCGGTCATCGCATCGAACACGGCGCGCGCACGCGCCATGTCCTCAGGGGAGTATTGCCGCTCGGCACCGGCGCGTTGAAGCACGAAGAGATCGAAGACCGCGAATTTCTCATAATCGAAACGCATGGCAGTGGCGCCGGTATCGATGACATAATCGAGTTCGGTGCGCGTCCAGTCGACAACGGGCATGAAGTTGTAGCAGACAATTGGAATCCCGCAGGCTGCAACGGCTTCAAGGCTGGCGATCCAGGCCTCGATTTCTGCCTTGGCCCGTCCACCATTACGCTTGACGGCATCCGGTATCGGGATGCTCTCGACAACGGACCATGTCAGGCTCGAGCGTCCGGCCGGCGTCGTTTCGATCATCGCCTGGCGCTCGCGCACTTCCGCTTCAGTCCAGGCGCGGCCGATCGGTACCTGGTGCAGGGACGAAACGATATTGGTCGCACCGGTCTGCCGCACCTCGTCGAGCGTTACAGGTGCCTCCGGTCCAAACCATCTCCAACCCTGGCGCATGCATTTCCTCCTTGGGATCTTGTCGTTGCCGCTGACAGGCTCAGCAGAAATAATCGGGATACTGGGCGCGAAGCTCGTTGACGTCGGGAATGACGGCGCTCAAGTGGTGCATCATGGCCGCACGCGCTGCTTCCACGTCGTGGGCAGCGATCGCGTCGCGAATGAGCCCGTGTTCGTGCACGACATTGTCCATGCGGCCAAGAACCGGCAGCGTCAGTCGTCGGGCGCGGTCGATTTGCACCTTGACCGTCTTAAGGATCGTCCAGATGCCGGGATAGCCGGCAATCTCGGCGACGGCCTCGTGGAAGGCCTCGTCCTCCTCGTGAAAGGCGGACGTATCACCGAGCGCGGCAAGCGATCGCTGTCGTGAGATGATGGAATTCAGGCGATCGATATCGGCTGCCGTGGCTACTTCGGCGGCGCGTTCGACAGTCGTTCCTTCAAGCGACTTGCGCACGACCACCGCCTCCGGGATCGCAGAGACGGGGACCCGCGATACGACCGTGCCGGACTGCGGATAGATATCGACAAGCCCGCCCTCTGACAATCGAAGCAGCGCCTCACGCACCGGAGTGCGGGAGACATTGAACTCTTCGGCAATCCGCTTTTCCTGCAACAGCATTCCGGGTGGGATTCGCAGGGCAAGTATATCCGCGTAGAGCCGATCGAAGATAGCGCCGGCATTCGTCACGCGGCGAAGCTTCGTCGGCCTCTCGGCCTCGAAAGGCAAGGCCGTCGGAACGGAAACAACTGCTGCCTGCATAAGGAGCCCTGACATTGACTTGATCGTGCATACTAGTATATCAATTTATTGCGACTGCCAAGGCGTGCCGAGGAGGACGGTGTTTTTGGCAACCATTTCAAGAGGTTTCACACATTTGGCGATTAAGCTTCCGGTCCTGCAACGACCGGCTCGAGGACGCATTGAAGCGCGTTAGCGGCGTCCGACAACAGGAGGAGGAGAAACAGGATGAAAGTCACCCGCAGAACATTCGTCGGCACCGCAGCGGGCGCCGCCGTTGCAACCATGCTGCCGCTGAGGGCCTTTGCGCAGGCCAAGAAACCGGCAAGCCCCGTCACCGTCACGATTGCTGATGTCGCCGGCAACCTGGCGCTGACGCAGGGCATGTTCGAGGCCTATGCCGCGGAAAAGGCCGACTGGGTTTCCAGCTTCGCCTTCACAAAGGCACCGGCACCTGAGTTGCCCGGCAAGATCAAGGCGCAGCAGGCGGCCGGTAAAGTCGATATCGATCTCGTCCTGACGGGAACGGACGCGCTCTCGGCAGGCCTTGATCAGGGGCTTTGGATCGATCTGAAGGCACACAAGTCGGAGCTTCCTAACCTCGAACAGATCCTGCAGCCGCAGGCTTTCAAGATGCAGGCTCTTGCCAAGGATCAGGGCGTCGTCATCACCTACTACCCCTCAGGCCCACTCATCGAATATATGCCCGACAAGGTACCTACGCCGCCGAAATCGGCGCAGGAGCTGCTTGAATGGGCGAAGGCCAACAAGAACCGCTTCATCTATGCTCGGCCGGCCAATTCGGGTCCCGGCCGCACCTTCCTCATGGGCTTGCCATACCTGCTTGGCGACAGTGACCCTCGCGACCCCGCCAAGGGCTGGGCAAAGACGTGGGACTATCTCGCGGCACTTGGCGAACACATTGAGTATTATCCGACGGGCACCGGCCAGGTGATGAAGGAGCTTGGCGAGGGGACGCGCGACATCGTCGTATCGACGACCGGCTGGGACATCAATCCGCGGGCGCTCGGCATTGTTCCAGCAGAGGCGAAGGTGCAGAAGCTCGATGGCTTCCATTGGGTCACGGACGCCCATTACGCGGTCGTCCCGAAGGGCGTCTCGGACGAGAAGATCGGCGTGCTGATCGACGTGCTCAACTACATCCTGCAGCCCAAGCAGCAGGCGATCGCCTACGATGCCGGTTATTTCTATCCGGGTCCGGCTGTGAAGGACGTCACCCTCGAGATGGCGCCGCAAGAAAGCCAGGACACGATCAAGGAGTTCGGCCGTCCCGAATATGCCGACTGGATTGCTAACAATCCGCTGGAGGTTCCGCTGGAGCCGAAGCAACTGGTCGAAGCCTTCCGCATCTGGGACGAGAAGATCGGCGCCAAGAAGGGCTGATCAAAAAAACAGCCGGCCCGGAATCGCGTCTCGGGCCGGCCACCTCATTTTGAAGATGGAGATTGATTTGACTTCGGTTTCGAATGCCGCAGCATCGACGCGCAAGAACGCACGCCTGGAACTCGATGGGATGCGTCGCGTCTTCGGAGCGTTCAACGCTTTGAACGGCATCAATCTTGCGATCGAACCTGGAGAGTTCGTGGCGCTGCTTGGTCCGTCCGGTTGCGGCAAGTCGACTGCACTGAACTGCATCGCCGGCTTGCTGCCACTGACCAGTGGCGAAATCCGGCTTGGCGGCACGCGCATCGATCAGCTCGAACCCGAGCGCCGCGGCTTTGGCATGGTGTTCCAAAGCTACGCCCTGTTTCCACATATGAGCGTGCGCAAGAATGTCGGATTCGGCCTTGCCATGCAGGGCATAAAGGGGCCAGAGGCCGACCAGCGCATCCGCGATGCACTGGCGCTGGTGCGTCTCGAAAGCCAGGCCGATAAGTTGCCGGGGCAGCTGTCCGGTGGCCAGCAGCAGCGCGTGGCGATCGCGCGCGCTATCGTCATTCGTCCGCCAATCGTCCTGATGGACGAGCCGCTTTCTAATCTCGATGCGAAGCTTCGGCTCGAGATGCGCGCCGAAATTCGCGGAATCCACGATCAGATCGGTTCCACCACCATCTATGTGACGCATGATCAGGATGAGGCGCTGTCGCTTGCCGACCGCATCGTCGTCATGAGCCAGGGCCATATAGAACAAATCGGCTCGCCTCAGGATCTCTACCAGCGCCCTGTGAACGTCGACGTTGCCGACTTCATGGGCTTCAGGACGCGTGTTGAAGGCCGCATTACGCGTGTGACGAACGCAGAGGCCGAAATCGAGGTCGCCGGCGCCCGCCTCGTTGGCACGATGCGCTCGCCGCTCAGCGTCGGCGATGCAGCGATCCTGTCTGTCCGCCCGGAAGACCTTGTCGCGTCGAACGGCGAGGGGATCGCTGCCACTGTCAGCAGCATGGAGTATCGCGGGCGAGCATTTTTTGGCATGGCGCGGGCAGGGGACGGCTCTGAAGTCTATTTCCGGGCGGATGAGCAATTGGCGCGGGGAGCATCGACCAGGCTGCAACCGATTGCCGGTCGGGCGCTGGTCTTCAAAGGAACCAGCCGATGAACGGCCCTTCGCTGCGAACACGGCTTGCTGCTCGCGGTCTCGATGGCACGACGCTTTTGTTGCTGCCGGGGCTGATCTTCATGATCGCGATGTTTGTCTACCCGTTCCTTTATGGTGTGGCCGATTCCGTCATGCCGGAAGAGGGCACGTGGTATGCGAACTACGCGAAGTTTTTCAGCGATCCGTTCCAATATCGGACGATCGCCGCGACGATGTGGCTGGCACTGCCTGTAACGGTGATCAACCTTGCCTTTGCCGTACCAGTTGCCTTGCGCGTGCGCCTGATGCGCAGGCAGCGGCTGCTAACCACCATTCTCGTGCTGCCGATTACCCTCGGCACGGTCTTCGTGGCAGATGGCCTTTTGACCTTTCTCGGGCCGCGCGGCTGGTTCAATCATACCCTCTTGATGCTCGGCATCCTCGACGCGCCGGTGAAGCTGACGAATAACTACTGGGGCGTCTTTGCCTCGTTGCTGATCACCGGTTTTCCCTTCGCCTTCCTGCTGACGCTGTCTTACGTTACCGCATCGATCCCGCGATCGAGCAGGCGGCGGCGACACTGGGCGCGGGACCACGACAGCGCTTCTTTAGGGTCTTCCTTCCGCTTTTGGTCCCGGGGCTCGCTGTCACCTTCTGCCTGGCCTTCGTGCAGGCCTTTGCGGTGTTTCCCTCCGCCGTTCTTCTGGGGGCGCCTGCCGGCCCAACGCGCGTCATCTCGATTGCAGCCTATCAGGCAGCCTTCGAGCAATATGATCATTCGCTCGGTTCGACGATCGCGCTCATCATGGGCGGCGTGGAGCTGGTTGTCGTGCTTGCCGTTCTGGCCACCCGCTCACTTTTCTACCGCGGCCCCGCCGGCGGCACGAAAGGTTAGTCATGATCCGAGATCAGGGGCCCACCTCAAAGATCTGGCGGTTCGCCATTTGGGCGCTGGCCATCCTCTTTGTCCTCAATCTGCTCGCCGTTATTGCCGCTGTCATGGTCAACTCTTTTGCGACGCGCTGGCTTGGAACATGGCTGCCGGCAGGTTGGACGACACGCTGGTATTTCAGCGCCTGGAAGGAATTCCAACTTTCCAGCGTTGTCCTTGTCACCTTTGAGATCGTCTTCACTGTCGTCATCATCTCCGGAATTTTGGGCATCACGACCGCATACGCGCTGGCGCGGCGCGACTTTCCCGGAAAACGCCTGGTCATTTTACTGTTCTTGTTGCCGTTGCTGATCCCTCCATTGACCTACGGCATTCCGCTGGCAACCGTCCTCTACCAGCTTGGGCTCGGCGGCACCTTCTGGGGCGTCGTGCTGATCAACGTCGTCCCGTCGTTGCCCTTCGTTGTTTTAGTGATGATCCCGTTCATCGAGCAGATCGACCCGCGCATAGAAGCGGCCGCACGAGTTTTCGGCGCAGGAACGACGAGCCTTTTCCTGCGCATTTTGCTGCCGCTGCTTCTACCGGGGATGCTGGCTGCGCTGCTGCTGGTGCTGGTGCGAACCATCGCGATGTTCGAGCTGACCTTCCTGATTGCCGGACCGACGACGCAGACCCTCGTCGTGTCGCTCTACTACGCCGTATTTGCATCAGGCGTTCGCGCAGGCCAATCGATCGATGCGATGGCCGTGGTCTACATGGTCACGACATTGTTCTGGCTGGTTCTCGCATTGCAGTTTGTGAACCCGACACAGATCGTTGCGAGGGCGAAACAGCAAAGTACCCACTAGTTCCAATCTCGAGGGAATAGACCGCCTCTCGCCGAGGCGGTCAGTCCGCTGTGCGGCTATCGGCAGCGCGCCTCATAGGTGCGACCATAGCGGTCACGATAGACACAGTAGCCGCGGCGTTCGGTCGAGCGTCCAATCAGAGCGCCCGCGACACCGCCTGCCACGGCGCCGATCGCTGCGCCTCCCCAGCTGTCGCTGACGGCACCGCCAATGATGGCGCCCGTGCCCGCACCAATTGCGGTTCCTTTTTCGGTGGCTGTGCACGATGCCAATGCCCCCATAAATGCAGCCACTAGGATAACTTTTCTCATCCGCCACTCCTATGCTTACAGTTTTGCATTACGGTGTAGAAAACTAGATTCGATGCCATAAGGTTCCATCGACTGACTTAGGCCTGACAGTGCGATCCCTTGGCTGGCTCGTAATATCCTGTCCCCGTGACACCGGCGAGATGACGTCCACTTATTGACAAGTGATCGAGTGTCAGCGACGTCCGTCCGGTCGAATGCCTCTATTCACGGCGCATCCCCGAAGGCTATATCGTGCGACGCCAAAACACGAACTGGACCTGCCATGACCGATACCGTCCTCGATCGCTTTCTTCGCTATGTCGTCATTGATACCCAATCGGATCCGGCATCGTCGACACAGCCGTCGACCGTGAAACAGAAGGACTTGGGCCGCTTGCTGGTCGACGAGTTGTTGACGATCGGCCTATCCGACGCTCACTTGGACGAGCATGGCTACGTCTATGCGACCGTTCCCTCGAATGTCGACAAAGCGGTTCCGGTCATTTGCTTCTGCTCGCATATGGATACGGCGCCTGATTTCACCGGGACGAACGTCAGGCCACAGATCGTGCGCGACTACGGCGGCGGCGACATTCAGCTTGCCGGTGACAACAAGCAAGTCATTCGCGTCAGCGAGAATCCGGCGCTCATCGACCAGATCGGCCACGACATCGTCACCACGGACGGTACGACACTTCTCGGTGCCGACGACAAGGCCGGCATCGCCGAGATCATGACGGCGGCGCAGATCCTCATGGACAATCCCGACATCAAGCACGGAACGATCAAGCTGCTTTTCACGCCGGATGAGGAGATCGGCCGCGGTGTCGACAAGGTCGATCTGACAAAGCTTGGCGCGCAGTTTGCTTATACGATGGACGGTGAAACCGCCGGACACATCGAGGACGAGACTTTCTCGGCAGATGGCGTCGAGATTACCATCGAAGGCGTTGCCATCCATCCGGGCTTTGCCAAGGGAAAGATGGAGAATGCCATCAAGATCGCCGGCGCGATTATTGATCGGTTACCCAAGAATGTCGCACCCGAAACGACCGATGGGCGAGAAGGCTTCATCCATCCGACCGGCTTGACCGGCTCGATGGAAAAGGCAGCTATTGGCCTCATTGTCCGGGACTTCGAGGAAGCCGGGCTGGCTGACAAGGAGAAATGTCTCGAAGCCTGGTGCAGGATGTGATGGCCGACTTTCCCGGTTCTTCCTACACCTTCAACGTCAAGCAGCAGTATCGCAACATGAAGGTTGTTCTCGATCGCCACCCGCAGATCGTCGAGAACGCCATCGAAGCCATCCGCCGAGCAGGCATGTCGCCTGTGCGCGGCAGTATCCGCGGCGGAACGGACGGTTCGCGTCTTTCGTTCATGGGACTGCCATGCCCGAACATCTTCGCTGGCGGCCACGCCTTCCACTCGCCACGCGAATGGATCAGCAGGCAGGACATGGACAAGGCCGTCGCCACCCTCGTTGAACTCGCAAAGGTGTGGGAGGAGGGAGCTTAGCGGAGCAGACCGGTCTCTCCGCGTACCGCACCCATGATGCCCTTCGCCGATGGCCCGCTCTGTCGAGGCGCGCCTGTTCATTGGCGCTTGGTATCCCGCTGTCCGAGCAGCTCGTGTGACAAGCTGCAGGGCTTGCCTCAAAGAGCCCGCGCAGTCTCAGGAACCGTGCCAGCGATGCCCTGGGATATTCCACGTGCGGCTGCGTCAGCAGGTAGCAGGCCGCGAGCACGGATACGCGACATTTTCCCCGCCCAGCGATGAAGCGCAGCGCTTCGAAGGTTTCCAGGCTGAATTTCATCAGATCGGCAAAGCCCAGCGCTTCATAACGCAGAGCGTTTAGGCGAAGGTTTCGCCAGGTTTCGTTTGCTCGCCCACAACACCACGCCCTTCCTGTGCATGCGCCATGGCTTTGACCAAAGCGACAATCTTTTCGCGAAGCTGCGTGTCGGTGATTTTCAGGAAGGCACGATTGAGCGCGAGACCTTCCTTCGAATGCAGAAATTCGGCAACCGGGTCGGCGGCGACCGAAGTCTCAAGCCCGGCCAAGCTCAAGGGCTCGGACTCGTCCTGCTGAAAGAAGAAACTCGGAGAGGTGCTCAGCACATCGGCGATACGTTGCAGTCGGCTGGCACCGATCCGGTTCAGACCCTTCTCGTATTTCTGCACCTGCTGGAATGTCACACCTATCTGATCGGCCAGTTTTTCCTGGCTAAGTCCTAGGAGTTGCCTTCGCATCCTCACGCGAGAACCGACAAAGGTATCGATGGCATTCGGCGTCTTTGCACTCATCATAAATTTTCCATGTACCGGATTAGCGTCACGTTCATTTGCTCGGCCACATACCCGGCATCGCACCCCTCTGGCGAGTGTGTATTAGCCGCGGGCCAAATTCAATCGGCTAATTGCATAACATTGTATGATAAACGCATGTGACTAGCCACCCGAAGAGCTTGTCGATCGGAACTAGTCGAGGTTGCAGGGTGGGTGGTCAATGGGCAGGCGAGCTTCGTCCGATTCACCGCCAGCGCTGTTTAGCGGTTGAGGCGAATCGGACGGATTTCCCTGTGAACGATCTTCAGCGACTTGTCGGGTTGTATCATGTAGGTCTCATCGACCTGTTGGCCCCACTCGTCGATGAAATTGTGCGGGAAGGTCGACCCTGGCGGCGACTTCGTCAGCTTGGTACGCGGCTGGCCTCTGTAGGTGATACTCCCGGGGATCGGATCGAGACCCGGCGAGGAAAAGTCCTTCGTGGTGCAGCCTATAAAGGCGAGCACGCTTATCAAGGCAAGGGCTTTGTTCATGGGACCCTCAACGATTCCGCTTCATTCCTGGAGCATATATCCGATCGATTGCGCCAGAACAGGGAGACAATCCGTCAGCGCACGATTTCCGCACACGCGCCGCTCGCCCGAACGCCTAAAGGAGGTCCCGCTTTGCAAGGCTTGCCATCAGGGCGGTGATACCAAATGTCCAGGGAGAGCACTCGGTTGAAAGCCGCACGGTATTGACGAGCGAGCCGAGGCCTGTCGACGAAATTTCGACGACGTCACCGATTTTGTGGGTGAAGCCCTGGTTTGGCGCATCACGATCCTGCGTCGGTGCAAACAGCGTTCCCAAGAACAGCATGAAGCCATCCGGGTACTGATGGTGGGCCCCGCAGGTCTGCTTGACGAGGTCGAAAGGATCGCGGCTGATCTTCGACATCGAACTCTTTCCGTGAAGAACGAATCCGTCCGCGCCGGTGACCTTGAGGTCGAGCTCTGCGCTGCGCACGTCATCAAGGCCGTACTTCTCGTCGAACAGGCGGATGAATGGGCCGATCGAGCAGGAGGCGTTATTATCCTTTGCCTTGCCGAGCAGGAGCGCCGAGCGGCCCTCCACGTCGCGCAGATTGACGTCGTTGCCAAGTGTTGCACCCTTGATCTCGCCGCCGCTGTTGACGGCAAGTACGATCTCGGGTTCCGGATTGTTCCAGGTCGAGATTGGATGCAGCCCGACATCGGCGCCCCAGCCGACAGAAGCAAGGACGGGTGACTTCGTGAAAACCTCAGCGTCAGGTCCGATGCCGACCTCGAGATATTGAGACCACATGCCTTCGTCGATCAGCGCCTGCTTGACCTTGGCGGCTTCAGCCGAACCTGCTTTCAGATTGTAGAGGCTACCACCGATCAGCGTACTGACGCGCTCGCGGATCGCGGCGGCGCGATCGGGACTTCCAGCGGCCTTCTCCTCGATGACGCGCTCGATCATCGACTGTGCGAACGTTACGCCGCAAGCCTTGATGGCCTGAAGGTCGGCAGGAGCAAGCAGATGAACCCGCGACGGGTCAGGCGTTCCGATGCCAACGGCAGCAATCTCCTCGAATGTGGCGAGCACAGGACCATCCGCGGCGCGGACGAAGGCGGCGGGATCGTGTTGTTCCAGGAGCGCACTCAGCGTCGGCGCAGCTTTGGAGGTGATGTCGACCAACTGGCCATCCCGAACCGCCACGATGCTCGGGCCTTCAACACCGGGGTTCCAGGCACGACCGACAAACAAACCGCCGGCGGCGGCAGAATCCAGAAGAGTATAAGACATCGACATGTTCCGTCACACGAGCGATGGACGCGCTCAAGATCAAAACGAACCCGCCGCCCTCCAACCTAGCGGCGCGTCGAAATCGACCACAATAGATGCCGGTGGGCAAGGTCAAAACCAAGGAATCTCGATCTCGTCTCCAAATTGAGAATGGGCGCGATGCCGACGATGGCATCGCGCCCATTGTACTTAATCGGACTGTGTTCAGCGACGCGAGCTGTCCGCGCTCGGAGGATTTAGTGGTTGTCGCGCGGAATGCCCTTGGTCTGGGCGATACGCTGGTACTTGACGGCAGGCTCAAGCACGGCGCCGGTTTCCATCTGGCCGACATAGGTGCGCTGGATTTCCTGCCAGGGCGTCTGGCTCTCCGGATAGACATAACCGCCGGCTGCCTCGAGCGCCTTGCGCCGTTCGGCAAGTTCCTCGTCACTGATGAGGATGTCGGCCGACCCCTTCTTGAGGTCGATGCGAACCTGGTCGCCGGTCTTCAGCAGCGCAAGCCCACCACCGGCTGCCGCTTCCGGCGACGCGTTGAGGATGGAGGGCGAGCCAGACGTGCCGGACTGACGACCGTCACCGATGCAGGGCAGCGAGCTGATGCCCTGCTTCAAGAGATAATCCGGCGCACGCATGTTGACCACCTCGGCGGCACCCGGATAGCCGATCGGCCCGGCACCGCGCATGAAAAGCACCGTCGACGCATCGATCGCCAGCGACGGATCGTCGATGCGGTGATGGTAATCTTCCGGTCCGTCGAAGACGACCGCGCGGCCAACGAAGGCTTCCGGATCGTTCGGATTGGACAGGTAACGCTGCCGGAACTCAGGCGAGATCACGCTCGTCTTCATGATTGCGGAGGAGAAGAGATTGCCGCGCAGGACGCGGAAGCCGGCGCGCTCCTTCAGCGGGCGCTCGAACGGACGAATGACCTTGTCGTCCTCGATCGTCGCTGTGGTGTAGTTCTCGCCGACCGTCTTTCCATTCACGGTCATCGCGCTTGTGTTGATCAGATCGTGCTTGATCAACTCGCCCATGACGGCCGGAACGCCGCCGGCGTGGTAGTAGTCCTCGCCGAGATACTCACCAGCTGGCTGCAGGTTGACGAGAAGCGGGATTTCCTCGCCGTAGGTCTGCCAGTCATCGACCGTCAGTTCGACGCCGACATGGCGGGCAAGTGCGTTGAGATGGATCGGGGCATTGGTTGAGCCACCGATAGCCGAGTTGAGCCGGATGGCGTTGATGAAGGCGTCCCTGGTCAGAATGTCGGAAGGCTTGAGGTCCTCGCGAACCATTTCGACGATCCGCAACCCGGTCTCATAGGAGATTTCTTGACGGTCACGGTAGGGGGCCGGAATTGCCGCGCCGCCCGGCAGCTGCATCCCGAGCCCTTCGGCGAGCGAATTCATCGTGGTCGCCGTGCCCATCGTGTTGCAGTAGCCGGTCGAGGGCGCGGAGGAGGCAACGAGCTTGACGAAGCCCTGATAGTCGATTTCGCCGCGCGCCATCATTTCGCGAGCCTTCCAGACGATCGTACCGGAACCTGTGCGCTCGCCGCGGAACCAGCCGTTCAGCATCGGGCCAACCGACAGTGCGATCGCCGGAATGTTCACGGTTGCGGCCGCCATGAGACAGGCCGGCGTCGTCTTGTCGCAACCAATCGTCAGGACCACGCCATCCAGCGGATAGCCGTAGAGAACCTCGACGAGACCGAGATAGGAGAGGTTGCGGTCGAGACCTGCGGTCGGACGCTTGCCAGTTTCCTGGATCGGATGCACCGGGAATTCAATGGCGATACCACCTGCGTCACGAATCCCTTCGCGAACGCGCTTGGCGAGCTCGATGTGGTGACGATTGCACGGCGACAGGTCGGAGCCAGTCTGAGCGATACCGATGATCGGCCTTCCCGACTGCAGCTCTTCCTGGCTAAGACCGAAGTTCATGTAGCGCTCCAGGTAGAGCGCGGTCATGTCAGGATTTGCGAGATTGTCGAACCAAGCCTTGGAGCGTAGCTGGCGCGATCCGTCCTGCTCTTGAACTGCGTTCTGATTCGGGGAGGGAGTTTTCTCAACCACGATGAATTTCCTTGCTTTGACGCCGCTGTTGTCATGCACTTAGCTGATCGATACAGGAATGTATAATCAGTCTTTCGCATTTTGATATGCAAATATCTTATATCGAGTGAGGCAATCGTGGGATTAGACGGTTTCAGACTGCGGCACTTGAAGATGCTCGTGGCGCTCGGCGAGCACGGAAAGCTCGGCGTCGTTGCCGAAATGTTTGGAATCTCACAACCGGCCCTGTCGAGAACCCTCAATGAGCTGGAGCAAATGTCTGGGCACCAGCTTTTCGAGCGTCACAACCGTGGCCTTGTCCCGACACCTCAGGGCGAAGTGATCGTTCGCCACGCCAAGATGCTGATCTCCGAAGCACAACGCGCCGAATACGAAATGGTGGTCGCCGCTGCCGGGCAGGGTGGCAGCGTGGCATTTGGCACGATTATGACGCCCGCGGCCGATTATGTCGCCCCCGCCCTGAAGCGCATCTTCGAGACCCACCCGACGATCGACATCAGCATCGCCGTTGGCAGCAGCGATGTGCTGCTCGAGGATGTGCTGAACAGAAGGCTCGACTTTGCTGTCTGCCGCATTCCAAGTGGCATGAACCCACTCTGGTTCGACTATCTACCGGTCGGTCAGGAGACGCTGCGTGTGATCGTGGCAGTCGATCACCCTCTCTCGGCCAAGCCTGTCGTCACCGAGGACGACCTCAGACATCAGAGTTGGGTGCTCCAACCGCATGGCTCGTTCCTTCGCCAGGTCATCGATGATTTCATCCGCCGCCATGGCATCGTGCCGGCAAGCGTCGTTTCGACTTCTGATGCGCTTTTGACCATGTTGCTGATGTTGCAGAGCCAGCGGCTCGGCATCTTTGCCGAGCCCGTGGCAGCCCTCCTCGAACGGCATGGTCTCGTCAAGGCGCTGCAGATAGAGGGAGACATCTCCGTCCCAGGTTTTGGCCTCGTCAAACTCAAGGAACGCGAACTGTCTGCCTCCGCCGAGCTTGTCTATAATGTGTTTGCCACGACGCGAAACCCTTGAGGCGGCGTGGCTGCCAGTAACCTAAGGCGCATATTGCGTGACCATGCGGGCATCGCGGCGGAAATCGGAAGGCGACATGCCCGCGATATGGCGGAACGACTTGTTGAAGGCGCTGATCGAGCCGAAGCCGCTATCCATCGCGACCTGCAAAACGTTCGCCTCGTCGTTCATCAGCATCGCTTGCGCGCGCGACAGGCGCAGGAGATTGACATATTTGCTGAGCGTCATGCCGGTCGTCTTCTTGAACAGGTTCATCGCATATTTCGGATGAAGGTCGGCGGCGCGAGCAATATCGACCGAATCGATTTCCTGCAGGAAGTTGACGGCGATGAAGTCACACATGCGGGCGACGCTGCGCGATGATTGCGGATAGCATTGCTCGATATCATCCGCATCCGTCGGCCCGAGCGTCGGCAGCAGCGAATAGGGTTCAAGTGCGATTCGCTCGACGCGCAAAAGCATCTCGTCGAGGGCGTGCTGAGCCTTGGCCGGATCACCGGACTTGGCGTAGCGCACCCAGCGCGGAAAATTCTCCTTGTCAGCCGCATCGGTTGCCGAGGTGAACAGGATCTCGCCCTTCATCAGGCGGCTGGAAATGTTAATCGGCAGGCGCATACGGAAGAAGTAGACCAGTGGAAGGTGTCCGCCAGCATAGATCGCATCCTCAGAGCAATCATCCATCTGGTGCGGCTGGCCGCCCCAGAACAGACACATGTCGCCCGCCTTCATCGAGATCTTATGGCCGTTCATGCGGTAGTGCACACTACCCTGCATGATATAGTTGACCTCGACCTGCACGTGCCAGTGCGGCATCAGCATCACGGGTGGATGGTTGTGAAACATCTGCAGGGCCGTCGGCAACCCTTCGATACTGCTCGCTCCCGGCTGATAGACAGCCCGCCTTCCGATCTTACTTTCCGCCAAGTCCATGTTCCCTTTTTAGGAGACAGCGGCTCCCTTCCAGATAGTCTAGCCGCGTTCGCTAAGGGACGGCAATTGAAAAGGGAGGATTTTCAATGCGCTTCAAACTGATTGGTGCGACCGCAATGGTTGCGCTGCTTGCTTCGGGCTCTGCATTCGCGCAGCAGTCGGGCAATCTCACCATCTGGAGCTGGAACATCGCCGCATCGGCGCTGAAGTCCACGCTCGAAGGGTTCAACAAGCAGTACCCGGATATCAAGGTCACGGTCGAAGACCTTGGTAACCAGCAGGTTTTCGACAAGATGCTCGCAGCCTGCGCTGCCGGCGGCGAAGGACTGCCTGACATCGTCAGCGTCGAGAACTTCGAGGCGGAAATCTTCTGGAGCCGCTTCCCCGACTGCTTCGCCAACCTGAAGGATCTGGGGTACACGGCAGAAATCCAGGCAAAATTCCCGGACTTCAAGCGCACCGAGCTTGAGGTCGGCGATGTCGCTTACGCCATGCCTTGGGACTCCGGCCCGGTCGCCGTTTTCTATCGCCGCGACTTTTATGAAAAGGCAGGCGTTGATCCTTCGACGATCAAGACCTGGGACGACTTCATTGCAGCCGGCAAGAAGATCTCCGCGGCCAATCCGGGCGTCATCATGGCGCAAGCCGACTTTAACGGCGACAGCGAATGGTTCCGCATGATTTCCAACGAGCAGGGCTGCGGCTACTTCGCGACGGACGGCCAGACGATCACTATCAATCAGCCGGCCTGCGTTGCGACGCTCGAAAAGGTCAAGCAGATGAAGGACGCCGGCACGCTGACGGCAGCCATCTGGGACGAGAAGATCCAGGCCAATACGGCAGGCAAGGTCGCAAGCCAGATGTATGGCGGCTGGTATGAAGGCACGATTCGGTCCGGCTCGCCCGATCTTGCTGGCAAGTGGGGCGTCTACATGATGCCAAGCCTGACGGCGGATGGTCCGCATGCGGCAAACCTCGGCGGTTCGTCGCTTGCAATCGCCGCAAATTCCGAGAACAAGGAAGCAGCCTGGACCTACATCAACTATGCGCTCGGCACCAATGAGGGCCAGGTGACGATGCTGAAGTCCTTCGGCCTCGTTCCGTCGCTGCTAACTGCAGTCCAGGACCCGTTTGTCAACGAGCCACTGCCCTATTGGCACGACCAGAAGGTCTGGGCCGACATCCTTTCGACCCTGCCGAAGATTGTCCCAAGCCGCGGCACGGCGTTCCAGACGGACGCTGATTCGATCTACAGGGCGGCGCAGACGAAGTACTTTGCCGGCGGCTATCCCGACGCCAAGGCTGCGCTCGACGATGCCGCAAACCAGATCGCCACGGCGACAGGTCTTCCCATTGCGAAATGAGTAAGAATGCCGGGCGCCGCTTGGCGCCCGGCCTCCATCCAAAGGGATGGCTCGTCTCGTCTGTGAGGAGAATAGAATGCCGATCCGGAACCGGAACGCCTACGCTTTTCTTGCGCCCTATCTCTTGGTCTTTGCCACGTTTTGGATATGGCCAATCATCAGTTCGTTTCTGATCTCGTTTCAGAACACCCGCGTCAATCCATGGAAATTCAGTTTCTCGGTGAACTGGGGCCGCCTCGTTGGTGATCCTGCCTTCTACAACGCGCTCTACAACACGCTGATCATCCTGGTCATTCAGGTGCCGGTCATGATCACGATCGCCACTGTGATGGCTGTACTTTTGAATTCGCCGCTTCTGAAAGCGCGGCCTCTGTTCCGCTTTGCCTTTTTCGCTCCCGTCGTCGTCGGCGAAGTCGCCTACGCGGCCGTCTTCCGCCTGATGTTCAGCTTCGACTTCGGGATCGTCAACAAGCTGATCACCCTCGTTGGTCTTCCAGCCGTCTCGTGGTTCGACAATGCCAATGCTGCTATGGCCCTTGTGATCATCGCGGTGACCTGGCGCTGGGCGGGATATAACGCCATCATCATTCTCGCCGGCCTGCAATCCATTCCTGACGACGTCTACGAGGCGGCAACGCTCGATCGCGTCAGCAAGTCACAGCAGTTCTTCCACATCACCCTGCCGCTTCTAAAGCCGATCATCCTGTTTTGCGTCATCCTGTCGGTCATTGGCACGATGCAACTCTTCACCGAGCCATTCCTCATCACCAATCGCGGCGGGCCGGGAGGCGGAACGGAAACGCTTGGCCTTCTCCTTTATCGCGAGGGTTTCCGCTCTCTCAATTTCGGCTACGCCTCGGCGGTCGCCTACACGATGGCGGCACTGGCGGTCGCAATCTCGCTGCTCAACCTCTGGATCGGAAGGGAGCCCAAATGAGATCGAAATCTCAATCGCTTCTGCTGCGGCAGATCGCTCTGCACGCCGTCCTGACGCCGCTGGCCATCATCTGGCTGTTTCCGCTGTGGATGATGCTCGTCTTCTCCACAATGTCGGACTTCGGCATATTCAGCCCCGAAATCGTCCTTTGGCCGTCTACGAATTTCATCGAGAACTTCAAGAACCTACAGGCCGACACAAATTTCATACGGGCGATGTCGATCTCGATCGGCGTTGCCGTGATCTACACGATCCTGTCGGTGCTTCTAACCTCAATGGCCGGCTGGGCACTTGCGCGCTACCGTTTCGTCGGGCGGTCGGTCGTGATCGGCATCATTCTTGGTACAATTACGCTGCCCTTTGCCGTCGTCGTCATCCCGCAGTTCATCATGGTGGCGCGCGAATTCAAGCTCGCCAACACCTGGACCGCGTTGATCGTGCCGCCGCTTTTCAATTCGCTTGGCGTGCTCTTCATGCGTCAGGCCTTCTCGATGATGCCTGGGGAACTCTTCGATGCGGCGCGCGTCGAGGGCGTCAAGGAATGGCAGATTTTCCTTCGCATTGCCCTGCCACTCGCAAGACCGACGATGGCGGCACTGGCGATCATCCTCTTCTTGCACTCCTGGAACAACTATCTCTGGCCGCTGCTCATCAACTCCAAGCCGGGGATGATGACGGCACCGGTGGCGCTTGGCACGCTGATCGGGCTCACCAAGGTGTCCTGGGGTGGCATCATGGCCGGTGCGATGATGCTGACGGCGCCGATCCTGGTCGTCTTCGTGTTCCTGCAGCGCCACTTCATCGCCGGCATCGCGGCCGGCGCAGTCAAATAATCGGGGAACGCCTGATGTCCGAACTTTCGTTGAAAAATGTCGTCAAGCGCTTTGGCGCGCTGGAAATCATCCATGGCGCAAATCTTGAGGTAAAGGACGGCGAGTTTGTCGTCTTCGTCGGCCCTTCCGGCTGCGGCAAGTCAACATTGTTGCGCATGATTGCTGGCCTTGAAGATATCTCGGCCGGCGAGATCAACATCGGCGGCAGGGTCGTCAACGATGTCGAACCGGCCGACCGCGGCATTGCCATGGTCTTCCAGTCCTACGCACTCTACCCGCACATGACGGTCGAGGAAAATCTGAGTTTCGGGCTGCGCATGAACGGAAACCCGAAGCAGGACACCGAAAAGCGCGTCAAGCACGCGGCCAATATCCTGCAGATCAACGAGCTGATGCAGCGGCGACCGAAACAACTTTCGGGCGGACAGCGTCAACGCGTCGCCATCGGCCGTGCCATCGTGCGCGAGCCGCAGGTCTTCCTCTTCGATGAGCCGTTGTCGAACCTGGATGCGGAATTGCGCGTCCAAATGCGCGTCGAGATCTCGCGGCTCCATAAGCAGCTCGGCACGACGATGATCTATGTCACCCACGACCAGACAGAAGCGATGACACTAGCCGATAAGATCGTCGTCCTGCGTGCCGGCAACATCGAGCAGGTCGGCGCGCCGCTCGACCTCTACGACGATCCCGCCAACCAGTTCGTCGCCGGCTTCGTCGGCTCGCCAAAGATGAATTTCCTCAAAGCCGAGATCATCGAAAAGGACGGCTCAACCGCGACGATTGCGCTTGCGGGGGACAACAATGTCCGCCTGAGCATGCCGGTGGGTGGCCCGATCGCGCCTGGCGCGCAAGTGACGCTCGGCATCCGGCCGGAGCATTTCGTCGATGCGGGGCAGGGTGAGGCAGATCTCACCGTGACGATCGACGTCGCCGAGCACCTGGGCAACACCAGCTACATCTACGCGACAACGGCAGGCGGCGAGCAACTCATCATCGAGCGCCCGGAATCGCGCGCCGCCGGTAATCGGGACACGCTGACCGTCGGTCTGAGCGCCAACCGCACTTTTCTGTTCGACAGCGACGGTAATCGCCTGCGCTGACTGCAAACTTCATCCCAAGACTTATGCAATGAAGAGGAATTCACATGAGCACAGACCAACCGATCCGGTGGGGCATTATCGGCCCGGGCACGATCGCCCGCACCTTTGCGGACGGCATCGCGCATTCGCGCACCGGAAGGCTCGTCGCCATTGCTACTCGCAATCCGGAAAAGCCGGGGCTCGGCGAAAACTTCCCCGGCGCCCGGATCGTCAAAGGGTATGATGCGCTGCTGACAGATGCAGATGTCGACGCGATCTATATCGCAACTCCTCATACCGGTCACGCCGAATGGGCGATTAAGGCTATCCGCGCCGGCAAGCACGTTCTGGTTGAAAAGCCGATTGCTCTTTCCAGTTTCGACGCCGATGCGATCTATCATGAAGCCAGGAAAGCCGGCGTCTTTGCCGGCGAGGCCTTCATGTATCGCGTACACCCGCAGACGGCGAAGATCGTAGAACTGGTCAAAAGCGGTGTTGTCGGGACCGTGCGCATCATCCGTTCGAGCTTCGGCTTCAACATGGGCACGTTCCGGCCCGAGCATCGCCTCTTCGCCAACGAGACGGCCGGCGGCGGTATCCTCGATGTCGGAGGCTATCCGGTCTCCATGGCGCGGTTGCTCGCGGGTGCTGCCGAAGGCAAGCCGTTCCTCGAGCCGGAAAAGGTCTCCGGCGTCGGTCACCTCGGTCAATCGGGGGTCGATGAGTGGGCTTCCGCAGTCCTGAAGTTCCCGAACGGCATCATCGCTGAAGTGTCCTGCTCGATCATGGCGCAGCAGGACAACACGCTGCGCATCATCGGTTCGGAAGGACGCGTCGAGGTCAAGGACTTCTGGTTTGCCTCCGGCCACAAGGGCGGCATCGGCAGGATAGAGATCTTCAAAGGGAACGAACTGCAGGCGATCGAGGTCAAGGAAGACCGTTGGCTCTATTCCTTCGAGGTCGATGCAACCGGTGATGCAATCCGCGCCGGCGAAAAGGAATTCCGCTCACCGGGCATGAGCTGGGCTGATTCGGTCGGAAACCTGCGCGTTCTCGATCAATGGCGTGCCTCGATTGGTCTGGAATACGGCGTAGAGAAGGCCGACAAGCGAACCGCGAACCTTGCAGGCGGTGCCGTTCAGCGCGGCAACAGCATTCCCCAGCGCCAGATCCCCGGCATTTCCAAGCCTGCCTCGGTGGTCACGCTCGGTTTCGAATTCTTCCCGAACTTCGCTGCCGCGTCGCTGACCCTCGACGCATTCTACGAGGCCGGCGGCAATGTCTTCGACACCGCCTTTGTCTATGGCGGCGGCAAGACCGAGAGCATCTTCGGCGACTGGCACACCAGCCGAAAGGTGCCGCGCGAGGAGATCGTGCTGATCGGCAAGGGCGCGCATTCACCGCTTTGCTATCCCGACATCATCGCCAAGCAACTCGACCAGTCGCTGAACCGGCTGAAGACCGACTACGTCGACATCTACTTCATGCACCGCGACAACACCGACGTTCCAGTCGGCGAGTTCGTCGATGCCATGGACGCAGAAGTCAGACGCGGTCGAATCCGCGGCATCTTCGGCGGGTCGAACTGGACCCGCGAGCGCATGGAGCAAGCCGCGGCCTACGCCGCCAAGAACGGCAAGACGGCGCCAGCTGCCCTTTCCAACAACTTCTCGCTTGCCGAAATGCTCGATCCGATCTGGGCGGGATGCGTAGCAGCCTCCGACGACGAGTGGAAGACGTGGTTGAATGCCAAGCAGATCCCGAATTTCGCCTGGTCGAGCCAGGGACGCGGCTTCTTCACCGACCGTGCCGGACGCGACAAGCGTGACGACGAGGAGATTGTGCGCTGCTGGTATTCCGAGCGTAACTTCCAACGCCGCGACCGCGCTATCGAGCTCGCCAACAGGCTCGGTCGCACCCCGATCCACATCGCGCTCGCCTACGTGATCGCCCAGCCATTCCCGGTCATTCCGCTGATCGGGCCACGCACGATCGCCGAGCTCGAAGACAGCCTCTCGGCGCTCGACATCACGCTGACCCCGGAACAGGTGAAGTGGCTGGAAGCCTGAGACGATAGCAACCTGGACCCGGGGCTGCGACGAGCCAGTCCCGGGCGGATGCCTTCACCGACGGCAGAAAAGAACAAGGAACGCTGGAGCGTGGCGCCTTCGCGGCGTATAATAAAACGCTTTAGGTCGCACCAGCGGCCTTACCCTGATCGCCAAAAGGGGAGCGAACCATGCAACGGTTGGCATTGATCACGGCGTCGATGACGCTCGTGGCCTTCAGCGTTTTAGCTCAAGAGCCTGTCGTCGGCACCTGGAAGACACAAGTCGGCACCACCGCGGCAATCGACGAATGCGCGCAAGGCTACTGCATTACGATGAAAACGGGCAATAGTGCGGGCAAGCGCATAGGCTCTTTTCAGGGAAGCAACGGCAACTTCACGGGAACCATTATCGAGCCGGAAAGCAGGAAGGCCTTTACGGGTGTGCTAAGACTCACGGGTGACACGGTGCACATGCGCGGCTGCACGATGAAGGTGATCTGTGTCTCGCTGATCTGGACGCGCTTGTGACAGCCGATCGGACAAGCGTCCGGCTGTTGTGAGCGGGCTTCCGCGAGTCAATCCCTTATGAGCTTAATCCCTCGCCGAGTGCTTACTTCTGTCCGCGGTCTGCGCTGGGCCGCTGCTCTATGGGTCTGCTGAGGACCGGCTGGCCAATCTAGGAGTGCGCTGTCACCTAGTGC
Source organism: Rhizobium tibeticum (assembly GCF_900110205.1). GTDB lineage: Bacteria > Pseudomonadota > Alphaproteobacteria > Rhizobiales > Rhizobiaceae > Rhizobium > Rhizobium tibeticum. The sequence goes on along the minus strand of NZ_FOCV01000016.1, from coordinate 101,072 downwards.
TGCTCCGCGCTCAGCGGCATGCCCATCCATCGTCCCGGCGGGGACTTTGCTCGGAGAGCTGATGGCAGTGCCCCCGAAGCCTGTCTTATTGCTTTCCTGTTGCTCAGGCGGCCATGGCTGGCGTCACCTTTTGGGGAATGAAGCTGGTCTTATCCCTGAGCATGTAGTGCAACACCACTGCGTGCCAGCTTAACACGCGCCTTTCTGGGCCCCGCACGTCTGGCGACCGCCAGTTGTAAGGGACGACGACCAGACCTTCAAACCTGGCTGGCTGGGCACGGCCCGTTACCATCTAGCCGCGCTTCAGCCCTTCGATAACCTGTCGATATTCCTCCGCGATGGAGATTGCCGCTTTTACGACCACCGGATTGACCGATTTGCGATCAATGGCCTCTGAGCAGGCTTCGAACACGCCGCGCAGTTCGCGTTCGATCAAGGAAAGTTCCGGATAGTGCTTTACCAAAACCTGCGGAAGCAATTTTGCCTTTGCCTTCATCGACTTGGAGTAGAGGAGGATGTCCGGATCCGTCGTAGTAACATCGAGAATGGCTGCTTCGAGCTGTCCGGCGGCACTGACGATATCGATAACCAAGGCCATTATTTTCCCTCCAAACAAAGGAATCTCGGAAGGATACCATGCATTCCTCGTGCCAAACTGGCGAGCGGCCCCGGAGCCGATGTTTGGAATCTTTCCGTTTTCGCCGCTATCCATTGATTTGACTGCGCCACTGCGTCTGCAAGTCGCCAGACGGCATCGCCTAGCCAAACGGGCGCTTAGGGCCTTCCATCTTTTTGATCGGCGCGGAACCGGCAAATAACCGCTGTCGGCCCCAAAGCAGTCGCTGCGGGCAATAGCTTAGCCGCCTTCTGACTGGACGTGTGGCAGCCGGAATATTTGCGCAAAGAATGTCTTATCCGACAGGCGGCCAAGCAGAGCCCCAATGGCTGCGGTTGCCGCTACGGCGAAGGCCAGACGACCTCCAAGAACGCCGTAGACATCAGCGCCAAGCGAGATCACCAAGATCGTGTCCTCAATCACGCTATGTGCGAAGCCCATGAATACGCATGCCAGAAACACCTGGCGCGGTGATACTGCGCCCGACCGCGCCTCGCGGATCAGCAGACCGGCACCGTAGGAAATCCCTAGGAACAATCCGACAGCGGTGAGCTGCTCTGCTTCGCCGCGGATGCCGGCAAGGCGCAATATGGGCGACAGAGCCTTCATCATCAGTTCCAGCAGCCCGGTCGCGCGCAGGAACTCAAGGCTCCAGGACAGAACAACAAGGATTGCAAGCATCCAGATCATGGTCTCGCCGAGAGCACGGAAGTATTCGGCCCAACCGACCGTGGCACTCATTGGGATCCAGGTCGGGTTGGCGGGAGCCGACAACCACCCCGTCGCCACCAGAACATGATGCAGGAGAAAGGCGTAGAGCAAGCCGCCCAAGATGCGCAGCAGCGTCGTCGCAATCATCTCCGGTCCGGCCTTCTGGATGATCTTCTGCTCGATCGGCAGGCCGTGCGCGAATAGGATGAGCGCCGAGAAAACCGTGATGTCCGCCACGCTCAGCGAGGATGTGGGAACCACCGTAAAAATGAGCGGGATGGCGCCCCATATTCCGACGAGCATTCCCGTCAGCCAGGCCAGCCCAATTTCCGGGGGCAGGCCAACCAGGTCCATGACAGGCGCAAACGCGGGCGCCACGGCCTTGATCACTCCCATCCTCGCCAACAACTCCGTCAGGAGCGTGATGGGAACCATGATCCGGACAAGCACCCAGTAAATTTCGAGTGTTTCCCGGGTTTTGCGTAAAATTGGCATCAAGATCGGCATACGAGACCTCCGGTACAGTAGCCTCAATCTACTAGCCTCGACCGCTTCGAATTTGTGGTCAAAGATTGCAGATCTTTGCAATTTCATTGCAAAGGCGTGATTGACGGATAGGCTGAGAGAATGGATCGGATCGACCGGAAGCTTTTGAATTTGATGCAGCGCGACGCTTCGCGCACCAATGTCGACATGGCCGAGGAAGTGGGCCTGTCACCCTCCAGTTGTCTGCGCCGTGTGCAGCGACTGCGCAAATCAGGCATCATCGACAGAACTGTCGCGATCCTCAATCCCACCAAGGCCGAACGCAGGATCAAGGCCCTGATTACGGTCGAGTTGCAGCTGCACGGCGAGCAGCATATGCGCCGCTTTCTGAAAATCGCAGTTGCCGAAGAGGCCGTTTCACAGGCCTATGCGGTGACGGGCGAAACCGATGTCGTTCTGATGCTGCGCCTGCGCGACATGGAAGAATTCGACGCCCTCTGCGAGAGGCTGTTTCGCGACCAGACCAACGTTGCCCGCTTCTTCACCATGATGATCATCCGAACCGCCAAGGAAGAAACGGCGATTTGGCTATGATCGGATGCCGCCTCCGGGTTACTGACCGCAATTGGCGCGATCCGGCTGAGGTCGTCATCGCCTGTCGGCCCGAAGCCGTCGCTCCCATTGACGCTCGGAGTGTCCGGAAGGGATGGAAAATTGCCGCGAAGCGTGGATGCCGGAATGGCCCAATCGCGTCAACAAGCCGACGTTTGCGGCACGCTTGCAAGGCTGACACTCCCGCTATCGCCGGAGTCGACCAGTGCAAGCAGCGGCCTGGCATCGAAACGTAGCCACCCACAAAGTTCTGGGGGCGGCCGCGAACTGCAGCGCGAGCGGCTTTCTCATCAATTGGCCGGGTGATCACTTGGTCCCGATACCGATGTTCACAGGGTTTGCCAGAACAGCCGAGCCACCATCGCCGGCCCGTTCGCGGACCATGCGATCGAGCTTCTGGCGGATCACTGTGCGCTCGCCCTCACTCAATTCCAGAGTCCCGAGCACCTCTTCGACAATCGGATTGCTCCACACGATCCAGTCCCACAGCTCAGCACCTGACTTGAAGGCTGTGCTTTCGGTGATCGTCTCGACAGTGACGTCCTGCAACCCGACCTTCCTCAGCTCGCTGGCAAGCCGCTCCGGATCGCTGAGCTGGAACGGCAGCGGCGGCGGGCTCATGTGCGGGCCGTCGAATTTCGGGCGAACGGACTGAACGGCGCCGACCAGGAAAGCGAGGAAGTCGATCTGATGCGGATTGCCATAGGCGATGATCAGCACCCGCCCGCCTGGTTTGACGACCCGTGTCATCTCCCGAACGCCCTTCGGCATGTCGGGAAACAGCATGACACCGAACTGCGATCCCGCTATGTCGAAGCCGTCGTCGTCAAAGGCAAGGGCGTGCCCGTCCATCACACGGGTGTCAATCTCGAGACCGTCCCTGCCGGCGCGCGCTCGCAGCAGGCGGAGCATGGCGGGCGACTGGTCGATGGCGACCACTTGGGCTCCAATCCGCGCCGCCGGGATGCTGAGTGCGCCGCTACCGGATGCAATGTCGATGAAGCGCATCCCGGGGCGAAGCCCCGCCCTACGCAGACCTTCATTGGCGAGCCACATCTGCGTTTCAGTATTAGTGCGATCGTAGCCCGGCGCAATTTGGTTCCAGGCCACGCGCGTGTCGGACTGAGTCTGGAAAGCAGCGGATTCGGCTGCGGAGATTGCGGCGCGCAGCGCCTCCACGAATGTGGTTGGCTGTTCGATCGGCGGATCATCGGCTGCGTGGTCGATAACATGGAGCGGCCAGCCGTACCGAACGCGTGCTGCTTCGGCCACGGACAACGGAGTGGCAAGGTCATGCCGACCCCAGATCAGGACGGTCGACACCCTAATGCGCGCCAGCTCCTCCGGGGGTATTGCAGGAAGTCCGAATTGCTCCATCATGCTTTGCTGAGTTCGCTTCAGGCCGGCTACCTGCGCGCAGTCGAGGTTGTAGGCGCGCAGCCTTTCCCAGCTCTCGCCCATGCGATCGCGCAGTGTATCGAGGTCGAAGGCGCAGCGCTGCCAGAGCAGATCATGGTTTTCTGCACTCGACTCGGTAACGAACGCCATCAGCGCTGCTCCGAACTCCGGCGCCGGCCGGAACGATGAAAGGCCGAGAGCGTCCGACAACACGAGGCACCGCAGCCGATCGCCATGGGCAACCGCAAAGCGGGCAGCGATCGCTCCCCCGATGATCTGTCCGACAACAATGGGCGGCGTCGCGCACGTCTGGTCAACGAGCTCGCCGAGCCAAGCCAGCACGCGATCGACATCGATCGTGCCGGTGATAGGCTCCGATGTTCCGTGCCCAGGCAGATCGGGCGCGATCACGCGATAGGTCTTCACCAGCTCCGGAACGACCCGCAGCCATTTGAGCGCATGTTCACCCGGGCCGTGCAGGAGCACGATCGGCGGACCATCTCCACCTTCCAATACGGTCGTCGAGATTCCGGCGAACCGGAAACGCTTTTCCATGACCGGCAGGCCAGCGAGGAGCAGCCCACGCGGACCGCCATCTGATGTTTGCTGATTACGTGGCGTGTCGCGGGGCGTCGCGGCAGAATCGGTTCTCGACATGACTTCCTCCGAGTTCCTGTTAAGGCTCGATGAAGCTTATGACCCGAAGCCAGGAGTCGCTTCGGGCAGATCCCCCTATTTGCACGACGGCGACATGGGGAATTTCACCCATAGGCTGGTTGGATTCTAGGCGAGCCCGTGTCGGTACGCCCATGCGGCGGCAGCCGTCCGCGAGGAGACATCAAGCTTGTTGAAGATATTGCTGAGGTGTCGGTCGATAGTCTTCTCGCTCAGGCACAGTTCGGTCGCGATCACCTTGTTTGTCTTGCCGGTGGCTACCAGCCGCAACACGTCGAGTTCACGTCGTGTCAGTCCCGAGCTGCGCGGCCCTGCTAAGAACGGCGCCGTGCAATCGATCCTCGCGATGTCGGGAGCTGCACCCAAATTCTCGAATGCTTCTCGAGCAGCCGCGAGTTCCAGGCTTGCGTCCTCCTCGTCACCGAGACAGCGGGAGGCGAGCCCCATGAGCTCGCGCGTGCGCGCCGCGCTGTACGGCGCTCCCACCTGCAGCCAAAGCTGAAAGGCGCGTGTGAGCGCAGAGAGAGCGTCTTGATGATCGCCAGCGGCCAAAGCAACTGCGCCGGCCGCCTGAGCTGCCATCGCCCGCAGTGCCACGGTCCGAAAGCGATCGGCGCTCTCCTCCAACTCCCGGCATGCATCCTGCGCTGACGCAAGATCGCCGTTGGCGAGCATGATCTCCACGCAGGCTGGCAGGAGCTTTGTTCGCAGCAGCCGATCCTTGGCTGCGCCGAGCGCCCGATTGATTGCCGCCGCCGCAGCGTCGATGCGCCGCTCTGCCAGTCGCAGCAGTGCCAGACCTGGGACCGGCTCCCAGCCATGCCGGCTAGCCTGTCGATAGGAGTCCTCGGCCGCGACGAATTCGCCTCGCAGCCGGTGAACCTCCGCTTGCTGGTAGTAAGCAGCTCCCGGAATCGGCAGTTCCGATCCCTGCGACACTTTGCACGCGCGGCGTGCTTCCTCGATGGCATCGCCCCACGCACCATTCATCTGCATGACCTCGGCGCGATGGACGAGGCACCTGCCAGTGAAGCTGACCAGTTGCGACTGCCCTGCGCACCATTGCGCCAGCGCGTCCGTCCACTCCCGGGCACGATCTACGGCATAGACCTGCTGACAGGCATCGATAACGCTGCAATAGATCAGGCCGGTCATGATCGGTGACAGTTCTCCGGTGGTAACCGCCACCATCGCCTCATCCAGAAGAGCGAGCCCCTCCTCTACCTCGCCCTGTTGTATGAGTACGCGGCCCTGGACATGACGGGCGCAGGCGCTCAAGTCGCCGTCTCCAAACTGGTCGCCGATCTCGGCCGCACGAGTCGCTGCGGCGTAAGCCGCCTCAGAGGCTCCGGCCCCGAGTTGTTGCTCCGCGGAGGGCAGCAACAAGTAGCCTTCTTCGGCGCAGGCTTTTCCTTCGCGCTGCAGAAGCCGATGGGCACGGCCGAACCATCCGGTGGCCCTACCGGCTTCGCCGCGGAAGGCCATGCGCAGTCCCAGCCAGAAGGCGGCTCGCGCGGCGCGAAGTGAATTTCCAGCATCAAGATAGGCGTGATGAGTGCGCTCCAAAGCGTGCAGGTAGGAGACCTCCCGTCCGGCAAGATAGGCCGCCATCGCCAGCCGCTCGAGGTCCTCGACACCAAGCGGCGACGCTTCATCGGCAACCGAGAGATGTCGGTAAGCGTCGTCCCATGCGCTTCGTTCGTAAGCCTCACGACCGAGGGCGAGCTGATCCGTCTCCCCAAAGACGCTGCTGTTAAGTTGCCCTTGATCTGAGCCGCCCATCCGTGTTGGCTCCAGAGATTGACAGAACTCCTAATAGCATACCGCCGTCGGGTCTTCCCATAAAGACGCGGCGCCCCCGCGGTCATCCTGCCGGCGATGGCGGCGATCCTACTGGTCGCGGCGCTCGATGCTGGGCGGTTCCATTGGTTGGCTGTTCCGGCCCGGGCGGTGCTATCGAGCTATGTCGGTGTGCTGGCGGGCATCGCGGTCACTGGATGGGCGCAGGCGGTGAATCCATTCTTCGGCATGGGGCTTGCGCTGGGCTCCTTCTGGAAGCTCGGAGCCGCGCGCTGCCGGCCGTGCTACTCGCCTTGGGCACGTCCCGGGAAGACCAGCTTTTGCGGGCCGAGCTTCCTCGATATGACGATTATTCAATCGGATGCGTTGGAGATTGGTTCCGGCGTCTGGTGAAGGCCGGGATTCTATATCGGCTGCCGAGCATCGACCTAAATGCCTTTCAACTACCGCATTGGGCCAGCGCAGGACACACCCAGCGCTATCGTCGAGCGGCAGCTGTGGGTCGTGACGGGACCTTCGCTGCATCATTGGCAATGGTTCCGGATGTGGCGGGCGCAAAGCGGCCCGAGGCTTTCGGGCCCTTTGCAGAACGCCGCCTGATGTTAGTGCAGTCGAGAGCTATTTCCGCTAAACAGACTTGACGCGGGGCTGACGCACCTTGGTCCATGAGTTCTGGCCTGACCACCCGCATCTGCGTGAATCCGCCGATCGTCCATGTCGGCGCAAGATCAAGCAGTCGCCTAGCCGAGGCGAGAGCGCTCTACAAATGGCCTGCATTCATCTGGCTGGCGATCAAGGTTGCGTGTAGGATGGCGAAACCCGCATTCGAGCGAAGCGCCGTTTCTGACCAACGGATGGCCTCCTTGCATTCCGCCTGAAGAAGCAGACCTATGAAAGTGCAGATGGGCATGATCGTTCAGAGGGTCGAAGGGGCTTAGCTGGATTGCCCTGTGAGCACACTGGACCGCACGATCGAAACGCTCGCGGAACATCGTCACCGTCGCGGCGAAGTTGTTAGCGAAGGCGGAGTTTGAGTTGAGCTCAAGTGCCCGTTCCAGTGCTCGCATCGCCGTGTCACTGTCGTGGTGTTGATTTTCGAGAATGCGCGATGCACACCGACAAAGGAAGTGAAAGCCGTGGGAACCATACTTATCATCATCATCTTGATACTGCTCCTGGGCGGGGGCGGCGGCTACTACGCACATGGCCGCTACGGCGGACGCGGATTGGGGGGAGTCCTCGGACTTGTTGTAATTGTGCTGCTGATCCTGTGGCTCACAGGCGCACTCCACGGTGGGGCTGCTCCACCACTATGAACATCAATGGAGATGCACCAATGAAGGTGCATTTCTACTCCCGCATCAAAGAGCTTTTCGTAAGAGCAACGCGGGAGCAACCGCCACGATCTCGTCGGCTCGCTCGGCACAAAGGCTGGCGCGAGGGGACGAATAGCGGAAATTCGCTGTGTCTACATCAGATTTTCGTGGTCTGAGAGTTTGGACCTTGCCGTGACCGTCGTGCCTTCTTAGGTCAGCTGACATGTCATCTTCGCAGCCGTACCAGAGAGCAGTATGATCCTATCCCTATCCGGCGTCAGAAAGTCGTATTCGACCGCCGAGGGCACAATCGAAATCCTGAAGGGTGTCCATCTCGGGGTCGCAGCAGGCGAAAGCGTGGCGCTCACGGGAGAGTCGGGCAGTGGGAAGAGCACACTTCTCCATTTGGCAGGTGGGTTAGACCAGCCCGACGCAGGGTCGATCTTTATGAACGGGCGGGAACTAGGACAGTTTGGAGAGAGCGAAAGGGCAAGATATCGCCGATCGGACGTGGGCCTCGTGTTTCAGCAGTTCAATCTCATCCCCTCACTGAGTGTTGCCGCAAACCTTTCATTTCATGCCAAACTTGCCGACAGATACGATGCCGCATGGGAACGACACCTGATCGAAGGGCTTGGGTTGGAAAGTTATCTTGGCCGCTATCCCGAGCAATTATCCGGCGGCCAGCAGCAACGGGTCGCAATCGGTAGAACCCTAGCGGCGCGGCCGCCTCTGGTTCTCGCGGACGAGCCGACCGGAAACCTGGACGAAGCCACCGGTGATGCGGTCCTCGATTTGATGCTCTCGCTCGCACGAAACGCGGGATCAGCTCTTCTTCTGGTAACGCACTCGTCTCGTCTCGCTGATCGGTTGGATCGAAAGGTCGTCCTCCATGGTGGAAGGATCAGTGAATGAGGCTAGCCGCTTTCGCAGCCCTCCTCTCACACTGGCGCCGGAAACCTCTCCAGTTTCTAACCTTGATCCTGGGGATAGCTCTTGCGACCGCACTTTGGTCAGGCGTTCAGGCAATCAATGCGGAAGCTAGGGCGAGCTATGTCCGGGCGGCATCTGTTTTGGAGCAAGGCGCCCTTCGACAGATTGTGGCAAAGGACGGCGGCGGCATTCCTGTTGAGATCTACGCAAGGCTGCGCCGGGCAGGATGGAACGTCTCTCCTGTAATCGAGGGAAGTCACAGGTTTGGAAACTTGCGGATACGGCTAATCGGCATCGACCCACTTACCATGCCAAGCGAGGCGCAAGCTTTTCCGATCGCTAGTGGTTCTGACTTGTTCGGCTTCGTTTCGGGGAAGGGCCAGCTTATCGTCTCGGCGAGAACGGCCGCAAAGCTGCGCGGCGCCACAGATATGGATCTCAAGATTTCGGAGAAGACACCCGATGATGCGGCTTTTTCCGATATCGCGGTGGCCGACAGATTGCTGGACGCACATGGCAAGTTGAGCCGTTTGGTCGTTGCTCCAAATCAAACGGCGGGATTGGCTCCGCTCGACAGGATTGCGCCCGAGGTTACGCTCCGTGAAAACCAAGATCATCCCGATGTAGCCCGCCTCACTGATAGCTTTCATCTCAACCTGACGGCTTTTGGATTTTTATCCTTCATTGTCGGGCTATTCATCGTCTATTCGGCCACCGGCCTTTCGTTCGAGCAGAGACGCGGGACATTTCGGACGCTGCGATCCCTCGGCATCTCTCTACGTGCTTTGACGTTGATGCTGGTGATAGAGCTTGCGATACTGGCGTTATTGTCCGGATTGATCGGGGTCGTCATTGGCTACTTCATCGCTTCAGCGCTAATGCCGGGCGTGGCTGCTACCCTCAGAGGCCTATACGGCGCGAGCATCTCCGGCTCTCTTTCGCTGCGGCCGGAATGGTGGCTGGCAGGACTGGCAATCGCCCTTGGCGGCACCGCCGTATCATCGGCTGAAAGTTTGTGGAGGGTCTGGAGGTTGCCAATTTTGACAGCAGCCCAACCAAGGGCGTGGGCGAGGGCATCCGTTATAGGGCTCGTTTACCAGGCTATAACCGCAAGCATACTTCTCGCGTTGGCGACAATGCTCGCCGCTGTGGGATCGGGGCTTGTGATGGGCTTTGCGGTACTCGGTTGCTTATTGCTCGCCGCGGCTCTGATGCTGCCGGGTCTTCTTACAATTGCTCTTCTCGGGGCAGAACGGGCATCACGCAGTGCCGTCGCTCGATGGTTTTGGGCCGACACGCGCCTGCAACTGCCGGGCCTGTCGCTTGCCCTGATGGCGCTTCTTTTGGCGTTGTCAGCAAATGTCGGTGTCGGAACAATGGTCTCAAGCTTTCGGCTGACCTTTAACGGGTGGCTGGATCAACGTTTGGCTGCGGAGCTTTACGTCACCGCCAAGGATGAAGATGAGGCCAGGCGGCTGCGGGAATGGCTTCCGCAATATGCGACTGCGGTCTTACCGATTTGGCGTGTCGAAGGTGATGTTCTTGGTGAAGAGCTGCAGATCTACGGGGTTGCTGATGATCCGACTTACAGGGAACATTGGCCACTGATCGTCGCGGACAATGACGCGTGGGACAAGGTCGCGACGGGGCAGGGCGCTTTGATCAATGAACAGATGTGGCGGCGCGGCGCCGCTCAGCCCGGGCAGACCATCACCATGCCCGGCGGATGGAACGCGGTAGTAGTCGGGATCTATTCGGACTACGGCAATCCGACGGGACAAATCATTGTCGGGCTTAATTCGCTTGTCGAACACTATCCCGATGTTTCAAAGCTTCGGTACGGAATTCGTGTGCCTCCTTCGCAGGCCCAGGACCTCAAGCGCCAGCTGGTCGATAAGTTTGGATTGCGTGAGACGAGCATTGTCGATCAGGCTGCCCTCAAACAGCAGTCGAGGTCCATCTTCGAGCAGACGTTTAAGGTGACAGGCGCTTTGAATGTTCTCACACTTGCGGTGGCTGGGTTCGCCATGTTCTCCAGCTTGCTGACGCTTTCCGGCATTCGGCTTCCCCAGCTTGCCCCGGTCTGGGCCATGGGCATCCGGCGGCGTGATCTCGCGCTGTTCGAGGTTTTGCGCACCCTAACCCTTTGGCTTGCAACTTTCGTCGCCTCGATCCCTGTAGGTCTGGCACTCGCATGGGTGCTGCTTGCAATCGTCAACGTCGAGGCTTTCGGATGGCGGCTGCCGATGATGATCTTCCCGCTCGACTGGTTATGGTTGGGCGCGATCTCCCTTTTGGCTGCGATCCTCTCGGTTCTGGTGCCAGTCAGGCGCCTAGCCTTGATCAACCCGGCCGATTTGCTCAGGATTTTCGCTAATGAACGCTAGGTGCCTGGCTTCCGCTCTGGTGGCATTATCGATGATTTGTCCAGCCGGGAGCGCTTATCCACAGGGCTTTGCTGGACTTGGGTCGGACGCAGAAGGCTTTGCCGTACCTCGACGCGGCGTTGCTCTATCGTTTCCCGCCGATCACGGCGCTCATCCCGACTACCGGATTGAATGGTGGTATGTGACCGCAAATCTCGTTGGCGAGGATGGCAAGCAGTATGGAGCGCAGTGGACGCTCTTTCGATCTGCCATGGCTCCGGGTGATCGCCCAGGGTTCGCGGACCCGCAAATTTGGATCGGTCACGCGGCCGTCACCACCAAGAACCATCAATACGTAGGGGAACGACTTGGCCGTGGAGGCGTCGGACAGGCAAACGTAGTGGCTGTGCCATTCCAAGCGTGGATCGACACTTGGCAGATGAAGGGCACTCAAATTGCGAGTAGCGACGCTTTGGCGAATATCGAGCTCAACGCTGATGGATCGGACTTTAGCTACACGCTGAACCTGACGGCAACCGGTCCGCTGGTGTTGCAAGGAGATCATGGGTTCTCCGTGAAATCTGAAAACGGTCAGGCCAGCTACTATTATTCGCAGCCCTTCTATCAGGTTTCGGGTGCGCTTAAGATTGATGGGGCAGATATCAAGGTCAGCGGGAAGGCCTGGCTCGACCGGGAGTGGTCTTCGCAGCCGCTCGCGGCCAACCAGACAGGTTGGGACTGGTTCTCATTGCACTTGGATACCGGCGACAAAGTGATGGCATTTCGGCTTCGGGATGACCAGGACGGTTACATCTCAGCTAACTGGATTAGCGCCGATGGACGCACCACACCTCTTTTAGGCGCGGCGATTCTGATGGAACCGGTACGACGAGCAACGGTGAACGGGCGTCAGATGCCGGTTGCATGGCGCATCAGAATTCCGCGGAAGTCGGTCGATATCATCACTCAACCTTTGAACGACCGATCCTGGATGACAACCTCCACGCCGTATTGGGAGGGACCAATTGCCTTCAAGGGGACAACATCAGGTGTCGGCTATCTTGAAATGACGGGGTACTGAACTGAACGCGCCGAACTTCATGGCTTTCGGTTCGGCGGCGTCCCGGCTCGGGCTGAGGTCATCGACCGGACCGAGCACTTCTCCACTCCGCGACATCTTCCATTTGCACCCAGATCGTTTCCTCCTTTCCGGCACGACCATGCTCCAGCTTGTACGTCGCAACCTGGCCAAACGTGTCAACGTATTCGAGTAGTCGTTCCTCAGATGCGTCTGGTGGTGACGCTACTCCTTCCAGAGCTTCCCGCGTCACGATGACGAGCCAATTCGCCGTCTCGTCGGCCATGGGGATGTGACCGTTCTCGTCTCGAATGAATGGCGGCAGGTTGGGACGGCGTTGAAGCGACATAGGGTGCCCTGAGACCTTCTTGAAACAACTTTGTCAGGTTAAAGAACTATGTTGACGTGATGTCGTTCCGAGAAAACCGCGTGCGGATGTCAAAAAAATGCTCTTTCACACCACGAACTCGGTGTGCAGTATCTGACGAAAATAGAAATGGCTTCATCTCTCAAATGAGCATGAGCCGACCGGGCGGGACAGTCTCGGCAAGCACAACCGATGCCTTCAAACGACAAAAATCATGCTATTGTCGATCGGTTCGACAGAAAGGCACATTTCATGATCGCTCGGCGAGACTTCACTTACGAGGAATGGAGCAGGCTTTTGCAGCTTTACCGGCACGAGAACGCTCCATTGGGAGACGCAATTGCTAAGAGGTTCAGCGAGCTTGGCGTTACTGAAACGTTCGGCGGAATAGATCTAAGTGACGCAGCTAAGCGGCTGGTTGAGCACGAGCTTCTGATGGAGCGAAGGAATCGGCTTCAGCGATGACGTTAGGGGTTCTGTTCATTACCCTGACTTCCAGAACGTCATGAAGCTCGGGCCACAGATTTGATTGTGAGCGATGGCACTGTCTGTGGCGTCCTTACCGAAGTGGGCGAGGGTACGCTTGTTACAAGGTCCCGGGTTGCCGTGGGTGCCGATGGTCGGCATTCGGTCTCTCTAGCCAGACGCCAACATGGAGGTGAAAGAAGCTGACGTGACGCTCAGACGATCCGCCCGAGGCATGGCTTTGTAATGATCGACCGTCAGGATTAATGGCAATGCGGCGATGTTGCTCGAAAGGGTGGTTTCGCAGACGTCAAAACCAGGGGTCTTGACGGGCCTTCGAGCCGAGCTTTGCGCTTTATTACTGGTACTTTCTACAGCCTTTCAGAATCAAAGCAGAAGCCTGAAGCACCGGATGGCGTCCTCCAACCGATATGGCTTCTTTAAGAAACGGCAACGCTGGGGCAGGGAGGATTGTCGGAGGGCCACCACGGCAGAGGTCATAACGATTGCCAGCTTTGGCCAATCACGGTGGATGCGAACTGCTAGCCCAACTCCGTCGATATTCCCGATCATGTTAATCGAGGTGAATACCAAGCCAATGTCATGCTGGACTTGCAGTATGCGCAAGGCATCATCGCCACTCGAGGCGTCGGTAACGTTGAATCCGGCCGCCGTTATCGCGTCGACTGCGGCAGCTCTTGCCTCTGCGTTTTCCTCTACGACGAGTATCGTTGGCAGCGGCAAAGCAAGTTGAGCCATCAAGTGCACCTCTACTGGAGTGGTCACCGCAATGAAGCACGGATGCTGCGGCGCAGCAATATCTTCCTGACCAATGCTGCCAAACGGCGAGCAGTGTCGCGCCAAGGATCCAGGGCTGATGGCCAGGCGATGGCGTCACCCACAAGGACATCGGTTGATGCCGTCATGATCAGGGCGTGGGCGCGGATCGTGCCCGTGTGCGTCTGTAGGGCAACCCGCCTCCCGTCGAGTTCGACAGATTCGACCTCAGTGGCAGCACTTAGAGTAACGCCAACTGTCGCGCTCGCTGCGACGAACGCATCGTAGCCTCCCGGCAGCCTCCAGTTCTGTCCGCTCAATGCTTCGTCGTACGCTAGGTAATCCAGGACGGATACGCGCGCGAGTTCATCGCCACTAATGAAGCCGCTCATGGCCTGCAGATATGCTACCCATGGGCCGGGCTCGAGCAAGTCGGTAGCGCAATCGCTTTCGGGAGGAGTCGCAACGAGACGTTTGCTCCCTCGGGCGAAGGCTTCCCGCGGCGCTTGGCTTTCCTTCGCGGTAAAGCCGGCCAAGAACTAGAAACTTCCCTCCGCACGCTATCGCGGCCAAAAAGGGCGCTTAGGGTCGTCCCGACGCCGCGGGCTGTGAATGTCTCTGTTCAATGAGAGAACGTTCATCGCCAGTTACTGCTTTCTGAACCGACGGACCCCATTAAATAACTATTTAGATACACACTTTTACAAAGCAATATCAACGCCTTAAGTAACTCTACTGGGTGCCCCCCGGTCCATCCAAGCTTGACAGCTTTCAGGTTTCGCTGTCTGTTCGACATGAGGAAATCCCCCAAAGACTCAGACGCGGGGCGCAAGGAACTTCCGAGGAGGCATTGCTATTATGTTGAGATTTGCGGTCGTCGGGATCGATCATGCACACACGTTCGATCACGTGAAGGGCCTGCTTGCCGCAGGTGCAGAATTCGTCGGCTATTGCCCGCAGACATCCGTGCCGGCGCTGTTGGAAGCTTTCCAGAGAACCTATCCGGAAGCCCCACAGATCGACCGCGAGACGATATTCGCCGATCCATCGATCGACGTCATCTGCATTGCTGCGATCCCTCGTGACCGCGCAGGCCTGGCCATCCGAGCCATGAACGCCGGCAAGGACGTGATGACCGACAAACCCGGTGTGACGACGTTTGCTCAGCTCGAAGAGGTGAAGCGCACCGTCGCTGAGACGCGCCGCATCTTTTCGATCTGCTTTTCCGAACGTCATTGCGTGCGATCCGCCGTCAAGGCTGGCAAGCTCGTCAACCAGGGGGCGATCGGCACGGTCATCCAGACGCTGGGCGTCGGCCCACACAGGCTGCAACTGCCGACGCGGCCGGATTGGTTCTTCGAACCGGAAAAATTCGGCGGCATCATTGTCGACATCGCCTCGCACCAGGTTGACCAGTTTCTCTTCTATACGGGTTCGACGAGCGGCGAAGTCGTGGCAAGTTCGGTCGGCAATTTCGGGATGCCGGACAGGCCTGCCTTCCAGGACTTCGGCGAAGTCCTGCTGCGTTCAGACAAGGCCTCGGGCTACGTGCGCGTCGACTGGTTCACGCCCGAAGCGCTACCGACCTGGGGCGATGGCCGCCTGACGATTCTCGGTACCGACGGCTATATCGAATTGCGCAAGTATATCGACATCGCCGGACGCCCGGGCAAGGACCATCTATTCCTGGTCAACGGCAAGGAGATGACGCACATCGATTGCAGCGGCGAGAGGCTCGACTATTTCGATGCCTTTGCTGCCGACGTGCGCGACCGCAGCGAGACGGCCATGCCCCAGGCTCATGTCTACGAGGTCTGCCGCCTTTCACTGGAAGCACAATCAAGGGCTGCGCGCCTGGGTCATCGCTGAGGAGCCACCATGTCCAAGAAGTTTCGTGTCGGCGTCATCGGAGCGGGGATCGCCTCGCGCCACCTGACTGGCTTTTCCTGGAACAAGGAAATGTTTGACGTCGCTGTTCTCTGCTCTTTGGACGAGGACCGTGGCAGGGCTCTTTGCGAAGAGTTCGGTATTCCCGAATACACACAGGATGCCGAGACGATGATTGCTCGCTCAGATCTCGATATCATCGACATCTGCACGCCGCCAAGTTCGCACTTCGAACTGTGCCGAAAGGCGATCGAGGCCGGAAAGCACGTCATCTGCGAAAAGCCGCTGTTCGGCTCGATCGCCGAAGTGGACGAGATGGCCCGTATCGTCGCGCGCGCCGAGGGCCCGAGGCTCATGCCGATCTTCCAGTATCGCTATGGTTCCGGACTTCAAAAACTGAAGATGCTGATCGATCTCGGCCTAACCGGCACCCCGTTCCTGACCACGATCGAAACTCATTGGTGGCGCGGCCCGGATTATTATGCCGTCCCGTGGCGGGGAAAATGGGGGACCGAGCTTGGTGGCGGCCTGCTTGGCCACGCGATCCACGCGCACGACATGTTGAACTATGTGCATGGCGCATGTGCCGAGATCTTCTCCTATGGGGCGACGCTGGTAAATCCGATCCAGGTCGAGGATACGGCCGCACTGTCGGTGAAGATGAAGAACGGTTCGCTGGCGACGCTGTCGATGACGCTCGGCTCTCGCAAGGAGATCTCTCGTCTGCGGTTCTGCTTCTCCGATCTCGTCGTCGAGAGTATTGTCGAGCCCTACACGATGGGTCGCGACCCCTGGACCTTCGTTGCCGGCACGCAAGAGCATCAGAAACGCGTGGATGACGCGCTTGCCGGCTATGTCGTCAAGGAAGACGGCTATACCAGGCAGTTCGAACTCTTCCACCATGCGCTGACGACGGGCGGCGAGCCACCGGTGACGTTGGAAGATGCCCGCAATTCGCTGGAGCTTGTCACCGCCGCCTATCATTCGCAGCGCACCGGCGCGCCGACGAGACTGCCGATCGTCTCGGATCATCCGCTCTATCATTCCTGGCTGCCGGAAGAAGAGCGGCGTCAGGCCGCTGGAGGCTGAGGCGGAAATGGTGAAAAGCTTCGAGCATGTCGGCATGGTGACCGGCGACATGGACCGGTCCCTTGCCTTCTATTGCGACCTTCTCGGACTGCGCCTTCATCTGCGCAAAACGATGGCCAATGGCACGGAAGTGGCTTTCCTCGATGCCGGCGGCGGCATGCTGGAGATCTTCGCCCCGCCCGCAGGCGCGGCGCGTGCCCCAGACCTGCCGCCGACCACATCAGGCGTGCTGCATATTACCTTCCTTGTCGAAAGCGTCGACGAAAGCTTTGCAAAGTTGGAAGCGGCAGGCGTCGAGATCAAGGAGAGGCCGCGCCCTGCGGTCAATTCAGAAATGCTTGACAGGGTCGCATTCCTTCGCGACCCCGACGGGATCATTGTCGAGATCGCCGAGCGCGGCCACGCGTTGAAGTGGTCCTGATCTGCCGAAAATATATGGGCGAGCAGATCAAAATTTCCGCGCTGCGGTAACCACTCGGTAATGCCCATTTGTCAGCCTGCAGGAGACGATACATTCCTTCACGGCTGGGGGTTGGCATGTCACGCACCAAGGACGACTGGATCAATCAGCGCGCCTATGCGCTCTGGGAAGCCGAAGGGCGGCCGGAAGGTCGCAGTGGCGACCATTGGCAGCAAGCGGCACGCGAATATCAGCAACTCGAGCTTACCCGCGCCTCCGTTGACGGCAGCGACCTCGTCGAGCGCCTCCGTGCGATGGGCAAACTGATGCGTTCGATAGACGTTGAGAACGGCAACGATGTTGCCGCAGACACACGAAAAGCGTCTTCATGAGAGACGACTGGGGGCCGGATGATCGCCGCGCAGGCGCCGACGACGCAGATCATTCCCGGACGAGAACCTTGTCCGACTGCAACCAGAATGGTGGCAGATAGAGCGGCGTGGAAGAGAGCGGCAGGATGTTGTCGGAGATCACCAGGCCGAGCTTGTCTGCCATGAAACTACGCCGCGCGGCAATGCGCGCATGCATATCAGGATAGCGTTGGCGTATCTCCTCGCGCAGCTTGGCATCCCCAAAGGCCACCATGTCTTCGCAGTTGAGAGCCCAACCGGCTGGCATCGGCACCGGAATGACATCGACCTGGAACGGCATGCCGGATCGTAAGCGCTCGATCGAGCCGGGCCGTACTGGCGAATGCAGCCATTCCTCGTGGCTGCCAAGGTGGCCGGGGTTCAGCGCTGAGTTGAGGCCCGCCGATTTGAGCTTGTCGGTGACGGCGGAGAACAGATCGCCGCCGGTCACGCCGATATCTGCCGTCTCGTACCAGGTGATCAAGGCCTCGAAATAGGCTTTTGCGGGCGTCAGGAATGTGTCGTCATGATCGGTGAGGAGGCCGGCGCGGGAAGACAGCGCTCCCCAGTAGCCGAGTGCCGTCGTAACGCCATCTCCCTTCTTCAGGCGCCGCGCGGTCGGGCTTCGCAGACCGATGATGTTCTCGCCCACGCTGACGGAGGCAAACATCGTGTGGACGTTTACCGGGTCCCCTTCATAGCCGAGGCGCCCCAGAGCCCCGAATTCCGTATCTCCCACGCGAACACCGGCAACGACCCTGAAGAGCGCCTCCGAGCAGCGTACGGCGGCCCATTCGAAGGCTGCGAGTTGATCGACATCGACGATCGCGCGATGGCCGGTTTCCGGATGCATGAGCACGGGCGTCGCGTCGATCAATTGCGCTGACTGACCAATTAACCGGCGCAAGGCGTTGACGATAAAATGCGGAACGAAGAAGCTCTGGGCGGACTCGTCGTCCTCGTCAGTCGAGAGATATTTCCAGCCGACCAGGCCGATGGAATCCCCGGCCTTGATTCCCGCATCGCGCAGCCGATCGCTTAGCCGCGGGTCTTGGCTGCGGTCCTGTCCCATGAGGCTGAACGTTTGCGCGCGCAGCACCTCGATGCCGCCAAGACCGGCAATCGCCGTATAGCTCTCGGATTCGTTTCCGGTGATGATGACGCGTCGACCGCCCGGACCAAGAAGCAGGAGGGCCTCCTCGAAACGCGGCTCGAAGCCGGAGAGATGCATGATGTTTCCGAAGTGCTCGCGATCGGCATAGACAACCAGCCAGTCGGTGCCGGCAGCTTTCAAGGCTGCGTCCGCTCGCGCGGCGTACGTCGCCGACGGAATTTGTGGCTGCGTCAAGGTGGGGCCGAAATCCGGCAAGGCAACAGGCGCAAGAGTGATGGACATGCGGTTCCTCCAACCAAAACGAAAGTCAAACAAAGATGAAAAGCACAAAAACCGTGTATGGCAGTCACCCAGCGGCCAGGAAACGAAAGATTAGCATAGCCGAAAGACACGACACTGCGGTATCACGCCTTCGAAGGTGGAAAGCTCACGATCATGAATCACGACGATAGCCGCGGTGCTCCGCCCACGATTGCCGATGTGGCGCGCTTGGCCGGTGTCTCGCGCGCCGTCGCAAGCCGGGCGCTTTCCACCGAACCGCGCCCGGTGTCGCCCGAGAAGCGGGAGCGCGTGATCGCCGCCGCCACCAGCCTCGGCTACAAGCCGAACCTCTTGGCGCAGAGCCTGACCACCAAGACGGTCAATCTCGTTGCCGTCGTGGTCAACCACATCCACGATCTCTCCGAC
Organism: Rhizobium tibeticum; assembly: GCF_900110205.1. Taxonomy (GTDB): domain Bacteria; phylum Pseudomonadota; class Alphaproteobacteria; order Rhizobiales; family Rhizobiaceae; genus Rhizobium; species Rhizobium tibeticum. Next base: position 81,885 of record NZ_FOCV01000016.1, on the reverse strand, counting down.
CTCGATCTTTTTGACCGGCTCATCGATCAAGTCCAGATGATCGGCAAGCAGGTCATCCTGATCCGCATCGGTTCGGTCGCACGCGTGGAGGAGTTCCTTCGCAATGGCGTCGCCTACCATGTAGATGCCGCACTGGTGTTTTCCGATTTTGCCGACGCACCGACCGTCCGTCGCATGTTCCGCTCGGATCATGTGATCATGCTGAACGGCCTTCACGACGAGTTCTCGCCCGTGATCATCCCGGACGAGCATGCCGGCATCGCCGAAGCCGTCGCCGATGCTGCGTCGAAGACCGTGCGGACCGCGGGACTCGTCACCGGGCGTGCGTCCTCTCCGGTCGAGCAGGCACGCATCCGCTCATTTCACGAGGCCTTTGCGCGTTACGGCATCAATCTGCTTAAAACGGTCCAGGGTGATTATTCCTACGAAAGCGGGCATGCCGCAGCCAAGGAGGTTGCCGACGCCGATTGTCCCGACGCCGTCTTCTGCACATCCGATGCGATGGCGATGGGTATTCTTGACGTGTGCCGGACCGATTTTCCCGGCGGCCGGCCGTCGCGATTCCGGCTCTATGGCTTCGACAATCTGTCGCTGACCGATTTCGACGCCTATCCGATATCGTCGATCGGCTACGATAAGTCGCTCTATGTCCGTCATATCGTCGAATCCGTTGCCAGTCCCGGCAATTTCAGACCGGGTCAGCCGCCTGTCACCGTGCCGACACGTTTCGTTCCGCGCCTGACCGCCTAATGAAAACGGGCCGCCCGAAGGCAGCCCACAATCATGTTACCACTGAGGGTTCAGGGCAGGGGGATTGGATTCGGCACCCCACCACTTCTTGTAATTTGCGGCATAGGCACCAGACTGGATGTAGTCGGAAACGAACATATCGAGCCAGCGCACGAATTCAGGATCGCCCTTGGCAACGGCAATGCCGATCGGATCGTTGGAATAGAGACCAGGCAGCGTGACAAGCGACGGGTTCTTGGTTGCGAGAGAATCGAGCAGTGACGAATCTTCGATTGCCGCGTCGACGCGCTTCTGCTGCAACTGCAGGACGCCATCGGGCGCAAACTGATCGACGTAGACGAGTTGCGCATCGGGAATTGCGATCTTCAGGAAGCTCTCACCCGTCGTGCCCCGACCGACGACGACCTTCTTGCCGGCGAGATCCTTCAGGTCCTTGATGCCTGCATCCTTTTGGACGATGACGCGCAGGCCGGCGCGATTGTAGGGAATGGTGAAGTTCACCGTCTTGGCACGCTCAAGCGTTGCCGAGGTGTTGGCAACGGCGACGTCGATCTGGCCCGAAACCAGCATCGAGATCCGGGCGTCACCCGACACGTCGACGAATTCGACCGGCACACCGAGCTTCTGGGCAAGCATCGTCGCGACGTCGACGTCGTAACCGACTGGATTGTTCTGCGCGTCACGGAAGCCAATCGGCTCGCCGCCGAGCGACACGCCGATGCGAACGGTGCCTCGCGAGCGGATATCGTCGATCATCCCGGCAAAGGACGGAAGTGCCGAGCCAGCCGCAATGGCCAGGGCGGCAAAGGTAGTCAGAATGCGCTTCATGGTTCATTCCCTCTTTTGATTATGCCAGTTTCGCTGCCCGCAATTCCGGTTCGGGCATCGAGTCCTCCCAGAGCCAGTAGCGAATCTCGCCCTCGCATCTGAAATTCACGACCTCATGGTTTCCCTTGGCGTCAACCGCATGGATGACGACGCCGGCCAGGAACCCAGAGGAGAGTTCATTGAGCTCATCAACGGCGAGTTTAACCGCGTCGGAGAGCGAATAGCCGAGCTTCATCGCCAGCACGACGGTACGCGCTGTCGAGCAGCGCATCGTCATCTCGCCGGTATGCGTGCAGGCGGCCGCGCCATAGCGGCTGTCGGCGTAGAAGCCGGCGCCCGGGATCGGGCTGTCGCCAAGGCGACCCGGATATTTCCACGCCCAACCTGACGTCGATGTCGCCGCATGGGTGCCGCGCCTGGGATCGGCTGACAGGAAGACGGTGGTATCGCGTACGCGCTCCGGATCGGTGATGGCACGGCTGAGCGGTGCAAGCGGAATGTCAGGGAACTGCGCCAGGTCCTCCGGCGACAACTCCTTTTCCAGCCGTTCCCACCAGACCCGCCTGCTGTCTTCAAACAGCACGTCATCCTCGGCGAAACCGATTTCAGTGGCAAAACGCCGAGCGCCGTCGCCGGTCAGCATGACGTGTGGAAGGCGCTTCATGACTTCGTGGGCAAGGCGTGCGACCGGCAGTGTATTCGGAACGGCACCAACGGTGCCGACCTCACGGGTGTTACCGTCCATGACGGCGGCATCAAGCTCCATATTGCCAAGCATGTTCGGCCAGCCGCCATAGCCGACGCTGCGCACCTTGACTTCGCTCTCCACCTTGCTGATCCCGGCGACCATCGCGTCAAGGCTGATTGCACCATCGCGCAGCATCTCCACGGATGTCGGAAAGCCGGGCCAGGCTTCGTTATTGGCCAATAGCAGCATCTAGAACCTCTATTCTTTGCGCATCTTGGAAAGGAACTGGGCAACGCGCGGGCGCGCCATGCCGCCTTCGGCGGCGAAGAATTCTTTGGTCGGCAGATCGACCAGCAACCTGCCCTTGTCGAGAAAGACGATGCGATCGGAAATCTGCCTGGCGAATTCGACCTCGTGCGTGACGAACAACATCGTCGTACCTTCCTGCGCGAGCTTGGCAAGGATCGCCAGCACCTCCGCCGTCATCTCCGGGTCAAGCGCGCTGGTCACTTCATCCAGCAGCAGATAGCGCGGCTGCATTGCAAGCGCCCGGCAGATGCCGACGCGCTGGCGCTGACCACCCGAGAGCTGCGCCGGATAGGCGTCGGCCCTGGTACCGAGACCAACGGACTCAAGCAGGGCACGCGCCGTCGCTTCGGCCTCGGCGCGTGGTCTCTTCAACACCTCGATCGGTGCGAGCGTGATATTGCCGAGCACCGTCATGTGTGGATAGAGGTTGAAGAGCTGGAAGACCGTGCCGGAGCGCTTGCGAGCCTCCGCGAGCTCGCGAGGCTTGCCGACATCGAACTCGTCGACCATGATCCGGCCACCATTCAGCTTCTCCAGGCCGTTGATACACCGGATCAGCGTCGATTTGCCGGAGCCCGAGGAGCCAAGGATCGAGACGACCTCACCGGGCGCGATCGTCAGGTCGACGCCGTCAAGCACGGTGGTGTGGCCGAAGGCCTTTTTTACGTTCTCAACTTTGATCATGTCAGAGCCCTCTCCAGGCGCTGTGGGCGCGAAGGCGATTTTCGAAGCGCGACCCCAGCAAGGCGACCAGCTTGGCGGCGGCGTAATAGAGCAGACCGACGGCCGTCCACACGATGAACGGCTTCAGTGTGCGCATGTTGAGGATGTTGCCGATCTTGGTGAGGTCGACGACCCCGATGACCGAGATCAGCGACGTCACCTGCAACTGGTTGACGAGCAGCGCGATCAGCGGGCCGATCGCAAATGCGGCTGCCTGCGGGGCGACCACATGGCGAAGCACCTGCCAGCGGCTGAGACCGAAGACGCGCGCCGCCTCGAGCTGATCGCGGCCGATCGACTCGATCGCTGAAACCGCGATGACATAGATAAAAGCGGCTGTGTTGGCCGAAAGGGTGATCGTCGCTGCTGTTGCCGGCGTCACGCGGATGTGGAAGAGACCGGGCAGGCCGAAGAACACGAGAAACAACTGCACCAGCACTGGCGAATTCTTCAGGAGTTCGGAGACGAAAGTGATCACCTCACTCAGGAGCGGTACGCGATAGAAGCGGACGATTGCCCAGCTGATTCCGACCATCAGTCCGATCAGCGATGTCACGAGAAAGAGCGCGATATTGACGCCGAGACCCTGCGCCAGAAGAACGAGATCGAAGGTCGTGAAATCGGTAAAGCGCATCAGGCGACCACCTCCATCATGTCACGGTTGAGGCGACGGTGGAGCAAGGCAATGGCGAGCGAGACGAGATAGGTTAAGGCCGCATAGACGACGAGCAGCACGATATAGACTTCGAAGGGTCGATATGTCTGCGAGACCACGATCTGTGCCGAACCGGTCAGCTCGTTGAGCGTGATGGTGGAGAGGATCGACGAGGTGAGGATCAAGTTGATGAGAACCGAGCCGAGCGGGCGCACCGAGGTCCTGAGTGCGATCGGCAGGATGATGCGGGTAAACATCACACGCCATGAAAGGCCGCTCACCTCGGCTGCTTCGATGATGCCCTGGTCGATTGCAAGGATGCCTGCGCGGATCACATCAGAGGCGTAGGCGCCACCGGCGATCGACAACGCGATCACGCCCGTCGTGAAGGCATCGATATAGAGCCCGATCTCTGGAAGGCCATAATAGAAGAAGAACAGTTGCACGATGAATGGCACGTTCCGGAAGATATCGACGTAGACGAAAGCAATCCGCCGCAGCAGTGCAGACGAGGATGTTCGGGCGATTGCGACGGAAGCGCCCATGATGACGCTGCCGGCGAGCGCAAGGGCGCATGTCTCTGCCGTCAAAAGGGCGCCCTGCGCGAGAAAGCCGAGATGAGGCAAGAGAATCGACAGGTCGAGCCGCACGATCTCTCCATGACTAAGAGTGAAACCGGTTTCATCGTGTCTCGGTGACGTCTTGTTGTCAAGAACGCAGCGGAGATTTCCTGATATATCTGGCCCGCATCGAGCCGATGGGTTAGCAAGCGGGTGCGAGAATTCTTAAGACGGCAACGAGGCTGGAACTGGCCAAGCCTCCCTAGCTTACAGTCGCCAGTTAGTCTTTCCCAAATCAACGAGCACGCCATGAGCCATATCCCGCAGATCGACTACGCCACTGCTTCACAAGAGATCCGTGCCGCATATGACGAGGAGGTGAGGGTACGCGGGCGCATGACGAACATGAAGCGGACGTTATTGCATTCACCAGTAGCCCATCGCATCTACGCCGAATGGTTCACGCTGCGCGCCGAACTCTCGGCAATCGCGGATCGGCCGATCTGGATCTTCTCGCATGCCGTTTCGAAAGCAGCAAAATCGAAGATCGCCATCACCTTCTTTCGCCGGGCGCTGATCAATGCCGGGTTCAACCCGGATGCGATGCTACTCTCCGAAGAAGAGGCGCTCCTCGATGCCTTCGGCAAGGCAATCGTCGCCGACTCAAACGCGATTCCCGCAGAGATCTGGACGAAGCTGAAGGAACGTTACGATGGCAAGACGCTGGTCGATCTCGTCGCCTTTGCCGGCATCATGCTCGCGACAGCCGTCTTCAACAATGTCGTCGAGGTCGACTTTGATCCCGAACTCGAAGCCTTCGCCGAAAATGCCGGCGTATCGGATGCCTGAGGTCACTCACGGCTCCAGCGTCCGCAGGTCTTCGCCCCGCGGCGTAATAGGTGATATGACTAGGCGCGGCGGCTCATGGCCGCTATCCCTGCAGCTAGCTCGCCTGCCACGAAGACTGCATGTTCGGTGATCTGTGGCAGCCCCATGAGCTCTCCAAAGGTCCCACGCGCCAGCGGACCGGAAATCAGCAATGACGGATCGGGGCGGCCATCGGCTGCGATCGCCTCTGCGCGCTGCGAACAAGCGATGCCGAGACCGGTCGGGTCAAGTTGCAAATGTAACTGATCGCGCAGGCCGGCAAGCCATACCTGGCTCTCGAGAATGCCGCCATGCGCTGGACCTGTTGTGACGACGACTGCATCATAGCTTTTCTTAAGCGGCAACGCATGTCGCCGTTGCAGCTCCACGTGGATGATCTCGCCCTCGCGCTGCACCCGACCGACGGAGGCCGCCAGCACTTCCATCCTGCCTTCCGCGATCGCCCGCTCCAACACGTCTTCTACCTGCGGCGCGATGCGGAACCGATGAACGTCCCAGTAGGGCCTGATGTGGCGCACGATCCGGCAGCGTTCGGCAATCGGCAGGTTTTGCCAGATCGCATGGCCGTGGCCGCGCACCTGATCAATAACCGCGTGCCACGTCAATCCCGCCGTCTTGGCTTGCTCAATGGCCTGCCGGACGCTCCGCAGCAGTGCCGTCGCACTATGGGCCGGGGCCGTCTCGAACTCGCCGAACGGGTCCTGCGCGAAAGGCGCATGTCCCTTCGATCTCAGCCCGCGGCGCGAAATCGACGTGATCGGCCCGCGATGGCCAGTGCGCGCCAGCGAGGCGACGATGTCGGCCGCGGTCAGACCATTTCCGACAATCAGCAGCCGGTCGTCGGGACGGACGACGTCGAGCGCCCCGGCAACGGTGGAATCGGCCACAAACCGGGGATGTCCTTCAAGAGTTCGCAGAGCCCCGGGCGCCGATGGCGCGGGATGACTGGTGGCGATCACCAGGAAATCGGCAAATATCTGTCCGCCCTGGCTGTCGAAGATCTCCCAGAGCGCGCCGTCCCTGCACACCGCCGTAACGACCGCGCGACGATGGCGCACAATGCCGCTTTGCACGAGAGGCGTGAGCGCCGAGGCGATATAGGCGCCGAAGACATGGCGTCGGGGATAGAGGCTGCCATCAGGCCGATGTGCTTCCGGATCGTCCGCAACGGCATCATTGTGCCCAATCCATTCCAGAAAATCCTCCGGCTGATCCGGAAGTAGGCTCATGCGGGCGGCGGGAACATTGATGCGATGCGCCGGATCAGTGGTATCATAGGCAAGACCTCTGCCGAGGTCGCGCCGTGGCTCAAAAACGACGATTGCGGGCGGTCGGTCCGTGATGGAACGCGCCAGGTGGTACGCGACACCCGCTCCGGAAACGCCCCCACCGATAATCGCCACCAGGGGTCGCCGCGTCCGGCCATCGGTGTCATGTCGTGATTTCGCGCTGTCCTGCTTCAATGCCCGCGGTCCACATCACCTTGCTTGCGAGCGCAGGTTGGTCTTCGCGCTCGGATGGTTTAGTTTAGGGTCAGGCAAGCAGGCCGGCAACGACAATATTCTACAAAATCAGTAGAATTTTTATCCCGTCATTGCGTTCAGGCGCCGAAGAGTTTTTCCGTGCTGCAGCGCAATAGAGATCGGCTTGCTTGGTTTACCATCGGCAGTTTTGAAATTATCTGACCGTTCGAGGCCAGTCCTCATCAATTCAAGACGGGAAACACCACAATGAACAAGAAGACGTCCGCCACATCAAGCCTGACGCGTCGTGCAAGCCTTGCCGCTATCGTCGCCTCAGCAGTTGCCCTGGTTGCATTCACAGCCCCTGTTGCCTCCTTTGCGGACGACAAGTCGATCAAGGTCGGCATCATGAGCGGCGAGGATGAAGACGTCTGGCGCGTCGTGACCGCGCAAGCCGCCAAGGAGGGCCTGACGATCGAGACGGTCGTCTTCAACGATTACACACAACCGAACGAGGCGCTTGAACGCGGCGAAATCGACGCCAACGCCTTCCAGCACAAGCCCTATCTCGACAATCAGGTCGAGCAGCACGGCTATCATATCGTGCCGGTCGGTTATACCGCCGTCTGGCCGATCGGCCTTTATTCCAAGAAGCATAAGGCCGTCTCGGAAATCGCCGAAGGGGCCACCATCGGGGTTCCGAATGACCCCTCGAACGAGGGCCGCGCACTACGCGTTCTGCAGAATGAAGGCATCATCAAGCTCAAGGACGGCACGGGTATTCTCGCCACCGTGACCGACATCTCGGACAATTCGAAGAATGTCGAGATCAAGGAACTGGACGCCGGCGTCGTCGGACGCGCTATCGAGGATCTGGACGCGGCCGTCGTCAACACCGACTGGGCCTTGAAAAGCGGACTGTCGGCCGCCGACCGCATTGCGCAGGAGCCGATCGCCGACAATCCCTATCGCAACTTCATTGCCGTCAAGCAGGGCAGCGAGAATGAGGCCTGGGTCAAGACGCTCGTCTCCTCCTACCAGAACGACGCGGTTAAGGCCGAGTTCGACAAGGTGTATAAGGGAACCGGCGTCAGCGCTTACTGATCGACATTCGCGCCTGCATTGGGCGCGTTGAACAAGGCGGTCCGGGCGTTCCTTGCCCGGACCGCCTTGGACGTTTCCGAAGGGAAAGAACATGAATTCAATCGTATCGGCCTCGGCCATCGAGGCTCCGCCGCAGGCCACGGCAGAAGAGGTGGTCCGCCTCGTCGACGTGCATCGGCATTTCGGTGCCACTGCCGCTCTCGACGGCATATCCCTCACCGTCCACAAAGGCGAGATCCTCGGCATTATCGGGCGCAGCGGCGCCGGCAAATCCACGCTGATCCGCTGCCTGAACGGCCTGGAGCGTCCCGATCGTGGCGAGATCGAAATCGAGGGCCGCAGCATTGTCGGTCTCGACGAAAGGGAGCTGCAGCCGCTTCGCCGCCGCGTCGGAATGATCTTTCAGCACTTCAATCTACTGGCGTCGAAGACGGTCGAAGAAAATGTCGCATTGCCGCTGAAGATCGCCGGCGTCGCAAAGGCCGAACGCCTGAAGCGCGCGCATGAATTGCTGGAGCTTGTCGGCCTCACTGGCAAGGCAAAAGCCTATCCATCGTCTCTGTCCGGTGGCCAGAAGCAACGGGTTGGCATTGCTAGAGCGCTCGCGGCGCGCCCGGCATTGCTGCTCTCGGACGAAGCGACATCGGCGCTCGATCCCGAGACGACCCGTTCGATCCTGACCCTTTTGAAGGACATCAACCACAAGCTTGGCCTCACCATCCTGCTCATCACGCATGAGATGGAAGTCGTGCGCAATATTGCCGATCGCGTCGCCGTCATCGATGCCGGTCGTATTGTCGAGGAAGGACAGGTCTGGTCGGTGTTTGCCGATCCGCAGGCGCAGATCACCCAGAGCCTGCTTTCCGGAAGCCGCCCGCAATTGCCTGAGCACATCGCCGCCCGGCTGTCTCCCACCTCCGGCCAGGAGGCGATTCTCAGCATCGACATGGCGGGACCGGCCGCGCAAGGGGCGGTCTTTGCCGACCTCTCCACGGCCCTGCCGCAATCCTTCAGGCTTGTGCACGGCGGTATCGACCATATCCAGAACCAGCCGGTGGCGCGGTTCTTCATTGCCGTCCCCATGCGCGATCCCGCCGTGAAGGAAAAGGTTCTGAAGTTTCTGAAGGCTCGCTCGGCGCGCGTGGAGGTTCTCGGCTATGACACCGATCATGTTTAATCTTTTGCTTCGCTCCCTGTGGGAGACGATCCTGATGACCGGCGCCTCAGGCCTGATTTCGCTGGTCTTCGGCCTGCCGCTCGGTCTCGCGCTGGTGCTCACCAATAAGGGCGGTATCGCCGAGAATGCCTGGGTGAACGGCATCCTCGGTGCAATCATCAACGGCTTCCGTTCGGTCCCCTTCATCATCTTGCTCGTCGCTCTGATCCCGCTGACGCGCCTCATCGTCGGCACCGCGCTTGGCACGTGGGCCGCCATCGTGCCGCTCGCCATTGCCGCAACACCCTACTACGCGCGTATCGCCGAAGTGTCGCTGCGCGAAGTCGACCGCGGCCTGATCGATGCCGTGCGCGCCATGGGCGGCAACCGCTGGACAATCATTCGCGAAGTGCTCGTTCCGGAAGCGCTGCCCGGCATCGTCGCCGGATTCACGGTGACGTTGGTGACACTGATCGGCGCTTCCGCGATGGCCGGCGCGATCGGCGCAGGCGGTCTCGGTGACCTTGCCATCCGCTATGGCTACCAGCGCTTCGAGACGACCGTCATGGTGGCGGTCGTTGCCGTGCTGATCGTGCTGGTTTGTGGCATCCAGTGGCTCGGCGACCGGTTGGTCGTCAGGCTTGACCACAAGTAATCAATAACGAAACGCGGCGGCAGGGTGCGAGGATGGCAGCCTGCCGCTGCCGCCAAACAGCTTTTTCCTGAGGGGACCCTCGGCGTAGTCCGCCTTAAACAGGCCGCGCTCCTGCAGCACCGGCACGACGAGGTCGACAAAGTCGCGCAGGCTTTCGGGTGCCACCGTGCGCGCCAGATTGAAGCCGTCCACGCCACCATCCAAAAGCCATGCCGCCAGGCGATCCGCGACCTGCTCGGCCGAGCCGACAATCGGCTTAATGCGGCTGCCAAGCACCATCTGGTCGATAATCTGGCGGAGTGTGCCCGGCTCCCTTGTAATTGCGCCGAGCGCAGATTGATTGGCATTGGTGGATCTCTGCTCGATCGGATCATCGAGGCCATATCTGGAGAAGTCGACGCCCGTTGAGGCGGAATAGTGCGCCAAGGACGCCTCGACGCTCGCATGCCTGCGATAGTCCTCGAGCTTGTCCTGCGCCTCCTTCTGCGTGCGCCCAACGACGACCGTGACGAGACCGAGAACGCGCAAGGCATCGGCACCGCGCCCAACCAACTCGGCTTTGCGTCGCAGCGCCTCCACAGTCGGTCGTGCCGCCTGTGGGGTCGCCGCTGCGATGAAGACGCATTCGGCGTGGCGGGCCGCAAAATCCTGTCCACGCGCAGAGGCCCCTGCCTGAAAGAGCACCGGCGTGCGCTGCGGTGAGGGCTGTGCAAGGTGGATTGCCTCCATCGTGTAGTATTGACCCTCATGCCTGACGGCGCGCACTTTCGACGGGTCGGCGAAGACGGCCCGAGATTTGTCGCGAAGCACAGCCTCGTCGTCCCAGCTTCCCTCCCAAAGCTTGTAGAGGATTTCGAGGTATTCCTCGGCCGCATCGTAACGCGCATCATGCTCGGGCAACGCTTCAAAGCCCATCGCACGCGCGGCACTGTCAAGATAGCCGGTAACGATGTTCCATCCGATCCGGCCCTTGGTCAGGTGATCGAGCGTCGACATCCGTCGCGCCAACAGAAAGGGCGGCTCGTAAGTGGTGTTGACCGTGACCCCGAAGCCGAGATGCGTGGTGACATAAGCCATTGCCGAGATCGGCATCAACGGATCGTTGACCGGAATCTGCACGCCCGCCTCGATGACTGGCGCCGGACTGCTCTTGTAGACATCGTAGACACCAACGATATCGGCGAGGAATATCCCGTCCAGCTTGCCGCGCTCGGCGGTACGGGCAAGGTCAACCCAGTAGTCGAGGTCCGTGTAATGAAGGGACGTATCGCGCGGATGCGTCCACATGCCGTGGTTGATATGGCCGACGCAGTTCATGTCGAATGCGTAGATCTGCATCTGCTTCATGCCATCGTTCCCTATGCCGGCGAGCTCGAGCGCGTCGTGAGCCGTGAAGGCACTTGTGCGCCCGTTTAGCTCTTACCTTTCCACGGAACGAGGGTGGCTTCCAAGAGCCGAACAGCGGCGCTGAAGGCAAATGCACAGGCGGCGATGATACCGATGCCGACGAAGACCACGTCCGTTGCCAGAAACTGGGAGGCGGACATGATCATGTAACCGATGCCGCGATTGGAAGCGATCAGCTCGGCAGCGACGAGCGTGCCCCAGCCGATACCAAGCGCGATGCGGATACCGGTTAGAATTTCGGGCAAGGCCGATGGCAAAACGATACTGAGGAGAAGTTGCCAGGGTTTTCCACCAAGCGATCGCGCCGCATTGACACGCTCTATCGGCAATGAGCGCACGCCAGCCTGGGCCGAAAGGCAGATCGGCGCGAACATGGCAAGGACGAGAAGCGTCACTTTCGAGGTTTCGCCAATACCGAGCCAGATGATCATCAACGGCAGATAGGCGAGCGGCGGCAGCGGCCAATAGAATTCGATCGGTGTATCGAGTATCCCCTTTGCCCAGCGGTTGAGCCCCATGAGCAAGCCGAGCGGGATGCCAACCACGATGGCGATCGCTGCGGCCGTCGCGATCCTGAACAGACTTGCCGAGACGTGTTCGCTAAGCGAGGCCCCGGCATAGCCGTCGCGATAGACGGCGCCGATCTGTGCGACAACCTCTTGGGGCGTGGGCAGGAAGAGGCGCGGCACCACGCCCAGCTTGGCAACCAGCCACCAGGTGGCAATCAACACGACCGCTGTCGTGAGACTGATGACAAGCGTATTGCTTTGCCCGACGCCATAACCCTGCAGGCGAACGGTCTTCGGCTGGCCGGCTTCGGTCTTAGCGACAATGTTTCTCATTTCGATGGCGTCACTCATTCCGCCGCACTCCTGAACCCGTCGGAACCATGCAGAATGGCGCGGATTTCCTCTCGTAAACTGCCGAACTCTGACGCGGTCTTGATCGATCGCGCGTCGCCGGTCCGGGCGAACTCACGGACGAAATCGAGATCGAAGCGCGCGACGATGCGGCCGGGACGCGGCGACATCACCACGACCTGCGTGCCGAGGAAGAGAGCCTCCTCTATCGAGTGGGTGATGAAGAAGATGCGTTTGCCCGTCTCCTTCCAGATCGATACGAGCAACTCCTGCATCTGCTCGCGCGTCAAGCTGTCCAGGGCCCCGAACGGCTCGTCCATCAGAAGCACGTCGGGCTCGGCTGCAAGAGCCCGGGCAATGCCGACCCGCTGGCGCATGCCGCCAGACAATTCGTAGGGAAAGGCCCTCGCAAAGTCTTTGAGACCGACGAGGGAGAGAATCTCCTCGGCGCGGGCGCGCCGCACCGCTTTTGGAGCTCCGGCAAACTGCGGTCCAAGCGCGACATTGTCGACAACCGTCTTCCAAGGCAGCAGTGTGTCCTTTTGGAATACAACACCGCGATCGGCGCCGGGACCGCGAACCGGTCGCCCGTCCAGCGTGATCGTGCCTGCTGACAGCGGCAGGAAACCCGCAATCGCGTTGAGCAACGTCGACTTGCCGCAACCCGAGGCACCGAGTGCCACGACGAAGCCGCTGTCGGGAATATCGAGAGAAACGCGATCGAGGGCCTGGACCGTTTGGCCTTCACGAGTCCTGAAATAGACGCTTGCGTGATCGACTTTTAGCATGTGACGTCTCTTCGTCTTGCGACGCTGGCGCGTTATCGCGCCAGCGTCAGCGGATGGGATGATTGTCGTGGTGTTTCAGTTACTTGCGTTGACCAGCGCATCCGGCGTCACAAAGGCCGCGTAGCTTGGCAGCACCTCGCTCACCTTGCCCTGGTCCTTCAGGAAGGCGGCCGTTTCCTTGAGGATCTTGGCTGCGCCGGACTTTTCGCCACCGCCGAGCCAGGCTTCGGAAGCCTGGACCTCAGGCGTCAGCAGGGTGAGGTTCTTGAGCGCGGCAGCCTGCTGCTCAGACGTTCCGCCGAGTGCATTGGCAAGGAGCTTGGCATTGTCGCTGTCGGCGACCCAAGCCTTCTTGTCTGCTGCAAAGGAGGCATAGTACTTGTTGATGACGCCGGCGAAGCTCTTTAAGAACGCCGGGTTTTCGTCGGCAAACTTCGATGCCGCGACCCAGGCGGAGAAGGTCGGAGCGCCTTTGTCTGCCACATCCTTGGAGGTGACGAGCACCTTGCCGTTCTTCTTGAGCTCGGTCAGCGCCGGATCCCAGACAAAGCCGCCATCGATGTCACCGCGATTGTAGCTGGCAACGATCTCTGGCTGCGGAATTGCAAAGACCTGAACGTCCTTTTCCGTCAGCCCCAGCGACTTGATCAGTGCCAGTAGCTGGTAGTGGTCCGTGGAAACGGGTGCAGCCGCAAGCTTCTTGCCCTTTAGGTCAGATAGAGCCGCAATGCCGGAGCCGTTTCGAACGACGAGCGCCTCGTCGATGCCGGAGATCGAAGAGAGGTAGAAGGCCTTGACCTCCAATCCGCGCGACGTCGCCGCTGCAAGGGGACTCGAGCCGACATAGCCGACCTGCACATCGCCCGACGCTATGGCCGCGAAGATCTCGGCCCCGGAGTTGAACTTGCGGAAATCGATGTCATAGCCGGTTGCCTTGGCAAATTCGCCATTAGCGATCGCGACAGACGACGGCAGTGCATCGGTCTGATAAGCAACAACTACCTTCTTGTCGCCTGCCTGGGCAACAAAAGGTGCCAGCAGGCTGGCGGAACCGAGTGTAATCGCCGCCAATAGTGTCCTGATATTCATGTTTTGCCCCCTTGCGACTGAGCTTCGCTGCAGCGCTTGAATGTGTTTCGACAGGAAAACACTAGGGCGGACATTCGTTCTCAGATAGGTAAAACCATCTATTTTATAGACTATAGTGATAATATTGTTTTGGACATGATTTCCAGAACGCACGCTCTGGCGACAGATCGCCGGCTGCGAGGTTCAGGTGCTTTCGATCGCAATGAGGTAACAAAGCGCCCGGCCGCTCAAAACAACATCTGCACCTTCGCCACCCTCCAGCAAAAATGCATCGCCCAGCCCAAGGACGGCGCGATTGCGACCGCATTCGAGGATGACGTCGCCGCGATCGCACAAGGCAAGCCACGTCGTTGCATGCACTTTCAGCGTGGACGTGGTATCGACATCGATCCGATCGACCCTATGCCGCAGGCTGGCGCGACGGCTCATGACATTCAGGTCCGTAATGGTTCCGTCGGCAAGCGTTGCCGAAACCGAGACATCCGCGGGAAAGGCGAGGGGATCGCTGTCCCGCGTCAGCAGCACCGGCGCGCCGCCATCGATTGAAAGCGACATACCGTTGCCTTCCAGGATCGAAAGCGTGCGGTCGATACCGGGAAAGATCGAGAACGGGCCATCCGTCGCTACTGTCGCCATACTGATGCGCCAGTCGAAATCAGACAGTGCCGCGCCCGCGGGCGAGACGGCAATTTCGATCGTCTCACCGCCACCGTTTTTCCATGGCATGCGACGATAAGTACTGGCTTTGAGGACAGTGGCACGGGTCATTTTGGTTCCATCAATGCAAAAGAGGACATAGTGAACTAAGTTTAGTGGACTAAGTCTATCGAGGCAGCCATGCCGACCGTAAACATTCATGAAGCGAGACGCAGGCCTTCATCATAGCTAAGGCTGGAAAGCCCCTGGTGAAAGTTGTTCCCCTCCAGGAGACCGATGCCCCGAAGAAGCGGCGGATCGGCTTCATGAAGGGTATGATCGCAGTTCCAGACGATTTCGACACACGGCGAACCTGCTCCTTGATACGTCCATTCTGATCTGGGCAGCCGGCAACAGCGAGCGGCTGCCCGATCATGTGAGAGCACTGACCGAGGGCGAGCAGACGAGCCCTTTTTTAGCCCCGCCAGCATCTGGGAAACCGCCATCAAGCATGCGCAGGCTCGCCAGATTTTCGCGCCGATCCTTCGATACTGAGCGAACGTCTCCCTCAAAACGGCTACGAAGAGATGCCCGTCAGCGGCGAGCCCGCGCTCGCTATCGCAGCACTCCCGCCATTCACAAGGATCCCTTCGACCGGATCCTGCTTGCCAGTCAAAGATCGAAGGCATTCCTCTGGTTACGGTCGATAAGGCTGTGCTGCAGTATCCGGGCCTCATGGAGTGTTGAGGCCCGGTCCAAGAGATCAATTCCCGAGGATCGCTGGCAGGCGCAGGCCCTGTTGCTTGGCACAATCGAGGGCAATCTCATAGCCGGCATCGGCGTGGCGCATGACGCCGGTCGCCGGGTCGTTCCAGAGCACGCGCTCAAGGCGCCTTGCGGCGTCGTCCGTGCCATCGGCACAGATGACCATGCCGGAATGCTGGGAGAAGCCCATGCCGACGCCGCCGCCGTGATGGAGCGACACCCAGGTGGCACCCGATGCCGTGTTGAGCAGAGCATTGAGCAGCGGCCAGTCGGAGACGGCATCTGAGCCGTCCTTCATCGCTTCGGTTTCGCGGTTCGGCGAGGCGACCGAGCCGGAGTCGAGGTGGTCGCGACCGATGACGACCGGGGCTTTCAGCTCGCCGTTCTTCACCATCTCGTTGAAGGCAAGCCCGAGGCGATGACGATCGCCGAGACCGACCCAGCAAATGCGCGCCGGCAGGCCCTGGAAGGAGATGCGCTCGCGCGCCATATCCAGCCAATTGTGCAGGTGCTTGTTGTCGGGCAGCAGTTCTTTCACCTTGGCGTCGGTCTTGTAAATATCCTCCGGATCGCCCGACAGGGCCGCCCAGCGGAAGGGGCCGATGCCGCGGCAGAAGAGCGGGCGGATATAGGCCGGTACGAAGCCCGGGAAAGCGAAGGCGTTTTCGAGGCCTTCATCCTTGGCCACCTGGCGGATGTTGTTGCCGTAGTCGAAGGTCGGGATGCCCATGTCCTGGAAGGCGATCATGGCCTCGACATGCTCGCGCATCGAGGCGCGGGCGGCCTTCTCGACCGCCTTCGGATCGGAAACGCGCTTGTCCTTCCACTCACCCATCGTCCAGCCCTTCGGCAGGTAGCCGTTGACCGGGTCGTGCGCGGAGGTCTGGTCGGTGACCATGTCGGGGCGGATGCCGCGGCGGACCATCTCGGGTAGGATTTCGGCGGTGTTGCCGAGCAGGCCGACCGACTTCGCCTCGCCGTTCTTGGTCCAGCGGGCGATCATCTCCATTGCCTCGTCCAGCGTCTCGGCCTTTTCGTCGACGTAACGGGTGCGCAGGCGGAAATCGATCGAGTCGGGGTTGCACTCGACGGCAAGGCACGACGCGCCGGCCATGACGGCGGCCAGCGGCTGGGCGCCGCCCATGCCGCCGAGCCCGCCGGTCAGCACCCACTTGCCCTTGAGGTTGCCGCCGTAGTGCTGGCGTCCGGCCTCGACGAAGGTCTCGTAGGTGCCCTGGACGATGCCCTGCGTGCCGATATAGATCCACGAGCCAGCCGTCATCTGGCCATACATGGCAAGGCCCTTCTTATCCAGCTCATTGAAGTGATCCCACGTCGCCCAGTGCGGCACGAGGTTCGAGTTGGCGATCAGGACGCGCGGCGCATCCTTGTGTGTGCGGAACACGCCGACCGGCTTGCCGGACTGCACGAGCAGCGTCTCATCCTCGTTCAGCGTTTTGAGCGTCGCGGCAATGCGGTCGAAATCGTCCCAGGTACGGGCCGCACGACCTATGCCGCCATAGACCACGAGCTCGTTCGGGTTCTCGGCGACGTCCGGGTCGAGGTTGTTCATCAGCATACGCAACGGCGCTTCCGTCATCCAGCTCTTGGCATTGAGCTCGTTGCCGCGCGGCGCGCGGATCTCGCGAATGTTGTGGCGTGGGTTTGCGGTCATGCGGGTTCCCCCTGTCGAGTGATCGTTATCGTTTCAGGCCCGGCGCGATCTGCTCGATGCGCACCAGAATGTCTTTGAGATGGACGCGAAGGCGCTCTGCCTTGGCGGCGTCGTAGGCAAAAGGCGGCGCCTCGGCTTGAAGATGCGTCGATTGCGCAAGCTCCATCTGGATGGCGTGCACACCCGTTTCCGGACGACCATAGTGGCGCGTCGTCCACCCGCCCTTGAAGCGACCGTTGAGCACACTGTCGTAGCCCTCGGCGGCTTCGACGACGGTGAGTGTCGCCTGCTCGATAGCGCTGTCGCAGGTCTTGCCCATGTCCGTGCCGATATTGAAATCCGGCAACTTGCCTTCGAAGAGGAAAGGAATGTGGGAGCGGATCGAGTGGCAGTCGTAGAGGATCGCCACGCCGTGGATTGCTCTTACACGCTCGATCTCGGCTGCAAGCGCTTCGTGATATGGCGCGTGAAAGTCCCGCAGCCGCGCTGGGATGTCGTCCACCCCGGGCGCCTGCCCATCCTTCCAGATCGCCTTTCCGTCGAAATCCGTTTCCGGAATAAGACCGGTGGTGTTCTGGCCGGGATAGAGGCTGACGCCTGCCGGATCGCGGTTCGCATCGATGACGTAGCGGTGGAACGTCGCGCGCACCGTCGTTGGATCGGAAAGCAGGCCGTCATAGAGGTGATGGATATGCCAGTCGGTATCGGCAAGCATCTTGCCATTATCGTTCAGGCGCTCCCAGATGTCGGTCGAAACCTCGGTGCCGGTGTGGGGTAAGCCGAGGATAATGGGCGATGTGCCCTGCTTGACGTCGAAAACAGCCATGTCAGCCCTCCAGAACCGGCAAGATGCCGCGTGCGACGGATGCATTCAGCGCGCCCGTGGCAACGAGGTCGCCTGCCGCCTTGAGGTCGTTTGCCATGTAGCGGTCGACCTCAAGCGTCGGCACCGCATCGCGAATGGTGGCAATCGCCTTTTGCAGCTCGGGGCTTGTTGTGAGCGGTGCGCGGAATTCCACACCCTGGGCCGCCGTCAGTGCTTCGATGCCGATAATGCTGAAGAGATTGTCGGTCATCTGCAGCAGCCGCCGGGCGCCGTGGCAGGCCATGGAGACGTGATCTTCCTGGTTGGCCGATGTTGGTGTCGAATCGACGGAAGCCGGATGTGACATCTGCTTGTTTTCCGACATCAGCGCCGCGGACGTGACCTCCGCGATCATCAGGCCGGAGTTGAGACCGGGCTTCTTTGCCAGGAAGGCCGGCAGTCCGTAGGAGAGTGCGGGATCGACCAGCAGGGCAATGCGCCGCTGGGCAATCGCACCGATTTCACAGACGGCAAGTGCGATCTGGTCGGCTGCGAAGGCAACCGGCTCGGCATGGAAGTTGCCGCCCGAGACAACGGAGTTGTCCGACAGCACCAGCGGGTTGTCGGTAACGGCGTTCGCCTCGATCTCCAGCGTGCGCGCGACCGAACGCAGGATGTCCAGGCAGGCGCCATCGACCTGCGGCTGACAACGAATGCAATAAGGATCCTGGACGCGCTCGTCGCCTTCGATATGGCTCTGGCGGATAATCGAGCTTTCGAGCAGCGCGCGAAGCGCCGTTGCCGTATCTATCTGACCCCTGTGGCCACGCAGTGTGTGAATATCGGGATGGAAGGGCGCGGACGAGCCCATGGCCGCATCCGTCGACATGGCACCGGTGATCAATGCCGCCTGTGCGGCCCGGTGTGCCCGGAAGAGGCCGGCAAGTGCCAGCGCCGTCGAGGTTTGCGTGCCGTTGATGAGCGCCAGGCCCTCCTTGGCGGCGAGCACGATCGGCTTCAAACCGGCTTTCGCAAGGGCGGCCGCGCCGGACAGGCGCTCGCCGGCGAAGAAGGCTTCGGCTTCGCCCATCATCACGGCGGCCATATGGGCAAGTGGCGCGAGGTCGCCCGAGGCGCCGACGGAGCCCTTTTCCGGGATAACCGGGATCACGCCTTTTTCCAGCATGCCTTCAATCAGCCGCACCAGTTCCAGCCGCACGCCCGACGCGCCGCGGCCGAGCGAAACCAGCTTCAGGGCCATGATCAGGCGAACAACATTTTCGGGAAGCGGCGCGCCGACGCCGCAGCAGTGCGAAAGGATCAGATTGCGCTGCAGGGTCGCGACGTCGGCCGCGTCGATCTTGATCGAGGCGAGTTTTCCGAAGCCGGTATTGATGCCGTACACCGGAGCATTGCCAGCCGCGATCTCAGCGATGCGGGCAGCCGCCTTGGCGATGCCGGCATCGAAGGATGCATCGAGCCTCGCCGGCGTACCGGTCCAGTAGATCGTCTCCAGATCCTTGAGCGATACAGAGCCGGGATGAAGGGTAATGGTCAACGGTCGATCCTTTCGCCCTTGAAGACATGTGCATGAAGCGGGTTGAAGCCGATGCGGTAGACGAGTTCAGCCAGGCTCTCGACGTCCCAGATCGCGAAATCGGCGGACTTGCCGTTCTCAAGTGTTCCGGTCTCGTCCAACAGAGCAAGGGCGCGCGCACCTTCACGCGTTGCACCGGCAATGCATTCTTCGACAGTGAGGCCGAAGAGGGTCGCTGACATGTTCATCGTCAGAAGCAGCGAGGTCAGCGGCGAGGTGCCGGGATTGCAATCGGTCGCAATGGCGATCCAAGTGCCGGCCTCGCGCAGTGCCTGGACGGGCGGCTTCTGCTTTTCATTGATGGCGTAGAAGGCGCCCGGCAACAAAACGGCGACCGTACCGGCCGCGGCCATGGCTGCGGCACCTTCCGCATCCAGATATTCGAGATGATCGGCAGAGAGCGCATCGTAGGAGGCCGCAAGTTTCGCGCCGCCGAGATTGGACAACTGCTCGGCATGCAGCTTGACTGGCAGACCGAGGGCTTCGGCCTTGTCGAAGACCCGGGCGATCTCGGCGGTCGAAAAGGCAATTCCCTCACAGAACCCATCGACGGCATCGACCAGGCCCTCGGCGTGGGCGTATTCGAGCCCCGGAATGACGACGTCGGTGATGTAGTCACCGTTGCGGCCCTTGTATTCGACGGGCGTTGCATGGGCGCCGAGATAGGAGGTGACGACGCGAACCGGGCGGACGCGCTCGAGTTGGCGGGCAGCGCGCAGCATCTTCAATTCGCCGTCGACATTCAGACCGTAGCCCGACTTGACCTCGATCGTCGTCACGCCTTCGCAAATAAGGGTATCCAGGCGGGGAAGGGCCGCTTCGACAAGGCCTTCGACCGAAAGCGCATTTGTCGCCTTGACGGAGGAGACGATGCCGCCACCGGCACGCGCAATCTCTTCATAGGTCGCGCCTTGAAGGCGCATTTCGAATTCGCGGGCGCGATTGCCGCCGTAGACGATGTGGGTGTGGCAATCGACGAGACCCGGGGTAACCCAGCGACCTTCGAGATCCGTGATCTCTGCGCGCTCGATTGCGAACACCGGCAGTTCGGCCTCCGGGCCGACGAAGCTTATGCGGCCACCCTCGGTGACGATTGCCCCTTTGTCGACGATGCCGAGACCGTGCTTCTGGGGATCGAGCGTTGCAAGGCGCGCATTCCGCCAGAGATGCGGACGGACGTCGCCAGGTGCCTCTTCGCTTGAAAATTTGTTCCCATTCATCAGCTTTGCGCCTTTCCTTATACGGAAACATGTATATACATAATAAACGGGTGACAAGTGGAATTTTGTGCGTCTCCATGGAAAAGAAAGATGCGCGGCGCCAAACAGGAGAAAAAGCGTTATGGCTCAGACGGCAGCGATGAGACTTCATGCGAGCGCGGCGCTTTTGCCGCAGGGGTGGCAACAGGATGTGCGCCTGACGATCGCGGACGGCCTTATCACAAACGTCGAAACGGGCGTCGCCCTTGAGCCGGCAGACGAGCATCATGAAACGCTCGTCCCTGCGATGGGTAACCTGCACAGCCACGCTTTCCAGCGCGCCATGGCTGGCCTTGCCGAGGTGAGGGGCCCGGCAAACGACAGTTTCTGGAGCTGGCGCACCGTCATGTACAAGTTCGCATTGTCGATGACGCCCGAGCATGTCGAGGCTGTCGCCGCCCAGCTCTACATGGAGATGCTGGAGGCCGGTTTTTCCCGGGTCGGCGAGTTTCATTATCTGCACCACGACAGGGACGGCACGCCCTATGCCAATATTGCCGAACTGGCCGAGCGTATCGGCGCGGCAGCAAACACCAGCGGCATCGGTTTGACGCTGCTTCCAGTATTCTATGCCCATTCCGGATTCGGCGGTGCGGCGCCGATCGAGGGCCAGCGCCGCTTCATCAACACGCTGGACAGCTTTGCCAGCCTGATGGATGGCTGCCGCAAGGTGACAGGCGCGCTTCGAGGTGCTGAGCTCGGCCTTGCCCCGCACAGCCTGCGCGCCGCAACACCTGAGGAACTGGCCAACGTCGTGCCGCTGGCCGGTGAGGGGCCGGTCCACATCCACGTCGCCGAGCAGGTGAAAGAAGTCGAGGATTGCATCGCCTGGTCGCGCGCCCGCCCTGTCGAATGGTTGCTTGCCAATGCGCCCGTTGATGGCCGCTGGTGCTTGATCCATGCGACCCATATGACGGACGCAGAAACGCGCGGCATGGCGCGCAGTGGGGCAATCGCCGGCCTTTGCCCGATCACCGAGGCCAACCTCGGCGACGGCACCTTCCAGGCGCCACTCTTCATCGAAGAAGGCGGCCGTTTCGGCGTCGGCTCAGATTCCAACGTGCAAATCTCGCTTCCAGGCGAACTGCGCCAGCTCGAATACTCCGAGCGTCTGGCGCTAAGGGCCCGCAATGTCGTTGCCGCATCAGGCGGTTCGACCGCGCGCAGCCTTTTTGAACATGCGATCACCGGTGGCGGCGCTGCGCTGAAGGCGCCGGCCGGCATCGCGGTCGGACATCACGCCGATCTCATCTCGCTCGACACGACAGCCGTGCCCTACCTTTCGGGCGACCAGATGCTCGATCACTGGATGTTTGCCGGTGGAGTTGTCGTCGACAATGTCTGGGCGCTCGGCCACAAGCAAGTGGAAGGCGGCCGCCACGTGGCGCGCGATGCGATCAACCGCCGGTTCCTGAAGGCGATGGGCGAGCTTCTGACGGCATAGGGCTTTCCAGGCCGCGACATTCACATTAGAGCGGGAGGAATTAACCGGAGCGTGACGATGAACCAAAGCAAGGACACAACCTTGCACCAGCGGATCGTGAGCGACATCGAAGGCCGCATCGTCTCGGGCGAGTGGCCGCCGGGTCATCGCATCCCATTCGAAGTGGATCTCACAAAGAAATACGACTGTTCGCGCATGACCGTGAACAAGGCGCTGAGCCAGCTCGCCAGGGCGGGCCTCATCGAGCGCCGCAAGAAGTCCGGCAGCTTCGTCACGCAGCCGCAGGCCCAATCGGCCGTTCTTGAGATCCACGACATCAGGGCTGAGGTACAGTCACTCAATCTTGCCTATTCCTTCGCCGTGTCGAGGCGCGAGCAACGCAAGGCGAAGCCCGACGACATCAGACGCCTCGACGTTGTGCCAGGATCTTCAGTTGTCGATGTGGCCTGCATCCATCAGGCAGGCGGACGACCGTTCTGCCTGGAGGAACGGCTGATCAGCCTTTCCACCGTACCCGAGGCGGCCGACGCCAATTTTTCTGAAACGGCGCCAGGCGCGTGGCTGATCAATCAGATCCCCTGGAGCAGCGCCGAGCACCGCATCCACGCCGTCTCGGCCGGTTCGGACGAGGCTACCGCCCTCGACATCCCGCGCAACACCGCCTGCCTGGTCGTCGAGCGCCGCACGTGGAGCAATGTCGGGCCGGTCACGCATGTGCGCTTCACCTATCCCGGCGACCGGCATGCGCTGGTGGCGCGCTTCACCCCTGCGTCGCAATAGCGGACCTTGGCTTATCCGGCGCCCAATTCACAAATCGGGTTCGCTCCCACATCCTGCCGCCGATCTGGGTGTAGAAATTCAACCAAAATGACTACGTGAGTCAACAATTTCAATGCCTTAGAGGTAGGAAAGCAATCCTTTAGAGTCCGAAAATGCAGCCGAAAATGACCCAGTCGCAACTGCTTGTTATGCGGGGCTTATTGGCTTGCGAAATTCGGGTAGAGATTGAAGAGAAAGTTGGTGCTGTTGGAGTTGCACTCATGATTGCGGGACGGCCCCACAAGATCGTCCGCGGCCAACATGTTATACGCGAGGTTCCCGCGGTAAATGAAGACCGTTGAGCTTGCAATGGTCGTCGACTTCAGCAGTTCCGACAGCGACCTAGAACGCTATCTCAATGCGAACGAACCGGTCGCAATCTTATTCGAGGATGCAGATTTGAGGGGTTTGAACAGGCCACCCAATCTCCACCTCATTTCGGCCTTGGGCCTTCTCCGTGGCTTGGAAAATGTTGGTGTCATTGCTTCGGCCGACGAGGTCATCCACGAAATGCTCCACCCGAGCAAACCTGGCAGAAGTCCTGAAGACGCCAGAAATTTTACTGGCTTGTCGGATGGCAGCCGCCGCAATTGGCAGTTTTTGAATGCCTCGATCCTCTCGACATTGCTGTTGCAGGAAGCGCGTCCAGCGCCGTACGTCAACACGGACTTGACGCCGCACCTGACCGCCTGCCATAGGGCGGGCGAGCAGACGAGCACGGGCTGCAAGCTGCCGAATTGACGGCCGAACACCAGGAACCACGCACCGCCATGGCACAAACAAAATCGTACATCGCAGCTCGGCTTAGCGCGTTTCCGAACTGGCCATTGTGGTTCTACGTCGCTCTGGCGGCGGCGGTTGCAGTCGCCTCCAGACAGGTGCCGGTGCTCGGAACAGACAGTGTCGCTTCGATCATATCGAGGACCAGCCACATCCTCGTGTTCCTGGTCGCCGTTACAATCGTCGCCGATCTGTGCAGCGCCGCGGGACTTTTCGATGCAGTCGGCCGCTATCTCGCAAGGCATTCGGGCGGGCGCATCGCGGTTCTGTTCTTCGGCGTCAGTGCTTTGGGCCTGTTCACAACGACGGTGATGAGCCTGGATACCACCGCGGTACTGTTGACGCCTGTCGTCATCCGCATGGCGAAGAATATCCGGGTATCGCCGTTGCCGTTCGCGATGGCGGCGATCTGGCTCGCCAACGCGGGCTCGTTGATTCTGCCGGTCTCCAACCTCACCAACCTCCTTGCCATGCACCGGCTTCAGGCAACTCCGCTGGAATATCTCAGCGTCATGTGGCTGCCCGGCCTTATCGCGGCGCTGGTGCCGGTTGCGCTGCTAGCTATCGGCTATAGGAAGACCCTCCTGCGGCCGTACGACCCGCCGCTCAAGGGTGCGCCCCGTGATCCGATTCTAGTTCGGATATGCGGCGCGGTGATTCTGGCGATGCTGCCGGCCATCGTGGCGGGAATTCCCGTCGAGGGGATCGCCGTCATCGCCCTGACGGTGCTGTTCGTAGTTTTCGCGGTCAGGGATCGATCCGCGCTCGGTTGGCATCTGCTGCCGTGGAGATTGATCGTCCTCACGGTTTCGCTGTTCATCGCGATGGCGGGCCTGAGCAAGGTCGGCGCGGAAAGCCTTGTGGCTTCCGCCCTCGGCTCGTCCGACGATCTGGTGGGGCTGCTCCGCACGGCCGGAGTGTCCGCGTTGGTAGCAAACGTCTTCAACAACCTGCCTGCGTATTTGCTGCTTGAAACCGCGTTGCCCGCGGAAGCCAGCGACCAGCTGTTCGGCGTCCTTATCGGCGTGAATGCGGGACCGGGGATATTGATGCACGGTTCGCTGGCAACCCTTCTCTGGTGGGATCGATGCAAGAAGGAGGGGGTCGACGTGACCTGGCGCTACTTCCTGGCGTTCGGCCTCGTCTGCGTCCCGCTGACGCTTGTATCTTCGGTATTCGCGCTCTGGTTCGTGCTTCGGTAGCTGATATGACAACAACAAGACTTGCGCAAAATCATCCTGCAAGGAATCAGGAAGGCAAAGAGGCCGTCCGTCGTCGGGCCATCCTTCACCTTTCGGACGCTCTTCCACTGCGGCACCCAAAGTCCTTCAAAGAACATCAGCGGCTTCTCCGGATTCGCAGAGAACCAGCTTCGGCGTCTTGCCGCCTTCTTCCTTGCTAGCTGGATCAGGCTCAGCAAACGATGTCACCGGCACGAGACATCTGTGCTCGACGCCGAACCAGCTCTTCCAATGAGGCAGGGCGAGGTTTCTGACGTTGGTGCCGTAGTCTGGCTCCATCCGGAGGAGTTGGTCCATGTCGACGGGAAGCCCTTTTTCCGGAGTTTCTCCGCCCGCGCTTCCGCCTCCTTCTTCTGCACGTAGAGCGGAAAGGGAAGGCCCTACCGGCAATTCGCTAGGTGCCGCTTGCCGTCGGCCGTGTTCCTGACACGGGTGCCGATTGGTCGGGATGGACCTGGTATTCGGGCATCAGGTTGACCAAGCTTTCGATATCTTGAGCCCACTTGCTGATCCAGTCGCGGTCATCCATGCGGTTCAGACTACACATGTGGATCTAGCCTTCCGCTTGCCTTGCGCTCTTATTCGTAATAATTGAAGTTACATGAAACGCGATAGCCGACTCTCCTCAGTCCTTCACGCGCTGCTCCACATGGCAGAGCATGGTGGCACCATGACTTCAGAAGCCCTCGCGCTCTGCATGAACACCAATCCCGTTGTCGTGCGTCGGACGATGGCGCTCTTGCGCGAGGCCGGGATCGTGGCTTCGGCGCGGGGACATTCCGGAGGCTGGAGCATCACGAAAGATCTGGGCGCCGTAACCCTTTTCCAGTTGCACGGGGTGTTGGGGGAGCCCGCGATCTTCGCCATTGGCAATCGAAACGAAATGCCGGAGTGCCTCGTCGAGCAGTCGGTCAACGCTGCGCTAGACCAGGCCTTCGCCGAGGCTGAAGCGCTCCTGCTGGAACGTTTCGCCAGCGTCACCATCGCCGACCTCGCCACGGACTTCGCCCGTCGGCACGCACAGGGTTCACGCTGAAAGGAAATGCCCGATGAAATATGACGTCATCATCGTCGGCGGCAGCTATGCCGGGATGGCTGCCGCGCTCCAGCTCATCCGTGCCCGCCGCTCCGTCCTCGTGATAGACGCCGGCCTGAGGCGCAACCGATTTGCCAGCCATTCGCACGGCTTTCTTGGGCAGGATGGTGCGGACCCGGCCGAAATCGCTGCGACGGCGAGGGCACAATTGCACGCCTATCCGACACTGACGTGGATCGATGAAACTGCACAGGCCGCGGCCGGCGTCAAGGACGCATTCGTCGTCACCACCGCGGACGGGCGTCGACATGAAGGACGGCGACTTTTGTTCGCCGTTGGCGTGACAGACATACTGCCTGAAATCGAAGGAATGACCGAACGTTGGGGCAAGAGCATCTTTCATTGCCCTTACTGCCATGGCTACGAATTGAGCCAGGGCACGATCGGGGTGATTGCGTGCGGAGCGATGTCGATTCACCAGGCGCAACTGATCCCGGAATGGGGTGCCGTTACCTTCCTGACCAATGCTGCCGTGGCACTCGATCCCGATAGCCAAGCTGATCTAACCGCCCGAGGAGTGACGACGGAGGCGACGCCAATCGCGCGCATCGAGGGGCATGCCGACGTCATTCTCGTCGATGGGCGCACGCTGTCCTTCGCCGGCCTTTTCACTGCTTCGCGCAACGCCCCCGCCACACCAATCGCGGGCCTTCTGGGCTGCGAGCTGGAAGAGACGCCGTTCGGCAGCCAGATCCGCACCGACGCCACCAAGGAAACGACAGCACCCGGTGCCTTTGCATGCGGCGACGCTGCACGCGTGCCGCACTCAGTTTCGCTGGCTGTGGCCGACGGAGCGTGGGCAGGCGCACAGGTGCATCGATCACTGGTCTTTTAGCCGCAAATGCCCCGGTCCGGCCTAATTCACCACCTCTATGATCCTGGCCCCGGCAAACCGCTTCTTCTCGATACTGGTATATTCGATCCTCACCAGCTTTCCCGCGAGCGCCTTTAGAGGCACATTCTTGCCGTCGGGCCCAATCGCATCCGCCAGAATCAGGTGGTGGCCGCGCAGAACAACGTCGCTCGCATCAACGATCTTGATTCTGTTGCGATCGTCGCCTTCGAGGCGCCCAATCACACAGCCGGCCACGGATGGGCCACAGCTCAAAGGTTTGTCCCCCTTCTCGACCTTCTTCGCCACCTTGGTCTGATTTGTAGCGACCGTGGATTTGGTCCGCAGGTCTGCCGTTGTCTTTGGTCCGTTGCATGGCCCGGTCGGGTGGAGCGTCTTCCCGATCGAATTGGTGCTGACCACCTTGTTGTCCTGAGAAATGTTTTCGCAGATTTTGCCCTGAGGCGCCCTTTGTGCCCGAATCAGCCCGACGCCGACGTTGCGGAAGGTATTGCCGTAGACGTCATTGTTGATGCCGTCAGTCTCCTCATCGCCGCCGAGACGCACGCCTGCTCCGACCACGTCGTAGACCAGGTTGTAACGAAAGACATTGCCGTTGCCGCGCGAGTCAAAGCCGCCTGAGTTGGGGTCTTTCTGCCCCGTGCAACTGTTCTTCTCGACGATGTTGCCGCTTGAGCCTTCCTTGATGTCGACGCATTCGTTGCCGGCGGTCGCGATGACGTTGTCGTGGACACGGTTGCGATCGGAGTGGTCGATTGCGCTGTCTGGCGCGCCGCGCCCGCCCAACTGCTCCGGCGCGGTCCCTATATAGATACCCTCGCCATTCTTGCCGCCGTCATTAAAGGAAAAGTCGAAGCGGCCGCACGAACTTATTCTGGAATAAGCGATTTCATTCTGCCTCGCCTGATAGCGCAGACGAACACACTCGCCGCCCGCGTTGCGGATGTCCATCCCCAGCACGCGAAGGCCGGTCAACGCCTTTCCCGGCGTGCTTCCGATCACATAGAGCAGCTTGTCCCGATAGCTCTTTTTGGTATTCGCGCTCTCGAAATGGCCGTCGATGGTGAAATTCCGGAGCTCGATATAGCTGTGGTTGACCTCGACGATCCTCGGTTGACCACCGCCTTTGACGACAGATGCCAGAGATCCCTCGATCGTGATCGGCTTACCGAGTTTGCCATCGCGGACCGACCGGAAATCTTGCATGTAGGTTCCAGGCGCAAGCGCGATCGTGTCGCCCGGCTGTGCCATACGGAGTGCTTGCTGGATTGTGAGCCCTTCATCTCGGCCATCATTTTTTGGCGCAACGTTGATCGTTGCGCTGTGGGCTAGGTCGACACTGCCGAGGAACCCGGCAAACCCCAGCATGGTCGCCATCAGATGATGACACATGCATGCCTTCCAGATCTCGCAGGTCATGGGAATACCCCTGGTGGTGGACGCGTGGCACAATAAAAGCATGACCTAATATTTGGTTCAATTGCTCCATTTGTCTTCGCCGGTTCGCTGCTTTGCAAAACGCTCATAAATTTCCGACGGCAGGAACGTTGCAGCCACCCCGCTCTCACTCCATGATGGTCACATCTCTAACCGGAAAACGCGGCGGCCAATGCGTATCTTTCTCGTCCGGCATGGCGAATCGCTGGGCAATATCAATGAACAAGCATACCGGCAGTTCGGCGACCACAACGTTCCGTTGACAAAGTGGGGATATCGACAGGCGCTGGCGGCCGCACAAGCGATCGTTGCTTATCTCGCCGAATTGCCGCGCGCAGAGATCCAGCAACTTGATATCTGGTACTCTCCCTATCTGCGCACGCGGCAAAGCAAGGACGCATTGGTGGAGGTCTTGCCTCCTCACATGGTGGCGAGTGTCCGGGAAGACTATTTGTTGCGCGAGCAGGATTTCGGCCTCTTTACCGACATCTACGATCACGCTGAGCGCAAGCAGAAATTTCCCGATGAGTTCCAGAAATGGGCAAGACTGCGCAGCAACAGCGGCAAATTCTATGCAAGGCCGCCGGACGGCGAGAGCAGGGCGGATGTGGCTCAGCGGCTTCGTCTGTTCCTGCAAACCGTGACCCATGACGAGCGCGATGGCAACAACGACCTGGTCATCGTCGGTCACGGCGTCACCAACAGAGCGTTCGAAATGAACTTTCTCCACCACCCCGTCGATTGGTTCGAGCGCTCCGACAATCCTGGAAATTCGGACGTGACATTGATCGAAGGAACGCGCCTCCAAGGCTATAGATCAATCCTCCTCCACAAGGCTAGCGATCGCAGGGCCGGGGAGGATGAGTTGCGCGATGCCTATGGGTCTGAACTGACACTCACACCGAAGGCCGAGACATAGCCAAACGGGCGTAAGCGGCCCTTGTGAAAAATCGGCTACTGCTTGACTGGCGCCAGACCGCACTCCATGATCTCCGGCTCGTCCTTGATACTCGCCTTGATGCGAAGCTCCCAGTTCGGCCCCAGTTGGAAACCATGTGCCCGCAACATGTCGACGACCTTGGGACAGTCGGCCGGACTGTCATATTGTCCTGCCAGAGAAACCTCGATGATCGTCTGGCCGGCATCGACGGAGCAATTGCCGTTTAAGCCAGTATTCTCGAGAAACGAACACACAGCCTGTGCGCGCTCATAGCCCTTGCCATCGTCAGAAGCGACGGGTGAGCCGGCCGCGACGACGGCTGCCTCGAGCAGGGATATGAAGGATCTCATTGCTTCCTCCATGGAGGGAGGCTCGAAACACCGGTTGCCACGATGCCTTGAGGCCTCCCTCGTCCTTCCAGGAGATGAAGGATGAAGGGGAAATAGGTCTCAAAACGGGTCAGGAAAGAGGGATGAAAGTCTGAGGTGAACGATTATCCAAGTGGCTGCAACGGGCGATAGCGATGCCAGAAACTATGCGCCCGCAAGGTGCCGCAGTCATATTTTTTGGTCATCCTGTCGAATTTCCCGGTCGTCAAACGTTCCTTGTCTGGACGGCTGACATCTTCACGCATGCCGCCGCAAGTCCGATCGGCAACGCTTCAGAGGAGGATCCTGCGATGGACGCACATAACCTTGTTTCTGCAAAAGAACTGGCCAGAAGAAACGGCCTCAGTTTTCCGAACGAAAGTCCCGTGTACCGACAGGCACGCGATGATCTGCTCGCCGAGGAAATCGAATTGCGCCGGCATATTGAGCGTGTTGCAGAGCAACGCCGGTCATTGCCGCTTGGTGGGCAGGTGACGAAGGACTACCGCTTTCAGGGAGCGGACGGCGAGATGACGTTGAAAGACCTGTTTGCGGACAAGCCGACACTGGTGATCTACAATTACATGTACGGGCCACAGCGTGAGCGACCATGCCCGATGTGCACCTCGATGCTGTCGGCACTTGACGGTGAGATCCCTGATATTCGCCAGCAGGTCGCCTTCGCCGTCGTTGCGCGCTCGCCGATCGAGCGGCTATTGGCTTTCAAGAAGGAGCGCGGCTGGCAGCATTTGCCGCTCTACTGCGACACGACCGACGAGTTTAGCCGCGACTACCATGCCATCGGCCCTGATGGCAGTGATGATGCCGCCTACAACGTCTTCACGATCCGGAATGGTAGTATCCATCACTTCTGGAACCCGGAAATGGGGCCCGCGACCGCCGATCCCGGCCAGGATCCACGCGGCGCGCCGGACTTCATGCCGCTCTGGACCGTGCTTGACACGACGCCGGAAGGGCGACCGCCGACCTGGTACCCCAGTCTCACCTATAACACCGCGCGGTAGGGTGAGGCCGACATGGACGCGAGCGTCAGCGTTGCCTGCCGACGCTTGCATACATGCCCGTGGTGCGGAATTCGGTCGGATTCGTGCCGTAGACCCGCCGGAACACCTTCGAGAAATAGTTGGCGTCCGTAAAGCCGGAGCGGATCGCCACCTCCTTGACCGGCATGTTGTCCGTCTTGGTCAGAAGCTTCACGGCGCGTTTCAGCCGCTTTTCCAACACGAACTCTGCCGGCGGCAGCCCTTCGTTGGCGGCAAACATCCGCGAAAAATGCGCTCGGCTGAGACCGGCGATCTTTGCCAGGTCCTCCACCGGCAGTGGGCGCTCAAGATTGCTCATAATGTAATCGATCACATGCTGCATCGTCCGGTACTCCTCACTGAAGACCGGATGAGACCCGAAGACGTCGTCATAAAGCGCCATGGCCGCTTCGTAGGCGATCGCGGAGGCAAGACCCGGCGTCTCCGCGCCGGTAATCAGTCGCAGGCTGCAATCGGCCAGATGCTCGATCGTCCTTGGTTGCAGCCTCAGCACCGGACCGGTCACGGCGAGGATCGAGCGGTGGATGCGCAGTGCTTCCTCGCCATTCATCGAGATCCAGAAGAATTCCCAGCGCTCGCCATCCTCGAGCCAGTAGCGGTGATTGTGCGGCACCAGAACCAGCAGCGTCTCGCCCTCCTTTACCCGAAGTTGGCGATTCTCATATCGCAAATTCCCTGCACCGCTGATCGTATGCTGCAGGACGGTAAAGGGCGTTTGCCCGCGCTTTCGGCCGTCCCAGTCATATGTGGAATTCTCGCGGATCTCGTAGCCAGTGCTGGTTGGCATAGTGTGTAGGCTCTGGCGGCCGCGCGGCAGCGAGACCGTCCGCATGACAGGACCCTTGTCAATCAAATTCTGCAGCACAATATTACCCATGAAAGCATAATCCTTCTCTGGCGGCGCCGCCGAATTTGCGCATAATCCGCCTCAAGAGAGAGAACACCGCCAGCACCGAGGAGCGGCGGGGAGGAGAATAAGCCGAGTTTTTGGCCTTTTTCGACGTCGTGCGCAAGCCCGCGTCGCATTCTTCTTCTCATCGTTCCACGCCGGCAATTTGATTGCATTGAGGCAAAGATCATGAGTTTCAAAATCGCTATCATCGGCGCGGGCAGCGTCGGCTTCACGAAAAAACTGTTCACTGACATCCTCTGCGTTCCGGAGTTTAGGGATGTGGAATTCGCTCTTACGGACATGAGCGAACACAATCTTCAAATGATCAAGCAGATCCTCGACACAATCGTCTCCTCCAACAAGCTGCCGACCAAGGTGACGGCGACAACCAACCGTCGCGAAGCCTTGACGGGTGCGCGCTACATCATCAGCTGCGTGCGCGTTGGCGGCCTGGAGGCCTATGCGGACGACATCCGCATTCCGCTCAAGTATGGTATCGACCAGTGCGTCGGCGATACGATCTGCGCCGGCGGCATTCTCTACGGCCAGCGCAACATTCCCGTCATCCTCGACTTCTGCAAGGATATCCGCGAGGTTGCCGAGCCGGGTGCCAAGTTCCTGAACTATGCCAACCCGATGGCGATGAACACCTGGGCTGCGATTGAATACGGCAAGGTCGACACGGTCGGTCTTTGCCACGGCGTCCAGCATGGGGCCGAACAGATCGCCGAAGTGCTTGGCGCAAAGTCGCCTTCCGAACTCGACTATATCTGCTCGGGCATCAACCACCAGACCTGGTTCGTCGATCTGCGTTTGAACGGCCGCAAGATCGGCAAGGACGAGCTCGTTGCAGCTTTCGAGGCCCATCCGATCTTCTCACAGCAGGAAAAGCTGCGCATCGACGTGCTGAAGCGCTTCGGGGTCTACTCGACTGAAAGCAACGGCCACTTGTCGGAATACCTGCCCTGGTACCGCAAGCGGCCGGATGAGATCACCAAGTGGATCGACATGTCGGACTGGATCCACGGCGAGACTGGCGGCTATCTGCGCCACTCCACCGAAACCCGCAACTGGTTCGAGACCGAGTTCCCGCAATTCCTGGAATCGGCATCCAAGCCGATCGATCCGGCCAAGCGTTCGAACGAGCATGCGAGCCATATCCTCGAGGCCCTGGAAACGGGGCGCGTCTACCGCGGCCACTTCAACCTCAAGAACAATGGGGTCATCACCAACCTGCCGTCGGATGCGATCATCGAGTCGCCCGGTTTTGTCGATCGCTTCGGCATCAACATGGTCTCCGGCATCACCATTCCGGAAGCCTGCGCTGCCACCTGCATTGCGTCGATCAACGTGCAGCGCATGTCGGTACATGCAGCCATCAGTGGTGATATCGACCTCCTGAAGCTTGCCGTGCTGCACGACCCGCTGGTCGGTGCTGTCGCAACACCGGAAGAAGTCTGGCAGATGGTCGACGAGATGGTCGTCGCCCAGGCGCGCTGGTTGCCGCAATACGCTGATGCCGTTCCCGCCGCCAAGGAGCGGCTGGCGAAATCGACCGTCAAGACCCGCGACTGGGCAGGTGCGGCTCGCCGCAGCGTCCGCTCGATCGACGAGCTGCGTGCCGAAAAGGCGGCGCTCAAGCAGGCTGTCTGAATTTCCCGGAGGACGGGTGGCGATGGGGCTCCGGGAGGGACCCCATCGCCGCAAAACCGTCGCCGGATCGTTTGAGGAGAACCGGGGCAGCCGCAAGCGCCTCGAAACAAAAAGGGAGAGACGATGAGAAATTACCGCAACCTTGGCATCCTTGCCGGACTGGCGCTGAGCGTCTCGGTCTCGGCTTTGAGCGCCTATGCTTCCGAGCCGACAGCACCGCCCGTTCCGCCGCAGTTTCCGGCGGAAGGCAAGATCAAATACGTCGCGAGAGATTCGATCGAAGAGTTCAAGGCGCTGCCTGAATATCACGAGCCAGACTGGGTGACGAAGAACTTTGTCGCTGCCGGCAAGCTGCCGCCCGTCAAGGATCGCCTGCCCAAGGAACCTCTTGTCTTCAAGACAGAGAACATGGTGGATGGTCCCGGCGTTTACGGTGATACTCTTCGGCATGTCATCGGCGGCCGGCCGGAAGGCTGGAACTATGGTGCTGGCCAGACACAGGGCTGGGGCGGCATCGATATCGGCCTCTCCGAATGCCTGACGCGCACCGCACCGCTCTTCCAGGTTCAGGCGAAGGACACCGAACCGCTTCCGAACCTCGCCAAGAGCTGGGATTGGTCGCAGGATGGCCACAAGCTGACCATGCACCTGATCGAAGGCGCGAAATGGTCGGATGGCGTGCCCTTCAACGCTGACGACATTATGTTCTACTGGGACGATGAGGTCATCGACCCGAATGTCTCGCCCCTCGGCGGCGGCGCATCGCCAGAAGCTTTCGGTGAGGGAACGACGCTGACGAAGATCGACGACTACACCGTCGAATGGACCTTCAAGGAAGCCTTCCCGAAGCAATATCTCTATACGATGTCCTATCCGAGCTTCTGCCCGGGTCCGGCGCATATCCTGAAGCCGCAGCATCCGAAGTATTCGAAGAACACCTACGACCAGTTCAAGAATGCCTTCCCTCCGGAATTCATGAACATGCCTGTCATGGGTGCCTGGGTGCCGGTCGAATACCGTCCGGATGACATCATCGTGCTGCGCCGTAATCCCTACTACTGGAAGGTCGACGAGAAGGGCAACCAACTGCCTTACCTCAACGAGCTGCACTACAAGCTGTCGACCTGGGCTGATCGAGACGTGCAGGCTGTTGCCGGTTCCGGCGACATTTCCAACCTGGAACAGCCGGAGAACTTCGTGGCGTCGCTGAAGCGCGCCGCTGAGAAGACCGCGCCGGCACGTCTTGCCTTCGGCCCGCGCCTGATCGGCTACAACATGCGCATGAACCTGTCCGGCAACGGCTGGGGCGATCCTGATGCGCGCGGTCAGGCGGTGCGCGAGCTGAACCGCAATGAAGACTTCCGCAAGGCGGTCACCATGGGTCTCGACCGCAAGGCGATCGGCGACTCTCTCGTCAAGGGTCCGTTCACGGCGATCTATCCCGGCGGCCTGTCTTCGGGCACGAGCTTCTACGATCGCAATTCCGTCGTTTATTACCCCTTCGATCTGAAGGGCGCCAAGGCGCTGCTTGCCAAGGCCGGCCTCAAGGATACGGACGGCGACGGCTTCTTAAACTTCCCCGCTGGAACAGAAGGCGGCAAGAATGTCGAGATCGTGCTTCTCGTCAACAACGCCTACGCAACGGACAAAAGCCTTGCAGAAGGCGTCATCGGACAGATGGAAAAACTTGGCCTGAAGGTCATCCTCAATGCATTGGATGGTCCAAAGCGTGACGATGCCCATTACGCCGGCCGTTTCGACTGGCTGATCCAGCGCAGTTCGCCGGAACTTGCCTCGGTCGTGCAGAACACCGAACAGCTTGCGCCCGTCGGTCCGCGTACGAGCTGGCAGCATCGCGCCGGCACCGACGGCAAAGTTGACCTGATGCCCTACGAAGAGAAGCTGGTGGGTATTATCACGAAGTTCCAGACCAGCCAGGACAACAACGAGCGCGTCGACCTGATGAAGCAGTATCAGAAGATCGCGACAGAGAATGTCGATACCATCGGCCTCACGGAATATCCGGGAGCGCTGATCATCAACAAGCGCTTCTCGAACGTGCCGGAAGGGACTCCGATCTTCATGTTCAATTGGGCCGAGGACTCCGTCATCCGCGAACGCCTGTGGGTGGCTGCCGACAAGCAGGGCAAGTACGAGCTATTCCCCGAACAGCTGCCCGGCAAGCCTGGTGAAAAAGGCCCGGTCAACTAAGCGTTCCCTCCCAACCGAGGACTCCGGTCGCGCGTGAAGCGCGGCCGGGCAACGTCAACAAGCCGGCCGCACCGACAGGCGCGACTGGCGGCAAGGAGAAGCGAACCGTCCGATGTTACGATTCCTGCTCGTGCGCATAGCCTCTGCGATACCCGTCCTCATCATTTTGAGCATCGTGACCTTCGCGATCATCCAGGCACCGCCCGGTGACTATGCCGACTACATCCGTTCGCAGTTGATCAATCAGAGTGGGGCCTCTTTTGCCCAGGCCGAGGAACAGGCTCAAGCGTATCGCGTCGAGCACGGCCTCGATCAGCCGATGGTCGTCCAGTATTTCAACTGGATCAAGGGTATCGTGACACAAGGCGATTTCGGCTACAGCATGTTCTATAACAAGCCGGTTGCCGATGTCGTAAGCGAACGCCTGCCGCGCACTCTAGCGCTTGCCCTGGTTTGCCACATCTTCGCATCCGTGCTTGGCATCGGTTTTGGTATCTGGGCGGCAACCCGGCAATATTCCTGGATCGACAGCCTGCTTTCGGGCGTCTCCTTCCTCGGCATGACGGTGCCGCGCTTCCTGATGGCGCTGATCATCGTCTACCTGCTCGTGTTCCAGTTCAACGTCTCGGAGATCGGCAGCTTCTTCTCGCCGCAATATGGCGGAGCGCCGTGGTCCTGGGCAAAATTCGTCGATCTCGTCAGCCATGTGTGGCCAGTCGTCGCCATCGCCACCTTCGGCGGGCTCGCCTACAACATGCGCGTCATGCGCGGCAATCTGCTCGATACGCTGAATGCGCAATATGTTGAGACGGCCCGCGCCAAAGGTCTGTCCGGCGCCGCGGTCGTCATGCGTCATGCGGTGCCGAACGCGCTCCATCCACTCGTCATGTACCAGGGCGTCGTCCTTCCCTACATGCTGACCGGGGAGATCGAGACCGCGATCATCTTCTCGCTTCCAACCGTCGGACCGGCGATCGTGGGCTCCATGGCGATCGGCGACGTCTACGTGACGGCCACCTTCATGATGGTGCTCTCTGCCACACTGATCGTCGGCAACATCATCGCCGACATGCTGCTTGCCATGCTGGACCCACGTGTCCGCCAGTACGGAGGAGCCTGATATGCTCGCCTTCGATTCCGCTCCCCCGCCGCCACATGAAGAAGCCGTCAACAATGCGCCGCTCGGCAATGAGAGCTACCTGGCGCTCGTCTGGCGGCGGTTAAGACGCTCCTGGACGGGAGTGATGGGCCTCGTCCTCGTTGGCTTGTTGCTCGTCATGGCGATCTTTGCCGATTTCTTTGCGCCCATGGACCCGAAGGCCACCGATGTTGGCTTCGCGCCGCCGCAGGTCATGAGCTTCCATGACAGGGACGGCAATCTCACCTATCCGCCGCGTGTCTATGCGCTCGGTGAATCCGAAGAGCTCGATCCCGTCACCTTCCAGCCAATCGTCGGCCCTGACTACGACAATCCGCGCCTCCTCGGCTTTTTCGTGAAGGGTGCGGAATACAGGCTCTTTGGCCTCATCCCGGCGAGCCGGCACTTCTTCGGTTCGGTGGACGGCCAGCCGGTGCACTTTCTCGGAACCGACAAGTTCGGCCGTGACGTCCTCTCACGCGCCATCATCGGTTCGCGGATTTCACTGACGATCGCACTCACCGTCGTCTTCATCGTGACGATGATCGGCACGACGGTCGGCATGGTATCAGGCTATTTCGGCGGCACCTTCGACACCTGGGTTCAGCGCTTCGTCGAAGTGGTGCTCGCCTTCCCGCAGTTGCCTCTTTATCTCGCCCTGACCTCATTGATCCCAGTGACGGCGCCGACCAATGTCTTCCTCGGCTTCGTGATCATCGTCATGTCGGCGCTCGGCTGGGCACAGATGTCGCGCGAAGTGCGCGGCAAGACGCTGGCGCTTGCCCGCATTGATTATGTGCGCGCCGCCATGGCGGTTGGCGCCACAGACCGGCGCATCATCTTCCAGCACATCTTCCCGAACGTGATGAGCCACGTCATCGTCGCTGTCACGCTGCATATCCCAAGCGTCGTGCTCTTGGAATCCTTCCTCGGCTTCCTCGGTTTTGCCGTGAAGCCGCCGCTGATTTCCTGGGGCCTGATGCTGCAGGACACCGCGAATTACTCGGTGATCGGCACCTATCCCTGGATTCTGGCGCCGGTCGGTTTCGTCTTGATCACCGTCTTTGCCTTCAATGCGCTGGGCGATGGTCTGCGCGACGCAGTCGATCCTTATTGAGGTGAAGAACATGGCCCTTGCACTCGTCAACTCCTTCGCCCCGCCGGTTCGCCTCGATCACGAGGGGCGCACGGAAAGCCCGATCATCGACGCCCGCAACATCGCCGTGAATTTCAAGGTCGAGCATGGCACGGTCGAAGCCGTGAAGGATATCTCCTTTCAGCTTTATCGTGGCGAAACGATTGCGATCGTCGGCGAATCCGGTTCCGGTAAATCCGTGACGGCCCGCACCGTCATGGGGCTGTTATCCAAGCGGGCGGTGGTCGCGCAGAAATCGACCGTCGAATATGACGGCGCCAATATCCTTCAGTTCTCCGAGCGGCAACGGCGCAAGCTTCGCGGTGACCGTATCTCGATGATTTTTCAGGAGCCAATGAGCTCGTTGAACCCGATCTACACGATCGGCAGCCAGATCGTCGAGGCAATCCGCGTTCATCGCAGGATGAGCAAGACGCAGGCGCAAGCCCGCGCCTTGGAACTGCTGAAGCACGTTCAGATCCCGGATCCGGAAGCACGGCTTATGCAATATCCGCATCAGCTTTCGGGCGGTCAGCGTCAGCGCGTGATGATCGCCATGGCGCTTGCCAACGACCCGGACGTGCTCATTGCCGACGAACCGACCACGGCGCTCGATGTTACTGTGCAGGCACAGATCCTCAACCTCATCCGCAACCTCCAGCAAGAGCTGCGCATGGCGGTGATCCTGATCACCCACGACCTGACGGTGGTGCGGCAGTTCTCCGACTATGTCTACGTGATGCAGGACGGCGAGATGCGCGAGCACAACACCACGGAAAAGCTCTTTGCCAATCCTCAGCATGCCTATACCAAGCACCTCCTCGGCTCCGAGCCTCGCGGCCAGGCCAATCCGCTACCGGAAGGATCGGATGTCATCCTGGAGGCGAGGGACGTACGCGTCTCCTTCATGATGCGCCACGGCAGCTTCTTCAAACCACAGTTGAAGGAACTCGTTGCCGTCGATAGCCTGAACCTCACGCTTCGTCGCCATGAGACGCTGGGTCTGGTCGGTGAATCCGGTTCCGGCAAGACCACGTTCGGCCAGGCACTGCTCAGGCTGAACGATCCGGATGGCGGCGAAATCTTCTTCGACAAGCTGCCGATCCATGGCAAGTCGCGTTCGGAAATGCGACCGCTACGCTCGCGCATGCAGGTCGTCTTTCAGGATCCGTTTTCCTCGCTCAATCCGCGCATGACGATCGGACAGATCATCGAAGAAGGGCTCGTCGTCAACAAGCTCGGTGCGACCAAGGCCGAACGGCTCGACCGCGTCCGCGAGGCGCTGATTGCGGCGGGCATGCCCGGCAATATCCTGTCTCGCTTTCCGCATGAATTCTCGGGCGGCCAGCGCCAGCGCATTGCCATTGCCCGCGCCATCGCGCTCGAGCCGGAGTTCATCCTGCTCGACGAGCCGACCTCGGCGCTCGATCTGTCGGTCCAGGCGCAGATCATCGACCTGCTGCGCAGGCTGCAGGACGAACGAGGCCTCAGCTACCTCTTCATTTCGCACGATCTCAAGGTCGTGCGTGCCCTCTGCCACCGCGTGATTGTCATGCAGCATGGCAAAATCATGGAAGAGGGACCCGTCAACGAAGTTCTCACCAATCCCAAGACCGCCTACACGGAACGGCTCGTCAAAGCCGCTTTCGAGGTCGCCTGATTGCACATGCCGGAGGTTATAATGGCAAGAAATCCCAAGATCACGTTCATTGGAGCTGGCTCCACAGTCTTCATGAAGAACATCATCGGCGACGTGCTGCAGCGCCCGGCGCTGTCGGGTGCGACCATCGCGCTGATGGACATCAATCCGCAGCGGCTTGAAGAAAGCGCCATCGTCGTCAACAAGCTGATCTCGACACTTGGGGCAAAGGCGAAGGCCGAGACCTATTCGGACCAGCGCAAGGCGCTTGCCGGTGCCGACTTCGTGGTCGTCGCCTTCCAGATCGGCGGTTACGAACCCTGCACCGTTACCGATTTCGAGATCCCGAAGAAGTATGGCTTGCGCCAGACGATCGCCGACACGCTCGGCGTCGGCGGCATCATGCGCGGCCTTCGCACAGTGCCGCATCTGTGGAAGATCTGCGAGGACATGCTTGCCGTCTGCCCTGAGGCGATCATGCTGCAATATGTCAACCCGATGGCGATCAACACATGGGCGATTGCGGAGAAGTATCCTGATATCAAGCAGGTCGGCCTTTGCCACTCGGTGCAGGGCACCGCGATGGAACTGGCACATGACCTCGACATTCCCTACGACGATATCCGTTATCGTTCCGCCGGCATCAACCACATGGCCTTCTACCTGAAGTTCGAGCATCGCCAGCCGGACGGTTCCTACAAGGATCTTTATCCAGATCTGGTGCGCGCCTACCGCGAGGGCCGCGCGCCGAAGCCCGGCTGGAACCCGCGCTGCCCGAACAAGGTGCGCTACGAGATGCTGACGCGGCTTGGCTATTTTGTCACGGAGAGCTCGGAGCATTTTGCCGAGTACACGCCATACTTCATCAAGGATGGCCGCGAGGATCTGATCGAGAAGTTCGGCATTCCGCTCGATGAATATCCAAAGCGCTGCATCGAACAGATCGAGCGCTGGAAGGGGCAGGCGGAAGCCTATCGTTCGGCCGACAAGATCGAGGTCAAGCAGTCGAAAGAATATGCCTCCTCGATCATCAACTCGGTCTGGACCGGCGAACCCTCGGTGATCTATGGCAACGTCCGCAACAATGGCTGCATCACCTCGCTGCCCTACAACTGCGCCGCCGAAGTACCGTGCCTGGTCGACGCGTCAGGCATCCAGCCAACCTTTATCGGCGACCTGCCGCCGCAGCTGACGGCGCTGATGCGTACCAACATCAACGTCCAGGAACTGACGGTCCAGGCGCTGATGACCGAGAACCGCGAGCACATATACCATGCCGCAATGATGGACCCGCACACCGCAGCCGAACTCGACCTTGACCAGATCTGGTCCATGGTGGACGATCTGCTGGCCGCCCACGGCGACTGGTTGCCGGCATGGGCCCGCACCGGCAAAAAGGTTCAGGCCGCCTGACCATCTCTCTCCCGGTCACGGCCCCAAGAGGTCCCGCGGCAACCGCCGCGGGACTTTTGACGTCCGGGCGTCCCAGCTTCTTCGCCGCGCAATTGATTAAATCAATATCTCTGATATAGAACGAGATCACGCATTCTTAATCTCTGCCGATCGGAGCCCCATGAGCCGCAATTTTCTTGTCGTCGACCCCGAAGCAGGCATGCCTATTCTCAAGGGTCTCGCCTCCCCGGCACGGGTGGCGGTGCTGATGCTTTTGCACGAGAAGGGCGCGCTCAACGTCAATGAAATCGCTGATATCCTTGATCTGCCACAGTCCAGCGTCTCGACCAACGTGCAGATGCTGGAAGAGGCGGGGCTGATCCAAACGGAAACCCTGAAGGCGCGCAAGGGCAATCAGAAGGTGTGCCGCAGCGTTTACGATGAAATCCTCGTCGTCTTCAAGAATGAAATCAAGGAAACCGAACCGGACGCGATCGAGGTGTCGATGCCGCTCGGGCTTTATACGAGCTTCGAGGTAACGGCACCTTGCGGGCTCTGTTCAGCCGATGGCATCATTGGGCTGCTCGATGTCCCCAATACCTTCCTTGATCCGGACCGCATGAAGGCTGGGCTCATCTGGTTCACGCGGGGCTATGTCGAGTATCAGTTTCCCAACAATGCGCGACTGACGAATACCAGCATTCGCGAGATCGAATTCGTCATGGAGTTGAGCTCCGAAGTTCCTGGCACCAGTGCCGACTGGCCCTCCGATATCACGCTTTCGGTCAATGGCGCTGAGATTGGAACTTGGACATCTCCTGGCGATTTTGGCGACAAACGCGGGGTCTTCACCCCCGATTGGTGGAAGCTGAAGGGCTCGCAATACGGCAAGCTGAAGAATTTTCGCATCAATGACGACGGCGCTTTCGTCGACGGTTTGCGCATCTCCAACACGACGCTGAACGATCTCAGGTTATCGCAACATCACTCGATCCGGCTGCGCATCGGCGTCCACGACGACGCCAAACATCCGGGCGGCATCAACATCTTTGGCCGTGGCTTTGGCAACTACGATCAGGACATCCTGATGCGCCTCAAGACCCGGTGAGTCCATCCGATTTTGTAAATTTTACGCTTGACCATGCCTTAGGCTTCCGCTTTATTCATCTCAAATTGTGATACACATCACAAAAGACGATACGATGGAGGATAGCATGAAGGCCGCGGTCACAGCGCACAGCAAATACACGATCTCTGACATCGATCCGCGCCTTTACGGCTCGTTCATCGAGCACCTCGGCCGCGCCGTCTACACCGGCATCTATGAGCCTGACCACGCGACGGCTGACGAAAACGGCATGCGCAAGGACGTCATCGAGCTCGTCAAGGAGCTGAACGTCCCGATCGTACGCTATCCCGGCGGCAACTTCGTCTCCGCCTACAATTGGGAAGACGGCATCGGCCCAAAGGAGAGCCGCCCGACGCGCCTCGATCTTGCCTGGCATACCTCCGAAAGCAACCAGGTCGGCATCCATGAATTCGCCGATTGGTGCGCCTCGGCTAAGACCGAGATGATGCTTGCCGTCAACCTCGGCTCGCGTGGCCTTGATGAGGCGCGTAACTTCCTCGAATATGTCAATCATTCCGGCGGCAGCGAATGGAGCGACAAGCGCATCGCCAACGGCCGTACCGAGCCCTGGGATGTCAAGCTATGGTGCCTTGGCAACGAGATGGACGGACCCTGGCAAATCGGCCACAAGACGGCCGACGAATATGGCCGGCTGGCGCACGAAACCGCCAAGGCCATGCGTGCCTTCGACAGCTCACTCGAACTCGTCGTCTGCGGCTCGTCCAATGCTCACATGCCGACCTATCCGGAATGGGAAGCGACCGTCCTCGATCATACGTACAACGAGGTTGATTACATCTCGCTCCACATGTATTTCGAAAACCGCGCCAAGAACACGGCCAACTATCTTGCCCGCAGCATCGAACTCGACAATTACATCGGGACGGTCGCGGGTGTGATCGACTACATCAAGGCGAAGAAGCGCTCCTCCAAGAATGTCTACATCTCCTTCGACGAGTGGAATGTCTGGTATCACTCCAAGGAGCGCGACAAGGCGACGCTCGCCGGCGCGAACGGCTGGCCGCATGCGCCGGCACTGCTGGAAGACGACTACAATTTCGAGGATGTTCTGCAGGTGGGCTGCATCCTCAATACCTTCATCAATCGTGCCGATGTCGTGAAGATCGCCTGCCTGGCGCAGCTCATCAACGTGATTGCGCCGATCATGACGGTCCCGGGCGGTCCGGCGTGGCGCCAGACGATATTCTATCCCTACTATTTCGCCTCCGTCTACGGACGCGGCACAGCGTTGAAGCTGATGGTCGACAGCCCGACCTACAAGGTCGACGACCTCGGTGACGTTCCCTACCTTGATGTCTCAGCCGTGCATGACGCGAAGAAGGACACGGTCACCTTCTTCATCGTCAACCGCCATGGCTCCGAAACACTCGATCTCGACGCAAGCCTGCTCGAATTCGGCGCCTTGCGGGTCATCGACGATCAGGTCGTCGCTCATAGTGATCTTGACATCACCAACACCGCCGACACGCCCGACAATGTGGTGGCCAAGGCGGTTACGGGAACGAGTGTCGTGGATGGCAAGCTCAGCGCAAGGATCGCGCCGCTCTCCTACCGTATGATCCGGCTTCAGGCCTGATTCAAATCCGTATCTTTGATACATATCAAAAGATATGTTGACAATCCAATTGTATGATTTAACGTCAGCGCACCGGTTTTGACGTGCCACTGGGAGGAAGAGATGGAAGCGAACGCTTCTGTTTTGGCACTATCACTGACTGAGGGCAGTCCGTTTCTCAAAGCGGGCGCATTCTCGGCGGAAACATGCCAGCCACGTTTTCGTATCGGATTTTCGGGTTCTGACTGCACAGGAGCAGTCGGATGACCGCCAATATCGAAATTCAGAATGTGAGCAAGCGATACGGCTCGATGACCGTCCTTGATGGCTTGTCGCTGTCGATCAAGGCGAATGAGTTCATGGTCTTCCTCGGTCCATCCGGCTGCGGAAAGTCGACGCTATTGCGCATGATCGCAGGGCTGGAAAGCGTCGACGAGGGCACGATCTCGATCAATGGCGAGCGCATCGATACCCTGCCCCCTGGGCAGCGCGACATTGCCATGGTCTTCCAGTCCTACGCGCT
The DNA here is from genome assembly GCF_900110205.1 of Rhizobium tibeticum. Taxonomy (GTDB): domain Bacteria; phylum Pseudomonadota; class Alphaproteobacteria; order Rhizobiales; family Rhizobiaceae; genus Rhizobium; species Rhizobium tibeticum. Next base: position 37,895 of record NZ_FOCV01000016.1, on the reverse strand, counting down.
CTATCCGCACATGACGGTGGCCGACAACATGGCCTTCGGACTACGCAACATCAACGTGTCCAGCGATGTGATCTCGGCACGCATCGCGGAAGCCGCCCGCATGCTGGAGATCAGCCACTTGCTCGAGCGCAAGCCGGGTCAGCTGTCCGGCGGTCAGCGCCAACGCGTTGCCATCGGCCGCGCCATCGTCAAGGAACCGAAAGCGTTTCTCTTCGACGAACCGCTGTCGAACCTCGATGCGGCGTTGCGCGTTCGTACCCGCGTCGAGCTGGCGCAGCTGCGCAATCGCGTCAGATCGACAATGATTTTCGTGACGCATGATCAGATCGAGGCGATGACGCTCGCCGACCGCATTGTCGTCATGAACAATCGCAAGATCGAGCAGATCGGCACGCCGATGGAGATCTATTCGCGTCCGGCAAGCCGTTTCGTCGCCACCTTCGTCGGATCCCCGACGATGAACTTCCTGTCCGCAGACCTGTCGGAAGACAACGGCTTCGTGCGCGCCAAGCTGGCTGATGGTACCGAACTGCAGACAGCAATCCGTGCCAATCGGGTGAAGGCGGGCGAACATACGCTCGGCATCCGCGCCGAGGCCGTCAAGCTTGCAAACGGCGTTGCCGCGACGACGACAGGCAAGGTGGATGTACTCGAACGCCTTGGCGACCGCACGCTTCTCTATAGCCGTCTCAAGGATGGCAGCGTCATCGTTGCCGAGGATATCGGCAACAGCCGCGTCGCGATCGGCGACGAGGTGGCACTGACGCTCGACGGGACGCGCACGCATCTCTTCGACGATGCCGGTCACGCCTGGCACAACGAGGAGGCAGGTCATGGCTGAGGCGGCACTTTCCTCCGCCCGGCCTGTCGCCGGCATCGCCGCCCGGCAGAAGGTGCAGAATATCAATGCGCCGCTCTGGCGCAACGCTCTCTTCGTCGCGCCCTACCTCTTCTTTTTCGTGACCCTGCTTGTCGTGCCGCTGTTCTGGGGCATCTGGCTCAGCCTCCACAAGGCGGACGCCTTCGGTATCGGCCGCTTCGTCGGGATTGACAACTATGCCAGGCTCTTCAGGGACAAGATCTTCATCCAGGCCGTCGGCAATACCTTCTACTTCGTGCTTTTGACGGTCCCGACGCTCGCTATCATCGGCCTGCTTCTGGCGCTTGCCCTGAACCGCAAGACGAAGGTGGCAGCGGCACTGCGCGCCGTCTACTTCTCGTCCTCCGTCCTGTCAGTGACGATCGTTACGCTGATATGGCGCATCGTCTTCATCGGCAATTTCGGCCTGCTTGCCACCATCTATGGCTGGTTCGGCCTGCCGGCCCCCGCCTTCCTCTCCAATCCGAACCTTGCGATGATCGGCATCGCGGTTGCGACCGTCTGGTGGTGCATCGGCCTGCCGATGATGCTGTTCCTGTCGGCACTGCAGCAGGTGCCGGCCGAAATCTATGAAGCCGCTGCCCTCGACAATGCCAGCCGCTGGCGCACGCTGTGGTACATCACGCTGCCATCGATCCGGCGTACCTTCGTGCTCGTCCTCATCATTCAGGTCGTGCTGCAATTCCAACTGTTCGGCCAGGCGAAGCTGATGACACTCGGCGGCCCAAACAACGTATCAAAGCCGATCGTGCTCTACATCTACGAAGCCGCCTTCACCAAGTGGGATCTCGGCCTTGGTGCCGCCGCCTCCGAAATCCTCTTCATACTGATCCTGATTGCTGCGATGGCGCAGTACTTCATTTCGCGCCGCAAAGGAGAGGAAGGATGAGTGCTGTTTCCGGTGGCAGCATGGTCGGTCGCTCGACCGGCGATCGCGTGATCCTCATCCTGGCAGTCGTCTGCGCACTAATCATGATGGCGCCGGTGCTCTGGGTGATTGCCCTCTCGCTCAAGGACAACAAGGAACTGATGGCGGACATGAATTCCGTCTTCCGTGCGCCTTACACGATCAACAACTACATCAACATCCTGGCGACTTCGTCGGTATTCCGCTGGATCTTGAACAGTGTCATCGTCGCCGGCGGCTTGACGATATTCACGCTGATCCTGTCCTCGCTTGCCGGCTACGGCTTCGCGCGTTTGAACTTTCCGTTCCGCAACACGCTTTTCATCATCGTGTTGCTCGGCCTTGCGATCCCCGAGCAGGCGGTCCTCATCGCTCGCCACCAGATCTTCAGCTGGCTGAAGTTCCACAACACCTATCACGGTCTGATCCTCCCGGGATTGTCGGCACCCTTCGGCGTGTTCTTAATGACGCAGTACTTCCGCGCCATCCCCAAGGAACTCGACGAGGCGGCCCTGCTGGACAATGCCAGCCGCTTCAAGATCTTCTGGAAAGTGCTCCTACCATTGACGGTTCCCGCCCAGGCAACGCTTGGCATCTTCACGTTCCTCGGCGCCTGGAACGATTACTTCTGGCCGCTGATCTCCGGCACCAAGAAGGAAATGTATACGCTGACGATCGGGATCGCCTCATCGCAGACCAACTTTGCACAGTCGGAAGGTCTCGGCTTCCTGATGTCGCAGGCGGTCTTTGCCGGTGCCCCGGTCCTCATTCTCTACCTGTTCTTCCAGAAATACATCGTGACGGCAGTGTCCGGCGCCGCCGTGCGCTGACGCTGACCTTGCGATGACGTTGCAACCGGCTCCCGGGGAGGGGGCTTAGCCAAGGGTCGAAGACCCAAATGAGGAGGAGATGGAAATGACGCATACCTTGAGAAAATACATGCTGGCGGCGGCCTCGGTGATTGCCCTTGCCGGCACAAGCCCGGCTTATGCTGCCACCGAACTGACCGTGCAGCGCTTCTTTGGCGCCTGCGATGCAGATTTCGGCACCAATACCGACGTCAGCAAGGCCGTCGGCGAATGCGGCATCATCACCTCGCTCATCAACAAGTTCAACGCGGACAATCCGGATGTGCATGTGACGGTGACGACCGTCGAATGGTCGGGCTACGATCAGCTGACGGCACAGTTCGCCGCCGGCGACCCGCCTGACATTGTCACCATCCACCAGTCGGTGCTCACCGATTATCAGTCCAAGGGTCTGCTGATGCCACTCGACGACGTGCTGAAGTCTGTCGGTGTCGCCGCCACCGACTTTACCGACGCCAGCTTGAACGGCGTCACCAAGGACGGAAAGATCTACGGCCTGCCGATCGACAGCTGGACCATGCTGTACCACATCAACATGGACCTCTTCAAAAAGGCCGATCTGGTCAATGCCGACGGCACGCCGAAGCTGCCGACCAGCGTCGATGAGCTCTTGGCGCAGGCAAAGCAGTTCAAGGAAAAGACAGGCAAGCCTTACTTCGTCCAGAACCTGGCAAATGAAGTCGCGCTTTATACCCGCAATCTCTATACGTATCTGTTCCAGCAGGATTCGACCTTCTTTGCCGACCCGAAGCAGGTCAAGATCAATACGCCCGAGGCCAAAAAGGTCCTCGAGATGTACAAGGCGATCTACGACAATGGCTACACCACCAAGGATCTGGACTATGCGGCCGGCATCAACGCCTTTCTCGCTGGCGAGGGCGGCGTTCACCTGAACGGCACCTGGGTTATCGGTGATTACACGGCATCGTCCGAAAAGTCCGGTACCGCGCTCAACGCCGGCGGCTATGCCGTCTATCCCTATCCGCAGCTCTTCCCGGGCAAGAAGGCGCAATACGCCGACGGCCACAGCTGGGCCGTCTCGCAAAAGGACCGATCCGAGGATGAGACCGCTGCCATCGGGAAGTTCTTGAAGTTTTTCCATGACAACGATTTCGACTGGTCGCGCACTGGCCATTTGCCCGCGGTCAAGGCGGTGTTGGATTCTGATCAGTTCAAGGCCCTGCCGCATCGCGACACGATTTCAGCGATCGCCACGCTCGGCACGCCGCTTCCGTCCACCGTCCAGCGCCAGTTTGCGATCCAGGACATTATTGGCCAGGAAATGAGTGCGGCGGTCACCGGTCAGAAGGAGATCGATGCAGCCCTTGCCGACATGGAACAGCGCATCAACGAGCTGCTCGCCAACATCTGAGGCTCATACTCTCTCCCGAGCCTGAGAGCAGATGCCCGCCGCCGGTCTCGCGGCGGGCATTTTCGGTTACGTGGCTGGCGTTGAAAACATTGACCGTCTCAGCGCCGTCGTTTGGCTCCATCGAAGAAGAGCAGCAGGAAAAGTCCTGAAAGGCCCGCCCCGGCACCGATGATGGCCGTTCCGGAATAGCCGCTGAGGCCGGTGCCGATCGCAAAGAGAAGCGCGCTCAGCCCCGCGCTCAGGAAAATGTTGACGGATATCAGCGCACTGCCGAGACCCGGCCGCTCGACAATCAGATCCTGCAGATAGGTGATTGGGATGCTGATGAGGGCCGCGGCGCCGATTCCGCTGATCAGGGTCAACGCATAGACATGCCACGGCGCCGAGGCAAAACCGAGCAACACGAGGTACACAACGTAGATGATCGTGCCGATCGCCAGGGCCGTGACGTGGTTCATGATCCGTTGGGCGCGCGCCCAGACGACGATAAAGACGACTTCGAGAAGGGCGACGATGCCGACCACGATCCCGACATCGCCGACGGCGGCGTGCGCGGATCCAGTCACGATCAGCGGCAAGATGGCACCGTTCACGTGAAGAGTACTGCTGATCAGCGACACTCCAATGACGCGGATGAAGACGCGCGGCGAGATGACTTCTGCAAGCGCGGCGAGATAGGAAAGATGGCGCGTTGCCGCCTTGTCGGTGCCGCTTTGGCGCGGCAGGAATGCCGCGATCAGGCCAAGACACACCATGCAGGCGAGGGTGGCAAAGAGATAGGCCGGCAGCATGCTTGTCGAGCGCGCCAGGAGGACACCGACAAACCCGGGCACGAGCACCCAGGAAAGCGAGATCATCGCCCTCACGCCTGAGTTGACCGTGGCAACGTCACCGCGTGCCATGCCGTTGGTGGTCGCGCGCACATTGGCGAAGAGCAAGGAATTCAGCGCGTTATAGATCGGCAGCAGCAACAGCGCGCTGACGATGAACGTTGCCTGCGCGGGAAAGAGATAGACCGCGCCGTAACCGAAGATGCCGAAAACGGCGACCGTCAGCATCAGCAGGCGATACTCGCCAAGTCGGTCGGCAAGATTGCCAAGCAGGATGCTGACGGTGACGTTGACGGCTGCAGCTGCAAAGATCAGCGCCGAGTACAGGTTATTGCTCAAACCCAGTTCGCGCATGCCAATGACGGATTGATATGGCGAGGTCGCCGCCCCGGAAAAGCCAAAGGCGAAGATTGAAAGCATGCTCACCCGGATTGTCGGGTTGCGGAATATATCGGGCAGGAAACGGGTCATGATTGGGATCAGGGTGGCAAACACCCGGTGGTGCGGATGAAGGGCGCCTTAGAGGTTCGGCGCAACGCCGAAACCTGCCAGGACAACGAATCAGTCTTGCCAGCGTGCAGAAAGGCGCGCCCGCGGTGCGTAGTCAAAGTCGCGATCGAACGGGAAGGCCGGTCGGGCGCGTCGCCGGCTCACCAGGCCTTCGATGTCCTGGTTGACGACGCCCTGCGTCAAAGCCATCAGGTTCGGATTGGCAATTGGCGCCAGCTCCGGAGAAAGATAGCCGGATTTCACCACCAGCATGCGCACCGATTTCGGATCGAGCCCGAGGCGCGTAAAATCGGTGATATTGTGATAGGGGCGCCGTCGCGCTGCGAGCACGACCGTAATGCCTGCGGTCCTCACCACCGCCTGACGCTCGGCGCCAGCGCCAGGGTCGTCGAGGAAGACGACATCGGCTTCAATGTGGACAGGCGAACTCGATGGGTCGAGCGTTGCACCGATGTCCAGCCCGATCCTTGCGCCCTTGCCGACGGCAAAGCATGCCTCGACGGCCGGCCGGTCGGCAATACCGGCAAGCAGCGCTCCGTCAAATCTACGGGCCAGCAATGCCTTAAGGACATCAGCCCGATCCCCGACGCCGCCACCGGTCGGATTGTCGGCCGAATCGGCAAGCACCACGGGCGCCGTCGACGCGTTCTCGGCAATGTCGAGCATGGCGTCGAGCGTACCGGTAACCGGACCAAGGGCGAAGTCGGCGCGCGCATTCCAGTAGGAAAGCGCGATCTCTTCTGCAGCTTGCGCTGCCGCCCGCTTGTCGGTGGCTGTGACGACGGCGCAGGCAGTCGCCCGAGGCTCGTCCGCCCACACATAGCCAATCATCAGATTGGCATCGAGGATGCCGTCACGCTGATCGACGTCGGGCAGCGTCCTGTAGAGGCGCCTTGCAGGCTCGTCCTCGGTCGATGTTCGCTCCCCCGGCCAGAGAACGGGCACTGGCGCCCAGGCTACACCCGGCCGCCTGCCTGTCCTCAAGGCGTCGACCAGCATCGACCAGGCACGCACCATTGTTTCCCGAACATCGATATGCGGAGCGGTGCGATAGGCCGCGAATATGTCGAGTTGGTCGACGATCTTCTGGCTGACATTGCCGTGCAGATCGTAGCTCGCTGCGATCATGCAGTCCGGACCGACCACGGAGCGGGCGGCCGCAATCCAGTCTCCCTCCGCGTCGTCCATTCCCTCGACATTGATGGCGCCATGCATGGCAAGGTAGAGGCCGTCGACTGGCAAGGCACGTTGCAGCCGACCGAGAAACTCCGCCTTGAATGCCTCGTAGGCGAACCGTGACACCGGGCCACCGGGCACGGCGCGTGCGTGCAGAAGCGGAAGATGCTCTATCTCTTGCTCATTGAGAAAGCTGAAATAGTCCGCGCCAAGGAGGTCCTCTCCGCGAAGGACGCGGAAATCGTCGATTGTCATTAGCACCGGGGAATAGGTGCTGCATTCCGTGTGAATTCCGCCGACCGCGATCCGCATCGCCGACCTCAAAGTTTCGGGCTCAGGGCCACGATTGCGGCGAAGCGATGCCAGTCCTTCATCGCCCGCGGCGTCCATGCGGCTTCCGCAATCGCCGGAAGACGAGGGAAAACCAGCCGGTTGAAATAGCCGCGCGACAGGAAGTGCTCCGACCAGATGCAGGCCTGGACACCCTTCATCCTGTCCTTCAGCTCCTCGGGAAAGTCGCCCTCCGCCTCATAGGCATAGGTGTGTGCCGGCGGCACGGTTCCGGCCCAGCTTGCGCCCGGCTCCTGAAACGCTTCCGCTTGGCCCATATCGAGGTAATAGGCCTGGCCGGGGGTCATGACGACGTCGTAGCCTTCCTTGGCAAGATCGATGCCAACCTTCGGGTTCTCCCACGCCATTAGCAGCGTGTCCCTGGCGGCAACACCTCCGCCATGCGCCACCTCGTTCCAGCCTGCCAGCTTGCGGCCGCGCGCCGTCAGCATCTCCTTGACGCGCTTCAGGAAATAGGACTGCAACGCGAACGTGCCCGAAATTTTCTCCTTCTCCATCAGTGTCTTGGCAAGCGGAGAGGCAAGCCACGAGCCGTTCGCCACCTCATCGCCGCCGATGTGGAGGTAGGAAGAGGGGAATAGCTCGACCATCTCGTCGAATACTTTCTCGAGGAATTCGTAGGTCAGTGGCACCGCCGGATTGAGAGCGTTGTTCGGATATCCTTGCACCGAATGGTAGCTCTCCGGCGCCTCCTGGCCGTCTGTCAGATCAGGCAGCGCCGTCAAGGTCGCCGTGCTGTGGCCTGGAATGTCGATCTCGGGGATAATCTCGACACTCAATGTCGCCGCGTGAGCGACGATGTCACGCACATCGTCCTGAGAATAAAAGCCGCCAACCGGTTCGGCACTATTGCCGAGTTGCGGCAGGAGTGGCTCATCTGGACCGCGCAGGACGCCTTTCGCCGTCAATTCCGGATAGGCCTTGATCTCAAGGCGCCATGCCTCGTCGTCGGTCAGATGCCAATGGAAGATGTTGAGCTTCAACCAGGCGAGGATGTCGATCAGCCGCTTGATATCGGCTGTCGGATAGAACTGCCGCGAAACGTCGAGATGGCAGCCCCGCCAGCCATATCGGGGCCTGTCCGAAATCGTCCCGGAAACCGGGAAGCAAAACATCTGCGGCTGACTGCGGGCGCCGTGCAGCAGCTGCGCAAGCGACGTCAGTCCATATTGACGCCCGGCCGCATCAGCAAAGGACAATGTGATCTGCGAGGGAAAGAAAGCGAGCTTGTAGCCTTCCGGGGCGATCGTCGCGTCCACCAAGAACTGCAGGGCCTGGCCCTGCGGCGAGGCGACGAGATTGAAGGGCGTGTGATCACTTTCGAAGAGGCGCCGGCAGAGCGAAAGGACAGTCGAGAAGGCACGCAGGTCGTCTCCCGATGATCCTTCCGCCGGATAGAGAACAACCGGAAAGCTATCGCCTGGTTTGGCATCGATCTCTGCCGGGAAGGGCTGCAGCGAGAATGGAAGTTCGAGCCTGCCTTCCGGCAGAAGCACCGGCGGCGGTTCGTTGACACGGCCTTCGAGAAGCAGATCGGAAACAGCAATCGTCACATGCTTCCCATCCGCCAACGTCACATAGGCTGACTTTGCGCCATCCGTGCAGTGGCGAGCGGGCCTGTGAAGGCCGCTGACGGTGAAGGTCCAGCTCTTGCCGGGTTCGAGGGAAAAGCCTTTTGGCGGAGCAAATTCATGGAAATTGGCATTGCGGCGCAGAAACGTTGCGTTCTCGCAGGCCTTCGGGTCGATGACGCGTGTCAGCGCCGTATAGACCAGCGTAAAGCCGGTAAGCGCGACGTCGGAAAGGTTGAAAAGGGAAAAGGTAAAGCGGCCGTTCTGGCCGCCTAGAGGATGCCACGAGTTCTCCAGGCGATAAGGCGCCTCAGTCATATCTGTTCCTCTCTTGGTGTGGCTTTCAATAGTGCTCGGACTGCGAAAATGTGCGCGCAAGTTCCGCCTGACCGGCGGTCAGACCACAATCCACCGGCAGGCAGACGCCGGTGATGGCCGCGGCCTGCGGTCCGGCGAGAAATGCGACGGCATTTGCAACATCCGCGGGGTCGACGACGCGCTGCAGCGGATACCAGCGGCGAGCTTCCTCGAAGACGTTCGGGTTGGCGGCAGCGCGCGCCTCCCATGCCTGCGTGCGCACCGTGCCGGGGGCAACAGCATTCGAACGAATACCGAACTTGCCATATTCCACCGCGACCAGTTTGGTGAGATGAAGCAGTCCCGCTTTTGCAGCGCTATAGGCCGGGTGGCCGAAGACGTTCATGCCGTTGACGGATGCGATGTTGACGACAGAGCCTTTCGACGCTGCGAGCAGATCCTCGACGGCCCGGAAGCACAGGAAGGCAGCCTCGAGATTGAGCGCATTGTCCATGCGCCAGATTTCCGGGGTCGTATCGTGCAGGCTGACGGCACGCGCAGCGCCGGCATTGTTGACCAGCGTCCTCACGGAACCGAGCGAGGCGGCCCGCTTTGCCATCTCGGCGACGTTTGTTTCGTTGGTTACATCGCAGCCGTAGGCAACAAAGCGATCGGCGGAGCCCAGCGTGCGTGCGGCCGTCTCGGCGGCGGCAACGTCGATGTCGACCAAAAGGATGACGTCGTGATCCTGTGCAAGGCGCTCAGCAATGGTGCGCCCTATATCGCCCGCAGCACCGGTCACGATCGCTACCGTCTGTGTCATTCTGCGTCCCCTTTTGGCATGGAAATCTCTAGTCCCCGAGCAATTGCCGGTCATCGCCATCGCGGTGGGCGACGAGCTGTTGTTTGATGCGGCGCAGGGCCACTGCCGCCTTTGGCTGGATCGCGTAGGCAACGAGGCTGGCGAGAATATCGATGGCCGCCAGATAGGCGATGCGCGTCGAAGTCGGCCGGAAGATATTGTTTCCTTCCTGCAGATCGATGGGCACGACGATCTTTGCCACTTGCGCGACCGGGCTATTGCTCTGGGTAAGCGCGATCGTCGTCACGCTGGACTCGCGTGCAAGGGTGAAGGCGCGCACGAGCTCGGCGTTGCGCCCGGTAAAGGAGGAGCCAATCAGTACGTCGGTCGGCTTGGCGGCGGCGGCCATCATCAACTGCATGCCGTGATCGGAACTTGCCGTCACATGCAGGCCGAAGCGAAACAGTCGGTTCTGCAATTCGTTGGCAATCATTGACGAATTGCCGCCGGAGCCGAAGGCATAAATCATATCGGCGCGCGAAAGCCGCTCGGCCGCAAGCTCGATTGCTGCAAGGTCAAGGGAGCGATGAAGCAGGAAAAGCGCGTTCTGCGCCTTGGTGATGATATCCTGCGCGACATCCCCCGGATTGGTGCTTTTCGGCTCCGGTTTTAGGTAGCGCATCCCGACATAGGCTGTCCTGGCGAGCTGCACCTTGAAATCGGAAAAGCTCTCGCAACCGAGCCGGCGGCAGAAGCGCGTGACCGTCGGCGGTGATACATCTGCCTTTTCGGCAAGCTCGATGATCGAGGCGTTCACCGCAAACTCGAAGTCGTTGAGAAGGATATCGGCGATACGGTTTTCCGAGGGCGAAAGCCGGGCCTTCTCTTCCTGCAGTGTCGAGAAAATGTCCATCCCAGCCCCCGTCGTTTGCGCTATCGATCCTTCGGCTTAAACGCGACGCAGTCGATCTCAACCTTGCAGTCGACCATCATCGACGATTGAACGCAGGCCCGCGCCGGCGGGTGTTCGCCGAAATACTGCTGATAGATACTATTGAATGTCCAGAAATCGCGTGGATCATCGAGCCACACACCGCAACGAACCACGTGCTCGACGCCGTAGCCGGCCTCTTTGAGAATAGCCAGCACGTTCTCGATCGTCTTATGCGTCTGCGCGACGATATTTCCATCGATGATTTCGCCATTTTCCATGGCGACCTGACCCGAGACATAAAGCCAGCCGTCGGCCTCCACGGCGCGCGCAAAGGGCAGGGGCTTGCCGCCGGCACCCGTTTGAACCGTGCCATAACGCTTGATGGACATCGATCGATCCTTGCAAATTATTTTCGTATTAAGTTGACAAGTGACCATAGAAAGCAGAATTTGACCAGTGAAAAACACCAATTATGAAAAGAATTTCAATCCGGGGAGATAATGCGCAATCCTTTCAAAAACCCCTTTCCCGCCTCCGACGTGGCCCGGCATTCGATCTGGGAGATGCTGGTTCCCCGCGACATCGATGCATTCCTCGCCGCCGACTGGTCGATGGTCAAGCATGATTTCGTCGAAGACGGCTTCATCGGCATAGACGGGCGCAAGCAGGCAAGCCCCGACAACTGGCGTCTGGCATTTCCGACGCTATCGGCCTATCGCGACGAGTGGCTGCGCCAGGCAAAGGACTTTGCAACGCAATCTTTCGCTGAAGATGCCCGCACCGCCATCTTCACGACCACGACGCTTGAAGACATCGAGGTTGAGGGCGACATGGCGCTCGTGCGCAAGAAGTTCGACGGCGGGCTCACCAAAGCCGACGGGACGCGTGATGTCATGCAGTGGCAAACGCTATATTATTGCCGCCTGCATGAAGGCCGCTGGAAGATATGCGGCTTTACCGGCTACCTGCCGAACCCGATGGGCTGATCAACGACAAAGGCCGAACCCTTGCGCATTTTCACGGCGGCGCTCGCAACCGAGACCAATACCTTTTCTCCCATCTGCGTCGACCGGCGCGCGTTCGAGGCGTCTCTTTATGCGCCTCCTGGCCAGCACCCGGAAACCCCGACGCTGTGCACGGCACCCATCACGGTTGGACGCCGCGTCTGCGCCGAGAAGGGATGGGTACTGATCGAGGGAACGGCCGCCTGGGCGGATCCAGCCGGACTTGTGAGCCGCTCGACCTATGAAGGGCTGCGCGACGAGGTGCTGACCCAGCTCAAGGCTGCGATGCCGGTCGACGCCGTTGTCCTCGGCCTGCATGGCGCCATGGTCGCGGCCGGCCACGAGGATACAGAGGGTGACATACTCGTGCGCGTGCGCGAGATTGTTGGGCCGGACGTCCTCGTCTGTGCCGAGCTCGATCCGCATAGCCATCTTACCGCGAAGCGGTTAGGGGCAGCAGACTTCTTCGTCTACTTCAAGGAGTTCCCGCACACGGACTTCGTCGATCGCGCCGAGGATCTCTGGCGGATCGCCGTAGAGACGCTGGAAGGTCGATTGGAGCCTGTCATGTCTGTCTTTGACTGCCGCATGATCGACGTCTATCCCACCTCGCGCGATCCGATGCGCTCCTTCGTCGACAAGATCATGCGCCTGGAAAAGGAAGATGCTGATATCCTGTCGATCTCGGTGATCCATGGTTTCATGGCGGGCGACGTACCGGAAATGGGCACCAAGATGCTTGTTGTCACCAACGACAAGCTGGAGAAGGGCAATACCTTGGCGCGCGAACTCGGTCTTGAGCTGTTTTCCAAGCGCGGCACCTTCATCATGCCACAGATCGACGAGATGGAGGCCGTTGCGCAGGCAATGGCATCAAAGTCATGGCCCGTCGTCATCGCCGACGTCTGGGACAATCCTGGCGGCGGTACCGCGGGGGATGCCACTGTTGTCTTGCAGGAACTCCTCGCCCGGGGCGCCACAGGTGTCGCGATCGGTACGATCTGGGATCCGATGGCCGTACAGATCTGTATGGCAGCGGGCGAGGGGGCCGAGATCCCACTGCGCTTCGGCGCCAAGTCCGCGCCCGGCACCGGCAATCCGGTGGATGGCGTCGTCAAGATCGTCAAGCTCGTCACCAATGCAGAGATGCGGTTTGGCGAAAGCTTTGCGCCATTCGGGGACGCAGCCCATATCGTGCTTGACGGCATCGATATCATTCTGAATTCGACGCGCGCGCAGAGTTTCGATCCAAGCCTGTTCTCCGTGATGGGCATCGATCCGCTGTCGAAGAAGGTCTTGGTCATCAAATCGACCAATCATTTCTTCGCATCGTTCTCCAAAATCGCCGCTGAGATCATTTACTGCTCGGCCGGAACGCCTTATCCCAACAATCCGGTCAAGACACCCTATCGTCGGGCGCCGAAGAACATCTGGCCGATGGTCGCCAATCCCCACGGCCGCTAACGCGGAGCAGCGTCACATGCAGGAAAATCCGTTCGCCGTCGTCGCCAAACCGGGCGACAGGGTCGCTGATCTTGCGACGCCGCGGCCTATCATCGACGAGGATCGCCTGGCGGCGAACATTGCCCGCACGCAGGCCTACATGGATAAGCACGGCCTGGACTTTCGGCCACATATCAAGACGCATAAGATCCCGGCGCTTGCCGCCGAGCAGATCGCGGCGGGTGCGAAAGGCATCAACTGCCAGAAGATCAGCGAGGCGGAGGTTTTTGCTGCCGCCGGCTTCGAAGATATCCTGATCACCTTCAACATTGTCGGCCCGCAAAAGCTCGAGCGCCTTGGCGCGCTCAACGACCGGATCTCTGATCTCAAAGTCGTTGCCGACAGCACGGTGACCATCGATGGCCTATCCTCCTACTTCGCATCCCGCAAACCGTTGACTGTTCTGGTTGAATGCGACACCGGCGGCGGGCGCTGCGGCGTCCAGACGCCCGAAGACGCAACGATCCTGGCACAGCGCATAAGCGGCGCGCCGGGCCTTTCGTTCGGTGGTCTCCTCAACTACCCGAAGCCCGGCTCGGCCGAAGCGGTGCAAGCCTTCCTCAGCAAAGCACTCTTGCTCCTAGAGACTGATGGGATCGCTTGCCCGATCGTCAGCAACGGCGGCACGCCAAGCCTCTTCGAGGCGCATCTCGTCGGCGCCGCGACCGAGCACCGCGCAGGTACATATATCTATAACGATCGCTCCATGGTCCGTGCTGGCCACTGCAGCGAAGCCGACTGCGCCATGCATGTGCTGGCAACAGTCGTGTCCCGCCCGACGGCGGATCGCGCCGTCATTGACGCCGGATCAAAGGCCCTGACCTCCGATCTGCTCGGCTTTAGCGACTTCGGAACGGTGGTCGGTTATCCCGAGGCGGTGATCACCGGATTGTCTGAGGAGCACGGCGTCATTGAGCTGTCGAAATGCGGCGATAAGCGTCCTGAGATCGGAGAGAAGATCCGGATCATTCCCAACCACACATGCGTTGTTTCCAATCTGTTTGACACGATGGTTTTTCATCGCGACGGCGTCGTAACGCGCGTCGAGGATGTTGCCGCACGTGGACTGGTGTGGTAGGAGCCCGTTGCCCGTAGCACCTTCCTTTGATGTACGCCTCTTGACCTTACGCAATTGAAAAGCATCTTCTTTTGCGCGGGCGTTAGGCGCGCGGGAGGTCAAGTCGATGAGAGTCTCTGTTGCAATGGGAATAGCAGCAAGCCTGTTGGCGATCTCGGCGGCGGAACCGCCGGCGCAATGGCAGACCTATCATGGCGTACGGATGGATTCCGATCCCGTGCTTCTAGCGCGGTTTGACAGGGCCTATCGCTATTGCGAGCCCGAGGCCGTCCACCGCGGTTCACCCTATCCGGCCAATCCTTGGCACGTCACGGCGCTCAGAAGCTGCATGTACCGGTTGGGGATCGTCGACCGAGGCGCCTATTCGTACCCCGCCAACAGGCTCTTCTATCCTCTGTATTGAGGTGGCGACGCCGCTGATCAAGCGGCTGCCGTGGGATTGAGCAGGTTCATGTCGATGTCGGTCAGCTCGACGTGGCGTTCAAACGATATGCCCTTATCATCGAACAAATGGCAGTCGGCGACGTTGATCCCGGCTACCAGCGGCTGATCTGGGCGCACGCCGGCACTGCCCGGCAGCGTCGCACAGAAATTCTCGGCTTCGCCGTCGAGCGATGCGTATGCCACGGTTTGTGCGCCAAGTCGCTCGATGACCGTTGGCGCAACGGTCAGCGCGATGTCGCCGGAACCGATCTGGATGTGCTCAGGACGCACGCCGAGCGTCAGTGTCTTGCCAACAGCGCCCTGACGGGGCGTGACGGGGATCAACGCCTTTTGCCCCTCGTAGGCGACTTCGACACCGGCATCGCTGACAGCGGTGCAGGTGACGGGCAGGAAGTTCATCTTCGGATTGCCGATGAAGCTTGCGACGAAAATATTGGCCGGCTTGTGATAAAGCTCCAGCGGAGCCCCGGTCTGCGCGATCTCGCCGGCGTTCAGTACGACGATCCGGTCGGCCATGGTCATCGCCTCGATCTGGTCGTGGGTGACGTAGATCATCGTTGCCTTCAACTGCCGATGCAGCTTGGCGAGCTCGATACGCATATCGGCGCGCAACGCCGCGTCAAGGTTGGACAGCGGTTCGTCAAACAGGAAGATCTTCGGCTCGCGTACGATGGCGCGACCGATTGCCACGCGCTGGCGTTGACCGCCCGAGAGCATTCCGGGCCTCTGTTGCAGGCGCTGATCGAGGTGAAGGATGCGCGCGGCATGCTCGACCTTGGCCTTCAGCTTCGCCTCTTCCATCTTTTCCACGCGCAGCGGGAAAGCGATGTTTTCGAAAACGCTCATGTGCGGGTAGAGCGCATAGGACTGGAACACCATGGCGATACCGCGCTTGACCGGGGGCAGGTCATTGACCCTGAGGCCGTCAATGACGATGTCGCCCGCCGTCGTGGCATCGAGGCCGGCGATCATCCGCAGCAACGTTGACTTGCCGCAGCCGGACGGCCCGACGAAGACCACGAACTCGCCGTTCTTCACTTCGAGCTGGATGCCCTTGAGAACCTCGAAGTCGCCGTAGAACTTCTGAACATTGTTGAGAAGAAGCTGTCCCAAAACCTGTCTCCGGTTGCCGCCCCTGCGGCATGCATACTGCAAGTGGGGGATCGCGGTTGTTGCGCCCGCGATCCCGACAAAGGCTTACTTGAACGCTTCGATCTCGCCGGCAGCCTTCTTGATGGCATCGGCCGGCTGGGCCTTGCCCGTCACGACGGATTGGACCATCTCGATCATCGAATTCTGGAAGCCCTTGTAGTCGGTAAAGAGAGGCTCGGGGCCGCCAAAAGCGATGCCGTCGATGAACGGCTTCCACGACGGATCAGCCTTGACGAACTCGTCAACCTTCGCAGACGGACGCAGCGGCGTGAGGCCTGCACCGCCCTGAAGCTCGTATTCGCCCTGCGGGCCCGGTGAGGTGATGAACTTGGCGAATTCGATCGCCTTGTCTTCCACACCCGTGCCCTTGAAGACGGCCAGGCTGTCGGTGATGAGCAGCGTTCCTTCACCCTTGGCCGAAGGGCCGAGCGGCAACGGTGCAACGCCCCAGTTGATCTTGGTGTCCTTGAGGCGAGCAGCAGCACCCGAGCCTGCCTGGATCATGCCGACTTTGCCGTCGAGAAAGATGGCGCGGATTTCGTTCTGCTCATAGGCGGTTGCGCCTTCGACGGAATAAGGCGTGATGTCCTTGTAGGCCTGGAGCGCTGCCAGCACTTCCGGGCTGTCGATAACGATCTTGTCGCCGTCGATGACCTTGCCGTTATTGGTGTAAACCCAATGCATGAACTGGTGCATCGTGTTGTCGAAAGTCTTGGCCGGGAGACCATATCCAGCGATGCCGGTCTTTTCCTTGATCTGCTTGGCGGCGGCGATTTCTTCAGCCCAGGTCTTCGGCGGTGTTTCCGGGTCGAGACCGGCCTGCTTGAAGATATCCTTGTTCCAGTAGAGAGCCTTGGTCGAAAAAGCGACCGGCACGCCCCATTGGGTGTTTTCGAAGGTGACGGTATCGACGATGTTCGGATAGTAGCTCTTCTTCTCCTCGTCGGTCATCGGCACCGGCACGATAAGGTCGTTCTGGGCAAATTCCTTGAGCGTGCGCGAGCCGACATAGGCCATGCCGACAGGCGTGCCCGCGGCGGCAAGCGTCGTTGCTTTGTCCTGGCACTGCTCCCAGCCGACGACCTCAGGCGTGACCTTCCAGCCTGGGTTCTTGCCTTCCCACTCCTTGATGTACTTCTCATGGATCGGGTCGATCTTGTCGCCGCAATAGATCCAGCTGATCTCCTGGTCAGCGGCGTGCGCGGTCATGGCGCCGAGCGCGGTGGAGCCGAGCAGGGCAAGGGCCATCAGCCCGGTCTTGAATTGAATCGTCACTTTGTTAGCTCCCGTTTTTTCTCTGGTGGTTGACTTACTGTTTCACCGCGCCCGCGGTTAGCCCGCTGACGAGATACCGTTGAAGGAAGAAAATCACGATCATGGCCGGCGCAATGCCGACGAAGCTGGCGGCCATCAGCTCATTCCAGACCACCTCCTGGCGGCCGAAATAGGCAAACAACCCGACTGGCAAAGGCGCATATTCGGTCTTGGAATTGAAGGTGAGGGCGAAGATGAACTGCTGGGCATAGGAGCCAATGAAGGTGGTGATTGCAACCACCATGATCCCGGGCATCGCGATCGGCAAGATGACGCGGCGAAGCGTGTAGAATTGGCTGGCGCCGTCGACGAAGGCCGCCTCGTCCAACTCCCTTGGAATGCGCATCATGTAGGTTCTGAGCAGCCAGATCGCGGACGGAATGAGGAAGGCGACACCCGGAACCATGATTGCAAAATAGGTATTGAGCAGGCCGAGCGATCGCATCAACCGGAAGAGCGGAATGAGCAGCACCGCTCCCGAAAACATGTTGACCGCCAGGAACGCAGCGAGCAACAGCCCAGCGCCTCTGAATTCAAACCGTGCGAACGCATAGGAGGCAGGGATGACGAGGACCAGAACGACAGCGGTCACGACGGTCGAGATGAAGAAGGAATTGAAGATGTAGCGCGCAAAGCCTGGCACGCTGATCCACATCGTCCGGTACGCTTCGAAGGAACCGTTCTCGGGAATGAAACGATAAGGCGAGGAGAAAAGTTGGCTGAGTGGTTTCAGCGAGACAAGGAAGCCCTCAACGAAGGGAGCGAGCACGAAGGTAAGGAACACCAGAATGCCGGCATAGATGCCGATGATCTCGTACCATTTGTACCGATTGATCAGCAGATGGGGTTGTTTCATCGCTTGTCTCCGGAAGCAAGACGGCTGGTCAGTCGGAAGTAGCAAACACAGAAGATCGACAGGAAGATGCAGATCAGCACGGCGCGTGCAGCCCCTTCACCGTATTTGTTCGAACCAATCGCCGTGCGGTACGTGTCGATGATCATCGTCGTCGTTTCGCCGCTCGGACCGCCGCGCGTCAGGATCCAGATGATATCGAAAGAGTTGAAGGTGGCGATGAGTGACAGCATCGACATGGTAATCAGCGAAGGGACGATCAACGGCAGGGTAATGCGCCGGAAGCGGTAGAAACGGCCGGCTCCGTCCGTCCAGGCGGCCTCGTAAAGATCCTGCGGAATCGCCTGCATGGCCGCTAGCATATAGAGCGTGACCAGCGGGACGCCGATCCAGACGTCAGTGATAATCGTCGCCCAGAACGCCGTGGAACCCTGTGCGAGGAACGCAACCGGAGCGTCCACCAGACCAAAGCGCTGTAGCATGCCGGAAATCATCCCGAACTGGCCGTTATACATCCAGCCCCACATGAAGATGCCGATCGCCATGGGGACAATCCAGGGCGGCATAGTCAGTACGCGAAAGAGCGCCCTGCCTGGTACAGCGGAATTCAGCATCGTCGCGCCGAAGACGCCAATGATCATCTTTATGGAGACGGAAAAGAACGTCCAGATGAATGTCCGCAGGATGACTTCGGCGAAGGTCGCATTGAAGATCTTGCTGTAGTTGACCCAGCCGACCCAATTCGTCGTCTTTTTCAGCGACGCATCGGTGAAGGACAGGATAAATGTGTCAACCAGGGGATAGGCGACAATCGCCGCCACGTAGAGCACTGCCGGAAGGAGAAGGATCCAGGCGAAGATGACTGCGTTGCGTTGGACGCTCATCTTGCCGCCCTCCTCAAGCCGCTCTTGCGTGCAGGGCTTCTTCGAACCTGTCCCATATCGGGCGCAGATCGATGACAGCCTTCTTCATGCGCGCCTCGTCCATGGACAGGGCGAGAATACCGGCTTCGAGGGCGTTAAGTGTAGAGACGGGAAGTTCGGTGCCGGTGCGCACACTGTCGAGCAGGTCCGCGGCCATCTGTTCGTCGGCACCGTAGTGCTGCGACAGCTCGGTCGCCGCGTACTTGTTCTCGATCACCTTCTTGCCTGTCAGTTGCTCATGGACGTCGAGATAGCCGCGGACGAAATCGCCCTCTGCCATGCCCCGCGATCCCATGATGGCAAAGCGGCGAAACTGGTCGGGAACATTGAGGTTGGTATGGAAGTTCATGCCGACGCCATTGGCGTATTCGACGATCGCCACCTGATAGTCGATAATGTCGGCGTCGCTATCGAACACCTTGTCGGAGCCCATCCAGCCGCTTGGCTTGCGATGGAACAGCTCCAGGTCGTTGATGCCTTCGCGAGCGGGATCGTTGGCCGGCGTGAAGCTCTTGCGACCGCCGAAGCTTGCAACGCGCTCAGGCCGGGCGCCGACGACGCCGTTGTAGAGATCGAGGTCATGGCAGCACTTTTCCAGCATGAAGCTGCCGGAATAGCGCTCGTAGCGGCGCCAGTCGCGCATGAAGAAAGCGCCGTGATAAGGCTCGATGTGCTCCGAGGCTTCGATCGAGACGATCTGGCCGAGCTTGCCTGCAGCCTGAATGGCGCGCAGGTCCTTGTAGAGTGGGGAGTAACGAAGCACGAGGCCGACCATCAGGCGCTCGTGACCGAACTTTGCCATCAGCCGTGCCAGTTCGATGCTCTCGGCGATCGTCGTGACGATCGGCTTTTCGCAAAAGACCTTAAGGCCACTTTCGAGACCGAGCCTGATGTGATCGAGATGCATGTGGTTCGGGGAACCAATCATCAAAAGATCGAGCTTTTCGTTGGCGATCAGCTCTTCGGGGGAAGCATAGGCCGTGCCGGCGGAAATACCCTTCTCGACAAGTCCAGGAAGGCCTGCAGGATCGGGGTCGACGTAACCGACGATCTCGAAGCTTTCATCCACAGACTTGAAGACGTAGCCAAGGTAG
The DNA here is from genome assembly GCF_900110205.1 of Rhizobium tibeticum. Lineage (GTDB taxonomy): Bacteria > Pseudomonadota > Alphaproteobacteria > Rhizobiales > Rhizobiaceae > Rhizobium > Rhizobium tibeticum. The sequence continues at coordinate 18,031 of NZ_FOCV01000016.1, read as the reverse complement.
CCGAGCCGGAAACCCAGCCCGATAATTCCCACTTTCATGCCGTTCTCGTTCCCATTACGTAATTTATTTTCGTCAAGTTGAGACAAAAATTCGAACTCGTCAACACGAATCCCGCGAAAAGTTGGAACTATGAAATTAATTTTCATAGCCGCTCGATTTCGAGGCTCATGGGTTTTCAGGCGAGAATAGGAATCGTTTTCGCTGCACAGGAGCAGCTGACGCCGGTCTCCGTTCAGGCAGAACGGAACGGCGACGGTGAAAAGCTTGGCCGCGAACCGTTGTCACACCACCCGAAATCTAGTTTCGCCGCTTGCCCTCGAGCAGGTCGAGAACCGAATTTGCCGCATCCAGAACATTCGTGCCGGGCCCAAATACGGCGGCGATCCCGTGGTCTATCAGGAACTGGTAATCCCGCCGCGGAATGACACCACCGACGACCACGATGACATCGCCAGCGCCTTGCGCCTTGAGCTCGTCGACCAGTTGCGGCGCCAGCGTCTTGTGGCCGGCAGCCAGCGACGACATGCCAACCACGTGTACCTTGTTCGCGACGGCGAGCTCGGCTGCTTCCTTCGGCGTCTGAAAGAGCGGCCCGGCCAACACATCGAAGCCGATGTCACCAAACGCGGAGGCGATCACTTTCGCGCCGCGGTCGTGGCCGTCCTGGCCCAGCTTGGCAACCATGATCTTCGGCCTATGGCCGAGAATCTTGCCGATATCGCTCATGCGGTCTTTCAGCACCGCCAGCTCGGGTTCGTCACGATAGGCTTGACCATAGACGTCCTTGATGACCTCGGGCTCGGCGGCGTGATCACCGAAGGCGCGACGCATGGCATCGGAAATCTCGCCAATGGTCGCACGCGCGCGAGCCGCTTCGATCGCTGCCGCAAGCAGATTCCCCTTGCCGCTATCTGCAACCTCCGCAAGCAAGTCGAGGGCAGCTTGTACCGCGGTGCCGTCGCGGCGACGTTTCGTCTCCTCGATACGCTTGATCTGGGCAGTGCGCACGGCGGCATTGTCGATCGCCAGGGTCTCGATCTCTTCCTCTGTCTCGAGCCGGTACTTGTTGACGCCGACGATGACCTCGTCACCCTTGTCGACCGCCGCCTGGCGTCGCGTCGCCGCTTCCTCGATGAGCCGCTTGGGCAAGCCCTCGTTGACGGCCTTCGTCATGCCGCCGAGCGCCTCGACCTCCTCGATCAAGGCCCAGGCTTTATCGGCGAGTTCCTTTGTCAGGCTCTCGACATAGTAGGAGCCGGCAAGTGGGTCCACGACCTTCGTCACGCCCGTCTCGTGCTGCAGGATCAGCTGCGTGTTGCGAGCAATGCGCGCCGAAAACTCCGTCGGCAGCGCGATCGCCTCGTCGAAGGAGTTGGTATGGAGCGACTGCGTGCCGCCCAGCACTGCCGACATCGCCTCGAAGGCGGTGCGAACGATATTATTGTAGGGATCTTGCTCCTGCAGCGACACGCCCGAGGTCTGACAATGGGTGCGCAGCATCAGCGACGAGACCTTGGCCGGCTTGAACTCCTCCATGATCCGCGTCCAGAGGAGCCGCGCGGCGCGCAGTTTTGCTGCCTCCATGAAGAAGTTCATGCCGATGGCAAAGAAGAAGGAGAGGCGGCCGGCAAAATCGTCGACGTTCAATCCCTTGGCGAGCGCAGCCCGAACATATTCGCGCCCGTCGGCGAGCGTGAAGGCCAGTTCCTGAACCAGCGTCGCGCCGGCTTCCTGCATGTGATAGCCGGAGATCGAGATCGAGTTGAACTTTGGCATCTCTCTTGCGGTGTATTCGATGATATCGGCGACGATCCGCATCGAAGGTTCGGGGGGATAGATATAAGTGTTGCGGACCATGAACTCCTTGAGGATGTCATTTTGGATGGTCCCTGAAAGCTCCGCGCGCGGCACGCCCTGTTCCTCGCCGGCGACGATGAAGCTCGCCAATATCGGGATAACCGCGCCGTTCATGGTCATGGAGACAGAGATCTTCTCCAACGGGATGCCGTCGAACAGGATCTTCATGTCTTCGACGCTGTCGATCGCAACCCCTGCCTTACCGACGTCGCCGACGACGCGCGGATGATCGCTGTCATAGCCGCGGTGGGTCGCAAGGTCGAAGGCAACCGAAACGCCCTGCTGCCCGGCGCCGAGCGCCTTGCGGTAGAAGGCATTGGAGGCCTCCGCAGTGGAGAAGCCGGCATATTGCCGTATTGTCCAAGGGCGGCCTGCATACATCGTCGCGCGCGGGCCGCGCGTAAAGGGTGCAAAGCCAGGAAGCGATCCGAGGTGTTGAGCATCCGCTATGTCGCCCTCGGTATACAGCGGCTTGACGTCGATCCCTTCTGGCGTGTTCCAGACGAGCGTCTCCGGCGAGGCCTTCAGCTCTTTCTCGGCAAGAGCCTGCCAGTCGCCAAGCGTTTTCTTCGTCATTTTATCCTCCGGCATTCTTCTTTTGCCTCAGGCTAGCATTTTAACCGCCTGCGGCGCGATAGAGCCTTAAGATAATTTATTGAGGAATTTCTGAGCTTCCGCGGCATCCAGGGGACCCTTCGCAAAAGGGCGGCCAGTTCACCGATCAACTGACCGATACGGGTTGGCGCTGCCGTTGCGAATGGCCCGCGGCTCATGAAACGCTGACCGGCTTGGAACGCAACCGGCTTGCGGTCGCCGGATCCGCCCTTCGGCAAAGCTGCGGCGGCAAGCCTTTCATTATCAGCTCCGCATCAGCGACAGCCATCGAGCCGAGCGCGTAGAAGGCATCTCTCGTACCGCCGGTGCGATGTGCAGATAGCAACAACCCCTCCACCTTGCGGACGGGATCGTCGGGAGCGACCGGCTCATCTGGAAAGACATCCGTCGCGGCGCGGATATGGCCAGATCTCACTGCCTCGAGCATGGCAGGAAAATCGACGACGGCCGCACGGCTCATCAGCAGGAAGGCGGAGCCCGGTTGCATCATTGCGAATTCACGCCGGCCGATAAACCCTTCGTTCTCGCTGGTTACGCTGGCAAAGACGAAGACGACGCGGCTTTCGCAAAGCACTTCATCCAGTGATGCCGGCATGCAGTCGAGCCGCTCGACGATCTCGGCCGGCAGCCAAGGATCAAAGACGCGCACGCTATTGCGAAACGGCCGGATAAGATCCCGCAACTGGCGCCCCAGATCTCCAAAACCGATCAGGCCGACCGGTGCGCCGGCGAAACGAAATGTCTCGCCGTTTCCGGCAAGGCCATAGTCTTCGACGCCGGCCCGGAACTGTCTATCCGCCTTGGTGATGCCACGGGCAAGATCAATCGCCATGCCAAGCGCGGCTTCGGCCACGGGCGGCGCAAAGGCGGATGCCGGTGTGATCACCCAGATACCACGCTCGACACAGGCCTGGTAATCGATATTCGGCAGAAAGTTCGACTCGACATTGATGATGGCCTTTAGCCTTGGCGCACGATCCAGGCGCTCCTTCGGCATGTCGGTCTGGCCGAAAATCAGCACCGTGTCCGGCAACAGCGCTTCGACCTGTTCTGCCGGCATCTGGCGATCTTCGCAAACGACGACCTCTCCCAGCTGTGCCAGACGGCGGCGAACATCCGGCGTCATGATGAGATCGAGCGTCCGCGGCAGCGGATCAACAAGGACAATGTTGCGCTTCATGGCTCCTCCCAAGTTGCCCGCAGAATGAAAATGCGCGCAGATTTTAGCAAGCGCTTTGTGCTCTAGGATGCCATCAATGGGTCCTCCCTGACCACCTGTGCCAGGAAATCGAGGACCGTGCGGACCCGCAACGGCAGGTTTTTGCGCGACGGATAGACGACATTGATCGGCAGGCGCGCGGGCGGAAATTCTGGCATCACCTTCATCAGCCTGCCAGCCTCGATGTCTGGGCTGGCAAGGAGATGCGAAAGCACGGCAAGACCGCCCCCGGTCAATACTGCGCGATGTACCGCCACGGCATTGTTGGCCACCAGACGCGGTGCGATGCGCACGGAAATCTCCTCCGATCCATCGGAAAACCACCACGACCGTCCATCTCCGGCGCGGCTGTAGCAGATGCATTCATGGCCACCAATATCATCCAGCGTTTTGGGCATACTGTGTCGTTCCAGGTAGCAGGGCGCCGCGACGAGAAAGGCGGTCGTCCAGCCGATCCGCCGGCACATCAAGGTATTGTCTGACACCGCGCCAAGCCGCACTTCGAGATCGATGCCATCGCCGATCAAATCGGACGGCTCCTCGCGGAACATCAGTTCGACCGACAGTCCGGGATGGCGTTCGAGCAGTCCCGGGAGGCGCTCGCTGACATAAAGACCAAGAGGCGCGGGCAGGGTAAGCCGCACTCGGCCGGACGCCATGGCTGTCTCGACGCAGGAGGCTTCGTTAAGAGCGTCCACTGCCTCGACCACCCGCAGCGCCATCGCGATCATTTGTTCACCTTCGACGGTCAGGGCAAGCGCGTTTGTGGTACGATGCAGCAGGCGCGTGTTGAGATGTCCTTCCAGTGCGGAAACCTGCCGGGAGACTGCTGGCTGTGTGAGATCGAGATCGATTGCCGCTGCAGAAAACGAGCCTGTTTCTGCCACGCGCAGAAAGGCTCTCAGCGCAGATACGATGTCCATCTGTCCCCCATACGTTTCGACATAAGCCTTATGTCGCAGTTTAGGTCGGAAGAGCTTTACTGTCCAGATATTACGGATATCTTATATCCATAAGGATACAGCATATCCTTAATAGGAGAGAGACATGACACAGCGCCTCAACTACGCACAGCAATCACCCGAGTTCTTCAAGAAGCTCTCAGACCTCAGCATGGGCCTGAAGGACAGCGTCGTCGAACAGAAAATTCGTGACCTCGTGAACATCCGCGCTTCACAGATTAATGGCTGCGGCTTCTGCCTCGACATGCATGTCAAGGAAGCCAAGATCCACGGCGAGAGCGAACTGCGCCTCTATCACGTGGCGATCTGGCATGAATCCAACCTCTTTGTCCCGCGCGAGCGGGCTTCACTTGCCTGGACCGAAGCAGTCACGAACCTTCCCGAAGGCGGCATCCCCGACGAACTCTACGAGCGCGTCCGCGGCCAGCTCTCGGAGAAGGAAGTTTCCGACCTGACCTTCTCGATCATGGTGATCAATGCCTGGAACCGCGCCAGCATCGCGTTCAAGGCAGTCCCCGGTTCCGCAGACAAGGCCTACGGTCTCGACAAGGCCGGCCTCAACTAAGCTTACGACCTCAGAGCCATCAACACAGCGGCCGATGGCCGCCCTGAAGGGAGAAGTCCGATGAAAATCGTCATCATTGGCGGGACCGGCCTTATTGGGTCCAAGACAGTCGAACGCCTGCGCAAGCAAGGTCATGAGGTGATTGCCGCCTCTCCGAATACCGGCGTCAACACGATCACCGGTGAAGGGCTGGCCGAGGCGCTCGCCGGCGCCGAGGTCGTTGTCGACCTCGCCAACTCGCCCTCTTTCGAGGACAAGGCGGTGCTGGAATTCTTCGAAACCTCGGGCCGCAATCTGTTCGCGGCAGAGAAGTCCGCCGGCGTCAAACACCATATCGCGCTTTCGGTGGTCGGAACCGAACGGCTGCAGGAGAGCGGCTACTTCCGCGGCAAGCTAGCCCAGGAAAAGCTGATCAAGGCCTCGGGCGTTCCTTACACGATCGTTCATTCGACGCAGTTCATGGAGTTCTTGAGCGGCATCGCGCAATCCGGCACGGTCGGCGATACGGTTCACCTGTCACCGGCCTATGTGCAACCGATCGCGTCCGATGACGTCGCCGATGCCATGGCCGACGTTACGCTCGCTCCACCGGTCAATGGCACGATCGAGATCGCCGGCCCGGAGCGCTTCCGGCTCAACGAACTCGTTGCTCGCTACCTCAAGGCCACGGCTGATGCCCGCAAGGTCGAGCCGGATCCTGAGGCACGTTACTTCGGCGCCCGGCTGGCGGATGGTTCGCTGGTCTCGGACAACAACCCACGCCTGGGACGGATCACCTTCGAGCAATGGTTCGCAACCTCCGCGCGGAAATAACAGAGTGCCGCTGCGCTATAATTCATAAGGCGCAGCGGCCAATCCATGAAAGGAATCTCGATATGATGAAGTCGATCTTTGTCGCAGCAGCCCTCGCAGCGCTATCATTCAACGCAGCGTTCGCCGATGACGCCGGCGGCAAGGCTTCCAAGGTCACGCTCGTCTATGAGCACGCGCTGCCGAACGTTCCGGGCAAGAGCATCAAGGGTGTTCTGGTCGAATATGGTCCAGGTGGCTTTTCCGAGGGCCACACCCATCCGAATTCCGCCTTCATCTATGCAACGGTGCTGGAAGGCTCCATCCGCAGCCAGGTCAATGACGGGCCGGTGAAAACCTATCAAGCTGGAGAGAGCTTTTCGGAGATGCCCGGCGACCGTCATGGTGTCAGTGCAAACGGCAGCAAGGCAAAGCCTGCAAAGCTGCTTGCGGTCTTCGTGGTTGACACCGGCGAGAAGGAACTGACCTATCCCTTGAAGAAGTAAGTCAGGGCGGGCCGGGTGTTGATCGCGCACACGGCCCCTCCGCACAGGGCCGCAACCTCGCGATCGGAGCCTGCCATGTTCAACGAACAACTCTCGTTGCCGCTTGTTCTGATCAATCTTCTGGGTGTTGCCGGCATTATCGTATGGCATCTCCAGGGCCGTGACCGCCCGACCGCCAGGCTGGTCGTTCAGATTCTGTTTTTCGCATGCATGACCGCTGTCCTCGCCCTTGCTGGCATCCTGCCGCATCGCGTCGAGGAGACACATCTGACCGGCACCACGGCATTCCTGTCCATCACTGCCCGGGTCTTATGGTGGACACACCTTGCATGGACCCTGATCGGCTTCGTGCGCATCTATATCGTTCTGGAGCGCCGGCCGCGAGAAGCCCGGCTGCTGCAGGATCTGATCGTTGCCGTTGTCTATCTCGGAGTGGCCTTGTCCATCCTCGGCTTCGTCTTCAAAGCGCCGATCGGCACCCTGGTCGCGACCTCCGGCGTGGTCGCCATCATCTTCGGCCTTGCGCTGCAGAATACGCTCGGCGACGTCTTCTCAGGCATCGCGCTGACATTGGGGCGGCCTTTTGTCATTGGCGACTGGATCGTGCTCGGCGATGGGACCGAGGGACGTGTCATCGAGAACAACTGGCGCTCCACATTTCTGCTCACCGGCGCTCATAACGTTGTTGTTTTACCCAATAGCGCCCTGGCGAAAGTGGGGCTGACGAATCTCAGCCGTCCCGACGAGACGCATCAGATCACGCTGCTCGTCCGCATCGCGGCAAGCCATAGGCCGCAACTCGTCGAGGAGGCGATGCGAACCGCCCTGCAAGGCTGCACAGGGATCGTGCAAGACCCACCGCCGATCGTCGCCCTCAAGGGGATCGACGCTGTCGCAATCGAGACCGAGCTGCAGTTTCGCGTGACCAGTCCGGCAGATAGAACGCCGGCGAGGAACGAAGTGATCGATCTTGTCCATCGTCAGTGCCGGGAAAGCGGCCTATCCCTTGCAATGCCGCCCCAGAGCTACCTCTACGCAATGCCCGGCGCGGGCGAGGTCAAGCTACGCTCATCCGGCTCGCTCTAGGACCCATTCGAAGCTGCTCTTCCAAAGATCGGCGGGAATATCCTTGGATAGGGTCTCTATCAGATCGGATAATCTGACGCTGCGCAGCTTCTGCCGCCACGCTTCGTCGGCTTCCCACATGATGCCTGCTACGGCGCAAGGACCGCTTTCGCAATAGCCAAGCGGCCGACAGGGATTGTTGGCTCTGATGTTGTTGCAGATAAAGGTTCGCGCCTTACCCTCAACGGCCTCGACGATGTCAAGAAAGGTCAGCTCGGCCGGTGCCTTTGCCAATCGGTAGCCGCCCGATGGACCGAGCGTCGTATGAACGAGACCTGCTTGGGAAAGGCTCTGCAGCGCCTTAGAAAGATATTCCTTCGGAAGCCCGTGGAACTCCGCTAATGCCTTGGTTGACAGGTAACGGCCTTCAGGCAGACCGGCAAGGATGGCGCAACAATGCAGCGCCCATTCGACTTGGCTTTTCAGGATCATCAATTCAGTCCGGGTTCGACGCCCGAAAGCATCTATTAAGGATATAAAGTATCCCTATTTCGCGACGATGTAAACAGACTGACCGTTGTGACAGTCAACCGCGGCCCGATCGCTTATATTCACGACAGGCAGCTGAAGCGCGGGATGGATTGGACACCAACCAGTGTCCTCATTCGAGTGCGATCGGGCCCGGCGAGTAGCACCGTCGTGCCGCGTTCAATCGATCTTGCCTGGAGCCGTTGGCCACAGGCGTACCGGCTTTGTCCTTCTACGCCGCAACATCCGACCGGAAGGTGGAACAGAGCCTTGTCAGATCATGTCGCGAAGCTTTCGACCGGTTTCCTGAAGCAGCTTGAAGGCCGCATACCGACGACCATGTCTTTCGCGCATCGCACCCGAGGCTGGGCGATAGACCCTGGCGATGCGCGACATGACACTCATTGCGCTGGAAATGTCGGCGTGACAGCCACCGGCGACGGCTCCGAGCATCGCAGCGCCAAGCAGCACCGGCTCCGGGCTGGATACGCTGGCGACCTGCCTCGCCGTCGTATCGGCGATCATCTGCAGGACGAGGGGACTGTTTGCCGCCCCGCCGCTGGCCACGATTAGGTCGATGTCGATCGCTTTGCCAGCCAATGCGTCGAGCAACTGCCGCAGACCGTAGCCGAGACCGGCAAGCCCCGCCACATAAAGCGAAACAAGCGACTCCTCGTTTTCGTCAAGGGTCAGTCCGGCGATCAGTGCGCGTGCATCCGGATCTGCAAAGGGCGCGCGATTGCCGAGGAACTCCGGCACCACGACGATACCGTTGGCCAGATCGGCGGCAGTGTCGCCGGCACAAGCAGCTGCCCGCTCCAGATAGCCGACGAGTGACAGACCCTCTGCCTTTGCACGCGCCTCGATTTCGCCGGATGCCGGATGCATACGCACCAGATGGTCGATTGCCGCGCCTGCCGCCGACTGCCCACCTTCGTTCAGCCACAGGCCCGGGACCATCGCTGAGAAATAGGGCCCCCAGACGCCGTCGACAAAAGTTGGTTGCTGCGTCGTCGCCATCGAGCAGGCCGAGGTTCCGAAAATATAGGCCAGGCGGCGGGCGATGTCGGCGCCACCCGACGTTCCAGCTTCAACTGCGCCAAGTGTTCCGATGCCGCCCGCGTGCGCATCGATGAGGGCAGCACCAACAGGCGTGCCGACCAACAGGCCGAGATCGGCGGCCGCTTGGGCGGAAAGCCCAGTGCCAAGTGCCGTTCCCGGAGCGACAATCTCGTTGCCAATCCGCTTGAAACCCTCAACAGTGAGGTCCTCAAGGCCAATGGCCCGAAAATAGTCGGCGTCCCAGCGCCCCTCATGGGCGAGATAGGTCCACTTGCACGTCACCGTGCAGACTGATCGCGCCTGGCTTCCCGTGGCGCGCCATGTCAAATAGTCGGAGAGGTCGAAGAAGTGGGCCGCTGCCCGGTATTGCCGGGGCAGGTGCCTCTTCAGCCACAGGAGCTTCGGCGTTTCCATCTCGGGCGAGATGCGGCCACCGACATAGCGCAGAACCGCGTGCCCGCCGCCGTTGATCTCGTCGGCTTCGGCGACGGCCCGGTGATCCATCCAGACGATGATGTTCCTGTTGGCATCGCCTGAACCGCTGACGCTGGTCGGACGCCAATCCGCGCCGAGAGCAACGAGCGAACAGGTGGCGTCGAAGCCGATGCCGGCGATGGAGGCCGGATCGATCGCCGCATCCTCAACCGCCTTGCGAACAGTGCTGGAAACTGCCCGCCAGATATCCTCGCTCGACTGCTCAACGACGCCGCCGGCCTCGTGCCAGATGGCAATGGGTTGTTTTGCCGATGCCAGCAGATCACCGCTCTCGTTAAAAACTCCCGTGCGGGCGCTGCCGGTGCCGACATCGATTCCGAGAAAGTGACGTGCCATGTCTAAAGATCCGTACTGTGCGGCAAAATGACGAGGTCGCGGATTGTCACATTGCGCGGCCGCGAGAGCATGAACATGACGGCATCGGCCACTTCGCTTGCCTCCATCAGCCCGCCTGCAGCGATGGTTTCTTCGAGCTTTGCCTTCGGCCAATCGCTGATCAGGGCCGTGACAACGGGTCCCGGCGCGACGGCACCGACGCGAATGCCATGCTTCATCACTTGTCGCCGAACCGTGTGAACGAAAGCCTGCACCGCAAATTTGGAGGCAGTGTATATCGGCTCCCAAACGACGGGAACGAGACCCGCGATGGAACTGGTCATGATGATGTCGCCGGTCTGCCGTTCAACCATGTGCGGCAACACGGCCTGAACAGAGCGGAAGGCAGCATTGACGTTGAGGTTCAGCATGCGGTCCCAGGCATCGGGATCTCCCTCAACGACGTCTCCGCCGATATAGGCACCGGCATTGGCGTGGAAGATGTCGAGCTTGCCGAACCTTTGCAGAATCTGCGGCATCATCGTCGCAACGCTTTTCGGGATGGTCAGATCGACAACCAGAGGAAATGCCTGCGGTCCGAGTTCGGAGCAAATTCGTTTCAATGACTCTTCAGCTCGATCGATGAGGGCGACGCTGACGCCCTCACTGAGCAGCGCCCTTGCGCATTCAAGGCCGATCCCCGAGGCCGCGCCGGTGATTGCAGCGACCTTTCCAGAAAGTTCCTGTCTCATAGCATTCCTTACCTTTTGTCTGGGTTTTACGCGCGTCCGTGGGACACCCTCGAACGGCGTGCGAGCGAGTCGACAATGACGGCAATGGCAAGAACGGCGCCGGTTATCATGTAGCGAAGCGACGATGACAGATCGAGCAAGGTCAGGCCGTTGGCAATTGACTGGATGACAATGATGCCGAGCAAGGCCGAATAGGCGCTGCCGCGACCGCCAAACAGGCTGGTACCACCGATGACGGCAGCCGCGATGGCATTGAGGTTCACATCTCCGGTGCCGGCCTGCTGGCTTGCCGACGCAAGACGTGCCGCAGACAACACGCCGCCAAGTGCAGCCAGCATCGAGCAGAGCATGAAGGCGCTCGCATAAATCATGCGAACATTGATGCCGGCGCGGCGTGCGGCCTCGCGATTGCCGCCGACCGCCGTCATCGAGCGGCCCCACTTGGTGCGGGTCAGCGCGTAGCTCATGGCCACGGCCAAGCCGACAAACAGACCAAACATCCACGGAATGCCGCGGTCCTGGTTGAGATAAAACACGATCAGCTCGAGCACCAAGGTGATTACGACAGCACGAAAAATCAGACTGCCAAGCGACTGCGAGGACAAGCTTGCGGCGCGGCGGCGTACGACAGTGCGATAACCGCTCACGAACAGCACGAACCCTGGAATGGCGGCGAGAACATAGGAAACAGGATCCGGCATGACCAGCAGCTGTCCGAAGTTCACGACCGCAGAGCCGTAGGGCAGGTTGATCGAACCGGTCGCGCCAAGAAGGTAGAGTTGCATGCCGAGAACGGCGAGTAGGCCGGCCAGCGTCGAAACGAAGCTCGGCATTCCCAGTCGATTGAACAGCAATGCATAGAGCGCACCGATGATACCACCCGCTGCAAGGGCGGCGACGATCGCCAGGGCGACCGGCCAGTCTTCATTGACCCACAGCATTCCGACGAGCGCCGAGGCGAAGCCACTGATCGAGCCAACAGACAGGTCAATTTCGCCGACCATCAGGATACAGACGATGCCAAGCGAGATAACACCGACCGTCGACGCATCGAAGAGCAGGTTGACGAGGTTGTTAGCAGAAAGGAAGACCGGATTGAGCGACGCAAACACCGTCCAGATTAGAACCAGGCCGACGACGACCGGCAACGACCCGAGATCGCCCGATCGCACGCGATCGCCAAAGGCCCGGATGGCGCCGCTGACGCCGGTTTCATGCTTGACGCGAACGTCGCTTCGATCGAGCAGGGGTGGGGATGGGGCGTTCTGATTGGAGTTGGTGCTCATAGGTTTCCGCCCTCTGTGATATCGCCCGACGCTTGGCGTCGGCTTGCCCTGCGGGAGACGGAATTGTCCGCGGCTCCGGTGATGGCGCTGACGAGTTCCTGGTTTGTTGCGTCGGGATAGAATATCCCGTTGTTGCGGCCGAGCCGCAGGACCACGATGCGGTCTGCAACGGCCCGCACGTCCTCCATATTGTGGCTGATCATGATGACGCCGAGGCCGCGATCACGGACCCGTTCGATGAGGTTCAAGACCTCCGCCGTCTGCGCAACGCCAAGTGCGGCCGTCGGCTCGTCGAGCATGATGAGCTTCGGCTCCAACAGCAACGATCTGGCGATCGCCACCGTCTGACGCTGCCCACCGGAAAGCGACGCGATCGGAATGCGAACGCTGGGAATGCGCGCTGAGAGCTCATTCAGGAGCTTCCATGAGCGCACCTCCATCGACACTTCGTCGAGCTTCAGAGGATTGGTTTCCCGGCCAAGGAAGATGTTGGCCACCACATCAAGATTTTCGCAAAGTGCGAGATCCTGGAAAACCGTCGCAATGCCGAGATTAAGTGCCGTACTTGGGTCAGCGAGCGTCACCGGTTTGCCCGCGAAGGTGATCGCGCCCGACGTCGGCTGGTGCACGCCGGCAAGAATTTTGACGAGTGTCGACTTTCCCGCGCCATTGTCGCCAACCAGCGCCACGACTTCGCCCGCATGCACATCGAGATCGATATCCGTCAGGGCTGATACGGCACCGAAATTCTTGGAAACGCCACGCAGGCTGAGAACGAGCTCGCCGATCGGGGGCGTATCGTGTTGAGTGTCCGTCATCGAGGCAAGCCTTTCCGTATGACCTCATGCGATTTGCAATGAGCCCCCCGACGACACGCGCCGGAGGGCCCCCGGGAGGAGCGCTTAGCTGCCGATACCAAGCTTCTTGCAACCGTCCGCGTAACGGTCGCCGCAAAGCTGCTCAGGCGTCTGGATCGGCTTACCGTTGACCGTCTTGTCGATGATTTCGGCCTTCAGGTTCTCCGCAGTCACGAGCGCCGGCGTGAAGAGCTGCGTGGGCGTGTCGAACAGCTTCGTATCCGCCTTCGGCGTCTCTCCGGAAAGCAGCTGCAGTGCGACGTTGGCGGCGGCTGCAGCCACGATCTCGCTCGGCTTGGAGATCGTGTTGTACTGATCGCCGGCGATAATCAGCTGCAGGCCGGCAATCGTTGCGTCATTGCCAGTCACCGGCGGGACCGGATCAATGCCGGCAGCCTTGAAGGCGGCGACGGCTGCACCGCCGGTACCGTCATTGGCCGCCACGACGCCAATGATCTTCTTGCCGAAGCGGGTGATCTGCCCACTTGCCCATTGCTGTGCCTTCGGCGGCGCCCATTCCGGCGTGTCGTATTCGGCCAGCACCTGATATCCGCCTTCAGCGATGCCTGCATGGATGCCCTTCTTGATCAGGCCGGCAGCCGCATCGGTCGGCGAGCCGTTGATCTCCAGCAGACCGCCGTCTTCCGGCTTGACATTGTTCTTCTTCAAACGTTCGACAAGCGATACGGCAATCATCTTGCCGATCTCTTCATTGTTGAAGGAGACGTAGTAGTCAGCGGCCGCAGACGGGATAGGGCGGTCATAGGCGATGACCTTGACGCCCTGGCTTTGGGCCATCTTCACCAGCGAGGCAGCGGCGGTGGAATCGACCGGGTCGAGGACGATCGCTTTCGCACCCTGTGAGATCGCTGAGTTGAATTGCTGTTGCTGGCGCGATGCGTCGCCATTGGCATTCTGGTATATCACCTTGCAGCCGGCGCAGAGTTTTGCCATTTCAGCCTGGAAGCCTGGGTAGTCATGCTCTTCATAACGCGTCGAGCTCTGGTCGGGCATCAGGAAAGCGACCGTTGCGTCTGTGACCTTGGCCGATTGTGCAAAAACGGACGTTCCGCTAAGAAGGCCGACAGCCAGTAGGGCAGCGCCTGCGAGTTTCATTGAGAATTGCGTCATTTCGGTTTCTCCCTTAAAGAGATCGATTGTTGCGGTTACCGTCTCAGGCGTGTGGCTGGCCTGAGTTAACGTGCACAAAGCCGCGCGCCGAAACTCACGGTAACGTCGGCCGCACTGCTAAGGCGCATCTGTTCCAAATTTGACGACACGCGATCCCTCGCGGAGGCCCGCCACGGTCTCCGGTTCGCACTTGCCACCAATGTCTCCTGTCTCCTCCCTGTCCTCCCTGGTTAGGCGGCCTCCACCGCTTTTTCGTTTTGTGCCCTCAATGCTCGGAACCTGGAGGGCGGCATCCCTTTTTGTGCGAGAAAGTGTCTGTTGAAATTCGAAAGGTTGTTAAACCCGGATGCGTAGCAGATATCGATCACAGGCATGTCCTCGCTGCTCATCAGCAACTGGCAGGCAAGATTGATGCGTAAGCGGTTGACATACTGAATCACCGAGAAGCCGGTATGTTTGCGAAACGACCGGGAGAACGCGCTTGGCGTTTGACCGGCAATCGCCGAAAGATCGGTCTCGGAAAACGGTTCCGTCAGTCGCTCGCGGATAAATGCCAACGCCTTGTTGGTGCCGATCGACATATAACCGGAGGGATCGGGCTGATAATCGGATGTGGTCAGAGCCACGTGATCGTTTGCACCGGTCAAAAGTTCGACGAGGTGCATGAAAAGCGCGATGCGACGCGCACCTGTGGCGTCCAGCATCTCCTGCATGATCGGCTTTGCGAGCGCGGCTGCCTCGAGCGAAAAGAGAACGCCTCGACGACTATCGGCCAGCACCGAGCGGAAACCCTTGAGCTCCGGAAGGATGGCAAGCAGGCCATCGATGAACGCCTCGGAGAATTGCAAAACCAGGCAGCGTTGCTCGATGCGCCTGTTGTCGACGACCTCGCTCACCCAGTTGTGCGGCAGGTTCGGGCCGGTCATGACAAAATTGCCCGGCTGAAAATCGCCGATGAAGTCGCCGACAAAATAGCAGCCGGAGGTTTCGGTGATGAGGTGGATCTCGTACTCGGGATGAAAGTGCCACCGCACCGTATGATAGGGATATCCGTGCGACCACATTTTGAAGGACTCGCCGGATCGTATCTGGACGACTTCCAGATCGGGCTCTGATACATCCCGCATACGACTACCCCTCCCAGGGATACATTCTGTTACTCGGCCATCCGCGGAGGAGCTCTCCCGGTTCCCTCCCGCAGACATGAAAGAAGTTTAGCCGGATGTGACCGACCGCTCCACCACATTTGCCCCCGCAGACCGATACTTTTTTGTCATCCGATTGATGATTGCCTAGATGCCCCGCAGCGCATTTCCGAGTAGGTCTGTGTCAACAGCGCAGTTCGCCGAGGGAGTGAAAATGGACTGGAATGGGAAACGCGTTCTTATCACCGGGGCGGGCAAGGGGATCGGGCGCGCAACGGCAGTCATGCTGGCGAGCCGAGGCGCTACGGTCGTCGCATTGACACGCGATCGGCGCGATCTGGAAGTGCTCGCGCAAGAGATCGTTTGCGAACCGATCTGTGCCGACCTTGCTGAGATCGGCGCGATTGCTGCGGCCGTCACGCCGGCGTTTCCTGTCGACATGCTGGTCAATTGCGCCGGCACGACCGTGCTGCAATCGTTCGTGGAGACCGAAGTGGTCGACTTCAGCCATGTTCTCAACGTCAATACCCTTGCCCCGGTGGTGCTGGCACAGGCGGTCGTACGCGATTGGATCGAGCGCGGCATCAAGGGTTCGATCGTCAATGTTTCAAGCGATGCGGCGCGTCGCGGCGTTGCCAATCACACCGCCTACTGCGCTTCCAAGCGGCGCTCGATGCGATCACGCGCGTCATGGCGGTAGATCTCGGCGCCGCCGGCATCCGTGTCAACAGCGTCAACCCGACCGTCACGCTGACCCCCATGGGTGAACTTGCCTGGAGCGACCCGGCCAAGGCCGACCCGGTCAAGGCTCGCATCCCGCTTGCACGCTTTCTCGATCCTGATGAGGTCGCCGAGGCAATTCTCTTCCTGTTGAGCGATGAGGCCTCCATGATCAGCGGCATATCGCTTCCCGTGGACGGCGGTCTTGCCATCTCCTGATCGGCACGCCCATTTTCACAGGTGGATCGAGATGGTCCACGCACATCTCTCCTGGGCAACAATCGAACCGAAGACCTAAGCCTCAGCCCCCTGCAGGGCGGGGGAAACATTTGTCGCCCTGGTGCCTTCAAGCAGTCGATCGACGATCATGCGTCCGATCGGGATGGCGGAGGTTGCCGCCGGTGAGGGGGCATTGCAGACATGCAGCATTCGTTCGGTCTGCTTGAACAGAAAATCATGAACCAGGCTTCCGTCGGCCATCACCGCCTGCGCGCGAATGCCGGCTTGCGGGCGTTGCAGATCATCGATCGTCAGCGCAGGGCAGTACTTCCGGCATTCCTTGAGATAGCGTGCGCGCGACGCGGAATTGGCAAATTCTGAAATTGCCGAACGCCAATACCTCCGAGCCATTTTCCAAAAGCCTGGAAACGTCGCCATGTTGCCGATGTCAGCGATAGCAAAACTGCCCTTGGCATAGCCTTCGCGCGCAAAACCAAGCACCGCATTGGGACCCACAGTCATACCGCCGTCAATCGTTCGCGTCAGGTGAATTCCCAAAAACGGCAAGTCGGGATCGGGGATCGGATAGATGAGGCGCTGCGTGACCTTCGCTTTCGATGCCGGCAATGCGTAGTATTCCCCACGGAACGGAACGATCCGATGATTGATCTTCAAGCCGGCCATCAACGCTATTCGGTCCGACTGGAGACCGGCGCAGGCAACCAGTTTGCTGGCGTCGACGCAACCGGACGGACTTTCGATGCGCACGCTTTTTTCCTGTTCGTGAATGGCTTTGACCGCAACTCCGCGCCTGATCTCGCCACCCCGAGCCTCGATCTTTTGTGCCATGGCGCGGCATACCACCGCGTAGTCGACAATCCCGGTGGAGTGGACCAGAAGAGCGCCGAGACCGGCGATACCAGGCTCGGCGGTTCTCAGTTGCGCGGTCGTCAGCCGCCTATAGTCGATGCCGTTCTGCCGTGCCCTTCCCTCGAGCGCATCCATGCGCTCAGTCTCCGTATCGTTGGTGGCGACCAATAACTTTCCGCAGGTTTCGAATGGGATGCGATTGTCAGTACAGAAGCGCTTTGTCGCCGCCGCACCCTCGCGGCAGAGCTTTGCCTTCAGGGAGTCGGGAGCATAATAGATTCCGGCGTGGATGACGCCGCTATTGCGACCCGTCTGGTGTCTGGCAAGCTCTGCCTCTTTCTCCAAGACAACGATTCTGGCGCCAGGTGTCCTTTCCTGCAACGCCATGGCGACCGCCAAGCCGACGATGCCCCCTCCAATGATGCAATGGTCATACATGCCACTATCCGGTTGTGAGTGATCCCCACTGTCAAGGTTAGCATTCGCGCGGCTCGCCGTCTTGAAATCCTTATGGCGTAAGTCGCTCCAGGTGCCGTCGTCAAACGCCTTTGCTGAGTACCCCGCGCATCTATTTCTGGCGCACCGACAAAACGTTGCGGATCGAAAAGCTGGAATTGATCCGCAGCACACCCGGCAGGACTGAAAGTATCTCCTTGTGAATCCGTTCGAAAGCACTGGCGCTTTCGACGTCAACGCGAAGCAGATAATCCGATCCACCCGTCATCAAAAAGCACTCGCGAATCTCCGGCAGACCGTCCGAGAACTCTTCGAATGATGGAAAGTAGTTGATTTTCGGCGTGGACGGCGGCGTTTTGTCCAATTTCCAGCTTTTCCGTTTTCGGGTGCGATGGTGGCGTTCATGGGCATAGTGGCGTTTATTTTGGGTTGAGAACAACGCAAAATGGGGCGTTTTATGTCCGCAACGCGGCGATCAGGCCCGGCACACCGATGATGGAGATGGCCCTCTTGATGTTGTAGGCGAGCGCCGTCAGGCTGAACTCCCCGCGGACGTTTTCCAGCCGCCGCATCAGGAACGCGCCCTGGTTCATCCATTGCTTGATCGTGCCGAACGG